>CAWBFP010000052.1:0-25160 GCA_963788095.1 uncultured Alphaproteobacteria bacterium | reverse complement strand
CGGACCGAGGATTTGCAGGTCGAGGACTGATCTCACCGCCGCGCCACGATCCGGCGCGCATGCGGCATCACGTGGTCGGCGACCAGCGCGTGTCCCTGAGCGGTCGGATGGAAGGCGCCGCCGTAAAGCGCCGCGATCGCCGGCTGCAGGATGTCGAGTAGCGGAATCTGCCCGCCCGCATGGGTGTGGGCGGTGAGAAACGCGTCGTTCGGCGTGCGGAACAAGCGGGCTCGGGACGCATACGGGCGATAGTCCGCCGGCGAGGTCGGCGAAAAATCGGTCGAGCCGATCGCGATGCGCGGCATGCGGGTGCCGAGCCCACCGAGGTCGGCGGCGCCGAGCGCACATACGCCGCGGCGCAGGAATTCCGGCTGATGGTCGGTCACCAGCGTAAACCCGGTGCCCTCGCCGGTGCGGAGCGTTTGCGGGCAGCCCTGACGCCGCTCGTTCATGCACTGCATCCGATCGAACAGCTTGTCGACGAAGCCCGCGACCTCGCGCGTGCGCTCGGCGTGGAACCTGAACTTGGCGTGCACGTCCATGCCGATGGTGGCGCGCACCGGATCGTTGCCGCACAGGCGCTGGCCCTCGTCGTACTGCATCGGCTCATAGGAGACCTGGATCACGCGCGCGGGAGCGACGCCGAATCCCGCCTCGAGCGCCTTGCGCATCGCGTCGAAGCGCAGGTCGAGCGCGTCCAGGTAGGTTTCGGCAACGCGCGGCCCGAACCGCAGCTTGCCCTCGCGCACGCGCGCGAGGGCGGCGAGATCGCCGGCACTGTCGAGGAACGTGTAGGCGGCCAGCGCACCGAAGCCGACGTCGTTGCCGCCGATCGACAAGAGCACAAGATCGACGCCGCGTTTGCGTTGGGCCGGCGGGCACCATTTCATCCGCACGGCCTGATCGACGCGCCGCGTATCGCCCGCTTCGAACATCGGCAACACATAAGGCGGGCTCTCGACGCGCCCGCCGCCGCGGCAGATCAGGTCGGTGAGCTGGTCGAACTGCGCCGGCACGGCCGTGGTCTTGCCCTTCGCGGGATCGAAATGCTCGCGCGCCTCCATGGGCAGGAACAGCCCCTTGCCGACCTCGGCGCCGGAACACGAAAGGTGGACCAGCGTGACCGCACGGTGGCGATCCTCGAGCGCGAGCTGCAGGGCGACCCGGAACGGGGCCGCGTACTGCGAGCGGTGGCAGTCGGGGCTGAGCCAGAGCTCGGATTGCGCCCAGAAGGCGCGACGGAACTGCTCCGACCGCGGATCGTATAGCTCACCCTTTTGCTCATCCTCCAGCAGCCGTCGCGGAAGCACATACGGGTCGTATTTCCTGTCGTCGGCGAGCGCGAACTGCGGCTGACGCATCCGCCCGCGTCCTCGCCCCTCCATCGACGCCACCACAGGACCCGGCAGCCGATAGTCCATCGCCCGGCCGGCGCTGAAGGTCACCGGTCGATCGGGATTGCCCTCGCCGGAGCCGAAGGAATCGCCGAGCGCAATCACCAACAGGTCGTCGACGGCGATGTCGGCATCGGACAGCGTGCGGCCGTCCGGCAACGTGACCTCGACCGCGGCGCCGGAGCTTGCCCGGTCGCTCGCATACGGGAGGCGCTGGATGACGAAGCGCTCGCGGCAGGAGCGCGCCGCGGACGCCGACCATGTGCCGCCCGCCCGCGGCTTCCACCGCCAGGCGCAGGTGCCCTCGGCGGCTTCGCCCAGGCGTTCCGGCGCCAAGCCGATGCTCACCGTGTGGGCGGCGGGCAGGATGTAGTCTTCGCGCGTAAGCTCGCGCCCGGTCTGCCGCTCGCAGCTGTCGCGATAGCGGCGCGGGCGCGCGGCCCGGTCGTAGCAGGTATCATCGTGCGTATGCGCCGCCCAGCCGAGGCGCGGATCATGGGATCGCGACCGCCCGCGCGCGATCGCCGTACAGGCGGCCGCCATCGGCCGTCCGCGGGCATCGGGATCGTTCAGGCACTGCTCGGCGCGCTGAATGATGTCGCTCGGAACCGGATCGCTGTCCGCGCCGCGCGCGGCTCTGAAGGCGTCCTCGTGCAGCTTGAACGACCGGCTGTGGCGGTACAGGCGGAACGGGTTCTCCACTTCCCACACCAGATCGGCCGCGTCGACGGCGCCACCGCCGGGCTGCGCCACCACGGCCGAGAGCACCAAAGCTGCCATTCCGATCGACTTGCCAACTCTACTCACCCGCATGCCCGGTCCTTGCTTCGGCGATGGAGCGGCGAAACTAGACGCTATGCGGTCGACCGACAACGCCGAGAGCCAAAACGTCGCGATGCGGCGCCTTGTCACCGCAAGGTGCAGCGCGCTAGCTTCCGGCACATACCGAAAACCGCCGGAGGTAAATTCCGGCTCCCCCGGGAGAGAACAAACATGACCAAGCTGACGCGACGGACATTTGCAATTTCTGGAGTGGCCACGGCCGCCGCGGCCGGCCTCGGCCTGCGGCCATCCTTCGCCCAGGCGAACTACCCAACCCGCCCGGTCACCATCGTGTGTCCGTGGGGCGCGGGCGGCGGCACCGACGCGACCGCCCGGATCGTGGCCGCGGTCCTGGAGAAGGAGCTCGGCCAACCGTTCAACGTCGTCAACCGCACCGGCGGCTCCGGCGTCGTCGGTCACTCGGCGATCGCCACCGCAGCGCCGGACGGCTACACGCTCGGGATCATCACGGTCGAGATCTCGATGATGCACTGGCAAGGGCTGACGGAGCTCAAGCCGACGAGCTATACGCCGCTGGCGCTGATGAACGAGGACCCGCCTGGCATTCAGGTCAAATCCGACTCGCCCTACAAGACCGTGCAGGAGCTCGCCGACGCCATCAAGGCGGCACCGGCCGGCAAGTTCAAGGCGTCCGGCACCGGGCAAGGCGGCATCTGGCACCTGGCGCTGGTCGGCTGGGTCACCGCGATGGGGTTGAAGGCCGACCACGTGGCGTGGGTGCCCTCGAACGGCGCTGCCCCCGCGATGCAAGACCTCGCCGCCGGCGGGCTCGACCTCACGACGTGCTCGGTGCCGGAGGCGCGTGCCATCATCGAGGCCGGCAAGGCGCGCAGCCTCGCCGTCATGGCCCCGGCGCGCAATCCGATCTTCCCGAATATCCCGACGCTGAAGGAGGCGATGGGCATCGACTACTCGACCGGCGCGTGGCGAGGATTTGCGGCACCGAAGGGCGTCCCGCAGCCGATCGCCGACAAGCTCACCGCCAGCTTGAAGAAGGTCTACGATTCCAAGGACTACAAGGACTTCATGAACGCGCGCGGATTCGGCACGGTCTGGGGCGACGCCGGCGAATTCGCCAAGTTCATGGACGAAGGCAATCGCAAGATGGGCGAGGCGATGAAAGCCGCGGGCCTCGCCAAGGCCTGACGTTTCCTAGGCGTAGCGGCGGGTGCCGTGCTCGCCGCCACGCCGCAGTTCGCATCATAGGATCGGCATGCGTCTGGCGGATCGGTTCACGGGACTCTTTCTGGTCGGGCTCGGCGCGTTGGCGGCCTATGGCGGATCGCGGCTGCCGCCGGTTCCCGGACAGCCGGTGGGGCCGAACGTCTTTCCCATGGTGGTCGGCATCGGGCTCTCTGTTTGCGGCCTGATGATCGCGATTGGCATCGGTCACCACTTCGAGGAGGAAGCCGAGGCTGATCTTGCTGCGCACACCACCCATTCGCCCGAAGAAGACTTGCCCCACCATCCGATCTGGTATCTGCGTGCGCTGATCCCTCCAGCGCTGCTGCTGTTCTACGTATTCACGGTGGATCGCATCGGGTTCACTCCGACGGCTGCGATCATGGTTCTGGTGACGGCCGTCACGCTGGGAGCCTCGTTGCGCTTGGCGATCCCGCTGGCCCTGCTCGCGCCGGTCGGCGTGCATCTGATCTTCTACAAACTGCTGCGCGTGCCCTTGCCTGACGGCTGGCTGCCGATGCCGTGGTCGTGATGGATACGTTCATCGAAGCCCTCCGCCTGGTCGCCGCGCCGGACGTGATCGTTGCCATCCTGGCGGCTTCCATCTACGGCCTCGTGGTCGGTTCGCTCCCCGGCCTTTCCGCCACCATGGCGACGGCGCTGCTGGTGCCGGTGACCTTCTACCTCTCGCCGATCGCAGCGATCGCGACGATCGTCTCGGCCTCCGCGATGGCGATCTTTTCGGGCGACATCCCGGGCGCGCTGTTGCGCATTCCCGGCACGCCGGCTTCCGCCGCCTACACCGACGAAGCCTATGCGATGACCCGCAAGGGGCAGGCGGAGCTCGCGCTCGGTGCCGGGCTCTGGTTCAGCGCCTTGGGTGGCATCGCCGGCACGATCTCGCTCATCATTCTGGCGCCGCCGCTTGCCGAAATGGCGCTCAGCTTTTCGACCTTCGAATATTTCTGGCTGGCGTTCCTCGGGCTGATGTGCGCGACGCTGGTGGCGCGCTCCTCGCCCGTGAAGGCGATCGCCAGCATGCTGCTCGGCCTCCTGATCGCCTGCATCGGGATCGAGAATCCAGGCGGGGTCCCGCGTTTCACTTTCGGGTTCACCAATCTGTTGGGCGGCATCGAGGTGATACCGGCGCTGGTCGGCGTGTTCGCGGTTTCGGAAGTGATGCGCGCGATGCTCACGCCAACGCCGCCGCCGCTGCCGCGTCGCAAGTTCGGGAGCATCCTGGCCGGCCAGTGGGCCCTGACGAAGAAATATCCGTGGCCGCTGATGCGCGGCAACATCGTCGGCATCATCATCGGCGTATTGCCGGGCGCCGGCGCCGACATGGCCGCCTGGGTGAGCTACGCGATGTCGAAGCGGATGTCCAAGGAGCCGGAAAAATTCGGGACCGGCCATCCGGAAGGCCTGGTCGAAGCCGGCGCCAGCAACAATGCAAGCCTGGCCAGCGGCTGGGTGCCCTCGCTCCTGTTCGGCATCCCGGGCGACACGATCACGGCGATCGCCATCGGCGTCCTTTACATGAAGGGATTAAATCCCGGTCCGACGCTCTTCACCGAGAAGGCGTCGAGCATGTACGCGATCTACATCATGTTCATCATCGCCAACATCATCATGATCCCGCTCGGCATCGTGATGATTTGCGCGGCGAGCTACGTGCTGCGCGCGCCGCGCGCGTCCGTGATGCCGGTGATCGTGCTGTGCTGCGCGGTCGGCGCCTTCGCCACCGGCGCCAACCTTTTCGCCGTGCTCACGGTCGCGGCGTTCGGCGTGCTCGGCTATGTGATGGAAGCCAACGGCTACCCGGTCGCCGCCATGGTGCTCGGCATCGTGATGGGCACGATGGTGGAGCAGAGCTTCGTCACCTCGCTGATCAAGTCGGATGGCAGCGTGCTGCCGTTCTTCGAGCGGCCGGTTTCGGCGGTGCTGGCGGCACTGACCATCGGCGCACTGCTGTGGCCGGTGTTCGTCTGGCTCAGGCGACAAGCGCGGCAGCGCGCGTAGCTTCCCGGCGGCTGCCCCTGCCTGTTGAACCGGTGCGCCTTCCATTGCCCGGGCGAAGCAATTATTCTAGTCTAGCTAGACTAGATCGGAGCGGGCCGATGAAGCATGTTGGCATATTCGAAGCGAAGACCAATCTCTCCGCCCTCGTCGAAGAGGTCGAGAAAGGCGTCGAAGTCATCATCACGCGCCACGGCCGGCCGGTGGCAAAGCTCGTCGCCTATGAGGTTGAGGTATCGGACGAGATCGTCGCCAAACGGAAGCAGGCAATCGCCGAGATACGAGACATGGCGCGCAGGCGCGGCCTTCGCATCAGCATCGATGAGATCAAGGGCTGGATCGACGAGGGCCGGCCGTGATCGTTGCAGATGCCTCGCTGGTGTTGGCATGGCTGCTGCAAGAACCTGACCATGCCCCCGCCAACGACGCCTTCGACGGACTTGCCAGACAGTCGCTCGTTGTGCCGGCAAATTGGCCGATGGAGATCGCCAATGGCCTGCGGAGGGCATTCCGGACCGGCCGCCTGCGGCGCGAAGAGATTGCGCTTCTCGGCGACCGGCTGGCGGTCCTCGGCATCAATGTCGCTCCACCGATTTCTGGTACTGACATCGCCGCGCTGACCATGTTCGCCATCGATTGCAACCTGTCGGCGTATGATGCCGCGTATCTGCGGCTGGCACTTGATCTCGACCTGAATCTTGCCACCGTGGATTCGTCGCTGCGCGCGGCCGCCGGGCGCCTGGACGTACCCGTGATTCCTCGGTAGCCGATGTCGATCGCGAGCAAAGTTACGGCCGATCCCGCCCGCCTCGCCGATGGCATCCGCGGCGGCGACCGCGCAACGCTGGCGCGCGCGATCACGCTGGTCGAGAGCAAGCGGGCGGATCATCGGGAAGCTGCGCACCGGCTGGTGCAGGATTTGCTGCCGCTCACCGGCAAAGGCATTCGCGTCGGCATCACCGGCGCTCCCGGGGTGGGCAAATCGACCACCATCGATACGCTCGGAACCTTCCTGACCGAGCAGGGCTGCAAGGTCGCGGTGCTGGCGGTCGATCCGTCCTCTCGCCGCACCGGCGGCTCCATCCTCGGCGACAAGACCCGGATGGCGCGCCTCGCCAATGATCCAAGCGCTTTTGTGCGCCCCTCGCCGACCGCCGGCACGCTCGGCGGCGTCGCGGCGCAGACGCGCGAGACCCTGCTGCTGTGCGAAGCGGCGGGTTACGAGGTGGTCTTGATCGAGACCGTCGGAATTGGCCAGTCGGAGACGACCGTTGCCGACATGACCGATTTCTTTCTGGTGCTGATGCTGCCGGGTGCCGGCGACGAGCTGCAGGGTCTCAAGAAGGGCGTGATCGAGCTTGCCGACATGCTGGCGGTCAACAAAGCCGACGGCGACAACGTCGAGCGCGCCAAGGCGGCCGCGGCGGAGTACAAGGCCGCCTTCCATATCCTCAAAGCGCGCTCGGCAAGTTGGGCGCCGCCTGTGATCACGTATTCGGCGCTGACCGGCAGCGGCATTGCGGAGCTGTGGAGCAAAATTTTGGACCACCGGCAGCGCTTGACCGCATCGGGCGAATTCGCGGCGCGCCGGCGCGACCAGCAGGTCAATTGGATGTGGACGATGCTGGAGCAGCGGGTGTTTGCGCGCCTGCACGTCGATCGCTCGACCAAGGCCAAGCTGAAGCAGATCGAAACGGCGGTTGCCGAGGGCCGCCTGTCACCCGCGCTTGCCGTGGATCAGACCGCGCGGCTGTTGGGCCTGTAGCGCTGAGTAACATACGCCCTTGAATCCCGCTTGCGCAGGAATCAGCGCAGGATCGCAAGCTGCTCGCGATCCGGCTTGATCTCATCCGGGTCTAGGTATCCCCGCCTTTGAGCCCGGCCTCGATGATGCTCAGCCATGTTCCGGTAGACACGACGCATTCGAGTTTAAACCTGCAGCCGCGAGCAGCGCGTCGAACTCCGCGCGGCTGCGCTCGCGGCCGCCGGGCGAGATCATCATGTGCAGGTCGGTGAACTTGGTGTCCGCCGTTTCATTGGGCGGGCCGACGAGCCGTTCGATCAGGATCAGGCGTGCGTGTGGCGACATGGCGGCGGCGCAATTTCGCAGGATTGTCGAGGCGGACGCGTCGTCCCAATCATGCAGCACGGACTTGAGCAGATAGGCGTCACCGTCCGGCGGCACGTGCTTGAAGAAACTGCCCCCGACCACCGTGAGGCGCCGACCGAGACTGCTGCCCCGCAACGATTCGCCGACGCTGCGAACGACGTGCGGTTGGTCGAACAGGACCCCCTGCGGGCCTGCATGCACGTCTAGGATCGCTTTGAGCAACACGCCGCGCCCGCCGCCGACGTCAACAATGCGATTGAAACACGAAAAGTCGTAGGCGGCTGCGATCGCATCCGCAACGATGCCCGAGATCGCCGTCATCGCCCGGTCGAACACCTTGCCATCTTCGGCATGGGTTTCTCGGTGCGTCCAGGCATCGGTCCCATGGACGAAACGGAAGGCACTCTCTCCGGTCCGCACCGTGTGCAGCAGTTGCCCCCAGGTGTTCCAGTTGGCCGCTTGCCCGACGAATACCGCCCAGTCCCTTATGCCCTCGACGCCGTCCGACCGGAGGCCTTCGCCAAAGGGCGTCAGACTGAAGCGCTGCTCGACATCTTCGTGCAAGACCCCGATCGCCGCTACGGCACGCAGTAGCCGGTAGAGCGTATCGGCATGCGTGCCGGTCTGCCGCGCGAGCTCGCCAGCAGTGTGCGGACCGCCAACCAACCGGTCGGCGATATCGAGAGTCGCGACGACGTGGAGCGCCTGCGATATCCGATAGCCGTTCACGAGGCGCAGCAACTCCTCCGACGGGCTGCCTGCACTCATTGCCCAGCCAGCGGCAGGCGGACTTGCTGGGCAAGGGCGATCATCCGCGCGCGTTGCTCTTCCAACGCAGCGATGAACTCCGCCGTCGTTCCGGGTCGTGGAGTTAGCCCGGCCGGTTTGATTCGATCGCGAATCTGCGGGTCTTCCGCGATTGCGCGAACGTCAGCCACAATTCTGGTGCGCACGTCGTCGGCAACCCCGGCGTGGGCGTAGAAGCCGACGAACCCGTCCATGCTCAGCTCCGGATAGCCAGCTTCGAGCACAGTCGGCACGTCCGGCACGATGGCGGCACGCTCCTTGCCGCTGATCGCGAGCAGGCGGATTTTGCTTGCTTGCGCGAGCGGCAGCAGGGTGGCCAGCGAAGTTGCCAAAAGGTGAATGCGCCCTTCCGCGAGGTCCTGCACCGGCTGCCGGGCATCGCGATAGAACACGGGCGTGATCTGCAGGTCTCTCTTCGCCTGGAAGGCCCCCATTACGAACTGTGGCAGGCCAGGGCCGGCTGCCCAGTTCAGCTTACCCGGTTCCTTGCGGGCTTGCTCGACGAAGTCTGCCAGCGTCTCGATCGCCACCGCGCGCGTCGCAGCGAAACCGATCAGTACGTTGCAGGCTGGCGCGATCGGCGCCAGGTCACGCCATGGGTCGAACGGAAGCTTGTCGTTGATGACTGGGTGTACCCCCATGGTGGCGCTGAGGGTGAACAGGAGCGTGTGGTCGTCTTTGGTAGCAATGAAAGATGCGACGCCTACGATCCCGTCACCGCCCGGACGATTCTCGACCACGACCGGCTGACCCCACCGCCATGACAGCTTTTCGGCGAACAGGCGTGCCGCCAGATCGACGCCACCGCCGGCTGCCACCGGCGTGATGACGCGCACGGTCCGTTGGGGCCACACATCCATCTGCGCATGGGCCGGCGTGGAGAAGAGGGCGATCAGGCTTGCTGCGATCAATGCCGTTCGTGTCATGACGCCTCCCTCCTCTGCTTCGCATGTAGGGATTTGGTCGGATGTCGCTTGCGTCGGTCGGCGCCCGGGCGCGCATACCGAGCATTGGCGGCAATCAGACGATTGAGCAGATCGAAGAAGATCTCGCGCTCCGCATCCGTCAGCGGCGCGAGCACAACCTCTTGGGACGCGAGCGCGCGCACCCGCAGCCGCGCACGCACCGCGGCTCCGCGCTGCGTCACGACAAGCGCACGGGCTCGGCGGTCGTGACCGTTCACCTTACGTTGCAGCAAACCTTTGCGTTCGAGCTCGTCAACGATGCGGCTGGTATGACTACGGTCGATGCCGGCCGACTCGACGAGTGTTTTCTGATCGAGCCCGGGTTTGCGATGAACATGCGTCAGCACGGCCCATTCGAGCGGCATCAGCGCCCCATCGAGGACTTCCGCAAGCGCGCCGGTACAGATTTGGTGCAGACGCCGCACGAGGTAGATCGGCGCCCGCTCGAACGGAAGCAGCGGCGGATCGGTCCGAGCGTTCGCGTCTCGCAACTCTGCACTCGCGCTCTGCATGGCTCGCGGTTTGTCCCATTGATCCCAAGTAGGATCATCCCAAGTGGGAGAAATGTCAAGCCCTCCATCCGGCTTGACTGAGGGCTCATCGCTGCGCCGCGATAGGGTATGAACTGGAATCGCGTACCGGTTAGAGCCTGGAAGTACACGCCGGCAACATGCGAGGCGCTTCCGGACCCTGCCGTGCCCTGCGTTGCCTTGTCCGGATTAGCCTTGAGCCAAGCGATCAGTTCCCGCAAATCCTTCGCCGGGACGGCATTCTTCGAAACGATGAGCTGCGGATTGTTGGCAACCAGCGAAATCGGCTCGAAATCGTCAACCACGTGATAGGGCAGCGAATAGACCGCACCATTGACGACGTGTGTGCTCCAGTGCCCGATGCTCAGGGTGTAGCCGTCGGGTGCGGCGCGAGCCACGCGCCCCACACCCAGAGAGCCGGCTGCTCCAGTTACATTCTCGACGATGACGGTTTGACCGAGCGCGGCGCCCAACCGTTCGGCCACGATCCGGCCGATTGTATCGGTCGGACCGCCAGCGGAGAACGGCACGATCAGCGTGATCGGACGCGATGGATAGGATTGGGCGTGCGCCGGCCCGACAACCAGCAGGCAGGCAAGCGCGGTGACCGTGCGAAGCGAGTCCAGCATTATAACCCCCTCCCCCTATGCCTACGACATCGTACTCGTCCCTCGCGAGAAGATCACCATGCGGGCCGTTGCGGCGCACCTTGGCGGCGCACCTATATTGCCGTTCTCCGAGTCAGATTTGACCGGCGGTGAATCTGAGGCGTTTGCCGCCGTCTGATGCGCCGCGCTGGAACGCGAATCCAGAGTCATCCTGGGCCACTTAAAGCGCGTCGTGTGGCGCAGCAAAAGATTGCGATCACTGCGGCCGTTTTTGATCCGCAGTCAACGCTAAAATCGCCGTTCCCAACGGTTTTAGAGCTGCCCGAGGTAGTCCTAGATTAAGCTCCGTCGATCCGATGGCAAAAACTATCCCGATTACGTCAGGTGTATCCGATTCCACCAAGGCAACACCCTTTGCTTTCACGTATAGTAACCGCTGTGGGCTGCTTCCTTGTGCAGGCGGGGCAGCAACTGGGCCGCCTCGGCCAGCGCAATCAACACCCGCAGCCAGCAATGCCAGAACGAGTGTCCCAATTTTTTCGGCAGCTAGCTTTGCGGCGGCTACCTTCCCGTCCGATTGAGTAATCGTCAGGCCAACAGACTTGCCGTCTTGCGACGCCTTCACGGACACTGTGTCTTTCTTGCTCATTCTGGCTTTCGGCCCTTCCCCAATCCCCACGGCTCAAGCCGGCCGCCGCCTCGGCGCGGGGACGAGAAGCCTCGGCGCCAGGCTAAAGCTCTATCCGAAGAGAAAGAGGGTCGGCACGCCGTCTGACTTGTGGGCATCTGCCAAAGATTTATTCCCGCCCGCCAATAAGCCGAATGGGAATGGTGGCTACTAGGACGAGTGTGCCCACCTACGGCGCATGATCGACGACCATTATCGCCCGCCCAGTGACATGGGCGACCGGGTCGCTCTGTGCCTTGGCATCGTTGCGCTCGGTGTCGACCTCGGCGCAATGGTCTGGCTTGCGCTGCAATTGCTCTGGTAATCTCGCACGCGCCTGCATGCGGATCGCGCGCTCAAGGCGAAGCTGAAACAGATCGAAAGCGCGGTCGCCGACGGCCGGCTCTCGCCCGCGCTGGCGGTGGAACAGACCGCCAGGCTATTGGGGCTGTGACATAGCGCGGTTTGCCGCGTTCATCATGCCGGCGGCATTAGCTGTTGACCGTCCATCCGTCATGGCCCGGCTTGTCCCGGCCATGCACGTCTTATTGCGAGCGCGCGAAAAGAAGCAAGACGGGGATGCCCGGCACAAGGTCCTACGCCAGGGCCGGCCAAAATGCCGGACCCGGGTGCCGGGCATGACGAGTCAAAGTCGATGCAGCGTGCGTCAGATCAGCGAAGCGACCTTCTCGAGCCCCATCGAGCGGGCGAGACTGCGCGCCTCGCGCCGCTGGTCCTCGCGCAGGCTCATGAGCAGCGGGCCGGCGGCCCAGTAGAGGCGCTGGGAAGCTTCCGCGCTGATCGTGATGCGGCTGCGGCCGGTGGCCTTCTGGCTCGCGGTGTCCCTGACGATTTCGAGCAGCACCTGCTCGACCGGGCGCCAATATTCCTGCTGGTCGGGCGTGAGCCGCAGGTTCGCCTTGATGCGCGCCACCTGGGCCGCCGTGAAGCCGCCGGGCTCTTTGATATCGACCAGCTTCCGCGCCTGCGGCTGGGGCACCGGCTGGGCGGCCGGTGGAGCCGTTTCCACCCGCGCGCTGGGAGCCTGGTAGGCCGCGGTCACCACGCCGCGCACTGCCGGCTCGATCTGCATCGGCTGCGGATTGAACAGGGACAAGTCGGTCAACTGGGCGGCGCTCGGCGGCTCCCTCTGGAAACCTTTGGCATAGACCGACATTGCCGGGGATGCCGGAGCGGCCGCGGCGGCGGCGGGTATGTTGTCGTCGATGTCAATGGAAACTACGGCCCAGCTGCTGATCCCGGTGGCCGCCCAACCGGCAAGTGCCAATCCTCCGGCGAGCGTCGTCAACGCGATGATGTCGCGCAACCGCATGGCGTCCCCTCGGCTGATAACCCCTGTCCGTTTGGAACTAGAGTCCTCCAAGGTAAATAAGGCGTTATTGCGCCAGGATTTCAGCTGCTTCCGGGCAAGTATCGAGGGCCGGTGGCGCCTCCGATGGCCGCGACCCGGCCACGGTGCTCCGGTGCAACAGAGAGATTCGCTCGGTGCGCCCCCTGACGGGCGCGCCGGTGGTTTGCGCTCATCCCATGGACCGCCGCCAGCGGTAGCTCCGAACGTGATGCTTTCGATGGTCCTTCGCCCATTGCAGCAGGTCCGTTGATCCGGTCCGATCCAGTCCGCTGACGACCAAGTCGGTCCAAACCGGCCGAACTCGCCCCACCGGCGGTCGAAGTTGATGCAGTCGTGCGGTGTGAACAATTCACGCACGGAGAAGATCGTCTCATCGGCGGCGATGTCGACGCGCCTCAGCACATCCTTGCGGATCGCAAGCACGAAGCCTTGCGTGTCGGCTGCTTCGTCGCGATCGAGCATACAGAACAGTTCCGGGCCCCGCCGCCGCTCGAACGCGATGGCGCGGCTCGGAGCCCAGATCTCGGTCGCTACGAAGTGAACCTTTCCCACAAGGCTCGGGTCGGCGAGATATTTCGTCGTCCACGTCCGATTGTTCTTGTCGTTCCACGGCAATGGTCCAAAGGAGAGCCAGTCGTCGTGGTCTCCGGCTTGGCGCGGGCGAATGACCGCTTCTGTGTCGATCCCCGAAATCACCGAGTTCAGCGGCGGCATGATCTGCGACCAGTTTTCCCAGGCCCACAGCGGGCGCGAGAGGCGTCGTTCCACCACCACACCGACGCGATAGCTCTCGAACAGGCGTAACGACTGGACTCGTTCTAGCAATCGGGCAAAGACACCTCGTTGGCGGCTGCCGCAATTCTGCTCGAGCCATCTTTCGTTATGCGGGTGCATGATGAGGGCTGCAAGCTCGCCTTCGAGCGATCCGCTCTTCAATTCCTTGATCTGCTTTAGAAGCTCATCGAACGATCGGCAGAGCGTGCTCGTCTCGCGAAAATCGGGATGATAGCCCTCAACGACGGACCCATAGTTTGGCGATGCTTTATCGACGCACACGGCCAAATAAGCATAGTCGCCCTGGACCGACTGAAGGATCGGCAGATGCGCGTTCCAGAAGGTACGGATTGCGACGCTTGTCTCGGCGTCGGCGTCCTCGTTTTCGAGCGTCTCCCACTCATTCCACGCAAACGAAGACCCGCTGTCGCCGGCATAGTCGGCGGAGGTGAGAAACCACACCTGCTCATCGCCGCGCATGCACGTCTCGATGTGTTCGAGAAACGAACGCAGCGATGATGGAATCGCGGGATAGCGATCGCTGATGGCTTGAGGCAACGGTCGCGGTTCGCTTGTCGCCTGCGCCGTCCAACCAAGCGCGTTGAGCGCGTCGAGCGCGGTCCGTGCACTACCAGCGAGCATGAGCTCTCATCCCCGGTCCGGCGGCAATATGGATCGAGTGTGTGAAAAATCTCTTCGAGCGGAACCGCAATGGGGTGCGCTTCCACTGCCGGACCGCCGTCCAGGGCATGTTTGCGTCGAGGTCGACGGCATGGCCATGACCTACGCCTCCCCGCCACGCGACATGCTCGGGTTCAACCCGAAGACCGCGCGAAATTGCAGTGAGCGACCGGCCCTTGACGCCGCGGTGGACAAGGGGTTCGAGAAGGGCCAGATGCACGGAACCAGGGGTTGGTCGCTATGGATGCGATCGCACGGCAGGATCTGCAGAGGGGCGCCCGGCGGCCGGTTCGGGGCGGCAATGCTTTGCCCGGCCGCTTGCCACTGACCGTCCTGATCACCGGCTTTGGCCCGTTCCCCGGGGCGCCGTTCAACCCTACAGGAGCGGTCGTCACCGCGCTGTTGCGTCGCCGTCGGCCGGCGCTCGCCGGCTTGCGCCTGATCGGCCACGTGTTTCGCACCAGCTATGCGGCGGTCGACGGCGAGCTGCCCAAGCTCATCGCGCGACACCGACCGCAAGTGCTGCTGATGTTCGGCCTCGCTGCCCGGACGCCCTACCTCCGCATCGAGACGCGCGCGCGCAACCGCCGCTCGCTTCTGTTCGCCGACGTCGCCGGCCACCTGCCGGACCTCGCGGCGATCCGACCGGGCGCGGGGGCGACGGTGCGCGGACGCGCGCCGTTCGCGCGCCTGTTGACGGCGGCGCGCACCATGCGCGTACCCGTCCGCCTGTCCTGCGACGCGGGGGGCTACCTCTGCAACTACGCGTATCGGCGAGCGCTCGAGCTCGAACCGGCCCTTCCGAGCGTCGTCTTCATTCATGTGCCGCAGGTGCGACGCTCCCCGGTGATCCGACGGCGGGGGCGGCAGCGCGCGGCCACCGTCGCGGACCTGGTGCGCGCCGGCGAGGCGATCCTGCTCGGGCTCGTCGCAGGCGTCCGTCCGCATTAACGATCGCCTCCGTTGCGGTCCGGGACACCGGCGTGGCTCGGGGTTTTAGCTTAGGCGTGGGGCTCATTCGCGCGCAGCCAACGCCGCATGGTCACAAGCTGGACGAATGCCGTCGGGGCTCGCCGTCGTGCCTTGACGCACGCCGACAATGTTTGATCGCAAAAAACTCGGCAGCGTATGTTACGTATCGGATGCACCGCGATGGATCCCTTTCCGACATTGTCCAATGGCCGCATCCGCCTGCGTCAATGGCGCGACGAGGATCGCGACCCGTTTGCGGCAATGAATTCCGATGCGCAAGTCATGGAATTTTTTCCGCGTCGCCTCAGTCGAGCTGAAAGCGACGCGATGGTCGATCGCATCCAGGAGCATTTCAACAAACACAATTTTGGCTTATGGGCGATCGAGGTCCCGCATGTAGCGCGCTTCATCGGGTTCGCCGGACTGACCGTCAAAACGTTTCCCGCCCATTTCACGCCCTGTGTGGAACTCGGCTGGCGTCTGGCTTTCGAGCATTGGGGACACGGCTACGCAACGGAAGCGGCCCGACTGGCCGCTGCCCACGGGTTTGATACCGTCGCGCTCCCAGAAGTCGTCTCCTACACATCTGTGACCAACCAGCGCTCGCGAGCAGTCATGGAGCGACTTGGGATGCGCCGCAATCCTGCTGAGGATTTCGGCCATCCTGCAATACCGGAAAGTCATCCGCTTCGCAGGCACGCCCTTTACCGGCTCACTTCGGCTTCGAATGCGGCGGTGTGCTGACTTTCGCGTCAGCCCGACAGTTCCGCAGTCGGTCGCAGCCCGCCGACCTCGATGCGGTTCCAATTGCGCAGCTTCGGCTGCACGAACCGGTCGAGCACGGCGCGATCCGCCTCGGAGAGCGGCAGCAGGCGCGCGATGATCGCAGCCATCATGACCTCGGCCGCGCGACTCGCCCCGTCGTCGCACTTGATGGCGATGCCGAGACCGAGCTCCGGCAGCGCGCCGCAGAATACGCCCTCGGCGCCGGTCTTCACGAACACGCGGGTGCGGAAATGCTCCATGACCGCGGTGCAGAACCGGCCGGTCCCCGCCACGAACCACGGTTGCGCTGCGCAGGCGGCGCGCAGGCGGGCCGCGGCCTTGGCGCGCTCGGCGCCGAGCCTTTGCCCGACGCCGAACCGCGCAAAGGCGCCCGCCAACGCGGCGAGCGGCACCCGCCAGTTCGGCGCCGAGCAACCGTCGACCGCAGGCGGGTCGGAGATCGTGACCCCGGCGAGCGCCTCGATCGCCGCTTTGACCGCGCGCTGCACCGGATGATCGGGGTCGACATAGCGCCGGTGATCGGCGCCGGTCGCACAGGCGACGCACAAAAACCCGGCATGCTTGCCGGAGCAGTTGTTGTGCAGCGCGCTCGCGCTTGCGCCGGCGCGTGCCAGCGCCTGCAGGGAGGGCTGGTGCTGGGGCCAGTGCGACCCACATTCCAGTGCCGCGACGTCGAGGCCGGCCCGCGCCAGCATCCGCTCGGCGACCGCCACATGGTCGGGCTCGCCCCCGTGCGATGCGCAGGCAAGCGCCAGTTCCTGGTCTCCGAAGCCGTAGCGCGCGGCGGCACCGGATTCGACCAGCGGCAAGGCCTGCAGCGCCTTCACGGCGGAGCGCGGATAGATCGATTGCGCGACGTCGCCAAGGGCGAGCACCGTCTTGCCGTCGGCATCCAGCACCGCAACGGCGCCACAGTGACGGCTCTCGACCCTCCCAGCACGGACGGCCTCGACCAGCACCGGATTGCTCATGGCCTGTCGCCTTGCCTCGTTCGCCCGGGACGCGGCGAACCGGTCATATTTCGGTCCAAAACCATGCCTTCATTGCGCGCGTCATGCGAGCTCGCGTCAAGTTGATCATCGCCGCCATTCTCACCCTGTTCCTGCTCCCCATCGCCGCCCGTGCCGCGCTGTTCCTGGTCGAGGATCGGCCGCGCAGCTGGCGCGATGCGGACTGGTCGAGCGTCGGCATGCTTCCGAAACCGGATGAGCATCCGGAAGCACGGTTGCTGGTCTTCTCGGGGCGGACCGGCGGCCTCAAGGGCCTGATCGCCGTCCACAGCTGGATCGTGCTCAAGCGCGAAGGCGCGCGCACGTGGGCGCGCTACGACGTCGTGGGCTGGGGCACTCCGGTGCGCCTGAACGGCTGGGCGGCCGATGGCCGCTGGTATGGCGACATCCCGCACATCGTGGCCGATGTCCGCGGCGCGCAGGCGTCGGCGCTGATCCCGAAGGTCGAGGCGGCGGTCAAGGCCTATCGCTATGCCCACGCGGGCGACTATCGCATGTGGCCGGGGCCGAACAGCAACACGTTCGTTGCGACGGTGCTGCGCGCGGTGCCGGAGCTCGGCGTCGCCCTGCCGCCGAACGCGATCGGCAAGGACTTTCGCGACGACACCTTTTATTTCGGCCTGAGCGACAGCCGCACCGGCATCGAGCTGAACCTGTGGGGACTGTTGGGCATCAAGCTCGGCTGGGTCGAAGGGCTGGAGGTCAACGTGCTCGGTCTCGTCGCCGGCGTCGACCTGCGCCAGCCGGCCGTGAAGCTTCCGGGCTTCGGGCGGCTCGGTTTCGGCCTTCCGATCGCGACCGCGGCGCCTTGACGTCGCGGGCCGCGGGTCGCACCGGCTCCCTGGGCTTTACAAGCAACACTGACGGCACGCCCGCTGGATCGTAGAGGCGCAGGTAGAAGTACCCGATGCCGGCGAGGCCAAGCATCAAGCTCGGGGTTTCGCCACCGCCCGGTACCCCGCACGGCCACGGCAGGTCGTGGCGGCAGAAGGCCTCGATGCCCTGGCGGCCGACCGTCTCGGCGGCGGCGCGCGCAGTCTCGTCGCCAAGCACTTCCGCCGCGTAGATCAGCAGTTCGGCGTTGCCGGCGCGGCCGTGGCAAAGCGCATAGTCGCTTTGCGGCCCGAAAGCCGGATGGGTCAGCACCCGCATGGTCGAGCGGATCGCCGCTTCGGCTTCGCTGCGAGCCGTATCGCTGCCGAGGATCTCGAAGGCGCGCAGGCGAGAAAGCCCGATGCCCGGGGCGCCGTGGCACCAGGCCACCGCGTACCCGGGTGCGTCGCTCCCGCCGGCGGGCGCGGCGATCGAACGAAAATCCGGCCAGTTATCGTGCTCCGGGCTGAACCATTGCCGCTCATATGCAAAGCCGCGTTCGGCAGCTTCACGGAAGCGCGCGTCGCCGGTAGCGGCGGACAGCTCCAGCAAGGCCCACGCGATCCCGGCCGCGCCGTGTGAGAACCCGGTCAAATCGCGGGTGCTCTGCCCCTCGAGAGTATTCCACGACCAGCCGGTATCGCTCTTGCGGGCGGTCGCCACGAGGTGCTCCCCCAGCCGGATTGCGATTGCGAGTAGGTCGCCGCCCTTTCGGTGGCGCTGCAGATCTATCAACGCCGGGATGGCACCTGCTGCTCCACTGATCACGTCGAGCCCGGGATCGCGCACCTCGCGCGCGGCGGCGGCAATCAGCTCCAACGCCCTGTCGACGGAGGCAGGCGCATCGAATGACGCGAGCGCGTGGGCAATGCCGGTGCCGCCAGCATAGAACGCGAGACGTTGAGGCGGCGGGATTTCCTCCACGCGCGCGAGGGCATGCGCGATCGCCCCCTCGGCCGTTAATCGGAACAGCGGCTCGCCAGTCAGCCGATGGAGCGATGCGAGGAACAGCGCGACGCCGCTGGTCCCGCCGTAGAGGTCGGGCCCGAGCGCGCGGTGCACCACTCGCCACTCCCCCTCGACGAATTCCATGGAATCGCCGAGCCAATTGCAGCGCTCTCCCGCCCACAAAGCATCGCGACACAACCGCCTGCCGAGGAACGTTGCGGTCTCCAGAAAAGCGTCGCCGCCAGGTGCCGTCATGCCGCGCGACGCTCCTCGAACTCATACCGATCGACCGAGCCCGGATTGAGGTAGGGGCGTTCGAGCGACAGCCCGGCGGCCGCAAACGCGGCCGCGACTTTGCCCAACCGCGCTTCAGCCGAATCGAGGCCGCGGTCATGGGCGTTGCAGACCGCTTCGGCGACGAGGCGGCAACGGCTGGTCCCGAAGCTTTCCCGGTCTTGGGGTCCTCGGCGAAACCGAGGCCATCGGCCAACCGCTTGGCAAACAGCGGTGTCGCGGCTTTGAGCGTGGGGCGCGCGTCACGGTACACCTGCGCCAGCAGGGCCGCCACCAGCCGATAGTGCCGTTTGGCGACGTAGAGGACGGCCGCATCGGTCCGATCGAACAGGCCGGGCAGCGACAGGCATTTGAATCGGAACGGGACCGCGAAGCGGTTGAGCTCCCGCGTCACGCCGCCGATCAGCGCGGCGGCGCCGTTCGCGCTGACGTTCCAATACAGGCGCACCATGCCGACGTCGTCTTGCTGATCGGCCAAGGTTTCGCTGAACGCGAAGTAGAAGCCCGGCTGTGCGATCCGCGATTCCTTCGGCGCAAAGAGCGAGATCTGGTTGCCCGCACTGGGCGGCGTCCCGGGGGGCCCATGCCCGAGGAACTCGCCGGGCCAGAGCAGGCGGGTCATGGCACCCTTGACGGCGACGATCTGCCCACTCGGCAGGCTCTGCTGGATCAGCCAGCCTCGGTCCCAGCGCTCGCGGCTGGTGTTGGCGGCCGAGAGCGCGTCAACGAAGGCGGGATCCGTGGCCGTGGCGACGGCGCTCTCGCCGGGAGTGCCGAAGCGGCGGCAATAGCACCATTCGTAAAGCTGCTGTTGCAACTGCGTGACCACGGGGTTGGCGGCCGGCGCTATGCCCGCTACCTGGCCGGAAGCGCCGGCATAAGGCGACGAGCGCCCAGCGAGCGCGACCGTTCCGGGAGCCGGAAACGCCACCGCCTGCAGGATATCCAACAACTCGGCTTTCAGCGCGGCCTGCATCGTCACAATCCCAGCAGCCGTTTCACCGCCTCTTCCGGGTCCTTGAGGACATTCAAGCTGACCTGCAAGAGGGCGAGTGCGTTGGGTGAAATTTGGGCGGCGTATTGCATGGTTTCGTAGGCGGTCTGAATCATCCGCGCCGCCCCGCATTTCGTGCTCCGGATCAGCAGAACGCGGGCGGCCTTTTGATCGAGTCCGCGGGCTTCGACGTAGGCCTGCCAGAACGCATGGATCGACGGCCGCATCGCCTCGATCGGATAAAGGGCGGTGTCGGCCATTTGCGCCGGCAGCATGTCGGCGCCGATGCGCATCGACAGCACCCAGAACGAAATGTAGGCCTGCAGCAACGCGCCGACGTCCCAAGCGGAGTCGCCGATGTCGGCGAGCTCCCAATCGACCACCTTGACCGCCAGCGCGCCGTTTTCTGCCGCGCGATAGACGACGCAGTTGTCCCACTTGACGTCGCCGTGCGTCAGCCGGTCGGCGGCCAAGTCGGCCCGCAGCTCGTCGAGCGTGCGCTGGAAATCCGGATAGCTCTGCACGATCTGCAGGAGCTGCGCATTTCCGCCGCTCATTGCGGCGAACAGGTTGATGCCGTGCTGGTGCGCGGACAGGATCCACGGCGGCTGGCGGCGAAATGCCGCCGCTTCCGGGCGTCCCTCCAGCGCGGGCGTCGGCTCGCGGTGCAAGCGACCGAACTGCGCCCCGATCATCTGCGCCGGTTCGGGCGGAAACGCGTTGAGACGGCGATGGTGATCGGACAAGGCCTCGCCGTCCGGCAACAGCTCCGTCACCAGCACGTGCCGCTGCGAAGTCGTAGAGGAAGTCGCGCGGCACCAGAGGCGGCGAGCGGGGCGAATTCCGGCATGCCGCGCGCGAGCCGGTAGCACATCGCCTCGGTGCCGAGGGTGGCGACCGTCTGCGGATCCCAGTCTGAATCTGCTTGACGAAATAGCCCGGCTGGCGTGCGCCGGATGACCTTGAAGTTACGGTTTCGCCGGCTGGCGTCGGCGACCATCAGGTCGCCGTCGACGATCGTTTCCGGCGTCAGCAGGCCCTGCTCGGCGAGGTAATGGACGACGTTGCTTCGCGACAGAATCATGCGAACGCACGCGCGGAACTCAAACGCATGTCACATACGGCCGCGGATGCGGTGCGGGGTCAAGGGCGGCGCCGGCGGCGCGCATGCAGCAATACCGTGGTCTGGGGAGATACGAATCCGCCAGGCGCGAGGCGCCTGGCGGATGGTGTCACACGCCTGCTTCAGCCGATGCCGAACGGACATCCGGCAGTCGGGAACGGGCACGCCGCTGTCACGATCGGGCACGCTGGCGTCTGAATCGGGCACGCCGGCGTCGGCTGCGGACAGAATGGCGTCCGCGGACAGACCGCGGTCGCCAGCTGGCAATTGACGGGATTTCGGGTCAGGCACACGTCGATCACCGACGGGCAGCGGATCACCGGAACGCTCGGGCAAACGACTCGCCACCGATGGGCACAGCAGAGTGCGGCAGTCGGGCAATGTGACACTGCACGGTTGGGCAACGCGATATGATGCGTTCACGTCCGGCAGGCAGCCTGAATTGCATGGCCCGTGGACAGTCCGGTGTTCGCGGGCAGGCGCGGCCCAGGCGAGCCGGACAGAGCCGCAGCGCAATCGCGGTGGCGACTTGCGGCGCCACCGCGGCTGCCGCCGCCTGCCACGCAGCCTCCGCAGCCGGCTGCACGATCGGTGTCTCGGGACCGATCGGACAGCCGCCGAGCGACGGACAACCGGCGATCGACGGGCACGGCCCAAACGACGGGCAGGCGATCGGAGCCGACAGGATCGGACATTGTGCCGGTAAAGTCACCGGCCCGCATGCTGGCGGAAGCGTCAGCGGCCCGCATCCCGGCCACTGCTGGGTGACGCAGGGCAGGAACGGCGTGCGTTGGCAGATCGCCGGCACCGTCAGGCATGGCTGGTGCGGGGTCGGGGGACAGTCTACGAACGGCGTGCGCGGCGGACAGAAATGAATCGGGACCGTGCAGCACAGCGTCGGGGCCGTGATACAAGCCGGCTGCCGCGTCTGGCACTGGACCAGCAGGCTTTGGCACACGACCGCGGCGCTCTGGCAGATGATGGCAACTGACGGCTGCGCCACGCATGCCGGATTGGCGGTGTTCGGGGCCGGGGCGACAATGCCCGCGCCGCCTGCTGCCGCGGCCGCGGCCGCCGGCATATGCGCCTGCATGATCGGGCCTTCGAGGAACGTGCCTTTCGGGCGCTCCGCGCCGGCCGGGCCGTAGATCAGCTGCGCGTCCTGCCTGATCCAGACATGCGTCGCTTCGAGGCCGCCTTCTCCCGGCGCCTCCTGCGTGTGGAGAATCGCATCGTCGGGAACCTCGACGTAATTGCTCAGATGCGGATCGAAATAGAGCCGCGTATGCCCCGGCTCGGAGGATGCTCCGAGGAAGCCCGTGAGCATTATGGTTTTGGGTGGATTCTTCGGATCCTTGACGATCTTGGCGACGAAATCGGCGCCGCGTGCCGGCGACTTGGCCATGGCAAACCCTCCGATGCCAAACCTGCGCTCCACACACGCGCGCTCGTTCGTCGACCGCGCAGGCAAGCGCCTCGTTGTCACTTGGCGGCTCGCGTGTCCGCCTTTTTGTTCTGACTCTGCAAGGCTAGGCGGCACAGAAATCCGGGCGGGTAGCCTCCGCACGTGTGCCTATCGTAAGGCCCCTAGCGTCGCAGGATCGGTTGACAATGTCAATTTCATCTACCGGGCGGTAGTGTCTCAGTTTGAATTTTCTGGCACCAATTCGATCTGCCTGAGTGCCAAGTCCACTGGGGTAACGCGGCCGTATGCCTGAACGTCCACTTTGACGGCCTGTTCGTCTACTTCCTTAACTTCGCCCCGAAAACCAGTAAACGGACCATCGATGACCTGTACGATGCGGCCTTCGAGTCCCTGATGATGCTTTCTCATACAACCATCCACTTCGCTCAGTTTGAATTTTCGGCGGGCTCGCGCTTCTTGTAGTAGCCGCGCTTGCCCGGCTTCGGCAGCGTCGCCTCGACCATCTCGGCAAGGTCCGTCATCGACCAGAGCCGATCAGAGACGCCAGCAGCCATCGCGGGCGTCAGCCCCTTCAGGCTCTTGTGCTGCTTCACGTAGTTGTACCAGACCGTGTACAGGGCGACCATGTGCATGTGGTTCTCGAATTTCTTCGAGAACGCATTCGTGAGCCGGGTGAAGCGGCGCATCTGCATCCGCATCGTAAGCTTCGCGCTGGCGATGAAGGTGGACCGCTACAACGCGACCCATCCCAAAGAGGACCCCCTACAAGTTCCCTTCAACTTCGAAGAAGACATCGAAGAGATGAAGATCGCGAGGGAACTCGACGAAGACGACGAAAGCGACCCGCCCGGAGGGGCGCGGCGGCTGCGGCCTAGCTACCCTTCTTCCATCTCGCACTGGCGGCCGTCCGGGCAATCTCCGAACGCTGCGTTGGCATAAGAGCCTTTGCCCGTGCGGGTCCACCTTTCGCGCCAGCCTTCCTTGCGCGCCCCTCTTTTCGCGTCGGCTCGCCTTCCTCAATCTCCCCCGTCGCGACCCGCATGACGTGGACCGCGTTGCCGATCACGTCGGCGGGGCGCTTCCCGCCTTTGGGGTCTCGGGGCACTCCTTCGGCTTCTTGCCGGTCTGGTCTAGCAGATTAAGCCAAGTCTTTGCCTGTCCAGCCACGCCGCCTTGTCCTTTGTGTCCGTGGCCGCCTCGGCCTCCCGGAGGCACTCCTCGGCCTTGCGACGGTAGAACTCCGCGTCCATCTGCTACCCCGACCCCCAACATGCTAGCACAGGGGCGCGCGTCAAGGGCGGCGGATTTCAAACTGAGACACTACCTACCGGGCAATGAAACGCGAAACGCGGGCAGGATCCGCTGCAACCTGTGCGATCAACCCTCGCATGCGATTGCAGCAGCGGACGTCGCGGGTACACTGACACATGCCCGCGTTGTCGGTCATCATTCCCGTGCTGGATGAAGCAAGCACCATCGCGGACACATTGACGCGCCTTGCGCCGCTGCGGGCGCGCGGCGGCGAGGTGATCGTGGTCGACGGCGGCAGCCGCGACGACACGGTTGAGCGCGCACGCCCGCTGGCCGAGCAGGTGATCAGTGCGCCGCGTGGACGCGGCGCGCAGATGAACGCAGGCGCCGCGGTCGCGCGCGCAGACGTGCTCATGTTCCTGCATGCCGACACGCGTCTGCCACCCGAGGCCGACCGGCTGGTGCGCGAAGGACTTGCGCGCTCCGGCCGCGCCTGGGGGTTTTTCAACGTCGCGATCGAAGGGCACAGCTCTCTGCTTCCGCTCGTCGCATCTGCCATGAACGTGCGCTCGCGCCTGAGCGGCATCGCCACCGGCGACCAAGCGATGTTCGCAACGCGCATGGCATTTGACCGGGCGCAGGGTTTCCCGGACATCGCGTTGATGGAGGATATCGTCCTGTCCCAGCGCTTGAAGCGGGTTTCGCCCCCGCTCCGCCTCGCGCCGGCGGTCGTCACCTCCGGACGGCGCTGGGACGAGCGCGGGGCAATCCGCACGATTCTGCTGATGTGGCGGCTGCGGCTCGCCTTCTTCTTCGGTGTTGCGCCCGAGGCGCTGGCGCGGCGATACGGTTATGTCCCCCGACAGTCCTGAGCTCGTCGCCATCGCGATCCTCGCCAAAGCGCCGGTGCCGGGCGCAGTCAAGACGCGGCTCATCATGATGCTGGGGGTCGACGGCGCAGCGTCGCTGCAGGAACGCTTCATTCGCCGCACGGTCGAGACCGCGGCGCAAGCCGCCACCGGCCCGATGACGCTGTGGACGGACCCGGACGAGAGCCATCCCGTGTTTCGCGAGCTCTCGCAGCGCTGTTCCTTGACGCTCGCCCGGCAGCCGGCCGGCGATCTCGGCAGCCGCATGCTGGCCGCACTCGTGCAGGCGAACGGTCCGGCGCTGGTGATCGGCACCGACTGTCCGACCTTGACGGCGGTACATCTGCGCGACGCCGCCGAGGCGCTGCGCAGCGGCGTCGAGGTGGTGGTGATTCCAGCCGACGATGGCGGCTACATCTTGATCGGCATGCGCAGGCCGATACCGGATCTGTTCGCCGACATGGCCTGGAGTACCGACGCCGTGATGACGGAGACACGCCGGCGCCTCACCCACTTGGGCCTGTCGTGGCGCGAGCCCGCCCAGCTGTGGGACGTCGATCGCCCGGCTGACGTGCGGAGGATGCGGCGTGAAGGCCTGAGCGACCTGCTCGCCGGCGTCAGCCGCGAGCCGGAGCCGCTGCGATAGGCGGCACCAACCGTAGCCC
>CAWBFP010000051.1:0-93783 GCA_963788095.1 uncultured Alphaproteobacteria bacterium | reverse complement strand
TGTAGCCGACGCCGCTCGGCGATACCGGGCGCAGGCCCGCCCACACCTTCGCGGTCGCGGGCGAATAGCAGCGCGAAAAGCCCGGAAACGTCTGCAGCACTTTTTCGATGATCGCCTGCGCGCGCGCCGGGCTCGGCGTCGCGTCGTAGCGGGCGATCTCGGCCGTGCCGACCGCGCGCAGCCGGTCGCCGACCGGCACGAGGCCGAACATGCGCGCATCGTCGATGATCGCGTGGGTCGGCGCATCGTTCCACGGCGCGCGCGCGACCGTGATCGACACGCCTTTCACCGGATAGATCAGCACGTCGACGCCGACCTGGCGCAGCAGGGCCGGCGCAAAGCTTCCGAGCGCCACGACGACATTGTCGGCCTCGACCGGCCCCTGCGAGGTCAAGACCGCGGCGATACGGCGGCCCCGCCGCCTGAGCCCGGTGACAGTCGTCTCGTAGAGAAATTTTACGCCGCGCTCCTGCGCATGGCGCGCCAGGCCCTGCATGAACTTGTGGCAATCGCCGACCTCGTCGCGCGGGAAGTAGAGCGCGCCCACCAGCGATCCCGCTGTCTCGGACAGCGCGCCCTCGTGCGCGACGCATTCCTCCGGTGACAGCTCCTCGTAGACCAGGCCATGCTCGGCGAGATGCGCGGCATTCCGGCGTCCTACCGCGAGGGATGCCGGATCACGGTAGATCTTGATCACGCCATGGGTCGCCCGGTCATACGCGATGCCGGTCTCGGCCCCGATCTCCTGCAGCGAGCGCAGGCTGTAGAGCGCGAGGCGCAGATTGGCGAGCGCATTGCGCTCGAACCGGTCTGGCGCGCAATTGCTCAGGAAGGCCGTGCCCCAGCGCAGCACATGCGGCAGCGCGCCGGGGCGAAGCAGCATCGGCGCATCCTCGCGCCCGAGCCACTTGAGGATCTTGAGCGGCATCCCCGGCTGCGACCAGGGCTCGACCTCGCTCGCGTGGATCACCGCGCCATTGCCGAAACTCGTCTCCAGCGCGGCGCCGGGCTGGCGCTCGACGACGGTCACCGCGTGGCCGAGGCGGTTGAGGTAGTGTGCGGTCGCAACCCCGACCGCACCGGCACCAAGCACGACCGTGTGCACGCAAAGCCTCCTGTTTTCAGGTTTTTGGCGCGCCCTTGGGCTGGGCGGTGGGCGCCGTGGACTCCTCGGCAATCTCGCGCTCGGCGGCCGGCCGCGCCGGCAGCAACCCCTGCGGGCGGAATATCATCAGAACCATCAGCATCGCGCCGAACGCGAGCAGCCGGTAGAGCGCGAGATCGCGAAAAATCTCCGGCAATGCGACGACGACGGTCGCGCCCAGGATGACGCCCAGCACGTTTCCCATGCCGCCAAGAATCACCATTGCGAGGATGTTGATCGATTCCTGGAACAGGAAATTGTCGGGGAACACCGAGCGCTGCCAGGACGCGAGCAGGCCGCCGGCGAAGCCCGCGATCGAGGCGCCGATCGCGAAGGCCTGCAGCTTCGCCACGGTCGTGTTGACCCCCATCGCCTCGGCGGCGAGCTCGTCCTCGCGGATCGCCTGCCACGCCCAGCCGACCTTGGAATCGCGCAGCCGCACCGACGCGAGCACCACCGCTCCGAGGGTCAGGAGAAAGAGGTAGTAGTACTCGATATTCCGCTCGATCACGTAGCCGAAGAAGGACGGCGGGTCGATCGAGATCAGCCCGCTCGGCCCGCCCGTGATGTTGATCGGCCGATCGAGGTTCACGAGGCTGATATAGGTGATCTCGCCGAAGCCGAGCGTGACGATCGCCAGGTAGTCGCCGCGCAGCCGCAGGGTCGGGGCTCCGATCAGTATCCCCGACGTGGCGCTCGCCAGCGTGACGATCACCATGGCGAGCACGAACGGCAGGTGCAGACCGAAATGCGGGGAGGCGAGAAACGCATAGGCATACGAGCCGATGCCGAAGAACGCCACGTAGCCGATGTCGAGCAGTCCGGCGAAGCCGACCACGATGTTCAACCCGAGCGCAAGCAGCGAATAGAGACAGATGCGGGCGAGAACGCCGACCACGTAGTCGTTGGGCGCCAGCAGCGGCGCGACCACCGCGCCGGCGAGCAGCACGAAGAGGCCGTATCGGTTGAGCCACTCCCCGATCATATCTTCTTCCAGTCGGCGAGCTTCTCGCCCAGAATGCCTTCCGGCTTGAACACCAGGGTGAGGATCAGGACCGCGAAGGCGACGACGTCCTTGAAGGCCGGATTGATGAAGGTCGACGCGAGACTTTCGATCACGCCCAGGAGCAGGCCGCCGAGCATCGCGCCCTTGATGTTGCCGATGCCGCCGAGCACCGCCGCGGTGAACGCCTTGAGGCCGGCCGAGTAGCCCATCACGAAATCGATCTGCGTGTAGTAGAGGCCGACCAGGACGCCGGCCGCGCCGGCGAGCGCGGATCCGAGGAAGAACGTGAGGCCGACCACGCGGTTGGCGTCGATGCCGAGGGCAGTCGCCATCTCGCGGTCCTCCGAGACCGCGCGGATCGCGCGGCCGAGGCTCGTGCGCTGGATCAGCGCGACCAGCCCCCACATCAGCAGCAGCGACACCACGACGATGACGATCACCAATGCCGAGACGTTGACGCCAAAAATGTTGAACCGCCAGGTGCGCGGAAACACCAGATTGGTCATGTAGACCTTCATGCGCGCGCCCATGGTGAGCATCACGAAGTTCTGCAGGAAGATCGATGCGCCGACCGCGCTGATCAGCGGGCCGAGCCTGGTTGCGCCGCGCATGTAGAGCGGCCGATAGGCGAGGCGCTCCAGCGTCATGCCGAGCCCGCCGCACAGCAGCATGGCGGGGGCGAGCAGAACCGGCAGGACCCACAACGGATGTAGCCCGCCGACCGACCAGTCGATCAGTACCGCGAACACGCTCCACCCGATGTAGGCACCGATCATGAACACCTCGCCGTGGGCGAAGTTGATCATCTGCAGCACGCCGTACACCATCGTGTAGCCGAGCGCGATCAGCCCGTACACCGTACCGAGCGCAAGACCGAACACCAGCTGCTGGGGAAGAATGGAGATGAGGTCCGCCATCGGTCAGTCCTCGCCCAGATAGGCGCGGCGCACGTCGTCGGCGGCAAGCAGCGCCGCCGCGCTGTCGGCGAGCACGATGCGGCCGTTCTGCAGCACATAGCCGCGGTGCGCGATCGACAGGGCGACGCTGGCATTCTGCTCGACGACGAGGATCGTCGTGCCCTGCCGGTTGATCTCCTGGATGATGTCGAAGGCCTGGTCGACGAAGGCGGGCGAGAGCCCCATGGAGGGCTCGTCCATCAGGAGCAGCTTTGGGCGCGCCATCAGGGCCCGGCCCATCGCCAGCATCTGCTGCTCGCCGCCCGAGAGCGTTCCGGCATACTGGGCGGTGCGCTCGCGCAAGCGCGGGAAGAGACCATAGACGCGCTCCATGTCGCCGTCGATCTCGCGTTGCGGCTCGCCGCTGCGCACATAGGCGCCCATCATCAGATTCTCCCAGACCGTCATGCGGCCGAAGATGCGGCGCGCTTCGGGAACGAGCGCAATGCCCTGACGGACGATCTTTCCGGTCGGAAGACCGTCAAGAATGCGGCCCTCGAACTCGACCGTGCCGGAGGTCGGGCGCACAAGGCCCAGAATGGTCTTCATGGTCGTCGACTTGCCGGACGCGTTGCCGCCGAGCAGGCAGACGATCTCGCCCCGGTCGACGTGAAGGTCGATGCCCTTGAGCGCCATGATGGGCCCGTAGTGGGTGACGACCTGATTGAGCCTAAGCATGGCCGGCGCGGCGTCCGAGGTAGGCTTCGACGACCTGCGGGTTGTGGCGCACGGTGGCGAAATCGCCGTCGGCCATCTTCACGCCGTGGTCGAGGGCGACGACGCGGTCGGAGATGCCGCGCACGACCGTCATGTCGTGCTCGATCAACAGGATCGTGATGCCGCGGTCGCGGATGCGCAGGATATCCGCCATGAGTTCGCGCGATTCCGTCGGGTTCATTCCGGCGGCCGGCTCGTCGAGCAGGAGCAGGCGCGGCTCGGTGGCCAGCGCCCGCGCGATCTCGAGGCGCCGGCGATTGGCGTAGGACAGCGAGTAGGCGAGACGATCGGCGCGCGGCAGCAGCCGTTGCCCGAAGATGGCCAGCAGCTCCTTGGCCTCCTCGATCACCCGTGCCTTCTCGGCGCGGGCGGAGGGCAAGCTGAAGACGACCCCGGCCAGGCCCGCCTTCGACCGGCAGTGCCGGCCGACCAAGACATTCTCCAGGACCGTCATCTGGTTGAACAGGCGCTGGTTCTGAAATGTGCGCGCGACGCCGAGCGCGGTGATCGCATGCGGCTTGCGGCCCAGCAGATCGTGCCGGCCGTCGAGCACTGCGCGGCCGGCACTGGCGGGCAGGAGGCCGGTGATGAGGTTGAAGATCGTCGTCTTGCCCGAGCCGTTCGGCCCGATCAGGCTGACGATCTTTCCCGCATCGACCGTGATGTCGAATCCCCGGATGGCCTCCAGCCCGCCAAAGTTCTTGCGCAGGCCGGAGACCTCGAGCAGCGACATGGGCGAAGATCAACTACTTCGAGACGGTCTTGACGAGCTCGAACCCCTTGCCCTTGACCTGATAGACCGAGAGCGACGGGGTGGCGACGTCGCCCTTCTCGTCGAAGCTGATCGGCATTCCCAGAATGCCCTTGTAGCCGTTGATGTTTCGTACGGCATCGCGCACCGCCGCGCGATCCGCCTTGCCGGCACGCTTGATCGCCTCGAGCAGGATGTTGGCGGCCTCATAGGCGAGCGGGCCGTAGGAGCTGATGGCACCGTGCTTGGCCTCGAATGCCTTCACGAAGGCCTCAGCACCGGCGATCTTCTTCATGTCCGGAACGAAGAAGGTCACATAGTTGCCCTCGGCGGCGCCGCCGGAGGCCTGGATGTAGTCGACCGGCTCGAACTGACCGTCGGGGCCGATCATCGGCGCGGTGATGCCCACGTCGGGAAGCTGCTTGGCGATCAGCGCCGCGTCGGGCGCCCACAGGCTCGCGTAGATTGCATTCACGTCCTTCGGCACCGTACCGAGGATGGCACGGAAGTCCTTGTCGCCGGAGCGGATCACGAAGCGCAGCGGCGTCGCGCCCATGGCCTTGGCCTGCTTCTCGGCCTCGTCCGCGGCGCCGCGCGGGCCGGTGGTGCCATCGTCGAAGATCGCGATCTTCTTCGCCTTGAGCTCGTTGACGAGGAAGATGATGCCGGCCGGGCCCTGGAAATCGTCGCGGGCGCACAGCCGGTTGACGGTCTTCAACGCCCGGTCGGTGACCTTGGGATTGCTGCAGCCGGGCGTGATCAAGACGAGGTTGACGCGATCGAGAACCTCCGAGACCGGGATGCAGGTGCTGCTGGTAATGCCCCAGACGGTGCCCAGCACGGCCGGATCGGCCGCCACCTTCTCGCCGGCCGCGACGCCGACCTGTGGGTTGCCCTGGTCATCGGCGGCAACCATCTCGATCTTCTTGCCGAGCACGCCGCCCTTCGCGTTCCACTCGTTGACGGCGAGCTGCACGGCGTTCGCCACCTCCTGGCCCTGCTTGGCGAGCGGGCCGGTCAGCGGCGCACCGGCGGCGATCTTGATGACGTCCTGCGCATGCGCGGCGGAAGTCGCGAAGGCGAACGCCAGAGCGACGCCCGCCCAGACAGCGGAGCGCCGGGAATTCCATTGACTGATCATGGATCTACTCCCCTGACCGGGCTTGGCCGGTCTCCACGTTTCGCAACAGCAAGCCTAGCGAGTCCGCAAGCCCCCTGACAAGCTGCACCCGGCCACCATGCAAGCGACACGCCAGATTCGGCGATCAGCGCGTTCCGGCCGGCTTGTGCAAGAAAACGTCGAGATCGAGCAGGTTCATGCGCCTTCGTCAAACCCCTTCCCGAGCCCTCGATGACCTGTCCCCATACAATCTGTCCGCAGGTGCCGTCGGCCAAGTCGCAGCTTACACGGACCATTGGCAGATGTTCGCGATCATCCGGCGCATTCTCTTGCGAATGAAGAGCTGGCTCAACTACGTGTTCACCGAAGGACGTTGACGCTAAGGGGGCTGACGTTGCGGTTTCAGCCTCGGCAATGCCAGTTATCGCTGAACTCGATCGGCCTGTTATTGATCACAGCGCAGCTGCTTCTACCTCTTGGGATTCTCCGCAGCGGCCGTTGGCCCGAAGGCGAAGCCAGCGCATGTCCGCTTGCATGTCGGCTATTGGGGGGATGAGCGGAACTGTTGCGAGTGGGACCAATCCGTCGCTGTTGACCCGGAGCAGAACTCCATTGCCCGCTGACTGGCGCGCTGCAATCCGATATCCTGCGACGCGCTCCTCCCGCGTGAGGCATCGGATGCATTTCCATCAATGGAAGCGGCGCGACTTCATCACGCTGCTCGGCGTGGCGCCCTCGTGGCCGCTGGCGGCCGGCGCGCAGCAGCCGGCCAAGCGGACAACGGTCGGATACCTGGGCTCGAACACGCCTGCGGCCGAGGGCCCCCGGCTCGCGGCTTTTCTGCAGCGGCTGCGCGAGCTTGGCTGGGTCGAGGGTCGCAGCATCGCGATCGAGGTTCGCTGGGCCGAGGGGCGCAACGAGCGCTTCGCCGAGATCGCGGCCGAGTTCGTACGGCTCAAGGTCGATGTCATCGTGACAGCAGGAACTGCGGCCATCCTTACGGCAAAACAGGCGACATCCACAATTCCGATCGTGTTTGCGGTATCAGGCGACCCAGTTGGGACCGGTGTGGTCGCAAGCCTGGCGCGACCGGGTGGCAACGTCACCGGCCTTTCGATCGAGGCGACCGATCTGACCGGCAACAACTCGAACTTTTGCGCGAAGCCGTGCCCGGGCTCCGGCGGTTGGCGATTTTGGGCAACGGCGGCGCTCCCGTCTCCGTGGTGGAGATGCGCGAATTGCTGCCAATCGCTCGCACTTTCGGGCTGGAGGTCACCCCTTCGGAAGTCCGGCGGGCGGAGGATATCGCGCCCGCCTTCGAGGCGTTCAAGGAGCGCGTGGATGCGCTGTATGTTTGTGCCGACCCGCTCGTCGTCACCAACCGGGTTCGTATCAGCAGCCTTGCGCTGGCCGCGCGACTGCCGACGATGTTCGGCCAACGCGAGAACGTCGAAGCCGGAGGCCTCATGTCCTATGGACCGAACTTCGTGGACCTGCACCGGCGTTCCGCCGACTACGTCGACAAGGTTCTGCGCGGGACAAAGCCGGCCGAGCTTCCGGTCGAGCAGCCGACGAAGTTCGATCTGGTGATCAACCTGACTACCGCCAGGGCGATCGGCCTGACGGTTCCGTGGATGTTGCTCGGCCGCGCCGACGAGGTGATCGAGTAGCGATACAGCTTGCTGCATCTGCTCACAGCCCCTTGTGGCCCATTGCTGCCGAGGACCAATAGACGGCATGTCCGCAGGTGGCGAAAGCTGACGCTGCATCGCAGACGCATCCGTCCGGGCGGCACCATCGCGATCTCGATCCGCGAAAACGGGCCGGGGGGCGCTTTCAAAATCGTGAGGTTCGACCGCGACGGCTCGGCGCCCCCTCGAAGTGTGCAACCTGTCGAAAAATGGTCCGGGACCAAACCGCCCAAAATTGGGCAATTTGCCCGATTTGCGTTTCGCGATCTGGCGGCGCTACTAATAGTGCCCAAACCGAGGGCGACCCCCATGCCTCGACAGTCGAGCGCGGCGCTATCGACACTGACGGCGTTCAACCCGGCCGGGACTGCGGCCCGACTAAGCCCGCCGGCTGAATTGAGCGAATCCGAACGCCGCGCTTTCCTAGATATCGTGCTGGCGACCAAGTCCAGCCATTTCGAGGTGTCGGACCTGCCGCTGCTTTGCGCTTATGTCCGCGCGGTTCTTGTCGAGCGCCAAGCTGCGACCGAATTGGCGCGAGCGCCAGTGATCGATGGGGATGTTTCGCCCTGGCTACGAGTTCATTCGGCCGCGATCAAAAACATGCTGGGCCTGAGCATGCGCTTGCGGTTATCGCCACAGGCGCGGGCGCCGAACAATCCGACGCGCAAGGCGGCGACATCGGCGGTGAGCTATTACGAGAGAATGAACCTGGAGGGGGAGCGCCGTGAGGACCAGGAGCAGTGATTGAGCGTTGATCTTGTCGCCGATCACGCCGCGCTCGAACTGGCGATCAAGTATTACCGGGCGCCGAGTGAGGACGACCGGCGGCATATAGACAGCATGCTCGCCAATAGCGATCGCACCGAGGTCTCGCGCTTCGCTGCCTTTTCGTGTCAAAATTGGACGCTGACCTCAAGCCGTGGCAGGACCCGCCATGCGCCATCGATGATCCGGATGACCCGCAACCCCGGCATCACATGGATGGGCGCGTGCAAGCGGCGAGGTTGCTGCGGGAATGCCGCACCGGGATATCGCGCTGGCGTCCTGACCCGCTGGCTGCGCTTGAGGCGAAGCGGAAGCGGGGGAACTGATGCCTATCGCTCTAAGCGATGCGGAACTCGATGCAGTGTTGCTCGCGCAGCCGTTGGCCGTTCAACATCGTGATGACTTCCTGCGGGCGGTCGCGCACGAGCTTGAGCAACATCACGGCGACATTGGTCCGGGCGTCGTGAACAAAGCGATCCGCGAAACACAGCGTAGGTTCTTCCTTGCGCTGCGTCCATCTATGGCGACATCACAGGATGGCGACCATGTCTATAACGGCTGTCGCCGCAAGGAATCAACTTGAATGGATTTGTGCTCTACATTGGACGAGGCGTTGGCGCGCGCACCCAAGCAACCTAGGCCCGAACAACTCGAATTGGGAGCGAGCCTGTTATTCGTTCCGCTTGAGTACGACCAACTCAACTCAATTCCTTGCCCGGGATGCGGTTATTGCGGCAAGTGGAAACAACTGGCTCGCAATCTTTAGATCCCCGCAAGGACCTCAGTTTGGCCTTACTATTGTCCGGGCGGTGACGAGCACCATTGCTGTTGCAATAATTGTGGTCAGTCGATCAAGATAACACGGGTGGTGGTACTTGGCCGCGACCGCAGCGGTGTTCTTTTTGTTCGCGGTCAGACCTAAATTATTTTGGCCAATAAATTCACACTGAGATACCGTAGCGCCTTTAAGGGGCTGCGGATCCCGCAGGCTTTTCGCGGGCTGGATGCGCATTCGGACACCCCCTGGGACACTGACGGGGCGCTGCCCGGCAGCATTTGGCCGTCGTGAATTATTCCGAGCCGCCGGCAGCGGCACGGCGGGCCGGGTCCGAAAACGCACCAGCGGCCGAAATTTTGGAAGCGCGCCAACTTGGAGAGATCTTCAACTGAGGCGACCATGGCGACCGACGCGCGCGCGTTCACAGTTCCTTTGCCAGCGGCCGGCGTAGCTGGCCGTGATCGGCGGCGACGATGCTCCAGCGTCCGCATCCGATGCACAGGCATGCGTCGCCCGACGCCGGGCGCAAGCCGTGCCAACTGGTCAGCATTTGTTGCGCTAGTCGCGATGCGGACAGACGGTCGCATGCCGATAGGTGCGCTTCGACCGCGCGATGGAGGCGACGGCTTGCGGCTGGCTTTCGGTGCGGGCGTGCTTCAGCCGATGGCGTCGGCTGCGCTCCGCCACCGACATCGCCACCTTGCCGAGCGGCCGGCGACCCATTGGCGACTCCATTTCGTTGCAGGCTTCTGCCGACATGCAACGAAATGCGGGGGAATTGGTTGCGCAGCCGGTTTTGCCTGTTGGCGCCAATGCTTACATCGCCGCCGGCATCGTTGAAACCGCTGGCGCGCAGGTGGCGATGGTGCAATTGATGTACCAGTTGACCTTGGCGCGCCCGAACCACCCAAGGCACACTTACGGGAACACCCGGCGAGCGAGCCCAAATCCGACCCCGCCATTTGAGCGCTGGTGCGTTTTTGGGGTCGGGGTAGGTGTTCGATCAGCCGCCGGACACATGGGTGGGCGTCGTTTCGAGGCGGGCTGCCCATGAAGGCGCGTTCGGTGCCGTGTGCTGCTACCGTGAAGCTTGGGCGCGACCTTGCTAACCAATTTGCTAACCATTTTGCTAACCAACTTCCAAAAACAGGGCGTGACAAGGAGGGACCAGCCAGTCAAGTAACTGCCAGAAGCGCCTGATTTTTAGGGGCTGCCGGGATTAACAGGGACATAATGATATGGCTAATATAGAATTTTAAAGCCTTGTTTACTCGCCGCGTGTTTACTCGCCGCTTAGGTTCCCTTGTAGCGTGCGAGTATCAACATGCCTTGCTTCCGGCCCTTCCGGCCGCCGGCCCTGGCGCGCCTGACCGTTCTCGTGACGATCTCGGCAGCAATGGCGGGCTGCAGCGCCGACATCGGTCGTTTCAACGACAATCCCTTCACCGGCTCGATCATCCGCGGCAACACGCCTCCGAGCGACGTGACAGGCTCGGAGCAATCCGCGCCGGTCGGGCAGGTCCAGTCCCAGCCGTTGGCTGGCTCGCAGGGCGGCTTGCCGGCGCCCCCGTCGGTCGCCCGCTCGTCTACGGGAGCCCAGCCGCGCACCGCCGCGGCTCCCGCGCGCGCTCCGCAGCCGTCCGGAGTGCACGTCGTGGCACCCAAGGAAACGATGATTTCGATCGCCAAGCGCTACGGCAAGTCGCGTTCCGAGCTTGCCAAGGCGAACGGTCTCAAGCACGACGCCAGCGTGCGCATCGGTCAGCGACTGACGATCCCCGGCGTCGATCAGTCGAAGATCAAGACCGTTGCGAACACGCCGGCGCCGTCGCAAGCCAAGCCGGAGGGCACGCTGCAGCCGCCCAAGCCTGCTGCCGCCGCGCAGAAGTCCGCGCCCGCGCAAAAGCTGGCAGACGCGAGGGCGGCCACCAAGCCGGATCAAGTCGCCACGGCACGCATCGCGACCTCGGCCGCCGACGCCGCGGCAGAGGCGGGCAAGGATCCAGCGGCCGCGGCCACCGGCGCCGTTCCGTCCTTCCGCTGGCCGGTCCGCGGCCGCGTCATTGCCGGCTATGGGGCCAAGACCAACGGCCAGCAGAACGACGGCATCAATCTCGCGGTTCCCGAAGGGACCTCGGTCAAGGCGGCCGAAGACGGTATCGTCGCCTATGCGGGGAACGAGCTCAAAGGCTACGGCAATCTGCTGCTTGTGCGGCACTCGAACGGCTATGTGACCGCCTACGCGCATGCCAGCGAGCTCAAGGTGAAACGCGGCGAGACCGTCAAGCGCGGGCAGATCATTGCGCTCGCCGGCCAGACCGGAACCGTGAACTCGCCGCAGCTGCACTTCGAAATCCGCAAGGGATCAACTCCCGTCGATCCCATGCCGTATCTGTCGGGCAATTGACCTCAAGCGTTGCCCCCCGATCAGCGTCGCTCGAACAAAGCGGTACTGATCAGCGCGGGACGGCCGGCTCCGAAAGTGGGACGCCAAGCCGTCCCGCGAGGTCCTGCACGTATTGCCACGCCACCCGTCCGGAGCGCGAGCCGCGCGTCGTCGCCCATTCGAGCGCTTCCGCGCGCGTCGCCTCGGCATCGTGGCGGATGCCGTAGTGGGAGACGTAGCCCTGCACCATGGCCAGATACTCATCCTGGCTGCAGCGGTGAAAGCCGAGCCATAACCCGAACCGGTCGGACAGCGATACCTTTTCCTCGACCGCCTCGCCCGGATTGATCGCCGTCGAGCGCTCGTTCTCCATCATCTCGCGCGGCATCAGGTGGCGACGGTTGGAAGTGGCATAGAAGATCACGTTTTCGGGGCGGCCCTCGATGCCACCCTCCAGCACCGCCTTGAGCGACTTGTAGGTGGTGTCCTCCGCATCGAACGACAGGTCATCGCAGAACACGATGAATCGCCCCGGCGCGCCGCGCAGCAGCGCCATCAGGTCGGGCAGGCTCTCGATGTCCTCGCGATGAATCTCGATCAGCTTCAGGCCGCCGCCGTCGGTCGCCGTTGCCGCGCAGGCATTGACCGCGGCATGCACGGCCTTGACCAACGACGACTTGCCCATGCCGCGGGCGCCCCACAGCAGGGCATTGTTGGCCGGCAGCCCGCGTGCGAAACGCTCGGTGTTTTCCACCAGCGTATCGCGCACGCGATCGATGCCCTTGAGCAGCGACATGTGGACGCGGTTGACCCGCCGCACCGGGGCAAGCTCGCGCGCCGCCGGATGCCAGACGAAGGCGTCGGCGGCGGCAAAGTCCGCCGGCGCCGACGTCCGCGGCGCGAGCCGCTCCAGCGTTGCGGCGATGCGCTCAAGCGCGGCCAGGAGGGCGCCGTCGTCGAGATCGACCTTGTCGCGCATCGCGGACGTTTTCCTGTTTGGCCACGCACCCTTAGCCGGGCCCCGCCAGGCCCGCAAGCGGCCTCGTCGAGGTGCAAAATCGTCGCACTTCGGCGCCCGGTCGCGACGTTGCAATTGAGGCCGCGGCCAGTATAGTCCGCGCCGATTTCAGCGGCTCGCCGATCAAGGGAACGCCGCGATGTCCCTTATGCCGCAAGGGTCATCGGCCGGAAGGACGCTCGATGCTCATTTCGCCTGCTTACGCCCAGGCCGCCGGCGGCGGCAGCGACATGCTGGTCTCGCTGCTGCCCTTCGTTCTGATCTTCGTGATTATGTATTTCCTCATCCTGCGGCCGCAGCAGCGTCGCGTGAAGCAGCACCAGGAGATGGTCAAGAACGTTCGCCGCGGCGATACCATCGTGACCTCCGGCGGGATGGTCGGCAAGGTGACCAAGGTCGTCGACGACGATCACCTCGAGGTGGAGGTTGCGGACGGCGTGCGGGTGCGGCAGATGCGGCAGATGGTGTCCGACGTGCGCGCCAAAGGCGAGCCGGTGAAGGACGAGGGCTCGTCGTAAGACGGCGATCGGAGCAAGGCCATGCTCTATTTCTCGCGCTGGAAGGCTCTGTCGATCGTGCTTACAGCGCTGATCGTGTGCCTGTTCGCGGTTCCGAACTTCTTTCCCCAGGAGATCGTCCAGAAGTGGCCGAAATGGGCGCAACGTCACATCGTGCTCGGGCTCGACCTGCAGGGCGGCTCGCATCTCCTGCTGGAAGTCGATTCCAACGCGGTGCGCAAGGAGAAGGTCGAATCGCTGCGCGATGACGTGCGCAGCTGCTGCGCGAGGCGCGCATCGGCTACGACGGCCTGGTGGTGCGCGGCAACACGGTCGAGGTTCGCATCCGCGAGCCCGGCCAGCTGCAGGCGGCGCTGACCAAACTGCGGGAGTTGTCGCAACCGATCGGCGGCATCCTGGCGGGGACCGGCCAGCGCACCATCGACGTAGTGGACGCCGGCGGCGGTCTGATCCGGCTCACCGTCACCGAGCCGGCGATCAACGAACGCATCCGCCAGGCGGTCGATCAGTCGATCCAGATCATCGAGAGGCGCGTCAATGAGCTCGGCACCGTCGAGCCGGTGATCCAGCGGCAGGGCGCCGACCGCATCCTGGTGCAGGTCCCAGGCCTGCAGGATCCCTCGCGGCTGAAGGAGATCCTCGGCAAGACCGCGAAGATGACATTCCGTCTGGTCGACACCTCGATGGGCCCGGATGCGGCGGCGCAAGGGCGGGCGCCGCCGGACTCCGAGGTGCTCAAAGGCACGGCCGAAGGAGGGCGGCAACAGCTACCTGGTCGAGAAGCGCGTGATGGTGTCGGGCGAGGACTTGACCGACGCGAAGCCGGACTTCGATCAGCGCACCAGCGAGCCGATCGTCACCTTCAAGTTCAATACCAACGGCGCCCGCCGGTTCGGTCAGGTCACGCAGGAGAACGTCGGCCGGCCGTTCGCCATCGTGCTCGACAACGAGGTGATCTCGGCGCCGGTCATCCGCGAGCCGATCATCGGCGGCTCCGGCCAGATCTCCGGCAACTTCACCGTCCAGGCGGCGAACGACCTCGCGATCCTGCTGCGCGCGGGCGCGCTGCCGGCGCCGCTGTCGATCATCGAGGAGCGCACCGTCGGCGCCGGGCTCGGCCAGGATTCGATCGAGAAAGGCACGCGCGCCTCCTATTTCGGGTCCGCGCTGGTCGTGCTCTTCATGATCGTCACCTACGGCATCTTCGGCGTGATCGCCAACATCGCGGTCGCCATCAACGTCGCGATGATCTTCGGCATCCTGTCGCTGCTCAATGCGACGCTGACCCTGCCCGGCATCTGCGGCATCGTGCTCACGGTCGGGATCGCGGTCGACAGCAACGTGCTGATCTACGAGCGCATCCGCGAGGAGGCGCGCTCCGGGCGCACCCCGATCACGGCGATCGATGCCGGCTTCACCCGCGCGCTGGCGACCATCCTCGACACCAACATCACCACCTTCATCGCCGCCGTCGTGCTGTTCTTCATCGGCACCGGCGCGGTGCAGCGGCTTTGCCGTGACCTTCGGCATCGGCATCATCACCACCGTGTTCACCGCCTTTACGCTTGACCCGGCTGATCGTCGCCTACTGGGTGCGCTGGCGACGCCCACGGCGCGTGCCGCTGTGAGCCGGCGACAGCAGTTTTACGAGCGAGATCGGCCGTGCGCCTCTTTCCCCTCCGCATCGTCCCGGACGACACCAACTTCGACTTCATCCAGTTCCGGCGGATCAGCTTTCCGCTCTCGGCGGTGCTGTCGATCGTCGCGATCGCGCTCTACTTCTTTCATGGGCTCAATTTCGGCATCGATTTCCGCGGCGGCACGCTGATCGAGGTCCAGGTCAAGAGCGGGCAGGCCGACCTCGCCAAGATGCGCGCGACCCTGTCCCAGCTCAACCTGGTCGAGGTTCAGCTGCAGCAGTTCGGCGGGCCGGCCGACGTGCTTGATCCGCATTGCGCAGCAGCCGGGCGGCGAGCTGGCGCAGCAGCAGGCGGTGCAGCGGGTGCGCGGTGCGCTCGGCGACGAGGTCGAGTACCGGCGCGTCGAGGTCGTCGGCCCGCGCGTCTCCAGCGAGCTTCTGACCCACGGTACCATCGGCCTGTTCCTCGCCATCATCGCGATCCTGATTTATCTCTGGTTCCGGTTCGAATGGCAGTTCGCGCTCGGCGCGACCATCGCCAACGCCCATGATCTGGTGCTCACCATCGGCTTCATGTCGGTGATGCAGATCGACTTCGACCTCACCAGCATCGCCGCGCTGCTGACCATTCTGGGCTATTCGCTCAACGACACCGTGGTCATCTACGACCGCATCCGCGAGATGCTGCGCCGCTACAAGAAGATGTCGATGGCCGGAGCTGCTCAACGTCTCGATCAACGCCACGCTGTCGCGCTCGATCATCACCCACGTCACGGTCAGCCTTGCGCTGCTCGCGCTGCTGCTCTTCGGCGGCCAGGCGATCCACAGCTTCACCGCCACCATGATGTTCGGCGTGGTGCTGGTCGGGACCTACACGTCGATCTTCATCGCTTCGCCGCTGCTGTTGTATCTCGGCGTCGGCACCAGCCGCCTGGCGGCCGAAACGGCCGCCGACGCCCGGGAGATGCGCGGCGCGCCCGCCAAGCCTTGAGCTCGCGGCCGGAGGACGCGCGCGCCGCCGCACCTGCCGCAGGCTGCGCCGATCGATGCCTATGGCAACGGCGGCTTCCGCTTCGCCGGCATGTCGCACCGCGGCTCGCTGCTGTGCCTGCCGTCCGGCATCTGGGCGTGGCCGGTGACCGCGCCCGACGCGATCGACGAGGCGGCGCTGCAGCAGGTCGTTCGCCGCGGCCGGCGATATCGACCTCCTGATCATCGGGACCGGTCGCGACGCCGTGGGTCGCCCCCGAAGCTCTGCGCTGGCGCCTGCGCGAGCTTCACATCGGTCTGGATGTGATGCCGACCGCGGCCGCGCGTGCGCACCTACAATATCCTGCAGGGCGAGCGCCGCCGCGTCGCCGCGGCGCTGATCGCGGTCGATTGACCGGTGCGCTAGGCTGTTCGCCGATGCGAAAGGCATACGCACACTGCGAGCAGCTCGTGCGCGAAGCCGACAAGGATCGGTTTCTGGCCAGCCTGTTCGCGCCGGCGGATCGACGCGCCGGCGCTTCATGCGCTCTATGCCTTCGACATCGAGACTGCGCGCGTGCGGGCGCTCGCGCGCCAGCCGTTGCCGGGCGAGATGCGGCTGCAATGGTGGCGCGACGTGCTCCATGGCGAGCGCGCCGAGGAGGCGAGCGCGAACCCGGTCGCGGCGGCGCTGCTCGACGACGGTCGCGGCGCGAGCGGCTGCCGCGCGGGCCGTTGCTCGAACTGATCGACGCGCCGCGCGTTCGATCTCTACGACGAGCCGATGCGAACGCTCGGCGGAGCTCGAGAGCTACTGCAAGCGCACGTCGGGCAATGTTCTCGCGAGTGCCGCACGCATTCTCGACCCGGCGCATGCCCTGCGCGCCGAGCTTCCGGCTCGTGCCGGCATCGCGGTCGCGTTGACGGCGCTGCTGCGGGCTTTTCCGCTGCATGCGTCGCGGCGGCAGCTCTATGTGCCCTTGGCGATGCTGGCGCGTCACGCAGGTGCATGCCGAGGACGTGCTACGCCGGGCGCGGCGGCCCCGGCGCTGCTGCGCCGCGCTCGCGGAGATGCGGGAGCAGGCGCGCCGCCACATGACGCGCGGCCGACCGCTCGACGCGCTCCGCGCGCCGGCGCGTGCTGCCGGCATTCCTGCCGGTCGCGTTGGTGCCGCTCTACCTCGAGCGCATGGAACGCCCCGGCTATGATCCCTTCAGACCGCGATCGAAGTCCCGCAATGGCGCCGGCAATGGGCGCTCTGGCGCGCCGCGCGCCGGCGTTAGTCAGCGCCATCCATGCCAGTGAGGCGTGACGCCCCGCGCTTGTCGCGGGCATCCCGTCTTGCGTCATGAGCATGCGCAAGGAACGCGTGGAACGCTCGGCTCACATGTCGAATCGGTCGCGCAGATTGCGCCGGTCGGCGACGATGCGCGCCGTCACTGCGCGCTCGGCATCGTCGCGCGAGTCAACGGCTCGATCAGGTCGATCTGGTTCATCGCGATCAGGGAGAGGATCTCGGTTCGCACCTCGCCGTGCCGCGTCGCGCGGCAGGGCCTCGACCAGCTGCAGCTGCTCCGGCGCCTTGGTCTCGCCGAGGCTTTGCGCCAGGAACTCGCTGGCTTCCTGCTCGGTCATGCCGCCGTTGGCCTCGACGAAGGCGTAGAGCCCGGTGCCGGCCCGGCGGTCCGGGAAACGCCACGACGGCGGCATCGCGGCACCTGCGGATGGCTCTTGAGCGCGCCGCGATCGCGGGCGCGTCGTAGCACCAGCCGCGGCCCGCCGCCTTCGCGGTCGGTGAACTGCAAGCAGCCCGCGCGTGACCCAGCATGTAGACGCGCTTGCCGGTCGCCAGCCACAGCCGCGCCGGCCAGCTCTTGCGGGCGAGGACGCGCCGCTCGGTCGGCGTCAGCGCTTCCGGCGCGTAGCGGCGCTTGTGCTTGAGCAGGTGGCGCAGATCCTCGTAGGCGCCGAGCCGGAACAGCCGTGCCGCGGCCGCGCAAAGCGCGTCGCCAGCTGAAAGTCGGTGATATAGGCGCGGCCGTCGGGCCCGCGCAGCCAGTTCTGCTCCTTGGCGAGGTCGTTGTGGCAGATCCCGGCGCGATGCAGCGCGCGCAGCGCGGCCTTGGCCGAGCGGAAATAGGCGGCATCGCCCTCGGGCCGCGCGACATGCATCGCCACGCCGTCGATGAAGCCGCGCACCAGCACCGTTCGGCCCGGCGCACAGCACGCGAGGCGCGACGCCGAGCGGGCCGGCGATTTCCAGCGCGCGCGTCTCGCGCCGCAGAAAGTGCCGCGCCAGCGGGCGCGTCCACCACGGCACGCGCGTCGATCCGGCGCAGCACCGCTTCGACTTCGCCGCCGCTGGTCGCGAAATCGCCCGCGCTCGATGGTGGAGAAGACGTCGCGCTTGAGCACGGCGTCGATGGCGCCAGCGATCAGCGAGCTCGCGTCGAGATCCGTGCTGCGGGCGATCATGCGGCGCGTACGGATGTCGGCGGCAGTCGCAGCCATGCGCTCATTCCGCCGCCGCGCGCATCGGCTCGGCCGTCGTCCAGCGGCCGAGGTCGGCGAGCGCGCGCGAGCAAAGCGCCCGCTTCCTGGCGATCGGTCTTGGCGGTCCCGCGCAGGCGCTCGCCGTTCGGGTCCCTTCGTGGGAGCGCGCGCGAGCGGCGGAAACAGCCCGAAATTGACGTTCATCGGCTGGAACGAGCGCGGGCCGGCGTCGATCGTCTCGATGTGGCCGCCGGTGATGTGGCCGAGGAGCGCGCCGTGCGCCGTGGTCGGCGGCGGCATCGAGCACCGGCTCGCCCAGGCGCTCGGCGGCGGCGAAGCGGCCCGCCAGCAGGCCGATCGCCGCGGATTCGACGTAGCCTTCGCAGCCGGTGATCTGGCCGGCAAAGCGCAGCCGCGGCATCGCGCTTGAGCCGCAGCGTACGCGTCCAGCAGCTTCGGCGAGTTGAGGAACGTATTGCGGTGCAGGCCGCCGAGCCGCGCGAACTCCGCGCCTTCGAGCGCCGGGATGGTGCGAAAGATGCGCAGCCTGCTCGCCGTGCTTCAGCTTGGTCTGAAAGCCCGACCATGTTGAACAGCGTGCCAAGCTTGTTGTCCTGCCGCAGCTGGACCACCGCATAGGGCTTCTCCTCGGGTCTATGGGGGTTGGTCAGGCCGACCGGCTTCATCGGCCCGTGACGCAAGGTCTCGCGCCCGCGCTCGGCCATGATTTCGATCGGCAGGCAGCCGTCGAAATACGGTGTCGACGCCTCCCAGTCGTGGAAGGCCACTTTCTCGCCGGCAATCAGCGCATCGATGAAGGCGCCGTACTGCTCGCGCGTCAGCGGACAGTTGATGTAGTCGGCGCCGCTGCCGCCGGGCCCTGCCTTGTCGTAGCGCGACTGGAACCAGGCGACCGACAGGTCGATCGAATCGCGATGCACGATCGGTGCGATGGCGTCGAAGAACGCCAGCTCGGCTTCCCCGGTCAGCTCGCGGATCGCGTCGGCTAGGGCCGGAGAGGTGAGGGGGCCGGTCGCGATGATGACCGAGTCCCAATCCTCCGGCGGCAGGCCTGCGACCTCGGCCCGCTCGATCTTGATCAACGGGTGGCGCTCGATCGCCGCCGTCACCGCGGCCGCAAAACCGTCGCGGTCGACGGCGAGCGCGCCGCCGGCGGGCACCTGGTGGCTGTCGCCGGCCTGCATGATGAGCGAGCCGAGACGGCGCATCTCCTCGTGCAGGAGGCCGACGGCGTTGGTTTCGCGATCGTCGGAGCGGAACGAGTTGGAGCACACGAGCTCGGCGAAGGCCGCCGTCTTGTGGGCATCGGTCATCCGCCGTGGGCGCATCTCGTGCAGCACGACGGCAACGCCCCGACGGGCGATCTGCCAGGCCGCTTCCGACCCCGCGAGGCCGCCGCCGACGACATGCACTGGTTTGCTCATGACTGGGATGTGTCGCGACCGCCCGGCGGCGTCAAGGCCGCCGCCGAATCGTTGAACGGCTGCGGCGCCGAGCCCTCGCGGAACGGCTGGGTGAGCATGCGGTCGAGCCACAGCTCGCGCGCGTTGCGGAACTGCGCGATGCCGATCGTCATGCCGGTGTGGCCGGCCGCCGGCGCCGGGCGGTAGGTGCCGAACAGCCGGTCCCAGACCGAGAAGTTGAAGCCGAAATTGGTGTTGGTCTCGCGCGGGTCGATCGAGTGGTGAACCCTGTGCATGTCGGGCGTCACCACCAGCAGGCGCACGATGTGGTCGAGCGCAAATGGAAGGCGCACGTTGCCGTGGCCGAACATGGAAGTCGCATTGAGCAGGATCTCGAAGATCACCACGGCCAATGCCGGCGCGCCCAGCGCGACAACGACGGCGATCTTGATGACGAGCGAAAGCAGGATCTCGACCGGATGAAACCGCACGCCCGTGCTGACGTCGAAGTCGAGATCCGCATGGTGCATGCGGTGCAGCCGCCACAGCGACGGCACGGCATGGAACAGGACGTGTTGCAGGTAGATCGCAAGATCGAGTGCAGGCACCGCCACGATGACCTTGATCCAGGCCGGCCAGTCGACCAGCCCGAGCAGCCCCCAGCCTGCGGCTTCGGCGTAGACCGCGACACCGGCGACGGCCGCGGGCAAGATCAGACGCACCAGCAGCGTATCCAACGCGACGATGCCGAGATTGTTGGTCCACCGCACCGCGCGGCTCATCGCAGGGTGGCGGCGCGGCGCCGCCATCTCCCAGACCGCCATGGCGGCGAATACGCCGACAAAGCAGGCGAGGCGCAGGAATGGTTCGCTGGCAATCGAGGGCCACATTGAGGGCCTTGTCGGCCCCGCCGGCCGCATGGTCAAGAGCGGTGCGCGGCTCCGGCGGTCGCCGGTTCGTGACTGCGTTCGCATCCCCGATGCGGTAGCATCCGGCATCCGCAAGGGAGACTGCGATGAGATCGAGATGTGGGGTTGTTCCAGTACTGGCCTTCGGCCTGAGCGCTTTCGCGGCGGGCGCCGGAGCCGCCGAAGTGAAAGTGCTCAGTGCCGGCGCGATGAAGGAGGTGGTGCTGGCGGTGGTTCCGGAGTTCGAGAAGCAGAGCGGACATAAGGTCAGTTTCGCCAACGATACGGTCGGGGCGCTCCGGCGCCGCATCGAGGGCGGCGAGGCTTTCGACGTGGCGATTCTCACCCCGGCCGCGCTCGATGATCTGGCCTCGAAGGGCAAGGTCGCCGCCGGCAGCCGGGTCAATGTGGCGCAGGTAGGCATCGGCGTGATGGTCAAGGCGGGGGCGCCGGCGCCCGACATCAGCTCCGTCGAGGCCTTCAAGCGCGTGCTGCTCGATGCCAAATCGGTGGCCTATATCGACCCGGCCTCGGGCGGCTCCAGCGGCATCTATTTCGCCGGGCTCATCGACAGGCTCGGCCTCGCCGAGCAGGTCAAGGCCAAGGCCAAGCTCAAGCAGGGCGGCTATGTCGCCGACCTCATCGTCAGTGGCGAGGCGGAGCTCGGCGTCCACCAGATCAGCGAGATCGTGCCGGTCAAAGGCGTGACCCTGGTCGGCCCGCTGCCGGCCGAGATCCAGAAGGTGACGGTCTACGCCGCGGGCGCGAGTTCCGCCGCGCAAGACGCCGAGGCGGCGAAATCCCTGATCAAAGCGCTCGCCGGTCAGGCCGCCGAATTGGTGCTGAAAGCGAAAGGAATGGAACGCCCGCCGTCCTGAGCGGGCGCGTCACCTTGCGCGGTCGCAGGCGCGTTGGCCGGAGGCTCGGCAGCGCGCACCCCGGATGGCGCCCGATCGCCCACCCTTAGGCTTGGGCGCCGGACCCCGCTAAGCGGCGGTGACGTAGGCCGGGGAGCCCTCGCGGATCTCGTCGTGCTGGCGTTTGCGCGCCAGCGCGCCCTCGCCGCCGGCGGTCGCATGGTAGAGGTCGAGCGTGTCGAACTCGTCGGCTTGCGGCGGCGCGATCGCAAGGTCCGTGTAGTTCCAGCGGTCGGGTGCCGCCAGCACTTGCTTGAGGGTCTTCCTGGCGACGCGGTAAACGCCCCAATACTGCTTCATCTTCACCAGGATTTCCCACGCATGGCGTGGGTAGAACACGAACGGGCTTTCGAGCGGAAGCCCATGGCGGCGGTCGCGTCGGAATTTCTGCCGGAATGCGCCGCCCTCGAGCGGATGCACGCCCTCGAACCGGATCATGAGGTTGAACCACAGGATGGTGGTCAGCGTCGTGCTCGGGCGCCCCAGCTTGCTTGCCGCTGTCCGACGCAGGATCGTACGCACGTGCTCGGGAGTGTAATAGGCGAGCCAGGCGGCCCGGTAGGCCTCTTCCCATTCGGCGTCCGACATTTTGCAATGATGCGACACGCGATGATTGAGGTCGTATTTGTTGAGATCGGGATCCATCCAGGTGCCCTTGCTCCATAGCACCTTGTGATCTTCCGAGCCCGGCAGCGGGGTGAGGAAGAAGAATTCGAGAATGTCGACCGGCAGCTCACGCTTGATGATCTCGACATCGCGCAAGATCGATTCCTTGGTGTCGCCGGGGAAGCCGAGAATGTAGCCCGCATACGTGGTCGCGCCGTGGGCGCGCCATTTCTGCAGCATTTCCCGGTAGTCGGTGATCTTGTTCTGCCGCTTCTTGGCGGCGATCAAGTTGTCGGGGTTGATGTTCTCGAGCCCGATGAACACGCGGCGAACGCCGGCTTGCGCCGCCTTCTCGATGAAATTCGGGATCTTGTGGCAGAGCGTATCCACCTGGATGGTGAAGCCGATGTTCATGCCCTCGCGGCGCAGTTCGATCATGCGGTCGAACAGCTTCTCCCAGTCGCGGTTTCGGGCAAAGTTGTCGTCGGTAATGAAGAACCGCTTGATGTCATGGGCGTAGTTCTCGCGCACGATCGCTTCGAGATCGTCGGCGCTGCGGAACCGGCTCTTGCGCCCCTGGACGTTGATGATGGTGCAGAACGAGCACTGGTACGGGCAACCGCGGCCGAGGTCGATGCTCGACAGCGAGCCCGAGGTGCGCCGCACGTGCTGACGCGGCAGGATGGGGGCCGGCTCGCCTTCGAGCGACGGCAAGTCGTTCATGTGGTTGTAGAGCGGCTTCAGCACGCCATTCCAGGCGTCGCGCAACACCTCGTCGAGCCGCCCGTGCTCGGCTTCGCCGGCAAAAAACGCGATGCCCATCTGTTGGGCTTCGCGCAGCTCCAGCGGCATCTCCGGCAGCATCGCGATGCAGCCTGAAACATGGAAACCGCCGATCGCCACCGGCAGGTCGGCGGCGAGGAACGGTCGCGCGAGGTCGACGGCGCGCGGGAACTGGTTCGACTGCACGCCGACAAGTCCGATCAAGGCGCGGCCGCCGGCGCGGCGGATCATCCGGACGATGCGGTCGGGGCGGACCCGGCGGTTGGTCTCGTCGTAGGTATGGAGGCGGATCTCCACGCCGGAACCCAGCACCTGCCGTCGGCGCGCGTCCTCGGCGAGCGCGTTCAGGCAGGCGAGCGTGTTCGACGGGATCGCGGAGCGCAGCCACTGGATCGGATAGCCGTCGTCATCGTAATGCGTCGGCTTGATCATGACGAAATGAAACAGGGAGGCGCCACCGTTCTTCGTATTCGTCATCCTGTCCCCGAAAGGCCCCCGCGAAACCACCCGCCGGCGGGATTTGGTCGGCGCACGAAGCCGCAGTTCGGCGCGAGCATTAACACCAGTCGGCCGCTGCCGCCAACCCTGACGGCTTGTCATCGCACGCGCACGGCGTTGAAGCGCGCGAAAAAACGAAAACGCCCGCGTGAGCGGGCGCTTTTCGTTGCCGCTGCTCGGGCCCCGCTAGGCTGATTGCGCTGTACTCCACGAGACCGTGGAGATATCGCCTCGAGTGAGGCCGATGTCGGCCAGCTCGCGGTCGCTGAGCCGCGAAAGCTCGCGCAGACTTCGGTTGTAGCGACGCCAGCGCTGCAGGAAGCGGATGAGATTGGTTAGCAACATTGCTCAAGTCCTTGATTAGTCTTGGCCTCGATGGCCATCGACAATGCATTTAGGTATTATATTGCGATGCAGAATGGTGCTTGTTGCGCTGCAGCATTGCGGTATTTGCATGCCGGCGGGTGGGCGGGACCCCGGGCCTATTGCGCTTCCGCCTTGCGTTTCGGCCGCCGTGCTCTGATCGTGGTCGCATGCAGACCTTGGCGGAGATTCCGGTCGTCGATGTCCGCTCGGGCGGGCCGCTTGCACACGCGGCTATGCGACTTGATGCGATCGAGGATCTGCGGCTTGCCTGCCTGAGCTCGCTGCCCCGGCTGACCCACCCGTTGATTCCGCTCGCCGATGCCGTCTCGCGCCGATGGCTCGAACGGACCGCGTCGCCCTATATTGCCGAAGTGGCCGCCATCGCCGACTTGGCCAAGGCGCCTGGGGTCTTTCTCGTCAATGCTTCGTACGAATGGGCGTGCACGGCCGCCTCGTGCCGGCGAAGCGAGGTGCCACTGTTGGTCCGGACGCTCGATTGGCCATTCGCCGGGCTCGGTCGTCGCGTGACCGTGGCCCGGCAAGTGGGTCCGGCCGGGGAGTTCTGGAATGTCACCTGGCCGGGCGCCGTCGGGGTGCTGACCGCAGTCGCCCCGGGGCGCTTCGCGGCCACCATCAATCAAGCGCCGTTGCGTCGGCGAACGCGCGCGCATTTCTTGCGCTGGCTCGACCATGGTTTCAACGCCGTCCACACTTACGGCCGCGTTCGCCATGCGCCGCCGGCGCACGTGCTCCGCCAAGTGTTCGAAACCGCCGCCGATTATGCCAGCGCGCAGCGCATGCTGACGCGCACGCCGGTGGCGCGGCCGGCCCTGGTCGCGCTTGCCGGCGTGAGGCCGGGCGAGACCTGCCTGATCGAACGCACCGAGACGGACGGAACGGTGCATGAGGGCCCGATCCTGGTCGCCAATGATTGGCAGCAGTCGCGGCCGGGTTGGGAGCCGCGATTCTGCGGTCTGCCGGTCGAGGTCGATAGTTTGAGGCGGCGCGATACGCTCGCGGCGCAGGCCGTGGCGCTGGCCGAGCCGTTCAGCTGGCTGCGTCCCCCGGTGCACAACTGGGCCACGCGGGTCGCGGTCGAGATGAGCGCCGCCGCCGCTACGCTGCGCGTTGTCGGCTTCGAGCCGGTCGGCATGGACGTGCCCTCCGCTGCGGCCACGCAGGTGCTCGACCTGGGTCCCGCCCGCATGGCCGCGTAGCGCCCCGAGGCCAAGGAAGCGCGGGGCGATTTTGCGATGCGCGGCCCCCGCGGTGTATCCTTCCTCGGCGGCCAACCGAGCAAGCAGGAGATGGACGCATGTCCGTAGACGGCAGCTGGAATCTCACGATGGAAACCCCGATGGGAGAGCGCAAGGCTACGCTCGACGTGACCAGCGCCGGCGGCGCGCTCACCGGCGAGCAATCCGCCGATGGGAACTCGGCGGAGATCTTCGAGGGCACCGTGAGCGGCGACAACGTGGCATGGAAGGTATCGATCACCTCGCCGATGCCGATGACGCTGGAGTACACCGCCACCGTCGCGGGCGACGAAATGTCGGGCCAGATGCAGATCGGCGTGTTCGGAAGCTTTCCGTTCTCGGGCACCCGCGCGTAGGCGCGGCGCCGCGGCATGCGCATCGCCGTCGTCGCTGACATTCACGGCAACGCGGCGGCGCTCGAGGCTGTCCGCACCGATATCGCACGCAGGAACGTCGCGCGCATCGTCAATCTGGGCGATTGCGTTTCCGGCCCGCTCTGGCCGCGCGAAACGATCGAGATCCTGCTCGCCACGCGGTGGCCGACCGTGCGGGGTAACCACGATCGGCGAGTCGGCGAGGATCCCGTCGCCTCGCTCGGGCTCTCCGACGGCTATGCCTACGGCGCGCTCGACGCCTCGCAGCGCGCTTGGCTGCGCGATCTGCCGACGCGGTTCGACCTCGGCGATGGAATGGCGGCTTTCCATGCGCGCCCCGGCGACGACGAGGCCTATCTTCTGGAGGACGTCGAAGGCGGCCGCATGGTGAGCGCGCCACGCGAAAGCATCGCCGAGCGGCTTGGCGGCATCGGGGGCGCGATCATGCTGTGCGGCCACAGCCACCTGCCGCGCGCGCTCCGGTTGCCGGATGGCCGCTGGGTCGTCAATCCGGGCAGCGTGGGCTGTCCCGCCTATGACAGCCCGGAGCCGCCTGCGCACGTATCGGAGTTGGGTGCACCATCGGCCCGCTACGCCGTGCTCGAGCGCGCGGGCGACCGCGTCGTCGTCGACCTGATCGCGCTCACGTACGACCACGAGGCGGCGGCCCGCCGTGCCGAGGACAATGGCCGGGCGGATTGGGCGCACGCGTTGCGCACCGGCTTCATGCCGCCCCGGCGCTGAATCGCTGACGGACGTCGAGGCGCAGCCGTCATTCCGAGGAGCGTCAGCGACCAAGCAATCCGGAAACGGCACTGCAGCTTGGATTGCTTTTCGCGATCAGGTTTGACGCCAGATCAAACTCACATTCGGTCGGCCGCAGGAGGCGTGCCGTACCAGGATTCCGCTTGCGGCGGGCGGCTCGAGAGGACGAAGCCATTCTTCGCTACGGCTTTTGAAGCCATGCAATCCATCGGTTCGTCCACCCGGATCGGCCGAGACTGATCGGGTCTCGGCGGATTGGTCATGGTCCTGTTGCTGCTCAACTGTGGGTGAGGTGGCTCGCCTGACGAGACGCCTGGCTTGCCGCCTAGGCAGCGCCCTTGAGCGCCGCACCTTCGATCACGACGCCGGCGGTGACATACTTCCACAAGGCGACCAGCAGCTTGCGCGCCAGTGCGACGATGGCGACCTTGCGATGGGCTTGCGCATGCAACCAGCGCGCCAGTGCCGACCCCGGTTGATGGCGCAGCCAGAGCCAGGCGAGCTGCACCAGCTTCTTGCGCAGTCGCGCATTGCCGGCCTTGGACACGCCTTGCTCATGCGCGACCGACCCGCTCTGCCACGGCGTCGCCGCCAGGCCCGCATAGGCGGCGATCTGCCGGCGGTTGGCAAAGCTGCGGTAAAAGCACTCGAACCAAAGCGCAGCCGCAAATTCCTCCCCGATCCCCTTCACCCCCAGCAGCATCGCCAGCGGATGCACCCGCGTGTTCTCGTCCACGCTCTGGCTCAACCTCGCCAGCATCGCGTCCCGCTCCGCCTCGACCGCCTTGATCTGCACAAGCAGCAGCTCGAGCCGGTCGAGCTCGCGGCCGATCTGCGCCCTCAGCTGCTGGGGCAGCTCACGCCCGTCCGCCGTGCGCAGCGCCTCCAGCCGCGCCCGTCGATCGCGCCGCAACGGGGCATAGCCCGAGATCCCTTGCGCCAGCAAAAGTCCCTTGATCCGGTTGACATGCCGGATCCGCTCGTCGAGCAAGACCTCGCGCTCACGGCCGATCCGGCGGCGGTCCTCTTCCTCGGCGCAAGGGGCTACCACCATCGAGCACACCCGCGGTTCGCCCCGCTTCGCTCGCAATGACGGTTCTCGTGTCCGTCATCGCGAGGAGCGGAGCAACGACGCGATCCAGGTCGGCTTGCGCCTTCGGGCCTATGGGCGATCCTGGCGGCCCCAGGGGAACAGCGCGGCCGGGAACTCGGCCGCATAACGCGGCGGCTTCTGCGGGCGTTCACGCTCCTTCGGCGGGTTGGGGTCGGGCTCCACCACCTTGCGATAGAGATGCCAGGTCGCATGACCGAGCACCGGCATCACCACGGCAAGGCCGAACAGGAACGGGAGCGTGCCCAGCACCAGCGCGACGGCGACGATGAGGCCCCACATCGCCATCGTCACCGGATTGGCGGCGACGGCGCGTATCGAGGTCACGATCGCGCCCGCAACCCCGACGTTGCGGTCGACCAGCATCGGAAACGAGACCACGCTGATCGTCAGAACCAGCAGGGCGAACAGGAAGCCGATGCCATTGCCGACAATGATCAAGGTCCAGCCCTCTCGGGTGGTGAACACGTGGCGGAGGAATTCCGTCACCGAAGCCGAGGCCGCCGGCTTGTAGCCGAAGGTCGCGACGTAGATCGCCTGCGCGACCGCGATCCAGACGATGAAGATCGCCATCAGCAGGAGGCCCAACAGCAGGATCGAGCCGAACGAGGGCGAACGCAGGACGTCGAAGGCGTGCCGCCAGTGCACGTCGAGCCCATACTCGCGCCGACGGCTGAGCTCGTAGAGCCAGATGCCGGCGAACGGCCCAATCAGCGCAAAGCCCGCCATGATCGGGAACAGCAGCGGCAGCACGTCGTACCCGAAGGCCATGCGGGCCAGGAACAGGCCGGCGATCGGATAGATCAGGCTCAGGAAGACGATGTGGGTGGTCGGCATCTCCCAGAAATCATCGAGGCCGCGCGCGAGCGCGTCCTTGAGATCGGCCGGCCCGATGGTGCGGACGGCGGGAAGCGCGGGGGGTGCATCCGGGGCGGTATAGACGTCCTGCTGCGCCATGGCGGTTTCCTCCTGAACCAACGAGGGTTCAAGCGGTCGCGTCGAGGGTGACGCAACGGCGCCCACATGGCCGCCGAGTCACGTCGCGCCGCGACCTGCAGTGGGCGCGATTGTACGCCAGCGACAACCCTTTGTCGCCTCCCCGCCGCGGCGCCTGCAAGACTGCATCCGTGCGCCCCGCAACCGTCCGTTCGGCGCCGGACGGATCGGTCTTCTCGGCAACTGCCCGAAGAGGTAACCAAGTCTCATGCGAATCATTTCGGGCGGACAGAGCGGCGTCGACCGCGCCGCCCTCGACGCAGCGCTCGCCCTGGAAGTGGCGTATGGCGGCTGGTGTCCGGCCGGCGGCTGGGCCGAGGATTTGCCCGAGCCGCCGGGCGTGCTGCAGAAGTATCCCTCGCTGCGCCCAACCCCGCTCGTCGATCCGGCGCAGCGTACCGAGTGGAACGTGCGCGATGCCGACGCGACCCTGATCCTTGTCGAAGCCAGCGGTCTGTCGACCTCGCAAGGAACGACGCTGGCGCGCGCTCTCGCACAGGAATATCGCAAGCCGCTGCTCGTCGTCGACCTTGATGCTCCCGATGCGCATGAGCGCGCGGTGTCGTGGCTGCGCGCCCTCGTTGAAGCGCATGGTCCCGACCTTGCGCTCGGGATCGGTGGGCCGCGCGAAAGCGAAGCGCCCGGCATTTATGCGCGCGCGAAAACGATGATCGAGGCGATCCTGACTTCGGTGCCGACCAGGTAGTTTAGGGCTCCAGCCGCACCCCGACGTCGCGGATGACCGCGCCCCAGCGGTCAGAGAGGCTCTTCGCCTCGCGCGCCATCTCGGCCGGTGGCAGGCCGGAGGCTTCCGAGCCGCCTTTGGCGAACAGCTCCCGGATCTCCGGGCTTTGGATCGCCTTGGCGAGATGCCGATAGAGCGCGTCCACGGTTGCGGGCGGCATGCCGGCCGGTCCCCAGAACCAGAGATACCCCCACATCCCGATGTCGTAACCCTGCTCGCGCATGGTCGGCAGGTCGGGAAGCGCCGCATAGCGCGTCTCGGCTGCGGCAGCGATCAGCTTCACGCGCCCGGTCGCCGCGTTGGAGATCGCGGTCGTCGGCCCATCGAAGAACAGTTCGACCGCGCCGGCGAGATGGTCCTTCATGGCTTCGCCGCTGCCCTTGTACGGCACGTGCACGATGTCGATACCGGCGAGCTGACGGAAGCGGGCGCCGTTGAGATGCGAGGTCGAGCCGGTGCCGAACGAGGCGTAATTGAGCTTGCCGGGATTGGCCTTGGCGTAGGCGACGAGTTCCGCCACGTTGTTGAACGGGGCGGAGATATGCGCCGTGAGCACCGTCGCCGACCGAGACCCCGTCGTGATCGGCGTGAAGTCGGTGAGCACGTCCCACGGTGGGTTCTTGTAAAGGTGCGGCAGCTGCACGTGGGTTGCGATGGTGTAGAGCAGGGTATGGCCGTCGGGCGCCGCGCGCTGCACCTCGCGCGATCCGAGCAGGGATGAGCCGCCCGGCTTGTTCTCCACGATCACCGAGACGCCGAGCGATTCGGCGAGCTTTTGGCCGATCGCGCGCGCCTGCACGTCGGTCTGTCCGCCGGCCGGAAATGGGACCACGATGCGGATCGGCTTCCCGGGTACCGGAAAGGTCTGAGCGTTGGCAACGCCGGCGAGGAAGAGACTGGCGGCCGCGACGATGAACGTGGTGTGAAGCCGTGTCATGGACGCCCCCTCCCAAGAGCTCCCCTTGATGATACGGCCTTCGCGAGTGCGCAGGCAATTCGCGCGCGTGTGCAAAAGCCCAAGGTCAGCGCGTCAAATCGCCGTACTCTGGATGCTTGGCGATGTAGCCGGCCATGAACTCGCACCGCGCCACCACCTTCAGCCCGCGCGCTCGCACTTGCTCGAGCGCGCCGCGCGCGAGCTGCGAGCCGATCCCGCGCCCGCCGAGCTCCGCCGGCACCTCGGTGTGGGTGAAGGTGATCACGCCGGGTGCCAACGAATAGTGCGCGACCGCGGTGTGGCCGTCGATCTCGAGCTCGAAGCGGTGCCGGGAGGGATTCTCACGGACCTGGTTGGCCGTCATGGCGTCACTCCCTTGTCGGCAAGCTCCTTTAGCGCCTTTGGCCGCTTGGGAAGATCGAGCCCCATCGCGCGCAGGACCTGCGGAATTCTTGCTGAACTGGATGTCGGCATACTCGACCGCCTCGATGCGGTTGCCCCACGGGTCGAGGAAATCAAGGAATGGACCGGGGAGCATTTCTGCGCCGGCCTCCTCGGCCAGTCGGCGGACCTCCGAGCGGTCGTCGACCACGAGCCCGAAATGGCGGCTGCCGTCTCGATGCGGCGCCTTCGTCTCCATCAGCGCCAGGAACTGGTCGCCGATATCGATGAAGGCCTGGCCTTTGCCTTTGCCGCGCAGGGTGAACGCGAAGATGCGGCCGTAGAAGGCGAGCGCCTCGTCGACGTCGCCGACCTCGAGTGCAACATGATTGATCCCGATCAGCCGCGGCCTGGCCACCTTCGCTTGCTTGTTCATGGCTTGCTCCGCCGTGTCACCATGCGGCATGTAGGATGGGTTCTGCGAAAAAGCGAAACCCATCGAAAGCTTTCTGCCTCAAATCTTCCGGCTGTCGTAGGCCCAGTGCAGCAGCGCCTGGCGCTGGCGCTTGCGGCAGGTGAGCTCGCCCGGCTCGCAATGCTTCCTGAGCTGCGCAACGTGGCGGCGAATCTGCTTCCAGCGCCGGATCTGGCGCCGGTCCTCGTCCGGCATCCGCCGGCCCATGTAGTAGCGGCAGTACCACTGGAACCAGCCGCGCGGGTCATCGCGATGCAGCCAGCCTTTCCGGCGCCATTCCGACAACGGCTGGCTGGCGTCCACGCCGAAGAAGTTGAGCGCGCGGTCGCGCCCATCCGGCGCGAGCTTGGCGCGCGCGAACCAGCTCTTCGGGAACTCGTTGCGGCAGTCGGTCATGTATTTGCCGCCGAACACGCCGAGCCGCAGCATTTCGGCCGGCGTCAGCTCCGGGCGAAACTCCGGATCGAAATTGCGGCCCGGCGGCGCCACCCGCTGGTAGCGATAACCGCGCTGCATCTTGTCGTTGACGACGACGGCTCTGCGGGTCATTCGACCAGCCTCAGGCGCCGGCCCGGCGGTTCGGCACCGCCGTGTTGACGTCGACATACACGACCTCCACGCACTTTTGCCTCATCCGATGACGGTCCCCGCTGCGCCACGGTCCGGCGCGTGCCTCGGCCCCGCTTACGTCTTCTAGATAGAAGCATCGCCATTGACCGCCGGGCGGAAGCCTCGACGTGCTTTCGCCGGCGAACTGATAAACGAGCGCGACCTCGCGCCCATCTGTGTGACCGAGCACATGCGGGCAAATCTCGCGATAGCAGCCTCGTTGGACGCAGGTAATTTGAATGCCGATCGAGGATGGCGCGATGGAACAGCTTGAAGGTCCGACTGTGCACGGTGCCGCGGCCGTTGTTGCCCTACCGCAGAACGTCGAAGGCCCGATCGCGGTTTCGTCCATAGCGATAGACGGCGAAATCGTCGTCGAAGCTCGCCACACGCGTGACGCCAAGCCGCTCCATCACGGCGAAGCTGGTGCGGTCGACGATGGAGAAATCCTGGTCCGCGAAAGCTTCGCCGATTGCCCAGGCGGCCTCCAAGTCGGCGGCAGTCGCGATCTCGACACGCACACTACCGAGCCGGACGCGTTCCCAGAAGCGTTCCGCCGCGTGCCGGTGATAACGGCTGTTCAGCAGGAGCCACGTCTCGACCAGGACGTGATCGGTTGTGACATGCTCGCGCTGCCCCTCCAACACGGCCTTCGCCCGCGCATTGTTGCGGTCGCGTGCGACTATCGAGGCGAACCAGAACGAAGAGTTCGACGAAAACGCTCAACGGCCACGGCCTTTGGAGACGCTTGCGCGACGTGGTTTGCGGCCCGTCTTGCGCAGATAGTCCTCCCATACCGCTTCGTCGAGCATCTTGTCTTTGTCACGCGCGATGTCGGTTGGCGGACCTTCATCGACCAGATCGAACAAGACCGAGATATGCGGCTTCGGTTTGGGTGCGCCGAGATCGTCGGCGACCAAACGGCGAATGTACTCGGCGAAAGAGATGCCGAGCTCGGCCGCCTTGGCTTGTGCGCGCCGCTGCAGCTCGGGATCCATCGTGATCTGTGTGCGTGCATTCATGATGGCGCCATCATGCCATCACCAGCGTGCAAACACAACGGCCTCGGTCCTGGTGTCCGGCCCGCGCCCTTGGGAGATGGCCCGGATCGACAACGAGTTGAGTTTCAGCCCCCTCGGGTTGGATACTGGGCGGGTCCAAGCAGGAGTCATGCGATGACACGACTGATCTTGGCCGTGACACTCGCAGCGCTCGGCGTCGCGAGCGCTGGCGCGCAGCAAACCTATCCGACCCGGCCGGTGACCCTGATCGTGCCGTTCGCGGCCGGCGGTCCCGCCGACATCACCGGGCGGATCGTGGCCGATCAGTTTTCGCGCCTCTTGGGTCAGGCGTTCACGGTCGAGAACGTAGTGGGCGCCGGTGGCACCACCGGCATCGCGCGCGGCGCGCGCGCGGCCCCGGACGGCTACACGCTCGTGCTCGGCCATATGGGCACCCACGCCGCCGCGGTCGCCCTCTATCCCAACCTCGCCTACAAGCCGGAAACCGACTTCGAGCCGATCGGGCTGGTCGCCGAGCAGCCGATGCTGTTGGTGACGCGCAAGGACCTGCCGCCGAATACGCTGGCCGAGTTCGTGGCCTATGCGAAGGCCAACGAGGCCAAGCTCAACATGGCGCATGCTGGCATCGGCTCGGTTTCGTATACCGGCTGCCTGCTGCTCAACGCCGCGATCGGCATCAAGCCGACGCTGGTGCCGTTCACCGGCACCGCGCCGGCGATGAACGCGCTGCTCGCCGGCCAGGTCGACTACGTCTGCGATCCGATCCTGGGGCCGCTGCCGCACGTGCGCGCCGGCACCGTCAAGGCACTTGCCATCGCCACTGCCAAACGCCACCCGGCGCTGCCCGACGTTCCGACTGCCGCCGAAGGCGGGCTGCCGCAGTTCGCCGCCGCGCCGTTCTACGCCGTGTTCGCCCCCAAGGGGACGCCGCAGCCGGTGCTCGACCGGCTGGTCAAAGCGCTCGACACCGCGCTCGACGACGAGGCCGCACGCAAGCGGCTGATCGACCTCGGCGCCGAGATCGCCGAGAAGGAAAGGCGCGGCCCGGCGCCGCTCGCTGCGCTGGTCAAGAGCGAGATCGTGCGGCTCACCCCGATCCTGCAGGCGGCGGCAAAGTAACGCGACACCCGGGTCGCGGGCGAGCAGGCGCCACCGCGATTGCAAGCGGCAACGCAGGGCGTAGCGGGGCGCTGGAGAACCGGGACCCAGCAACCGGGGCGCTGCAGCGCATGCGGGACGCGGGCCTTACGGATTCTCGCGCGTGCGCTTGCGGAAGTCCGCGATCGCGCGCCCGGCGAGCCGCCCGAGCCTGGTCGCCGTGGTCTCGATCTTCGGCGGCGGCATGCCGCTCTCGAATTCCGCGAACCAGACGCGCAGTTTGGCGAGCTCATCCGGCGGCAGCCGCAAGATGGCTTCCTCGATCTCTTCGACTGTCATGGGCGGAAGGTTAGCACGGCGGCGTGGCGCGTTGAACGGCGCCGGGCTGGTCCTCGCCCACCGGTCACACGAGCAAAACAAAAAACGGGATCAACGCAAGCGCAGTCAGACCGGCGGCAAGGAAATACCAACGATGGGACTGTACTCCGCGCGGAGAGGGACGAGGATCCTTTTGCTGTCACGGATATTCGTTCCCGCATTCCGCTCCCGCCCAATCCGCGCTACGCTTGCCAAGGTTGTGCAGCCGGTCGGGAGGGAGGAGGCCATGCGCATCATTCGATCCTGCATCATTCTGCTTGCCCTGCTCTGCGTCGGCGTAGCGCCGGCCCTGGCGCAGGAGAAGTATCCCAACCGTCCGGTGCGCTTCGTCGTCAGCTTCGCGCCCGGCGGCTCCAACGACATCATCGCCCGCGTGCTGTGCGACTGGCTGTCGGAGCATCTCGGCCAGCAGTTCATCGTCGAGAACCGCACCGGCGCCAGCGGCAACGTCGGCGCCCAGTCGGTGGTCAACTCGCCGCCCGACGGCTACACCGTCATGTTCGTCGGCCCGAACAACGCCATCAGCGCCTCGGTGTTCAAGAAGCTGCCGTTCGATTTCCTGCGCGACACCACTCCGGTCGCCGGGATCATGACGCTGGTCAACATCATGGTGGTGCCGCCCTCGCTGCCGGTGAAGACGGTCGCCGAGTTCATCGCCTTCGGCAAGGCCAATCCGGGCAAGCTCAACATGGCCTCGCCGGGCGCCAGCACCTCGCCGCACATGTCGGGCGAGCTGTTCAAGCTGATGGCCGGGATCGACATGCAGCACGTGCCCTATCGCGGCGCGGGGCCCGCCTATCCCGACCTGATGACCGGCAAGGTCGACGTGATGTTCGACAACCTGCCGGGCGCGGTCGAGTTCGTGAAGTCGGGCAAGCTGCGCGCGCTGGCGGTAACGTCGGCCCAGCGCTCGTTCGTCTTTCCCGACCTGCCGACGATCGGCGAAACCATCCCCGGCTTCGACGTAAGTCTCTACTACGGGATCGCGGCCCCGAAGGGCACGCCGCCGGACGTCGTCGCGGTCTTGAACAAGGCGGTCAACACCGCACTCGCCGATCCGAAGATGAAGACCCGCATCGCCGAGTTCGGGGGCACGCCGCTGGTGCTGACGCCGGAGGGTTTTGGCAAGCTGGTCGCCGACGAGACCGAGAAATGGGCCAAGGTGGTCAAGACCGTCGGCATTTCGATCGAGTAAAACCGCTGTCCGCGCGGTTGAGTAGCCGTAGCCCGGATGGAGCGCAGCGCAATCCGGGAGCGGTTGCGGGCGAAGCGTCAGCCCCCGGATGTCACTTCGCTCTATCCGGGCTACGTTTGTCTCACAGCCGTGTCACGTGGGCCGAGACGGCAAGCCAGCGCCCGTCGCGCCGCGCCCACACGTCGGTGTAGCGCCCGCCGCCGGCGCTGCCGTCCGGCTTGGTGTAGGTCGTGCGCGCGTGGATGATGGCAACGTCGTCCAGGATCCGGATCACGACGTCCTCGGCCTTGAGGTTCGAGATCGTCACCGGCTTGGCGGTCTGCCTGAGGAAGGCGGCGCGATCGACCAGCGATCCGTCCGGATTGCTGCAGAGAAAATCGTCGGCGAGGATTTCCTCGAAGCGCTTCACGTCCGAGTTCTGCACCGAGGTGATGTAATCCCTATTGAGCTGCTCCAGGAGATCGTGATCCGATTGGGTGGCGGCTCGCATCGCCGTGGCCGGCATGGTGCTTCTCCATGGTTGCGCGATAGGCTTTTGGCTGTCACCGCCTAGATAGCGCTTGCTGGCGGCGCTGGCTTGGGGAAAATTGCTACTCATGAATCATCGCCTCGAGACCGTTACATCGACCCACGGCGCAGGCGTTACATCCACGCGCGCGTTGCTGGCGCGCGGGCCGGGCTGGTGCGTGAGCGACGTGGTGTTTCGCGCCGCATCGGAACGGTCGCGCTTCGAGGAGCGGCATGAAGGCGTCGTCATTGCGGCGGTGACGGAAGGCAGCTTCGGTTATCGTTCTTCGCACGGTCGCGTCACGCTGATGCCCGGCGCACTGCTGCTCGGCAACGCCGACGATGCGTTCGAGTGTCACTATGAGCGGCCGCTGGGCGACCGCTGCATCTCGTTCAACTACACCGTCGAATGTTTCGAGGGCGTCGTGGGTGCGCTTTCGGGAGCGAGGAAGTTCGCCTTTCCGATCCATCGCCTGCCGCCCACGCCGGCCGTTGTCGCGCTCGCGGCCGCCATTGAGGCGGCATCGACCGTCGCGGATGCGGCGCAATTCGAAGAGCTTTCGCTTCGCCTGGCCGGCGACGTTGTTTCCACTCTGAACGGCGGGCTGCACGCCGGTGAGCCGGCGAGCAGCCGCGACCAGAAGCGCATCATCGATGCGCTGCATCTGATCGAGGCGCGCTACACCGAGCCGCTGTCGTTGACGTCGCTCGCCGGCAGGGTGCAGATGAGCCCGTACCATTTCCTGCGCGTGTTCCGCGCCGTCGCCGGCGTCACTCCGCACCAGTACCTGGTGCGCACCCGGCTGCGCCGCGCCGCGGTTGCGCTGGCGACCACCGACGAGTTGATTGCGACGATCGCGTTCGCGCACGGCTTTGGCGACCTCTCGACGTTCGTCGCGACCTTCCGCCGCGTCTTCGGCCTGGCGCCGCGCGACTATCGCCGCGCCGCGCACGGGCGGCGAGTGGCGGTGCCGTCGGCTGGGCATTGAGCGCGCTACATGCTCGGTGACCCGCTGGTGGGCGATTTTCTGGCCGAAAGTCTCGGCCAGTTTGGCTATTCGTGCGAGGAATTCGCCGACGAGCATTTGGCGCTGTAAGCCCAGCCTGCACCGTAGCCCGGACGAGCGGCAGCGTCATTGCGAGCCGAAGGCGAAAGCAAAATCGAGAGCGGCGGCGGCGCCTCTGGATTGCTTCGTCGTTGACGGGGACCCGATCGCGCGAGCGCGATGGGGACCCCGCGCTTCTCGCAATGACACTTGAGGCGTGCCAGCGGGCCTCGGTTGGCGCACAATGGACACATGCCCCGATTCCGCACCATTCGGATGCCGGCGCCGTATCTGCGGCGCATCTGGATCGACGCGGCGCGCGTGCGCGACCCGGAGGCCTATCCGTTCTGCCTGCCGTTCCTGCGCAACGGCTTCTCGCTCGATTTTCCCGAGTCCATCACCATCATCGTGGGCGAGAACGGCACCGGCAAATCGACGCTGCTCGAGGGCATCGCCGCGCTGGCGGGGTTCGACGAGGCGGGCGGAGGCAAGGGCTATCGGCCGGTCGACCACTCGCGCGCGATCGAGGCGATGGGCGGCCGGCTCGCCGACGCGCTGCGCGCCAGCTGGCTGCCCAAGATCAGCTCGGGATGGTTCTTTCGCGCCGAGAGCTTCTTCTCGGTCGCGCGCTATCTCGACGAGGCCGCGCAGGAGCCGCTCTCCGGCCCGCCGCCCGACTTCCTCTCGCATTCGCACGGCGAAGGCTTCTTGCGCTTCTTTGCCGAGCGCTGCCAGCGCCAGGGGCTGTTCATCTTCGACGAGCCGGAATTGGCGCTCTCGCCCACGCGGCAGATCGAGTTCCTCAAACTGCTGCGGATGATGACACGCTCCGGCATCACCCAGGTGATCATGGCCACGCACGCACCGATCCTGATGGCCTATCCGGGTGCGACGCTTCTTCGGCTCACGAAGTACGGCCTCGAGCCGGTGACGCTGCGCGACACTGACCACTACCGGCTGATGCGCGAATTCTGCCAGGACCCGAAGACGTTCATCGACACGATGATGGATGAATAGGGCGCTCGTCATTGCGAGTTGCACACCGGCCTGGCGGCCGATCCACCTGGATGATGAAAGGTTTAGCGCTGTTTCAGCGCCGACCTTTCTTCCTAGTCCTACTGAGTCAGAACGCCGCACCCGCTGGTGTGAAGAATCAATTATTGGAGGCGCTTCCCACGCGGCAGGGGAGGTTGGGATGGGTGTTCACCGGGCGGCCGATATTGAACGACGTTTTGCGAGTTATATCGAGGGTCTTGTGAGCGTGATCGGGCACCGGGATCGGGCCGGGCCGTTACGCGACTATTGCGTGGGCTTGGTGATGCCGGGTGCCCGCAAGAGCGTGGAGCCGATGGCGGCGCTCACGGCGCCTGAGCGGACGGCGGCACAGCATCAGTCGTTGCTGCATTTTGTCGGCCAAGGGCCGTGGTCGGACGAGAAGGTCTTGGCGAAGGTTCGTGAGCTGGTGATGCCTCGGATCGAGCGTGCCGCGCCGATCGAGGCCTGGATCATCGACGACACGAGCTTCCCCAAGCAGGGACGGCATTCAGTTGGGGTAGCACGTCAATATTGCGGCCAGCTTGGCAAGCAGGCGAACTGCCAGGTGGCGGTATCGCTGTCTATTGTCAACCGGCACGCGAGCCTGCCGGTGGCCTATCGGCTGTATTTGCCGAAGGACTGGGCGCAGGATGGTGAGCGGCGGCGCAAAGCGGAGATACCGCAGCAGATTAGCTTTAAGACCAAGCCGGAGATCGCGCTGGAGCAGATCGGCTGGGCGTGTGAGGCCGGGCTTCCGCGCGGGACCGTGCTTATGGACACTCGCTACGGCCACGATGCGAAGCTGCGCACGGGCATCACCGAGCTTAAATTGGCCTATGTGGCCGGCATTCAGTCGCCGACGCTGGTCTCGGCACCAGGCCCGCGGCCTGGCCCCGCACCGCGCAAGGGCCGCCGCCGCGAACCAGATGCGCTCTCGGTCAAGGAGGTTGCCGTTGGGCTGAGCAGGAAAGCGTGGCGCACGATCACGTGGCGCGAAGGCACGAACGAATGGCTATCGTCACGCTTTGCCCGGTTGCGAATTTGCGTTGCGTCGCGGGATGGCGAGAAGTCGAGCAAAGAATGGCTGCTGATCGAGTGGCCCGAGGGTGAGAAGGAGCCAACCAAATACTGGCTCTCCACCTTGCCAAAAAAGACCCGCTTCCGCGATCTCGTCGAGCGCGCCAAACTGCGCTGGCGCATCGAGCGCGATTATCAGGAGCTCAAGCAGGAGGTCGGGCTCGGGCATTTTGAAGGGCGTGGATGGCGTGGCTTCCATCACCACGCCACACTGTGCATTGCGGCCTATGGCTTCCTGGTCTCCGAAAGGGAGACGATTCCCCCCTCAGGACCTCGTTCCACCGCGCGATTCGCGCAACTTGCTCTACCCAACGGTTACAGACCCAGAGGATCCGCCATTGCGGCCTGAGCGGCACATCCCAAACTCAATCGCAACGATGCGAATACGCTTGATCGATGCGATCGCCAAGAGCTTGCCACGATGTCCATGCTGTGGGGCACGCCATGCCAACCGCAACCGCGCAGCGACGAAGCAATCCAGTTGCGGCACCGCCGTTCTGGATTGCTCGCCTTCGGCTCGCAATGACGGTCGGCACGCTACGGCAGCACGCCAAGCCGCAAGGTCCACGGCGCGATGCGCGTGATCCGCAACAGGTTCATCCGGTGCCAGGGGTCGGCGGCGAGCCGGTCCCGGATCTCCTGCGGCGAGTTCGCGCGCACGATCAAAAGCACATCCGGCTCGTCCAACGGCCCGCCGAGCAGCACGAAGCCCTCGTCGACGAGCGCGTTCATGAAATTGGGATGCGGTCGCCAGGCGTCCTGCTCCTCCAAGCCGCGGCCGGCCTGCGAGGCCGCGCCACGGGTGAGGAAGACAGCGAAGTTGGGCACTGGCCGGTCCGTAGCCTGCATGAGAGAACCTGAGCAGCATAGCAACGAAACGGCTGCCCAGGACATCGCTTGCCCATCTCGCTGCCGCGCTCAATGAGCTCAACCGATCCTATTTCGGAGGCTTGGCACTTACCCCACGGCCCGCCATTCACCGCTCGCTCGAAACCGCCCGATCACCTGCAGCGATGAGCTACGCACCAGCGCGATGGGAATCGCGCGGGACCGCGTTCACTTTCCCCACCAGGTTTTCAGCTTCGCTTCCTCTCCGTTGAACTTATCACGGTCGCAGTCGCCGATGCCTGGGACGCTATGAGGCTCCGGACCTACACCCCCATCGGTGTATTGCCATAAGGTCCACGACGACCAACATGGGGGCACAACTGGGGTTGGACCATATTGGGCAAGCCAAAACCATGTGTTTTTGAGGACGGGGTCCACGGTCGTTCCGAGCGCCCTCTTGTCTGAATCACGCCGATAAGACCTGAGTCGGCCGCTTTCTGGAGATTCACCCTTCCATTGTGGTGTGAGATATCTACGACTGCGTTTGCAACCATCCGAGCCCCCAATTTGTACGGAGAAAGGCGTTTTCTTTCCCCGGGTCAGAAGAAACCCTATCGCAGCGGTCGCAAACGGGAAAATCTACAATCACTATCGGATGCAAAGATCCTAATTAGTCGCCTAGACGATGGCCCCCTTAAGAGCCAACTACTCCGCCGCCTCCGTCGCCCGCCCGCGCCCGCTCGCGCGCCGCGCCAGCACCGGCTTGCAGGAACTGCCCGGTGTAGCTCGGCTTCTCGCGTGCGATCGCCTCCGGCGGGCCGGCGGCCACGATCTCGCCGCCGCCGTCGCCGCCTTCCGGGCCGAGGTCGATGATCCAGTCGGCGGTCTTGATCACTTCGAGATTGTGCTCGATCACCACCACGGTGTTGCCCTGCTCGACCAGCTCGTGCAGCACGTCGAGCAGCTTCGCCACGTCGTGGAAATGCAGCCCGGTGGTCGGCTCGTCCAAAATGTAGAGGGTGCGGCCGGTGGCGCGCTTGCACAGCTCCTTGGCGAGCTTGACGCGCTGCGCCTCGCCGCCCGACAGCGTCGTCGCCTGCTGGCCGACGTGGATGTAGCCGAGGCCCACCTGCTGCAGCGTCTCCAGAATGTTGCGCACGCGCGGCACCGCGCGGAAGAACTCGGCCGCCTCGTCGACCGTCATGTCGAGCACCTCGGCGATCGACTTGCCGCGGAACTCGACCTCGAGCGTCTCGCGGTTGTAGCGCTTGCCCTTGCACACATCGCAGGTGACGTAGACGTCGGGCAGAAAGTGCATCTCGATCTTGATGACGCCGTCGCCCTGGCAGGCCTCGCAGCGCCCGCCCTTGACGTTGAACGAGAACCGCCCCGGCTCGTAGCCGCGCGCCTTGGCTTCGGGCAGCCCCGCGAACCATTCGCGGATCGGGGTGAACGCGCCCGTATAGGTCGCCGGGTTCGAGCGCGGCGTGCGCCCGATCGGCGACTGGTCGATGTCGATGATCTTGTCGATGTGCTCCAGCCCCTCGATGCGGTCGTGCGGCGCCGGGGCTTCGCTCGCATTGTTGAGCCGGCGCGCCACCGCCCGGTAGAGCGTGTCGACCAAGAGCGTCGACTTGCCGCCACCGGAGACACCGGTGACGCAGCTGAACAGGCCGAGCGGGATCTCCGCGGTGACGTTCTTGAGGTTATGGCCGCGCGCGCCGACGAGCTTGAGCGTGCGGCGCAGGTCGATCGTGCGCCGCTCGGGGATCGGAATGCCGAGCTCGCCGGCAAGGTACTTGCCGGTGAGCGAGCGCGGGCTCGCCATGATGTCGGCCGGCGTGCCCTGCGCCACGATCTCGCCGCCGTGCACGCCGGCGGCCGGCCCGATGTCGACCACGTGGTCGGCGGCGCGGATCGCGTCCTCGTCGTGCTCGACCACGATCACGGTATTGCCGAGGTCGCGCAGCCGCTTGAGTGTCTCGAGCAGCCGCGCATTGTCGCGCTGGTGCAGCCCGATCGACGGCTCGTCGAGCACGTAGAGCACGCCGGTCAGCCCCGAGCCGATCTGGGAGGCGAGCCGGATGCGCTGGCTCTCGCCGCCGGAGAGCGTGCCGGACGCGCGCCCCAGGGTCAGGTACTCGAGCCCGACGTCGACCAGAAATTTCAGCCGGTCGCGGATCTCCTTGAGCACCCGCACCGCGATCTCGTTCTGCTTCTTGCTCAGATGCTGCGGCAGCTCGCTGAACCATTCGCCCGCGCGCTTGACCGACATCTCGCTCGCTTCGCCGATATGCAGCCCGGCGATGCGCACGCACAGCGCCTCGGGTTTGAGCCGGTAGCCGATGCAGGCGTGGCACGGGATGTCGGTAAAATATTTCGCGATCTCCTCGCGCGCCCACTCGCTCTCGGTCTCGCGGAAGCGGCGCTCGAGGTTGACGATCACGCCTTCGAACGGCTTCCTGGTCTCGTAGGCGCGCAAGCCATCATCGTAGACGAACTTGATCGCGTCCTCGCCGGACCCGTAGAGGATCGCGTCTTGCGCGCGCTTCGGCAGGTCCCTCCATCTGGCGGTCAGCGCGAAGCGGTAGTGCTTGGCCAACGCCTCCAGCGTCTGGATGTAATAGGGCGACGATGATTTCGCCCACGGCGCGATCGCGCCGCGCTTGAGCGTCGCCTCCTTGTCGGGGATCACAAGGTCGGGGTCGATCTTCTGCTCGACGCCCGAGCCCGCCGCACGCCGGGCAGGCGCCGAACGGGTTGTTGAACGAGAACAGCCGCGGCTCGACCTCCGGAATGGTGAAGCCGGATACCGGGCAGGCGAATTTCTCCGAGAAGATGATGCGCTCGGGGCCGCTCTGATCGTGGATCTTGGCGGTCTTCCGCGCACTCCCCGCTTGCTCGGACGGCTCCCTCTCCCCGCTTACGGGGAGAGGGGTGGGGTGAGGGGCTCTTTTCGCAGGCACGTCGCGCGGGGACGCCCCCTCACCCGACGCGCTTCGCGCGTCGACCTCTCCCCGCAGGCGGGGAGAGGTAGGCGCGTCCGCGAACTCCGCGACCGCCAGGCCGTCGGCGAGCTTGAGGCACTGCTCGAGCGAATTCGGCGAGCCGGGTCGCGATGTCGGCGCGCACCACGATGCGGTCGACCACCACGTCGATGTCGTGCTTGAACTTCTTGTCGAGCGCGGGCGCGTCGGCGATCTCGTAGAACTTGCCGTCGATCTTCACGCGCTGGTAGCCGCGCTTCATGAACTCGGCGAGCTCCTTGCGGTACTCCCCCTTGCGGCCGCGCACCACCGGCGCCAGCAGGTAGAGCCGGGTCCCCTCCGGGAGCGCCAGGATGCGGTCGACCATCTGCGAGACGGTCTGGCTCTCGATCGGCAGCCCGGTCGCCGGCGAGTACGGCACGCCGATGCGCGCCCACAGCAAGCGCATGTAGTCGTAGATCTCGGTGACGGTGCCGACGGTCGAGCGCGGGTTGCGCGAGGTCGTCTTCTGCTCGATCGAGATTGCCGGCGAGAGGCCGTCGATCTGGTCGACGTCCGGCTTCTGCATCATCTCCAGGAACTGCCGCGCGTAGGCGGAGAGCGATTCTACGTAGCGCCGCTGGCCCTCGGCATAGATGGTGTCGAAGGCGAGCGAGGACTTGCCGGATCCCGACAGGCCCGTGAACACCACCAGCCGGTCGCGCGGAATCTCGAGGTCGACGTTCTTGAGGTTGTGCTCGCGCGCGCCGCGGATGGCGATCACGCGGGCGTCGGCGCTGCGGGCGCGGGCCTGGTCGAAAAGCTCGTCCATATCGGTCTTCGCCGCGCGAGACGGCCGGTTCTGGGGTCCGCGCGACGCGGCCCGCGGTCGTGGTGGCATATCCTGCAGAGCGCTCCGAACCTAGTAATCGGCCGGGCGCGGCGCCAGCCGAAAATGCCGCTGTCCCAAGGAGCCCGCGGGCCTTGCGCCGCCTGCCACGATAATGTAAGAACAAATAGAGAACAAGGGATGGCGCGTCAAGAAGGTCTGTGGAAAAGCGCGACGTGCCGTCCTCGCCCGAGACGGTGAGTCTAGGGTGCAGCTTGAGCAGCGGACGATCGGGAGCGTGTCATGGCAGGCAGTGTCAACAAGGTCATTCTGGTGGGCAATCTGGGGGCGGACCCGGAGATCCGGCGAACCCAGGACGGGCGGCCAATCGCCAACCTGAGGATGGCGACCAGCGAGAGCTGGCGCGACAAGGCCACCGGCGAGCGGCGCGAGAAGACGGAGTGGCACCGCGTGGTGATCTTCAACGAGAATCTCTGCCGCGTGGCAGAGCAGTATTTGAAGAAGGGCTCGAAGGTCTACATCGAGGGCCAGCTGCAGACGCGCAAGTGGACCGACCAGCAGGGGGTCGAGCGCTACTCGACCGAGGTGGTGCTGCAGGGCTTCCGCGGCGAACTGGCGCTGCTCGACCGCGCCGGCGGCGGCGGCGACGCCGCGTTCGAGAACGGCGGCAGCGGGGATTTCGGCTCGCAAGGGCCGACCGCCTCGCGCCAGCCGGCCCCGGCAATGGCGGGCGTCGGGAAGCGCGCCGACATGGACGACGAGATTCCGTTCTGATCGGCGAATTGGCGGCGCTCAAGGCGGTAGCGCCGATCCTGAGTCGTCATCCTGAGTTGCTCGTCTGACGAAGTCGGACGAGCCTCGAAGGACCGCACTGAACTCGTGATCCTGCCCGGGACTGATCTGGGGTGCTCGCCCAACGCAGTCGGGCGAGCCTCTAAACACGGCACAGCTGCAAGGCTGAGCGGCATCCTTCGAGGCCCTCGCTTCGCTCGCGCACCTTCAGGATGACGGCGTAGTTTCAGCCCGGGCTCGACAGTGCCTCACATCTGGGCTCGACAGCACGGCCGCGCATTGGCTATGCGAAGGCGCATGACCTTCAGGAGGATCGGATGAGAGTTTTGGTGGGCCGGCTGCTGCTGTGTGCCGGCGTATTGTTGGGCGGCGAGGCCGCCGCGCAGGATATCAAGATCGCGCTGCTGGCGGGACGCACGGGCCCGCTCGAAGCCTATGCCAAGCAGACCGAGGCCGGCCTGATGCTGGGCCTGGAATACCTTACCAACGGCACGATGACGGTGAACGGCCGCAAGATCGTGGTCCTCTCCAAGGACGACCAGGGCAAACCCGATCTGGCCAAATCCCTGCTCGAGCAGGCCTATGCCGACGATCGGGTCGACCTTGCAATCGGCACGACCTCCTCCGGCGCGGCGCTTGCCATGCTGCCGATCGCCGAAGAGAACAAGAAGATCCTGATCGTGGAGCCGGCGGTCGCCGACTCGATCACCGGCGACAAGTGGAACCGCTACGTGTTCCGCACCTCGCGCAATTCGACCCAGGACGCGCTTGCCGCCGCGGTGGCTTTCGGCAAGGGCGAGGTCTCGGTCGCGACGCTAGCGCAGGACTATGCGTTCGGCCGCGACGGCGTGGCGGCGCTCAAGCAGGCGCTCGCCGACACCAAGAGCTCCGCCAAGGTGGTGTTCGAGGAGTACGCGCCGCAGACCACCACCGACTTCACCGCGTCGGCGCAGCGCCTGTTCGACGCGCTCAAGGACAAGCCGGGCCGCAAGGTGATCGTGATGATCTGGGCCGGCCCGCATCCGCTGACCAAGATCGCCGACCTCAAGCCGGAGCGGTTCGGGATCGAGCTCGCGCCCGGCGGCAACATCCTGCCGGCGATGAAGCCCTACCGGAACTATCCGGGCATGGAGGGCGCGGTCTATTACTACTACGGCTTCCCGAAGAACCCGATGAACGAGTGGCTGGTCGCCGAGCACCAGAAGCGCTTCAACGCGCCGCCCGATTTCTTCACCGCCGGAGGGATGTCGGCCGCCGCCGCGGTGGTCGCGGCGATCAAGAAGGCGGGCGGCACCGACACCGAGAAGCTGATCGCGGCTATGGAGGGCATGGAGTTCGATACCCCCAAGGGCAAGATGGTCTTCCGCAAGGAAGACCACCAAGCGATGCAGCCGATGTATCACTTCAAGGTCAAGACCGGCGGCAAGGACGAGAACGATCTGCTCGATCTGGTGCGCGAGATCCCGATCGCCGAACTGCCGGTGCCGATCCGCAACAAGACGTTAGCGCGGTTGCGGGTCCTGCTGGGGAGATCCTCGCCCGTCATCCCCGCGAAAGCGACGCGAAAGCGGGGATCCAGTAACCCCGGCCTGAGGAATTTCTCGACGTCAGTGGTTACTGGGTTCTCGCCTACGCGGGGACGACGGAAAGTGTCAGGGGGGCAGGTGCCGCTTCTGGAAACGCGCGATCTCACCATTCGCTTCGGCGGCCATGTCGCCGTCAATGCGGTGAGCTGTGCGTTCGAGCCCGGGACGCTGACCGCGATCGTCGGGCCGAACGGCGCCGGCAAGACCACCTACTTCAACCTGATGTCCGGCCAGCTCAGGGCGACCGCCGGTCAGGTGCTGTGGGACAACGAGGACATCACCGGCCTGCCGGCGTCGGCGCGCGCGCGCCGCGGCATCGGCCGCGCGTTCCAGCTCACCAACCTGTTTCCCGGCCTGACCGTGCACGAGAACGTGCGGATCGCGGTGCAGAGCCGTGCCGGCGTCGGCCTCGACCTCTGGAGCCTGTGGAATCGTCACCGCGATTTGACCGCCGCGACCGACGAGCTGTTGCGTCAGGTCAACCTGACCGCGCAGTCGCGCACAATCGCCGGCTCGCTCCCGCACGGCGATCAGCGCAAGCTCGAAGTCGCCATCATGCTGGCGCTGCGACCCGGATCTTCATGTTCGACGAGCCGACCGCCGGCATGAGCGTCGACGAGGTGCCGGTCATTCTCGACCTCATTCGGCAGATCAAGCAGGCGCGCGAGCACACCATCCTGCTGGTCGAGCACAAGATGGACGTCGTGCGCTCGCTCGCCGACCGCATCATCGTGCTGCACAACGGCACGCTGGTGGCCGACGGCGAGCCCGCCGCGGTGATCGCCTCGCCGATCGTGCAGGAAGCCTACCTGGGTGTCGCGCATGGCTGATCCGCTGCTCGCCTTGGCAGGGGTCCACACCCATGTCGGGCCCTACCACATCCTGCAGGGCGTCGACCTCACGTGCCGCGCGGAGGACTGACCGCATTGCTCGGCCGCAACGGCGCCGGCAAGACCACGACGCTGCGCACCATCATGGGGCTGTGGCATGCCTCCGCGGGCAGCGTTCGCTTCGACGGCAACGAGATCGCCGCCTGGGCGACACCCGACGTGGCGCAGGCCGGCATCGCTTACGTTCCGGAGAACATGGGCATCTTCGCCGACCTCACGGTGCGCGAGAACCTGCTCCTGGCCGCGCGTGCGGGCGACATCGATGAGACGCGTCTGCATTGGATATTCGATCTGTTCCCGGCCCTGCAGAAGTTCTGGTCGGCGGCGGCCGGCGTGCTCTCTGGCGGCCAGAAGCAGATGCTGTCGATCGCGCGCGCGATCATCGAGCCGCGCAAGCTCATCCTGATCGACGAGCCGACCAAGGGGCTGGCGCCGTCGATCATCGTCGCCATGATCGCGGCGTTCCAGGAGCTCAAGCGCACCGACACCACCATCCTGCTGGTGGAGCAGAACTTCATGTTCGCGCGCACGCTCGGCGACACGGTCGCGGTGATGGACAACGGCCGGGTGGTGCACACCGGAACGATGGCTGCGCTCGCGGCCGACACCGCCCTGCAGCAGCGGCTGCTCGGGCTCACCCTGGATTCGCACCAATGAGCACGGTCGAGCGCAGCACCGACACGGTCGTCGTCCCCGCCCTCGATTGGCAACCGTTGATACTCGCGCCGTTGATCATGCTGATCGCGCTGCCGCTGATCGGCTCGCCCTCGACCTGGGCGACACTGACGCTCGCCGGCCTCGCCATGGGCATGATGATTTTCATCATGGCATCGGGCCTCACCTTGGTCTTCGGCTTGATGGACGTGCTCAACTTCGGTCACGGCGCCTTCATCTCGCTCGGCGCCTACACCACCACCTTGCTGCTGCTGCCGCTGTCGGGCTGGCTGGCGGCCGATTCGCTGGCGCTCAACTTCGTCGCGCTGTTGGCCATGATCGGCCTGGCGATGCTGATCACCGGCGTTGCCGGATACTTGTTCGAGCGGGTGATCATCAAGCCGGTCTACGGCCGCCATCTGCACCAGATCCTGGTCACCGTCGGCGGCCTGATCGTGGCGCAACAGATCATCATCGTGCTGTGGGGGCCGATCCAGATCACGTTGCCGCTGCCGACCGCGCTGCGCGGCATCATCGTCATCGGCGACATCGCGGTCGAGCGCTACCGGCTGATCGCGGTCGTCATCGGCCTCTGCGTGTTCGCCGGCATGCTGCTGGTGCTCAACCGCACAAAGATCGGGCTCTTGATCCGAGCCGGGGTCGAGAACCGCGAGATGGTCGAGGCGCTCGGCTATCACATCGACCGGCTGTTCGTCGGTGTGTTCGTGGCCGGCTCGGCGCTCGCCGGCCTCGGCGGCGTGATGTGGGCGTTCTATCGCGAAGCGCTCACGCCCGGCATGGGCCTCGAGCTGTTGGTGCTCATCTTCATCGTGGTGATCATCGGCGGTCTCGGCTCGGTCGGCGGTTGCTTCATCGGATCGCTGCTGGTCGCGCTCACTGCCAACTACACCGGCTTCCTGGCGCCGAAGCTGGCGCTCGGATCCAACATCCTGCTGATGGTCTTGATCCTGCTGTGGCGCGCGCGCGGTCTCTATCCGGTGGCGAACCGCTGAGATGCGAGAGCACCCGCACGTATCCTTGTGCACCCTTCGAGGCGCGGTCCTTCGGACCGCTTCTCACGATGAGGGCGCAGCGCACCGCTTCCGTCAGCCTCCTCATGCTGAGCAGCGCGCGCTACGCGCGCGTCTCGAAGCACGCGCAACATCCTCGCGGAACGGCCGTTGATGCTGCGCGCGATCCTCTCCGACGACTATCCGCAGAGCCGGATACTGTCCGCGGCGCTGCTGGCCATCTTCGTCGGCCTGGCACTGGCGCCGTTTCTGTTTCCCGGCTCGCAGTCGCTCAATGCGGCGGCGAAGATCTGCTACTTCATCGTGCTGGTGGCGAGCTACGATCTGCTGCTCGGCTATACCGGCATCGTGTCTTTCGCCCACACCATGTTCTTCGGCATCGGCGGCTACGGGGCCGGCATTGCGCTCTACACCTGGGGCCCGACCTGGACTTCGGTTACGCTCGGCACGCTGATCGCGCTTGTGCTGTCGATCGCGCTGGCGCTCGTCATCGGCCTGTTCTCGTTGCGCGTCCGCGCGATCTTCTTTGCCATGATCACGCTGGCGGCAGCCACCGTGTTCGCGATCCTGGCTTCGCAGCTCGGCTGGCTCACCGGCGGCGAGGACGGCCGCACCTATCAGATCCCGCCGCTGCTGCGGCCGGGCTTCCGGTTGTTCGAGCAGCCAGTGTTCGGCGTCACCATCAACGGCCGGATCATTGCCTACTACCTGCTGTTCTTCACCTCGCTGGTGCTGTTCCTGGTCATGCTTCGCGTGGTGAACTCGCCGTTCGGCCGCGTCCTGCAGGCGATCCGCGAGAACGATTTCCGCGCCGAGGCGCTCGGATACCGCACCGTGCTCTATCGTTCGATCATCAACTGCGTATCGGCCGCCATGGCCACGCTTGCCGGCGCGCTGTGTGCGGTCTGGCTGCGCTATACCGGCCCGGCGACGACGCTCTCCTTCGACATCATGCTGGATATTCTGCTGATGGTGGTGATCGGCGGCATGGGCACGCTGTACGGCGCGGTGCTGGGCGCCACCATCTTCCTGCTGGCGGAAAGCTACCTGCAGAACCTGCTCGGCCTGATCGGCAAGGCGACCGAGGGACTGCCGGTGCTGCCGCAGCTGTTCCATGCCGACCGGTGGCTGCTGTGGCTCGGGCTCCTGTTCATCCTGAGCGTCTATTTCTTCCCGACGGGAATCGTCGGCAAGCTGCGGAGCCGCAAACGATGACCGATCCGCGCTCCTGCTATGCGACCGTGCTCGATCGCGAGCTCCACTACATAGAGTGGGGCGAGCGCGGCAAGTCGCCGCTCGTGATGTGGCACGGCCTCGCGCGCACCGGTCGCGACTTCGACGACATCGCCCTCGCGCTCGCGGGCGACCGCCATATCATCGTGCCCGATACGATCGGCCGCGGATTGAGCCAGTGGAGTCCCGCGCCGGAGCAGGAGTACTGCTACGATTTCTATGCGCGGCTGGCGACCGCGCTCATCGATCGGCTCGATTTGGGGACCGTCGACTGGCTCGGCACCTCGATGGGGGCCGCGATCGCGATCCGCGCCGGCGCCGGGCCGCTGAAGGGTCGCATCCGCCGGCTGGTGCTCAACGACATCGGCCCGCAGGTCGCGTCCGCGGCGGTCGAGCGCATCCGCTCCTATGCCGGCAAGCCGCCGCGCTTCGACCGCGTCTCCGAGCTCGAGGCCTATTTCCGGCAGGTCTACAAGCCGTACGGATATCTCAGCGACGCGCAATGGCGGCGGCTGACCGAAACCTCGACCCGTCGGCTTCCGGACGGCGGGATCACCACGCATTACGATCCCAAGATGGTGCTGCAGTTCGAATGCCATCCGAACGACAGCGACCAGTGGCCACAGTGGGAGACGCTGGAGTGCGAGATCCTGTGCCTGCGCGGCGCGCAATCCGATCTGCTGCTGCCGGAAACCGCGGCGGCCATGCAACGGCGCAACCCGCGCTGTCGCGTGGTCACGATCGAGGGCTGCGGGCACGCGCCGGCCTTGAACGTGCCGGAGCAGATCGCGATCGTGGCGGAGTTTCTGGCGCACGGGTAGCAGGCAGGCGGCGGAGCCGGGGGCAATGAAGCGGCGGCGCAAAGGCGGAGCGCACCGATCGGCGAGGGCGCGGCCGACGCTTGCGACCACGCTGCTGCAGGGCCTGAAGGACCACGGTGCCGGCGAGATCTTCGGCATACCGGGCGATTTCGTGCTGCCGTTCTTCAAGGTGATCGACGAGAGCGGCATCCTCCCGCACTACACGCTCAGCCACGAGCCGGCGGTCGGATTCGCAGCCGATGCGGCCGCGCGCTACCGCTGCGGATTGGGCGTTGCGGTCGTCACCTATGGTGCCGGCGCCTTCAACCTCGTCAATCCGATCCCCGGCGCTTACGCGGAGCGCTCGCCGCGCGCCTTGGTCCGCCGGCCGCCTCGGCAAGCTTCATGCCTGCTGGGCTGCGACCCACGGTACTTTGTATTTGAGGATAGCGGTCGGCCCGAGGATCTGGGGCACTTGGTTGTACTGCAGTTCCGCTAGTTGATCTCTGGTCTTGGCGACCAGCTTCTCGAACGTGATGCGCCCCTGGTGGCGCCGCAAAATGCTATCAAGGCTGTAAGTGAACGCGCCGTGACTTGTGGCGCCATGGCGGTACTCGTAAGACAGTTCACCTTCCGCACACGCTTCAATAATCATCGGGAGATATGGCCCGCGCGCCAACTCCTTATTTTGGCGCTTAAGCCGGGCGTATTGTCCGGATGACATGCGCCTGAGCATGGCCGCGCGGCCGAGACGCTTGCTGCTGCCCTGCCGCCCAAAGTACTCCGCGGCCAAGCGCTTCCTGGGCGTGAACCGCTCGTTGATTTGCGTGAAATCCCGGCTAACCCACATCTTCGTCTTTGTGTCCCATTTCAGCTCGCGATGCCGGATGTCATCAGGTGGGCTAATTCCCCGGGGCCTGGGACCGCCATCGCGATGGATGCCGCCAGAATGGCAACAGTCGAAAATCATTACCAGCCGGCAGTCGTAGGGAAGTTGACTGTAGAGAGAAAAGATCTGATCGTCCGAAATGGATTTCTCCCGGGACCAGTCGAAGTCCCACGGAACTAGAGTTTCGACGTGATGATCGGGCTCGTAGTCGTTACCATACTCCGGAACTCTTGCGCCGTGCCCGCTGTAATAGAGCACCAGCTCGTCATCGGGTTTGGGGTCATCGAGCAGCCACTTCAGGCGGCTCAAAATGCCCTCCGCGGTTGCCCGTTCGTCTAGGCAAGTGCGGATCGATTCCGGCGGCACGCCGCAGTCCTGCAAGAGGGCGCTCATCGTGAAGACATCGTTGATGCAGCCTTCGAGCTTATCGGCGGCGTTCGGATAGTTATTGATGCCGATCAGCAACGCCCTTTGAGTTTTGCGCCCCTTCTTGACAAACGTGCGCGCTTTCAGGGTGGGCGCAGTAGCGGCAATTCGGGCGCCGAGCGCGCCGGCACCGATCTGGCGCCAGACATTCTCTATTGTCGAGCGGTGACGGAAATAGCTTTCGGCCGCGTGATCAGCAATGCCCTCGTCGTCAAAGGGAGTTTCAGTCTGCTTGAAATTCGCTGCGTCCAAGAGCCGGATCGGCGCGGTGAACACGTCATCGTGCTCATTAAAGAGGTGATACCAGAAGCTGACATCCAACGGCTGGACGCGCCCATTCGTGAGATTGCCGATCACGAAGGGATTGCCGATTTGAGAGCCAAGCGTAACGTACTTGGCTTTCGTCAGAAGCTGACTGACCTCCTGCTTCTTGGCGTCCGAATGCGAGAAGGCGTTGTAAGTGACCAAGGAACCGAGGCTGTGAGCAAGAATAACGTCGGGCCGATGCTCGCGAACCGCATCGAGCACGCGTTTGCGGCTCCTGCGCTGGAAACTCTCGTCCTCGACCCACGCTACCACATATCCTGCCGTCCACTTGATGCGATCCGAGATGTCGGAGACCACACCGCGCTGGCGGCGTCCGATGGACGATATCCCGCTCTTTGTGAGCTTCCACAACGCACTGACACTTTCGGCCAGAGAGATATTCGTTTTCGCGAAGATGTCGTCGTAGGCGACGAATCGGAATTCGAGTTCGAGACCTTCCATTTGCGGAAAGGCCTCGCGGATCGCCTGCGGCCACTTCACCTCCCAATCAGATGCACGATGGTCCCCCAAGCCGTGCACGCCTAAGAACGTCAGCTTTCTGTCCGCCATGACTTGCCCCCCTCGAGTTAACTGGGTCCATTATCGCCAGAACCGCTACAACCACAAGACCAGATTCGGGCGATCAGCAGCCCGGGCGGGACCCCAAGGGTTAACCTTGAAGCGGATGGGGGCGCCAGATCTATAGTAGATCACTTTAACTACTGCGATCAAAAATAGGCCGATGCGCCTCTAACCGAAGGCTCGGATTGGTCCGCTACTAAGTGTACCAACAGAACAGCATCAGCAAGCAGATGCCGTCGAGCCGCATGAGTTCTTGCTCTCTATTGTCTTAGCCGCAATATAATCCGGGCGGCCCACCACAACCCGCGCAGCTCCGTGGAACGAAATTGACCGACCAGCATGGCAGCCACCCTCCTGCGATGGCGCTAGGCCTGGGTAGCGTCGGCGCAGAAGACGTCATCATCCTTCCACTGGTCCTGATTGCTCTGGCCGCAAGGCGTCTGTTTAGGGCGACGCTGTCAATTCTGATCCGGATCCTGGATTACGCCTTTCCCATCTTGCTGCAATTGGCAAGGTTTCCTTTGTTCACCGTACGCATCATCGGCGACGGTGCGAGCGCGCTTCTGATAGGGATCGCCGGTTGCTTGCCGGTTTCCGGCCAGACGTACGCGGAGTGGCGCAATTTCGTCACCCGAAATTGGGCCTGGCTGAGACAAAAGATCAGCTACCGGGCTTTCGAAGAGTTTGTGCACCACGCGTTCGAACGCGGAATGGCGTGGGTCTTTCGAAAATGCCGGACGCTCACGCCGGGTCGGGCATTGTTGGTACTCGCAGGCGCGGTGCTCTGGCTTCCCATCTCCTTTGCCGCGGCCACCGGCATGCACGCCATCCTCATCGCGAAGGCGACCTCGTTGCCCGCCTGGATGCAACTCCTGCATCCGGTGGCGACCATCATAGCAAAGAGCAAGCTCTTGGTTTTGCCCGTCTATCCAGCCGCCTGGCCGCGCGCGCGCGAGCATCCGTTGGTGCAAGCGACCCTGCGATTTTTTCGATACTTGGCACAAACCCGTCTGGTGCAGAAAGCGAGATATCGCTACTGGCAGATTGACGCTGCGGCCGTCGAAGCCACCGACATCGTGAAACGAGCCCTTTCGGTCGGCTTCGGGCCCGTGTCCAATGCCGTGATTGCAGGACTCAACGCTTCTGCGCCGTCAATTCGTAACGCATCGCGCGCGGCAGCCACCCGCACAGTCGAAGGCTTGTCCCGGATACCGCTCGTCGGCTCGGTCTTCAAAAGCTACGCGGTGCACTATGGCGGTGCGAATGAACATGACGCACAAAGATTTAGTGAGAAAGCAAGCAGGTTCTTTGAGCGATGGTCGATCAAATTTTCGGCCGAGTATTATGAAGCAAGAGACAAAGAAGAAGGGGCAAGCCGAATTCACACGTAGGCGCCCATTCTCGTCATACCAGCGGCGTCAAGTGCCGACTCGTCATGCCCGCCCTTGTCGAGGACGAACCCGGCCATGACGATCGGATAGGCTCATCATGATTGCCGCTGGTATCATTCCCGGTCTGCACGCGATCGACGATCAGATTGCGACGGTACTCGCCAACCGGACCCCGCACTCACCGCATCAGTGCGTAGGGGCCGCCGCGCTCGAGCGCGCGGCGGTAGGCCGGGCGCGCGTGGATGCGGTCGAGGAACGCCTGCACCTTCGGTCGCCCCGCGGTGCCGCGCCCGCGCGCTGCGGCGGCCTCGAGCGGGAAGCTCATCTGGATGTCGGCGGCGGTGAACTCGTCGCCCGCAAACCATTGGTGCCGCGAAAGCTCCGTCTCCCAATAGTCGGCATGCGCCTTGAGCTGGGGGTCGACGTAGCCGCGCTGCGCCCCCGCCATCACCTGACGCATCAGCGGGCGCAGGATCGCCGGCGTCCGCCCGGGCAGCCGCGAGAACACCAGCTTCATTACCAGCGGCGGCATGGCGGAGCCTTCCGCGTAGTGCATCCACATCGTGTAGCGCTGCCGCTCGGGGGTTCCGGCGGCCGGGATCAGCCGGCCCTGTCCGTAGGCCTCGACCAGGTATTCGATGATCGCGCCTGACTCGGCGAGGGTGTTGTCGCCGTCGGAGATCACCGGCGCCTTGCCGAGCGGGTGCACGCGGCGGAGCTCTGCCGGCGCCAGCATCGTTTTCGGGTCGCGCGCGTAGTGCACGATCTCGTAGGGAAGGGCGAGCTCCTCGAGCAGCCACAGCACGCGCTGCGAGCGGGAGTTCTCGAGATGATGGACGGTGATCACGGGTCGGGCTCCTCAATGATCGGGCAGCGCGCCGTGCCGACGCCTCCTGAGCGGTCCGCAACTATGAGGCCCGGCGTATCCGCGTTGCGGAGCTGTCGTCTGTTCAGACCGGCGGCCCGTCCCCCTTGACCTGGGTGCGGTGCATGATCCGCCGAGCTTTCGGGTCGAATGCATCACGACGATGCATCGTGCAGCGGTTGTCCCACCAGACCAGATCACCGACGCGCCAGACATGCTCCCAGGCGAACTCCGGTTGCTTGACGAAGGCCCACAATTCGTCGAGCAAGGCCTCCGAGTCCGCCAGCTCAAGCCCGATCAGATAGGCGTTGCGGCGGCGGCCGAGATAGAGCATGCGCCGACCGGTGTCGGGATGTGTGCATACTAGCGGATGAACGGCGCCGGGCGAGGTGCGCGGGTCGTCGGTCGGGGTCACGCCCTGGCGCACATACCCGCCGCTGTTGTAGGTGCCGTCGTGCTTGATTTTCAGCCCGGCGATACGGTCCTTCAGCCGCGCGGGCAGCGCCGCATGGATGGCGTACATGCTGCAAAATGACGTATTGCCGCCGATCGGGGGCACTTCCAGGGAGTAGAGCAGGCTCGCTTTGGGCGGGATCTCGAGATACGACATGTCGGTGTGCCACGCCGCTTCGCCGTCGCCCAGGCTGCCGATCGGTTCGCCGTTCACCTTCACGTTCGAGACGATGTAGATTTCCGGCAATCCCTCGACGAACCGGCGGCCGGTTTCCTGAATGGGCGCCCAGTCGAGATCGCCGAGGCGGCGGCTGAACGCGATCAGGTCCTCGTCATTGAGCGTTTGATTGCGGAAGAGCACCACCGAATTTTCGTGCCAAGCCTGGATGACACGCGCGAACGCCGCGTCGTCGAGGTCGCGCAAGTCGACGCCGCGGATCTCCGCGCCGAGGGCCGCACCGGTTGGGATCACGTCGAGGGTCTCGGCAATCGCCCGAGTGGATGTCGTCTGCACGCCCAACGTCATTGTTTCCCTCCGTCTTTCGGCGGCGCGTATGCAGCGTTTACTCTTCCACGCTGTGCGCCAAAATCAATCCCGCATCGAACCCCGGGTGCTATTTTCAATTCCGCGCCAGCGCTCCGGGTGCCGCCCGATCGTCAGCGCACTTCGATATTGGAAGCCCGGGTCACGTCTGCTCATTCTTCGAATTCCACTCGGGCTCGCGTGGCGAATTCCTCCGGGGTACTGCCGATCGGATCGAAGCCCAGAAATGAGCAAACGTTCCTTCACCTCCAGGAGGACCACGATCTTGACGATCTCACGATGGAGCTGGGAGATGATCGCTTTCGGCTGCTGATTGTTGCCGGCGATGTCCGGGCAGGGCTTCCGCGGTGGTGGGCAGGTCCGGCAACGACTGCCAGCGTGCCTTGCTTGTGACCGCGAGCCCACGCAGCGCCCCCTCCTGCACATGCTGCGTCACTGGCGACGGCGAGGCGAAACAGATCGGAGTATGACCGGCCGGGCGGCACGCCGAGCCGGCGTCTTCCGAGGCATCACGCACCAGTCCCCGGCGACTGGCGCCGCGCGCGGCCGGCAAGCGTCACGCAGCCGTGAACGGCCCCTGTTGACGCGGCCTATGTTAATGTTATATACATTTACATTAACGTAGGAAAGCCCGGAGCATGACCATGTCGCTCGCGCCGCTGCTCAATGCCAGGTCGCTAACGCCGGTCTATCCCTTCGCCGTTGGGGCATTCGCGCTTGCCGCGGTGCAGCTGACCGTTCCCAGCGACCTGACGACCACTTTGGCCAAGTCGCTCGATCGCGATGTCATCGCTTGGCCCGGCTGGGCCCAAACGGCGACGTGCCGCCCGATTGAGCCGAGCGCCCTTGTGGGCGTAGCACTGTGAGAATGGGAGAATGACCATGTCGCTCGCGCCGCTGCTCAACGCCAGCCCGGTGATCCAGGTCCACGCTTTCGCCGCCATGGGCGCGTTCGCGCTCGGCGCGGTGCAGCTGGCGGCGCCGAAGGGCACGATCCCGCACCGGACGCTCGGCTGGATCTGGGTGGTTCTGATGCTCACCGTCGCGGTCAGTTCCTTCTGGATCCACGACATCCGGATGTTCGGTCCCTTCAGCGCCATCCATCTGCTGTCGATCCTCACCCTGGTGATGCTTCCCCTTGCCGTCCTCGCGGCCCGGCGTCATCGCGTCGTCGCCCACCGCAAGGGCATGATCTCGATCTTCCTGGGCGCGCTGGTGATCGCCGGCTTGTTCACCTTCATGCCGGGGCGGATCATGTACCAGGTGGCGTTCGGCGGGTGAGCCTCAGCCGGCAAGCGCCGCCCGCAAGCCATCGATCACGAATTGGACGGCCAACGCCGCCAGGATGATCCCCAGCAGCGCGACAGCACCAGATTGCCGGTGGTGCCGATCACGCGGGCGATCGGCACGACGAGGCAGAACACGATCAGCGCGATGCCGATCACGACCAGCAGTGCCGCCAGCAGGGCAGGGTTGCCGCCGGTCTGGCCGGCGAGCAGCAGCGTGGCGGTGATCGCGCCAGGGCCGGCGAGCAGCGGGATGGCGAGCGGGAACGCCGCGATATGCTTGGCGTGGTCCTCGTGCGCCGCCTGCTCGGCCGTGCGGCTCTGCCGGTCGCTGCGCCGGCCATAGGCCATCTCGAACGCGATCGCGGACAGCAGCAGCCCGCCGGCGATGCGGAACGCCGGCAGCGTGATACCGAGCTGCGCGAGCAGCCAGCGGCCGGCGAGCGCAAATCCGGCGAGCACGCACAGCGCGATCAGGCTGGCGCGCGCGGCGACGCGCCGGCGCGCCGCATTCGTCATGCCCTCGGTCAAGGCGAGGAAAATCGGCGCGAGGCCGATCGGATCGCCACCACCAGCGTCACCAACGCCGAAACCAGCGTATCGACCGGCATCGGCGAAGCGTCGCGGGGGCGGCCGCGCGGGTCAAGTTGCCGGCGCCCGGACGGGGCTTGCGAAGGCGCGACTTGCGACCCTTACCCGGGGCTAGGCCGCGGCCGCCAAACGTGCCCTCAAGCCATTGATAAATATCGCTGAAATACTATCTACCGGATGCGCTTTGCGGTGGCTTTCGCGGCCCGGAAGGCGTATACAAAAGCACCATTCCAGCCGTTCGAGAATTGCCACTTGTCCGACACCGACAGCACCCGTCCGGGGGACCCCAATCCCACGGACACCAAGCCCGTTTCGATCACCGACGAGCTGAAGCGCTCGTACCTCGACTACGCCATGAGCGTGATCGTGGCGCGTGCGCTGCCGGACGCGCGCGACGGCCTGAAGCCGGTGCATCGGCGCATCCTCTACTCGATGCACGAGAACGGGTATACGCCCGACAAGAAATACGTGAAGTCGGCGCGCGTGATCGGCGACGTGATGGGCAAATACCACCCGCACGGCGATACCGCGATCTACGACGCGCTGGTGCGCATGGCGCAGGATTTCTCCATGCGCTTGCCGCTGATCGACGGCCAGGGCAATTTCGGCTCGGTCGACAACGATCCGCCGGCGGCGATGCGTTACACCGAGTCGCGGCTCACCCATGCGGCGGTCGCGCTGATCGATGATATCGACAAGGACACCGTTGACTTCCAGCCGAACTACGACGGCAACGAGCGCGAGCCGGTGGTGCTGCCGGCGCGGTTTCCGAACCTCCTGGTCAACGGCGCCGGCGGCATCGCGGTCGGCATGGCGACCAACATCCCGCCGCACAATCTCGGCGAGGTGATCGACGCCTGCGTGGCGCTGATCGACGATCCCGAACTGACCATCGACGAACTCAGCGCCGTCATACCGGGACCGGATTTTCCGACCGGCGGCGTCATCCTCGGCCGCGCCGGCACGCGCGCCGCCTATCACCTGGGCCGCGGCTCGATCGTGATGCGCGGCAAGGTCGAGTACGAGACCCTGCGCAAGGAGCGCGAGGCGATCATCATCACCGAGATTCCCTACCAGGTGAACAAGGCCAACATGGTCGAGCGCATCGGCGAGCTGGTGCGCGAGAAGAAGATCGAAGGCATCGCCGAGCTGCGCGACGAGTTCGAGCCGCGAGGGCTACCGCGTGGTAATCGAGCTCAAGCGCGATGCGGTGCCCGACGTCGTGCTCAACCAGCTCTACCGGTTCACCGCCCTGCAAATGACGTTCGGCGCCAACATGGTGGCGCTCGACAGCGGCCGGCCGCTGGTGATGACCCTCAAGGACCTCTTGCGCGCGTTCGTGGTGTCGCGCGAGGAGGTGATCTCGCGGCGGACCAAGTATCTGTTGCGCAAGTCGCGCGAGCGCGCCCATACCTTGGTCGGCCTGGCTATTGCGGTCGCCAATATCGACGAGGTGATCCGCATGATCCGCGGCGCGCCCGACCCCAACGTGGCACGCGAAGCGCTGATGACGCGGGACTGGCCGGCAACCGCGGTCGCCGACCTGGTGGCCCTGATCGACGACCCCCGCCACAGGCTGACCGAAACCGCCACCTACCGGCTGTCCGCCGAGCAGGCGAAGGCGATCCTCGATCTGCGCCTGCAGCGGCTGACCGCGCTCGGCCGCGACGAGATCGCCGCCGAGCTCGACAAGCTCGCCGAGGAAATCACCGACTACCTCGATATCTTGCGCTCGCGCGTGCGCATCCTGCAGATCGCCAAGGACGAGCTCTTGGCGGTGAAGAAGGAGTTCGCGACCCCCCGGCGCACCCAGATCATCGAGCAGGAAGGCGAGGTCGAGGACGAGGATCTGATTCAGCGCGAGGACATGGTCGTGACCGTGTCGCATCTCGGCTACGTCAAGCGCGTGCCGCTTTCGACCTATCGGGCGCAGCGGCGCGGCGGCAAGGGCCGGGCCGCCATGCAGACCCGCGACCAGGATTTCGTCACCCGGCTGTTCGTCGCCAACACGCACACGCCGGTGCTGTTCTTCTCCTCGCACGGACAGGTCTACAAGGAGAAGGTCTGGCGCCTGCCGCTGGCGGCGCCGCAGGCGCGCGGCAAGGCGCTGATCAACATCCTGCCGCTGGAGCAGGGCGAGCGCATCACCACCATCATGCCGTTGCCGGAGGACGAGGCGTCCTGGGCCGATCTCGACGTGATGTTCGCCAGCACGCGCGGCACGGTGCGGCGCAACAAGCTCTCCGATTTCGTCGACGTGCGCCGCTCCGGCATGCTGGCGATGAAGCTCGACGAGGGCGAAGGCATCGTCGACGTGCAGATCTGCACCGAGAAGGACGACGTGCTCCTGACCAGCGCCGCCGGCCAGTGCATCCGCTTCCCGGTCGCCGACGTGCGGGTGTTCCAGGGCCGCACCTCGATGGGCGTGCGCGGCATCGCGCTCGAGAACGGCGACCGCGTCATCTCGATGTCCATTCTGCATCACGTCGACGCAAGTACCGAGGAACGTGCCGCTTACCTCAGGCGTGCCAACGCGGTGCGTCGCGGCGGGAATGGCGACGCGGTCGAGGAGGCCGTTCCGGAGGCCGAGGAAGCGGCCGGCGCGATCGAGCTCGGCGAACGGCGCTACGTCGAACTGTCGGCGGCCGAGCAGTTCGTGCTCACCGTGTCGGAGAACGGCTACGGCAAGCGTTCGTCGTCCTACGAGTACCGCACCGCCGGGCGCGGCGGCAAAGGCATCACCGCCATGGCTGTGAACGAGCGCAACGGCAAGCTCGTGGCCTCGTTCCCGGTCGAGGAGAGCGACCAGATCATGCTGATCACCGATGGCGGACAGTCGTTGCGCTGCGGCGTGCATGATATCCGCATCGTCGGGCGTGCCAGCCAGGGCGTGATCGTGCTCGACACCGCCGAAGGCGAGCACGTGGTCTCGGTCGAGCGCATCAGCGAGGAAGGCGAGCCGGGCACCGGCAACGGAATGCCGGACGGCGAGGAGTGACGGCGTGATCGTGCAGGCCTGCCTCAACGGCGGGCGCGATCGCGCCTTCCATCCGGCCGTGCCGGCGACGCTCGAGGCCATCGTCGCCGACGCGGTCGCGACCGTTGAGGCCGGGGCTGCCGAGCTCCACGTGCACGTCCGCGATGTGAGCGGCCGCGAGACGCTGCACCCCGACGCCGTCGACCGTACCGTGACGGCGCTGCGCCGGGCCTGTCCGGGCACCCTGATCGGCATCAGCACCGGTGAGTGGATCGAGCGCGATGACGCCCGCCGTCGGCGGCACATCGCGGCCTGGTCGGCGCTGCCGGACTACGCCTCGGTCAACCTCGTGGAGGGCGACTGCGCGGCGGTGATCGCGGCGCTGCACGCGCGCGGCATCGGGGTGGAGGCCGGGCTGTGGACGGCGGCCGACGCCGAACGGTGCCTGGCGCTCGACCTCGCTCGGTCGGCGCTGCGCTACCTGCTCGAGATCAATCACCAAGGCGAGGCCGAGGCGCTCGCGGAGCTGCGCGCGCTGGAGGCGGTGCTCGTCCGCGCGCCGGGCAAGCCGATCCTGCTGCACGGTCTCGACGCCACGGTGTGGCCGCTGTTGGACCTTGCCTTCGCGCGCGGCTATTCGACCCGTATTGGGTTCGAAGACGGCAGGGAATTGCCGGATGGCCGGGTCGCACCGTCGAATGCTGCGCTGGTGAAGGCCGCACTTGAACGGCGCGCGTCCGTCGCCTAGTCCGAGCCTGGAAGGATCGCATGAGTCTGGAGCTCTACCTGATCTTCGTGGTCGCCTCGGCGCTGCTGGTGGCGACGCCGGGTCCGAACGTCGCATTGATCGTCGGCACCAGCCTGCGGCACGGTGCGCGCTCAGGCCTCATGACCGCCGCCGGCGTCAACGTCGGCGCCTTGCTGCAGCTCTCGGCAATCGCCTTTGGGCTTGCCTGGGTGGTCGAGTTTTACTCGCGCCACTTCGACCTGATCCGCTATGCCGGCGCCGCCTACCTCGCGCTGTTGGGACTGCAGCAGCTGTTGTCCAAGCAGCCTCCCGCCGGCGACGACCTGCCGGCGCTTCGCAGCGAGCGCGCCTTCGGACGCGGATTCGCGGTCGCCTTCGCTAATCCCAAGACGCTGATCTTTCAGGCGGCGTTCCTGCCGCAGTTCCTCACCGATCCGCTGCACAGTGGCGGCGTGCTGTGGCTGCTGGCGCTGACCTTTTGTGCCATCGCCGCGATCGGCGACTGCCTCTACGCGATTTTTGCGGCGCGCGCCCGTGCGGCCGTGACTGGCCGGGCACAACGCATCGCCGACAAGGCGTCCGGCGCGATCCTGCTCGGCGGCGCGGCTGTGCTGCTGGCCGCCAGCCGGCGGTAGCAAACCTCTCCCCGCAAGCGGGAGAGGTAGGGGCGGCTTCGTTAGCGCATGACGGCAGCGAACTCGAGATCAGGAACCTCACCGCGCGCCGGCCGCCTCCAGGACCCGCACCATGGCGGCGTAGCCGCGCTGGCGCGCATGGCCGAGCGGCGTTACCCCTTGCCGGTCGGGAATGTTGACGTTGGCGCCGGCCTTGACCAGCGCCTCCAGCGTCTCGGTGTGGTTGCGGCCGCCGTCGCCGAGCACGATCGATTCCATCAGTGCGGTCCAGCCGAGATTGTTGACATGGTCGAGCGGCGCGTTGGCGGCGATCAGGGTGCGCACGATCTCGGCGTGGCCGAGGTGGGCTGCGGCGATCAAGGCCGTACCATCGTATGGGCTGGTGATGTTGCGCGCGCTGGCGCCGCCCGCGAGCGCAATCTTCAGCATCGGCACGTCGTTGCGCACGGCCAGGATGGTCACGATGTCGTACTTCTGCCCGTCGAGCGCATTGGCGTTGGCGCCGCGCTTAAGCAGCGTGCGCGCCGCCTCCTGATGGCCGAAGAACGCCGCGACGTGCAACGGGGTCCGGCTGTTGGCGTCCTGCACGTCGAGCTTCTCGCCGGCCGCCGCCAGGCGCTCGATCTCGGCGGCATCCCCTTTGGCGGCCGCGGCGTGCAGGCCGGCGTAGATGCGCAATTCGGCCGGCGACGGCGGGGTCTGTGCTTTGGCGCCCGCGATGGAAAATGGGTTCAGCGCCGTCGCCAAAAGGCAAGCCGCGAGCCATGGTGGCAATGCCGCCCGACAGGTTACGCCTGGACGTGTGCCGTGCATCCGCTGCTCCTCTTCACGCTGCCGGAGACCAACATCGATTCATACCCCGCCACGATAGCAATGTTCTTCAAGTGTGCGCCACGGCATGTGGCTATGCCGTTGCGGGATGAATCAGCGCTATCGGGGTCCGGCCATGCTTGCGGTAGATCGAGAAATCCGAATCGAGCGTGAACACGGCGTGCCGGTCGTTCAATTCGGCCATGCGTACGACGCAGCAGTCGGCGAGGGACATCGGGGTGTCGCGATATTTCCGCTGCAGTCGGCGCAATGCCGAAACGTGCTCGTCGATGCGGAACGCGATCCTGAGCGCGCCATTCTCGATGAGACCGAACAGCGCATCCTGCGCCTTCGACCGGCGCGCCAGCAGGTACATCGCCTCTGCCAGCACCGGCTCGCATATCAGCAATGGCGCCTCCAGTCCGGCGACCCGATCGGCGGCCCAGCGATGATGCCGTTCCGCCCGGTCGAGGAAAGCGACCAGCGGCCCGGTGTCAGCGATTGCGGCCGGCATCGCGGCCGAAGCCCTTGAGGTGCCTGGGGTTTGAGCCGAGATCCGGCACCCCGGAATCGACCACCCCGCGGGCCCCCTTCATGAGAGCGGCGAGGGTCGGTTTGGGTCTCGTGCCGGCGGAGGCGTCGAGCACGCGGCGCAACCCCTCCTCGACCAGATCCTTGAGCTTGCGGCCGCTCAAGCCGGCTTCCGCCTTGGCGCGCCGGTAGAGCTCGTCCGGCACCTCGACGGTGGTCTTCATCGTGACGGCTCCATTGTGGGCGGTTTTCCCATAAAAGCATATTTATGGGAAAGCGGGCTTGGCCTCAAGAGGCATTGCCGCGGTGGCTTGCAGACCGGGCGGACGCAGGCTAGACCCCGGGCATGTCGCGCACCGCCTTCTATGCCGGGTCGTTCGACCCCGTCACCAACGGCCATCTCGACGTCGTGCGTCAAGCCGCGCGGCTGGTCGACCGCCTGGTGCTGGCGATCGGGGTGCACCCCGGTAAGACGCCCTTGTTCTCCGCCGAGGACCGCCGTGAGATGCTCGTCGAGTGCTGCGCACCGGTCGCGCGCGAAGCCGGCTGCGAGCTTGCCTGCATCCTGTTCGACGACCTGGTGGTCGAGGCCGCCAGACGCGAGGGCGCGAACGTCCTGGTGCGTGGCCTGCGCAGCGGCACCGACTTCGACTACGAGATGCAGATGGCGGGCATGAACGGGACCATGGCGCCACAGGTGCAGACGGTGTTCCTGCCGGCCTCGCCCGCCGTCCGCCCGATCACCGCCACATTGGTTCGCCAGATCGCCGCCATGGGCGGCGACATATCGGCTTTCGTGCCGCCTACGGTGGCGCAGCGGCTTCGCGCCCGCTTCGCCGGAAAATCCGGCGCCTGATTCTTAAGGAGAACCCCATGTTCCGTGCTCTTGTCGTCGCTGCGGCGCTCGTGTGCGCCGCGCCCGCGCTCGCCCAGCCGACCGATCCGCAGAACACGCTGCTGATCGACACGACGCAGGGGCGGATCGTGATCAAGCTGCGCAACGACATCGCGCCGAAGCATGCCGAGCGCCTCAAGATGCTCGCGCGCGAGAAGTTCTACGACAACGTCCCGTTCCACCGCGTGATCGCCGGCTTCATGGCGCAGACCGGCGACGGCCAGAACGGCAACGGCACCGGCGGCTCGAAATATCCCAATCTGCCGGCGGAATTTTCCAAAGTGTCGTTCAAGCGCGGCATCGTCGGCATGGCGCGCAGGGGTGACAGCAACGATTTGGCCAACAGCCAGTTCTTCATCGTGTATGCGGATGCCAACTTCCTCGACAACAAGTACACGGTGGTCGGGGAGGTCGTCTCCGGGATGGACGTCGTCGACAAGCTCAAGAAGGGCGAGCCGGTGCAGAACCCCGACAAGATGACCCGTGTGCAGGTCGCGACCGACGCCAGGTGATCGATTTTGGACTCAGGCTGGATGGGCGCGTTGCTGATTGCGGCGGAGAGGGCGTCGGCGCACCGGCTTCGGTCCAGCTGGGATCAGGTGCAATGGGCTCGGCCCAAAGTCTTCATGCGCGGCGCTATTATGGTTCTGCTTGCGGCCGCTGTCCTGCCGACCGTATTGTCGCCGGCGGCCGCCCAGACTTTTTGCAGCGTCTTCGATGATCGGCCCTGCACTCCGTCCTTCTGCAGCGTGTTCGGCCCGGTTCCGTGCGTCCCGGAGGTCGTCTATCCGCCCGCCCAGGATCTGCGGCTGACCGTCAATAGCCGGGCGGGCGACGAGACCCGACCGCTCAACGACGGGGACGAGCTCAATACCCTGCGCGACCTGTTCGGTGCGCTGCGCGCATGCTGGACGCCGCCGGCGCTTGATCACGCCCGGGCCGGGATGGAGATCTCCGTGCGCCTGAGCTTCGACCGGTTCGGGAACATCATCGGTTCGCCGCGGTTCACCTACTCGACCCGCGACGCCTCCGACGAGCAACGCGAGCTTTACCGGCGAGCGGTGGTCGACAGCCTGGCGCGCTGCGCGCCGCTGCCGCTCACGCGCGGGCTCGGCGGCGCCATCGCCGGCCGGCCGATCGCCATTCGTTACATCGACAACAGGGCTTTCCGCCGTACTGGAGGCTGAACATGGCCGAGGATCTTGAGAACCGCCTGCTGATCGAGACGACGAAGGGCCCGGTGGTCATCGACATGCGGCCCGACCTCGCGCCCAATCATGTCGCTCATATCAAGAAGCTGGTGGGCGAGGGCTTCTACGACGGTGTCGCGTTCCACCGCGTGATCGACGGCTTCATGGCGCAGACCGGATGCCCGCACGGGACCGGGACCGGCGGCTCGAAGTATCCGAACCTGAAGGCCGAGTTCAATGCCGAGCCGCATATCCGCGGCGTGTGCTCGATGGCGCGGGCGCAAAATCCCGACAGTGCCAACAGTCAGTTCTTCATCTGTTTCGACGACGCGCGGTTTCTCGATCGGCAATACACGGTCTGGGGCAAGGTGACCGAAGGCATGGAGAATGTCGACAAGATCAAGCGCGGCGAGCCGGTGCGCGACCCGGATCGCATCGTGTCGGCGCGAATGGCCGATCAGTAGTCAGTAATCAGTAGTCAGTAATCAGTAATTCGACTACTGACTACTGATTACTGATTACTGTCCTCATGCGTTCCGATCTGTTCGATTTCGAGCTGCCGCCCGATCGCATCGCGCTGCGCCCCGCAAGCCCCCGCGATGCGGCGCGGCTGCTGGTGGTGCATCCCGGCGGCAAGCCGGAGCTCGAAGACGCCCGCATCCGCGATCTGCCTGACCGGCTGCGTCCCGGCGACGCGCTGGTCGTCAACGAGACGCGGGTTATTCCGGCGCGGCTGAATGGCCGTCGTCTTGGTCCAGGCGGGGAGGGGCCGCGCATCGAGGCGACCCTCGCCCGGCGGCTCGACGGCTCGCGCTGGCGCGCGTTCGTCCGCCCGGCCAAGAAGCTCAAGGCCGGCGACGTCGTGCGCTTCGGCGAGGAGGGCAAGGTCTGCTTCCTGGGTCAGCTCGACGCGACCGTGGAGCACAAGGGCGAAGGCGGCGAGGTGACGCTTGCCTTCGCGTTTCACGGGCCGGTGCTCGACCAGGCCATCGCCGAGCGCGGCGACATGCCGCTGCCGCCCTACATCGCCTCCCGCCGGCCGCCCGACGAGCGCGACCGCGGCGACTATCAGACCGTTTTTGCGCGTCAGGACGGCTCGGTCGCGGCCCCGACGGCCGGACTGCACTTCACCGACGCGCTGCTCGATCGCATCAAGGCGCGTGGCGTCGGCTTGCATTTCGTCACGCTGCATGTCGGCGCCGGGACTTTTCTGCCGGTCAAGGTCGCCGACACCGCCGATCATCGCATGCACCCGGAATGGGGCACGGTCGGCGCCGCGACCGCGCAAGCCTTGAACGATGTGCGCGCCGGCGCCGGCCGCATCGTCGCCGTCGGCAGCACAGCGTTGCGGCTGATCGAGAGCGCCGCCTCGGATGACGGCCGCCTGCAGCCATTCACGGGTAAGACCGACCTGTTCATCACGCCCGGCTACCGCTTCCGTGCCGTCGATGCGCTGCTGACCAATTTCCATCTGCCGCGCTCGACCTTGTTCATGCTGGTATCAGCCTTTTCGGGACTTGAGTTGATGCGGCGCGCCTACGCGCACGCGGTCGCGGCCGGCTACCGGTTCTACTCGTACGGCGATGCCTGCTTGCTGGAGAGGGCGGAAGACTGATACCCGGGGCCCCATCGCGCGAAATGCGATGGGCGCCACTTCGGGCTGCGTCCCGTGCGGGACACGCCAGATCCTTGCAGAATGACCAAACCCTTCTCCTTCCGTCTCATGGCCACTGACGGCGCCGCTCGCACCGGCGAGGTCGTGACGCCGCATGGGCTGGTGCGCACACCCGCGTTCATGCCGCTCGGCACCCAGGCGACCGTCAAGGGCATGCTGCCGGAGGGGGTGCGTGCGACCGGGGCCGACATCCTGCTCGGCAACACTTACCATCTGATGTTGCGCCCGGGCGCGGAGCGGATCGCGCGGCTCGGCGGTCTGCATGCCTTCATGCGCTGGCCGCACCCGATCCTCACCGACTCCGGCGGATTCCAGGTCATGTCGCTCGCGCCGCTGCGCACGATCGACGACACTGGGGTGACGTTCCGTTCGCATCTCGACGGCAGCACCCACGTCTTGACGCCCGAACGCGCCGTCGAGATCCAAGACCTGCTCGGCGCCGACATCGCCATGCAGCTCGATGAATGCCTCCGGCTTCCGGCCGCACCGGCGGACGTCGAGCGGGCGATGCGGCTGTCGCTTGCCTGGGCGGAGCGCTGCAAACGCGCTTTCGCTGCCGACGCATCCGGCCGCGCGCTGTTCGGGATCGTGCAGGGCGGGGACGATCCCCGGCTGCGGACGGAGAGCGCGCGCAGACTGATCGACATCGGCTTTCCCGGCTACGCGATCGGCGGCCTCGCGGTCGGCGAGCCGCAGGAGGTGATGCTGCGCATCGTCGAGACGGTTGCGCCGGTGCTGCCGGCCAACCGGCCGCGCTACCTGATGGGCGTCGGCACCCCGGACGGTATCGTGGAGGCGGTCGCGCGCGGCATCGACATGTTCGACTGCGTGCTGCCGACGCGCAACGGCCGCCATGGTGTGGCGTTCACGCGCTTCGGCCCGATCAACCTCAAGAACGCTCGCCACGCCGACGACCCGCGTCCGATCGATGAAGCGAGCGATTGCGCGGCCGCCCGCGACTACAGCCGTGCCTACCTGCACCATCTGGTCAAGGCGGGCGAGATGTTGGGCGCGATTTTGCTGACGACGATCAACCTTGCCTATTACCAGCAGTTGATGGCCGGCATTCGCGGGGCCGTTGCCGAGCGGCGGTTCGCGGAGTTTCTTGCAGCGGCCCAGGAACAATGGGCCGCCGGCGACATCCCGGGGCGCTAGCACGCGGCTCCGGCCGCCTCTTCACGCCACCCGCAGGCGGGAGCACAATGGCCATCGCGCGCGGCAGCAGCCCGCGCGCGGCATGTGGATCGCTTCGCCGCTCGGCTCCCTTCGCAATGACCGGGCGGCGCCGGAACGCCCGCCGACCAGGACCCAAGAATGATCATCTGTGAGGAGGATGCGATGAAGAGCCGACAGTCGCGCATTCGACCAACGTGCCGCGCTATCGAGGCCGCGGCGATCCTGCTGCTTGCCTTTTGGCCGGCGTCGGCAGAGGCCCAGACCCAAAAGGTCGGCGCGCCGCCCGAGGCCATGGACATGCGCCTCATCGGCTACAACGACTTGCAGGCGCGCAGCGCCTACCAGCCGACCATCCATCGGCAAGGCAGCCGCTACATCGCCTACATCGGCCACCACGGCGGCACCGACGCCGTGCCGAAACCGGTCAACCCGGCGACCGGGCAGGCGGAGTTCAACGGCACCTCGATCGTCGACGTGACCGATCCTGCCAGTCCGAAATACCTCAAGCATCTTCCCGGGCAGGAAGGAAAGTATGAGGGCGGAGGCGCGCAGATGGTGCGCGTCTGCGACGGCGCGTCGCTGCCGAAGGGCGATCGCAACGCCGTCTACATGCTGCGCACCTTCGGCGGCGCCGCGCACGAGATCTGGAACGTCGCCGATCCGGCCAACCCGGTTTTGGTCACGCGCATCCCGAGCGGCAAGGACACCCACAAGAACTGGTGGGAATGCGATACCGGCATCGCGTACCTTGTGTCCGGCCAAGCCGGATGGCGGCCCCGTCGCATGACCGAGGTCTACGACCTCAGCGATCCCGCCAAGCCGGTGAAGATCCGCGACTTCGGCCTCCCCGGTCAGCAGCCCAACTCGTTCGGGCCGATCCCGACCGACCTGCATGGGCCGATCTCCACCGGGCCGCAAGCCAACCGCATCTATTTCGGCTATGGCACCAACAAAGGCGGCATCCTGCAGATCGTCGACCGCGAGCGGCTGCTCACCGGCCTCAAGGAGCCGACGCCGGACAATCTCCGCTACCCGGTGATCGGGCAGCTCGACATGTCGCCGACCACGGGCGCGCATACCGTATTCCCGCTCGGGAAGATGCGCATTGCCGAGTTTGCCAACGACAAGGTCGCGCAGGAGCGCGACATCGTCATGATCGTGAACGAGTTGCTGACCAATGAATGCAACGAGCCGCGCCAGCTGGTGTGGTTCCTCGACGTGACGGTCGAGAGCCGGCCGATGGTGATCTCGAACTGGACGGTGCCGGAAGCGAGCGGAAAGTTCTGTGAGCGCGGCGGCCGCTTCGGCGCGCACTCCTCGAACGAGAGCATGGCGCCGGTGTTCTACAAGAAGCTGGTGTTCATCGCGTTCTTCAACGCCGGGGTCCGCGCGCTCGACGTGCGCGATCCGTTCCAGCCGAAGGAGGTCGGCTACTTCATTCCGGCGATCACCGAGGCGACCGACAAGCGTTGCGTCAAGGTCGACAATCAGGACCGCTGCAAGACCGCGATCCAGACCAACAACCTGGAGACCGACGATCGCGGCTACATCTACATCGTCGATCGTGCCAACACCGGCATGCACATCCTCGAACTGACCGGCGAGGCGCGCAAGATCGCGGGTATGTAGGTTACTGACTCGTCATCCTGAAGTGCTCGCCCGACGAAAATCCGGGCGAGCCTCGAAGGATGGCAGGGCCGGGCAGCATTCTTCGCGGCTCGGCTGCGTTCCGCGGCCTCGCGCGTTCAGGATGACGGTATGGTGTTCGGCGTCGCAGGCTACTCTCTGCCGTACAGCCACTCGACGCCGTCGTAGGCATCCTGCGGCGTGCGGGCGGCGAGCATCTGGTCGCGCAGCTCCGCGGTGACGCCGCGGGCATGATAGAACTCGCCGTAGATCCGCGACATGATCTGCAACCGTCCGGTGCGCAGGTAGCGGGCCTCCTGGTAGGCTCTCGAACGCCGCCGGCAGGTCGTGCGGCTGCGCCGCGACCTCCTCGGCGAGCCGCACCGCGTCTTCCATCGCCATGTTGGCCCCCTGCGCCAGGTACTGCAGCATCGGGTGGGCGGCATCGCCGAGCAGCGTGACGCGGCTGGACGACCAGTTCTTCACCGGTTCGCGGTCGCACAGCACCCACATGCGCCAGGTTTCGATGCGCTCGAGCAGGCGCAGCACCTCCGGCCGCTGCCCATTGAAATGCGCCCACAGCAGGCTGGCGTCGGCGGTCGCGTTCCAGCCTTCCTCGTAGCGATCGGAGTGGAACACGGCGACCAGGTTGTAGAGCTCGCCGCGCCGCAGCGGGTAGTGCACGAAGTGCGTGCGCGGGCCCGCCCACAGCACCACGTCGGGCCGCCACAGGTCGTCGGGCACGTCGGCGCGCTTGAGCACTGCGCGATAGGCGATGTGCCCGGAAACACGCGGCTTGCCGTCGCCGACGATCTTCTCGCGAATGCGCGACCACACCCCGTCGCAACCGATCAAGGCGCGGCCGGCGATGCGCGTCCGCTGGCCGGTGTCGACGTTTTCGACCTCCGCCTCGATCTCCTCGCCGTCTTCGACGCAATCGACGACGCGCCGCAAGGTGTCGAGGTGGATGAGGTTGCTCGCGCGGCATGCGTCGAGCAGCACCGCGTGGAAATCATGGCGATGCGTGACCGCGTACGGCTCGTGGAAGCGCGCGAAGAAGTCTTCGCCGAGCGGAATGTGCGTGATGCACTTGCCCGACAGCGCGCAGCGCATTTCCTGCGCACCCGGACGCCAGGCATCTTTCAGGATGGCGTCCTTGAGCCCGAGCCGGGCGAACGCGCGAAAGACGTTGGGCCCGAGCTGGATGCCGGCGCCGATCTCGCGAAACTCGCCGGCCTGCTCGAGCACGTGCACCGGGAAGCCCTTGCGCGCCAGCGCGTGGGCGGCGGCAAGCCCGCCGATGCCGCCGCCCGCGATCAGAAACGGCTCATCCGCACCGCTGCTCATTTGGCTTCTCCTATCCGCAGCCCATCCTATGAAGCCGTCGGGGACTGCGGTAGTATGATCGCCCGAGACCGGTGGCAATTCGCAGCGATCATCGGGTCGAAGGGGGGCACCATGACATCTATGAATATCGACATGCGCTCTGGCGGCGGGCTGTTCCGCTACTCGCCGATCGTTCTGTTCGTTGCGGGAGCGGTCTCGGTGATCATTTTCCAGCACGGCGCGATCGCGATCATGAACGCATTGGGGTATGCGGGCCCGCCGTTCGGCTACGCCCCGACCAAGCCGATGGGTATCCCGCAAATCTGGTCGTGGGCGTTCTGGGGCGGCGTCTGGGGGCTCGTCTATGGCGCGCTCGAGCAGCGGTTTCCGAAGGGGCCGGCCTACTATCTGGCGGCGTTCCTGTTCGGCGCGATCCTGCCGACCTTGGTGCTGTGGTTCGTGGTGTTCCCGCTACGGGGGCAGCCGATGGCGGCCGGATGGAACGCCAGCCGGATGATCGTCCAGCTGATCCACCACGGCGCATTCGGTCTCGGAATTGCGCTGCTGCTCAAATGGGCATCGCTGGTCGGAGGTCGTGCCCCCGACAAGGCGTAGCTCCTCAGGCGGGACTTATCCGGGGCCGCACCGCGCGGGCGCGGGTCCGGCGGAATGGTACATGCGACCAGATCATTGGATGCGGACAATGAAGGAGGAGAGTGCCGGCGTGTCAGCAAAAGTGCCGCTTAGATGCGGCCGAATTGATCGTGGTTTCGACAGACGTAACGACTATTGCGGCCCTAAACGACCATCCGCCTGCAACCAGTTGCTGGAAACGGCGCTGAAATAGATCTTTCCCTTCACCACCAGCTTCGCGTGCCAGCTGCACCATTAGTGCGCCCATTTCGCTTGGATCGGTCGTTGCGCGATGGACGGGGTGTTTTCGGGCCGCATATTGCGCGGCAGAATGCTGCCCCCGCCAGCGGCGAAGGCGTGACGCACACGCTGTGGCCGCAGCGGTGGCGGTCGCCGTCAGAACGGCGTCCATGGCAGCGACCGTCATGAGCAACTTGCGCAGCATCCTTAAAAGCCTCGAAGGTCAGCGACAGGGGCAGTGCGATTGGGGCAAGCATGTCGCGAAAGGGTTGGCCGACAACGATTTGATCTTCGCTGACTGACGTCGCGGAAGTGCATGCGGACATGAGATCCGGCGCACCTTGGCAAGGTGATCCGGAATTTGATTGCGCCACCGATCATGAGCCAACATCGCGCGTCACCTTTAATTCCATTTTGCTCTCATTGGGCCGGCTCAACAGCAATGCAGTCACAGCCCCGACTACGGTCCCGAGCAGCGCCAGGATGAACATCGATTTCCAAAGCTCAGTCCTCTCTCGCTTTTCGTGTTTCTTGATCTCCGCGAACAGGATCAGGAACAGCAACGAGAGAGCAGCGAATGGGATGAGGAGGAATGGCAGCGGAAACAATCACACGCCATTGCTTCTGCTGCCTTTCGCGGACGCGCCGTTTCCTGCGCTGCTTTTCCATGAGGAGCCGCAGCGCCAGCGCCACGGGTTCGGGCACCGGCCGTTCTCCCAGCGCGTAGGCCCGCGAGGTGCGATCGGCGATGCCGAGCACCTTGGCGGCGGCGATTTGGCTCAAGCCAAGCGCTTGGAGAACAGCGCGATAGTCGTCCTTCGTCATGCCGTGCCAGATGGGAACGAGAATCCTGAGGCACAATCGTCCGTTTGACTAAATGGCGCGGGCCAACAAATCTTTGGCACGTGCCAACAACGCATTGTCGACAGCGGCCTCAACCCGCTGAAACGAGTCTCAAGTTCTGGACAGAAGCGCGAATGACCGCAGCGATTTCAGTAATCCCCGTCGGTTGCTCGCACAACCTTGCGGACGTAACCTGCGCATCATGTCGGCCACTGCACGATTTTCGGATGTCCCGAGGGCTTCAGGCGGCATTACGCGCTTGGCCTTGGCGCGCCTGCGCGAGCGCGCCGTGAATGCTACGCCCGTGTTGCGGCGAGCGGGGCTGTCCGCTTCGGAAGTCGACGACCCCGATGCCTGGCTGTCCGTCGCCGGCCAGATCAAGTTCCTCGAAACAGCAGCGGAAGCCCTCGAAGACCCACTTCTCGGGTTTCATCTTGCCCGCGAGTTTGAACTGCGGCAGATCGGCCTCGTCTATTTCGTGATGGCGTCATCCGCAACCCTCGCCGATGCGCTCAAGCGAGCAGAGCGTTACGGAAAGGTGGTCAACGAGGGTCTCCTGCTGAGCTGCGTGCCGGGGCGCGAGTTGAAGGTGCGCCTGACGCACTTTGGCGTTTCAAGACACTCGGACCGCCAGCAGATTGAATTTTTCGTCATCACGCTCGTTCGCATCTGCCGCCGCCTGACCGGGCAAGATACGCTCTCGCCGTCCGTTGTTCGCCTGGCCCATTCACGCTCAGACGACGTGTCGGAAATGGAAAAATTCGTCGGCGCGGCAATTCAATTCGATGCCGGCGTAGACGAGCTCGCCCTTCCTCACGGCGTCGAGCACCAAGCGTTGCCAAATGCAGACCTCTATCTCAATGAGCTGCTGACGCGCTATTGCGAGGAAGCCCTGGCCGCCCGGCCAAAGGTCAGAAGCGCCTTGCGCTCGCGCGTCGAGAACGCCATCGTGCCGCTGCTCCCGCACGGAACTCCCACTGCACGCCAGGTGGCTGCCGCCATCGGCATGAGCTATCGCACGTTGGCGCGTCGCCTTGCCGTCGAGCAACTGACGTTTGCCGACATCCTGTCCGATCTACGGGCGGATCTGGCCGATCGATACCTGCAAGACGCCGGCTTGACGATTTCGCAAATCGCCTGGCTGCTGGGCTATCGCGAAGTGAGCAGTTTCACGAACGCCTACAAGAAGCGCACCGGGCTCACTCCTACGCGGCAGCGATTGCGCGAAACGGCTCGCCGGGAGCCGCGCGAGGCCGGTTGACACGGCGCGCCCGCTGGCCGATCGCAGAAATGAAGTTGGGTACCCTCGCTGCCCAAGATGGCTTTGCACGCGTGCGCGGCGCCTGCACCGCAAACTGTGCCATCGCGGCCGAACGCGCGTCGGGGCGCGGCATGTTCAAGATAGCGGACTGGCCAGCCAGTTGAGCAACGGCGCCGTGACGGCCGGACTTGCCATTGACGTTCCACCCATGAGGGCGAAGTTTCTGGGCGGCACTGTCGAGACCACCCCACCTCCCGGTCCGAATCGCTTCGCTTGATCCGTAACGGCCGCCACCCCGATCGCGGTTGCCATGGCTCGTGTGCCGACCCGCCGGCCTCGACACCCTAGAATGTCGCCCTACGGTCGACTTGCGAGGGGCAGGAAATAGGTCATGGAGCTAACCATTTGTAAATACTATTATTTTGAATGAACGTCGCGCGCGACTCGTGCTGCAAAGCCTCAACGGAACTTACGGAATCCTGCGGGCAAGCTCGGTTCCTCGGGCTCTGCGCAGGCGCAGATTCTCAAGCCACCTGTGAACTGGTTCACATGCAGATCAATAGGGCGCCGCTATTGTTGCCCTCAGCTTCATTTCTTTCAGTGAGGGGAACGCCATGATCAGCCAACGTGAGCTTCGCAGGTACCAGGACGCGGAAGAGATGAGGTGTTGGGCAAGTCGCAATTTTGTCCTTGGCTCGATCGTCGCGGCAGCGGTTCTTTTTACGGCAGTGGCGGGATCCACGATGGTGCCGAAGCCGTATGCGGGCGACGGCGGGGTCGACATCAGCGCTTCCCAGGCGCACCCCGGCACGCCCTTTGCGCTTATGAGCACAGCGCACTCGAATTTGCCGTTCGAATCGTGGGGAGCCGGCGTTCTAGGGCGCCACGCGTCGGTCGCAATGCGCACCAGGCCACGGCGCCGGGGCACGGCGTGCCGACCATCTGGACCCTTCGCGACCGCGACAAGAGTATCGTAGAAGCCGCCCTGTTCCCTGGCGATCTCGTCGGCGACGTCACTCACATCGCCAGGCTCTCGGCATAGCGATGCGGCCCGTTGTGGATCGCATGGGTTAGGTCGGCACCCGTGCCGAGCGGACCAGATGAGAGCGGTGCCTTGGGGACCAAAGTGAAATCGCTCGCCGATTTCCAAAAATCACCGACGTCATCTGCGTTCCGGTTCTTCGACGCGGCCGCCCAGCACGGCCCCGAGAAACTGTTCAAAGCTCAGATGCCGCAGCTGTCGATCATCATCTATCTTCGACACGCGACGTGAATCAGTGTCGCTATTGAGGTCTGACGTTCCGGATATGTCCGAGGTCCCGGCCGGCGGCCGCTATCGGTCAGTAGTCACGCAGAAGCGCCTTTCCGCCGCTGTGGCCATCCCAGCATCGCGCGCACCGATGGCAATCGGGTTTCCTTCATGCCGCATATCGCGCTGATCAATCCCAATACCAGCGTGGCGACGACTCAGCGGATGCTTGAGATCGCGCGTGACCATGCTGCCGGCGGGTTCGAAATCAAAGGTGTCACGGCCCCGTTCGGCTCCGACCTGATCACCAATGAGAACGAGCTGGAGGCTGCAAGCCGGGCCGTCGCAAGCTTGGTGCCGGCTCTAACCGGGCGTTGCGCGGGCGTGATCGTCGCCGGCTTCGGCGATCCGGGACTCGAGGAGCTGCGCTCCGCACTCGCCGTTCCGGTTACCGGGATCGGAGAGGCAGGTATTCTGGAGGCTGGGCGCGGCAGGCGTCGGTTCGCCGTCGTGACGACGACGCCAGAACTCGTTTCCTCGATCGATGCGAAGGCCGCCCGTCTCGGTTTCGGCGCGAGCTACGCCGGCGTCGTCCTGACCAAGGGTGAGCCGGCTGCCCTGACAGCCGATGCGCCGCGCCTGGAGGCCGCCCTTGGCGCGGCCATCGAGGAGGCCATCGCCGACCGGCGGGTCGATGCGGTGGTGATCGGCGGCGGACCGCTCGCGGTTGCCGCGCATGCCCTCGCGCCGCGCTTCCGAATCCCGATCGTCGAGCCGATCCCCGCGGCCGTGCGCTGGCTCGAGCGGGCGCTGCGACAGCGGGCCTGATCACTCGCGTTCGCTGTGGGAGATGCGCGCCGCGAGCGCGGGATGAAGTCCCGTCGCCGCCTTCGCATCTGGCCGGCGGAACGTGCCTGCGGTGGCCTTGCGCGGCCGCATCGCCACCAGCGCCTCGGCCATCTTGACCGCAGCCTGGATCGGATCGACGAGAGGAACCGGTATGCGCTCGCGCACTTTGGCGGCGAGGCCGGCGAGCGGAGCGCCGCCGAGGATGATCACGTCGGCGTTTGTCTCGGCGGCCGTCTGGCTGGCCAGATCGACCAGGCGAGCCTCCTTCTGCTCCTGCACGTCGGCAACCGAAACGACCGTGCCGTCGATCGTGCGCACCCCGGCAAAGCGTCCGGTAAGACCATGCATGTCGACGCAATCCTCGTACCAGGGGCCGAGTGCCCGCGCGAAGGTGACAATGGCGAACCGGCGGCCCAGCGTACAGGCGGTCAGCATCGCTGCCTCCGCCATGCCGACGACGGGGATATCGAACAGTTCGCGTGCTCCAAGAAGGCCCGGGTCGCCGAACGCCGCGATGATGGCCGCATCGGCTGACCGGTGATGCTCGGCGAGCATCTCGAGCGCGATCGCGCCGCCGATCTGGGCCTCCGCGCGCGTCGCGATATAGGGAACGCCGCGCGCGGCCGTCAGTGCAACGAGCTCCGTCTCCGCCGACGCGACCGATTGGGCGACGTCGGCCATTCGGCACGTCATCGCCTCCGTCGTGTTGGGGTTGAGCAGGAGGATGCGCATGGACGACCACCTTCGCTGCTTGGCCGGAACACGCATGGCGTTGCCTGAATTGCGCGCAACTGCCCGAAGATAAGGATTTTGTTGGTTTTCGGGTTGATCTACTGTCGGGCCGCGGACGACGGGCTGGCCATAGACAAGGGGAGCATCATCGGCATGTCAATCCATCGCAAGATCACACGACGCGCGGCGGCCCAGACCATCGGTGGCAGCGCACTGGCCATCATCGCCGCGCCCTCGATCGTCAGGGCGCAGGCCAGGGAGATCGTGGTCGGGGGCGCAGCGAGCCACAAGCCCTGGGTCGAGAGGATTGTCCAGCCGTTCTTCGAGAAGAAGTACCACTGCAGGATCGTCTACGAGGGCACGCGCAGCCTCGTGAACCTCGAGAAGATGCAGAAGAACAAGGACAAGCAATACCTCTCCGTCGTCCAGATGGACGACCCGGTGATGATCCTCGCCGTCAAGGAAAGCCTTCTCGAGAGGCTCACCCCCGACAAGATGCCGAACCTCAACAAGGTCCGTCCGGGGGCCGTGCACATGGACGGCATGTGGGCCAACTATCTCACGCCGTGGCAGGGCATCGCCTACAATCGGACGCGCTGCCGAACGGCGTCGCCTCCTGGGCGGAGGTTTGGGATGCCAAGTTCAAGGGCCGCGTGATTCTGCCCTCGCTGCAGAACACCGAAGGGCTTGCCAACCTTTTCATCGCGTCGCATCTCGCCACCGGCAAGCCGATGGCTGAAGCGCTCAAGGACCCCGACCCCGGATTCAAGCACCTCGCCAAGCTCAAGCCCAACCTGCTCACGGTCTACACGCAGATGCCGCAAGCGTTCAATCTCCTGGAGCAGGGCGAGGCCTGGGTGATCGTCAACGCGCTCTCCTCGTTCGCCCTGCAGAGGAAGTCCGAGGGCGCGGGGATCGAGCTCGCTGCGCCCAAGGAGGGCATCTTCGCGAGCCCCTCGGGCATCTGCATCGTGAGGGGCGCGCCAGCGCCTGAACTGGCGCATGCCTACGTCAACGAGATGCTTGGCGAAGAGATCCAAGCCCAGATCTCCGGTCCGACATTCTCGCTGCCGACGAACACGGCCGTCAAAGCGCCCGCCGGCATGCCCACCGACGTGACCCTGCACGGCCTCGACTGGGGCTACGTGGCCGAGAACCGCAACGACTGGGTCAAGCGCTGGGACCGTGAGATGGCGCTCTGAGGCGGCACGATGGGAGAGCCGCGGCGCCGGCGCGGAGCCGCAATTCGATCGCGTAAGGACCAGCGACAGAATGGGGGGTTGCTCGACATAACGGGGGCCGAGCATTCGTTCGGTGATCAACGTGTGCCTGGCGGCATTGAGCTCGCCGTCAAGCATGGGGAGCTCGTGTCGCTAGTCGCTGAGCTTGCGCGAACGGGCTTGAAGCAGCGCGAACAAGTCAGGGTCGCATTTTCCGATGCCGACGCGCTCGCCTTCCCGGACGAGACACCGGCATGACGTCATCGAGCGTCGGCCGGCGCGAACCGTTCGACCGCGTGGCGCTGCTGGCCGTGCCGGCTGTCGCCTACCTGGCGATCATCTATGCGCTCCCGCTGGTCTGGCTGCTGGCCCGCAGCATCATCGGGCCCAAGGGCTTCACGCTCGGGCCGCTCGCCGACTTCTTCTCCGATCCATTCAACTGGCGCGTGATTGCCAACACGCTGAAGATCGCGGGCCTCGTCACGCTCATCTGTCTCGTGATCGGCTATCCCACCGCATTCGTGCTGGCGTGGGCCCGCGGCTGGGCACAGATCGTGCTGCTCGCGGCGATTATCCTGCCGCTCTCGGTCGGCGTCGTTGTCAAGGCCTTCGCCTGGCAGATCGTGTTGCGACGGGACGGTATCCTTGCCTCCGGACTGATGCAGCTCGGCCTCACCAGCGAGCCGCTGCGGTTGCTGTTTACCGAGTCCGGCCTCGTGCTCGGCGCTGCGAACGTGTTCCTACCCTTCATGATCCTGCCGATCTACTCGGTCGTGAAGCTGCTCGACTCCCGGCTGAATGATGTGGGCGCCACGCTCGGGGCCGGTCCGCTCTATCGCTTCCGGCGCATTACGCTGCCGCTGACGCTGCCGGGCGTGGTGACGGGCATCGCGTTCGTGTTCTCGCTGTCGGTGTCGATGTTCGTCATCCCGAGCCTGCTGATCGGCGACCGCTTCCAGACTCTGGCGACGCTCATCGGCCGCTCGTTCCTGATGATGCGCAACGAGCAGCTCGGCTCGACGACCGCGACCGTGCTCCTGGTGCTGGCCGTCTCCGTCGTGGTGGCGGCGGCCTGGATCGCACGGCGCGTCGGGAGGAGCGCATGACCGGGATCGAGCGCATCACCACCTGGAGCGCCTGGGCCGTCGCGGCCGCAGCGGTGATATTCCTGATGACACCGCTCGTCGTGACGGTCGCGGTGTCATTCGGCTCCTCGTCGGTCTTCACCTTGCCGCCACCGGAGTGGTCGACGCGCTGGTATGAGCGGCTGCCGCGCACCACCGGACTGTTGCCTTCGGTCGTGACGTCGCTCCAGATCGCGGTACTCTCGACGCTGATCGCGCTCGTGCTCGGCGCCATGTGCGCCATCGCGCTGGTGCGTGGACGATTCCCGGGCCGCGAGGCCATCGCCACGTTCCTGGTTTCGCCGCTGATGCTGCCCGGCCTCGTGGTCGGGATCGCCATGCTGCAGGCGTTCCGCGAGATGGGGCTGCGCGATGCCTGGGCGAGCCTGCTCATCGCCCACGTGGTGATTGCCATGCCCTACGTGGTCAGGACCGTGCTTGGTGCGCTCTCGCTGTTCGACTTCTCGCTGGTCGACGCGGCGCGGACGCTCGGCTGCTCCTACCCGCAGGCGCTCAGAAAGGTGATGGTTCCGGCGCTCGCTCCCGCGTTCCTGACGTCGGGAATGTTCGCCCTGCTCGCTTCGATGGACAACTACCCGATCTCCATCTTCTTTACCGACGCCTGGACCAAGACACTGCCGATCCAGATGCTGCAGTATGTGGAGGAGAGCCCCAATCCGACCATTGCGGCGATTTCCGCCGGCCTCATCCTGCTCGCGGTGATCGCACTCGTGATAGGGGACCGGCTGGTCGGGCTGAAGCGACTCGCGGATTTCTGAGGCATTCGATGACCGAAGGCGACAGCCGGCCCGGGCGAGATTACCGCGGCTATGGCGCGAACCCACCCCAGGTGCGCTGGCCGGGCGGCGCGCGTCTTGCCGTGTCGCTGGTCGTCAACGTCGAGGAGGGCGCGGAGCTCTCGCTCGGCCACGGCGACGAGTTGAACGAGCACGTCTACGAGGCCGTCGAGAAGGTCGAAGGCGCGCCGGACCTGTGCATGGAGAGCCACTTCGCCTACGGCACCCGGGCCGGCTGGCCGCGCATCCGGGCAGCACTCAAGCGCTACGGAGCCAAGGCGACGCTCAATGCGTGCGGCCGTGCGCTGCTGCTCTCGCCGTGGCTGGCAAAAGAGGCGGTGGCCGACGGGCACGAGATCTCCTCGCACGGCTGGCGCTGGGAGCGCCAGGTCCACATGGAGGAGGCCGAGGAGCGACGGGTGATCGCCAAGGCCGTTGCTGCGATCACGGACACGGCCGGCGCGCCGCCTGTCGGTTGGCATACGCGCTCCGCGACGTCTGCCAATACGCGCCGGCTGCTCGTCGAGCACGGCGGGTTCCTGTACGATTCCAACGCCTACGACGACGATCTCCCCTACATCCAGACGGTCGCCGGGCGCCCGCACGTGGTGCTGCCCTATGCCTTCGACACCAATGACATGCGCTTCTACAACGGCGGCGGCTTTGTGTTCGCCGACGACTTCGCACGCTATTGCATCGACGCGTTCGATCGCCTCTACGAGGAGGGGGCGACGGTCCCGCGCATGCTCTCCGTCGGGTTGCACCTGCGCATCATCGGCCGTCCGGCGCGCATCGGCGGCCTCGAGAAGTTTCTCGAACATGCCACCTCGCGGTCGGGTGTCTGGTTCGCGCGCCGCGACGAGATCGCTCATGCCTGGCGCGCCGGCATCGGCCTGCCGCGGTGGTCCCCTCTGCGACCGATGTCGAGCTTCGGCGTGTGAGCTGCCGAGCCGCACCGACGCGTCGGACTGCTCTTCCGTGGCCGGAGACCAATGACGCGCGTTTGCTTTGGATGCGGTCAGCGTGCCGTCTTTTTCATCGTCCCGGCCAGGGTCTCCAAGCACATCCGATGCGTTCTTATCCGACGCGTTCTTGAGTCGTTTCGGACTGGCACATATAGTGCTTCGCCGAGCTACGCGGAGACGAGTTCGCTCTGCGCGCCTGATGTTTCGCGCTCGGCAGCTTTCTTGCAGCGGGAGGGTACCATGAGTGGACTTCGGATCTCGCGTCGTGGCGTGATCGCGGGCCTCGGGGGCACAGTGCTGCTTCCGCACGCGCCGGCACTTGCCCAAGGGGTGACGCTGGACAAGATCAAGAAGGCCGGCGAGCTGCGCGTGGGGTGCGAGGCGGCCTACGTGCCGTTCACCTACCGCGACAGGTCGGGCAGCATCGTCGGTTTCGACGTCGAGATCGTCGCCAAGTACCTCGAGCCGATCGGCGTCAAGCCCGTTTTCATCGATACGCAATGGTCCGGTGTGATCCCCGCGCTCTACGCCGGCCGCTTCGACGTGGTCCCGACCATGTCCTACACCAAGGAGCGGCTCGAGCGCGTGCGCTTCTCGATCCCCTACGCCGACGCTTCGCAGGCTCTGCTGATCAGGGCGGCCGACAAGGACAAGGTCAAGACGATCGGCGACATGTCGGGCAGGGTCCTTGCCGTCAAGCTCGGTTCACCCGGCGAGACGCTCAAGAACCGACTCGATGCGCAGCTCAAGACCGAGCGCGGCAGCGGGTTCAAGGACGTCAAGACCTACGACGACCACCCGGCAGCCTACCTTGCACTCGGCCAGGGCAGCGTGGACGGTGTCCTCAACACCGTGCCGACCCTGAGTGTCGTGCTGCGCGACAAGCCGGGTGCTTTCTCGATCGTCTACAACGTCGGCCAGGACAACTGGCACGGCTACGCGTTCCGCAAGGAGGACGGCGAACTCGCCGACTTCTTCGACCAGCGCATCTCCGAGATGAAGGCCGGTGGCGAGCTCTACGCGCTGCACGAGAAGTGGTTCGGCTTTCGCATGAAGCTCTCTGACAGCATTCCCACGTTCTCGTAATCGAGCTGAACTACCGTAAGCGGGCCAGCCTCAGGCTGGCCCGCTTTGCACGTCCGGGGGAGGGTCGCGCGCTCATGATCGACTGGGCAATCGTGGAGATGGCGATACCCCTGCTGGCCAGGGGCACGCTCGTCACGCTGCAGGTGGCCGCCGTCTCGGGCGTGCTGTCATTGCTGCTCGGCTTCGTTCTCGGACTGTGTGCGCTGAGCCGCAGCCGGATGCTGCGCGCGGCGGTCGGCGCCTACGTCGATTTCATCCGCGGCACGCCGCTGCTGATTCAGATCTTCCTCGTGTTCTTCGCGCTGCCTGTTGTCGGTATCCGCTTCAGCGAGATTTGGGCCGGCATTGCGGCGCTGTCGTTCAATACCAGCGCCTATGTGGCGGAAACCGTGCGCGGCGGCGTCGGATCGGTCGAGCACGGGCAGACCGAGGCCGCCAAGGCGATCGGCATGACGCACGCGCAGACCCTTGTTTATATTCAGTTGCCTCAGGCCTTGAGGCCGATGGTGCCGCCGCTCACCAACGAGCTCATCACGATGACGAAGAACACGTCGTTGCTGTCGGTGATCTCCGTGTACGAGCTGACGCGCGCCGGTCAGGCCATCATCTCGGTCCATTTCGTGCCATTCGAGATCTACCTGCTGCTCGCCCTCTACTATTACGCCATCATCAAGACCCTCTCCTGGGCGTCGCGCCGGCTCGAGAACAGGATGCCGAGGCTGTGACCGGCGCGCTCAAAAAACAGGACGCCCCCGCCGTGACCGGCGCCGACACATCGCCGATGCTGACGCTTAAGGGCGTCTCGAAGTCGTTCGGCGACAAGTGCGTGCTGGCCAACGTCAACCTTTCCGTGGCCGCAGGCGAGACGGTGTCGATCATCGGGCCGTCGGGCTCGGGCAAGACGACGCTCCTGCGAACGATCAATCATCTGCATCCCCCGACAACCGGACAGGTGATCCTGAGCGGGCAGACGATCGGTTACGTCAATGGCCCGAACGGACAGCTGCGGCCGGCCAGCGAGCGCGAGCTCGCTCGGCAGCGGCGGGCGATCGGCTTCGTTTTCCAGCGTTTCAATCTGTTCCCGCACCTCACCGCGCTGCAGAACGTCTCGATCGGGCTGACCAAGGTCGCCGGCATGTCCCGCGAGGCCGCACACGAGCGCGCCGCCGCCGAGCTGCGCAAGGTGTTCCTCGCCGATCACATGTCCAAGCGGCCTCAGGAGCTCTCGGGCGGGCAGCAGCAGCGAGTCGCGATCGCGCGTGCGCTCGCTCTCGATCCATTGATCATCCTGTTCGACGAGCCAACCTCGGCCCTCGACCCGGAACTGGTTCGCGAGGTGCTCGACGTCATTCGCACGCTTGCGGCCGACCGCAAGACGCTGATGATCGTCACTCACGAGATGCGCTTCGCGCAGGAGGTCGCGCAGCGTGTGATCTTCATGGACGAAGGCTCGATCGTGGAGCAGGGGCCGCCGGCCGCCCTGTTTGGCGACCCGCGCGAGCCGCGCACGCGCAAGTTCCTGTCCCATTTCAACGTCGCACGATGAGGACTGCATGCCGCCGACCGGCCCCCGCTACGACCTCCTGATCACCGGCGCCCGGATCCTCACCGCCGATCCCGAAGCTCCTTACATCGAGAACGGTGTCATCGGCATCGAGGGGGACCGGCTCTCGCTCGTCGCTCCCGTCTCGGCCGAGACGCAGGGCTTGCAGGCGACGCGCCGGATCGATGCGTCCGGCCACATCGTGACGCCCGGCTTCGTCAACGTGCACACCCATGCGGTGCTGTCTCTGGCGCGCGGCATGAGCGAGGACATGGGATTCGCCCCTGCTTACACGCCCGGCGTGCCACACGCGCCTGACATTCGCGAGGACGAGGCAGTGGCGCTCGCACGCTTGACAGCGCTCGAGGCGATGCTGTTCGGCTCCACCATCATCAACGACATGCACGTTCACGCACACGCGACCCTGCCGGCCATGGCCGAGCTGGGCTTGCGCGTGTCGGCGTCGGCATGGATTCACGATGTCGATTTCGAGCGCGTGCACGAACGCGTCTGGAACTATCATCCCGCGATCGGCGAGCGGATGATGCGCTACGCGCTCGACCTCATCTCCAAGTATCAGGGCGCCTACGACGGGCGGGCCAGCGTGATGTTCGCGCCGCACGCCGTCGACACCTGCTCCAAGAGCTACCTGCGCGACGTCGAGGTCGAGCGCGGGCGGCTCGGCCTGCGCGTGATGACGCACGTCGCCCAGAGCCGCTTCGAGGTCGAGCAGGTCAAGATGCGCGACGGGCAGACGCCGATCGAGATGCTCGACGATATCGGCCTGCTGCACGACAAGCTGATCGCCGCCCACTGCATTTTCATGACCGACGACGACATCCGCCGCGCCGGCGCCGCCCGCATCACCGTGGCGCATGCGCCGAAGGTCAACCTCACCGGCGGCTGTCTGCCGGTGACCTCGCGCCTGCGCCGCGCCGGCGCCCGCATCTCGCTGGCGACCGACAACATGCACGGCGACATGGTCGAGACCATGCGCTGGGCCCTGGTCGCGGGGCGCCTGCAGGAGCAGGGCGTCACCGACTTCTGGTCATCGGGCAAGGTGTTTCAGATGGCAACGCTGGGAGCGGCGCACTCCATGGGCCGGGAGCATGATCTGGGCAGCCTGGCGGTCGGCAAGCAGGCCGATCTGGTGATCTTCGACATGAACCGGGCGCATCTGACGCCGTCGTTCAATCCGGTCGGCACGCTCGTGCATCTGGCGCATGGCCGCGACGTGCGCACCGTCGTGGTCGCGGGCCGCGTCGTCGTCGAGGACGGTCGCGCAACGTTGGTGGACGAGGAGGAGATTCGCCGCGAGGGCGCCGAGGCGACGCGCCGGTTATGGCGTCGCGTCACCGGATTGGACCCTGGGACCAAGTTCGCCCCGGTCGCTGCGTAGGCTGGGCGATGGCGTCTACCCATTCTGTTGGTTGGACTGAAGCGATGAGCTCGGTCGGTTGCCTGGCGTGCCAGCGAGGCACGTCATGACGTGGCTGTGGTGGGTGCTCGGCATCATCGGTAGCGTTGCGCTGGTCGCGCTCGGCTGTTGGTGGTGGTATCGCGCCTGGCTGAAGCGGGTGACGCGTGAGGCATCCGCCGACAGCCGGATCGCGCAGACGGCGCTCGGCCCGGTCGAATACGGGGAGCGCGGCGCCGGGCCGGTCGTGCTGCACTTCCACGGCGGCAACGTCGGCCACAACGGATGGTTCTTCCTCGGCCACCTCGTGCGCGCGGGCTGGCGGGTGCTCACGCCCGACCGACCCGGCTACCTCGGCACCCCGATCGACAACGGCGGCACGCCCGAGCAGCAGGCCGACCTCGCCGCCGCGCTGCTCGACGCGCTCGGCATCGCGCGCGTCGCGGCGGTCGGGATCTCGGCGGGAGGGCCGGGCGCGATCCAGTTCGCCGCGCGCCATCCGCACCGGGTGAGCGCGCTCGTGCTGCTGTCGGCGATCTCGCAACGCACCGGGCTCTCCGACGACCAGCGCAACAGCGCGCTCGGGCGTCTCGTCATGACGCCGCGCTACCAGGACGTCGCGTACTTCCTGATCAACCGGGCGATGCACGCGCTGCCCGCGCTGAGCATGCGCGACTTTGTCAGGACCGAGACGACCTACGACGCCGCGACCGGCAAGCAGTACATCGACCGGGTACTGCGCGACCCGGAGCAGAAGCGAGAGGTGCTGGCCTTGGCCGACGCGATGGTGCCCGCGCTGCCGAGGTTCGCCGGCGTCATGAACGACCTGCAGGTGCAGCAGACGCTCGGCGAGCTCCCCTTCGATCGCGTGACGGCGCCGACCCTCGTCGTCGGCAGCCGCCACGACGGCGATATCGGCTACGCCAACTCGGTGAACTCGCACGAGCGGATCGCCGGCGCGGAGCTCATCGCGGTCGACCAGTTCGGTCACTTCATCTGGTGGGGGGATGCCGCCGTCACGAAAGAATTCGAGGGTCGCATCGAGGAGTTTCTGCGGGCAAACCCCTAAGTCCGAGCGCCCCTCGCGGCGTGGCGAGCGGCGCGTGAGTCGCGTTGCCGCGTTGCCGCCGCCGGCTGCCGACCCGCACTGCTGACGACTGCACTTGAGAACGACAGGTTCAGGGCTCGCCGTCGAGTGTCGACCATTTGGGTGCCGTCCTCCCCATTCGGTTCATCGACGGCACCATGCGCGTCCAATCGTCCTCTAGGCAGCTGGGCGAAGAATCAGCGTGTCATCCGGCGAATGTGGGTTAGGATGGGCGGCCCGAACTGGTGTCGGGCTGATCGATGGAGGACGCCATGTGTTACAGCAGGGACTACAAACTGTTGGCAGATGAGCAGAAGAGGGACGATGCGCAGCTCAAGCGAGAGCGCCAGGCCGGCGTGCTCGACACGATGCTGACCGACGCGAACAAAGAAGCCGATAAGACCAGGGAAGCGACGCAGATCAAAGACGTCGCGCCGGCAAAATAAGCGCTCCTGTCGAAGCCCTCTCCGGCAGGCGAAAGCTGCGGCCTATGCGCCCCTCGCTGACCGGCAGACCGAGAATCTCGCCGCTGCCGGTTGTGATTGCGCACCGACGGCAGAGCCCGCGGTAGATGGATACGGAACGCCAGAGCCCACGCTACGCGGGCATCGACATCTGGGATCCGGCGGACGCGCTCGACGCCATGATCGAGGGCCAGTTCGCCGCCGTCGCGGCCGTGCGCGCGGCGCGCGAATCGCTCGAACGCGCCGCGATTGCGATGGCGGCGCGGCTGCGCCGGCGCGGCCGGTTGGTCTATGCCGGCGCCGGAACGTCCGGACGGCTTGCCGTGCAGGACGGCGCCGAGCTAATGCCGACGTTCAGGTGGCCGCCGGAGCGCCTGCTGCTGCTGATGGCCGGCGGCAAGGACGCGCTGATGCGCTCGGTCGAAGGCGCCGAGGACGCGGTCGAGCACGCGGCGCGCGAGGTGCGGATGAACCGCATCGACGGCCGCGACGTCTTGATTGCGGTCGCCGCCAGCGGCACGACGCCGTTCACGGTTACCTGCCTGCGCGAGGCCAAGGCGCGCGGCGCGCTGACGATCGGCATTGCCAACAATCGCGACACGCCGCTGCTCGCCGAGGCCGACCATCCGATCTGGCTCGACACCGGCGCCGAGCCGATCGCCGGCTCGACCCGAATGAAGGCCGGCACCGCGCAACGGATCGCGCTCAATCTGCTGTCGTCGCTGCTGATGATCCAGCTCGGCCGGGTGTACGAAGGGCTGATGGTCGACGTGCAGGCGATGAACGACAAGCTGATCCGGCGCAGCGAGGAGATGCTGCTGCGGCTGACGGCACGCAGCCGCGCGGAGGTGCGCGACGCGCTCGAGCGCGCTGGGGGCAGCGTCAAGATCGCGGTTCTGCTGCTGCATGGGCTGGCGCCGGATGAGGCGGTGGCGTTGCTCCGCCGGGCGGGCGGAGGGCTGCGCGCCGCGCTCGCGCTGATCGGACGGCGCGGCTCCGATGCCGCGCAATTTCGCAGGATGGGTTGAGCGCAGCGCTACGGCGTCACGCCGGCGCGGACTTGGCTTTAGCGCGCCGCGCATGTGCGCGGCATCCTGCTGAGAGGCGTGCGGCTAGAGTATTTCCCGCTGGTGTTGCCGCCTCGTAATTTTCAGCCGACGTGAAGATGATATCAAAGGTGAGTCGGTTGATTCCGGCGTCCTTGCTGCGGATCACGACCGCCATGTCCAGAAGCCGGTGCATGCCGATCTCCTCGGTCGTCGGCGGGACATCAGCGATCAGCGACAATGCGCGATCGTCCAGGTTGCCGGCATAGCCGGTCTCGCCGATGTCGTAGTACCGCGGGCACTCGGAGCCTTCTTGACCCAGTCCCCGCCGCTCGCGCGGTAATAGGTGATCGGGAACATTTCGTTCTTGATCACGTCCTCGTTCTGAAGCAGGGGATAAAGCGACCAGAGATAAGCATCGGGCGCGCGAGATTGAGGAGCGACGACGGCTTCGCCTTCACCAGCGAAGTAACGCGTTCGATCGCCTGTGCGTGCAGAATGGCAAGCCGCCTCGCATCGCGATCCACCTTCCGCAGCAGGATTGCAGGAGCGGATTGGTGGGAAATAGGGCCACGCGCTCGATGCAGAGGCAACCGCCGACAGCGCGATGATGTCCTCGCCAGTCCCAGCCGACGTTCACAGCGCAGGGCCAGGCCGGATGCAACACCAGGAGCGTCCGGGCCTGCCGCGGCTACCCTATTCCGACGCGGATAGTCTTCATACGGCCTTGCAACGCCCTAATCGTGCTCCTACATACCATCCCAGAGGATGGCAAGGGGATGGATAATGGCTGGAAATGTGCATGAGCTTCGGCTGAAGGCGCCCGATAGCGAGAAGATCACGATCAATCTCGGGCATGTCGACCTTGGCCAGATCGACCTACTGGTGCAGGGGGGCTTTTACTCCAACCGCACCGATTTCATACGGACGGCAATCCGCAATCAACTCGATCGCCACGAAGATGCAGTCAAGCAGTCGGTCGCAAGGCACCGACTGGGCCTGGGTCTGCATCAGTATAGTCGGGCGGACTTGGAGGCGGTGCACGCCGCTGGAGAAACCCTGCACATTCAAGTTCTCGGGCTGGCTGTCATCGCGGCGGACGTCTCTCCCGACCTCGCCCGCGCGACCATTGCCTCCATCCACGTCCTTGGTGCCCTCCAGGCCAGTCCCGCCGTGAAGGCGGCCCTGAGCGACCGCATGCACTGACCTGCGAGTTCCGCTGCTCGAACAGGCTCAAGCATCGACCGAGCCCTCTCGCCGCAATGCGCCCATTTTGCCCGACCTCCGCCCAAGATAAGGATCAGCTCCATGACTCCGCTGCCGAAGATCGACATGCAGGAGGCAACCCGTCTCACCCGCGAGGGACGGCTCGCCGACGCCATGGCGGTTCTGCGCGGCGCGCTGGCTGCCACGCCATCCGGCATCGAGCAGCATGGACCATGCAGAGTCGGCTCGGCGCGCGCCGCGCATTCTTGACTTGGTGCCGCCATCAATGGGGACCGCAGGCGCTTGGTCGCTGCCCCAAGCGCGTGCGCACTCGGCTGGCGGTCTGAGAGACATTGACCAGCCGCAGATCCCTGAGGCGCTGCGCGGGTTCCTCGACCGCATAGGCCAACTAGGTCCCATCGACGGACTCGTCCGGCCTGCGGTGGGTCGTGCCCCGCTCCCGCTGCCGGATGGGGCGCAGTTCGAAGAGCACACCTATGACAATGCGGCGGGAAGCCGATCGTACAAGCTCTACGTTCCGAGCAGCTACAATGGACAGGCCTTGCCCCTTGTTGTCATGCTGCACGGCTGCTCGCAGTCGCCGGACGACTTTGCCGCAGGCACACGCATGAACGATCTGGCCGAGGAGAAAACCTTCCTTGTCGCCTATCCGGAACAGCCCCAGTCAGCCAATGCGTCGAAATGCTGGAACTGGTTCAGCGCCGGCAACCAGCAGCGCGATCGGGGTGAGCCGTCGCTGATCGCCGGCATCACCCGCCGGATCATGCACGACTATCCGGTCGAGCGCGGGTGCGTGTACATCGCCGGCCTGTCTGCCGGAGGTGCTGCGGCGGCAATAATGGGCTCGACTTACCCGGACCTCTATGCGGCGGCCGGCGTCCATTCCGGCTTGGCATGCGGGGTCGCCAGCGATGTCCCTTCCGCATTCACCGCGATGCGGCAGGGAGGTCCTCAGGTCATGGGGCGTTCGCGTTTGCAGGCTGCACGAGACGGTGTTCCGACTATCGTGTTCCACGGCGACCGCGACACGACCGTCAACCCCATCAACGGCGATCAGGTTATTGCTCAGTCGAAAGCCGCCGCGGATCTCCGGGCCACCGTGAGCCGCGGCGAGGCTGCGGGTGGGATCCGTTACACCCGCACCGTTCAGGCGGACGAAAGCGGACGGCCGATACTGGAGCAGTGGGTGCTCCACGGAGCTGGACACGCATGGTCCGGCGGGAACGCTGCCGGCACGTACACCGAGCCACGCGGTCCCGATGCCAGTCGCGAGATGATACGGTTCTTCCTTCAGCAAAGATTTTGAGAGCTGATCGCGGCGCCGGCAGGAGGCGGCGCCGCCCTGAATTCTGCGCAATACGCGCGCGGCCAGACCGCTGGCCGCCCGCCGCCCCTATTAGTCATCTGGCCCGGTTCCACTTCGGAAATGTCCGCCTTGCTCGGTATGAACGCGATCCAGCGGGCGGGCTAGGAACGGAACGGCGGGCTGACACTGGCGGCGTGGGGCCAGCACCAGCGTCGCTAACAGACGTCTTGACGCTCATGAGCGCCGCAACACTTACATTTGAAATTTTCCCCGATGAGCAGTATGCCATTGAGATCGGCGGAGATCCGCCTGATCGGCCCCTGTCGCTTTCAGCGTTCCATCGGCCGTCACACACGCACTCTGGAGACAAGTTGATGGCTACCGGTACGGTGAAATGGTTCAATCCGACAAAGGGCTATGGGTTCATTCAGCCGCAGGGCGGCGGCGGACGCGACGTGTTCGTCCACATCTCCGCGGTCGAGCGAGCCGGCCTGAGCACACTCAACGAGGGGCAGCAGGTCGAGTACGAAGAGGTTTCCAATCGGGGCAAGACCTCGGCCGAGAACCTGAAGGTCAAGTAAATCTCGGACGGCATTGACGTCTGATCCATTGAATTTCTCCAGCCAGGAGCCTTCTCTCCTGGTAAAGGGCAAGAGCCGCGTGGGAGCATCGCTCCTGCGCGGCCTCTTGCTTAGGCGGACTGCGCGGCGTAGCTCGGCTGCGAAACCCACGCACCCTTGTGCACGCCGTTCGTCCCGACCGGCTCACTCGCAGGATCGTGTACAGGGTGTATGATGTGCGGCTCGGCACGTCGCCGGGACTGTGCTCGAAGGGCGATCTGACCGAGGTTAACCGCCGCACCCACGCTCCTCGGTTCTGCCGCCTCTCCAGCTTCGCATCCCGGTCGACCATGTCGTTGGACGACTTGATCGCGGAGCATGAGCGGCCTTCTCCCAAAAAAGGTCCCGGGGAATTGGAACCATCGAGCGAAAGTGGCCGTTGCCTCCAGTCAACCGAGAAGGAGCATCAGATGAGTCGCGGATTCCCGTCTATGACCGCGCTGTTGGGGCTCCTGGCAGTGGCCGGTTATCAGAATCGAGACAAATTGGCCGAGCTGCTGCGGGGAATGTCATCCAAGCCGGTGCTCCAGGACAACCGCAGGAGCAAGGCGGCTTTGGTGAGCTGCTCGAGAACGTGCGCGGGGTGTCAACTCCCTGCTGGGCGGCGGACTGAGCGATCTTGTGGATCGCTTCAAGCAGAACGGCCAGGGCGAGGTAGCGGATTCCTGGGTCAGACAGGGGCCCAATCAGCAGGTCACTCCACAGCAGCTGGAACAGGCTATCGGCCCGGACGTTCTCGCCACCTTATCTCAACAGACGGGTCTGTCACGCGAAGAGCTTCTGTCGAGATTGTCGCGCAACCTGCCAGAGGCCGTTGATAAATACACTCCTGATGGACGGATTCCCGCCGGGGCGGAATCGGCGCGTTCCTGATCTCCGGCGGGAACCGTAGCCAATTGCAAGTCTAACGTTGGCCAACGTCGCTTGATGCGAGAACGTCGCCTGATGCGAGAAAGCGGGCCATGAGCATAATTTGGACGATTGTCATCGGTTTCATAGCCGGTATCGTTGCCAAGCTGATCATGCCTGGCAAGAACGAGCCCTCGGGTTTTATTCTCACGACCATCCTTGGCGTGGTCGGAGCGTTCGTTGCGACCTTTCTCGGCCAAGCGCTTGGCTGGTATCGCGCGGATGAGGGCGCTGGGCTCATTGGAGCCGTCGTTGGTGCCGTGATCGTTTTGGCCGTCTGGAGCTTTATCTCGACCCGCCGCACATCCCCTTAGGGCCGGTGTCAACATTGCGGGAGCAAACGACCGGGATTGGACGCCGCGGGTCATCCATTGGCAACAGCCCAAGGCGCGTGTGCGCGGCGCTCGCCGGATTTCGGAGTTTGGGCCAAATGAGAAAGGCCTCGCACGGCGCGCGCGAGGCCGTTTTTTGTGGAAGGCTATGAGATTAGCGCCGCCCGGGCGCGCGGTCACCCTGGCCAATGATGACTTGCCACCGGTCGTCCCGCTTCCTCGGCATTCTTCCACGGTACGTATTCGCGCGCCTGCAGCACCCAGCGGCACAGGCGCTCCTCGACGCGATGGAAGGCATGGCAAGCGGCGGCTGCACCACCTGCATCGAAGCGAACGGTTGGGTTCATGAGACTGCGGAAAGCGGGGCTTGCCGCGTACGCCGCCAAGACGGCTCGGTCCCGAGGCACCAGCCCGAACCACCGATCTGCACGGTGGCCTGCCCGAACGAGCGTGCTCCCTCGACGCCGATCCAGGCGGCGACCACGCCCTCGCGGCCGATCACGCCGGTCGCAACCTCTTGTCCTGACCGCGTGAGCTCGGGGTACGCCGCTGACCTCGGGAACAACTCCAGTGTCCCCGGTGTTCTCGATAAGACCCTGCTCAGGCAGAACCGGAACACCACAGGAGGGACGAACATGAAACGAGCAGCTCTCGCTCTTGCGCTTGTCAGTGCGAGTACGATGGGCCTCGCGCACACTTCGCACGCGATGTCGCTGCCCGCCCCGAGCGCCCTGAAGGAAGCGGTCCCGTCGCAGACGACCCAGGTTTACTGGCGCCGGGGCGGGGGAGCAGGGATTGGCCTTGGGATTGCGGCGGGTGTGTTCACCGCTGCTGCCTTGGCCAGCAGGCCTTACTGGGGCGGCGGATACTGGGGCGGCGGCTTACCCCGGCTACGCTTATGCGCCGGCGTATTATGACTACGGCTATGACTATGCACCGGCGTACTCCTACGCCTACCCGCCGACCTATGGGTACGCACCCGCTTATTCGTATTCCTATGGGCCCGGTTTACTCCTACGCCTATGGAACCACGTACGTGCGCCCGCGTGCACGCTATGCCTACGGGCGGGTTGGACCTCGCATGCGCTATGCCAACACATCGGGCCTCCGCCACACGTACAGCTCCGGCCCAAGGTACCGCGCAATAGGTTCGAGGAGCGCCGACCGCGTCGTCAATCGGCGTCGCTAAGCTCAACGGGTGCGAAACAATCCCCGCGGCCGCCCCGGACTAGGAGCGGCCGTGGGTGCGGTGAACAGCACCGCAGTGAGATTCACCGGGTTCGCCTCGCGACCAGGACCTGTTCCCTCCGTGCCGCCGGGTCCCCGCCGAATACGACCGACGCCACCAAGGCAAGCACGTCAAGGATTGTATGTCAGTCTGGCCATGACGGGAGCAAACACTTCCAAAACGGACGCAGCATCGCCGGGTCCAAGCTGCCTGCCCGTTTGCGACGAGCGCGCGCGACACCAAACATACGCGACACCAAAACATGCCCAGGAGCAAGCTGATGACATACAAAATGCAGCAGGTGCGTGCTTTCGCACTCGTCTTCGGGCTTGCGCCCCTTGCCAGCGCTTCCTGGGCATTGGCGCAGCCCGTCGCCCGAACGCAACAGATAGCTCCGCCCGCCAGCGAGGCGACACGCACCGACCCTGACCGGCGAGGCGGCGGTTTGGATAGCACGATGGATCGTCGCCGCGGCATGGGCGAGGACGAGCGTCGCTTCGGCGGCCGGTTCGAACCTGACGACGATGGAGATAGACACCAATTCAATCGTTCGGGCCGCGATCGAGACGACGGGCGCTACCGTGGCCAG
>CAWBFP010000050.1:0-82128 GCA_963788095.1 uncultured Alphaproteobacteria bacterium | reverse complement strand
CAGCCGGGATTTGCGGAGCTCAAAATTTCGCCGCGCACGATCGAGGAAACACTGCAGGAGATATTACGAAGCAGCCAAGGGACGCGGGATGCGAACAACACCACGCGAGCCGCGCGTTGAAGCGGCAAGCGCATCTTAGCCTGGTGATCCTGAACATGCGAAACACGCGCCGCGTGGTACTGCTCCGTCGTGTGTACTTCGACCCTACCGGCGGGGCTGATCCGTCGGCTCTGAGATGCCGGCGAGGGCGTCCTGTGCGGCGGTGGTCGCGTTGAGGCCCAGATCGGCCAGGGCGACGACACCCACAAGCCGCTTCTCCCGGTTCAGCACCGGCAGGCGCCTGACCTGATGCTCAGCCATCGTTCTTGCGGCCGCGGCGGCACTGTCATCCTCGAAGCAATAGCAAACGCCCTCTGACATCACATCGCGAACATTGGTGTTTCCGGGCGACCGGTTTTCGGCCACAGCGCGAACCACGATGTCCCGATCGGTGACCATGCCGATCAGGCGATCGTTTTCACCGACCGGCAATGCGCCGACATTAGCGGAGCGCATCTTCGCCGCCGCCTCGCGCCAGATAGTCGTGTTGGGGCCGATGAGCTCGGCGCCGCGCGTCATGATTTCGCTGACATGCATGGCTGCCTCCTTGTAAGGCCATGAGTGAGTTAATGCCGACGGCCGGGGTTCGGTTCATCCGCCGGGACGCATGCTGCAAGGGCGAGCTGACTGCTGGCCGGCGCGTTGTCCGCCGCGGCAGGACTGGCACGAGAGGCGCGCCGTTGCTTATCGATAGCGCCTGTATCGGGGGGTATAGCGAACTCGATTTGCTCACTTCGAGCCTTACCGGTTTGCCGAGTCGGCCCGGGGAATTTCACCCCGAGCCGCTCACAGAACCGGACTTGAACCTCTCGATTCATCCGGCTCGTGCCACCCACTGAAGGCTGCCGCCTTCCGCCGACACCAGCGAGTTCCTCCGGTTGCCCGTTGACCCTGACGATCTCGACGCGAGTGACCTGCTCCCTTCGCTCCACGGGCATTACCCCGCTTCATCGCTACTACGGAGCAGTCCGCCCCTGGTTGGCGCATCGGTACTTTCGGCCTCGCGGTTCTCCCGCTTGTGCCTTTTCCCTTGCCATCGCCGACCAGGTTCTCAAGTTCCGTACGAAAGCCCGAATTAGAGTCACGCCTCCTATACACCGGACACCGCATGGCCAGTATGCAGGTATCCGCCATGCTGCTCCCGGAGTAAGGGTCACCCCCGGTTTTGGCATCGTCTAATCCGCTTTCGATGCGTCATCGGCGGTTCGCTTGCGCTCGTCTCTCTCAACCCCGCCTGACGTGATCAAGTCCCGCGTTTACCGTAACGTTCACCACCACGGCTTTTGACGAAGCAGCTTACGGTGGCTTGAGATCACACCTGATTGCCGACCTCGAAGGGCCCTCCTTCATCTCTCGTACAGTTGCGCACCACCGTTTGGATCGGCGATGCTCGTGACACAAGACCCTTTCCGGACGATCTGAGCCGTTCGGCCGCCTCCTTTTCCAAGCGGAGGGCTTTCAGTCGCTCGGTCTTATCTCTAATCGCTTGGTCGGCGGCTTCACGCTCCGCGGCGGCGTGCGAGCTTTCCGCGTTTCTGGCCACCTGTTTAAAGGCTCTGTTGGAACGCACCTTCAGATGATCTGTACCCATGTCCATGGAAACGCTCAGTGCATCCCCACGTTCCACGGCGCCGCCCGGCGGTAGGCATTCGCCCGCGTTTAGCTCTCGTCTGTGTTGTTGGGACCGCTCTTCACCGGGGACAAGCCAAGTTCAACCAGTTTCTTTTAAATCTCTTGACGGCTCCGCGCCATGATGATGGTGAGATCATCAATCGTCAGGGCCTTAGCGAAATCCCGCAGATCTTCGACGTCCATGATCGACCAGTCCTGACCCCTTTTTGTAGCTGGAGCCGCAACTCATCGTCGTAGCCAGACTGCCAGGAACAGCAGCGTCCAGAAATCCTGCCACTGTTTGCTCATGGGAACGCGCCTCAGGGGCCGTCTGGGGTCGCTAGCTGCCGGCCCTCGGCGTCGGAAGCACGTTGCAGCCAATGCCGTGCTAAGCTGAGGAAGGCCTTTTCGTCACCCTCCGAAGGCGCTGTTTCGGCGTTCTCGACGCACATTTGCGCGTACCGACGATACTCTCCGACTTCTGACATACGCGCTCACCACTGGCTGGCCCGGTTCGGCGCCCCTCAGCTTAGCGCCGCCGCTGCCGGGCAGCATTCCCGCGACAGCTATTTGCCTCGCAGGTAGCGGGCTCGAATATCTTCTGCTTCGCGACCGGATGGATGCTGCCCATGCCGCACACTTCCCCGAGCCGAACCCGGAAAGCTAAACCCGGGAGCCTGGGAGGGGTCTGTTCAAAATTGCTCAGTCGATGGTTATTTGTGGTCAAAATTGCTCGGTTCGGAGCTCTTATTTCTAGAGTTTGTCAGAGGGGAACTGCTCGAAGGGATCTCGAGTCTGCAAAGCTTACCAGTTGGCGAGGCGTGCGGCTTTGATCTGGATCAGATCGGGCCGTGAACGCGGTGAGGCTCCCCGAAGCCTTTACGTGCAGGTCGGGCGACGCTCGAACTGTCAGCGGTGCGCTCGATGTCGACCCCGCCGTTGCCCACAAACAGCTTCGGCGTCAGCGTGAGACCGCCACTGCCATTAAAAGAACCGCCGCCGCAAGGATCGAGCCACGCGGAGGCGGCGAGCTGGCGCATGGTCCCGAGGTTCAGTCTCCCCCGCCGCCCTACATGGCGTTAATCGGGAACCGCTCACGATACCAGGCCAGGAATTGCGCGTTATCGAACACCACCCTTACGGGACCGGCCTCGGCGAGGCCACTCGCCGCCGTTCCGACCTGCGAGGCGACCGTCTGGCCGACCTGGCGAAGCGTCTGGCTGGCCTCGCTGCCGGCCTGGGAGGCGAACCGCGCCGGCGTCTCTTTCAGGCTCGCGACATCGTCGCGCAGCCTGCTCATGTCTTCGGCGAAGCTGTCGCGCGCCACGAAGCTGATCCGGCAATGCCCGCGCGGCCGCGGTCGAGCGCCTCGCCGACCTCGCTTCTCGTCTGCTCGCCTGCTGGCGCAGACCCGACAGGGACGGCGCGCTTGTCGATTGTCCGAAGCCGGAGCCCGCGGGATTGGGGAAGTTCAGGGCCATTGGCTCACCGTCGCGGTTCAGGGCAAGAGCAACAGCGGTCGACATGATAGCGTCACACGCCGTGCTCGGATGCTTGGTGAAGTTCGTAGCCGCCTTCCAGTTCCGAGGGCTGCACAGGGATCATTTGGCTAGAGCCGCTTTTCGTGGCGATCGATGGAAGATGGAGCCAAGTCGCGGTGCGGTGATAGGCCAGAAAGGACAGCCCATCGATCAATTCCTCATCGGTGTCCACCTTGTAGGTTCCGGCCGGCACTACAGCATCGATGGCCCGCAAAGGGAACGGTTGCGCGAATGTAAGGAGCTTCCGGCACGTGCGCGTGGTCATCAATTCTCCGCTCAGCCTGAGGTGCTCGGCGCTCGAGGGGCGCAAGGCATTTTCGCCTAGAAGCCCATGCCGCCGCCGGGCGGCATCCCGGATCCAGCCGCCGCCTGCTTGCTCGGCAGTTCGGCAACCATGGCCTCGGTGGTGATGAGCAGACCGGCGACCGATGCCGCGCCTTGCAGCGCCGCGCGCACCACCTTGGTCGGGTCGATGATACCCTTCTGTCATCAGGTTGCCGTAGGCGCCGGACTGGGCATCGAAGCCGAACGCGTAGGCCTCCTTCTCCAGGATCTTGCCAACCACGATCGAGCCGTCCTCGCCGGCGTTGGGCGGCGATCTGGCGCGTCGGCCAGGACAGCGCCTTGCGCACGATCTCCACGCCGGTCTTCTGGTCGTCGTTCTGCGTGCGAACCCTCTTGAGCATCTCGCCGGCACGCAGCAGGGCGACGCCACCGCCCGGCAGGATGCCTTCCTCGACCGCCGCGCGGGTCGCGTGCATCGCGTCCTCGACGCGATCCCTGCGCTCCTTCACCTCGACCTCGGTCGCGCCACCGACGCGAATGATCGCAACGCCGCCGGCAAGCTTGGCGAGCCGTTCCTGCAGCTTCTCGCGGTCGTATTCCGACGTGGTATCTTCGATCTGCGCCTTGATCTGGTTGATCCGGGCTTCGATTGCGGACTTCTTGCCGGCGCCGCCGACGATCGTCGTGTTCTCCTTCTCGACCGTCACCTTCTTGGCGCGCCCGAGCATGGCGAGGGTCACGTTCTCGAGCTTGATGCCGAGATCCTCGGAGATCACCTGGCCGCCGGTGAGGATCGCGATGTCCTCCAGCATCGCCTTGCGGCGGTCGCCGAAGCCGGGCGCCTTGACGGCCGCCACCTTCAGGCCGCCGCGCAGCTTGTTGACGACCAGCGTTGCGAGCGCCTCGCCCTCGATCTCCTCGGCAATGATGACCAGCGGCCGGGAGGTCTGCACCACGGCCTCCAGCAGGGGAAGCAGGTCCTGCAGCCCGGACAGCTTCTTCTCGTGGATCAGGATGTAGGGATCCTCCGTCTCGACCCGCATCTTCTCCACATTGGTGATGAAGTACGGCGAGATGTAGCCGCGGTCGAACTGCATGCCTTCGACCACTTCCAGCTCGGTCTCCATCGACTTCGCCTCTTCGACCGTGATCACCCCTTCGTTGCCGACCTTCTTCATCGCCTCGGCGAGGAAGCGGCCGATCTCGGCGTCGCCGTTGGCCGAAATGGTGCCGACCTGGGCGATCTCCTCGTTCGAGGTGACCTCCTTCGAGTTCTTCTGCAGGTCTCTGACCACGGCCTCGACCGCGAGGTCGACGCCGCGCTTGAGATCCATCGGGTTCATGCCGGCGGCGACCGCCTTGGCGCCCTCTTTGACGATTGCGTGCGCGAGCACCGTCGCGGTGGTGGTGCCGTCGCCCGCGGCATCGGAGGTCTTGGATGCGACCTCGCGCACCATCTGGGCGCCCATGTTCTCGAACTTGTCCTCAAGCTCGATCTCCTTGGCAACGGTCACGCCGTCCTTGGTGATGCGGGGGGCGCCGTAGGACTTGTCGAGCACGACATTGCGGCCCTTGGGACCGAGCGTCACGCGCACCGCGTGCGCGAGCGTGTCGATGCCGCGCAGCATCCGGTCGCGCGCGTCGACCGAGAATTTCACTTCCTTGGCAGACATGTCAGTAACTCCTCAAAAAATCGTTGCGTTCGCTGAAATCACACGGCAGCCGTCGTCGGCCGACGGAACCCTCGTCACGCAGCCTTCTTGCGCACTTCGGCCTCGATCAGCACCCCCATGATGTCGCTTTCCTTCATGATCAGGTATTCGACGCCGTCGATCTTGACCTCGGTTCCCGACCATTTCCCGAACAGGACCCTGTCCCCGGCCTTGACGTCGATCGGGATGAGCTTGCCGTTCTCGTCGCGCCCGCCGGGACCGACGGCAACGACCTCGCCTTGCTGCGGCTTTTCCTTGGCGGTATCGGGAATGATGATGCCTGCGGCGGTTTTTGCCTCGGCTTCGATACGTTCGACGACGACGCGGTCATGCAGCGGACGGAATTTCATTGGTATCTCCTGGTGCAACTGTCAGTTCAAGTATTCGGGCCCCGCGAGGAGCACGATGTCGAGCAATGCCATCTTCCGATCTGAAGCGCCGGTCCAAACGCGACCACGCTGATCCGCCGACTGTCTAGAGATGGAGACCCGTCAGCAAAAGCATCGCGACGAAGACGAATGCCGCCGCCGCAAGGCAAACATAGGCTGCTTTCGTTATGACGTCAGACAGAACATAGCCCGTGGCCATGATTACCTCCCGCAAAGCATCGACTGTTAATTTCTGATTTGTATCGTGGCATATGGGGTCGCACGATCGAGTTTGCGATGGCTTGAGCGAAACATTCTTTTCCGAACGATTTGCGCGCTCCTTGCTCGGGCGGCGCGCACCGTGTGCTCAACGGGCAAGTCCTCCGAGATCGAGAGCCTCCCCGCTTTCCTTTATGTCCGCCAGCAGAACATCTACGAATGGGTGCTGCCGGTTAAATGCGGGACCGCGCCGATACTTGGCCGTGACAATTCGTTCGATTGCCGGCAGGTTGCGCTTGCCCAGCGCATTGTATTGTGCCCGAAAGAGGCTCTTGCGTACTCCATAGGGCTGAATGGGATCGACCCACTCGTCCATCACACGCCTGCTGATGAATCCCTCCACCTGCTGAGGCCCGTCCCAGCCACGGAGCACCAATCCATCGCCGTTGTGCGGCCCCTCATCGACGGCGAATTGAGTGAATTTCATGGCGTCTTCCTTGTTGTGGCGAACGACACCCTGTGGCGCGCATTGCTTTGCGCTTCCCCTCCTGGCTCAATGCTGGTTCGTCGCGCCTTGATGATAGGCATCGATATCCGTGCGCTCCTGCGCGATATGCGCCTCGCACGCGGCGTAACTTGAAAACGGGCCGCTGCAAACCGCATCGGCGGCGCTTATTGCGTACCAGCCGTCGGCGATGCCGCGCCTATCGGACTCGGCTCCTTGCACGTGATGTGCCGCCAGGTCTTTCATGGATGCGCTGTATCCGTGCGAACGGCGGCGTGGGCGCCCGCCGCTCGTAGCAACTCCGTATAGCTCTCGGACTGTGTATAGCTCTCGGACTGTCCGCACTCGCGGCACTCGAAGATCCGCCGCTCAAAGCGCCGCCATGCCGGTTCGATGCGGATCAAATTCATCGCGCCGCCGCAGCGCAAGCAGTGGGCTGGACCAGAATCCATGTACTTTAGTAAGCGACTTGCGGCGCGGCGTCTGAGCTAAATTGCTCACTAACTGCGCTTTATGCTGAAGGTTTGACTTTGTGGCGCAATGGCGCGCGCGGAGCGACGCCATGCCTCTTGGCGAAACGCCGTCGTCCAGGAGCGTGATTGGTATTTCCTTTCCCGCCTTGCCTGGCGAGGGTTTGGCGGCCCCACCCTCGTCATCCCACCGTGCAATAGCCGTGGCGTGGTCGTCCGCACGGGTTCGATCGTTTTGTGTTGGGGTCATCCTCAGAATGTGGAATGTGAGGCCACCTCTTTCCAGCATGCCGTCGGGGACCAGTGCGGTGAGCAATTTTATACAGACGCCGCTCGGTCAACGGACTTAAGCTTGAAACGCTCGGTGCTTTCGCACGCGCCCCCGTATGCGTAAGCCCGGGCCCTGGACGCCGGCCCGACCCCCGTGGTCGGCGTCCCCTTTTTTTCCTGCGTGAGGCAGCATGAGCGACAACGCGCAAACCGCCCTGGTCCTGACCTTGCTGGCCCTCATTGCTTTCGGTGGAGTCCTGTCTTTGGGCTTCTGAACCCTCGCCAGGGGCGGCGAGGCGGCGCTTCTCGCTATGCCGAGCGTGAGGACCTACGTTGGATGGCTAGGGTTTGGGATATGTCCAACTCGGTCGCAGCAATGGGTTGGGTGGCTATGATGGTCCCCTTGCCGTGAGGCAGGTTCGACCATGCTGCCAAAGACCCCTCGGGCGACTGGTCAAATACGGTCGACTAACGGTTATTCGCCCCGACGGGACGGAGCGACAGTTCGGCGGGGTGCAAGCCTCAGAGCCTTGGCCGGATGTGGCCGTACGTCTCATGGCGCGCTGACCTCGTGGAAGCTTGCGCTGCATCCGGAGCTCTATTTCGGCGAACTGTATATGGACGGCGCTTTGATCCTCGAGCGCGGCACGCTCTGGGATCTGCTCGAGCTCCTCGGTCGCAACCTTGCGGAGAAAGGGCTTACCGGGCAACTCCGCCATTTTGCGGACTGTTCTGCGGCGGTTGCGGCAAAGCAATTCCCGCCGCGCGGCCAGGCGCCATGTCGCACACCACTACGACCTCTCCCATCAGCACTATCGGCAGTTTCTCGACACCGACCTGCAGTACTCCTGCGCCTATTTCGCCGACGCCCCTTGCCGGTTGTTTCAGAAACCAGGACCCCCGCTCGCATCCCCCTGCGTGAACGCCTGGAGAAATGCTTCGGCATCCTCTTTGGATGCACACGGATGCCTCGCCTGGACGGCGCCATCGCGGCTGAAAATTACCGCTACGTACGGAAAGCCGATCCTGGTCGGGGGATAGATCGCCGTCTTGGCGCTTCGGGACATTGTTGTATGTGGGGCCACACGGATCGAAATGGAAGGCAGCGCGATTGGGCGACCTTGGATCATCGCGAAGTTTGGTGAGCAATTTGATACAGACCCCTCCGGCCGACGAGCGCACCGGAGGAGCTGAGGGCGCGGACGCTCCGCCGATTGTCGGATCGCGATGAACTTCGGGGCTCGTTGAGAGTTAGCCATCTGTTCACTGAAAGGAACACCACACATGGATAAAGATCGGGTCAAGGGTGCTGCGCAGCAGGCAAAGGGCTCTGTCAAAGAGGCCGCGGGTAAAGTCACCGGCGATGCCAAACTGGAGGCTGAAGGTAAGACTGACAAGGTCGCGGGAAAAATTCAGAATGCCGTTGGCGGGATGAAGGACAAACTTCGCGGCAAGTAAGGATCGATGATTGCGATGTGATCGCGGAAGAGGTCGTCGCGCATAGAACTTTCCAGCTATGCACGATCGGCCAACCGCCGCCATTGACGCGATGCGAGCGGAGTCCAGCGCACCGGCTTCTCCCGCGTCAACTCAAGCCGAAACCGCGCGCCCCTACGATTTTCTTGGTCGCGAGACGTCTCAGTCCAGGAACCGCAATTGACAACAAGGGCTCGTCGTCGACCTCCCAGCAAACGGACCTTTTGGGTACCCACCGGAAACCTCCAGGTTGATCGCGCCCGTACGTCCTGGCGCGAGGCCGGCTCGTTGTTGTGTGCGATCGTGGACCTATGGCCGATGGCGAGAGTGTTCAATTTTGCTCAGACGCGACGTGAGATCCTGCTTAAATCGGTCCGGCGCGGCTCAACGTCCCCGGCTGGAAACATTGGCCGGGTCCGCGCTGATGCGGATCACATCCCGGTGCAAATTCATGAAGATCGCGCAGATTGCGCCGCTTTACGAGGCAGTCCCGCCGAAACTGTACGGTGGCACGGAACGGATCGTCGCTCATCTCACGGATGCGCTCGTCGAACTCGGCCACGACGTGACCCTGTTCTCGAGCGCAGACGCGCGCACACGCGCCACGCTGGTCCCGGTCAGGGACCAGGCTTTCCGTCTCGATCCTTGCATTCTGAAATCGGACCTCGCGGCCCATTTGTCGATGCTGCACGAAATTCGCAAGCGTCGCCGGGAATTCGACCTCCTGCACTTCCATGTGGACCTGATACATTTTCCATTCTTTGCGGACTTTGCCGCGCAAACCGTAACGACGCTGCATGGTCGCCTCGACTTGAAGGATCTGCCAGAGGCCTACTCGCGTTGGCGCGAGTACCCTCTGATGTCGATATCAGACGATCAGCGAAAGCCGCTCCCCGATGCGAATTGGCTTGCCACCATTCCGCACGGCCTCGCCGAATGCGCTTACCGGTTCACCGCGGCACCCCGAGACCCATACCTCGCATTCCTTGGCCGGATCTCGCCGGAGAAGCGCCCGGACCGTGCGATCGCGATTGCGAAGCGCTGCGGCTTGCGGCTCAGGATCGCCGCAAAGGTCGATGACGCGGACAGGGCCTATTTCCATGAAATCGTCGAGCCGCTGCTCGACGATCCCCTTATCGAGTTCGTCGGCGAGATCGGCGACGCCGAAAAGTCCGCATTCCTGGGCAACGCCAGTGCCCTGTTGTTTCCGATCGACTGGCCGGAGCCGTTCGGCCTGGTCATGATCGAGGCCATGGCATGCGGAACGCCCGTGATCGCTTGGGGCTGCGGATCTGTTGCGGAAATCATCGACGAGGGCGACACCGGTTATATCGTGAACAGTGAAGACGAAGCCGTGTCGGCCATCACGAAGCTTGCCGACATCGACCGAGGCCGCGTCCGTAAAGTCTTCGAGGAACGCTTTTCTTCGACAGTGATGGCTCGCAACTATCTTCGCGTCTATTGGCGCGTTTGCCGAGGGTTCGAGGCTGTTGGGCGCGAAGCGCGCAGAATTGGCGCCGGCCGGTGAGCCGGTCTTGCGGCCGATGTGCGCCCGCGAGGAAGTGGCGGCACGGTCTACTTCTTCGATGCAGTGAGCCGGGGGAAATCTTTGTCCAGCTTCTGTTTAAGCTCGGTTAACTTCCGCTTGAGCGCCGGCGCCTTTTGCTTCCACGTTGCCCTCTCTTCAAGCGTTGCCACCGAATAGGTCGACGGACGAGGGGCCCCGGCTAACTTACTCACGCTATCGCGGACGGAATTGATTTGCCAAGTGTGCCCATCCAATACGTGCAAGATCGCTATTCGCTTGGCGTATAATCTGTCCAGCTGCTTGAACAGAGCCTGAATTTCGGGCGCGTCGGCCATATCTCTCTCCCAGGGCGACGTGGCGTCCGTCATGCTCGGCAGAAACTGAGCATGGGCAAATCGCATCGGGATTTGAGGAACCAAGTTTCACCCATTAACAAAACTAGACACGCCGGCCGATCGGCGTCTGTATAAAATTGCTCACTCGAACCGTGCGAGGAAATTCCAAACTGTAATGTCGATTGTCGAACGCCGGCGCGACCGCGGCCCCTCGATCGGCCTGGCGCCGCGCTTCCGACCTGTGTCTCTGGAATCCTTATCTTAAGGGGCCTTGTTTTCGTGAGTTGTCACCTTACGTCACTCTTGCTTGGATTAAGTGATAATTCATGCGATACTTCACAATATTTGGAGGATTTCTGATGAGCAACGCACAGAATACGAACAAAAACTTGACGGTCCAGCTCAAGGTCCAGGACTACAGCACGTGGCGTACAGCGTATGACGGTCGCGAGCAGGGCCGCACTTCCGCCGGCATCACGAACGGGAAGGTGTACCGCCGCGCCGAGGACCCGAATGACGTGGTGATCCTCAGCGACGTTGCCGACGTGGCGAAGGCGCGCGCCTTCCTCGGCTCCGATGACCTGAAGGCCGCGATGCAGAAGAGCGGCGTACAAGGCTCACCGACAATTCGCTTCGCGGCCTAGTGGCCGCCGGTACGGACCGTAGAGCGCCCGAGCGGCTTGGCCGCGCGGGGCGTTTCCCGCTCGTGCACAAGCCTTCCAGATTGGGATCCATGATGAAAAATTTGACGCCACGTCACATTCAGAAAGACAGAATCCGATAGGCTCGGAATCAAGGACGGATGGTACGGTACAAAGGTCAATGGGACGCTTGTCACCGGTCCATGGGCGAGCTCCGAGGAGTGTCTGAAGGAAATTAGCCAGCTACCTGAACCGGCCCTCCGGACCCACTAAGCTTGCGCTCCTCGGCACGAGGGCGAAGGTCCGGCAGACGGTTTCCGGGGGAAACTCTTCTGATCAGCAGTTCGCGGCGCTGCCGGATTGTCTAGGGAAGTCGGGCGGCTACTCTAATCGTTTGCGCCATGCGGAGAGGGGCTCATCCATGCGCGCCACCGACCCCGTCCTGACGTTTCTGCTGGTTCTCCCGATCGGAATCGTCGCCGGCATTCTCTTCGACCGGCTGGCTGGGCCGTCCTGGCTCGCCCGCCAGTTCTCCGGATCGACCCGCGGCATCATCACGAGTGCACTCGTGGGTGTTGCCGGCGCGTTCGTCGGCTATCACATCGCTGTGCTGCTTGCGCTAGGCGGCGGGCTGGCGACATCGGTCATTGCAGCGGCGGCCGGCGCCGCCGTGGTGCTGTTCGCTTGGCGGATGGCTAAGTAACAAGGCGCGGTCCCGGCTCCTTTTGGCATGTGGCCACGGCCCAAGATCAGCGCGGCGATTACTGGAATTGTCGATAGAGGCCGCTGATGATGATCAACGCGGTGAAGAACACCGGCACCACGACCGGGGGAACGAGCCACGAAGCCAAAGTTGCCGAGGGCTCGTCGCTGATCCCTCTTGGCCGCAACTCGAAGGCCCCGCCCTCGTCATCCGATCGCGAGATAGCCGCGTCCTGGTGACTTGTATCTGTTTCGGAAGATTGGGTCATCTGATTACCTCCGTGCGATTAGGCACCGATTGCAACGACGGAAGTCGTTCGCTCGGCTTCAGCCATTGCTCGTAACGAAGCGCAGTTGGGCACTCACCGCCGCCAAGGGCTCGATCGTCTCGCGCGAGCGGAGATCAACCAATTTTTCGTTCCGCCTTGTCGGGTTGCTCTCCCAGAGCTTCTTGCGCGTCATGCTTTGATCGGTTTGTCGCCGGGCAATAGTGAGCTTGTCATCTGCGAGCGTCTTTGGTGCCGCCGCCTAGATTAGCCACCACAACCAGCTGCGCGCTTCGATGTCTGTTATCTTGTATGGTGCGCGCTCAAACCGTGTTTCCCCGGGCGGTGCTCGCCGGTCGGGATGCTGCGTCGGGTGCGAGCGGATCGGCAGGGTCGAGGGGACGCACCCGGCGTCCGTGAGGATAATGGTATCGCGATCGGGGTCTTATGCGGAAATTGCCCAACACAAAAACTCGACCTAGACCTTCTGTTTTCCGAGAATCTCGGCGCAGGCTCTGGCAACTCCCGACGGCGCCGAGTTGCTCCCGGGCAACGTCGCCCAGCCGCCCTTCTCGACGAAGGATTCTCGCCTCCAGGAGTCGATCTTGTTCAGCTCGTCCAGATTCTTCGAGACGTTGGCGTGATGCATGAATCGGTCGGCGCAGATGGGTGCGAGCACCTTGACCACCTCGGCGGCCGCCCGCTCATTCGCGCGCGCCTCCGCCTTGCCGCCGGTGACCCAGCCGCCCCACATGAATCCGACGATGGCGAGAGCGACTGCCCCGCCGATCGCGCCCCAGCAAGCCGGCTTGACCTCCACGGGAATTTGCATGGCATTCTCCTTCATCCAAAATATCGACTTGAACCGCAGACTATGGCCGGCGCGAAACCGTGTCTGTGCAAAATTGCTCAGCCGACAAGGAGTTCGTGAGCAATTTTGTACAGACGCCCGGCGACCATCGGAACTAACTTGAACGTGAGGTGCGCGACCGCCCGTTCAGAATGCCGACCCCCAGCCAATGATCAGCGCCCTCTTGTCCCCGGAGCCGAAAACGACGCGTTCATGCAGCAGCATCTAGGAGCGGTCGGCGGAACCGAGGTTGATCCGCGAGCCGCCCCTTGTCGGGTGCGTGCGGATGCAGAACGAGAGCCGAATAGTCACAGCTCGCGCGCGGGAGTCCCGGTACTCACCGGCTACCGCGAGCCGAGCTTCGCACGCAGCATGCTCGAGCTCGTCGTCACGGCGGTGCCCTTCGTCTTTCTCTGGGTAGCGATGTGGGCCGCGCTCGACGCCGGTTATTGGCTTTGTCTCCCGCTCGCCGTCCCGGCCGCCGGCTTCCTCGTACGCCTCTTCATGATCCAGCACGATTGCGGCCACGGGTCGTTTTTTCGCCATCGTGCGGCGAATGACTGGCTCGGACGAGCTATCGGCGTACTGACCCTGACGCCTTACGGCTTCTGGCGACGCACCCACGCGCTTCACCATGCCAACTCGGGCAACCTGGATCGCCGCGGAATCGGCGACGTCGATACGTTGACGGTACGCGAATATCTGTCGCTATCCCGCTGGGGTCGGCTTCGCTATCGCCTGTACCGGCACCCGATCGTGATGTTCGGTTTCGGCCCCGCCTATCTCTTCGTCTTCAAGCATCGTCTGCCGATCGGATTGATGCGAGGTGGCTGGCAATCCTGGCTCAGCACGATGGGAACCAACGTTGCGATCGCGATTCTGGTCGCGACGATGATCCGGCTGATCGGCGCCGGCCCATTCCTGCTCGTGCACCTGCCGATCGCGCTCCTCGCGGCATCGATCGGAGTATGGCTATTCTACGTCCAGCACCAGTTCGAGGACACTTTCTGGGCCGATGACGAGGGCTGGAATTTTCACCGCGCGGCGCTGCAGGGCAGCTCACACTATGATTTGCCGAGCGTGTTGCGCTGGTTCACCGCCAATATCGGCGTGCACCATGTCCACCACCTGTGCAGCCGAATCCCCTACTACCGCCTGCCGCTCGTGCTGCGGGATCACCCGCAGCTCGCAGACGTCGGGCGCCTTACGCTGTTCCAGAGTCTCCGGTGTGTGCACATGGTTCTTTGGGACGAGAGGAGGCGACGGCTCATCTCCTTTCGCGAGCTGCATGCCGTGATGTCGAGCGATGGAGCCTCGCCCGCAGCAGAATCCCCAGTACGGGAGCGCTCTACCTCGATCGTCCCCGGGCTATTCCGACGCACTGACGAAGTCCCGTCATGACGCTCTGCAGTCTGCCGAATCCGGAGGAGGAGTTCGGGTTGAGGGAGACTGGGCAGCGGGAAGGTATGGCCATAAGCTGTTACGATCACTTGAGACTTCCTGTGGGTCTGCATGCTCATTCTCGAACTCGCAATCATCGCGGCGCTGATCGTCCTTAACGGTCTACTCGCCATGTCCGAACTGGCGATCGTGTCATCTCGCCCCGCACGCCTCCGGGTCATGGTCGACAGAGACGTCACCGGATCGCGGCGTGCGCTTGTGCTCGCATCCGATCCTGGACGATTCCTCTCCACAGTACAGATCGGCATCACCCTTGTGGGTGTGCTCTCCGGAGCTTTTTCCGGCGCCACGCTGGGCTTGCGTCTGGCGTGGTGGCTAACGGAAATCGGACTTGGTCCGGTCCTCGCCGAAGCAATTGGTTTAGGAGGAGTCGTAGCGGCGATTACGTTTGCGTCGCTGATCATCGGCGAACTGGTTCCCAAGCAGATCGCGCTCCGCGATCCGGAAGCGGTGGCGGTCAAGGTCGCGCCGGCAATGACTATGCTTGCCAAAATCGGTTCTCCGCTTGTAGGACTCCTGAACGCTTCGGGCAAAGCGGTGCTGTGGCTCCTCGGTCACCGGGAGCAGGCGGAAGAAAAGATCACTGAAGAAGAAATCCGGACGGTAATCGCGGAGGCTGAAACGGCAGGCGTCCTCGAGCCGGGCGAGAAAGAGATGATCGCCGGCGTCATGCGTCTTGGCGACCGACCCGTAGGCGCGGTGATGACGCCGCGTCGTGAGGTCGACATGCTCGACGTGGCGGACGCTCCAGAAGCGGTCCGTGCGGCGCTGGTGGAGAGCAGGCATTCACGGCTACCCGTTTATGAGAACGACCCCGACAACGTACTCGGCGTTGTTCAAGCGAAAGACTTGCTCGACGCATGCCTGTCGGGGAAAGCCCCTGAAATCCGGCAGTTCGTCCGGGAAGCCCCTGTCATTCCCAACTCGGCCGATGCCCTGGACGTGGTTTCGATTCTGAAGGGTTCCTCGGTTCATATCGGACTGATCCACGATGAGCATGGTCACTTCGAGGGGGTCGTGACGGCGGCCGACATTCTGGAAGCTATTGTCGGTGTTTTCAGGACCGAGGAAGGTCCCGCAGAACCCGCGGCCACCCGCAGGGAAGACGGATCGTATCTGCTCTCCGGATGGATGCCGGTGGATGAGTTTAGCGAGCTGATAATCGTTCCAATCCCGGAGAACCGTCCCTATCACACGGTCGCCGGATACGTTCTGCACGAATTCGGCAGCATTCCGGCGGTTGGCGACAGCTTCAATTCGCATGGCTGGCGTTTCGAGGTTCTGGACATGGATGGCCGTCGCGTGGACAAAGTGCTGGCGACGAAAATCCGCGCGACACGCCGCGCGGTGTAGCGCGGCCAGGAAAGAAACTCTAAGGTGCGAAACACTTGGTCGACCCCCCTAGACCAGTGCGCAGGCTTCTTCGGTCTGCGCCCCATCCCCGTAACGCCGCGGCTGCGCAAGGACGTTCCGCCGGCTCAGCAGCAGTTGGTTGGGATCGACCGTCGCTGCTTTCATTTAGATGCCGTTTGCGTTCATCGGGCCTTCCGAACGGCGTCCTCGTTCGCTTCGATCTGCTCGGCTATCCGAAGCCACAGCTTTTCCTGGGTTTCTTGAGCCCGGCGCCGGTGCGGTTCGCTGGCGTCTTTCGCCAGCCGCGCACACTCGTCAGCCTTCTGCCGATACCACAAGGAGTCGTGCATGCGCGGATATTGCCTCGGTCGGCCCTCGACGGTCTGTGCAAAATCGCTCAACAGGGCCGACAAATTCCAACCGACACAAGCAGGTTAAGTCTTCAAATTTGGCGCTGGGTTCGCTATGATCGGCCATCGTCGCAAACGGAAGCCCCCGTGAAGAAGCGCGGCAAGGCCTCGTTCGATCCGAAAGCCTTTCTCGCAAAAGTAGGCGAGGGAAAAACGATTGCCACATATCGCAAGGATGAGATCGTTTTCTCGCAGGGCGAGATCGCGGACGCCGTCTTCTACATCCAAAAAGGCAAAGTCAAGCTCTCCGTCGTTTCGGAGCAGGGCAAGGAAGCCGTAGTCGCAATCTTGGCGCCTGGTCAGTTCTTTGGCGAAGGGTGTCTGAACGGCCACCCGCTGCGCATCGCAACCACGACAGCGATCGAAGACTGCATCATCACTCGCTTGGATAAGGCGGTCATGGTCACCACGATTCACAATGAGCCGGACTTTTCCGAACTGTTCATGGCGTATCTGCTGGACCGAAACAGCCGGATTGAAGAGGATTTGATCGACCAATTGTTCAACTCGAGCGAAAAGCGGCTCGCCCGGCTTCTGCTCCTGCTGGCAAATTTCGGCAAGGAAGGCAGGCCGCAGCCAATCGCCGGAAGAATCAGTCAGGAAACACTGGCGGAGATGATCGGCACGACGCGCTCGCGCGTGAGCTTTTTCATGAATAAATTCCGCAAGCTGGGTTTTATCGAGTACAACGGAGAAATCGAGGTCCACAATTCCTTGCTGAACGTCATCCTGTACGACAGGCCCGAGGCCAAAGAAGGCGAAGCGAGCCCCCCGCATTGAGCATTAATGAAAGGCGAGCATGAGCGCGGGTCCCCGAAGTCGCCCGCCGCGCGCTATCCGGGACATGCAAGCTACGGCCCACTTTCCCACGCTAGCTGGATTTTACCTGGATTTCGCCACGATAGTCCACAGAAAGACTGCTGGCGGAGCATTCTTGCCTTGCGCAAATATCTTTCTCAATTGGGCTAGTTTTGTTCGCGGTCGAGTATTATGTCACGTCTGTAGTTTGAATGATGGCCATTCAAATGATGTTTAATCCTTATTTTTGGAGATATCGGTCATGACGAATGTAGCCCCGAATGCCACCGCTGCAAAACCCGAGGCTTCGGCCGACGCCAAGCAGATCGTTCTGAAGGAAATCGGCGCGAAGTGGGACAAGTTCTCCGCGCAGGACTTGTCCGCCCTCAAGAGCAAGGACGATCTCGTGATGCAGGTGGTGGCCAAGTATGGTTTCGAAAAGGCTCAGGCACAGCGCGATGTCGACGCCGTGTTGAAGGGTCGGCAGATCTAACGCGGCTGGCGAATGTTTCGCGTTGCGTTTCTAGTGGCGTTGAGTTCGGGGCCGCCGTTGGCGGCCCCGTCGCGTTCCACACAGCCGAGGTGTGGCCGCAAATGAGGGCTTGCGACATGACCGCTTTTGATTACGACTGTCCGGCGGAGCTGTTTCCGGGCCGGACCCGCCACGTGCGCAGACCAACAGGGTACAAGAAATTCGTGACAGCGGCGGAAGCCATCCGGTTTGCCGTCGAGCAGCTTCCGGCCGAGTCACTGCGCGGCGCCTGCCTCGAGGTGGATGAGGAACGATTCGGCCGGGATGCAATACGCCGGCTGTACGACAGCTCCGACTACCCTCTCCGCGGGCGGACCCGCCAAGGGCACGAGATCGGAAAAGCTCGCCATCGCGCAAGACCTGTGATTGAGGCCGATTCGGCGCCCGAAAAGAAAGCTGTGAATCCGCCATGCCCAATGTCGACGCCCATGAAATCGGTTTCCAATGCCCCCGGTGCGGACACGACCTGGTGGAAACGATCGGCAATCTGAAAGCGAACCGACAATTGCTCTGCGATGACTGCGGCGTCGCCATCAACTTCGATACGGACAAGCTGGCAAAGGCAACCGACGTGCCTGAAAACGCAACGGCCGCACTGCAGGCGGCGGCTGAAGCCGTGCCCAACGAAATTATGATCAAGTTTTTCCGCTAGCGCCGGGATCTCCGATTTTTCTGCCGCACCGATAGCAACTCGCTCCGCTCCTTGACAGGGTCATCGTGCGCGCGATCTCCGAACTCGGTATCCCTGTCCTGGGCGACCCGCCGCGGAGGGGTCTCGGCCGAATGCGCTTCGTCAGTTCGTCCGTTTCCTTCGCCAGGCGAAGCGCGCGGAGCCGTTCGGTTATTGCGAGTTCCTAACCAGGCGAGATCGGTACGGGTACTGACGGTCGGTTCTTGGAGCGGAACAAGGAGTCACGCCCGTCAAGCGACAGCGTCGTCTCCTTTGCAGCCGACGCGGTGATTATGACGAGTTGCTTCGGAAAGACTTACTTCCAAACATTCTCCCATTCAATTCGCGCAACAGAACCGTGCTCCCGGTGCGATGACGCGCGCTGGCTATGCGAGGGAGCACCCCGACACAATCCAAAGCGGGTGAAATCCGGGCCGCCCGGAAGGCGCCATGGCGGGAAAGGCAGTGCCGTCCCCGTCCCCCCGCCGCGAAGGGCTCGCGCGCTCCTAAGGTGCGACCGAACGTCCTGCCCGCCACGACAGGGCTGATGCTAGAGTTTCTCCATGGCTGGTAAGGTCGCCTCCTGGAAGGAACAAATCGCCCGGCTCGACGCCGCGCTTCGTCCGATTGTCAATCGTCGTGCAACATTCGGCAACTTGCTTTCCCTCATATGGCACGGCGCTTCCAACCCACTGGTAGAGGCGCAAGTGAACGCGCAGGCAGAACAACTCACTTCAGAACTCATCGAGTACTATGCAACCGGTGACGCCGAAATGCGTCTGGCCATTCGCCATCTCTTTGATGAGCATCCAAGCTTCTCATGGGCGGCAACACTTTCATACCAGCCGGTCACAGACGCCTCCTTCCGCGCACATCTCATTCTATTCTCTATGAAAGATCAGGAACGGGACACCCGCGACGCAATCGTTACGCTGCAGGCGATTTGCGGAAAAGCGAGATCAGCAGGCGTAAGGACAGACCCCATCATTGCTGAGATCGCAGAGCTATCCAGCGACGTAGACAAATACGGCATGGGCTCAACCCGTACCCTTCTGCGGCGTTAGCGGGCGGCGCGCGCCACTGCTGGCCGATCAGCGTGCAGCGGGAGGCCTAGGGTTGGCGCTTGGCCGCGGGGACGCCCAGCGTCCGGGCGCGGCCGACCCTACTCGAATAGCGCACACCACGGGCCAGCGTCGGCGACCGGACCGCCTTCTTCTAAGGCGAGTGGCAAGCTGCTACTGTGAGAACCCTCGCGGGGACGCCACACGCGCAGGTTACTCAAGATTTACCCGCCGATGATGAAGTGGGCGCCATGGTCACACGCAACGACAAGCCTCCACCACTCCCTCTGTTCCTAAAAGAGCACCGCGAGGCCAAAGGCGTTTCGGCCCCGGCTATGGCGAAAAGGCTTGGGATCACGCGGAGGAGAGTAGGTGGCTAATATAATTCAGCTTGCTCATCGGCCCAAGAAAAAATCAGGGGCGCAGACTACTAAAGCAGTTGAGCGGCCCTCGCGAGCGGAAGCCGAAGATGCGGTGCGTACGCTCATCCGTTGGGCCGGCGACAATCCCGATCGGGAAGGGCTGACTGGAACGCCCTCGCGTGTCGTTCGCGCTTATGAGGAGTGGTTCGGCGGGTATGGTCAAGAACCGCGCGAGTACCTCAAACGCACGTTTGAGGAAGTCGCCGGATACGACGAAATCGTGTTGCTTCGCGATATCAGGTTCGAGTCACACTGCGAGCATCATCTGGCTCCGATCATCGGGCGGGTGCATATCGGATATCTTCCCCGCAACCGCGTGGTCGGCATTTCCAAGCTCGCTCGCCTTGTAGACGTGTATGCCAAGCGTTTGCAGATTCAAGAAAAGATGACGGCCGAGATTGCCGCATGCCTGAATAGCGTCTTGAGGCCTATCGGCCTCGGCGTAGTCATCGAGGCGACACACCAATGTATGACCACCAGAGGCGTGCACAAATCTGGCGTGACGATGGTGACCAGCCGGATGTTGGGATCGTTTCGGACAAGATCGGAAACCCGGCATGAGTTTCTCTCCGCCATCAATTTGAAACACGATGGTTGAGAACGGGAAGATTGCTTCCCGTCGGACGGCATTCAAGCTGGCATCAGAGCTCTGCGAACTCGCGCCAAGGCAGTGTCAAGCGCACGGTCGTTCCGTTGGTGCCGCTCTCTCGCTCGATCCGGCCGCCGAGCTGCCGCGCAAAGGCCTCCACCAACCGGCCGCCGGAGCCGGAATCCGTGCGCCGGGGGTCGGCTCCCTTGCCATCATCGGCGACCGTCAGGCGAAGTTCTCCCGGACCGCGCTTAAGCGCCACCACGACTGACCCAGGGGCCTCCCTCGGGAACGCATATTTGACGGCGTTCGTTACAAGCTCGTTCACAATGAGCCCGAGTGGAATCGCGCGATCGGCCGGTAGGCGCTCGCGCTCGATGTCGGTCTTGAGCGCGATCGAGGGGCCATTCTCCTTTTGCACCGACTCGATCAGGTCGCGGCACAGCGCCTCCAGATAGGCGGCGGCATCCATCTCCTTGACGGAATCGGTGTCTCCCAAGACGGCATAGAGCCGTCCGAGGGCGGCGATCCGATGCGACACGCTTTCAAGCGCGGCCCTACCCTCGCGGGTCTTCTGGCTCCGCGCTTCGAGGCTGACCATGGAGACAATGATCTGCAGGTTGTTTTTGATCCGGTGGCTGAGCTCTTGCAGGAGTGCTGCGATGCGCGCGTGCGCAGTCTCGCGCTCGTGCTCGAGCCTCCTGCGCTCGGTCACGTCCTCGATCGCCAGCAAGATCTCCTTTGTGTGATTGCCCGCCCGATGGACCCGGCGCGCGTTGAGCAGCATCACCCGTCGTCCAATCGACGGGAACACGCGATCCACCTCGAAATCCTCGATCGTCGCGCGTTCGGGAAGGATGGTTTCGAGCAAGGCGCGCAACTCGGGAATGTCCCACTGGCCATCGCCGAGCTCGTAGAGCTTGCGGCCGACCGTATGCTCCGGAACCACGGCGAATGTCTCGCAAAACGCCCGATTGGCAAACCGCACCGTCAGGTCGGGCTCCAGAACCAGAAGGCCTTCACGGAGCGTCTCGACGAGTTCCAATGGATCGACTTCGCGCAATGGACTGGCTCCTGCCCACCCTTCGAGGACGGCTCATGCTCGACAGCAGCAATAGTTTGCTGGAGACGCCAGATCTTACGGTCTAATGTTAGCCACCTGCGGGGGCGTTGTCGGTAATGTACTTTACCATCCGACCGGGGCAATTTTAGACGTATGTCTTAGGAAGGTGAGCAGCAATGCGCGTTCGAACCAGCTGGTAACACTCGCAAGATTCCTCCAAGAGGAGACGCTTCGTAAGATCAAGGCCGGCGAGCGAACCGGGCCTTTCGATTTTGTCCGTATGATTGTGGAGCCGGCGGCGAACCTGAGAAAGTGGCGTTGATTAAAGTACCGGGAACAAGACGAGTTGCGATAGTCATGACCAGCTATGGCCCCTCCCACAGTGACATGAGCGACGAAAAACACGTCGCCGCTCATGCCTTGAGCAACCGACTTACTTCTTTTTGCCCTTCTTCTTCGCCTTCTTGGCCTTCTTGAAGTCGCCGCCGCGGGCCTCACTGGCCGCGCGCGTGGCGTTCATCTGAGCGAGCTGCATGTAGGCGGGCTTCGCAGCGCGGACATCGGTGCTGTCCGTCGTCACCGGAGCAGCGGCCGCCGGGAGAGTCATCGCGACCATCCCGAGCCCCGCGAGCAGAGCAATTCGACTGATTTTCATGGTCTTGCCTTTTCAGTTTGCGCGCCCTTGGCGTGTTTGCCTAAGCGCGGGGGACCTGGACGGGCGTCAGTTCCCGGTCGCTGTCCCGGGGCGTATCTCATCATTGTCTTCATGAACGGCGCATGAACCATTAGTTGTCTCCACAGTCAAATTTCCGAAAAAGTTGCCCTAAGCGTCAATATGCCGCTCCCAGTATATCCGCAGAAATCGACCGCGTTCACTCAGCGCGGCGTGGGCAGTACCCACAAGGTACAATCTCATGGTCTCCGGCAGCGCGCTAACAGCTTCGTCGCGGGTTGGGCACACGCGAGAGGCGCTCGTATCGCAGACGGCTGGGAAATCAGAAATCATGCCTCCCGACCTGGAGAACGGACCAACCCGTGCGTGCCGACGCGGGCCGTGAGCAATTTTGTACAGACTGCGCCGGTTAATGAGCGCATCGTTTTGAGATGACTTCGCAATACCCGGCCCGGGGAGCTCAGGAAACACCAACGGGCCGCGTGTTCCTCATCGAAAGGCGAACTTCATGCAACTTCCTTCAATTCTGCAGGGCGAGTTGCTGACCCGTCTGTCGCAAGGAGTAGCCATCGGCGCCGTGGCGACGATGGTCATCGGCTTCTACTGGGGCGGCTGGACGCTCGGAAGCACCGCAAAGGAGCAGGCGCAGAGAACCGCCACAAGCGCAGTTGTAGCGGCGCTCGCCCCGATCTGCGTCGATAAGTTCCAGGTTGCCGCCGATTCCTCGACGAACCTGGTCGAGCTGAAAAAGGTCAGTTCGTGGCAACAGGCCACCTTTGTGGAAAAAGGCGGCTGGGCAACGCTCCCCGGCAGCAAAACGCCGGATACGGCCGTGGCCCGGGCCTGTGCAGAGCTGCTGACCAGCGTGAAGTAACAGACCATCGAAGCAGAGCGCCCCGCCGGGGCGCCTTGATATTAGGCCCGAACGCATGGTCGGCAGCGATTTGCACCGCGAGCAGATGTTGATTTCGACGGGCATAACTTCCGAAACGTGCCAGCCGACATAGCGGGATAGATCAGGGACAAAAAGCTTCCTGGGTCGGTGCGAACGGTGCCGAGACCGATCTACGGTCCGCGATCATCGTATCGTTTGCGCAATCAGCCAAGGAGTTCTCGATCGAGGTCGCTGTCATCGGCGATCCGGGATAGCGCGCGACCATCCAATACCACGAGCGTCCCATGTTCGAGTCGCACCCATCCGCGCTTTTCCCAAACGCGGAGTTGCTTGTTGGTGTTTCCCCGGGACATGCCGATCATCTGGCTCAGCTCGCGCTGAGTGATCGTTAGTCTTTTCCCGGGGGCACTGACTTTGCCGGTCGAAGGAAGTCTGAGAAGGAGCTTCGCCAGGCGAACCGGCAAGCTCGTGAACATCACATTCTCGACTTGTTCATTGGCGTGACGCAAACGCCCGCATAGGACTTCAAGCAGCTTGGCGGCGACTTCTGGCTGATGCTGCACGAATTGAATGAAGTTTCTCCGATCGATCACCAGCAATTCGCAGTCTTCACTCGCGGTCGCGTCGGCCGATCTCGACTGCCCATCGAGCAGCGCCATCTCACCAAACACCTCGCCCGGATGGATGTGGTCCAACACGACGTCGCGCCCGCCCATAGTCGGCAGGCTGATCCTCACCGATCCCCGGACCACGGCCATCAGTCCATGACCGGGATCGCCCTTGGCGAAAATTACACCACCACGCTGGACCCGCCGCCTGGTGACATAGCCGGCGAGCTGCTTGATGACCTGAGCCGGAAGCTGCCCGAAAATATGGTGAGCGCGGAGAAGTTCAATCGATGCCAAACCCGCCGCAATGACCCCGTTCTCGCGTTTCGGGCCCTCGGCGCGGCGGTACACCTTCCCGTTCGTGATGCCGGCGTTAAGCACGGCCCTGCCCGCGACCGTCATACGCTGTACGCCACGTGCTGTAGTCCTGGACCTTGAGCTGGACTGTCAAGTTTTTGTTGGTATTCCGCGCGTCGTTCATCTGAAATCCCCCAAATATTGTGAAGTGTTACTTGAATAATCAGTTATCCCAGAGGATCGTGATATATGACGAGAACTTTACGAAACAAGAGCTTTAAGAAAGATAGCTTCTTGCGACGCTGGCGGTGAATGCCTAAATACATAAAGCGCAGGCCATCAGGCTGCGTAATACGGAAGGTCCGGCCCCTCGAAGGCGGACCGTTCGCATGTTGCTCAAAGGAGGTCATGCTATGCGTTCATTTGATTTTGCTCCCTTCTATCGTTCAACCGTCGGCTTTGACCGGATGTTCTCCATGCTCGACCAGGTCGGCAGCGTGGAAGGTCCGGCACCGAGCTATCCGCCGTACAATATCGAGCGCTCCGGCGAGAATGCCTATCGCATCTCGGTCGCAGTTGCCGGCTTCATCGACGCTGATCTTTCGATCGAGACCAAGGAAAGTACGTTATCGATCCGCGGCGAGAAGCAGCCCGACGACGAGGAGAGGCGCGTCGACGTGCTCTATCAGGGTATCGCCGCGCGGAACTTCGAACGCAGCTTCCAGCTCGCCGACCATGTCCAGGTCAAGGGCGCGGCCCTGGAGAATGGGCTGCTGCACGTCGACCTCGTGCGCGAGATTCCCGAGGCGATGAGGCCACGGGCGATCCCGATCGTGACCTCCGGCAAGCTTCTTGAGGTCATGCCGACCAAGACCGCTGCCTGAGCAATCGGACGGCTGAAGTTTGGGAGCGCCCCGGTTTCGGGGCGCTTTCGGTTCATCCGCCACGCGAGCGCGCCAGCGGCCGTCGAAGCAAATCCAGCCCACTGCTCGCAGTGGGCTGGACCAGAATCCATGTACTTTAGTAGGCGACTTGCGGCGCGGCGTCTGAAGCTAAATTGCTTCACTAACTGCGCTTTATGCTGCAGGTTTGACTTTGCGCTGCAACGCGGGGCGAGGTGATGCCTTTCGGCTGAAACGCGTTGTCCGTGAGCGTCCACTTCGCATTTCCTCGCCCGCTTTGCCTGGCGAGGGTTTGGCGGCCCCACCCTCGTCATCCCACCGTGCAAGAGCTGCGGCGTGGTCGTCGGCACGGGTTCGATCATTTTTTCTGGGGGTCATCCTCAGAATGTGGGATGTGAGGCCACCGCTTTCCAGCATGCCCGTTAGGGACCAGTGCGGTGAGCAATTTTATACAGACGCCGCTCGGTCAACGGACTTAAGCTTGAAACGCTCGATGCTTACGCACGCGCCCCCGTATGCGTAAGCCCGGGTCCCGGACGCCGGCCCGACCCATTTGGTCAGCGTGCCTTTTTTCCTGCGTAGGGCGCATGAGCGACAACGCGCAAACCGCCCTGGTCCTGACCTTGCTGGCCCTCATTGCTTTCGGTGGAGTCCTGTCTTTGAGCTTCTGAACCCCTCCCGCCTGCAACAGGAGCATGGCATGGAACGGTCGGCACTTGGTATCGCGATAGATAGGATCGCATTTCGGAAACGGTTCAAGAGCAACGAGGAAATTTACGGAGCCAAGGAGTGCGCTGACTACTTCTACAAAGTCATCAGCGGGTGCATTCGTTCCTACACAGTCCTCGAGGATGGGCGACGCCTGATTGCAGCCTTTCATCTGCCCGGCGAGGTTTTCGATCTCGAGCCGACAGAACGGCACCTCTTTTCCGCCGAGGCGGTCAGTGACGCTGAAATCCTTGTCATCAATCGTAACGAAGCAATGAGGTCGGCAGCGCGAGAAAACGCGGTGGCGCGCGCCCTATGGGCACATGCGGCTAACGAGCTTCACCGTACGCAAAGCCATCTGCTCTTGCTCAACAAGAGCGCCTCGGAACGGGTGGCCACCTTCCTGCTTGAGATGAGGGAGCGCATTCAGCTCAGCGACGAAGTTGGATTGCCAATGAGTTGCCAAGACATTGCCGATTATCTGGCGATTACCAGTGAGACCGTGTCCCGCACGCTGACAAAGCTCGAGAGCGCGTCGGCGATCGGCTTGCGAACCACTAGACACATTGTGTTGCGAGACCGTGCCGGTTTGGAGCAGATGCTTACCTGAGCCGTTTGCTTCGCGCATCACATCGAGATGTTCGCCGCGGGTCAGCGCCGCCGCCATCGCCGCTAGGCTTAGATGGCATGAGAACTTTGAGTTGGTCCATCAATTCATAGCCGTGTGCCAACCCGTACCAGCTCTGCTCGATGTGCAGGTAAGTGAGCCTCTTGTCGGGGTTGGTTTCAGCATGGTGTAGCAGGCGCGCCTCAACCGCCTTGCAGACTAGTGGTTTTGGCCAGCGAGACCGTATCGCACTGCTCGCTGCGCTCCGGCGCGGGCCGTTGCTGATGTCATCCCTCGATGACCGGGACGGTTCGGATAGGCTGCTCGATCTCGAGTTCAACGACGATCTCTCGCGCTACGGACCGGCAACGACGCCAAGAACATGGTCGTCGTCCGCCGCTTCGCCCTCGACCTTGTCCGTCACCACAAAACCATCGGCGGCATCAAAACACGCAGAAAATGCGCCGGATGGAACCCGGACTTTCTGCTCCAGATTTGCCAGATCACGCGTTAACCTGGTTTCCGTGCCGTGGGCCAGAAGCGCTTTAGCGTCTCGGAGATCCGCGGTATCGAAGCCTTCGGTGAATTGATCGTAAATCGTTCGCACCAGCTGAAGAGCTTCCCCACCGCGACCTTGGTGCTGCCAAAGACGAGCCAGATCACAGGCGGTGCGCAGCTCCCAGGAGCGCGCCTGCTGATGACGAGCGATCTCCAGGCTGTTGACGAGCAAAGCCTCGCCTTCCTCGAACGGGCGGCCGGTGGCTAGGAGCAGGCTAGCCTTGATGCGCAGGACTTCCGCGATGGCCCATCGTTCACCGGTCTCTTCCGAAATCAGAATCGCCTCGTCGATGACCTGCAATGCGGTATCGCTATGGCCTGCCTTGGCGTGAGCGTCGGCCTCGAGCGCCAGAAATATCGGCAGCCACAAGCGCGCTCCCGTCTTCCGCCACGCCGTCACACCGTCGCGAAGCAGGTCGATGCCCAGTTCTGTCTCGCCCTGGCAAGTTGCAGCCCAGCCATTCAGAATGCGCCCACCAGCAGCCCAGAACGGGAAGCCGTGCTCGACGCTAAGCGCGACGACAAGGCCGGCATAGGATCGCGTCTCCTCATGTCGGCGGCGAAATATGTCGAGCATCCCGCGTGCGTGGCAGATCGTGTAGACCTGTGTATGTGGATGCGAGATCTCCTCGGCGCGTCGCAGTGCCTCCGCGGCGACTTCCGACGCCTGATCGAAATAGCCGAGGTGCCACAGCGCCCAGGACAAGTAGCACAGCGCAGTCACGCCAATGTCCTGTCCATATTGGTAGCGGAGCCGCGCATGCTCTTCGGCGCCATAGAGCGCCCGCGCGCGCTCGAGGTGTTGGCGGCCGGCGGCGAACTCGCCCATGGTCACGTAGGTCGCGCCAAGCGCGCGGTGCGACAGGCACAGAGCGGCGGTGTCGCCGTGACGCTCGGCCTCTCTCAGGAAATCCGCCGCCGCGTCCCTCTGCAGGGCGACCTCGCCACCGACGTAGTGGCACGCCCAAATTCCGTACAGGATTGAGAATTTCTGCGCCAGATCGGTGGATTCGTCGATCAGCGCCTTGGCGCGGCGAAGAACTTCCTTGGTCTCCGCAGCCGCATAACCGCGGCCGGCGATCATAGCCTGGCCGAGCAACACGACCAGTTCGAGCGTCTTGCGCGTGCGTCCCTGATGATCGGGAAGCAATTGCAGCAATTCGAGTGCCCGCTTCAAGTGGGCGATGGCTTCGATGTTGGCCGAGCGCTGGATCGCGCGCTCACCGGCTTTTTGAAGGTATTCGATCGCACGCTCGGTCAGCCCAGCCTCGGCCAAGTGATGGGCCATCAGCTCAGGATGCGATTCGATAATTTCCGGAAAGTGCTCGTTTAGCGCATCGGTGATCTGGCCGTGGAGCCGCTGGCGCTCGCTGTGCAGCAAACTTGCGTGAGCTGCTTCCTGCACGAGTGCATGCTTGAAGATGTACGTCGAACCCGGCGGCTCGCCGCGGGCAAAGATCAATTCTGCCGCGCCCAGCTGAGCGAGCGCCGTCTCCAACGGAGCGCCGGCGGTCGGCGCAACGGCGGCGATCAGGCGATACGAGAATTCACGCCCGAGGGCAGCACCGATTTGTGCGATCTCCTTAATGGAGGCACCCTTGACCGAGGCAAGACGGTCGAGGCGGGCCACCAGCGCGGCCCGCAGCGTGGTTGGTATGGCAAGCGGCGGCAGCGGTCCATCGAGCGCGTAGCGATCTGTTATTTCGCGCAACAGCCCGCTCTCGAGCATTGTGCTCGTCAATTCCTCGATGAACAGCGGCACGCCGTCGGCGCGCGCGAGGATCTGCTCGGCGACCGCGTCGGGCAGCGCCTTACCCTTGGTGATGCCAGCGATAATGCCGGCGCCGTCGCGCCGGCCAAGGCGGCTCAAAGGCAGCATCGTCACATGCGGCTGGCCGACCCAGGTTGGCTGGAACTCTGGCCGGCACGTGATGATCAGCAGCACCGGCAGGTCAGCGACGCGGGCAACAATTCGATTGAGCAAATCGAGCGATGTCGGATCGATCCAGTGGGCGTCCTCGAACACGATCAGGAGGGGGCGCTGCGCCGCGACGCCATCGAGTTGGCCGAGGAGCGTGGTGAGCGTCAGCTCTCGCTTCTGCTGCGGGCTGACCTGCAACGCCGGATAGCGCCCGTCCGCCGGCACCTCCAACAGCTCGGCGATTAGTGCCACATCCCGTGCCACATTCTTTGCCGTCAGCTTAAGCAAGGCTTCCAGCTTGTCGAGCCTCGCTCCGGCGTCGCTGCCAAGCTCGAAGCCTGCGGCCTGCTCGAGCTGTGCAATGAACGGGTACAGCGCGCTGTGCGCGTGGTACGGCGAACAGAAATAGCGCAGGCGCACGTGCGCCTCGTCCCCCAGTCGCGCAAGCAGGCTTTCCGCGATGCGCGACTTGCCGATGCCGGGCTCGCCTGAGAGGAGTGCGATCCGACCCTCGCCCGCTTTGGCTTGATCCCAACGGCGGAGCAGCAGCTCTATCTCCTCCTGCCGGCCAACGAGCGGGGACAGCGCGTCTGCGTGCATCGCCTCGAAGCGACTGACGCCGGCGCTCTCGCCAAGCACCTGCCACGTCTCTACAGGCTGGGGCAGCCCCTTGATCTCGATGGCACCGAGCGCGCGGCAGTCAAACATTCGTCCAACCAGCCGCCGCGTGTTGGCCGCGATCACGACCTCACCGGGCTCTGCCAGGGCCTGCAGCCTCGCCGCCAGGTTCGGCGTTTCGCCCGTGGCGTCAACTTGCTGTGTTTCGCCGACCCCAATCTGCTCGCCGACGACAACGAGCCCCGTGGCGATACCGACGCGGGCCTGCAGCCGGATCCCCGCGCCCGTGCTCAGGCTCCGGACCGCTGCGACCGCTGCCAGTCCCGCCCTGACCGCCCGCTCGGCGTCGTCCTCATGCGACCGCGGGTAGCCGAAATACACAAGGACGCCGTCGCCCGGATACCCCGCGAGGAACCCGTCGAAGCGCGCCACCGCATCTGCCACTCGGCCGCGATAGGCGCCGATCACGTCGCGCAGATCCTCGGGGTCGAGCCGGGCCGAAAGATCTGTCGAGCCAACGAGATCGCAGAAAATCACCGTCAGCTGACGGCGCTCGGCGTTTACGGTGATAGCATTCGGTGGCGATGCTGACGGCGAAAGAGGCTGCGCGGCAGAGGCGGCCCGCCCTGCGAGCTTTCCCCCGCAATCGCCGCAAATCCTGCCGCTGGTGGATTGGCTGCCCCGCAGGCAGGGCAGGGTGCGAGCAACCGCGTGCCGCACGCGGTGCAGAACGTCGCAGCCATGCGATCGACGTGGCTGCAATCCGGGCATTCCATCAGAAGCCCTCTACCGCAGTCGGGCAGTAGATGGAGCTTGTCGTTGCCAGAGATCCCGCGGCGTCGACCCCCCTCCCCCCACAGCTGTTGTTCCTCGACGGCAGACTGTTAATGGCCAGGTACATGTCGTTTGTCTCAATAGCGACCACAGCCGTGTCTTCTGGCGCAGTTCCGAAACCACTTCTCATCCCTGCCTCCCACGAGGGCGGCAAGCGCCGTCATAGGCGGCGATGATCGCGCCTGCTCCTTGTGGCGATATTTCTCTTCCACGACGGCCACCGAGTGGGACCATCCTGCACCTATGCTGCAAAGTAAAGTGATCATTTCTGTCATTTTGCCGTATTTCGTAATCTAAATGTGGGAAATTGAGGTAGGTCAAATGGCCCCCGAGCGAATCGGAGCGCTCGACGCTCATCGGCTACCTGCGGTGGGAAGCTCCAAGACCATAAAACCATAGTGGCTAAGAAGCGTGGCGATCCGGATGAACGATGCAAGATCGCTGGCCGGAAAGTCGGCGCGCACCACGAGCGCCACCGGTGCTTTTATGATGCCGCCGACCGGCAAGAAGTCGCGTTGCGGATCGTATGGGCAAGAGGATTGGGCGCTCGGAGAGAGGCGCCGGCCATCCACGCAATTCCGTTCATCTCGCGCTCCGGGCGGCGTCTTCGTTCGCTTCGATCTGGTCGGCGATTCGAAGCCACAGCTTTTCTTGGGTTTCGTGAGCCCGGCGCCTGTGCGGCTCGCTGGCGTCTTTCGGCAGCCGCGCACACTCGTCAGCCTTCTGCCGATACCACAAGGAGTCGTGCATCCGCGGATATTGCCTCGGTCGGCCCTCGACGGTCTGTGCAAAATCGTTCAAAACGGCCGGCAAATTCCAACCGACACAAGCAGGTTAAGTGTTCAAATTTGGCGCTGGGTTTGCTATGATCGGCCATCGTCGCAAACGGAAGCCCCGTGAAGAAGCGCGGCAAGGCCTCGTTCGATCCGAAAGCCTTTCTCGCAAAAGTAGGCGAGGGAAAAACGATTGCCACATATCGCAAGGATGAGATCGTCTTCTCGCAGGGCGAGATCGCGGACGCAGTCTTCTACATCCAAAAAGGCAAAATCAAGCTCTCCGTCGTTTCGGAGCAGGGCAAGGAAGCCGTAGTCGCAATCTTGGCGCCTGGTCAGTTCTTTGGCGAAGGGTGTCTGAACGGCCACCCGCTTCGCATCGCAACCACGACAGCGATCGAAGACTGCGTCATCACTCGCTTGGATAAGGCGGTCATGGTCGCCACGATTCACAATGAGCCAGACTTTTCCGAACTGTTCATGGCGTATCTGCTGGACCGAAACAGCCGGATTGAGGAGGACTTGATCGACCAATTGTTCAATTCCAGCGAAAAGCGGCTGGCCCGGCTTCTGCTCCTGCTGGCAAATTTCGGCAGGGAGGGCAGGCCGCAGCCCATCGCCGGAAAGATCAGTCAGGAAACACTGGCGGAGATGATCGGCACGACGCGCTCGCGCGTGAGCTTTTTCATGAACAAGTTCCGCAAGCTGGGTTTTATCGAGTACAACGGAGAAATCGAGGTCCACAATTCCTTGCTGAACGTCGTCCTGTACGACAAGCCCGAGGCGAAGGATGCGAGGAATTAGAAAGGGTAACCGAGCGTGAAGGGACAGATCGCTCTAGCAATGGCTGGCACGGCTATGCGGGCCAGTGCCGAAAACGACCCAAATACTGTCGGGACCGCTGGTGGCGTAGAGCAGCGTCGGAGCCTAACCTGTGCTGACCCGCTCACGAATTGCCGCCGTCCACGCTGTAGGTTTGGCTGTGGCCGCACTCGGCGCACGCGTAGGTGCGAAGCTCCATCGCGACGTCGCCCGGGTCGGCAGCTACGAGCTTGATGACCATCGCCCCCGAGCACACGGCGCAACGGGAAGCCGCCATGGCCGCCAGCCGCTCTTTCGTCGCCATCGGACGTCCTTCCGCCTCTCAAGCTACTGATCTTGCGATACGCACCGGTGAGAGCGCTCGTCGGCTGCTGCCGATCCTTTTTACGAACGTGCAGAAAACGCGCGAGCTGTCCCTTCATCGGAGCCGTTTGCCGCATCACTCGCGGGTTAGCCCGATGGCGTTTTCTAGTTAGGTAGATACTTTCTAGGCTGCTCTCCTGATTGCTGCAAGCTAGGCGACGCACACGGTTCATGCGTCTTAACCGGGGAACAGCGCTATACTTGGGCGAACCCACGCTATTCAAGCCACGCCACTGCGCCGGGTTGCGATCTTGTCTTCGATCCACGCGGCGATCGGAAAAGTCAGGATCAGCGCCACAAATGCGGCGGCAATAAAGAGGATGTCACCATACGGCGACGGGATCGCTGACAACATCACCGCACCCATTCCGCCTGCGAGCACCAGAACCGCCCAGATCGCCAACAGCAGCAACCCGCTCCTGTCGTCCGCCGCGGCCATGGCGAGGACGATCTTCGGCATATGGTACTCCTTAGGCTGCCCGCGCCGGGTATTCGGTGCGACGTCACGTCAAAGGATGCGCTCATTAACCGGCGCCGTCTGTACAAAATTGCTCACGGCCCGCGCCGGCACGCACGGGTAGGAAAGCCAGGAGACGGCCATTGAGAGCTGGAGCTTGCGATAGTGTGGTTGACACGTCTCTTGAGCCGCCTGGAGGCACTTGGCCGCCATGTCGCGGTAGCGTGTGGAATCATGCATGACGCCCTCCATTCGTCCCGACGTGCTTCGGGTGCGGAGTCGGAGTGTCGAGAGGCGGCGCCGTGGTGGGATCTGAGTTCGCATTTACGCCTGCAACGCGCACCTTGGATTGCCTTGCGGGCTCCCCTCGAAACTGCGGAGGTTGCAGCCTAGTTCCCGAGCTCGGCAAACCTTGGTTTCAGGGAACCGGCTATAGGCCGGCACTGGGAAGAGAGGCCGTTCGGCGTAGATCCCGAGCGGCTTCTCATTTCAGGGAGTGAGCGCCGTTCGACGGGAAGCAATCTTCCCCGTTCTCAGCCATCATGCTTCAAATTGAGAGCGGAGAGAAACTCGTGCCGAGTTTCCGCTCTTGTCCGAAACGAACCCAACATCCGGCTGGTCACCATTGTGACACCGGATTTGTGCACGCCTCTGGTGGTCATACATTACTCGTTCAGAACTGCGGCAATCGAGCCGAAACCGACGACGCCAGCGGCGTGGATCTCGGCGATGACGGGCCGCATCGCCCTGGCAAACCGGTCGGCGTCGGAGGTCTGGGTATCACGTCCCGTCGCCCCCACGATCCAAAGGTTGGAGCGGTTGCCGAGCCTCCCACCTCTGGCCTTTTTTGATGCCAGGACGGCCGGCCAAACGGTGTAGACCCGATACTTCGCCAACGGGCATCTCCCCCTTCATTGTTCACGCGAGTGGCGGTGGCTAGGATTAAGCCAACCTGTCCACCCAAAGGAGGGCCGCCGCGCATCAGCATCCAGCGCGAAGCCTAGGCCGTCACATGCCCCGCTCCTACGTCACCTTGGCCGAGCATCCTACCGACATGGTTCGGCTAGCCTGCACCCGGCATTAGGTAGCAAACGCACCAAGCCAAGCAGCCGGCGGCCAGAGGACGGCGGTGCGTCCAGGCCACTAGCCACCCTGCACTGCAGCACATGACGCCCTGAACCGACCGGCTCGCTCCTGCGACCACTCAATGTGAGCGATGGCTGACGGGTACGGCGGGCCGAGCCGCCCGGACCCCGGCCGGCGCTCTACCCAAGACAGGAGACATGACAATGGGCGCACTGAGAGAGCAGCTGGTCTCCGGGTCGATAGCCTCCGGGGATTGCAGCTGCGGAGCCGACGTAGACAGCGACGCTTTCGCCTTCGATGCGACCGAAGTAGGTTCCAGTGGCCGCGAGGCCGGTGCCGTGTCACTGAGCGAAATCATGGTCTCGAAAGACACCGACTGCGGCGACGGGCTGCAACCCGACGACGCCTCCTTCGTTTTCGATGGCAACGGCGGCACCGTGGACGGCCACGTCCAGTATAATCCCTTTGTGACGGTGGACACAGTCGAAGGAGCGACGTTCGGTGACGGCAGCGTCCGCTTCGTTCAAAATTCGATCTCTCAAACGTCCTCCGACCCATCCGACAGCTTCATCCCGGTGGAGCAAGTTCGTCCAACGGAGAGCCTCCTCGCCGGGGACGGAGCCGACCGCAGCACCGGCGACCTCGCCCTGTGGCAAGAAAATTATGGTCGCACCCCCTCCGATGGCACTTCGGATGCGCTCGCTCCGAGTGATTTCTTCTTGATCTAGCCAACGTGCCTGGCGGCCGACCGCGCCCTGTCAGCGTCCGGCGGGAAGCCTAGCGTTCATATCGCCCCCTGCTTAAACCGCCTGCGCCATCGCGCAGTACTGGCCGGTTTTGAGCGTTCCGGGAACCTCTGGGCCCATGGTACATTGAGTTCCTATCACCGGCAACGAGCATCGGGCGTCGGTGGCTGAGAGACTCGGTTGTGCTCCCTCCTCAAGGCAGAGCGCAACCATGAAGACCATCCAAGAAACGCTTCGTTCCGCGCATGAATGCCGAGCGGAGGCAAAACGAACCAAACACAGCGGCCAGAAGCGGTTCTACCGCAATCTGGAGCAACGTTTCCTACGCATCGCAGAACTCAAACAGTGGTTCTACGAATTGACGCCCGAAGTCCGCTTACGATCTGATTGAAGACACTCTTGGCCAGACTGCGTTCGCCGTGCAGCGTTCTCGGGAGCTAATCCAGCGCAGCAAGGCTTCCTTGGCCGATTTGAAGGCGCTGATCGCGGAAACCAGACAGTTGCTAGACGGGTAGGCCGCCGACTGAGGCGGCCTCAGTCCCTTACGGCGAGTGCATCGCGCGCGTTTCCGCTATCACGCGATCGCTTAGCGCCTTGGCATCAACGACGCCAAGGCGTGCCAAGTCTATGATGCGTGTTGCGATGAATTCTCGGTCTTTCACTTGACCGTTGATCTGGAGGGCCTGACAGGTTTCCTCCAGCGCCTTTGACATGGCTTCAATGGCCTCAGGCCCGAATGCGGCAGAGTCTTCCAGATAGCGTTGTAGCGGCATCGCTGGCTCCAATTGATCGGGGGAGCATTAACCGTCTCGGCCGCTGCCATCCCTTCAAGGGTCAGCGGCGAGAACATTCAAACATCAAGTTCGCAATCTGAAAAGAGGGTTCAAATTCAAAACCGGCCACTTCCTAGGAAACCGGTCAGTACCCTCCGGGACTAATGCCGCCAGCCGTCTTTGTCATAGGTCGGCTTGAACCCGGGCGGCAGGTCGGGCGGCTCGCCCATGTTGGCATGCGGGGCAGGGTTCGCCGGGGCCGGCGCAATCGTCGTGCGGCCAAGGCTTGTCGGGGTGCGCTTCACAAACCCATCGTTTGCCCCGGCATCGGGAGCAGGTCATCACGTGTAGATCACTTCTCAGGCGCCTGGGAAGCCGGGTCGGGAATCGAGCGACGGCTTTGCGCACCAGTACGCGCGCGCGAGCTGCTGGGGAAATCGCGCCCGAAGGACCGCGATCGGAGTAACGCTGGGGTGGGCGATATGTATCCAGTCCTCGGTTTTTCCGGTGGGGTGTTGATCGGCATGGTCGTGAGGCTGGCCGGCCGCCCTTATGGGGAATGCCTAAGTGGCGGGTGCGTTTCCGGTGGGCCCACAAAAGGTGGGGGCGGGGTCGATCACGTCTGATAGCCAATATCCCTCGCGCGCGCGTATTGCGTGGCGAATGCGTATCAATCCGCCGCCTATCGTTCGATAGATTGATTCACTTCCGAGTGCTGGCTTATTTGATCCACCTACGGGCGCCTTTTGCCGCGTGCGGGCAGGGTCATGAAAAAACTCTTTCCCCCTTGGACTGTTTGCTGGCAACGATGGGCACCTCGTCGATGGGAAGAGGATGACAAGGTGTTCACTAGGTTGTTGTAGAAATCGGCGTCCTTCGGATCGAGGCGGACCGCCTCGCTGAAGTCGGCGAGGGCGACGTACGAACGGGATGTGTTGGATCTACCGGTTTCTATTTACGATTCGTTAACCATTCGCGTTTACGGGCGCTCCCAGCAGAGGGGGTTACACATGCCTAAGCAAATGCCAGACATGACCCGCCAAGTGCTAGAGGCCGAATGCGTCCGCTGGGTGCGGGCGCACGCGCTTGGATGCAAAGACCTCGAAGCCGTGGAGATTGCGCGGTGCCAGCCGTCCGGAAGCGGAGCAAATTGGTACGTCAAACGGTTCATACCGGAGCTACCGCCAATCGCAGCTCGTGAAGCCAGAGCAATCTGCGCCCGGATCACCGGCCACGTTGCCCTGACGAGTGAATAATAAGCAGCAGCGCGTCGCTTTCGCCACGGTTGTCTTCGTGTCTTCGTAGCCGACGCGGCGGTCAGGCCCGCCACTGCACTGAGTCACTTTGTTAGCTGACCAGCTTTTCCGCCTATGGACGATGTGCGTCGAGCGAGATCATCCTGCTCCTCGAACAAGCATTCGCGCTCGCGGGTGAGTTTGGCGACGGCAACACTGCCTATCTGATCGGGCGGGCACTAGACGAAGCGCGTTCGCAGGGAAACACCAAGCGCGCCGCGCAGGGCAACCGGCTATGCCGGGATCCTGCAGGCCGATGCCTATGCCGGGTTCAACAGCCTCTATGCAGCGGATCGCAAGCCGGGAGCGATCACGGAAGCGGGCTGCTGGGCGCACGCGCGCCGCAAGTTCTTCGAACTTGCCGACGTCGCCTCGAAGGCGCGCGACCGGACCTCGGCGGTGATCTCGCCGATCGCCTTCGAAGCCGTGCAGAGAATGGATGCCATCTTCGCGCTGGAACGGTCGATCACCCGCCACTCGCCGGAGGCCCGGGTAGCGGCACGCCGTCGGGACATCGCGCCGCTGGTCAATGACTTCGTCGATTGGATGACGCGGGAGCGCGGCAAACTCTCGCGCCACAACCAAGTTGCCAAGGCGATCGACTACATGCTCAAGCGCATCGCCGTCTTCACGCGGTTCCTCGACGACGGACGGATCTGCCTGAGCAACAATGCGGCCGAGCGCGAACTGCGCGGCATTGCGCTCGGCCGCAAGTCATGGCTGTTCGCCGGGTCCGATCGCGGCGGCGAGCGGGCCGCGTGCCTACACCCCCGTCCATAGCCGATTGATCAGACCCGTTGCTCGGACCGTTGCCCAAACGGTCGCTGCCGTGAGGGCGAACGACACAAGCGCGACCGCGAGAGAGATGCAGAGCAGAACTCCGTCCTCTTCGAGATAGGCGAATGAGATCAGCATGATCACGAGGGCCGGGATGATATGGCTGAACGGGAATGGCCAGATGAGCGTCGCGGCCAGAAGAAGGACGATGAGACCCACCAGGCGTTTCGTGGCCTGAAACGGCGTTTGCAGGCGCGGCCTGATCAGCGTCTCCATGCGCCTGAACAGCGGGATCGCTCGGGCAGCCCAGCGGGCGACACGTCCGGTCGCAATCGATCGGTTGGCGAGAATGCGCGGAAGAGTTGGGATCTCACGGCCGAGAAGCATTTGGATCGCGGGAAACGCCAGCAAGACGCCGATGAATAGTCCCGTCCCGGGCATCAATCCGACCAGTGCCAGGAGCAGCATGACGAGCCCGAACGAACGCCTCTGAAGGCGGCCCAGAAGCCAAGCCAGACTGACATGGTCTTGCGGCACGTCCTTGAGCAGTTGCGCGAGCACGACGGACGTTGGGACATGAGGCTGCAGGATACGGCTCCTCACAAGTCTTCCTGAAGGAATGCTGGCACTTGGTGGCTGTACCCCCATATACTGAAGATGACCCCGAGGGAAAATCTTCGAACGGACACAAGTTGCCGCAACGCAGCTATCGCGCGATGGGATGATGAGGGCGGGGCCACGCTTACCGAAAGCGGTCGCCAGTCACGCAATATTCCTCAGCCCGGCTATCGGATCGTCACAAAAGCCGTGGTTCGCTACGGTGTTGAGGTTTCCGAGCCGAATAAGCCTCCGCGCGTAGTGCTCACCTGTTCTACAGAGGCTGCGGCAGAGACTTGGATTGCTGAGTTGAAGCGTCTTTGGGCAGCCAAAAAGCGATTTGACCAAATTGCATCTAATGCCTAAGCCATCCCAAGCGGCCGCTTTCGAAAACCGGCACGCGCGTTCGTAAAATTCCAGGTCTCCCCACGAGGGCCACCGATTTCGGTCGCGTGTGTCTGAGAGTAACCTCACACCGGTGCGTTGTGCATGCTGTCGACCTGTTCCGATTTGAGGTGTGCTGATTCCTGAAAAATCGATGCCGCTACTTCGCAGCTGTTATTGCAGCGTTCCCAGTAAACTTCTGCAAGGCCGCCGCTCGTCGGCCCAAGAATCGTGTTGCCCAGAGTTTTTGAGTTCTGATCAATGGCTATCATGTTGGCGCCAATGCCTTAAGGGGCTGCTTTCCGGCACCCGTTCCCGACCGGTGTAAGGACGAAATGACCTGGTAAAGTGATCAATTCTGCTCATACGCCGACCAGTCTTGCGAGTAGAGTGGGCTAAAGATGGGTGAAAACTTTTCCTCAAATCTCAGGTGAGAAGTCATGGAAATCTCCAAGGAGATGAGAGCTGCGGTGATGCCCGCTTGCTGCGGCGCAGTGGGCGGAGCAATCGCTCTCGCGATCATCGGGTTTACGTGGGGCGGCTGGGTGACCGGTGGCCACGCAAAAGCGCTGGCGGACGCCGCCGTCACCGCTTCGCTCGTTCCAATTTGCGCGGATAAATTCCAAGCAGTCGGCGCGCTCGCTCTCTCAACGCTGAAGGCGGAGAAGGACGACCGTGACTATGACGATATCGTCATCAAGTTCGTACAGAAGGTCGGCGATCGTACCATCAGCACGTCGGATCGCCCATTCGCCAAAGCCTGTGGGCTCGAGGTGATGAAGCGTGACAAAGAAACCGTCGCGAAATTATGATCTCATCCCGTCCGCCGGCGAACCCCGCCTTACGGCCTGTGCATGGACGATCAGCAATCAGTCGCCCTCGTCGCCGTTGACGCCACCCGCGGGCTCCGGCTTCGGACAATCGACAAGCGCGCCGTCCCTGTCGGGTCTGCGCCAGCAGGCCGAGCAGAGGTCGGCGAGGCGCTCGACCGCGGCGGCGCGGGCATTGCCGAATCAGCTTCGGCGGCGCGCGACAGCCTCGCCGAAGACATGAGCAGGCTGCGCGACGATGTCGCGAGCCTGAAAGAGACGCTGGCGCGGTTCGCCTCCCAGGCCGGCAGCGAGGCCAGCCAGACGCTTCGCCAGGTCGGCCAGACGGTCGCCTCGCAGGTCGGAACCGCGGCGAGTGGCGTCGCCGAGGCCGGTTCCGTAAGGGTGGTGTTCGATAACGCGCAATTCCTGGCCTGGTATCGTGAGCGGTTCCCGATTAACGCCATGTAGGGCGGCCGGGGAGACTCAACCTCGGGACCATGCGCCAGCTCGCCGCCTCCGCCAAGGAGCAGGCGAAAACCCTCGCCTCCGAACTCGATACCATGGCGCGGCGCAATCCGCTCGGGGCACTGGCGACGCGGGCCGTGAGCAATTTTGTACAGACTGCGCCGGTTAATGAGCGCATCGTTTGAGATGACTTCGCAATACCCGGCCCAGGGAGCTCAAGAAACACCAACGGGCCGCGCGTTCCTCTCATCGAAAGGCGAACCTCATGCAACTTCCTTCAATTCTGCAGGGCGAGTCACTGACCCGTCTGTCGCAAGGAATAGCCGTCGGCGCCGTGGCGACCATGATCATCGGCTTCTACTGGGGCGGCTGGACGCTCGGAAGCACCGCAAAGGAGCAGGCGCAGAGAAGCGCCACAAGCGCAGTCGTGGCGGCGCTCGCCCCAATCTGCGTCGACAAGTTCCAGCTGGCGGCCGATTCTCCCGCCAACCTGGTCGAGCTGAAAAAGGTCAGTTCGTGGCAACAGGCCACCTTTGTGGAAAAAGGCGGCTGGGCAACGCTCCCCGGCAGCAAAACGCCGGATACGGCCGTGGCCCGGGCCTGTGCAGAGCTGCTGACCAGCGTGAAATAACAGACCATCGGAGCGAGGCGCCCCGCCGCCGGGCGCCTTGATATTTGAGAGCCAGGCTCATGCATGTGTGCCAATGATGTTCGGTGAGCACTGGATTTACGTGATCGCCGCTATGAGTTCGATGGTCATCCTAGCCCTTCTGTACACGCTGAAGGCTCCAATTGATTTTGGCATTTGGTGATAGAGCGCCTGAGCATAGGGACAGTATGGTGATCAACCGCATTTCCGGCTCTGTCCTGGCAGTCCTCCTAAGCCTTTCGGGACATGCAGTCGCTGCCGAACGGCAAAACAAAGGTCAGCAATCCGCGCCGTTTCCCGATCACACAGCTATCCCTGAAATCATCGGGACGCCCATTCGCGAGTCCGCGACGGAGCTGCAGGGGCCACGCGTGCCGATGCCCCGGCCGGCCCCCGCGCTTGAGCTGCGTTCTGCGCCATTTCGAGCCGCCCCTCGGACCGAGTGAGCATTGATGCACGGGCTCCATCGCGGAAGTCGGGTTTGAGTCACGTCGCCAGTGATTGCGGGGTAGCACAGTCAGACCTTTGTGGTACGGAGGATTTGCGATGCCGCTGCAGCGAGGTGAAGTGCTGGGCTACGACTTCAATCGGATGGTCGTTGATTTCACCATGTCTAATCAGGGCAAGCCAGTGCGGTGTGCGATCAGCACCGCGGCGATGGACGGTCTTGAAGGCAAGCATGATGTGAAAGCAGAGCAGCGAGTCGATCAGTTTGTGCGGCTACGCGATGCGATTGAGGAGCGAGCATCGCGAAAGTTCTTCGAAGGGTCAGTAGAGGCTCGCGGACCGGTGGTGTTGCGATCCAACGATTTCTTCAAGTAGCTGCCGCATTTGGGGCTGCGGATCTGTTGCGGAAATCATCGACGAGGGCGACACCGGTTATATCGTGAACAGTGAAGGCGAAGCCGTGTCGGCCATCACGAAGCTTGCCGACATCGACCGAGGCCGCGTCCGTAAAGTCTTCGAGGAACGCTTTTCTTCCACGGTGATGGCTCGCAACTATCTTCGCCTTTATTGGCGCCTTTGCCGAGGCTTCGAGGCTGTTGGCGAACCTCGCCGAATTGGTGCTGCCGCGAACCCGGCTTTGAGCCGGTTAACTTCTGCTTGATCGCCGGCACTTTCTGCTTCCACGTTGCCCGTCCCTCTGGCCCCGACTGCAGTGTCGCCTTTCCTGTGATAAAATCCCTCACGCGCCGCGCTTCGTTGCGCTCAGCGCGGCGACCTCTCCCTTTGGGAGAGGTGAGCCGATGCGAGCGGAAAGCGCTCTAACGTGGTCAGGTTGCGCGCTTCTCGAGCGCCGCCAGCCTCGCCTCGATCCCCAGGAACCACCGCCGCCGGCAAGCCATCGTCGCTCCGCCACCAACCCGTCAAAAAACAGCATATCGTGCACCGCCACCGAAGCTTGGCCGCGGGGAAGGGTTGTGATGCCGGTCCGAGCGATCCTGTTCGACAAAGATGGAACGCTGGTCGATTTCCAGCGCACGTGGGGGCCGGCGACCTACGCGGTGCTCGCGCACTACGCGGACGGCGACCGAAACGTGTTCGAGCAGCTCGCCGAAGTCAGCGGTTTCGTTGCGGCCGAGCAGCGCTTCCTGCCGGATTCGCCCCTTATCGCGGGCGCGACCCCCGAGTTCGGGCCGGCGTGGGCGCGGGTGCTCGCCCGCCCCGCGACGGCCGATTTCTTTGCCGACATCGATCGCGTGTTCAACATCGCCGGTCTTCGGCACCTCGCGCCGATCGGCAATCCGCACGACGTATTTACCGCGCTGCGACAACGCGGCTACCGGTTCGGGATCGTGACCAACGACGCGGAGGCGAACGCCTGTGCGCAGATCGCGCGGCTCGGCCTCGATCAATTCGTGGAATTCGTCGCCGGTCATGATTCCGGATTCGGAGCCAAGCCTGGCGGCGGGCCGGTGTCGGCCTTTGCGCGCGCGATCGGCATCGAGGCGCACGAGGTGGCCGTGGTCGGGGATTCGGTTCACGACCTTTTGGCCGCGCGCGCCGCTGGGGCGGTCGCGGTCGCCGTGCGCACAGGGCCGACGCCCGCAGCGCTGTTGGCCGTGCATGCCGATGCGCTGCTCGATTCGATCGCCGATCTGCCGCAATGGCTGGACGGCCGGCACCCCCGGCGTGTCTAGTGGGAAAGGGCGGGGGGACGGCGGCGCGGTCGCGGACGCTGTACTAGACTGCCTTGGCCGAATCACGCGGGACCATCGATGACCGAGCCGACCTCCACCCTCGCCCAGCCGCGTCGCGCCATGGTGCTGGCGGCCGGGCTCGGCACGCGCATGCACCCGCTGACCGACCACACCCCGAAGCCGCTCGTCGCGGTCGGAGGCAAGCGGCTGCTCGACCACGTTTTGGACCGGTTGGCCGAGGCGAGCGTCGAGCGCGCGGTGGTCAACGTCCACCACATGGCGGACCAGATCGTTGAGCACGTGCGCGGCCGCCGCCGGCCGGAGATCGTCGTTTCGGACGAGCGCGCGGGCCTGCTCGGGACCGGTGGCGGCGTCGTCAAGGCGCTGCCGGCGCTCGGCGACGGGCCGTTCTTTCACCTCAACGCCGACACCATCTGGATCGAAGGGCCGCGACCCAATCTGGCGCGGCTCGCCGGCGCCTTCGATCCCCTCCGCATGGACGCCCTGCTGCTGCTGGCGCCGAGGGCGACCAGCATCGGCTACGACGGCCGCGGCGATTTCTCGATCGAGCCCAACGGCCGGCTGGTGCGGCGCGGGGCGCGCGACTCGGCGCCGTTCGTCTACGCGGGCGTCGCCGTGCTCAGCCGCGACCTGTTCGTCGACGCCCCGGCGGGCGCGTTCGGCTTGACGCAACTGTTCGACCGCGCCGAGGCGCAGCGACGCCTGCGCGGATTGCCGCTCGAGGGCACCTGGATGCATGTCGGCACACCGGGCGCCATCCGCGAGGCCGAGGCGGCGATCCTGGAAAGCGCCGCTTGACCGCGATCGCTGTGCGCCGGCCGCGGGTCTTCACGATCCCGCCATCAGCCCCGTTCCTGCCGACCCTCATCGGCGCGCTGGTCGAGGGTCGCGTGGTGCCCGGGTTTCCGGCCGCCACCGATCCGCTCGCGCTGGCGACGGCGACGATCTATCTGCCGACCCGACGCGCCTGTCGGCTCGCCCGCGACCTCTTTCTCGACGCGCTCGGGCGCGACGCCGCCGTCCTGCCGCGACTCGCTGCTCTCGGCGACGTAGACGAGGACGAGCTTGCCTTCGCGGACGCGGCCGAGGGGATGCCGACGGGCGCCGCCCTCGATCTTCCGGAGACGCTGGGGAGGCTCGAGCGCCGGCTACTGCTGGCGCAGCTGATCCTGCAATGGGCGCGCGCGCGCGGCGTACGCACCGAGGCCGATGCGCCGCTGGTCGCCGGCGGCCCGGCCGCCGCGCTCGCGCTCGCCGACGACCTCGCCCACCTCATGGACGACATGACGACGCGCGCGGTGCCGTGGGAGCGGCTCGAGGCGCTCGTGCCGGATCACGTCAGCGCGTACTGGCAGCTCACGCTGGAATTCCTCAAGATTGCCCGCGAGACGTGGCCCGCGATCCTGGCCGAGCGCGCCTTGATCGAGCCCGCCGCCCGCCGCGATCGGCTGATCGCCGCGGAGGCTGCCCGGCTCGCGGCCGCGACCGGCGGGCCGGTGATAGCGGCCGGCTCCACCGCCTCGATACCGGCCACCGCGGAGCTGCTCGCGACCATCGCGCAGCTCCCGCATGGCGCGGTGGTTTTGCCCGGCCTCGACACCGAGCTCGACCAGCCGTCGTGGGACCTGATCGGCGGGGCGCGCGATCGCCCCGGGGGGGTCGCGCGGCCGCCGGCCGCCGGCCATCCGCAGTTCGCCATGCACGCATTCCTGGCGCGCATGAAGATGCGGCGCGAAGAGGTGCACGCCCTCGCGCCCGCCGCCGCGCACGGACGCGAGCGGCTGCTCTCCGAGGCCTTGCGCCCGGCGGCGGCGACCGATCGCTGGCGCGAGCGGCTGCGCGGCGACCACATCGGCGCCGCGGTCGAACGCCTTGCATTGATCGAGGCGGCGCAGCCGGCCGAGGAGGCGCTGGCGATCGCGGTGGCATTGCGCGAGGCGGCGGAAGACCCGCAGGCGATTGCGGCGCTGGTCACGCCGGACCGCGGCCTGGCGCGGCGCGTGGTGGCGGCGCTCGGACGCTGGAACGTCGCGGTCGACGACACCGGCGGCGAGCCGCTCGCCGACGCCCCGGCCGGCGTGTTCAGCCGGCTGGCGGCGGAAGTGGCCTTGGGCGGCGTCGAACCGGTCGCGCTGTTGGCCCTGCTCAAGCATCCGCTGCTGCGATTGGGCCTCTCTGCCGCACAGCGCCGGCGAGCGGTCGCGGCGCTCGAGCGCGCCGTGCTGCGCGGGCCACGGCCGCAGCCCGGAACGGCTGGCCTTGCTCAGGCGCTGACGACGTTCGAGCAGAACCGGCACGCGCTGCACGGCAGCGACCCGCGCCGGCGCATTTGGGATCGGCACCTCGACGAAGCCCTCGACCTGGTCGCGCGCCTGGGCGCTGCCTTGGCGCCGTTGGAGACCATCCCGGGCCGCGACTGCGCCCTCGCCGAGCTGACGGCCAGGCACCGGCAGGTGTTGGCGGCGCTCCTGCGCAACGGCGCTGAGACGGCCGACGCAATCTCGATGCCCGATGGCGCGGAGCTCGTCGCGCTGTTCGACGACATTGCGGAGAGCCAAGCGGCCAACGCCTTCGTGCTCGACACGCGCGAGTACGGCCAATTCCTTCACGCCACGATGGCCGATCGGATCGTGCGGCAACCGCTCGCCGCCGATGCGCGCGTGCGCATTTTCGGCCTGCTCGAAGCGCGGCTGCATCACGTCGACCGCCTGGTGCTCGGCGGCCTGGTCGAAGGTGTCTGGCCGCCGCAGACGCGTTCCGATCCGTGGCTCAGCCGCCCGATGCGCCACGAGCTCGGCCTCGACCTGCCGGAGCGGCGCATCGGGTTGACCGCCCACGACTTTGCGCAGGCTTTGGGGGCGCGCGAGGCGGTGCTCACGCGCTCGACCAAGATCGCGGGCACGCCGACCGTCGCCTCGCGCTTCCTGCAGCGCCTCGAGGCGGTGTGCGGGGAGGCCCATTGGAAGGACGTGCGCGAGCGCGGCGCGCGCTATGTGGAGCTTGCCCGCAGCCTCGATCGGCCGCGACGGCCTGCCCCCGTCAAGCCGCCCGCGCCCCGCCCGCCGCGCGACGCGCGGCCGACCCGGCTGAGCGTGACCGAGGTCGAGCACTGGCTGCGCGACCCCTACACGATCTACGCCAAGCACGTGCTGCGGCTGGCGCCGCTCGATCCGGTCGATACGCCGCCCGGCGCACGCGACCGCGGCACCGTCATCCACGCGGCCATCGCCGATTTCAGTCAGGCGTTCGCGGGCGGACTGCCCGCCGATCCGCTGGCCGAGCTGCTGGCGCGCGGGCGGCAATATTTTGCACCGCTTGCCGCCTTCCCGGAGGCGCGGGCCTTCTGGTGGCCTCGGTTCGAGCGCATTGCGCGCTGGTTTGCGGACTGGGAAGCGGCGCGGCGGGCGAACCTGGTAACGGTCCACGCCGAGCTTCGCGGTGAGATCGCAATCCCGGCCGGCGATCGCACGTTCCGGCTGACCGCGATCGCCGATCGCATCGAGCGCTATCAGGACGAGACCTACGCGGTCCTCGACTACAAGACCGGACGCGTTCCGAGCGACAAACAGGTCAGGGTCGGCGTGAGCCCCCAGCTCACGCTCGAAAGCGTGATCCTGCGCGCGGGCGGATTCCCCGGCATCCCGGCCGGCGGATCGATCGGCCAGCTTGCCTATGTGGCGTTGAAAGGCGGCGATCCCGCGGGCCTTGCGCAAGGCATCGACCTCAAGGACCGCACCGCGGACCAGCATGCCGACGCGGCATTCGAACGGCTGGCGGCGCTGGTGTGGCGGTTCGAGCAGGAAGCGCAGGGCTACCCGTCGCTGCTGCGCCCGATGTGGCGCAACAGCTACGGCGATTACGATCACCTCGCCCGCGTGAAGGAGTGGTCGGCAACCGGCGGCGAGTTCGAGGAAGGTCCCGAATGACCGCGTCGATTCCCGAAAGCGTGCTGCAGGTCCAGCTCGCCGCCTCCGACCCCGACGTCTCGGCATGGGTGTCGGCGAACGCCGGTTCGGGCAAGACCTACGTGCTCGCGCAGCGCGTGATCCGCTTGCTGCTCGATGGCGCCGATCCGGCGAAAATGCTCTGCCTCACCTTCACCAAGGCCGCCGCCGCCAATATGGCGATCCAGGTGTTCGGCACCTTGGCGCGCTGGACGGCGCTCGACGACGCGGATCTCGACGAGGCGATGCGCAGGCTCGAGGGGCGTCGGCCTTCGCCACAGCGACGCCAGCGCGCGCGGCGGCTGTTCGCCGAGGCGCTGGAGACCCCGGGCGGCCTCAAGGTGCAGACCGTGCACGCGTTCTGCGCCAGCCTGCTGCACCAGTTTCCGTTCGAGGCCGACGTCGCCGCCCGCTTCGAGGTGCTGGAAGAGCGTGCGCAGGCCGAGTTGATCGATCGGCTCCGCCTCGAGGTGCTGCTGGAGGCGGCGGCAAGCGGCGAAAGCCCGCTCGGGCGCGCGCTCGCGACCGCGATCGTCGCGGCCGCCGACACCACGTTCGCCGAGGTGGTGCGCGAGGCGATCGGACAGCGCGATGCGATCGAAGGCTGGATCGCTCGCGCCGGCGGCGTGGAAGGGGCGACCGCGGAGCTGTCGCGCGCGCTCGGCGTCGCGATCGGCGACACCCAGCGGCAGGTGGAATCCGAGTTCCTGACCGGTTCAATTCTTCCCGCCAGCGAATGGTCGGCGCTGTGCGCCGTGCTGGAGTCGGGGGCGAGTTCCGACCGCGAGCACATTCCCCGGCTGGTCGCGGCGCAGGCAGGGACGCAATGGGCCAATATCCTGCCCTATCTGCAGGTCTTCTGTCGCGCCGACCTGTTGCCGCGCATCAGCATCGTCACCAACGCGATCAAGAATGCGTACCCCGATTTGGCCGCGCGCCTGCTGGCGGAACAACGGCGGGTGTGCGCCCTCCTCGACCGCCGGCGCGCGATCATCGCGCGCGATCGCACCGCCGCCCTGATCACCATCGCCGACGCGGTCATCCAACGCTACCGCGCCGCCAAGGAACGGCGTGGACTGCTGGATTTTGCCGACCTGATCGACAAGACGCTGGCGCTGTTCGACAAGGTCTCGGCGAGCTGGGTCATGTACAAGCTCGACCTCGGCATCGACCACGTGCTGGTCGACGAGGCACAGGACACCAGCCCGAAGCAATGGGAGGTCATTCGTCGGCTGGTCGCCGAGTTCTTTGCCGGCGCGGGCGCGCGCGGGCAGGCCAAGCGCTCGATCTTCGCCGTCGGCGACGAGAAGCAGTCGATCTATTCGTTCCAGGGCGCGGCGCCGCACCGGTTCGACGAGATGCGGCAGCATTTTGCCGCCGCGCATGCTCAGGCCGATCTCCCGTTCGAACCGCTCGAGTTCAAATACTCGTTCCGCTCGGCGCCCGAAGTGCTGCGCGCGGTCGACGCGGTGTTCGCTCGGCCGGAGGCCTATCAGGGTCTGACCGCCGATCCGGTCGCGACCGTGCACGACGCGGTGCGCAGCACCGCGCCCGGATCGGTGGAAATCTGGCCGCTGGTTGAGCCGACGGATCAGCCTGAAACCGAGGCGTGGGACCTCCCCCTCGATGCGGTGTCCGAGAGCAGCCCGCAGGTCCGCCTGGCGCGGCGCATCGCCAAGACCGTCGCCACCTGGATCGCGCGCGGCAAGCACCTGCCGTACACGCGGGCGCCGACGCGGCCCGGCGACGTGCTGGTGCTGGTGCGCCAGCGCGGCGCCTTGTTCGAGGCCATCATCCGCGCCCTGAAGGATGCCCGTCTCGAGGTCGCCGGCGCCGACCGGCTGATGCTCACCGAGCACATCGCGGTCATGGATCTGATGTCGCTCGCCGATGCGCTGCTGCTCGAAGAGGATGATCTTGCGCTCGCCGAGGTGCTGAAGTCGCCGCTGTTCGGGTTCGAGGATGACGACCTGTTCGGGCTCGCGTGGAATCGGTCGGGCTCGCTGCGCGAGGCCCTGCGGGCGCAGGCGGGAGCCGACCCGCGTTGCGCCGAGGCGGCCGACAGGCTCGATGCGCTCGCCCGTTCGGCGCGCCGCGAGACCCCTTTCGCATTCTACGGGCAGCTGCTCGGCGCCGGCGGTGCGCGGCGCCGAATGCTCGCCCGGCTGGGTCTCGAAGCTGCCGACGCGCTCGACGAGTTCCTCGCGCTCGCGCTCGATTATGAGCGGCGAGAGACTCCCTCGCTGCAGGGTTTCATAGCCTGGATGCGGGCGGCGGCGACCGAGATCAAGCGCGACATGGACATCGCGCGCGACGAGGTCCGCGTCATGACCGTGCACGGCGCCAAGGGTCTCGAGGCGCCGATCGTGATCCTCGCCGACACCGCGACGCGCCCGACCGGCCCGCGCGACCCGCGGCTGCTCATGCTCGACCTTGCCGGATTGCCGCCCGAGGCCTGTCCCCCCGTGGTCTGGGCCGGAAAGCAGGATGACGACCTGCCGCCCACCAGGGCCGCGCGCCAAACGGCGCGGCGCGCCGCGGAAGATGAGCACCGGCGCCTGCTCTACGTTGCCATGACGCGCGCCGCCGACCACCTCGTCGTTTGCGGCGCGCGCGGCGTTCAGGCGCTGCCCAAAGGGTGCTGGTACGAGCTGGTGCATGACGCTCTGGTCCCCGATGCGGACGAGGTTGCCGCCGAGGACGGCCAGGGGGTGGTCTGGCGCTGGCAGCAGTCAGTCGCGGCGCCGATGCACGACGTCGGACCCTCCGGCGCCCGCGAGGAACGGCTGGACGACGCGCTTCCGCTCTGGCTCACGCGCGATGCGCCGCCGGCGCCGGCGCGGGGGGCCGTGCTTACGCCGTCCGCTCCTTTCGACGCGAGCGCCGGAGGCTGGGAAACCGGACTGGTCGACCGCGCCCGGGCGCCGCGGCTGCGCGGCCGCCAGGTGCACCGGTTGCTGCAGATCCTGCCCGACATCCCGGCGGCGCAGCGGGCCGATGCCGCCCGACATTATCTGGCGCGCGCCGGGGTCGATGCGGCGGAAATCGAAGATATCGTGGCTGCCGTCCTGGGCGTGCTCGCCGATCCGGCCTTCGCGCCGTTGTTCGCACCCGGAACGCGCGCGGAGGTTCCGATTGTCGGCCGCCTGGCGCGCAACGGTGACGAACCTTTGCTGGTTTCCGGACAGGTCGACCGGCTGGCCATGACCGACGCAACAGTGCTGATCGCCGACTTCAAGAGCGACCGTCGGCCACCGCGCCGGATCGAGGACGTGCCGGAAGCCTACATCCATCAGCTGGCGCTCTACCGCGCCGTGCTGGCCCGCCTCTACGGCGGCCGTGCGGTCCGCGCCGTGCTGGCTTGGACGGAAGGCCCTAGTCTGATGGAGCTTCCCGCATCCGTGCTGGACGCGGCCCTGCTTCACCTCCGTGTGAATCCGCCTTGACGATGCTGGAGCCCGTTCCTAGGTTCGATCCGAATTGGATCAACCCGCAATCCCCGAAAAGAGGTGCCCCATGGGCGTTGGCAAGGTGTCCGACGCGACCTTCGAGGCCGAGGTCTTGAAGGCGAACGAGACCGTCGTGGTGGATTTCTGGGCCGAATGGTGCGGTCCCTGCCGCATGATCGCGCCGGCGCTCGAGGAGATCGCCGCCTCGCTCGGCGAGAAGGTCAAGATCGTCAAGCTCAATGTCGACGAGAACCCGGCGACCGCCGCGAAGTACGGCATCATGTCGATCCCGACCTTGATGCTCTTCAAGAAGGGCGAGCTCGCGTCGCGCCAGGTCGGTGCCCATCCGAAGCAGAAGCTGGAGCAATGGATCACCGCCTCGGTCTGAGCGTCATTGCCGGGCTTGACCCGGCAATCCATCTCTTCAACAAAACTCTTGCGAAGAATGATGGATGCCCGGGTCAAGCCCGGGCATGACGAGTGAGAGTCAAGAGCCGTCGATCCGCGAGACGGCGACGCGGCAGCCTAGCGACGATCGTCATTGCCGGGCTTGACCCGGCAATCCATCTCTTCAACAAAACTCTTGCGAAGAATGATGGATGCCCGGGTCAAGCCCGGGCATGACGAGTGAGAGTCAAGAGCCGTCGATCCGCCAGACGGCGACGCGGCAGCCGAGCGAGGATCGTCATTGCCGGGCTTGACCCGGCAATCCATCTCTTCAACAAAACTCTTGCGAAGAATGATGGATGCCCGGGTCAAGCCCGGGCATGACGAGTGAGAGTCAAGAGCCGTCGATCCGCCAGACGGCGACGCGGCAGCCTAGCGACCATCGTCATTGCCGGGCTTGACCCGGCAATCCATCTCTTCAACAAAACTCTTGCGAAGAATGATGGATGCCCGGGTCAAGCCCGGGCATGACGAGTGAAGACGTGGACACCCGCGACGAGCGCGGGCATGACGAGGCAGAGCTCATGAGCGACTTGCCATCCATGCCATGACGGCCGGCCCTGTGCCGGCCGTTTTTCATTGCGGGATGGTTCCGTTGGCGGCGAGTGCCTCGCCGGCAAGGTAGAGCGAGCCGATGATCAGGATGCGCGGCGGCGGCTCGAGGTTGAGCTGCACGATGCGCGCGAGCGCGTCGTCGATGCTCGCGCGCGGCTCGGCCGCGATCCCGACGCGCCGCGCCGCGTCGGCGATCGCATCCGGGTGCCGCGCCTTCTCCTGATTGGGAATCGGAACCGCGATCACGCGGCGCGCCAGGCCGGCGAAGTTCGCCAGGAACGCCTCCACGTCCTTGGTGGCGAGCATGCCCACCACCAACAGCAGCGGGCGCGAGACGCGCTCCTCGAGATCCGCCAGGGCGGCGGCGATCGCGCGTCCGCCCTCGACATTGTGGCCGCCGTCAAGCCACAGCTCGCTGCCCTCCGGCGCCCGCGACACCAGCCGCCCGGCTGAGAGCCGCTGCAGGCGCGCGGGCCAATCGGCGCCTGCGAGGCCCGCTTCGAACGCGCCGATCGGCGGGGTCAGGTCGCCGCCGATCGCCCGCAGGGTCGCAACCGCGGTTCCGGCATTGTCGAACTGGTGACGCCCCGCGAGCCGCGGCGCCGGCAGGTCGAGCAGCCCGTCGTCATCCTGATAGACGAGGCGGCCGCGCTCTTCGGTCGCGATCCAGTCCTCGCCCGCGATCCGGAGCCGCGCGCCGGCCTTGCGCGCGGCGTTCTCGATCACGTCGAGCGCATCGCGCGGCTGCGGCGCGATCACCGCCGGAGCGCCGCGCTTGAGAATGCCGGCTTTTTCGGCGGCGATCTTGCCGATGCTCTCGCCGAGGAACTCCGCATGGTCGAACGAGACCGGCGTGATCACGCTCGCCAGCGGCTGCTCGATCACGTTGGTGGCATCGAGACGGCCGCCGAGGCCGACTTCGAGCAGCAGAACGTCGGCAGGGTGGCGCGCGAACAGGACGAACGCCGCGGCGGTCTCGATCTCGAACACGGTGATGGGCGCATCGCCGTTGCGGCGCTCGCATTCGGTGAGCACATCGGCAAGCTCGGCATCGGAAACCAGGACGCCGCCGCCGCTCGTTCCGATGCGGTAGCGTTCGTTGACCCGCACGAGGTTGGGCGAGGTGTAGGCGTGGACGCGCTTGCCCGCCGCTTCGAGGATCGCGCGCACGAACGCGATCGTCGAGCCCTTGCCGTTGGTGCCGGCCACATGAATAACCGGAGGGACGCGCCGCTGCGGATGATCGAGGCGCTCGAGGATGCGCCACATGCGGTCGAGCGAAAGGTCGATCCGCCGCGGATGCAGCGCCAGCAGCCGCGCAACGATGGCGTCAACGGGCGTCATGGCCGACGCTTGCGCGCGCCCCCTCATGGGGCGGGCGCGCCCGCCGGCGCTGCCGCCGGCGCGGGTTCAGGAAGCTCCGCGGCCGGCGCCGCGCCGAGCGCGGGCGGCGCCCTGGTCAACAGCCGGCAGAGGCGCGCCAGAACGCCGCGCAGCTCGTGGCGATGCACCACCATGTCGACCATGCCGTGATCGCGCAGATACTCGGCGCGCTGGAAGCCTTCCGGGAGCTTTTCGCGGATGGTCTGCTCGATCACGCGCGGACCCGCAAAGCCGATCAGCGCACCGGGCTCGGCGATGTGAACGTCGCCGAGCATCGCGTACGAGGCGGTGACGCCGCCGGTGGTCGGGTTGGTGAGCACGACGATGTAGGGCTGACGGGCTTCGCGCAGCATCTGCACGGCGGCGGTGGTGCGCGGCAGCTGCATCAGCGACAGCACGCCTTCCTGCATGCGGGCTCCGCCCGAGCTCGCAAACAGGATGAACGAGGCTTGCTTGTCGACGGCGACCTCGAAGCCCTTGATCACCGCCTCGCCCGCCGCCATCCCGAGCGAGCCGCCCATGAAATCGAAGTCCTGCACGGCGGCCACCGCCGGCAGCCCTTCGAGGCGGCCGGCGCCGAGCTTCACGGCGTCCTCGAGGCCGGTCTTGGCGCGCGCATCCTTGAGGCGGTCGGTATAGCGGCGCTCGTCACGGAACTTGAGCGGGTCGAGCGGGACTTCCGGCAGCGGCACGTCCTCGAACACGCCATCGTCGAACAAGGCCTTGAGACGCGCCACCGCGCTCATGCGCATGTGATAGTTGGATCCCGGAATGACGAACTGGTTCGCCTCCAGATCCTTGTAGAAGACCATCTGCCCGGTCTCCGGGCATTTGACCCACAGGTTCTCCGGCACCTCGCGCCGCAGCAGCGAGCGGATCTTCGGCCGGACGACGCTGGTGAGCCAGTTCATGGCGGGCAACTCATCTTTCTCAGGCGCGATGCAGCGATGTTTCTCAGGCGCGATATAGCGACGATTTCCGGCGATTGTACTGCCGCGGGAGGCTGGTCGTCATGCCGGGTCGGCCGGCAGGCCGGCGCGCTCGCCGGCGGCCACGCCGGTAGACAGTAAAAAGCGTTCTGAAACAAGACGATAATTTCGTCGATGGACGCCGCCTATTCGGCCGCGACGCGGTGCGCCTGGCGGACGCCGGCCGCGAGCGTCGCCACCAGGCCGGTGACCGCGCCGACCGTGCGCGGCGTCGGCCTGTGGTCCGCGTCGAGGCTTGCGCGCAAGGCTTCGACCAGCGCGGTGCCGACGACGACGCCGTCAGCGCCTTCGGCGATCGTGCGCGCGTGCTCAGGCGTGCGCACGCCGAAGCCGACCGCGACCGGCAGCGTCGTGTGCCGCTTGATGCGCGCCACCGCCTGCGAGACGCGGCCGGTATCGAGAGCGTTGCTGCCGGTGATGCCGGTGACCGAAACGTAGTAGACGAAGCCGGACGTGTTCGCGAGCACCGCCGGCAGTCGCTTATCGTCGGTGGTCGGCGTCGCCAGGCGGATGAAGTTGAGCCCGGCAGCGAGCGCCGGCAGGCACAGCTCGTCGTCCTCCTCCGGCGGCAGGTCGACCACGATGAGCCCGTCCACCCCGGCGGACTTGGCATCGGCCAGGAAGCGGTCGACGCCGTAGATGTAGATCGGGTTGTAGTAGCCCATCAGCACGATCGGCGTCGCATCGTCGCCGGTACGGAAAGCGCGCACCATGGCGAGCGTCTTCGCCAAGGTCATGCCGGCCTTGAGCGCGCGCAGGCCCGCCGCCTGGATCGCCGGCCCATCCGCCATCGGGTCGGTGAACGGCATGCCGAGCTCGATCACGTCGGCGCCGGCGGCCGGCAACGCGCGCAGCAGCGCGAGCGAGGTCTCGGCGTCGGGATCGCCGGCGGTGACGAAGGTCACCAGCGCGGCCCGACCTTCGTTTCTCAGGACGGCAAAGCGTTTGTCGATGCGGGTGGTCATGGGTGTCGCTAACACAACGACAGCGCCAGGGAAATGTCATTCCCGCTTGTCTCCGCGGTCCGCAAGCTTAAGTGTGATCGGGCGGGTTTTTGGGCGATCAAGATTAACGGTCCCTGGCGGATTGTCTTTCGCTTCAGGGACGGCCATGCGTACGACGTTGAGATCGTCGACTATCACTAACGGGCGGTTCAGATGCCAAAATCCAAGGACAAGATCGAAACGGCCGCAGGCGGGTTTCGACTGGCACCGGTCCACCCGGGCAGAACGCTGGAAAGCGAGTTGACGGCGCGCGGATTGACCGCTCACGCCTTGGCCCTGAAGCTGCGTGTGCCGGTCAACAGGATCTCGGAGATCATAGCCGGCAAGCGCGGGATTTCGATCGAGACGGCACTGCGGCTCGGTCGCTATTTCGGTACCGGTGCGCCGCTCTGGATCAACCTGCAGAGCCAATACGATCTGGCGCTGGCGGAGCGAGCGCTTGGCGACCGCATCGCGGCCGAGGTCGAACGGGCGGCATGAGCTTCCTGCCCGCTCGCGGCCAGAATGCAACGCCGCTCCCCTTATGCCAGCGGCACTTGACGATGACGTATCCGATCGTCATGGCCGGGCGTGTCCTGGCTTGTCCCGGCAATCCATCACTTAAAAAGACTCTTGCGAAGAATGATGGATGCCCGGGTCAAGCCCGGGCATGACGAGTGAGAGTCGAGAGCCGTCGATCCGCGAGACAGCGACGCGGCAGCCTAGCGACGATCGTCATTGCCGGGCTTGACCCGGCAATCCATCTCTTCAACAAAACTCTTGCGAAGAATGATGGATGCCCGGGTCAAGCCCGGGCATGACGAGTCAGAAGTTCAAGAGCCGTCGATCCGCGAGACAGCGACGCGGCAGCCTAGCGACGATCGTCATTGCCGGGCTTGACCCGGCAATCCATCTCTTCAACAAAACTCTTGCGAAGAATGATGGATGCCCGGGTCAAGCCGCGACAAGCGCGGGCATGACTAGTCATGTCAAATCTTGCTCCCGAGGTGCTCGGCCACGGTGAAGATGTCCTTGTCGCCGCGGCCGCACATATTCATCACCATCAGGTGATCCTTCGGCTTCTGCGGCGCGAGCTCGAGCACCTTGGCGAGCGCATGTGCGGGCTCGAGCGCCGGAATGATGCCCTCGAGCTTGCAGCAGAGCTGGAAAGCGGCGAGGGCCTCGTCGTCGGTGGCCGACAGGTAGTTCACGCGGCCGACGTCGGCGAGCCATGAATGCTCCGGCCCGATGCCGGGATAGTCGAGACCGGCGGAAATCGAGTGCGCCTCGTTGATCTGGCCGTCGTCGTTCATCAGCAGGTAGGTGCGGTTGCCGTGCAGCACGCCCGGCCGGCCGCCGGTGATCGAGGCCGCGTGCAGGCCGGTCGAGAGGCCATGTCCGGCCGCCTCGACGCCGTAGATCTCGACGCCTGACTCGTCGAGGAACGGATGGAACAGCCCGATCGCGTTGGAGCCGCCGCCGATGCAGGCGACCAGCGAGTCCGGCAGCCGGCCTTCGGCGGCGAGCATCTGCTCGCGCGTTTCGCGCCCGATGATCGACTGGAAGTCGCGCACCATCATCGGATAGGGATGCGGGCCGGCGACCGTGCCGATGCAATAGAACGTCGAACTCGACGTTGGTGACCCAGTCGCGCAGCGCCTCGTTCATCGCGTCCTTGAGCGTTTTCGAGCCGGACTGCACCGGGCGCACCTCGGCGCCGAGCATGTGCATGCGGAAAACGTTCGGCTTCTGCCGCTCGACGTCGACCGCGCCCATGTAGACGATGCATTGCAGCCCGAAGCGCGCGCACAGCGTGGCGGTCGCGACCCCATGCTGGCCGGCGCCGGTCTCGGCGATCACCCGCGGCTTGCCCATGCGGCGCGCCAGCAGGATCTGGCCGAGCACGTTGTTCACCTTGTGGGCGCCGGTGTGATTGAGCTCGTCGCGCTTGAAGTAGATTTTGGCGCCGCCCGAGAGGCCGGAGGCCGTCTTCATGTTTCGACAGTGCTCGGTCAGCCGCTCGGCGAAATAAAGCGGCGACGGGCGGCCGACGTAATGGGTCAGGTAGCCGTTCATCTCGCCCTGAAACGCGGGATCGACCCTGGCGGCGGCGTAGGCCTGCTCCAGCTCGAGGATCAACGGCATCAACGTCTCGGCGACGAAACGCCCGCCGTAGGGGCCGAAATGCCCACGCTCGTCGGGGCCGGTGCGGAAGGAGTTGGGTTGCTGCCGGATGGTCATGCGGGACTCGCTAGCGGATTGCGGAGACTTGTCGCCGCCGCGCGCGCGGCGGCGATGAATGCGCGGATCTTGTCGGGGTCCTTCTCGCCGGGCGCGCGTTCGACCCCCGATGATACATCGACGGCCGGAGCGCCGGTGATGCTCAAGGCCTCGGCCACGTTGGCGGCATCGAGGCCGCCAGAAAGCATGAACGGGATGCCCGGTTCAACCCGCTGCAACAGCCGCCAGTCGAACGGGCGGCCGAGGCCGCCCGGCCGCGTGGCATCGCGCGGCGGCCGCGCGTCGAACAGCAGGCGGTCGGCGACCGCCGCATAGGCCGGCACTGCCGCGAGATCGGAGGCTTCCGCGACCGGCAGCGCCTTCATCACCGCTCGGCCGAACCGCGCCTTGACGAGGCCGACGCGCTCCGGCGTCTCGCAGCCGTGCAACTGCAGGATGTCGGGCCGAAGCGTCTCGACGATTTCCTCGAGCAGCGCGTCATCGGCATCGACCGAAAGCGCGACCTTTGCGGCACGACCCTGCGCGCGTCCGCCGAGCGCACGTGCGGCCGCAAAGTTCACGTTGCGCGGCGAGGCTGCGAAGAACACGAACCCGACGAGGTCCGCGCCGGCATCGAGCGCCGCGTCGAGCGCTTCGGGCGTCTTGAGGCCACAGATTTTGACCAGCAAGGTCATCTCTCAGCGTCCTCGACAAACACGATCAATCTCTCAAGTTCTTTGATCAATGGATCAAGCCTGTGCTCGATGACATCGGCGATAGTTTCGAGGTCGATCTGCCAATACGCGTGCACAATGATGTTGCGCAGGTTGGCAATCGGCTTCCAACCCAGATGGGGAGCCGCGCTCTTAACTCCGGCCGACACCTTGTTCAAGGTCTCGCCGATGATCACAAGGTCATAGAGTGCTGCGTGCTGCGGCTGTTTCGCCTCCGCCAGGACATCGCTTGGCAATCCGCCGGCATTATCCTGCGCATGGCGCGCAAAGGCTCGCGCGTCCCTTAAGCGATCGAGACCGGAACGGTTCATACCGGCTCGACAAGCCGGGGAAGCTCATCGGCTTCGCGGCCTTTCAGCCCGCTGACGAGGACGATGCCAACAGGCCGGCCGAGCAGATCTGACAGTTCAATTTCCGCCTCTGACAACCCGAGCAGGTCTAGGCCGGGCCGCTTCTCCGCCAAAAAATCAAGCGCATCGTCCTCGAGCACGTGCGCCGCGCTCCCACGGGGCAGCAGCCCCAAGATCTTGATCGGGTGCTTCCCCTCGATCGCCGCTATATGCATGCGCAAGATCGAGCGGTTGATGTCGGGCACGTTCATGGCAAGGTCGCTCACATTCTAGCACATCAAATTGGTTGGCGGACGATTGGCGGTCATAACGGCTGAAGTGTCGCCAGCACTCGGTCGGCGTCATTACCGTGCAGCTCACTGCGCAGCACGATCCCGACCGGATGGCCCAGCTTGTCGGACAGGTCGATTTCCGCGCTCGTCAAGCTCAGCAACGATAGACCTTCGCGTTTATCGGCCAGGAAATCGAATGCGTCGTCCCCAAGAACGTGCGGCGCGCTCCCGCGCTCCAACAGCCCGACAAACCGCAGCGGGTATTGGGCTTCGATTTCGTGCAAGTGATGTAACAGCTTCTGCCGATCGATGTGCTGGACATTCATGGCCGAACCTCATCGCCTCGAATGGCACAGGCCGTCCTTTATCGTAAGTCGATAGAGATATGGATCGCGGAAAGCGTCAATGCCAGCCCAGGTCGCACCGGCGCGAAGCGGACAACGGGTCATCCGGTTCGCCGCGCCGGCAGCGTCATCGGCTCCCTGGCGGCAAGCCTGCCCCTGAGCGCTTCGCGCTCGACGCGCAGCCCGCGCGCCGCACGCCGCCAGCGCGACTGATTGAGCCACGCCGCGGTGCCGCCGGCGATCACCCCGCCCAGCAGGCAGACGAGGATGACCACGAACAGCGGCAACGTCGCCGACAGCGCCGGGTTGCCGGAACCGAACGGATCGAGCGATACCGTCACGGCATGCCGGTTCGCGATCATGAAAACGGCGAGGAGGATCGCGAGCGGAGCCGCAATCAGCGTGGTCAGGATCTTGCGGACCATGGTTGTTCCCCGGACATCTCCGCGCGGTGTTCCGCCCGCCTCGGCAGCAGGAGCAGCATTGGCAATCTCGAGCCTTCGTCGCCGTCATTGCGAAGAGCGCGGGGTCCCCATCGCGCCAGCGCAATGGGGACCCGTCAGCGACGAGGCAATCCAGAATCCCGACGCCATTCTGGATTGCTCACATGGGGATGTGCCGAGTTAAGGTCTCACACTTTGGGGTCACCTCTTTGTTCGAGCGAGGAGCACCTCTTCGTCCCGAGCGTGGAGTTTTGAAGATGGCGCGCGCAGATCGGGTCAAGGTCGGCCCGCAGGGCCGCCGCGCAGCGGCTTGGCCTTGACGCGATCGAGCACGCCATCAGGCTCCAGCGGTCGGGACGAAGAGCGGTTCATGATGCAAGGAGGACCATTTGCAGTTTTTCTACGATCGAGGTCGAGCCGGTTTCGCGATCAGGTTTGACGCCAGATCAAACTCACATTCGGTCGGCCGCACGAGCGTGCCGTACCAGGATTCCGCTTGCGGCGGGCGGCTCGAGAGGACGAAGCCATTCTTCGCTACGGCTTTTGAAGCCATGCAATCCATCGGTTCGTCCGCCCGGATCGGCCGAGACTGATCGGGTCTCGGCGGATTGGTCATGGTGCTGTTGCTGCTCAACTGTGGGTGAGGTGGCTCGCCTGACGAGACGCCTGGCTTGCCGCCTAGGCAGCGCCCTTGAGCGCCGCACCTTCGATCACGACGCCGGCGGTGACATACTTCCACAAGGCGACCAGCAGCTTGCGCGCCAGTGCGACGATGGCGACCTTGCGATGGGCTTGCGCATGGAACCAGCGCGCCAGTGCCGACCCCGGTTGATGGCGCAGCCAGAGCCAGGCGAGCTGCACCAGCTTCTTGCGCAGTCGCGCATTGCCGGCCTTGGACACGCCTTGCTCATGCGCGACCGACCCGCTCTGCCACGGCGTCGCCGCCAAGCCCGCATAGGCGGCGATCTGCCGGCGATTGGCAAAGCTCCGGTAAAAGCACTCGAACCAAAGCGCAGCCGCAAATTCCTCCCCGATCCCCTTCACCCCCAGCAGCATCGCCAGCGGATGCTCCCGCGTGTTCTCGTCCACGCTCTGGCTCAACCTCGCCAGCATCGCGTCCCGCTCCGCCTCGACCGCCTTGATCTGCACAAGCAGCAGCTCGAGCCGGTCGAGCTCGCGGCCGATCTGCGCCCTCAGCTGCTGGGGCAGCTCACGCCCGTCCGCCGTGCGCAGCGCCTCCAGCCGCGCCCGTCGATCGCGCCGCAACGGGGCATAGCCAGAGATCCCTTGCGCCAGCAAAAGTCCCTTGATCCGGTTGACATGCCGGATCCGCTCGTCGAGCAAGACCTCGCGCTCACGGCCGATCCGGCGGCGGTCCTCTTCCTCGGCGCAAGGGGCTACCACCATCGAGCACACCCGCGGTTCGCCCCGCTTGTAGGCCAGCAGCACCCGCAACAGCGCCTCACCGTCGATCTTGTCAGTCTTCGCCCGCCGCCGCCGGCGCGGCACCGCAACCGAGGCGGCGTCCACCACATGGCTCTCGATCCCCTCCTGCTGCAGCACGCGGTGCAGCGAGAACCCGTCCAGCCCCGCCTCCTGGATCGTAATGATCGGATAGTTCTTGCCGGTGCGCGCAAACGCCTTGCGCTGCAGCTCCGCAAACTTCGCCAGCAGCGCCACGAGATCTCCCGCCGCAACGCCGTGCTTCGACATCTTTTCGCCGTTGCCCGGCGACAGCGAAGTGATCAACCAAGTCGAACGGCTCAGTTCCAACGAAACAAAAATTGCGCCAAGATGCGTTCGGATAGCGGTCGGTTCAGTGTCAGCGATACGATCAGCGAGCAACATCGGTCGTCCTCCAGGTTGAGTGGGTTGAAGCAACCTCAGTCTGGACCTGGACTCGGCTGCTATCCACTCCCCATGGAATCTTTCGCTTCGCTCGCAATGACGGCAACGCTAGGTGATGCGCCACGAACGCGCGTGACGACGGCCGGCGAGCCGCACGCCGCGTCACTCCTGCTCGTCGCGGTTGAGCCGCTCGCGCATTTCCTTGCCGGTCTTGAAGAACGGCACCGACTTCTGGTCGACCGCGACATGCGCGCCGGTGCGCGGATTGCGACCGGTGCGCGCGGGGCGACTCTTGACCGAGAATGCGCCGAACCCGCGCAGCTCCACCCGATTGCCCTTGGCGAGCGCGCCGACGATCTCGTTGAGGATGGCATTCACGATGTTCTCTACGTCGCGCTGGTAGAGGTGCGGGTTTTGTGCGGCGATGCGCTGCACCAGCTCGGACTTGATCATCGCAGTGCCGCCCCCCTGGGCGCCGGTGATCGATGCGGCAGATCCAATTCGAACACCTGACCGAGGTTCTCCGTAAAGGCTGGGCCGCTTTAGTTCATGACGGGAGGGTGCCAAAGCGCCAGGAGACCGTCAAGGTTGAGCCGTTCCAAAGCCTTGACCGTGCTCAGTCCTTCGAGACGGCGCGCGAGCGACTCCAGCCCCACCGCTTCCAGCGCGGTCATGGCGGCGAGGTGCAGAAACGTCAGATCGCCGAAGCGCCGCTTCATCGGCCAGTCGCGAACGGGCAGCGTTGATTCGATCTGCTTTTCCTGCTCCAGCCATTCGCGCGCGGTCTGCTCGTCGCCCAGGCGATCGACCAGCTTCACCTCGAGCGCCTGGCGGCCGGTGAAGACTCGGCCGTCGGCGACGCGGCCGAGCAGCGCATCGTCCATGCCGCGCCGCTCCTTCACCATGCCCTTGAACCACGCATAGGCGTCCATCACCAGCGCCTCGATCGCCGCGCGCGCCTCCGGCGAGGTCGGCTCGACGCCGCTCGGCGCCGCTTTGAGCGGGCTCGATTTTATCGACTCGACGGCGACGCCGATCGTGCGCATGAGCTCGGTGAGGTTGGGGTACTGCACCAGAACGCCGATCGAACCGACGATCGATGTGCCCTGCGCGATGATCTGATCGGAAGCCAGCGCGGCGATGTAGCCGCCGGAGGCTGCCACCCCGTCGATGACCACCACCATGGGCTTGCTGGCGGCGACGCGCCGCAGCGACTTGTGGAGCTGCTCGGCACCCGCCGTGGTGCCGCCCGGGCTGTCGACATGCACGATCACCGCGCGCACGTTCGATTTCGCCAGACGCTCGAGCGCTTCGGTCCGGTCCTGGTCTCCGCGGATGATGCCTTGGATCTTCACCCGCGCGATCGATCCGGCCGCGCGATCGATGAAGCCGGCCGTGCGGTCGGCACCGAACCGCGCCGCCACGATGCCGACCGCCACGATCGCCAGCAGGACCGCAACGGCGCGCCAGAACGTCAGCTTGCGTCGGACGCGGCGGCGATCGACGATGGTATCGGTCTCGAGCGACATCTTGAGCTTCCCTCCGGTTTCCGGGGCAACGCACCCGGCTTCCGCTGCCGCCCGCGGCGGCAGGGCATTTCACGGGATGCGGGCGCTACTCGTTGTCATCGGCCGGCTTTTCGCCCGGCTCCTCGCGCGCGCGCTTGAGCGCCGTGCCGAGTATATCGCCGAGCGTCGCGCCGGAATCCGACGAGCCGTATTGGGCGATCGCCTCCTTCTCTTCCGCGACCTCCAACGCCTTGATCGAGACCGAAACCTTGCGCGCCTTGCGATCGAACTGGGTCACGCGCGCATCGACCTTCTGGCCGACCGCGAACCGCTCGGGCCGTTGCTCGGGTCGGTCGCGCGCCAGCTCGGAGCGCTTGATGAACGCCGTCAGGTCGGTGCCGATGATCTTCACGTCGACGCCGCCCTCCTTGACCTCGATGACCTCGGTGGTGACCACCGAGCCCTTCTTGACCTCGCCGGCGCCCGCCTCGGCGAACGGATCGCCCTCCAGCTGCTTGACGCCGAGCGAGATGCGCTCCTTCTCGACGTCGACGTCGAGCACCTGTGCCCTGATGTGGTCGCCCTTCTTGAATTCGTCGATGACCTGCTCGCCCGGCCGTTTCCAATCGAGGTCTGAGAGATGCACCATGCCGTCGACGTCGCCGTCGAGGCCGAGGAACAGGCCGAACTCGGTCTTGTTCTTGACTTCGCCCTCGACCACGCTTCCGGGCGGATACTTCTCGAGAAACACTTCCCACGGATTGCGGATGGTCTGCTTGAGCCCGAGCGAAATGCGCCGCTTGACCGGATCGACCTCGAGGATCTGCACCTCGACCTCCTGCGAGGTCGAGACGATCTTGCCGGGATGCACGTTCTTCTTGGTCCACGACATCTCCGAGACGTGGATCAGCCCCTCGATGCCGGGCTCCAGCTCCACGAACGCGCCGTAGTCGGTGATGTTGGTGACGCGGCCCTTGAAGCGCGCGCCGACCGGATATTTCGCCTCGATCCCCTGCCACGGATCGTCGAGCAATTGCTTCATGCCGAGCGAGATGCGGTGGGTCTCGTGGTTGATCTTGACGATCTTGACCTTCACCTGCTGGCCGATGTTGAGCACCTCGGTCGGGTGGTTGACCCGCCGCCAGGCGATGTCGGTCACGTGCAAAAGGCCGTCGATGCCGCCGAGATCGACGAACGCGCCGTAATCGGTGATGTTCTTGACCACGCCGTCGATGACCTGGCCCTCTTCGAGATTCTGCACCAGCTCCTGGCGCTGCTCGGCGCGGGTCTCTTCCAGCACGGTGCGGCGGGAGACCACGATATTGCCGCGGCGGCGATCCATCTTGAGGATCTGGAACGGCTGCGGCTGGTTCATCAGCGGACCGACGTCGCGGATCGGCCGGATGTCGACTTGGCTGCGCGGCAGGAACGCCACCGCGCCGTCGAGATCGACGGTGAAGCCGCCCTTGACCTGATTGAAGATGACGCCCTGGACCTTCTCGCTGTTCTGGAACGCCTTCTCGAGCTTGCCCCAGCTCTCCTCGCGCCGCGCCTTGTCGCGCGAAAGCACGGCCTCGCCCAATGCGTTCTCGATCCGCTCGAGATAGACCTCGACGGTGTCGCCGACCTTGATCTCGGATTGCCGGCCCGGCCCGCTGAACTCGCGCACCGCGACCCGGCCCTCGGTCTTCAATCCGACATCGATGACCGCGAGGTCCTTCTCGATGCCGACAACGGTTCCTTTGACGACCGTCCCTTCCTGAAGCTCGCTTCCCCCGAACAACTCTTCGAGCAGCTTGGCAAAATCTTCGCGCGAGGGCGCGGCAGCGGCAGCAGTGGCCATGTAATCTCCAACACGTGCGGGTCGTCGCCGACGGCTTGAAATGACGGGCGTCCCGAGCGTCGGTTTCGAAGGTCCGCAAACCTTCGAGCACCACCGGCTAGGCCGGCGGGTCGGCGAAGAACCGAGCGAGCGGAACGATGGTTCTCAAGGGTCCGGGCGGCACCGCGACGGGGCGGCACGAGCGGGCTTAGGCCTCCAACCGCGAGGGCAAGATCAGCCGTGCCCCCGGCCCGCCCGGGCGGCCTCGACAATGGCAACGGCGGCCCGGAACGCGGCGTCTATATCCAAATGCGTGGTGTCGAGCAAGTGCGCGTCGGCGGCGGGCGCCAGCGGTGCCACCGCGCGGCCGCGGTCGCGCGCATCGCGCCGCACGATATCGGCGAGGATCGCGGCCTCGTCGACGTTTTCGCCCTTGCGGCGGAGCTCGACCGCGCGCCGGCCGGCGCGGACCTCGGGCGCGGCATCGACGAAGATCTTAACGTCCGCGTCGGGGCAGATCACCGTGCCGATGTCGCGGCCGTCGAGCACGGCGCCGGGTGGCGCCGCCGCGAAGCTGCGCTGCAGGTCGACCAGCGCGGCGCGCACCTCCGGAATGGCCGAGACGATCGAGGCAGCTTCCGCCATTCCGCGCGCCTTCAGGCGGCCCTCATTGAGCCGCGCCGGATCGATCGCCCGCGCCGCCGCGACCGCCGCGTCGCGGTCGTCGAGCTTTTCTCCGGCGTCGATGAGCGCGCGCGCGACCGTGCGGTACAGGAGCCCGGTGTCGAGATGGCGGAGCCCGAAATGCTGCGCAAGCTTCTTGCCGAGCGTGCCTTTGCCGGAGGCGGCGGGGCCGTCGATCGCGATGATCATGCCCACCCTCCCTTGAAAAGGGAGGGTCGGATCGGCGAAGCCGATCCGGGGAGGGATCGCAGGTCGCTTGCGCCATCGCTTCCGTGAAAGTGGAGCCGCAATGTGCCCTTTCGCTTTCGCGGAGGCGTCGCTCCAGCGTTCCCTCCCCCCTTGCGGGGGAGGGACAGGGAGGGGGGTAAGTCCCGATTCTGAATTCGCGAATACCCCCCTCCCCAACCCTCCCCCGCAAGGGGGGAGGGAGCACGAGGCCGTGCCCGCCTGACGTCATCGCGCTTCTCACGCCGGCGCTCCAACGAGTACGAGCGGAGATGTCTGAACACGATAGCGCGAGCCCGGGACGGGACAGGGGATGCGAGCGCGATGATCATGCGAGTTCGGCACCAAGCCCGCGCATCAGATCGGCAAATCCCGGGAAGCTGGTGGCGATGAAGGCGGCATCGTCGACCGCGATCGGGGCCTCGCTCGCCAGGCCCATGACCAAGAACGACATCGCAATGCGATGGTCCATATGGGTCGCGACCGTGCCGCCGCCCGGCACCCGCGCGTTGCCGTGCACCAGCAGGTCGTCGCCCTCGATCTCGCATTCGACCCCGTTGGCGCGCAGGCCGTCGGCCACCGCCGCCAGCCGATCGGACTCCTTGACGCGGAGCTCGTGCAGCCCGCGCATGCGCGTGGTGCCGGCCGCAAAGGCGGCGGCCACCGCCAGGATCGGATACTCGTCGATCATCGCCGGCGCCCGCTCGGCCGGCACGTCGACACCGCGCAGGTGCGAGCTCGTAACGCGCAGATCGGCCATCTCCTCGCCTTCGTGGCGCGCATCGACGACCTCGATCTCGGCCCCCATCTCGCGCAGCGTGGTGATCAGGCCGGTGCGCAGCGGGTTCATCATCACGTTCTCGAGGATCACGTCGGAGTTCGGCACGATCAGCGCGGCGGTGAGCGGGAAGGCGGCCGAGGACGGATCCGCAGGCACGACCACCGGCGCCGGGATGAGCTCCGGCTCGCCCTTGACGGTGATGCGGCGGCCGTGCGCGCCTTCCGGCACGACCGTGACCTCGGCGCCGAAATGCCGAAGCAGGCGCTCGGTGTGATCGCGGCTCGCTTCCGGCTCGATCACCGTGGTGGCGCCCGGGGCGGCGAGGCCGGCGAGCAGCACCGCCGACTTGACCTGCGCCGAGGCGACCGGGGTGCGGTACACGATCGGCACGGGGTCGCGCGCGCCCTGCAGGCGCAGCGGCAGACGCCCGCCGTCGGCGGCCGCGACCGCCTTGGCGCCGATCTCCGCCAGCGGATCGAGGATGCGCTGCATCGGCCGGCGCCGCAGCGAGGCGTCGCCGTCGAAGGTCGCAGCGATCGGGCAGCCGCCGACCGCCCCCATCACCAGTCGGCAGCCGGTGCCCGAATTGCCGAAGCCGAGCGCGGCGGCAGGCGCCGCGAAGCCCCCGACCCCGACCCCGCGCACCGACCAGGCCCCCGCGCCGGTGCGCTCGACGCTCGCGCCAAGCGTCCGCATGGCGCCCGCGGTGCGCAGCACGTCCTCGCCCTCGAGCAGCCCCGTGATCTTGGTCTCGCCGACCGCCAGCGCGCCGAAGATCAGCGCGCGGTGCGAGATCGACTTGTCGCCCGGCACACGCACGCGTCCGCGCAGCGGTCCGCCGCGGCGGGCGGTCAGGGGAACGGGGCTGCCGGCGTGGGACAAGGGTGCGATCCGAGCGGGTGTGGCGGGGTCCTAACACGGGTCGCCGCGGGTCGCCACGGCCAGCCGAAAAAGGCCGGAAAACGCGCTTGACAGCGGCGGTGCGAGCCTCCAAGTGGTGGCCCGCTTCCGAACAGGTCTAAGGATTCCGACGTGGCCAAACCCGAGCTTGGGACCAAGCGTCTGTGCCCGCATTGCGGGGCGAAGTTCTACGATCTCTCCAAGACCCCGATCGTGTGCCCGAAATGCGGCTCGGTGGTCGAGATCATGGCCGCCAGCCCGCGCGGAAGGCCGGATGCCGGCGCGCGCGCGCCGCTTGCGCCCGCCGCCGCGCAGGAGGTCGAGGCGCCGGAGACGGCGGATGCCGAATTCGTCTCGCTCGAGGAAGCCGACGCCGAAAGCTCCGGCGGCAAGGTGCCGGTCGCGTCCGAGGACGGCGAGGACGAGGACGTCGAGATCGCCGACGCCGCCGAGGACGATTCCACCTTCCTCGAAGAGGAGGAGGATTCCGACGAGGACGTCTCCGACATCATCGGCGGCGACATCGAGGACGAAGAGGAGACGTGATGACAGAAATCAGATGTCAGATGTCGGATGTAGGGATTCATGTTCTCTTATTGCCTGATCCTTGATATCTGATCTCTGACATCTGACCTCTGTTCCCTGGAGGGGCCATAGCTCAGTTGGGAGAGCGCTTGAATGGCATTCAAGAGGTCGGGGGTTCGAACTCCCCCTGGCTCCACCAGTTCCAGGTGATGACTTCCTGTTCTGAAATACCGCACCGACGCGGTGGGGGCGCTGCCACGGCATTCCAGCCACCAAGCCCCATCTTTGGGGGAAGAAATCGGCTGTTGCAACTCTAGCCTTTTCTAGTTAATTTTGGACTGGCATTTGCGGAGGGGAGCGATGCCAGCTTCATTTCTCGTCCACGACGCTGCGGTGCAGGGACCAGCCACGCATGCGCTTGTCATCGGGGTCGGCGCATATGCGCATCTCAGTGGCGGCGTGGGGCGGCTCAGCAACCAGCACGATGGCATGGGGCAGCTGACCTCGCCGCCGCTTTCGGCACGCGCGTTCGCTTCCTGGTTGATGACCGAGTTCAAGCACCCCGACAAGCCGCTCGGCACGGTAGCGTTGCTCCTTTCGGAAGCTGTGCCGGCACCTTTCGTCGCACCCAATGAACCGGAGAAGCGCTTTGACGTTCCCGCGGCAAATTCCGCCAACGTACGGTCCGCCGCCGAGCATCTCTTTAGGCGCGGCAATGAGCACGCCAGCAACTTGTTGATTTTCTACTTCTGCGGCCACGGCATCGCGACGGGGACCGATACCGCGCTGCTGCTTTCCGATTATGGCGCCAACGACCTTAACGCGTTGGACGGCGCCATCGATTTTCGCCGCCTGAGACTGGGCATGGGACGCTGCAAGGCGAGCGAGCAGTGCTACTTCGTCGACGCGTGCCGCGCCTCCACCGATACGTTGATCGAGGCGCTCGGTCATGCCGGCCAGGTCGTGATCGGAGGTGGACTGAGAGAGCCGGGCCTGCCGCCTCGGCGGGCTCCGGTTCTCTATGCCACGATGAATGGCTTCAAGGCCTTTGCGATACCGGGCCGGCCTACCATTTTCACCGATGCGCTGTTGCAGGCATTGCGGGATCTTGCCGCTGATGACGAGCACGGAGACTGGCGTGTCAGCACGAGCAGGATACAGGCCGCGGTCGAGCATGTGTCGGAACGCCAGGCTCTGGGCGTCGGCAAGCAACAAGTCCCAACCGGGGATGACGTCGCGAACATTCATATCAACTTCCTGGCGCGAACGCCCACGGCGCTGGTTTACGTGAAAAGCGAGCCGGCTGATGCAATCGACGAGGCTTCGCTGAGCTACAAGCTCGCGGGCGCCGCCGAGCCGCTACCTGCGTCGCCGGAGCGGCGCAACGGAAAGGAGTGGGTGCTAGAGCTGCCAGCGGGAAGCTATGATTTCAAAATGACGTTCGAGGCCGGGCCGCCTTGCGTCGTTGCCAATTCGGTCCGTCCGGCGTTTCGTACTGTGACCATGAAGGTGCCGCCATGACCAGTCTGGCAATCCACCTCCACAAGCGGTCCGTCACGACGTCAATGGGTGCGGTGGCGACGTTGCGACGGGTTGCCGATGAGAATGGCGCAGCGATTCCTTACGGCCCGCGGCTGGAGGTCACGATCCCGGCCAATGACGGCCGCAGTGCTCGCCGCATTGCACTCGATCCCGGTCGATGGCTGATAGAGGCGACGCTGCCGTCCGGTGAAGTGATCAGCGAGGAAATCGCTGTCCCCAAAGGCAAGGATGTTCCGGTCGCATTGCATGCCGCCGACCATTCTCCACATGAATGGCTGGGCTGGCAACACTTGGTTGGAAATATCGAAGGTAGGGCCAAACTGAATGAGCTCCAGGACCGCGCTCGAAAGGCGGTGCGGGAGGCCGCTGACTTGCTACGCAATGCAAGTGAGCCGCGCAATGTTCTCGAAAGGGTCCGCGGGGTCCGCGAGCTCGGCGGGGACTTAGCTGATATCTTGCGCGCGCAGCGGGCGGAACGGCCTTCAGTGCATTTTTGGGTGAAACCGGACGGATTGCGAGGCGCCGACGCTTGGACGCGGATCCTGGAGCCCGTTCCGGCGAGCGCCATCGCGTGGTCGCCATCCAACGACGATTCTGAGGCTGGCGCGTGGTTGTACGAAACGGGAGGGCCGGCGCAGCCTACCCAGAGACAATTCGCGCATGTGGAGTGGCTTGGGCAGCGCTTCGTCGTGTCTTTGCCGCTGCCCTGGCGAGCGTTGGCGGATCAAGCGGAGGTTCGCGCGCAATTGATGGTGCGTAGGCCGCCGCTGAAGTACGAGGTTCAGATGGGCGTCATCGTGGAGGACCCCGACTTCGCCCCAATGGCAGGACTGATGACTGCCTCAACCCTGTCGAAAGCAGCGGTTGCCGTAAGGCAATCCTACGACATGCTCTTCCGGAAGATGCTCAATCCGCTCGGCGCGGCTGCCGGCGGGTATGTCTTGCTTGCGGCCGGCGAAGGTTCTGGAACGGATTGGCACCCGTGGATCGACAATCTCAACGACAACTTCCCCTCCATTCCGGATGGCGCGATCCTAAAGGCTTCGCTGCGGTTGCGATTTCCCAAGAACGCGGCCTCATATGTCGAGGCCCGCACTGCACTCCTTGAAGCCTTTGAGCGCGGCATTCCCTATTACTCCGCTGGCGTTTCCTGGCTGCTCGACGGCATGACGCTGCTCGCCGACGATCCCGATATCGAAAAAAGAATGAGACTGGTGCACCGCATAGCTCTCCGGCTCGACCTGTCTCAGGCATTCACATGCATCCGCGTCGGCGATAAGGCGAAGCCATGAGCATTTTCCGAATCGATATGTTGCCGGGCCGCGAGGGCGACTGTCTCTGGATTGAATACGGCGATGCGGCCCGGCCATCGCGCCTCCTGATCGATGGCGGGCGCAAGCTGGCGTGGCAGACGCTGAAGCGACGCTTTGCCGCGCTGCCCGCCAATCAACGCAAGTTCGATCTGCTGATGTTGTCTCATGTCGATGCCGACCATATCGAGGGCCTGCTCGAGCTGGTCGACGAACCAGACCTCCCGGTGAGTTTTGACGATGTCTGGTTCAACGGTCATCGCCATCTTGAGCGGGTGGAATTGCTCGGCGCCAAGCAGGGCGAGGCCTTTACCAAGGGAATCGAAGATAAGGGCTGGGATTGGAATAAGGCTTTTGACGGTAAGTCAGTGGTCATACCTGACAGCGGTCAGCTCCCGGTGAAAACATTACCCGGCGGCATGAAAGTGACGCTGCTGTCGCCGACCTGGGACAAGCTCGAAAAACTCGAGCCGGTCTGGCGGCGAGAGCTGAAGAAAGCAGGTCTTCTCGGGGAAGCGGAGGAACCGGACACCGATGCCGCCGCCGTCGAGAGCCTGGGCGCCCTCACCGTTGATGAAGTGGAAGGGGCAGCCGCTTCGAACTTTGAACCGGACCGATCGGAAGCGAACGGATCCAGCATTTGTGTATTGCTTGAGTTCGACGGACGAAAGGCGGCGTTGACAGGAGATGGCCACGCCGAACTGTTGGCGACCTCGCTCGCCAAGCTGGGCCGAAACGGCCGGCCGGTCGACCTCGATGCCTACAAGCTTTCGCATCACGGCAGCCACGGCACTCATTCGACCGAGGTGATGCGAGAGATCCGTTCAAAACGCTTCTTGATTTCGACCGACGGCTCGCGCCACAAGCATCCGCATATCGAGGCGGTCGCCCGAACGGTGAAGCACGCCGGTGGCGACATTGAGCTCGTGTTCAACTACGAAAGCGTGCCGACAACAAGTTGGAATGTGAAGCGTCTTAAGAACCGTTTCGGTTACGAGGCGCTCTATCCGGAGGATAACGAGGCCGGATTCAAGCGGACCGAACTGTAGCTTTCAGCGCGGCGATTGCGCTCATTGGCGACCTCCCCGAATGGCCATTGAGCAAGGAGCAGGTGAACGTACCGTCCGCTGGTCGCGCCCGTTGATGCCGCCGGGTCCGTGTCCATGGGGCCCCTGGCTCCACCGGCTTACCAGCAGATCTATTTCAAAGTCATTTGTGACCGGCTACTCGCGCCAGTTTGCCGTCGCTATCGAATTCAAGAGGTCGGGGATTTCGACTCCCCCTGGCGCCCCCAGTCGCAGGTGTCAGTGATGAGGCGCGTCAGTAACCGGGCCGTCAGGGCTCTGATCAGAAGCTGGGCCCACTGGATCCCACTGGAGAGCCACAGCAGCGGCATCGTCTGCGCCAAATTGGATGGCAACGGCGCTTAGAGATAGGCGAACGGCGCCTTGTCTTCGGCCTCGAGCCTGCGGATCGCGCCCACGATCGAGCTTGATGTCGTCGCTACGTCGCGCTGCCCCCAGGGATTGTTGAAGGTGACGCGGTGGCGCTCGGTATCGATGCCGGTGATCACGACCGCATGCAGTGGCGCGCGGCCGCCGGCCGGCGCTGGCGGCGCCGGCAGCTCCGGGCCGTACGAGAACGCGCCCGCACGATGGATGAGGATGAACGGCCCGTTGTCCTGCAGCAGCGAGAGCACCAACGCTTCGCTCGGACCCAGTGGCTGGCGCATCGGCTGACGGCTGCGCGGCGGCGCCATCGCGCGCATGCTCGGATCGCGCAGGTTGGTGCTTCGCACGACGATGAATCCCATGCGACGCAGCTGCTGGCACTGGTTCTCGTACCCGCGGTGGTCGTCCTCCACGGTCAGGCCTTCGATGCGAAAGTCGGGGTTCTGGCCGAGAAACTCCGCCGAGGGCGTGTAGCGATGCTTGAACTGGAGCACCATGACGGCACAGGCCAGCCAGCACACCGGGCTGAATTGCTGACTGACCAGAGGGACGTCGTAATGAATGCGAGCCATGGCCGGCATCCGTCCTGCGCAATGGTGGCGATCAGCAGCGCTGTTGGTTGGTCGCGCCCGCGGATCGCCAGGTTCAAAGCCTCTGTCCTCGGACGGCGCGAAGCGCCGATCCGAGGGCGCGGCAGGGAGCCGACGAGCGCAGGCATGCGGTCCGTCCCGTCGCATCTTGCGCGGCTGCCTATTTGCGCGGCCATCTGCGGACTGCCATCCCGGACGCCGGCACGAAGCCGTCCTCGCCGCCGCGCTCCGCAAGCACGGGCCGCCGGCAACTCCGCAACGATCCGCCGCTTCTGCGCACGGATGTTGGCCAAATAGTGCAGCGCCCTGAAATGAGCGAGAAGGCTGATTTCGACTACTGGGGACCAATTCTCATTAGCATCACGAACGGGAAAATGGAGAGCACCTTGGTATTGCTCTGCTTTGCCTTGGGCGGCGGCGCAGCCAGGATCAATGCCCAATATGTCCTCCCGTGACGCGATGCAGACGCTACCCCGATTCGCGTCACGTTAGCCCTCAGCAAATTCGCATTATGACCGGACGAGGATTTCCAGATCGCGAGCGTATCACCGAACGTCCTCGTGCCCATGGCGAGGTTTTCGGCAGCCGCGGCGGCGCCGTAGGCCGCCATTCGAGAGGGAAATGATGCATAAACATTGTGGTCCATCGAGCCCCGCTCTGCCATCGCGGTTGCCTGCTGGCGAGCGAGTTCGCCCAGTTTTGCGTCTACCGTTACGGCCGGCAGCCCGTTGCTCTTGCGATACGCCGAGATCTCGGATTGCGGATCTGCGAAGGCTTGGCTTGCGAAAAATGTGAAGCTTGCGACTGCAATCAAGGTCTTCCATTTCTTGCCGGCGCTCGATGAACGAGCATGATTGCTCTCGAACATCCTCCAGCTCCCCTGCGGGCGATGGCCTCTGCATTGTTAGAGAACAAGTCCATGGCAAGAAGGGGGCGAGGCAAATAGTGCAGCGCGCCTACTGGGGCGCTGCTCGGGGGTCAAATCTGTAAGTCGCCGGAGGAGTACAAGGCGTGGAGCCAGAACCTCGGCCACGAGAGCGTGCTGACGACGTTCTCGAGCTACGGCGATGTTGCCGGCTACCGGCAGGCGGAAATCATTCGGGGGTTCCAGGTCCGTTAGCGGCCTGCGGCATCAAGGGTGGTCGATCGGCGACGTTGTGGTTTTCGGTTCGTCACGGCGACGCCAAGTAAGCTCCAGGCACAACAATCCCGTGGCGCAACCGGCGACGATTCCCGCATCAGCGTCCAAGATAATGGACGTTACTCTGAAGCCCGGCTTGATCGAGAACCATTCGCGTTCGGCGCGCGCATCCCACATCCGGATGGTCTGATCCCAACATGCCGACACCACCACCCCGCGGCCATCCACCTTACCCAGCGCGACAGCAGTGACCCCGCCCATGTGCCCTGCGAGCGGCTCGCCGATGGCCGCCCCGCTGCGCGCATCCCGCAGCCGGATGGTCGCATCGTCACTTCCCGACACCACCACCGCGCGGCCGTCCACCTCACCCAGCGCGACAGCGGTGACCAAGTGCGTGTGCCGTGCGAGCGGCTCGCCGATCGCCGCCCTGCTGCGCGCATCCCACAGCCGGATGGTCTCATCGCCACTTCCCGACACCACCACCGCGCGGCCGTCCACCTCACCCAGCGCGACAGCGGTGACCAAGCCCGTGTGCCCTTTGAGCGGCGCGCCGATCTCTACCCCGCGGCGCGCATCCCACAGCTGGATGGTCGTATCGTAACTTCCCGGCACCACCACCACCGCGCGGCCGTCCACCTCACCCAGCGCGACAGCCCTGACCGAGCGCGCGTGCCCTGCGAGCGGCGCGCCGATCGCCGCCCCGCTGCGCGCATCCCACAGCCGGATGGTCGCATCCTCGCTTCCCGACACCACCACCGCGCGGCCGTCCACCTCACCCAGCGCGACAGCACTGACCCAGTCCATGTGCCCTGCGAGCGGCGCGCCGATCGCCGCCCCGCTGCGCGCATCCCACAGCCGGATGGTCGCATCGAGACCTCCCGACACCACCACCGCGCGGTCGTCCACCTCACCCAGCGCGACAGCAGTGATCAAGTCCGTGTGCCCTGCGAGCGGCGCGCCGATCGCCGCCCCGCTGCACGCATCCCACAGCCGGATGGTCGCATCGAGACCTCCCGACACCACCACCGCGCGGCCGTCCACCTCACCCAGCGCGACAGCCCTGACCAAGCCCGTGTGCCCTGCGAGCGGCGCGCCGATCGCCGCCCCGTTGCGCGCATCCCACAGCCGGATGGTCCCATCGCTGCTTCCCGACACCACTACCGCGCGGCCGTCCACCTCACCCAGCGCGACAGCAGTGACCCCGCCCATATGCCCTGCGAGCGGCGCGCCGATCGCCGCCCCGCTGCGCGCATCCCACAGCCGGATGGTCGCATCGTAACTTCCCGACACCACCACCGCGCGGCCGTTCACCTCACCCAGCGCGACAGCCCTGACCGCGCGTGTACGCCCCGCGAGCGGCTCGCCGATCGCCGCCCCGCTGCCCGCATCCCACAGCCGGATGGTCTTATCGTCACTTCCCGACACCACCACCGCGCGGCCGTCCACCTCACCCAGTGCGACAGCACTGACCCAGCCCGTGTGCCCTACAAGCGGCGCGCCGATCGCCCCCGCCGCGCGCATCCCACAGCCGGATGGTCCGATCTTCACTTCCCGACACCACCACCGCGCGGCCGTCCACCTCACCCAGCGCGACAGTCATGACCGTGTTCGTGTGTCGCCCGATGATCCGATGCGGTGTGGAGGGTCGCGCTCGTGCCCAACGGCAGCGCCAGCGCGTCGCAACCGGCGACTCAAGCTGCGGCGCCAAGTCCGGCGCCTCCATCTGCGCCGTCATGTAAATCAGCGGAAGCCGCTCCAGCGGCGGCTCGTCGATCAGACGATCAACAACACGATTGTAGATGTCGGCAAACCGCTGCCCCCGCTCGGCCCGGATGCCGGGAAGCAGCGACACAAGCCGAACCGGGTCAGCCACCGCCAGATACCCGGGGTCGCGGATCAACGCCTCGAGACGATCGGCCTGCGCTGCATGATCGGCCAGATGCCGCCAAATATAGCGGTCACAGTCCAGCCAGCCGGCCCCTGCGATCCCATCGGTCAATGCGGTGACGATGCGGTCCTCGGCTTCCTCCAGTTCCACCCGTCCGCGATAATGGTCCGCCAGCGCCTGGTGACCCAGACGGTAGACCGCCTGGCCTTCCTCTCCGGCCTCGATGATGTGCCAGCCGGCGTGCTCCAGGACCCAGGCCACGTCGTCGTCATCGTAGTGCGGCTGCGGCGCACCAACGCATTGGCGATGAGCGGCCACACCCGCCGCGTCAATCCCTTGCCCTCGCCCCAGGCCAGCGCCGCCAGCAGATCGTCAACCCGCTGCTCCTCCGCGCCAAACCGGGTCCGCAGATCATGCGCAAACGCTCCCAGCGCCGTCGTCGGAAGCTCGCCATCCAGGCGGTCAAGCTCCTGCAGCGTCCGCGACACGATCCGCGCATAGAGAAAGACGCCATCCGCGCGCGACGCCACCCGCTCGGCCGCCGCCGCGATCGCCGTCCGGTTGTCACGATGCTTGGGGGCGGCGGCAAGGCGAAGCCGGACATATTCCGCAATGTCCTCATGGGTCTCCGGCTCGTCCGCAAGATCGTCGATGATCGCATCGGCTCCGAACGCAGCGCGCAGCCGGCCGTGCCGTTCCTCCCCCGCCGGCACCACCGCCCCATCGATGCTGCGCCGGACGCCGACCAGAACCCGCACCCGATCGAGCCGCCCCAAAGGCACGATCAACTGGGCGACGATGCTCCGTCCCTGACCGCTCGCCGCCTCGTCCAGGCCGTCGATCACGATGGTCAGGCGGCGATCGAGCCTTCCGATCTCCGTCACCAGCGCTTCGACATCGACCGCAACCTCCTTGCCGATCGGGACCGCCAACGCGTCGGCAAGAGCACGCGCGCAATCGTCGAGCGTCTTGCCCTTGGCGTGAATCGCAACATCGATGATGCCTTCCGGCGGAACCGTGCCTTCCTTCATCGAAGGCACGACACCCGCCTGCAGCGCGGCCTCGCGGTAGTCCGGATCGGAAAGCGTCGCCAGCCGCCCCATCACCGCGGATTTCCCGGTCCCCGGCGGCCCGGTGACAATCCTCACCCCGCGCTGCGCGCTGTCCAGCCAATCCACAAGCGTGCGCAGCAGTCTCCTGCGGCCGGCAAAATACCACCCGCTCTCCCTCACCTCGATCCCGCGTGCCGCAAGATCGAAATGCTCGGCACCCGCCGCACCGCGCAGCCGCCACGCCCGTTCCTCAACAATCTCCGCTACCAAACCCCGCCGATAACGCGGGTTGGGGAGCAACTCGTAGGTCGAACCGATTCCACTCGGAACGATTTTCTGTTCGAGGCCTCTCCTTTCGATTTCATCTTCAAGAGAAGCAACAAGTCGGTCCCAATCGACGAAGCGATCCTCGTCCGACCACCTGCGAGCCGCTTGGCCGCCGGTCAGCAGTTCCTGCAAAATGCCGCTAACGATCCCTTCCTGGGCTAACTGCACCGCGTGCGCCGAGGCAAGCACCGCAATTCCGCGCCTCGTGTTCCGCAATTGACCACTGAGAATCGCATTAATTGTTCCGACAACGTCTCCGACGGCCTCGCCGGAGAAGCAGGCGTCGAGAACGATCAGGACCCCTCTTGCCTTGGAGTTCGCGGCGCCTTTGGCAACCGACTTCGGATCTACCGCATTGGTTTGATTGAAATTGTTTGCCGGCGAGTCCTGGGCAATCAGGTAGAAACCATCAGCTTCCCGCAATCCGTGGCCCGACCAGTAAAGCACCAGCCGGTCATCTTCGCGGGCCTGCCCCAACCACGAAAGGATTTGTCCCGCCAACTCGTGGGACTTTCCACCACTCAGGCAGCTTGGACAGGCATTGACAATGCCGCCCTCAGCAAGCGCATGCGCCAATGCAGCCGCGGCGGAAGCAACCCGTTCCAGCTTCGGATGGTGGGCATAATTCTCAATGGCAACAATCAACGCGGATGCCTGAGCACCATCAGCTCTCGGCTCCAACACTTCCATTGTCCCCCGACCAAATGTCCACCCGGTCTGTCAGTTCCAGGTCAGCGTACCGCCATACACGTGTCAGCTGCAATCGCCCGTTAGGCGCGGTCAAGATGAATGAAGGGATGGAGGAGAGTTTTGGGTTTCTGGATTTCATAGGGTGAGGCGGCTGCCGCAGCAGAGCCTCTACGACTGCATCACGAAAAAGACGATCGTTGGCTTGAACAGCAACAATCGATGAGCACGCAATCAAAGTGATTTGCGTGGCCTCTGCTTGCCGGCACTCAACACGATTACGGACCCGCCTTTCTTACCGTCGAGCGCCGCGGCGAAGACGGTCCAAAAATGGAGAAAACCGCGCACGAAGACGTTATTGCGGCGTAGTTGTTGGTCTAACCTGCCGCTTGAGCCAGAGACAGGCGAGGGTCACTCCAATGCATCTCGACGATGAGGCCCACATGCGCACCGCCTTCGAGCTCGCTGCGAAAGGCTACCGCGAAGGCGGCTGCCCCATCGGTGGCGTGCTGATCGACAACACCACCGGAAAAATCCTCGGCAAGGGGCACAATGCGCTGGTGCAGGAAGGCAACCCGATCGTCCACGGCGAGATGGCGGCGATGCGCGACGCCGGCCGCCCGGCGGACCGCCACGACACCACCATGTACACGACCATGCAGCCCTACTTCATGGGTTTCGCAAAAGGCGCAAGCGACCCCGCACCGGTTGCGTGCGCAGGATGTGGGATTCCAGTGTGCGGTCATTGGCTTGCCGTGCCAGACCGGGCATCATCCCTGACCTTGACAATTGAATAGCGGGAATCCTGAAGCCACGACACGAGCACTGCCCCTGTGCTAGGAACGACAGATCAAAATGCTTCTGAGTTGGGGACATGCGTTGGATCTGCCGTTATTCGATATAGGTTCAGCTCTTACAGAAGCGGACGTTGAGCTGAAGGTCATCACACCTCTGCTGACGAATCCCAATTTTCTCGCTATTCCAACCGATCGATCAAGGGAAGACGTATCCTGCCCCTTCGATGCTCGACAAGAAGGCCAATAAGACCGGCGGCTATTTTCCGGATTTCTGGTCTGGGAGCTTGGCTTCGCTGTCCTTATTGTTGAGGCCAAGGAACCCCAGATCGCGGTACAGGTCGGCTTTCGGGAGGCCTGCTTGTACCCTCGGCATCTGAACGCCGCGTACAAATCCGGAATCAATCCCTGTCATTTCGTTTTGGCCTGCAACGGGAAGCAGCTGGCCTATGGCGCATGGGACACGAACAACTGCCGTATCGTCGAAATCGCACAGCTGACCATCGGCAGCAATGAGCTTGATGTTCTAGTCAAGTTTTGCCATCACCGCGTTTTAGTCGCGCACGCAGCGAAATGTCTCTCCGCTGTCCGCCTGAGCCGATCCACACAGCCATACGCGCTCGCTGGTGACCAAGCCCTCATCAATTCAAAGAAGGCTTTCGATTCCTTCGCCGCCGAACTTGCACCAACGCTCCGCCGGTACTTTACATCCACGACACAGAACAATGATCCGGATATCTACCAAAGGGGATACGTAGGCACAGACGACATCACGCAGTATGACCGCATCCTTTAGTCCCTATTGAAGGACCGGCTTCAGCCCGTCGTCTCCTTTCTGAAGAACTGAATCCGACAAGAGCGAATGAACCAAAGCTCGCCAAAGCGATCGACAAGTATCGTCAGGATCGTCCGCCCGAAGGGCAACTGCAGCTCATCACTGGCAGCGTGGGCACCGGCAAGTCACTCTTCGCCCGTCGATACAAAGAGCTGCTACAGCCGGCGGCTCATAGAAAGTCCACACGCTGGGCGTTCATCAATTCAACAATGCCCCTGAGCCGGTCGACACTGCCCAAGACTGGCTTTGCGAACAGTTCATTAAGAGCTTCCACGAAGAGAATCCCGATTTCGATCCATACGCGAACGAGACGCACTCGCATCTTCTCTCGCGACCTTCAGAAGCGCCGAGGGATTTACGATGAGATAAAGAAAAAGATTTCCGCCGCCGAAGCGGAGAGGGACGCATTGACGATCTCCAATCTTGGCAGAAGGACCCGCGCCGCCTCGCTCTCGGAATTTCGGCCACTTTTCGGGCGACCGCCGCGACGTGCTCGTCGTCGTAATGGACAATGTAGACCGCTTGAATCTGCACAGCCAACTCGGTGCGTTCACGCTGTCGCTCTGGTTCCTCGATCAGAGCAAGGCGTTCGTCATTCTGCAAATGCGAGATGAGACCTACGAACGCTTCAAAGATCAAAAGCCGCTGGACACCTACAAGTGCGGTGTCGTCTTCCACATCAGCCCGCCGCGTTTCCTTGACGTTGTGAAGCGGCGACTCGAATTGATTTTGGAATACTTAGCTCAGAATTCTGCCAACACTCTCGAATACCATCTCAACAGCGGCATGCGAATTCGCTATCCCAACTCGATGTTGGGTGAGTTCTTAAAGTCCATTTATCTTGAACTATTCGAGCGCCGCCAGAACGTGTCTCGCATCCTTCAAGCATTGGCAGGACGGAACATCCGCGAAGCATTAGAGATGTTCGTCAGCATCCTCAATTCAGGGCATTTGCGTGAGGAGGCCATCACCTCGACGGCTGTCGGCGCCGGCGGCATCGGAATTACTGAATATCGCGTGCTACGGATTCTGATGCGGACTGAATATCGCTTCTTCAATCACAATTCCGGTTTCGTCTCGAATCTGTTCCACTTCGACGAGGACTGGCAGCAGCCCAACAACTTCATGATGCCCGAAATTCTCTTCTGGCTGGCGGACAACCGCAAGCGCCGTGGCGAGATTGGGCTTGAAGGCTATTTTTCCGTCACCCGTATCGCTGACGAGCTCCAGAGGCGGGGCTTCGTCCGAAATGATATTTGCGAGGCCTGCTCATGGCTACTGAGAAGAATTTAGTCGAAGCGACCATATGAATTGCACGGCAGTCACGTTTGGTGATTTTATCAAGATCACCGCTGCCGGGTTTATCCATCTTCGCGTTTTATGCGAACGTCTGAATACCTCTACGGCGTTCTGACCGTGACGCCGATATCGGATAACAATGTTGCCTTCCAGCTCGCGGAATTTATCCGCATCGAAAACCAGATAGGCCGCCTCAGTGGATTCCAGCAGGTGCGCGCCATCGAAACGTTCCTTGAATACTTGAAGGCTCAGTTCTCACACTTGAAAGCTGCATATCCCGAGTTCGGAGCTGACCGAAGCGGTGCATCGTTCGTTATCAGTCAGATCGATAGCGCCGCCCGTTATTTCCGCAATCCTACGTACAAGCAGGGCGGGCGGAACGTCTTGGATGACTAGCACATTCCCGACTCTCCTCCGAGAGGCGCCCGCGAAGCTCTGAACCCGCACGTTTTTGTAAGGTCGCAGGCAAAGGCATTGTAGGCAGGCATGGCGGTGTAACTTTGTATCCAATCTGGGTTGCATTGAATTTGACAGCCCGGCAGGCTCCCTGCAATTCAAAATCGGTGGCAGCCGAACCCGTTGCCCAGCGGCTACTTCAGAATGAGGAAGGGTATCTCCCCCTCAACCTGATTAGTCGTCTCTTTGAAAGCCATTGAGAACGTAGCGCAGAAGCAGTGTGCGGGGCGAATTCGTCCGGCGAAAACCCCCATAGTTTTGGTTTGAGCCCCGGACAACAGAGTTGCAGCCGCGGGTGGCATCGACGATTTGTATCGGCAGTTTGCTTGGTCTGGGTTATCCCTCAGAGTATCGCCAGACTCATCGTGCTGTCGATCCCGCGGATAAGGTCGCGCTTTCGTTTTTTGGAGGAGCGAATCGCGTAAGGTCGAGGCGGAATGCCATTGAGAGATGTGCCCGAGAAGGGAGTATGACTCATGGGCAAGAAGAACAGAGCCAGGCAGGCGAAGAATTTTAGACCCGCTCCCGCTACGCATCATCCCAACAGGCGGCTGCTTTTGGGCATATCCGTTGCGTTGATCCTCGGTGCAATGGCAATTCTAGGCAAGCAGAGCGAAAACACCTCCGTCGCTCATGGCACCAACGTTCAAAAGCCATTGTCGACTGATGCACCGAGTTAGTGCGGTCCTGAGGAAGGCTAGCGGTTCCACGGTTCCATCCGAGGATCGCGCTTGACGGTCCGCTCGCGATCCCAAGTCCGGGACCAATCCATGCTGGGTGCGAGGAGAAGATGGCCACTCCAATGCATCTCGACGATGAGGCCCACATGCGCAGCGCGTTCGAGCTGGCGCCAAGGGCTACCGCGAGGGCGGCTGCCCGATCGGCGGCGTGCTGGTTGACAACGCAACGGGGGAAATTCTCGGCAGGGGGCATAACGCCCTCGTGCAGGAAGGCAACCCGATCGTCCACGGCGAAATGGCGGCGATGCGCGACGCCGGCCGCAGGCTTAACCGCCACGACACCACCATGTACACGACCCTGCAGCCCTGCTTCATGTGCACCGGCACGATCGTCCAGTTCGGCATCCCGCGGGTCGTGATCGCCGACGTCGTCAACGCCGCGAGCGACGAGACCATCCGCTTCATGCGCGCGCGCGGCATCGAGGTCGTGGTGATGGACCCGACGACCAGCGCGGCCGCGCGCGATTGCGTCGACCTCGTCGCGCGGTTCCGGCGCGAGCAGCCGGAGCTGTGGCTGGAGGACTGGGGCGGCGGCCCGAACCCGCGGTCGTTCGCGCAGCCGGCCAATTGCCTGCGTGAGATGAACTTGCGCACCGCATCGCCACGCTCGCGGCCGACATTCCCGCGAAAGCGGGAAACCAGTAACCGCGGCGATTTCGATGTTCCCGATCGCCTGTTGTTTACTGGATCCCCGCTTTCGCGACGCTTTCGCGGGGATGACGGCTGAGCAGAGTTCGAAATGGCCCGCATCATCCCTACAGAGCGCCGTTTTTGACGCTCGGGCGTCGGCGCGAGCTTGGAACAGCCCGCGCGGACGATGAATTTCCTCTCCTTGCGCTCTTGCGTGTTCCGTTCGTGTTCCCGTTTTGTTTGATACAATGTGTGCGGTAACGACGGAAGAATGAGAGCCGAGTGGTGGACCGAGAGCGTCATGGCGAGGAGCGTCAGCGACGAAGCCATCCAGAAACCGCGCATGAGGCTGGATTGAATTGCTTCGCTCGCAATGACGGTTTCCTTGACGCTTCGGCGGACGCCGAGCGGCCCCGCCGAATTCCGTCACTTGCGGCGCCCGTGGCGAGGACTTGGATGCGATCGCGCACTCGGAACGGTTGTAGCCCTGCGGGCGACGGGGTATTGCTGGTTGAGGAGCACAAAACGAACTCGGCAGCGCCCCCATCCGAGAAGGTGTGGCTTCAGGATCGCATTTTGCAAAACGAACTCGGGAGCGCTTCTCGAAAAAGTGGGGCATCAGGGCTGCAGTTCGCAAAACGAACGCGGCAACGTCCTCGCGCGAGGAGGTGTGGCATCAAGGTCGCGTTTCGCAAAACGAACTCGGCAGCGCGCGCACTCGAGAAGGTGTGGCATGAGGGTCGCACTTCGAGAAACCAAATCGATGCACCCCAACGCGCAAAGGTGTGGCATGCGAGTCGCTTGGCAAAACGGGATCGGGGGCGCCCTCGCTTGTGAAGGTGTGGCATCAAAGTCGCAAATCGCAAGATGACTTCGGCAGCGCTCAATTGCAACAGTGTGGCTTCCTGGTCGCAATTCGCAGAAACTGAAATGGCAGTGTCCTCCTTTTTCATGTTCGCGA
>CAWBFP010000049.1:0-92023 GCA_963788095.1 uncultured Alphaproteobacteria bacterium | reverse complement strand
AGAGCGTGGCACTGATGCACTGGTGGCACCGGTTCTCCGTCCGCTCTTTTACAATAGTTTCCTATTCTATTACCTATATCCTTACCATTCAGGACCGATCACGCGCGCGTAGAAACTTAAAGGAGCAGGTGGCGGATCGGTGTCACCAGTGCATCAGTGCCGTCCACCTCTTGCCCAGGGCGCGGCCGATCTTCCTCTTAGGGTTTGAAACCGTGTGCCGCCTTCGTTCGCGCCTCGCCGCGCAATCTGACCTTGACGTACAGCTGCAATCGGCCGTCGCCGAAGCGCCACAACCCGCTCTTGGCGTCGGGATTGAGGAAAGCGCTATAGCCGCAGTCCTTCATCCGGTGTGGCACGACGCGCCGGTGCTTTTGCTCGGTCATCCATGCGAGCTCGACGTTCTTGCCGACCAACTGCTCGATGGTGAGCACGTCGGGCTCACCCAGCGCCTCGATCGTGGCCCACAGCTCAGCGTTCTCAGGCGCGTAGTTGGCTTCCACGTTCGCCCAGAACGCTTCTGTCTTCGGCGGCGGCGCCTTCGGGTCGAAACCGGAGAGATCGACGGTGTGCAGGTAGGCGGCGACGTGCTCGTTGCCGCCGGTCGCATACCAGCCGTAGAGCTTGTTCCAGTATTCGCTCGGGAACTGTTCCTTGTTCCAGTCCGACCAGGCGAGATAGTGCCGGCGGTCGTCCGCCGGCAGATACAAACCGTCGGTCTCGTGGTTGGTGGTGATCAGCATCCCGAGGCAGTTGAACACCCAGTATTCGCGCAGATTCTTCTCGTCGACCCGCAGCACGTCGGGCGGAGATGCGGCATAAACCTTGGTGCTGTCGTATAAAGCAAAACGATCGACGTCGCCCAGGTCACGTGCCTCGTTCACGCGTAAAATCACCGACTTCACGAAGCCGTTGAACCGACCGAGCATTTGCTTGGGGGACACCTCGTGGAAGTTCCACGCGCCGACGGTGTGTTTGACCGGCTGCAGCAGTGTGTCCTTCCCGATGCCCGGCGTCCCGCCCAGCACCAGCGCATGATTGATCTTGATCTCCGGATACTGCACGCGCTGCGCTAGCCAGGCGATAATTTGATCGGCGTCGTTGGGATAGATCTTGCGCAAGTGGTCGACCCACATCCCCGCCTGATTGGCATCACCGAGCGTGATACGCGGTGGGCGATAGATGTTGAGGCACGTGGCTTCGGCTGGTCGATCCAGCCACCATCGACCACGAGCCGGCCTTCGATCAGCTCCGGTAGGCCCGGCGCCCACGTCATCTGCTCAACGCTCTGGTTCTGCTCGAGCCATTTGCTCGCCGGGATCATCACCACCTTGCCCTTGGCGTTGCGCACCGGCGTTCCGGTCTCGTCGAGCATCGGTTGCGACGGCAAGCGGGCATCGACGCTGGCGTTCGGCCAGAGTTCCTTACAGGGCATGTAGATGCACAGACGCGCCGGCGCGTAGGCGCGAAAGTCCGCGAGCGTGTGTTTGAGGCCATGCTGAGATTGCCGCGCGTCCGCCTCGGTCGGCGGTTCCGGCATCTCCTCGATGTCGTCGTCGAAGTCGCTCACACCCGCCTCCCCAGCACCACGTCGTTGAAGTCCCAGCCTGCTTGCTTCGGCACCAGCGGCACCACGTTGCGTCCCATGGCGCGCCAAACTTGCCGGCAACGCTCGGCAGCTTTCTGGCCCTCACCGTTCTCGTCGTGGTCGACCAGCAGAATGAGTTGCTGAACGTTGGGCAACACCGGCAGCCGGCCGAGACCGCCCTTGGCCACCGCCGACCAGGCCGGCGTCAGAGCTGCGCCCCGATAGGAGATGCGGGTGGCAGCAGCGAGCGTGGTCTCGATGCCTTCTCCGACCACGAGCTGTTCGCCGGCCGGCCAGAGCTTCACCACGCCCATGCGGCCGAGCGCCATACGGTCGAGCTTGCTGACCTTGTCATTCACCGCGTCAGACCGATGCGGTGAATCCCGACCGGCACATCCGTCTGCGGGTCGCGCATGAGGGCGACGATGCAGGGGTGGCGTGCTCTCGCCCCGAAGGGACAACTGGGGTGGAAACGCAGCGCCTCGTGGATCGTCGGCGGCAGCTGGGTCACGTCGATGCCGCGGGTTTCGCCTAGATAGCGCTCGCCGAGGGTGCCGGCGAGCGGTAGCGCCGCACCCCATAGCTGTAGTGCAAAGGCTATCCGCTCCGACGTGTCGTGCCGCTGCTCCGAGGATGCCGGACCGGACCAGTCCTGTAGCGCGGCGATGGCCTCGGTCCGGGTCATGCCCTCGACCCGTGTGAGCCAGTCGATGCGATCGCCGCGTTCGCCGCAGCCGTAGCAATGGAAGTGATCCGAGTAGACCTTGCAGCTGGGCTGCGGATCGTCATGGAACGGGCACGAGACCCGCCCGCCGGCGTCCATCGGCAGCGCCACGAAGTCGGTCAGCGGAGCGAGTGTGTCCCCCAAGGTGGCGAGGAAGTCCTCGTCCGCACTGCGGGCGATGGCCGGATTGGGCGCGGTGGCGGCGACGAAGACATCGACCGCACGCTCGACGATCTCCTGTTCCGTCTTCGGTGCGGCGGTTCCCCCGTCTCCGGCGCCTCGAGATAGAATGGACCGTAGTGCATCTTACCGCCGAGCGGCAGGCCCGTGGCCCATGCCGGCGGCTCCAACAGCAGCGCGAGCACCTCCTGCTCGGAGATGCCCTCCGGCGCCTCGATGACGAGCTCGTCGTGGCAGTGAAAGACAACCGACCAGCCGCGCGCCTCGGCGCGGATGATAGCGGCCGCCAGTAGGTCGCGCGCGGTGCCCTGCACGACATTCTCGACCAGGGTCCCGAACCAGGCCCGTACCGGCTTCCATTGGCCGCGGGCGTTGTCGAAGAACTCGATGTCGGGATCGCCGTCCTCGAACTTGGTATTCGCCGTGAGATGCGCGCCCGGGTAGTTGATCGCTCGACCGCTCGGCAGCGTGAGGGTCAGCGCGTAGCCGTCGAAGGCCGCGATGATGGGCGGCCGCGGCGCCGGCGCCACCAGGATCGGCCGCCCGATGCGGATGGCGACACGCGCGGCCTGCGCCAGGTCGTGCCAGAACGCGTGAATGGCCGGGTGCGCGTCGCGCCACATCCGAATGATGGCCTGCACCTCGGCATCGCTGCGACCGTCATCGCCCGCAATGCGCCGCCAGGCTCCGGGGCCACCGCCGAATCCGCAGGCGAGCTCGGCGCATTTTCCGAGTTGCCGCTCGGCCGCGGTGATCTCGCTAACGGGATTGTTCTTCTTCAACATCCGGTGCGCGAGTACGCGATATAGGTCGAGGTTCTTGTCGCCGGCGGCGTCAAAGCGTCGAAAGTTCTCCAACTTCCACGTCTCGCCGGCGAACCAGGCCGTGACCCTCGACTCGACCGCGCTGAAATCGGCGCAGATGAGGACGTGCCCCGGGGCAGCGCATAGCGCTGCGCGGGATATTCCGCTGACGACCTTGAGCGGGTTGCCGAAGCGGGCGAGCTCGGGTCGGTCGCCGGCGATCATTGCATTGATCAGCGAGGACGGCAGCTCGCCGTCATTGCGCGGCAAGTTGTGCAGCTGCGGTCCGACCGAGGACCACCTTCCTGGACCGGCACCGTAGATGCGCAGCGAGCCTCGGATTCGGTGGTCGTTGGGGTTGGCGAAATCCAGCAGTTTCTTGAACTTGCGCGTGCTGGCGAAGGCCCCGCGCTGGCGCAGCTCCAGCAGCTCGCGCACGAAGCCATCCGGCTGTTGCGCCAGGGTGGTGGCGACCGACCGCTTGTTGAGCGAGGTCATTCCGTGGCCGTGGGCGTTGACCGCCGTCATGATCCGGGCCACCTGGTCGATGCTAGTGATGACGCCGGCGGTCAGCTCGTTGAGCCGGGTATTGACGGCGTTACGCTCCTGGGTAGCGAGCGTCCGCGCAGCTTCGAGGAACGGAACATTGGCGCAGATGCCGCGTGCGTTGATCTCCGCGTCGAGCAGCAGCAAGCGGCGTTCTTCCGGCTGTAGCGGCCGCAGGCGCGGACTGTTGTAGGCGGCACGCGTCGCACGAACGTCGTTCTTGCAGCGTTCCAGCAGAAGGGCGAGATCACGCTCGCGGGCGACGGGGTCCTCCGCGTTCTTACGCTTCTTTGCGGTCTGCGGCCGGGACAGACGCAGCATTGCCTTCCGCGCCTCCGGGCTCTTGCAATAGGGCAGACCAAGCGCTTCGCAGCGCAAACCAAGCTCGGCCGGATAGGCGTTTGCCAATGCTAAGCGCTGGGCGCAATCCTGTTGCTCGATCGGCAGCGTAGGAAAGCCGTAGCGTGTGATCAGGATGCTCGCGTGGATGGCGCGTTCGAATTCCCAGTTATCGCTGACGAATTTGTATCCGGTAGAATTGGCGAACGGCTCCGGCACCGGATCGCCGGGTCTCCACACCTGCACTTCGCCATCGTCGATGGCGTAGCAGAAGAAGAATATCCCGGTCGCCGGATCGGCGGCGTAAATGTAGGCGCCTCGATCGGTTAGGCTGATTTGCGAATAGGTTTCAACGTCCCAATAGACTGTTGCCATCGTGGCCTCCCCAAAAAGGTACGGGAGGCTATTTGCCTCCCGTGTTGTCGTTGCTGTTGCTGTTGAGCAGTGTGCTCACTTCCACGGGATTTCGTCGGCGACGAGTTCCGCGACCGTGACCGGCTTGACCGGCTTCGTGTTGTCGAGGACCGTCGACGCCGACGGAGTCGGAGGCGTCGGAGTCGCTGCTGGTCCCGGAGATTGAGCTGCCGGAGCCGGAGGCGGAGCCGTTGAAGTCGGAGCGGTTGGAGTCGGAGCCGCAGCCGGTCCAATGAGCTGCGGAGTCGGCGATTGCGGTGCCAGCTTGGGACCACCACCACCTGGCGTACGCCAATCGATGACCTGCAGATGCGGGCGCGTCTTCATCCCGTACTCGCGTCTTCATCGGGCGCTTTTCGAGGTGCACGATTGGAAGCACATGCTCGCCGCGGAGCATGCGCATCATCCTGATTGCTCCTCCAGGTTGTTGTAGGCGAGCATGGCGCCGAATGTATCGTTTGCGTACGTGAACAGAGCGCCGGTCTTGAGATCGACGAAATAGATCACGTACGTGAGCTTCCACGGCGGCGTTGGCTTGCCGGCGAATCCGATCTCCCATTCCTCGACCGGGATCGCGTCGTTGAGTGCTTTCGGATCAGGTAGCGGATGGGTGATGTATTCCGGCTTCTGGTCCTTCCAGTGTTGAAGCACGGTGGTGTAGCCGATCACCAGCATCGTGTCGGGCAATGGCAGACCATCACGATCGATCCAGCCTGTAGTCTCGTTCCACCGTGCGAAGGTACCCCGGGTCAAACGGTCGCCCGACAATCCCCCGCCGAGGGCGGCACTGGTACATTCGCATTCATGACGATCCTCCTATGCTGCGATTGCGGTTACTCGGGCCGCGCTTCGCCGCGGTTGGCGCCCTCGGGATGAGGGGAACGGGTTAGCACGATCGCGTCGGATCATGCGAAATGGGGTGTCGGGTTCGTGCGGCCGGCCATCGTCAATCGAGCCGTTAGCGCGTGGACCTTCTCGACCATGCGTTTGATGCTCTACAGGCATGTTTCTCGCGGGGGGCGGTGATTCGGCTCGTCGAGTTCGTGGATCATAGACATCGAGGTCACGCCCGCTGCCGCTAAATCGGGAGGCGCCGCTGAGCGAATAACACTCGGCATAAATGCCAACTTTCGGTTTGATGTTTCAGTCCAAAGGACCCGAATTGGCCTGGCGCTGCGGAAACCAGCGCCAGGCTTTCTCTAGGCGGCATCGATTGCAGCGGCCTCCCGCTCGCGCCTCCAGCGCTCAGCGCTCTCGACGGCAATGATTCGACGACGGCCGACGACCATCTCCGCGGGCCCCCATCCTTCTTTCTTGATCTCGTAGTACTTCGCCACCGAAATGCGGTGCGCCGCGCAGAACTCCGGCACCGTGAACGCCGCACGCAGCGATGGCGGGCCGCCCGGCATTGGCCGTTCGCGCGGCGATGATGCTTCTCCGATACGGCGGCCAGTAACTTCAGGACGGGCCACAACACATCCTCCGCTGGTTGTTCGCGGAGGGACGTGGGGTCGGATGGAAAGTTATTTCAGGGCGAGTTCCAGTTGAGTTCCAGTTGAGTTACCGGCGCACGAATTGCAGCAGCTGCACAATCATTTTGCGCACGGCTTCTTTGTCTGCCGGTGCCCAATCGATTTGCTTTGGAAGGAACGTCCCCCGCATGTACTGGACTAGGCCGTCGACGTTTTTGAGGTTTTCGGGCTCGTTGAGGGCTACGTCGATTAGCTTCGCCGCCAACAGCATGGGCCAATCGTCCCTCGGTTTGGTTCCGGTTTCCGACGCGGCTCGTCGTCGTCGATGCGATGACCGCCGGCTGTCGTGGGTGCCGGACGTTCGCCGGTCGTCGGGGTGGAATAATATTTGTCGAGATCGGCGCGGCAGATGAAGACGTGCCCCGCGAACCCAGGCCCCTCGATGTACACGCTCCCCTCACCGCGCCGAGGAGGCGAAACAGCCCTACAGGCGGCGTCGTCATGCCGGGGCCCAAGACCGAGCGCTTCGCCCGCACGGTCCGTTGCGCCCAATCCGACGAATTGAGAGGTCTCCACGTTCTGGGCGAAATCTGCCACTCCCCCGATTTCAGCCGTTCATTGCGCAGGCCTTCGTTGATGTCGTCCTCGGCAAAGTCAAGCGATCGGACGGCGGCTTCGATCTGGGCAAACGCGCCCTCCACCGTCAGTCCCCACTTGTGCGGAGAAAATTTCGGCGATGGCTCCCGGGGCTTGCTCACCATGACCTCCCCGGCGGCGAGACGACGTTGCCTGCGTCCGGCCTCGCGGTATCCAGCAGCGCGCGTCGAGCCACCGTCTCAGAATGATCGAGGATGTGCTGCGAGTAGGTGCGCTCCAGCATCGGCACGCTGGTATCGTGCTGGGCTGCTACGACGCGGGTCGGCACACCAGCCAAGAGCCCGCGAACAATGCTGCTGTGGCGCAAGCTGTAGAGCGTCACCGTTGCCGGATCGAGCCCGACACGGGTGACGGCACGGATAAACGGCAGCCGATAATCCGCGATCGGGGGCTGCCATGGCGCGCCGTCTGTGCGCAGCAGCAGCGGATCGGTGCGGGCACGATTGCCGGCAGCCTGTCGTAGCTGCGAGCCGAGGCTCGACGTGATCGGGACCGGCTTCCGCTCGATCCGCTTGATGCCTTTCCCCTTGCGGCTTGACGGCATCATCAAGCGCGGGTCGGAGCGGTCGGCTTGCAGGTCGGCGACCTCAAGTCGAGCGAGTTGCGAACACTCGCGCGCCGGTAATGGCTGCCGTCTCGACCAGAGCCCGAGTGCCGACTCCTCGGCATAGGCCGCCGCGATCAGCGCGCGCACTTGCTCGTCAGTCAGTATGACATTGCGCGCAAGCCGTTCGAGAGTTGGGTATCCGACGTAACCCTTTGATCGTTCATGTGGCGGTTTTCTCCCCGGTTGGAGAAAATACGTAGGGGAATCAAGACGGCGGGACGAATTTTGATTCTCGCCATTCCCAGGTTCGAATCCTGGCGCCCCAGCCACCCTCAAGGTGCTTGCGGCATGGGCACCTTATGCAACCGACTGATCGCGGTCCGGCGCCTCATTCGGAAAGAGCGGGCTTGGGCGTCTTCAAGTTCGGTCAGGCCGCCATGTCGGCGAGCATCCAAGCGAACAGTGATAGGCCGCTACAAGCGGAACACCAGTCTGATCCGACATTGATCGCCGGTTGCCGAGCTGTCGACGCGATCCGCATGCAGGCCGCTGAGATAGCCGGTCAGGCCGGCAACGAAGGATTGCTCCTCCACCATGTCCCCGCGCGGCCTGGGATCGGGAAGGTTCGGCAGGCTCCCGGTGTAGGAGAGCTCGACGACCACGTCGAACGTGTCACTCCCGATCGTGATGGCGATCGGACCGTCGGCATTTGCCGAGACATGCTCGATCGCCTGATCCATGACGGCGCGGATGCGATCAGCATCGCCCGCGGGGATGCTCAGGTCGAGCGCCGTCCGCGCGAACGCAGCGTCGAATGCGTCGGCCGTCAGAGGGACTTCGCCGGAGCCGAGGCGCAGTTGGCCATAGCGCCAGGTCCCAAGCCGGAACAGGGCATTCAACACGGCCGACACGACCATGGCGACGGTGATCTCGGAGTCCGTGATCTGGTGGGTCCAGGCGGGCATGGATTTGTAGAAGTCTGGAAAAATCAGCACCGACAGCGCGGCGACCAGCGAGAAACCGACGATGATCGACGTGCGTATGGTGACGGGCCGGCTGACGATCAGTTGAATGCCAGCCACCAGCATGAGCGACCCGTTGAAGAACAATGCCGCGCCCATCACCGGCCGCGGCATGTTGATGATCAGGCTCGCGAACGGGGGCAGGCAGGCCAGCACGACGAGCCAGGCTGCTACCGACCAGGCGATGGCGCGGCTGGTGACCCCGGTCGTCTTCTCCATGCCGACCAAGCTAGGACTGGCGCTCATTCCGAGCGTTCCCAGTGCGCCGCCGACCGCGCATCCCAGCCCGTCGGCCGTCACCCCTCCGGCGATGCGCTTCATGTCGGGTCGCCGCCATTGCGCATCGTTGATCTGCTGACAGGTGGTCAGCACGCCGACCGCCCGCAGCCCCGACGCCAGGCCGGCGAGCACGAACGGCAGTATCATCGAGGGTGCGAACTCGTACGACAGGAAGCGCGGATCGGGCAGCGCGAAGAGCGGGCCTTCGGCGAGCCGGGCGGCCGCGGGAAAGACGTGCAAGACCGCCGCCACGGCATATCCGAGCAGAATTCCGATCAGTACGCACAGCTGCTTCAGTTGTCCCTTGCCCCAGATCGCCAAGCCGGTGGTGCTGGCGATCACGACCAGCGCGGTTGCGATCATCTGCATCGCACGCGGCTCGCGCTGCGCGATCGGCTCGACCATGACGCCGAATCCGATCTTCCCGAGCTCGACGCCGACGGCCAGGATCACGACGCCAGCAACGACCGGCGGGAAGTATTTCCGAAACAGTTCGACCATTCGACCGAAGGCCGCTTCACACAGCCCGGCGAACACCAGCATGCCGCACAAGGTTGGAAAGCCGAGCGTGGTCACCGTTGACATTGCCGAAGGAAGGTAGATGGCGGAGACGACCGGAGGGCAGAGGTGACCGGAGCCGACGGGACCGAGACGCAGGCTTTGCAGCACAGTGGTAAAGGCCACGGCGAGCATCGCGAGCCCCATGGCGCTGCGCGCGTCCTCGTGCGGAAGCCGCGCCGCGGCGACCACCAGTGCCACCATCACGAAATAGGGGCAGATCACCGCGACGTGTTGAAAGCCGAACGCGATCAGCGCGAGCGGTGGAGGTGTCTCGTCCTCGGCGTAAACCAGATCTTTCGGTCGGGCGGCCATGCGGGAGTCGGAAGGTTGGATCGGGATAACGGGTTAGCGCAAGATCGCTTACGCATTGGGCATCGAGCGATCCGCCGGCGATGGAAGGCGGCGCCCGCCATCGCGAAGTAAACGCATTGTAGCGGTGGCATTGGCGCTCCCTAGGGGACTCCGCGAGCCTAGCAAGGTCAAGGGCTTACCTAAAAGTGGGACACGAATCGCGACCTGCGCGCGCTCGCCAAGCAGGCTTGCGTTCGCGCTCCCTCATCATCCGACCCTCTCGATTGCGCCGGCAAACAGTCGGGCGGAGTCTTGCCAACTGGGCAGTTGCGCCGCTGCCGCGCGAGCGTTCATGGCGAGCCGCTGTCGTTCGGCACGATCGCTGATCAGGCGCGCAGCGCCTGCGCCAACGCGGCCGCGTCGTCCGGCGGCACCAGCAGGCCGGTACCCGCCGGCACCGTGTCGGGGATTGCGCCGGCCGTGGTGGACACGACCGGCAGCCCGTGCGCGATCGCTTCCGCCAGCGCCATCCCATATCCCTCGAAACGCGATGCGAGCACGAATACGTCGGATGCCAAATACAGCTCGATGATGTGCTCAGGTGGGACGGCGCCCAGCACCGCGACCCGGTCGTCAAGACCGTGGGCCGAGATATCGGCGTCAAGCCGCGCAGCGGCGGCCCGGTTGCGGGTCCGATCACCGGCGATGGTCAGCCGCCAGGGCAGGTCGGCGATCGTAGCGACTGCCGCGATCAGCAGATCGTAGCCCTTGCCTGGCACCACCGATCCGACCGAGAGAAGCCGAACAACGGCCTTGTTGGTGCCAAGCGCCGGCGGCACGGGATCGTTACCCGGTCGCACGACGCTGATGCGCTGAGACTGGACGCTGTAATCAGCAATCACGATACGCGCCGTTGCCTCGCTCGTGACCACGACCCGCGCGGCGGCCGCCAGCGCGGCGCGCTCGCTCTCGCGGAAGACGTCCGCCTGCGCGGTGTCGAGACCGGGTTCCAGAGCACACGGTTGGTGCACCAGCGCGATGAGCGGCGTGCGGGATCGGAGCGCGCCGGCCTCGGGCAGCGCCCCGAACGCAAGCCCATCGAGGACTACCGGGCAGCCGCCCGGCACCGCGGACAGTATCGCCAGCGCGGTTGCGTGCTGCGCGACGCTCGGGAACGGAAAGCTGTCTCCCAAGTCGAGGACATCCACCTGCCAACCCAGCCCGCGAAGCTCCTGGATGATGCGCCGGTCATAGCGATAACCTCCGGTCGGCGTGGCAAGATCACCAGGCACGGCGAAGGCAAGACGCCCCGTCACCGGCCTCGTCTTCGCCAAGCTCTACTTCCCCCATTCCGATCTCTGGGTCGGAACCCTCGAGGCCTTCGCCATCTATGCCGTCGGGTTCGTGGCGCGGCCGATCGGGGCCGCCATCTTCGGTCATTACGGCGACCGCATCGGCCGCAAGTCCACGCTGATCGCCACGCTGCTGTTGATGGGGCTCGCCACCTCCGCGGTCGCGCTGGTGCCGACCTACGATAGCATCGGCATCTGGGGCGCGGTGATCCTTACCATCCTGCGCTTCATCCAGGGCGTCGGCGTCGGTGGCGAATGGGGCGGCTCGGTGCTGATGTCGATGGAATGGGCGCGCACCGATCAATCGCGCGGCTTCATCGCGTCATGGCCGCAGTTCGGCGTACCCTGCGGCCTGTTTCTCGCCAATCTCGCGGTGCTCGCCGTTAGCCAGATGTCGGGCGATGCGTTCCTTTCCTGGGGCTGGCGGATCCCGTTCGCGCTGGGCCTGCTGTTGGTCGGCGTTGGGCTCTATATCCGGCTCGGCGTCTTCGAGACGCCGGTCTTCGCCAAGCTGCTTGCCGAGCGCAAGGTGGAGCGCACACCAATCCTCGAGGTGATCAAACGACATCCCAAGGAGATCCTGCTCTCCGCCTTTGCCCGCGTGGGCGAGCAGGCGCCATTCTACATCTTCACGGCCTTCATCTTCTCCTACGGCACCAGCGTGCTGCATGTGTCGCGCGACTTCCTGCTGATCGCGGTGCTGACCGCGTCGCTGTTGTCGTTCCTCTCGATCCCCTTCTTCGGTCATCTCTCGGACCGCATCGGGCGCAAGAACGTCTACATGATGGGGGCGGTCGCGACCGGCCTGTTCGGCTTCGTCTATTTTGGTCTGCTCAACGCCGGCTCCGCGGTGGCGATCTTCCTCGCCATCGTGCTCTCTCTCATCCCTCACGACATGATGTACGGCCCGCAGGCGGCCATGATCGCGGAAAGCTTCACCAGCCGGCTACGCTACAGCGGCTCCTCGCTCGGCTACCAACTGGCGTCGGTGATTGCCGGCGGACCCGCGCCGCTGATCGCCGCCTGGCTGTTCGGCATCTATCATTCGAGCTTCGCGATTGCGGGGTACATTGCGGTTTGCGCACTGGTCAGCCTGATCGCGACCGCGTTGATGACGGACTACACCGGCAAGGACATTACGGGCGAGTACCAGTAGCGCCGGCTACCTCCCTGGCTCGTAACGAACACGTAACGCGCCACGGTTCGCCTGCGACACAATCAAGCGAATAATGAAACCGCTCGCCCTCGTGCAGCGCGCCGCGCGGGATGTTTCTTGCCTGCCGCATGGTCTATTCGGGCCTGCCGGCATACCACCCGACCAACGGGAGCTGGTCGCCATTGTGGAGGTCGCCGGCCGCTCTCCGGGCGGCAATCTCGCGAGTGACCTTCCCGAAAAGGGCATTGGGCTGCCCTATCCGGACGGATGAGCCTCGCGTCCGTGCCCTGGCATGTCGCCTGATATGCTGTCGACGCCGTTGCGGCCCCTCGCAGTCTTCTGTAACATTTGCGATTGTTGGGATAATTCCAGTGGCAAAGGAGCGCAAATCGCTCCCCGGAGGAGATCAGAGTCGCTCGTGACTATTCGGGCCCGTGCCGCGGGCAGCAGACGGTTTCGGGTCGAAAAGCCCAGATTCACGAACGAAAGCGCGGCCGGCTTGATCGGAGCGTGGGCTCCTCGGCGCGCAGAATTCTAATCCCCCCTGTGAACTGCTTCACACCTCGGATCGATAGTCCGCCGCTATCGTTGCCGTCATCTTAAATCTTTCGGACGGGGGAAGCACCATGGTCAGCAAGAATGAACTCCGCGGCTATCAGGACATGTCGGTGGAGCGTTGGGCAAGCCGCAATTTTGTCCTCGGCTCGATCATCGCGGGCGCGCTGCTTGTCATGGCGGTGGCAGGCTCCACGATGGGACTGCAGCCGCATGCGGATCCCGCGGGCCACTTCGGAATCTCCGAGCTCAGTGCTTCGCAGAAGCGCTCCAATACGGCTTTTGACCTAATGAGCACAGCGTCTGAAAAGCTTCCGATCGAGTCATGGGGTGAGCATGCGGTCTAGGCCGGAACCCACGGGACAGGAAGCTCAAGACCATGAATCACTCACTCGTAGGCGCCGACCGCAACACCCACTGCAAGATCATCGCCGTGGCGCTTGTTAGCGCGATCGTGCTGGTCGTGGTCGGTCTGATTGCCCGCATCGACAATTCCGCGACCGCGACCGCCCAGCTGCACGCCAACGGTCCGGTGCTGAAGGTCGGCAAGTCCATGACCGTGACCAACCGGGACGGCTCGACGGTTCGCTGACGACAGCAGTTCGAGCTGGAAGACAAAGCTCCGCTCCGCCTCCACGCACTGCCTCGTGAGGTCGCTCACGCTCAGCAGTGCGCATCCGCCGCGGCCTCCCTCCGCCTGCAGCGCGTCGCCGCCATCGCCATGGCGCGGCTCGCGGTCCTTCAATAAAGTCGGGGTATCCCCGACGGGTGTCATTGCATGGCCAACCTGAGCAGCGCACCGGGTGCCCCCGGCATCGGGCCGACCTGGACCTCCAGCGCCAAGGACGTTGTGACGACGGCCCTCGGGACCAGCCGAGTATGGGTCACGCTCGGCTTCGGCATTGTGAACGAGATCTATTGGCCGGAAACCGGAGACCCGCAGGTACGGGATCTGGGCTTCATTGTCGCCGGGCCATCGGGCTGGTTCGAGGTCAAGCGCGTCGATCGCTACCGCATCTCGCTCTTGGAACCGTACATTCCCCTGCCGCACATCACCCACGAAGGTGATGGCTACCGGTTGGTGCTGGAGGTCGCTCCCGACCCGAGGCGCGATGTGGTCGTCATCTCGTACCGACTCATCGGTGATGGTGTCCGGCTCTACGCACTGCTCGCGCCGCATCTCAACAATGCCGGCGAGGGGAACAACGCGCGGGCCGGAAACGACCTGACGGCCTGGAAGGGCCATAGCGCGCTGTGCCTGGCGACTGACGCCGGCTTTTCCCGGTCGAGCGCCGGATATGTCGGAGCTTCCGACGGCTGGCAGGACTTTGCCCGCAACGGACGGATGACCTGGACCTATCCGGAGGCTCTCGAGGGCAATGTCGCCCTCATCGGCGAGCTCGACGCCAACGAAGGCACGCTCGCCTTGGGGTTTGCGTTTACGATCGCTGGCGCGCGCACCAAGGCGCGTTCGAGCCTGAGTGAAGGATACGAAGCGATCCGCCACCGATTCGTCGCCGGCTGGCAGGAGTGGGGAAAGAGCCTGGACATTCCCGAAGCGCCAGCCGAGATCCGAAGGGAGGCCTATCTCTCTGCCGCCGTTCTCAAAGTGCATTCGGGGCGCACCTATCCGGGCTCGATCGTCGCCAGCCTGAGCGTGCCGTGGGGAAACTCCACCAACTCGTCGGGTGGGTATCATCTCGTCTGGCCGCGCGATTGTGTGGAGGCCGGGCTTGCGCTGTCCGCTGCCGGGCAGATCGAGGATGCGCGCTCGATGCTGTCGTACCTCGTCGCCACGCAAAATTCCGATGGAAGCTGGAGTCAGAACGCCTTTCCCGATGGCCGCCCCTTCTGGGGCGGCGTGCAACTCGATGAAGTGGCGTTTCCCGTCATTCTCGCCGCCAAGCTGGCGGAGGCAAATCACTTACGCGGCTTGGGCGGTGTCGGCGCGATGATCGGGCGTGCCGTCGGCTACCTGGTCCGCAACGGTCCGATCAGTCCGCAGGACCGATGGGAAGAGAATCCCGGCATCAGCCCGTTTACTTTGGCGGTGCAGATCGTCGCGCTGATTGCCGCGGCCGAATGGCTGGAGGGCGAGCAACGGGAGTTCGTTCTCTCGCTCGCCGACTGCTGGAACGAGCGCATCGAGGAATGGACTTATGTCGCCGACGGACCGCTTGCGGCCGAATACGGCGGTGGCGGCTATTACGTGCGGATCGGCCCTGCCGCTGCGCACGGGGGCTTGCGCGGACGCGTGAACGTCGCGAACCGTGCGGGCGAGAGTCTGCCCGCCGTGGCCATGGTCGGCATGGAATATCTGCATCTTGTCCGACTTGGGCTGCGCACCGCCCAGGATCAGCGGATCCTGAACACCTTGAAGATCACCGAGGCCTTGCTCGGTGTCACCACGCCCTCGGGAACCGCCTACCATCGCTACAACCACGACGGCTACGGCGAGCACGCGGACGGGAGCCCTTACGACGGCAGCGGGATCGGCCGTGCTTGGCCGCTTCTGACAGGCGAGCGGGGCCATTTTGAGCTGCAGCGCGGCGGCGATCCGGTCCCCTATCTCGGCATGATGGCGCAGATGACCGGAGCCGGCGGTCTCATCCCCGAGCAGGTGTGGGATGGTCCGCCAATCGCGGAGCGCCGGCTCGAGCCCGGCAAGCCAACCGGCGGCGCCATGCCGCTGGTGTGGGCGCACGCCGAGTTTCTCAAGCTTCTCTACGCACGCAGGGAAAAGCGCCCGGTCGAGCTCTTGACCTGCGTGGATGCGCACATGCGGCGTCGCCAAGGGCAGGGCACTTGGCACTGGTGCATCGACGCCCCGTTTGACGCGCTGCCAGCGGATCGAGATCTATTGATCGAGACGAGTGAGCCCTTTCGCCTTCACTTCGGGTTCGACGGGTGGCAGTCGACCGAGGACCGCTTGTCTTCTCCACTCCCTTTCGGCCGGCATGGCCTGCGCCTGGCGAGAAGCGAGCTCGGCGCCAGAATTGTTCTCGATTTCACCTTCTACTTCATTGTCCAGGCTCGCTGGCACGGGACCGACTATCACCTAAGACTAGCCTCGCAAGCGGAGTGCGCAGACGCGGCAAAGCCGCCAACGAGAGCTATCACCGAAGCGTGACGGTGGAGGGGTGGCTTGCGCCCGGCGAGGAGCCGAGGCAGTGTCTCCTCGATAAAGCGGGCGCCTCTGGACTGGCGCTGGTCATGCCGACCTGATCAGCCAGTTGCGAGAAATCGTCTCTGACACCCAGCCAACGCATACGGCTTCTGGTTGCCGCGGCGCTTCGCCTTTGCGGCCGGAAAATGAGACTATCGGTCACGGGGGAAGGCTGTACGATGACTGTTGAGCACGCCGGTTGCGAGCTACAGTCGTCGTTTCAGGTGGCCGGCTTGGGCGCGCGAAAGAGCGTGCACGACGATCCTGGCCGCGGTGGTGATTGCGCTCGGACGGCCATCGACAGACGATATCCGCGCGGGCCGGATTGCCTAAGGAATGACGACTTGGTGGAATCACGAATGTCCAAGGGAGGTTGCTGATGCAAATCAAGCTGTTGATGGCCGCGGCGATCGGCGTATCGCTCACCGCGGGCGCCGCGCAGGCGCAGGACAAGATCAAGATCGGCGTGCTCGCCACGCTCGAAGGCGTGCTGACCACGCTGGGTGAGGATTCGTTGCGCGGGCTCGAAGTCGCGTTGCGCCAGGCCAACCGCAAAGCGGGTGGACGCGAGATCGAGATCATCACCTTTGCGACCAATGCGAGCCCGGATTCGGCGATCCGCGGCGCCCGCAAGCTGGTCGAGCAGGACCGGGTGGACATCCTCCTCGGCCCGGTGTCCGGGTCCGAAGGCATTGCCATCCGCGACTATTCCAAGACGCAGCCGCAGACCACCTTCGTCAACGGCACCTCGGGTGCGCTCGAGACGACGTATGTGACGCCGTCGGAGAATTTCTTCCGCTTCAACTCCAACGGCGCGCAATGGATGGTGGGCGTGGGGGACTACGTCTACAACACCAAGAAGTACCGCAAGATCGCCACCTTGGCGGAAGACTATTCGTTCCCCTACACGAACCTGTTCGGGTTCGTGCTCGAATATTGCCAGTTGGGCGGGCAGATCACCGAGCGCTTCTGGGTGCCGCTCGGCACCAAGGACTTCGCCTCCATCATCGCCAAGCTGCCCGACGACGTCGATGCGATCTATCTGGGGATTGGCGGCGGCGACGCCATCAACTTCCTCAACCAGTACGCCCAGGCCGGCGGCAAGGCGAAGCTGATCGGCGGCTCGATCATGGTGGACCAGACCGTGCTCTCGTCGAAGGGCACCGCCAAGCGCTACCTGATCGGTACCCCGACCGGCGGGCCGCAGGCGGACGCCTGGGACAATCCGAAATGGCAGGCCTGGGTCAAGGCCTATCAGGATGCGTTCCCGGCCGACAAGCGCTTCACCACCCCGTCGCTGTCCGGTACCAACTACTACAACGCGGCGAACGCGATCTTCACGGCGCTCAACAAGATCAACGGCGACTTGAGCGATGGCCACAAGAAGCTCCGTGCGACGCTCGCCTCGCTCGAGCTCGACGCGCCCAACGGCAAGATCAAGCTCGACGACAAGCGCCAGGCGATCGCGGCGAACTTCGTCACCGAGGTGATCGAGGCGCCGAACGGCGATCTCGTCAACAAGATGGTGAAGTTCGTTCCCGAGACGAACCAGTTGCTCGGCTTCTCGGAAGCCGCCTTCGCCAAGCTCGGCCTGCCGAGTCGCACCAACCCGGAGTGCAAGAAGTCGTACAACTGACTGGCGGGCACGCGGCGCGCGGTGCGCGAGCGGGCGGCCCTCGGGCCGCCCGCCTCCGTCCGGGGAAGCCAATTGCCGCAGCTTGTGTTTCAGTTTGATCTCGCGGCCATCCTTCGAGACGCCGCGCGTTCCGCGCGGCTCCTCAGGATGAGGGCTTGAACGAGCCGCTCATTCTACCCTCATCCTGAGGAGCGTCGCGTCAGCGACGCGTCTCGAAGGATGGCCGCATCTCTCACGATGCATGCAAGGGGGGCGTCTCGAAGGCGCGCATCGCTATTGCCAAGACCGCCTGCAATGCGGAATCCTAAGAAAAAACAATCGTGCGAGGGCGGCATGAGCAGGGCTCTGTCGGTTTATCACGGCCGTTTCGGCCGGGCGACGCTCTACGAGCTCAACCGCCCGATGACCACCCATGCGCACCGCGAAGGACACCTGATCTTCTACGTCGGCCGTGGCCACGCCACCGCTCCCGTGCACGGCGTCCCGCATGGCCTGACCGAACGGGCAGCGGTTGCGGTCAACTCATGGGAGCCGCATGGCTTCATCCCGAGCGACTGGACGTCGGGCGGGGTGTACCTCGTCCTCTATATCGATCAGGCCTGGTTCGAGCGCATGGGCCCTGCGGGCCATGCGGCGCTGCAGTTCGGGCGTTCCGAAATCGAGATGACGCCGTGGATTCGGGCGATGGTCGGCAAGGTCGTCGCGCTCCTCGAAGATTACGACACGGCGGAGAACTTCGACGGAACGCTGTTCGAACTCACCGATGCCTGTTTCGAGCAATCGTGGCGGCTCGCCGGCGGCTGGCAGCTCTACCGCGGGCCGGCCTCGCCCTTCATCGACTTTCGCGTGCGTAAGTCGATCGTGCTGATGGCGGAGCAGCTCGGCTCCGAGATCGAGCTTGACGCGGTGGCGCGCAACGCGGGTCTCTCGCGGCCGCATTTCTACCGGCTGTTCCGCCGCCAGACCGGCGTGACGCCGAACATCTATCTCAATACGCTGCGGATGGAGAAGGCGATCGAGCGCCTGGGCCAGACCGACCGCTCGGTGACCGACATCGCCGACGAGCTCGGGTTCTCCTGCCAGAGCGTGTTCACCCGCTTTTTCTCATCCCATGTCGGGATGGCGCCGACCGACTACCGGCGCGCCGTGCAGGTGCTCACCTGAGGCGACGCGCTTGCCGCCGGAAAAGAAGATACTGTCGGTCATAGACAACACGCCGTAAGGCCCTAAAAATTCACGAAAACCGCGGCGGCCGGCGGGCCGCCGGGAAGGCTTCGGGCGGACCCATGATGAGCCTGTGCCGAGCGTCGAGCTGCCGCGACGGCGACCGCGGCGCGCGGAGCGTGGCGCCATGAGCAATTTCATCGCACGCCACCCGATCTGGTCGCTCGTCATTCTGATCCTGATCGCGATTGCGCTGTTTCTTATCCTCGCGGTGTGGCCGCCGGAGCTCGAGCAGCTGCTCGGGCGCAAGCGCATCTTCCTGAGCGCCTTGCTCAACGGCATCACCCTCGGCGGTCTCTACTTCCTGGTTGCGAGCGGCTTCACGCTGATTTTCGGGCTAATGCGCAACGTCAATCTGGCCCACGGCTCGCTCTATCTGCTCGGCGGCTATATCGGCTTCGAGATCGCCAGCTGGACCGGCGGCTGGATCTTCAGCCTGATCGTCGCGTTCCTCATCGTCGCGCTCATCGGCATCATCTTGCAGTTCACGATCTTCCGATGGATGGAGGGCCAGGACCTCCGTCAGACCCTGGTCACCATCGCGATCTCGATCATCCTCGCCGACGTCATGCTGTGGACCTGGGGCGGGGACTACTACCAGGTCCCGATGCCGAGCTGGCTCGCCGGGCCGGTGCAGGTACCGCTGATCACGGCGGTGCGCGGCGACGGGGAGGCCGTCTACCTGCAATACCCGCTGGTGCGGCTCGTCATCGTGGCCGGTGCGATCGTCATCGGCGTCCTGATGTGGCTTGCGCTTAACCGCACCAAGATCGGCATGCTGATCCGCGCCGGGGTCGATGACCGCGATATGCTCGCGGCGAGCGGCATCCGCGTGCAGCTGATCTTTCTCCTGGTCTTCGCGTTCGGGGCCGGGCTCGCCGGCTTCACCGGCGTCGTCGGGGGCACGTTCCAGTCGCTGCAGCCAGGCGAGGACATCAAGATCCTGCTGGCGTCGCTCGTGGTGGTGATCGTCGGCGGCATGGGCTCGATTCCCGGTGCCGCGCTCGGCGCGGTACTGATCGGGATCGCCGACCAGTTCGGCACGGTCTACATGCCGACCTACGCAGTCGTGCTCACCTTTGTGATCATGGTGGTCGTGCTGGCGTTGCGGCCGCAGGGCCTCCTGCGAGGACACTAACCGATGGCGATGATTTTTGGGCAGGGCGGTGCCGACTCCTCACCGCTCCCCGTTGGGGAGAGGTCGGATTGCGCGCGTAGGCGCGCAATCCGGGTGAGGGGGCAGGACTCGGTCGGCGACGCTCTAACCCCTCACCCGCCCGCGCTTCAGCGCGGTCGACCTCTCTCTCCGGGCGAGGTGAATCAACGCGAGCGGGATGCGCTCTAAACCCATGGCTCTGGTCGACACCGCGACTGCGCAGAGTACGGGCAAGCCGTCGGGCTGGAGCCTGAGCGGCACGTTTCAGGCCCATCCGGTGCTCTGGCTGCTGGCACTCTTCCTGGTCGTGCTGCCGGCCTTCGCCAACAACTTCGTCCTGATCGAGGTTTTCGGCTGGGCGATGATCCTGGGCATGATCGCGCTCAGCCTGATGTTTCTCGCCGGCTACGGCGGCATGGTCAGCCTGGTGCAGATGTCGGTCGCAGGTCTCGCCGGCTACATGGTGGCGATCTTCGGCACCAGCGTGGAGGACAACATCAGCCTCGGGTGGCCGTGGTGGGTCGGGGTGCCGCTCGCGATCGTAATCGCCGTGATCTTCGGGACGCTCAGCGGGGCGCTGGCGGTGCGCACCGAGGGCATCTACACGATCATGATCACGCTCGCGATCGCCTCGGCATTCTATTACTTCACCTTGCAGAACTATACGATCTTCAACGGCTTTTCCGGCTTCAACGCGGTCCGTACGCCGCACGCTTTCGGGGTCGAATGGCGCGCGCCGCTGCCGTTCTACTATCTGATCCTGTTCTGGGCGGCGGCCTCCTATCTGGCCGTCGTCTACGTCTCGCGCTCGCCGTTCGGGCTCGCCCTGCAGGGCATCCGCGACAATGCGCGGCGGATGGCGGCGCTCGGCTTCAACGTCACCGCCCACCGCATCGCGGCTTACGCTTTCGCCGCCCTCATCGCCGCCATTGCCGGCGTGCTCTTGGTCTGGCACGGCGGCCAGATCTCGCCCGGCACCGCCGGCATCGGCCCGGTGGTCGACATTCTCATCATCGCCGTCGCCGGCGGATTGAGCCGTCCGATCGGGGCTTTCATCGGCGCCATCATCTACGTCATCCTGCGCACCTTCGCGCTCGACGTGCTGGTCGCGGTCGGCCTCGACGGCAAGCGCTTCCAGCTGCTGATCGGGCTCGGCTTCCTGTTGATCGTGCTGTTCTCGCCCGACGGGGTGCTCGGCCTGTGGGCGCGCTGGCGCGATCGCCTGCTGCGCCCCAACCGCGCGCGCGACGGGAGAACATGATGGCGGTCTCGGTCGCCGAACGCCTGAGCGCCGTCGGCACCGCCAACGCGCTGGAGCTGCGCGGCGTGACGCGGCTGTTCGGTGCGCTCGCGGCGCTGATCGACGTGACGCTCACGGTGCGGCCGGGCGAGCGGCGCGCGGTGCTCGGCTCGAACGGTGCCGGCAAGACCACGCTGTTCAACTGCATCACCGGCGATTTCCCGTTGACTTCGGGCACCATCCGCTTCTTCGGCGAGGATGTGACCCACTTCCCCCCGCACGAACGCATCCGCCGCGGCTTGCGCCGGACCTACCAGATCTCGGCGCTGTTCACCGGGATCTCGGTGATGGACAACGTGTATCTCGCCTGTTGCGGCGTCTCGCGCGGGCGGTTTTCGCTTTTGCGCCCGCGCCGCGACGACCGGCTGCTGCAGTCGGCCGAGAATCTCGTGCAGGCCGTGCACCTCACCGCGGTGAAGGATCAGCGCGTCTCCGAGCTGAGCCACGGCCAGCAGCGCCAGCTCGAGATCGCGCTGGCGCTTGCCGGCGCGCCGCGCTTCATCCTGTTCGACGAGCCGGCGGCCGGGCTGTCGCCGGCCGAGCGGGCGGAGCTGATCGAGATCCTCACCTCGCTGCCGGCGCACATCGGCTACATCGTCATCGAGCACGACATGGACGTGGCGCTGCGCGTCGTCGAGAACGTGACGATGATGCACAACGGCCGCATCTTCAAGGAAGGCCGGCCGGAGGAGATCGAGTCCGATCCCGAGGTGCAGGAGCTCTATCTCGGAGGCGGCCATGGCTGAGGCCGCCGCCCTCGGCAACGCTCCGCCGCTGCTGCAGGTGCGCGGCCTCAACGTCTATCTACGGCCACTCGCATGCGCTGCAAGGGGTCGAATTCACCATCCATCAGGGCGTGCTGGCCGTCGTCGGCCGCAACGGCATGGGCAAGACCACGCTGTGCAAGACCATCATGGGGCTGGTGCGCGCATCGAGTGGCTCGATCCGCTTCGGCAACAAGGACGAGCTACACGCGCCTCAATCCGGCGCAGATCGCCCGGCTCGGCATCGGCTACGTGCCGCAGGGGCGCCGCCTGTGGCGGTCGCTCACCGTCGACGAGCACCTGCGCGTTATCCCTGGCGCGCGCCGCGGCGCCTGGACGATCGAGCGCGTCTACGACACCTTCCCGCGGCTTGCCGAGCGCAAGGACAACGCCGGCGGACAGCTTTCCGGCGGCGAGCAGCAGATGCTCGCGATCTCGCGCGCCCTGCTGGCCAATCCGCGCCTGCTGGTGATGGACGAGCCGACCGAGGGGTTGGCGCCGATGATCGTTGCGCAGGTCGAGGAGATGCTGGTGCGCCTGGCCGAGGCCGGCGAGATGGCGGTGCTGGTCATCGAGCAGAATATCGGGGTCGCGACCGCGATCTCCGAGAACGTCGCCATCATGGTCAATGGCCGCATCAACCGGGTGATCGAGTTGCAGCGGCTTGCCGCCGACCGCGTGCTGCAGCAGCAGCTGCTCGGAGTTGGCCGGCACGGCCATGAGGATGTGACTGCGCTGCCGGCACCGGCTGCCGCGGTTGCCGCCGAGCGCGCGCCCGGCCGCGGACCGCTCCGCGTCTATATCTCCAACCCGACGCTGCCGACGCGCTGGTCCCAGCCGGTGCCGGTCGCCAGGATCGAGGCAACCGCCCGTACGAGCTCGGCAACGGTCAGTGCGCTCGACGACGCCGGCGGCCGCCGGGCCGAGATCAAGCCGCTCGCTGCCGGCGGGGCGCCGGTGGTGCTGGTCGCCGGTACGCTCGACACCAAGGGCGAGGAGCTGCGCTTCATCCGCGATCTGTTGAAGCAGGCGGACGTGCGCACGCGGCTAGTCGATCTCTCCACCAGCGGCAAGCACTCCGCCGCCGACGTGGCGCCGCTCGAGGTGGCGCTCCATCACCCGCGCGGCTCGGCGGGGGTCTTCACCGGCGAGCGCGGGGCCTCGGTTGCCGCCATGGCCGAGGCGTTCGAGGCCTGGATCTCGCGCCAGAATGCGATCGCCGGCATCATCTCGGCCGGCGGTTCGGGGCAACCTCGCTGGTCACGCCCGCAATGCGCGGTCTCCCGGTCGGCGTTCCGAAGATCATGATCTCCTCGGTCGCGTCCGGCGATGTCGGGCGCTATGTCGGCCCCGCCGACATCATGATGATGTATTCGGTCACCGACGTTCAGGGCCTCAATTCGATCTCGCGCCAATTGCTTGCGAACGGCGCGCAGGCCATGGCCGGGATGGTGAAGGCGCGGCTCGCCGCAAGCCGCGAGGCGCGCGCCGGCCGGCGCGCGCGCGCGGAACTGCCGGCGATCGGCCTGACGATGTTCGGCGTGACCACGCCGTGCGTCCAGCAGCTCGCCGCGGCACTCGCCGGCGAATACGACTGCCTGGTCTTCCACGCCACCGGCATCGGCGGCCAATCGATGGAGAAGCTGGTCGACGGAGGCATGCTGGAAGGGGTGATCGACATCACCACCACAGAGGTGTGCGACCTGCTGATGGGCGGCGTCCTGCCCGCCACCGAGGACCGCTTCGGCGCCATCATCCGCGCGCGCATGCCCTATGTCGGCTCCTGCCGGCGCGCTCGACATGGTCAACTTCGGGCCGCGCGACACCGTGCCGGAGCGCTACCGCGGCCGCCTGCTGCATCAGCACAACCCGCAACGTCACGCTGATGCGGACCACGCCGGACGAGAACGACCGCATCGGCCGCTGGATCGGCGAGCGGCTCAACCGAGATGGATGCGCCGGTGCGCTTTCTGTTGCCGGAAGGCGGCGTTTCCGCGCTCGATCGGCCGGGCCATGCCTTTCATGATCCCGAGGCCGATGCGGCGCTGTTCCGCGCGCTCGAGCAGACGGTGCGGCAGACCTCGACCCGGCAGCTCGTGCGCGTTGCGGCCCACATCAACGATGCGGCGTTCGCCGCTGCGGCGCTCGACGCCTATCGCGCAGTGCACGGCGGGCGTAGCATGCGCCGGCGCGCGGGAAGGTAGCCCATGCGTTTCGAGCGCACGGCGCTGTTGGATAAATTCCGCGCTATGATCGCGCGCGGCGAGCCGATCGTCGGCGGCGGCGCCGGCACCGGGCTCTCGGCCAAATGCGAGGAGGCCGGCGGCATCGACCTGATCGTCATCTACAATTCCGGCCGCTATCGCATGGCAGGGCGCGGCTCGCTGGCCGGGCTGATGGCATATGGCGACGCCAACGCCATCGTCATGGAGATGGCCGCCGAGGTGCTGCCGGTGGTCAGGCGCACGCCGGTGCTCGCCGGCGTCAACGGCACCGACCCTTTTCGCCGAATGGACGTCTTCCTCGACCAGGTGAAGGCGGTCGGATTTTCCGGCGTGCAGAATTTCCCGACCGTTGGCATCATCGACGGCACGTTTCGTGCCAACCTGGAAGAGACCGGAATGTCCTACGGCCTCGAGGTCGACATGATCCGCAAGGCGCACAACAAGGACCTGCTGACCACGCCGTACGTGTTCAACGCCCAGGAAGCGGTCGCGATGACCGAGGCCGGCGCCGACCTCATCGTGTGCCACATGGGGCTCACCACCGGCGGCTCGATCGGTGCCCAGACCGCGCTCAAGCTTCAGGACTGTCCGGCGCGCGTCGACGCCTGGGCGGAAGCGGCGATGAAGGTCCGGCGCGACGTCATCGTCCTCGTCCATGGCGGGCCGGTGAGCGAGCCGCACGACGCCGAGTACGTCCTCAAGAACACCAGGAACTGCCATGGTTTCTACGGCGCCTCGTCGATGGAAAGGCTGCCGGCGGAACTCGCACTGACGGAGCAGACGCGGAAGTTCAAGCAGATCGCCCGGCGCTGAGCCGGCATTTGGTCGCGGCTTCAAGCCCGCGCGGGGAGGAGTTAAGATGTCTGGCGTGCTGATCGGGACCCTGATCCTGTGGCTGATCATCGCGATCATCGTCATCGCGGTCGTCGTCTATCTGGTGAACTGGCTCTACCATCGGTCCTCGAAGGAAGTCTCCTTCGTGCGCACGGGCCTGTTCGGCGAGCGGGTGGTGATCAACGGCGGCGCTTTCGTGCTGCCGTTCATCCACGACTACACGCCCGTGAACATGAACGTGCTGCAGATGGAGATCGTGCGTCAAAAGGGCGACGCCCTGATCACCAAGGATCGCATGCGCGTGGACATCGAGGCCGAGTTCTACGTGCGCGTGGCCTCGACCAGGGAGGCGGTCTCGCTCGCCGCCGCTACGCTCGGCCGCCGCACCATGGAGCAGGAGCGCCTGCACGCGCTGCTTTCGGGCAAGTTCGTCTCGGCGCTGCGCGCGGTCGCCTCCGAAATGACGATGGAGGAGATGCATGAGCAGCGCGGCGACTACGTGGCGCGGGTCAAGGCCGCCGCCGCCGAAGGCCTGGCGCAGAACGGGCTCGAGCTCGAGTCCCTCGCGATCACCGATCTCGACCAGACCGACCTCGAATACTTCAACCCGTCGAACCGCTTCGACGCGCAGGGCCTGACCCAGCTGATCCACGAGATCGAGGCGCGCCGCAAGCTGCGCAACGACATCGAGCAGGAATCGATGATCCTGATCCGCACCCGCAACCTGGAGGCCGAGCGGCAGGCCCTCGACATCGAGCGCGAGAGCGAGACGGCGCGGCTGAACCAGCAGCGCGACGTCGAAGTGCGCCGGGCGGTGCAGCGTGCCGAGCTCGCGCGCGAGCGCGCGCTGCGCGACACCGAGGCCGAGCAGGCGCAGATCGCCGCGCGCGAGGAGATCGAGAAGGCTCGCATCTCCAACGAGCGTGCGATCAGCGAGGCGCGGATTGCGTCCGAACGCGAAGTGCGCCAGCGCGAGATCGAGCGCTCGCGCATCGTGGAGGAGGCCGAGATCGCGGCGCGCGAGGAGGTCGAAAAGGCGCGCATCGCCAACCAGCAGAGCATCAACGAGGCGCGTATTGCGTCCGAACGGGAGGTCCGCCAGCGCGAGATCGAGCGCACGCGCGCGGTCGAGGAGGCCGAGATCGTGGCGCGCGAGCAGGTCGAGAAGGCCCGCATCTCGCAGGAGCGGGCGGTCACCGAAGCGCGCATCGTCAACGAGGAGGAGACGCGCCGGCGCGACATCGAGCGCACCCGCGCAGTCGACGAGGCCGAGATTGCCGCGCGCGAGGCGACCGAGAAGCTGCGCATCGCGCAGATGACCGCGGTCAACGCCGACCGCATCGCCTCCGACGAAAAGACCCGGGCGCTCGAGATCGCGCGCGCCCGTACGCTCGAGCAGGCGGAGATCGCCGCCCAGCAGGCGATCGAGGCCGCGCGCATCGCGCGCGAGCGATCGCTTGCCGCCGAGAGGATCGCCGCCGAGCAGGACACCCGCGCGCGCGAGATCTCGCGCACCGAGGCGATCGAGACGGCGGAAGTCGTCTCGCGGCAGTCCATCGAGGTCGCGCGCATCGAGCAGGACCGCAAGGTGCAGACCGAGCGCATCGCCAAGGACGAGCAGGTCCGCGCGCTGGAGATCGCCCGCAACCGGGCGGTCGACGAAGCCGAGATCGCCGCGCGCGAGGCGGTGGAGGCGGCGCGCATCGCCCAGGACAAGGTGCTCGCGTCGGAGCGGATCCGCGCCGAGCAGGAGACGCGCAATCTCGAGATCACGCGCACCGAGGCGCTGGAGGAGGCCGAGATCAGACGCCGCGACAATGTCGAGCGTGCGCGCATCGCGACCGAGCTGGCGCTCGAAAAGGACCGCATCGCCTCGACCAAGAGCCGCGAGGTGCTCAACATCGACCAGAGGACGGCGGTCGAGATCGCCGAGGAGCAGCGCGGGATCGAGGTTGCCACCAAGCGCGTCGACCGCGTCGATGCCGACCGCCAGGTCAGGCAGGCGGAGCTGGTCGCCCGCCAGGAGGTCGAAAGGACCGACGTCGAGCGCGAGCGCGCGCTCGAAGCCGCGCGCATCGAGCGGCGGCGCGCCATCGAGCAGCTCGAAGTGGCGCGCACCCAGGCCCTGCAGGAGGCCGAGATCGCCGCCCGCGAGGAGGTCGAGCGTGCCCGCATTGCCTCCGACCGCGGCCTCGACGAGGCACGGGTCGGGCGCGAGCGCGACCTGCGCAAGCTCGAGGTGGACCGCGAGCGCGTGGTCGAGAGCGCGCTCATGGACAAGGCGATTGCACTCTATCAGAAATCGCTGGAGCAATCGGCCGCCCAGGTCGAGGCCGACAACGCCCGCGCGCGCGCCGCGGAAGCCGAAGAGCGCGTGCGCACCGTGCGCGACAGCGAGATCGCCAAGCGCCGCCGGTCGGTCGAGGTGATGATCGCCGAGAAGGAGGCCGAGGAGAAGCGCATCGCCGCGGAGGCCGAGCGGGTTCGCGCCGCGGTCGAGGCCGAGGCGCAGCGGCTGCTCAACGAGGCCGAGAACGTGCTCACCGACCAGGCTCGTTACTCGCTGTTCCGGCGCCGGCTACTGGAGCGGATCGAGGGCATCGTGCGCGAGAGCGTCAAGCCGATGGAGAAGATCGAAGGCATCCGCATCCTGCACGTCGACGGCCTCGGCGGCGCGGGGGGCGACGGCGCGCGCCGCAACACCACAGACGAGGTGATCGATTCTGCCCTGCGCTATCGCGTGCAGGCGCCGCTGATCGATTCGATCCTTGCCGAGATCGGCATGGAGGGCGGCAGCCTCTCGAAGCTTCCCGGCCTCATCCGCGAGGCGCGCGACCTGCAAGGCATCAAGGAGAGCGTTGGGCGGGCGCAGAAGTCCGAAAGCGGCGAGCGCGGCGGTGACAAGCCGAGCGGCCGCTCCGGCCGCGGCAAATCCGGCGCCCCGAAGGCCTGAGCGCAATGGCGCGCGTTTACGTATCGAGCGTCATCAACGCTCGCAGCGATCGGGTGTGGGGCCGCATCCGCGACTTCAACGGCCTGCCGAACTGGCACCCGTCGATCGCGGAAAGCCGGATCGAGAACGGCGAGCCCGCCGACAAGGTCGGGTGCGTGCGCGACTTCCGGCTGCGCAACGGCGACCGCATCCGCGAGCGCCTGCTCGGGCTCTCGGACTACGACATGTTCTGCACCTACTCGATCCTGGAGTTGCCGATGGGAGTCGAGAACTATGTCGCAACCCTGCGCCTCACGCCGGTCACCGACGGCGAGCGCACGTTTGCCGAATGGACCGCCGAATTCGACTGCGCGCCGGAGCGCGAGGCAGAGTTGACGGCGACGATCGGCACCGGCGTGTTCCAGGGCGGCTTCGACGCGCTCAAGCGGGCGTTCGGGAGTTGACGCGCCGTGCCGCACGTCGTGAAAAGCACCATCATCGACGCCCCGGTCGACCGGGTCTGGGCGGTGCTGCGCGACTTCAACGGCCATGACCGCTGGCACCCGGCGGTCGCCACCAGCGCGATCGAGCGCGGCGCGCCGTCCGACAAGGTCGGTTGCGTGCGCCGCTTCCGCCTTAAAGACGGCGCGGAGCTGCGCGAGCAGCTGTTGACCCTGTCGGACCTCGAGCAAACCTTCAGCTACTGTCTGCTCGATACGCCGGTTCCACTGTTCAACTACGTGGCGCATGTGCGCCTGCTGCCGGTGACCGACGGGGACCGCACCTTCTGGAGCTGGGAATCGCGCTTCACCACTCGCGCCGGCGAGGAAGCGCAGATGATCGCGATGGTAGGGGTTGAGATCTATCAGGCGGGCTTCGATGCGATTCGACGCCACATCGAGGCCGGAGCGTGAGCGCGGGACGATGCCGATCACCGTGAAGACCTTTGCCAGCATCGGCGAAGCGGCCTCGGCGCTGGCGTCGGACCGCGGCGCGCGCTTCCTTGCCGGCGGCACGCTGGTGATGCGGGCGATCAACGAGGGCGATGCGTCGCTTGCGACGATCGTGCGCGCGACCGACCGTAGCTTCGCGGAGATTCGACCGGCCGGGGCGCGCATCACCATCGGCGCCGGCGCCACCATGGCGCAGGTGCTCGCCCATCGCGAGCTTGCGTTCCTGCATCCGGCCGCGCGCGCGGTCGGCGGGCCGGCGGTCCGCAACGCGGCGACCGTCGGCGGCAACCTGTTCGCGCCGGCCCCGTACGGCGATTTCACCGTCGCGCTGCTCGCGCTCGACGCCACCCTTGCGATGCACGGAAGCTACAGCGGCCGCGAGCTGCCGCTCGACGAATTCCTCGCCGGCCGCGACCGCCATGGCGGCCTGGTCGCCAGCGTCACCTTCAACCGACCGGCGGGGCCGGAAGCGTTCCGGTTCCGCAAGGTCGCGCGCGTGAAGCCGAAGGGCATCTCGATGCTCTCGATCGCAGCGCATCTGCCGATCAGCGGCGGCCGCATTGCCGGCGCGCGCGTGGCCTATGGGGCGATGGCGCCGACGCCGATCCGTGCCAGGGCGGTCGAGCGTGCGCTCGAGGGCAAGAGCCTGGACGAGGGCGGCATCGCGACCGCCCTTGCGGCCGCTGCCGAGGGCGCCAGCCCCGCGACCGATGCAATCGCGAGCGCATGGTACCGGCGCGAGATGATCGCGGTGCACCTCAAGCGGCTGCTGCTGGGAGAGGGACGATGAGCATGAGCGAGGCGTCTTTCATCGCGTCTCTGCGGTGCATTACTCCGCTGCGCTACGTGCTGCACCACGCCCGGGACGTGGAAAGTCACGCATGAAGACTCCGGTCCAGTTCCGCCACAACGGCGCGGACGTCGCGGTGTTCGTCGACGGCGGCGCCAATTTGCTGACCGCGCTGCGCGACGGCGTCGGCGACACCTCGCCGAAATTCGGCTGCGGGCAGGGCACCTGCGGGGTGTGCACGGTGCTGATCGACGGCGAGGCGCATCTTTCGTGCATCACGCTCGCCGAGAGCGTCGCCGGTCGCGCGGTCGAGACCGCCGACGGGCTGAGGACCGGATCGGGCCTGCATCCGCTGCAGACCGCATTCATGGAGAATTTCGCCGCCCAGTGCGGCTTTTGCACGCCGGGCATGCTGATGGCCGCCAAGGCGCTGATCGACCGCAATCCGGCGCCGACGCGCGCCGACGTGGTCGAGGCGATCTCCGGCAACATCTGCCGCTGCACCGGCTACGAGCCGATCATCAATGCCGTCCTGGCGGCCGCCGGCGCGGGCCGGCAGCGCGCCTGAGGAGTTCTCCGATGCTGGAGCTGCGCAAGGAGATTTTTGCCGACGAACGCGACGACAATCTGCGGGAAGTCGGGAAGCCGGCCCAGCGCCCCGACATGCTCGGCCACGTCACCGGCACCACGACCTTCTTCGACGACCACAAGCTCGCCGGCCTCTTGCACCTCAAGGTGCTGCGCAGCCCGCATCATCACGCGCGCATTCGCCGCATCGACACCTCCGAGGCCGAGCGGGCACCCGGCGTGCGCCGCGTCATCCGCGGCGCCGACGTGCCGCGCAACCTCAACACGCTTCTCAGCCTGCTCAACTTCGGCAAGGACGACGAGCCGTCGCTCGCGACCGACAAGGTCCGCTACATGGGCGAGCCGATCGTGGCGGTGGTGGCGAACTCCGAGCGCGAAGCCTTCGAGGGGCTGGCCAGGGTGCGCGTCGACTACGAGCCGCTCACCTCGGTGTTCGACGTCGAGGAGGCGCTCAAGCCGGGCGCGCCGGTCGTCAACGAGACCTATCCGAAGAACACCTTCGAGTACCACGGCAAATACGATCACCAGAAGCTGCGCTTCGGCGACGTCGAGCAGGCGTTCGCGGCGGCCGACCACGTGCTCGAGCAGCGCTACCAGATGTCACCGATCGAGCACGCGCCGACCGAGACCAACGGCTCGATCGCGGCGCCGGAAACCAACGGCCGCTTCGTCGTCTACACCTGTGCGCAGGGGCTGTTCTTCTCCCTCGACACCACTGCGAAGATCCTCGACGTTCAGTCCAACAAGCTGCATTTCATCGGCGGAACGGTCGGCGGCGGGTTCGGCGGCAAGGTCGACTCGCTGACCGAGCCGCTGGCGACGCTCGCCGCCATGTTGACCGGCCGGCCGGTGCGCTACGTGCTCGGCCGCGAGGAGGAGATGCAGTTCGGCTCGCCGCGCGGCGCCGAGCGCATCTACGTCAAGGATGGCGTCATGAACGACGGGCGCATCGTCGCCCGCAAGGTGCGCAGCTATTTCGACAGCGGCGCCTACACCCGCCTGTCGAGCTATGCCGTCATCAAGTGCGCGGCGCATATTCCCGGGCCGTACACGATCCCCAACGTCCATGCCGACATCTACTGCGTCTACACCAACCGCGTGCCGGCGACCGCCATGCGCGGCTTCGGCGTGACCGCCGTCGACTTCGCGCTCGAGTGCCAGATGGACAAGCTCGCGCACCTTGTCGGCATGGATCCGATGGAGTTCCGCATTCTCAACGCCTATCGCGACGGCGACATGAAGGCGCACCGCCGCGAGGCCAAGAACACCGCGCTGATCGAATGCGTGCAGGTCGCGGCCGAGAAGGCGAAGTGGTCGCTGCGCGAGGAATTCAAGCGCGCCTCCTCGCGTGTCGGCGGAGGCGGGGCACGTGCCGCGATCCCGTCGACGCCGCTCGAGCGCGGGGGGCCGCCGGCGCGGCCGGCGCAGCAGCGGACGACCTATGACCGGCCGCACGCGCCGGTGCCCGCCGCCGCACCACCGGCACGGCCCGCGCCGCAGCCCGAGCCGCAACCCCGGTCGCCGCCGCCCGCTGCCCCTTCGCCGGCGCTCGGCACCGGGCACGGCGCTGCCCGTTTCTCCTCCGTGTTCGGCACCAGGAGGCGCTGATGGCTCGCCACCGCGGACGAGGCATGGCCTCCATCAATTATCCGATCGGCATGAACCTCGGCGGCGATCCAAGCCAGGCACTGGTTCATTCGAACCCGAGCGGCAAGTTCACGGTCTCGCTGTCGGCGATCGACCTCGGCCAGGGCATGAAATCGGTCACCCGGCAGATCTGTGCCGAGACGCTCGGGGTCCCGATCGAGGACGTGCACGTCGACACCGCCGATTCCGACACCGGGCCGCACGACATGGGCAGTTTCGCGTCGCGCGGCACGCATCGGGTCGGCAATGCCGTCATGGTGGCGGCGCGCGAGGCGCGCGGCGTGATGATGGAGGCGGCGGCCGAGGAGCTGGAGGTCAACGCCGGCGATCTCGAAACCGATGGGCAAGGCAATATCCACGTCAAGGGCGCGCCGCACCGCAGGATCTCGACCAGGGACGTGGCGATTGCGGCGCAGTTCAAGCAGGGCAAGACCATCGCCGGGCGCGGCATCTTCCTGGTGCCGCTCTCCGAGGTCGATCCCGAGACCGGCGAGATGAGCCCGGCCACCTGCTACGCCCACGCCTGCCTTGTCGCCGAAGTCGAGGTCGACGACGAGACCGGCGAAGTCACCATGATCGAGATGAACTCGGCCTACGAGCTTGGCCGTGCGATCAATCCGCGGCTGGTCGAGCAGCAGCTCGTCGGCGGCGCGTGGATGGGGATGAGCCACGCGCTCTACGAGACGCCCGAGCCCTACTATCCGGATCCGAGCCATGGGCCGCGCGACTTCAACGAATATGTGATGCCGGGCCCGGGCGATATCTGCCCGCACAACATCGCGGTGCTGGAACGCCCCGCGCCGGACGGGCCGTTCGGCGGCAAGGGCCCCGGCGAGATGTGCGCCAACCCGGTGCTGCCTGCGGTCGCCAATGCGATCTTCAATGCGGTCGGCGTGCGCATCGATGAGCTGCCGATCACGCCCGAGAAGGTTTTGCGCGCTATCCGTGCGCAGGGCGGCGCGCGGCCGCCGCCGCGGCGGTGACGGGCATGCGCTCGTTCCAAAGAAGCCGGGGCCCCGGGTCTGCAGCGCACCGCTTCGCGCTGCGCTGCACCCCGGACACGGGCAGGGCCTTGCCACCGTCATTGCGAGGAGCGAAAGCGACGAAGCAATCGAGAATCGGCACCGTCGCCCTGGATTGCTTCGCTTCGCTCGCAATGACGCAGCCGTCATTGCGAGGAGCGCAAGCGACGAAGCAATCCAGCAGCCGCACCGCCTTCCTGGATTGCTTCGCTTCGCTCGCAATGACGAACCCGTCATTGCGAGGAGCGTCAGCGACGAAGCAATCCAGAAGCCTGCCACCGCTACTGGATTGCCTCGCTTCGCTCGCAATGACGGCGAACGTGGTCGCGAGTTCTTAGACATGGCGGTGCGCACGCAAGTCGTCGGCATCGACGGACCGGAGACGCTGGAGCGGGCGCTGCGCTCGGCCTTCTATCTCGCCGACGAGGGGCTTTCGACCGCGGCCTATCTGGCGCTCGCGCTCGGCAAGCCGCTGCTGCTCGAAGGCGCGCCCGGGGTCGGCAAGACCGAGGCCGGAAAGGCGATCGGCGCGGTGCTCGGCCGCCGGCTGATCCGCCTGCAATGCTACGAGGGGATCGATGCCGCGACCGCGCTCTACGAGTGGAACTACCCGCGCCAGATGCTGGCGATCCGCCAGGCCGGTGACCAGCCGATCGATATCTATCGCGACGAGTTCTTGATCGAGCGGCCGATGCTGGCGGCGCTGCGCGCGGCCGAGGAGGCGGTGCTGCTGATCGACGAGATCGATCGCTCCGACCACGAGTTCGAGGCTTTCCTGCTGGAATTCCTCTCCGACTTCCAGATCTCGATCCCCGAGCGCGGCACGTTGCGGGCACACGAGCGGCCGGTGGTGATCCTGACCTCCAATCGGACGCGGGAGCTGCACGAGGCGCTGCGCCGCCGCTGCGTCTATCACTGGATCGACTACCCCGATCCGGAACGCGAGGCCCGTATCGTCATGATGCGCGCCTCGAGCGTCGCCGAGGCGACGGCACGCGCGGTGGTGGCCGCCGTTGGCCGACTGCGGCGCGAGCCGTTGACCAAACCGCCGGGCGTCTCCGAGGCGGTCGATTGGGCGGAAGCCGCGACCCTGCTGCACGCGCGCGGCGCGCGCTGGCCCGATGCGTTCAAGCGCGCCGTCGGGGTCGCGCTCAAGGACGAGGAGGATCTCGCCTTCATCTCGGGGCGTCTCGACGGAATTTTGGCGGAGGCGGCGGCATGAGTGTCCTTCCGCGCGCGGCGCGTCCGTTCGTCACGTTTGCGGCGCTGCTCAGGGCCAACGGCTTTGCGGTCGCGCCCGAGCAGACGACCGCGTTCCTGGCCGCGGTCGGCCTGCTTGGGCCGAAATCGATCCGCGACGTGCGCCTTGCCGGCTATGCCACCCTGGCGCCGCCGCCGGAGCGGCGCGCGGCTTTCGACGCCTTGTTCGACGCCCACTTCCTCGACGTGCTGGAGGAAGGCGAGCCGCCCGGCGAACGCGACGAGACCGTCCGCCTGCACGAAGACCGTCCCGGCGGCATGGAGCCGCTCGTGTCCGATGAGGTCAACGAGGCCGGGCAGGCCGCGACCGCGGCGGAGGCCCTGTCGATCCGCCGCTTCGGGGCGGAGGGCGACGCCGAGGCGCTGCGCCGCTTCGGGCGCGCGGCGCCGGCGCGGCTGCCACGGCGCCCGGGGCATCGGCGCATGCGCGCAAGACGAGGCCCGAGCTTCGACACCCGCCGCACCCTGCGCGAGGCCGTGCGCAACGACGGCGACGTGATGCGCCTTTTGCGCCTCAAACGGCGGCCGCGCCAGCGCCGTGTCCTGCTGCTGATCGACGTTTCCGGCTCGATGAAGGAGCGCACCGAAGCGCATCTGCGCATCGCGCACGCGCTGGCGCGCGCGGTCGAGCGGATCGAGGTGTTCACCTTCGGCACGCGGCTCACGCGCATCACGCACGCGATGCGGCTCAAGCACCGCGGCCAGGCGCTCGCCGCCGCCGCGGCGATCGTCAGCGACTGGGACGGCGGCACCCGCATCGGCGAAGCCTTGGAGGCGTTTCTCGCGGTCCCGCGGTTCGCCGGCTACGCCCGCGGGGCTACGACGCTCGTCCTCTCCGACGGTCTCGAGCGCGGCGACCCGGCCGCCATGCGCGACGCGGTCGCGCGCCTCTCGCGCCTGGCCTGGCGCGTGAGCTGGCTGACGCCGCTCAAGGCCGACCCGAGTTTTAAGCCACAGACCGAGGGACTGCGGGCGATCCTGCCGTTGGTGGACGAGCTTGCCGACGGCTCGTCGGTTGCGGCCGTCTGCGCCCACCTGTTGAATCTGGAGCGAAGAAATGGCGGCGGGACGCGCGCGTCCGCCGCGGCCGCCTGAGCAAGGCTCGAACGGGGGATCGACCATGGCGCTCGAAATCAAGATTCTCGACTACGGCGACATCGAACTGGAATCGAGCTTCCTGGTGCTTGGGCGCGATTGCGGACGCACGCGGCGCGTCCCCACGCTCGGATTCCTGATCATGGGCGGCACCTGGCCGGTGCTGGTCGACACCGGCTACCGCTCGAACCAGATCATGGAAACCCTCGGCATGCGCGGGCTGCAGTTCCATGAGAACATGATCGAGAACCAGCTCTCCCGCCACGGCGTGCGCATGGGCGACGTCCGCTATGTGCTGCACACCCACCTGCACATCGACCACGCCGGCAAGGACGACCTGTTCCCGATGAACACCACCGTCGGGGTCAACCGCCGCGAGCTCGAATATTCGGTCTCCGGGCTGATGCACCCGCAATATCCGGCGCCCGACATCAAGCATCTGGTCGACCGGCTGCACACCAAGGGCGCGCTGCGGTTCTTCGATCTGGAGATCTCCGGCCCGGTCGAGGTGATGCCGGGGGTCTACGTCGAGGCCGCCGGCGCCCACACCGAGGGCTCGATGAACGTGCACGTGCACACCGCCGACGGCGTCGCCACGATCTGCGGCGACGTGATCTACGACTTCAACGACCAGATCGTGGAGCCCTTCCGCGAGATCAGCGACATGGAGCCGCGGGTGACGGGCAACCACGGGGTCAGCAAGCGCGCCGAGAAGGCGCAGATCAAGAAGCTCTTGAGCAATGCGCGCTACCTTCTTCCCGTGCATGACCGGCCCGCCAAGGTCGAACACGGCATGATCACCGGGCGCCTGCACGATTCCGTGCCCGGCCCCGTGGTTCAGTCGCTGCCGAAGCGCAACTGGTTCCCGGCCTGACCAGGGGCGGCGGCGATGACCCACACCGCGCTGCGTTCGGAATTCGAGAGCCTGATCGACGTCTATGCGCCGGTCGGCCAGCTCGGAACCGGCTTCACCTTCACCGAAGGGCCGGTGTGGCATCCCGTCGAGCAATACCTCCTGTTTTCCGACATGCCCGCCGACGTGCGCCGGCGCTGGGACGCCCGCGGCGGCGTGCGCGAGGTGCGCAAGCCGTCGAACAAGCACAACGGCATGACCTACGACGCCGACCTCAACCTGATCGTCTGCGAGCACGCAACGTCCAGCCTGGTGCGCGAGCGCCCTGACGGGCGTCGCGAGGTGCTGGCCTCGCATTTCGAAGGGCAGGAGCTCAATTCGCCGAACGACGTGTGCGTGCGCTCGGACGGCTCGATCTATTTCAGCGACCCCTGGTACGGCCGCATGCCGGTCTACGGCGTCGAGCGTCCGCGCCAGCTCGGGTTTCAGGGGGTCTATCGGGTCGCGCCGGGCGGCGGGCCGCCGCAGCTTCTGGTCGATCGCACGCGCTTCGAGCAGCCGAACGGGCTCACCTTCTCGCCGGACGAGAAGCTGCTCTACGTCAACGACACCGTGAAGTGCATCATCTGGGCCTACGACGTGAGTGCCGACGGCTCGCTGTCGGCGGGGCGCATGTTCGCGAGCGGCATCCGCTCGGAGCTCGAGCCGGGCGTCCCCGACGGGATGAAGTGCGACGCGCTCGGCAACGTCTGGGTCACGGCGCCGAGCGGGGTCTGGGTCTATTCGCCGAGCGGCAGCCTGCTTGGCAAGGTGCGGGTGCCGGAGCTTACTTCCAATCTCGCCTGGGGCGGCGAGGACTTCCACACGATGTTCCTGACCGCGACGCACTCGGTTTACACGGTGCGCACCAAGGTCGGCCCGCGCAACGAGCCGTATATGCGCAGCCGCGGCGGCAGTGCCGGCAGCGGGCAGCGGGCGGCCGCCGTCACGGGCGACGGTGGGCTGCGCCTCGATCCGACGCGCTGCGCCCTGATCATCCAGGACCTGCAGAACGACGTGATCATGGAGGGCGGTGCGTTTGCGGCCTCCGGCTCGCCGGCCCATGCGCGGGCGCAGAATGTGGTCGAGAACGTGCGGCGGTTGGCGGATGCGTGCCGTGCCCGCGGTGTGCTGGTGATCCATGTGTGGTTCGTGGTCGAGCCCGGGGCGCCTGGCATGACGCTCAATGCCCCGCTGTTCGAGGGGGTCGTCGACAACAAGGCGATGGTGCGCGGCAGCTGGGGCGCGGCGCCGGTGAGCGGGCTCGAGCCGCGGCCGGGCGACTTCGTGGTCGAGAAGATGCGCATGAGCGCCTGGGAAGGCACGCGGCTCGAGACGATCCTGCGCAGCGGAAACCGCGACGTCATCATCAACACCGGGGCCTGGACCAATATGTCGGTCGAGCACACCGCGCGCACCGCCGCCGACAAGGGCTACTTCGTGGTGCTGCCTGAGGATTGCTGCTCGACCATGAACGCCGAGTGGCACAACGCCGCCGTCAACTTCGCCCTGCAGAACGTTTCGGTCGTCACCAAGGCCGACGCGGTGATCTCGGCCCTCGGCTGAGCGGCCGCACATCCTGTCCTGTCCGTCATTGCGGCGTCAGCGGCGAGCAATCACTGCTCTCGATTGCTCCGCATTCGGCTCGCAACGACGGGTGCACGGCGTGCCCGCAGCACAGCGGGTTTACGCGCACTTTTGCAGCGCGGAACGGGGCTCCAGGGGCCACAATTATGCTTATTCATGACCATAATTGCGCTTCATTATCAAAGACTATCAAAGACTAGATGGCTCGGTGTCGAGAAGATGTGATTGAGGACTGCGCATTTTCTCCGGCACTAGGCTGGGCTTACCAAAACGATCCTTGACGCGCGCTCGATCGCATAGGGAGGGCCGTATGCAAGATCTGGTCGACACGGTGCGCGATCCAGCCGCGTCCGAGAAAGCCAGCGCAGGCTTCGCGCAGGATCGCCTGCAGGAGCTGCTGCAACGAATCCGGCGCGATCTGGCCGCGCCTGAGATGTCTTGCGCACGCGCCGGGCTGGCTGCGATCGCACAGCCGAGATCCAGTGAACCGCGCCATGTTTCGCCCCCACTCGGCGACAGGCCGGAGCCATTCGGCTCCACGGAAGATTTGGTCGACACGAGCGGCGAACCAGCCGCGTCCGAGAGAACCAACGCAAGCTCCGCGCATGACAGCTTGCAGGAGCTGCTGCGACTGATCCGGCGCGATCTGGTTGCTCCTGACATTTCTCCCGCGTCCCCCGGATCGGCCCCGATCGCACAGCCACAGTCTAGTGAACGGTGCGATGCCTCGGCCCTGCTCGGCGAAGGGCGGGAGCCACTTGGCCTCGGCTACAACGATAGCCAGCTCCGCCCTCGCCGGGAGATAGCCTTCCCGCAGGAGGCAGCGTTCCCACGGGAGAGAGCCTTCGCGCAGGAGACAGCCTTCCCGCAGGAGCCAGTCTCCCCGCACGAAACAGCGTTTCCACAGGCGTCAGCCTTCGCGCAGGAGGCAGCCTTCGTGCAGGAGACAGCCTTCCCGCAGGAGCCAGTCTTCCCGCACGAAACAGCGTTCCCACAGGCGTCAGCGTTCGCGCCGGAGACAGACTTCCCGCAGGAGGCAGACTTCCCGCCGGAGGCAGACTTCGCGCCGGAGACAGACTTCGCGCCGGACACAGACTTCGCGCCGGAGACGGACTTCGCGCCGGAGACGGACTTCGCGCCGGAGACGGCCTTCGCGCCGGAGACGGCCTTCCCGCAAGAGACAGCTTTCCCGCACGAGACAGCCCGCCCGCAGGAGACAGCTTTCCCGCAGGACACAGCCTTCCCGCACGGCGATCCGGCCGCCGACGAAGTTTTCGTCCATTCTCGGGCGCGCGAGCAAGCGGTAGAAGCGCAAGTTCGAGAATCATCGCGCGACACGGCCGCAGTCGCGTGGGCGCCTGCTGATCCGATCTACCAGGCCTACGGAGGAATTGGCGCCAAAGATTACTCCGATCTATATGGCAGCCGCTCGTCGAGCCGGAACCGCTTGCCCCGGCAGCGGCGCGGCCGTGGCCGCACCGGCGCGGCTGTCGCCGGCATTGCCACTTGCCTATTGGTTGCAACTCTCGGAACTGTTGGTTACTACGCGCTGAGTGCGTCGAAGAAGGGGCCTCGGTCACTCGCGATCGCCGGCAACCTCACGACCCCGAAGTCCACGGCAGCGGGTCAGAACGAGCAGCGTGAAGAGCTAAATCAGCAGGCGGCCGACGTCCCGTCGAGCAGCCAGCCAAGCAGCGTCCGCACCGTTGCGATCCGCCCCGATGCCGGAGGCGCGAACACGTCCGCAGCGGAATCGGCCCAAAATGATCAGCCGGCGTTGAACAATCGGCCCATGCCTCGCGCTTACTCGAAGCTGGACGCGCGCCCTGGCGTCTTGGTCGCGAGCACGTCGGCAGCTCCATTCTCAAATTCTCAACCCGAGCCAAACGCTCCTCCTGCTTCGCGGGCTCGCGCCAATGTCGACGGGCAAGCAAACATTCGGACCAGCGTGGCACGCGCTCAGGCGCCGACCCGGAACGGCGAAATAGCGTGCCAAACCTCCCCCGGCCGCGGCGGATCCTGGGCATGGCGCCAGATCGACGGCAGGAAGTGCTGGTATGAGGGCAAGGTCGGCATGAGCAAGGATAATCTGCGCTGGGTCCGCTAGGCTTGTCCCGGCCATCCACGTCTTGCCTTTATCTCGGCGAGGGAAGAACGACGTGGATGCCCGCGACAAGCGTCGACAAGCGCGGGCATGACGAGTCAGCACTTGATGCCGTGGTATGAGTGTGGATCATGGCGGCGTTGCGCTGATCGCGCGCAGCTCTGAGTCCCACGTCACGGCAGACTCGGACCAGGGCACGCGCACCGCGTTGCCACTTCTTTAACCTCAGCGCCGTCAGCCGTGCACGGCGTTGGTTCCCGCCGTGCCTTCGAGCGCCGCGACCGCGCTGTCGAGATCGGTGATGATGACGCGCTTGCCGCCGCCTTCGAGGAAGCGGATCGCGGCGTCGACCTTCGGGCCCATACTGCCCGGCGGGAACTGCCCCTCGGCATGGTACCGCTTGAGCTCGCCGAGCGTCGTCTGGTCGAGGTCGCGCTGTCGCGCCGAGCCGTAGTCGACCGCAACCTTGCGCACCGCGGTGAGGATGAGCAGCGTGTCGATGCCGAGCACATTGGCCATCAGCGCCGAGGTCATGTCCTTGTCGATCACCGCCGGCACGCCGTTGCGCACGCCTTTCGGCCCGCGCACGACCGGGATGCCGCCGCCACCGCCGGCGATCACGATCGACCCGCGCGAGGCCAGCTCCGCGATGAGCGAGATGTCGCAAATGTGCCGCGGCTTGGGTGAGGGGACGACATGGCGCCAGCCGCGCTTGCCGTCCTCTCGCATCAGCCAACCGAGCTCGGCCGAGATCTGCTTCGCCTGCTCGCCGGTGAAGAACGGACCGATGAATTTGGTCGGTTGCGCAAAGGCAGGGTCGTCGGGATCGACTTCGACCTGGGTCAACAGGCAGGCGACGTGGCGCGCGCTGCCGGCCTCGCGCAGCGCATTCTCCAGTGCCTGGACCAGAAGATAGGCGATCCCGCCCTGGCTGTGCGCGACGCAGATATCGAGCGTCATCGGCGGTACGCGCGCGCGCGAGAGTGCCTGGCGCATCAGGATCTTGCCGACCACCGGCCCGTTGCCGTGGGTGATGACGAAATAGTTGTCGCCGAGCGCGATCGGCAGCAAGGCCTGCGCGGTGCGCGCGGCAATCTCCTTCTGCTCCTCCGAGGTGCCGGCGATCGCCTCCGGATGCGTGGCGTTGCCGCCGATCGCCACCAGCAGACGTTTCGGGATCTCACCGGAAACCGCCATCGGCTCACCCCCTATTCGATCCTCCGATCGCCGCGATGGCCAGTCGCGGCCGCGTCGGCGTTGGAGGGCGCGACCAGGGTGCCGGCTTCCACCAGCTTGCCGACCTGCGCGGAGCGCCGCTGCGGGTCGCCCTCGGTTCCGGTGACGGACGCGATGATGCGCGGGCCGCCTGCGCGACCGCCAATAATGCGAGCCAAGTGTCCGGCCGGATCCGGGTGTCCGCCGTAGCCGAGGATGACGTCGAGCAGGATCACACCGGTTCGCCCATCGGCGAGCGCGTCGGCGAGCGGACGGTCGCGCACGGCCGGTTCGATCATCGGATGCGGACGTCCGCGCGTGAACTCGTCGGCGCCGAGATCGATCATGACGTGGGCGTCGCCCGCGCCGGTCATCGCCGCGGCGCCCGGCACCGGCACGTTCGATGCGACCGCAAGCCCGGCCTGGCGGAATACGATCTGCGCCTCGGAGCACAGCGTGCCGCCGGCGAACAGCCCGCGCACGACGTTGCCGCGATTTCCGAATGGCGGCGGGGCGACCTCGTCGGTCGCCACCGAACGCCCGACGGCGGCCTCGGCCGCCGCCTTGAGCGTCGCGGCCAGACGGGCATTTGCCGGCAGGCTGATCCCCTGCGCGCCGAGAAAGCAGACCGTGAACGGCTTGCGCGAGCGCGCGACCCGGTCGAGCACCCGTTGGGCGACCGCTGCGGCGGGCGGCTTCGAGATCAGCACGATCTCGTTGGTGCCGGCGTCGGCATCGAGCGCATCGATCGCCATCAGCGTGGTGATCGCGCCGATCTCGGCGTTGAGGTCGCGTCCGCCGGTGCCGATCGCATGGCTGATGCCGCGGCCGGCGCGCGCGATCAGGCACGATACCTCCTGGATGCCGGTGCCGGACGCGCCGATGATGCCGATATCGCCGCGCGGCACGACGTTGGCGAAACCGAGCGGAACGCCGCCGATGATCGCGGTTCCGCAGTCCGGTCCCAGCACCATCAGGCCGAGTTGGCGGCCCTGACGCTTGAGCGCGGCCTCCTGATCGAGCGGCACGTTGTCGGAGAAGATCATGACGTTGAGCCCGAGCCCCATGGCCTTGCGGGCCTCGGCGGCCGCGAAGTCGCCGGGAACCGAGATCAGCGCCAGGTTGGCGTCGGGCAGCGCGTTGACGGCGGCGCGCGCCGTGCGCACCGAAGCGCGCGATGCGGTCGCCCGCGCCGCGAGCGGCCGCTCGAGCAGCCGCCTGGCTTCCGCGAGCGCGGCCTTGCCGGCGGCGGGATCGCTCGCGCGCAGCGCCAGGATCAAATCGCCGGGCTCTGCCGCCTCACCCTCGGGGCCGAGGATGCCGGCCTCGCGCAGGATCTGCTTGTTTGCCGGCGTGCCGATGATCAGTCCGGCCTCCTCTACGCCGGGCAATGCCGCGACCTGCTGGGAAATGCGCATCAGGACGAGCGAGTCGAAATAGGTCGCGCGCCGGATCTCGTTGAGGATCGCGCTCATTCGACCCCCATCGCCTGCGCGAACGCAACCAGCGCCTGCTCGAAGCATTTCATCGGGGCCTTGACGACGCCGGCGCCGACCTGGCCGACGCCGGGCTCGCGGTGAGCAATGCCGGTATTGATGGCCGGCGCCAGCCCGGTCTCGACCACGAGGCGGATGTCGATGCCGGTCGGCACGCCAACGAAATCCATCGCCGGAATTGCCCAGGCCGGGTTGTGCCCGACGGTGATCTCCGCCATCGAGCGGGTGAAGGCGGTGGCTTCCGACGCACGTCCAGCGCCGATATAGGCGACGACCGCCGGGGCCGCGGCCATCGCGAAGGCGCCGAGGCCGACGGTTTCCACGATCGCCGAATCCCCCATGTCGGGATTGGCGTCGCGCTCGCTGTAGCCGGGAAAGTACACGCCCGCCGGCATCTCGACCGGCGCCGTGAACCAGCGGTCGCGGGTGCCGGAAACGCGGATGCCGAAGTCGGTGCCGTTGCGACACATCGCGGTCACCACCGATGATCCGTCAATGTCGCGCGCCGCGTCGGTCAACGACTTCGCCATCGCCATCGCCACGTTGAGGAAGAACTGATCGTTGCCGCCGATGAACGCCAGGCATTCGGCGAGCTCGCGGTCGTTCGCTGCCGTCCGCGCCAGCGCCGGCGCGAGCTGGCGCACCAGCAGGCTCGAGCAGGCGACGTTGCGCTGGTGCATTTCGTCGCCCATCGTCAGCCCGCGCGCGATCAGCGGCTTCAAGGCAATGCCGCCGCTCTCGCGCAGCGCGCGTGCGAGCGCGGGCCCGAGAACGGCGCGGATCCAACGCAATCGATCAAGCACCTCCGCGTCGTTGCCGCCGAACCGCATCACCTTGCCGAGGCCTTCGTTGATCGCGCAGTAGGCGCGATTCCCGAAGCTACTGGTTTTCGACCACCATCAGCGGCTGGCTTGCGGTGGTCATGCCGGTCATCGGCCCGACGGCGCCGAAATCATGGTTGGGGCGGAACGTGAATGATCCGGCGGCGGCCTTGCTCGCGGCTTCATCGAGGTCCTTGGCCCAGCCCTCGAACACCGCAATGCCGGTGACGGCGCCGCGCATCGGGCCGCACATGCCCGGCCAATCGATCGGCGGGCCGGCATGCAGGATCATGCGATCGCCGAGGGTCGGAATGGCCTCCGATGCCGGAACGACGTCGATCAGGACCGGCTCGCCGGCGAGAATGCGGCGCAGCGCCTCCTGGTTGGCCTGTTCGATGATCTGCAAGCGTTGCCTCGGGGCCCGCGCGTCAGCTGCGAAGCTTCTCGAGCAGGCGCGCCAGGTGAGGATTGCCGCCTGCCGGAGGGCTCCACTCAACGTGCACGACCTTGCTGCCCTGGTCGGCAAGGTTCGCGGCGAACAGCTCCAGTCCGATGTTGACGACGCGCGGCGCGCTCGCCAGCAGATCGTTCGGGGCGGCTTGATCGGATTGGCTCATGCGCTGCGCTCTCGTGCCGATGTCGCCGCCCGTTCTTACGCTTTGTCCAGGGGATCGAGCAAGGCGCCGCACGGCTAGTCGCAAGCGTCAACGACCCCACCGTCATTGCGAGACGCGTCAGCGACGAAGCAATCCAGAAACCCGCACCGCCGCCTGGATTGCCTCGCTTCGCTCGCAATGACGGCTTGGCTGCCCGTCATTGCGAGGCGCGTCAGCGACGAAGCAATCCAGAATCGGCACTGCAGCCTGGATTGCTCACATGGGGATGTGCCGAGTCAAGGTCTCACACTTTGGGGTCACCTCTTTGTTCGAGCGAGGAGCACCTCTTCGTCCCGAGCGTGGAGTTTTGAAGATGGCGCGCGCAGATCGGGTCAAGGTCGGCCCGCAGGGCCGCCGCGCAGCGGCTTGGCCTTGACGCGATCGAGCACGCCATCAGGCTCCAGCGGTCGGGACGAAGAGCGGTTCATGATGCAAGGAGGACCATTTGCAGTTTTTCTACGATCGAGGTCGAGCCGGTTTCGCGATCAGGTTTGACGCCAGATCAAACTCACATTCGGTCGGCCGCACGAGCGTGCCGTACCAGGATTCCGCTTGCGGCGGGCGGCTCGAGAGGACGAAGCCATTCTTCGCTACGGCTTTTGAAGCCATGCAATCCATCGGTTCGTCCGCCCGGATCGGCCGAGACTGATCGGGTCTCGGCGGATTGGTCATGGTGCTGTTGCTGCTCAACTGTGGGTGAGGTGGCTCGCCTGACGAGACGCCTGGCTTGCCGCCTAGGCAGCGCCCTTGAGCGCCGCACCTTCGATCACGACGCCGGCGGTGACATACTTCCACAAGGCGACCAGCAGCTTGCGCGCCAGTGCGACGATGGCGACCTTGCGATGGGCTTGCGCATGGAACCAGCGCGCCAGTGCCGACCCCGGTTGATGGCGCAGCCAGAGCCAGGCGAGCTGCACCAGCTTCTTGCGCAGTCGCGCATTGCCGGCCTTGGACACGCCTTGCTCATGCGCGACCGACCCGCTCTGCCACGGCGTCGCCGCCAAGCCCGCATAGGCGGCGATCTGCCGGCGATTGGCAAAGCTCCGGTAAAAGCACTCGAACCAAAGCGCAGCCGCAAATTCCTCCCCGATCCCCTTCACCCCCAGCAGCATCGCCAGCGGATGCTCCCGCGTGTTCTCGTCCACGCTCTGGCTCAACCTCGCCAGCATCGCGTCCCGCTCCGCCTCGACCGCCTTGATCTGCACAAGCAGCAGCTCGAGCCGGTCGAGCTCGCGGCCGATCTGCGCCCTCAGCTGCTGGGGCAGCTCACGCCCGTCCGCCGTGCGCAGCGCCTCCAGCCGCGCCCGTCGATCGCGCCGCAACGGGGCATAGCCAGAGATCCCTTGCGCCAGCAAAAGTCCCTTGATCCGGTTGACATGCCGGATCCGCTCGTCGAGCAAGACCTCGCGCTCACGGCCGATCCGGCGGCGGTCCTCTTCCTCGGCGCAAGGGGCTACCACCATCGAGCACACCCGCGGTTCGCCCCGCTTGTAGGCCAGCAGCACCCGCAACAGCGCCTCACCGTCGATCTTGTCAGTCTTCGCCCGCCGCCGCCGGCGCGGCACCGCAACCGAGGCGGCGTCCACCACATGGCTCTCGATCCCCTCCTGCTGCAGCACGCGGTGCAGCGAGAACCCGTCCAGCCCCGCCTCCTGGATCGTAATGATCGGATAGTTCTTGCCGGTGCGCGCAAACGCCTTGCGCTGCAGCTCCGCAAACTTCGCCAGCAGCGCCACGAGATCTCCCGCCGCAACGCCGTGCTTCGACATCTTTTCGCCGTTGCCCGGCGACAGCGAAGTGATCAACCAAGTCGAACGGCTCAGTTCCAACGAAACAAAAATTGCGCCAAGATGCGTTCGGATAGCGGTCGGTTCAGTGTCAGCGATACGATCAGCGAGCAACATCGGTCGTCCTCCAGGTTGAGTGGGTTGAAGCAACCTCAGTCTGGACCTGGACTCGGCTGCTATCCACTCCCCATGGAATTTTCGCTGCGCTCGCAATGACGGCGATACGAGGGGAATGTGCCGGTTCAGTCGAGGCCGCGCGAAATGCCGGCATGCTCCACGTTGACGGCGGAACCGAACACGAGGTCGGCGGTGTCGTTCACGTGCACGCTCCGCGCACAGCTTCCCTGCATGCCGACCAGCGCGGCATCGACGCCGAACTCGGCAAAGAGCTTGCGGCCGATGACATCGGCGGCGCCCGGTCCGGCAGTTGCGGGCTCGTGCAAACCGCCACGATCGAGCGCGTGCTTGCCGTACTCCAGCGCGAGGACAAGAACCGACTTCAACATGCGCAACCCTCGCCTGCATGCTTAAGCTACGAAGGCCCTGCCGGTTCCATCGCACGCTCGCATGAGGGTCTCATGACAATGTTGTTGTGCAACGGCGCCGCATTCAATCCTCCAGCGCCCGCCGGCCAGCGCTCGAGCGCAACAATTCCCCGATGTTACTCAAAAGCCACAGCCAGCCGGAGCGATCCGCGCTATAGTCTGGTCGTCTCTCCTCCCGAGCGGTTGCGCTCGAACCTTTAGGCCCCGCCCCGCGCGGGGCTTTTTCTTGGCTGCGGGGTCGTGCACAACTAGCGTCACGCCGGCAGGCGAGGCCGCGGCCCAGCGCGCATGCGGCCGCGCGGCGCGCTGCGGAATATGCGGAATCTCCAACCAGGGGGCGCCCGTGGCCATCGGATTTAAGATTTGCAAGCGTGTGCGCAAGGTCGATCCGTCGGTGGTCGCCAAATTCCGCGAGCTGCCGGTGGCGAATGTCAGCGACTCGATGTCCCGCATGACGGCGGCGGGGCCGCGGCTGCGCCCGATGCATGCGGGCGGCGCGATGGCGGGACCCGCCCTCACCGTGAAGAGCAGGCCCGGCGACAATCTGATGGTCCATGCGGCGCTCAATCGCGCCGAGCCGGGCGACGTCCTGGTCGTCGACGGCGGCGGCGACCTGACCAACGCGCTGGTCGGCGAGCTGATGCTCGCCTATGCGGAGAAGATCGGCTTGGCGGGCGTCGTGATCGACGGCGCGATTCGCGACTCCGGCGCGATCCGCGCCAACCGCTTTCCTGTCTATGCCGCCGGGGTCACGCACCGCGGGCCCTACAAGGACGGCCCGGGCGAGATCAACGTCTCCGTCGCGATCGACGGCATGGTGATCGAGCCCGGCGACCTTGTCATCGGCGACGACGACGGGTTGCTGTGCGTGCCGTTCGACCAGGTCGAGGAGATTTACGCCGCGACGGTCGCCAAGCATCGCGCCGAGGAAAAGACCATGGCGGCGACCAAGGCCGGCACCGTCGACCGCTCATGGGTGGAGGACGCGCTCAAGCGCCTCGGTTGCGAGGGCGCGTGACCTCCTTACCTCTCCCAGCTTGCGGGGAGAGGTCGGCGAGGGGCGTAAGCGCCGAGCCGGGTGAGGGGGCGTAGCCGAATGAGGCGCTTCCTCGACGCCCCCTCACCCGACTTCCTCGCTCCGCTCGGAAGTCGACCTCTCCCCGCAAGCGGGTCGCAAGCGGGGAGAGGTGAAAGAGATCAACCCCGGTAGCGCGGATAGACCCGGCGGGCATTGTGCTCGAAGATCTTGCGCTTGTCGGCGGCGCTCACCCAATCGATGGCGTCGATGTAGCGCTTGGTGTCGTCGAAGTAGTGGCCGGTCTGCGGGTCGACGCCGCGAATGGCGCCGACCATCTCGGAAGCGAACAGGATGTTGTCGGCCGGGATGACCTTGAGCAAGAGGTCGATCCCCGGCTGGTGATAGACGCAGGTGTCGAAGAACACGTTGTTGAGCAACAGCTCTTGCAACGGCGGCCGCTTCAGGTCCTGGGCGATGCCGCGATAGCGGCCCCAGTGGTAGGGCACGGCGCCGCCGCCGTGCGGAATGACGAGCTTCAGCGTCGGGAAATCCTTGAACAGGTCCGAGGTCAGGAGCTGCATGAACGCGGTCGTGTCGGCATTGAGATAGTGCGCGCAGGTGGTGTGGAAGTTCGGGTTGCACGACGCGCTGACATGGATCATCGCCGGCACGTCGAGCTCGACCATCTTCTCGTACAGCGGATACCACCAGCGGTCGGTCAGCGGCGGATCGACCCAGTAGCCGCCGGACGGATCGGGATTGAGGTTGCAGCCGATGAAGCCGAACTGCTCGACGCAGCGCTCGAGCTCAACGATGCAGTTCGTCGGCGCCACGCCCGGGGTCTGCGGCAGCTGGCAGACGCCGACGAAATTGTCCGGATAGAGCGTGCACGCCCGGTGGATCAGCTCGTTGCAGATTTCCGACCAGGCGAGGCTCACTTCGGCGTCGCCGACGTGGTGCGCCATGGCGCTCGCCCGCGGCGAGAAGAACACCCGGTCGGTGCCGCGCGCGCGCTGGATGCGCAGCTGCGCGCCCTCAAGGCTCTCGCGGATCTCGTCGTCGCTGATCTTGAGCGCGGCCTTCGGCGGGGCCTTCGCCGGATCCTTGAGGCTCGCAACCTGCAGCTTGCGCCAGGCCTCGAGCGCGCCGGGGGCGGTGGTGTAGTGTCCGTGGCAATCGATGATCATGGCAACCCCTTGTGCGGCGCGCGCTGCCGCAGGTCACGCGTGGATCAGCGTCCCGACCGGTTCGCCCGCGAGCGCACGCGTGAGATTGCCCGGCACGAGGCCGTTCACGATGCGCACGCTCGCCGCGAGCCGGGCGCGCGTCAACAGCTCGAGCACGATCGGCTCGATCGGCAAAGTCGGCAACGCCATGCGGATGAGGTCCGCGGCGCGGATTTCGGGAATGAACCGTGCGTCGGGATCCATCTTCGGATCGGCGGTGTAGAGCCCGTCGACGTCTTTCAAAAGGATGACGGTGCGGGCGCCGAATACCTCGCCCACGAGATGAGAGCCCGCATCGCTGCCATGCGGTGGGATCTTGCCGAGCGCGGGCGGGTGCTCCCACAAATCGTAGGGCGGAATGCCGTTGAACACCGCGCCGCGCGCGGCCGCCAGCACGGCCGGCAACAGCTGCACGATGAACGGCGCTTCCAGGTAGACGAAGCCGTGGTTGGCCAACAGGCAGGAGACCATGTAGGCGTTCTGCGCCGAGGACTTCGCCGCCAACGTTGCGAGCGCGCCGGTCGGCAGGCCGAGGTCGAGGCCGACCGACAAGATGTGCCGTGCGCGAATGCCGGGACCGACGCCGATCACCTGCGTGTGGCTTTCCTGGTTGGCCACGACCTCGTCGAGCAGCGGCAGCACCGCCGCGTGGCCGCGGTCCATGATCGAAAGCCCGCCGATCTGGATCACGTTGAGCCGGGGCAGGATCGCGCGCACCGGCGATTCGGTCGCGGCAATCAGCTGCTTGTCCATCAGGGACTCGCGCATCAGTCGCGACACCACGTGCTGCGCGCCGGGACGGGCTTCGTTCATGCGGCGCGTCCCACGGCGGCATTGAACACCACCGTGCCGACCGGCTCGCCGTCGAGCGCTGCGGTGAGCTGCCCCGGCTTGAGGCCGTTGACGAACTGGATCTCCCTGATGTGGCGCGCGAAGAGCATCAGCTCGAGCACCGCGCGCTCGACCACCAGGTCATCGAGGTCGCGCGCGAGCAGATCCTGCACGCTGATGCGCGGGATATGGGTGGCGTGCGGATCCTTCTTGGGGTCGGCGGTGTAGAGGCCGTCCTCGTCCTTGACGTAGATCATCTTGCGGGCGCCGAACACCTCGGCGATCAGAAAGCAGCCGGTGTCGGTGCGCTCCGGTGGAATGCGTCCAGATTTGCGGTTTGCCTCCCACAGCTTGTAGGGCGGCATGCCCTGGCAGATCACGGCTCCGCGTTCCATCAGGTAGTGCGGCAGCGACGCGAAACCTTCCGGCTCGAGAAACGCGATGCCGTGCTTGCGCCAGCAGGTAATGCAGCATCTGGGCATTCTGCCAGGCGACCGCAGTGCCGAGCACTGTGAGGACGCCGATCGGCAGGCCGAGATCGATCGCGAGGCTGTAGACATGGCGCGCGCGGGTACCGGCTCCGGTCCCCAGGATCATCTTGTGGCGCTTGAGGTTGGCGACGATCTCGTCGACCACCGGGCCAACGGCGCTCGGCCCCGGTCCATGATGCTCTGGCCGCCGATCTTGACGACGTTCACCCAGGGGAGGATGGCGAAATCCGGCGTCGCGGCGGTTGCCCGCTGGATCGCCGCGTCGCTCAACGAGCCGCTGACGAGCCGCCGTCCCAGTTCGCTCAGCATGCTGCCGTCTCTGGTCTCGTTCATGTCGGCGCAGCCCCTACGCGAACCTGAAGATGCGCAACTCGAATTCATGCCGCTCCGAGGTGACGGTGTCGAGCGAGCCGAACCTCGTTTTCGCCCAGGCGCCGAGCCGGCGCAATGCCTCGTCCCTGATGGCCGGCGGCAGGGCGGAGAATCGCGCGCCGGTGCGCTGGCGTTCGATGAACGCCCGCGGCGTACGCTCGGCGTTCCAGCTGGCCGCGATCACGCGGGTATGATTGGCAGCAGCCGCTTCCAGGCACTCTTGCACGTCCTTGCGGAAATTGGCCGGCTTCGCTTCCGTCCGCATTTCGCCGAAATCTGCCGCCAGCTGCCCTTTCATCAGCGCATCGAGGCCGTCGGCCGGCGCGACCGAGCGACCCAACATCAGCGCCCCGCTCGGCCGCAGCACGCGCCGCGCCTCGTCGATCACGCTACGCCAGCCGCGCAAGCCGCCGAAAATCTGGACCATCATCACGGCGTCGAAGCTCGCGTTGCGAAACGGCAGACGTTCACCGTCGGCCTGCACGAGGCGCGGCTGGTGCCCGCCTGCTCGCCGCCAAAATTGAAGCAGCATGCCGAGCGAGAGGTCGATGCCGACATAGTCGTCGCCCGCCGCGACGAACGGCCATCCGATCCGACCGGTACCGGCGCCGAGATCCAACAAGCGCGGCGATGCGCCGAGGGCAGCGAGGGTCGCGCGCCGTATCTGCTCCGGCACGCCGTCGGGCAGCCCGCGGTAGCGGTCGAAGCTCGGCGCGGCGGCATCGAACAAGGACATCAATGGCTATCGCGCGGCCGGGAACGAGGCGGTTCCTCCCGCCGGTGACTGGACGTCACGACACTCTTCGATCGAGCGCAGCAACGGTGCGAGCACGCCGCAATCGCCGCTAGTGGTGAGTGACCAGCGTGGGTTTCGGCCGCGTGACCTCGACGGTGAACATCATGCCACGGTCCTCGTGCACCAGGATATGGCAGTGCATGACATAAAAGCCCGGATAGTCGACGAAACGGCTGCGCATCCTGAAGTAGCCGGGGATGTTGACGCTTCCCTCCACTCGCGCGGATGGTATCGCAAACACGTCCCACCAGACCCGCTCGGCGCGCGGGTTCTGAGGCCCGCACGCGCCGGCGACCGACCATGTGCCTTCATTCTTGGGATCAAGAAAGCACTGCCGCTTGGCGAACGGATTATCGGGGTCGGTCAGCGCGGACTTGTCGGTGACGTAGCGCGGCACTGCCACGGTCTTGCCGTTCTGCAGCCTGGTCGCCAGCTGCCCGGTTTCGGGGTCGACCAGCATCTCGTTCGGATCGAACACCTCGGTTACCTGGAACGGGTTGACGTGGATGTGGAACGGATGATCGATTGGTCCCGGGCCGTTGAGGTTGCTCGTGGTGTTCACGATCGTCCATTCTTCTACCGAATTGAGCGCGATGTTGACGTGCGCCCTGCCGTTTTGAAACTGAATTCCGTTGATGGTGTGCTGCATCGGCGCGCCCGACTTTTTCGAATTGAACGTCATCATCTTGGTCGCGTAATTGCTGTTTCTCCATTCCTGATCGGTGATGTCGGCAAGGAACTTGGGCTGCACCGGCGCCCGGTTGAGGAACGGCATCTGCACCGCCCGCCCGTGGCGCGTGACCGGATCGCCGGCCACCGCGATCGACATCAGCGATATCCCGGGGGAGGGTCGGTGGGCGTCGCATTGACCGGCGTCGGCTTGATTTCGCTGCGCGCCCTCACGGCCTGGATCTGGATATTAAGCGTCGTCTGGGTCATCGGAGCCTGCACCAGCAGGTCGACGCGATTGCCGGGCGCCATATAGAACGGCTTGTTCTCGCTGGAGCGGTAGTTGTCGGTGGCGAGTTGCACGCCGTCCTGCGCCAATTGCCGCCAGCGGAAGCCGGTGGGGGCCATGAAGTAAAGCGCGTTGCGTCCCGATGTATTGAGGATGCGCCAAAGCTGAATCTCGCCAGGCTGCATGTGCGCGACCGGACGCAGCCGACCATTGACCACGAAATCGACGCCGGCAACGCCCGCTGGACCCGTGCCCGGGCCGCTCAGCAGGTTGGGAGTGGTGCCGAGCTGATTGAGCACGAGGATCGGCTGCGCTCGCGTGTTCCACTGCTTGCCGCCGGCGAGCGTGTAGCCTCCGTAGGCGAGGTTGAGATCGTCGTCGTATTTGCCTTCGATGATGAAGGCGCCGGTCATTCCGTTGGCGACATTTATCGCAGTCGAACCATGCTTGTGTGCATGGTACCAGTGCGTTCCCGGCGACTGCCCCATGATCGGCGACGTGCTGTTGGGGGGTGGCGGCCACGTGTGCGCCGTATAGGCGGGCAACGCGAAGCAATACGGCACCGCCCCGATGTAGTACTGCGGCCAGCCGTCATTCAGGGCCTTTTTGTCCAGGTCCCAGAGCGGCTGGCTGGGGTTCTCCTGCTGATAGGCCATCAGCAGCTCGGTCTGCTTGTCGACCCAGGCTTTCGGCAAGTCGCTCCAGCGCGTCGGCCAGGAATTCAACGGGTTTTTGAGCTGCTCGGCGCAGTCCCTGAAGAATTGATCGAAGCCGACCATCGCATCCGCGGGCGAGGTGGTCAGATTGCCCTGGTTGTCGCGCGGCAGCGGGCGCACCTGCACAAAAACGTTGTCCGCGGTCGAATTCGGGCTGGTGTGGGTGCCGTGGTAGTGGATGTTGGCGGTGCTGGAGGCGTGCAGGCAGTTCGGAAACGTATCGAAGCTTCCGGGATAGTTCGAGCCGCCCTCGCCGACCTCCATGCACGCATCGATGCCGATGTTCTGGTCGAAGCGATTGGGATCGATCTTGTTGACGAAGGCGAGCTGAACCAGCTCGCCGACGCGCGCTCGCAACGTGGGCCCCGGTATCGGATCGGGCAAATTTGCTGCGGGCGGTTGTGCCGGCGGCGGCTGCGGACCGTCGGAGCGGAAGATGCGCACCAATTGCGGAGCGCATGTCACCGTGGCGCCGCCTGGGGTCGTCACCGATGTCGGCATGCGCTGATGCTCTTCGGTCAGCGTGATGGTGCCGCTCAAGATGCCGCCCGAGGAGACGATCTCGGGAGGCATGACGAGATCCTGACTTACCGGATTGGGACACGCCACCGTCGGGCTGGTGGGCGCAAGAGTTTGAGGCTGCACCGAATACGGAGCCGCGAGCCCTGCAAGCGACGCGGCGGCCGCCACTACGACGCTGCGCTTCGCGGTCCGAACGGCGCCGCCGCCCCGGGGGTGATGTCGTGCGCCTGCGGTGCACAGAAACCGCCGAGCGACGTCGAGCTTGCTCCCAGAGGTCATCTTTTCCTCCTCTCGTTCGAGGGTCGCCAGGTTGGCGCGGCCATGTGCTGCATGCCCGGTATTGACCGCTCGCGAAGGCAGCCGCACTCGCGACAGAAGTGATCTCAGCTGACGATGACGATGCTGTGCTGGTGCTGGGTTGGGCTCACGCAAGAGTAGATAACCGACTTTGCAACACTGAAGATCGGGCTCGACGCGCTTCCCGCCGGGATCGGCTGCGTCAAGAACGTGCCGGGCGGAATTGACCGCAGCTCCAGTTGCTGGTTCGTCCGATTGTTCCAGGTGACGAGGTCCCCGGCGCTCACCCCCAGCGGTTGGCCGGCGATTGCGCCGGGCACATCCGGGGTAAAGGAGACCGTGCCATCCGGCATTTGCTTGATAATGATCGACCACGAGTTGGCCACGTCGTCCTCCCAATCTCGGCGGCAGTGTCGCAGAACATCCCACGATTGTCGAGTTGAAATATTCGGCCGAAGGATGTCGGCGGCGAGGATCGTCGCGGATCGGCGGCGGCGAGCCTACTTGGACGATGGATCTGTTTATCGGCGTTCGCGCTCTTGGCGGGGCTATCGACGCTGTTGCAGCTTGCTGCATGAAGCTGCTTGCGTTGATGAGACCGGCATGCTTGCTGGCAACCGATTAGGATTCTTTCCGATCTCGCCGCTCGCTGGCTAGGCCGGGGCTTGCAACGGGCTTCGACGGTACGGCCACTGGCGGGTCACCGCACAAGTGGAGGCGCGATGCCGAGCGTACGCCGCAGCGAGCCCGCCATGGCAACGGCCAACGGGATCGAGCTTTGCTACGACACGTTCGGCGACCGCGACGCCCCGCCGCTGGTTTTGATCATGGGCCTTGCTTCGCAGATGATCGCCTGGGACGAGGAGTTCTGCGCGCAGCTTGCGGCGCGCGGCTACTGGGTCGTCCGGTTCGACAACCGCGACATCGGCTTGTCGACGAAGTTTCCCCAGCACGGCGTGCCGAACGTGCTGGCGATGCTCACCGGGCAGACGCCGGCCGATGCCGGCAAGGTTCCCTATACGCTGCGCGACATGGCCGCCGACACCGCCGGGCTCATGGACGCGCTCAAGATCAAGTCCGCGCATGTGGTCGGCGCCTCGATGGGCGGCGCCATTGCGCAGGAGCTGGCGATCCACCACCGCGATCGCGTGCGCACCCTGACCTCGATCATGTCCTCGACCGGCGAGCCCGGGCTGCCGATGCCGACGCCGGAGGCAATGGAGATCCTGCTGGCGCCCCCGCCGCTCGATCGGGAAAGCTATCTCGCCCGCTACACGCAGACCTGCCGCGTGCTGCGCGGGCCCGGCTTTCCCCTCGACGAGGCGCGCGATCTCGCGCGCGCGGAGCGGATTTTCGCGCGCGGCCTCAATCCGCCCGGAGTGGCGCGCCAGCTCGCCGCGGTCGTCGTCTCCGGCAACCGCGAGCCGGCGCTGCGATCCGTCAAGGTGCCGACCTTGGTGATCCACGGCGATGCCGATCCGCTGGTGCGGCCGGAGGGCGGCGTCGCCACCGCCAAGGCCATTGCGGGCGCCAAGCTGGTGATGATCAAAGGCATGGGCCACGCCCTGCCGATCGCGATGTGGCCGCAGATCATCGACGCCATCGACGGCCACGCGCGCTGAGGACGGCGCGGGCGCCGCGCCGCGCGCAAGCGCGCATCTGACGCGGCCAATCGTGCACGCGGCGCGCGCCACCTCATGTTTCGGCCGGCGCGGCAGCCGGCGGTTCTGCGCGCCGGCGATATTCCGTTGCCGAGATCGCTTCCACTGAGGCCTCGAGGTCGATCCTCTCGACCATGTAGCCGACATCGCGGCCGTAGAAGACGTGCGAGATATTCGGGATTCGGACCACCTCGGAGCGTCCTTCGTGCTCGCGCAATGCGTGTTCGATGCGCGCCCGCACCGCTTCGAAGCCGAGCGGATTTTTGCCGTCGACCCCTTGGGTATCGCGGACCGCGATGCAGACCTGGCCGACGCGTCGCAGTCCTTCCAGGATCAGCGCCTTGTGGCCGCCGTGAAACGGCTGATAGCGCCCGATGAAGAGCGCGGTCGGTTTCCTCGCATCGAACACCGGCCGGACCCTGCGCACGACTTCCTCGATCCAGTATTCGACCGCGCCTTCAGGCGTCACGCAGATGTCGAAGTCCTCGGGCGGCACGAACATCTCGTTGGTGTCGGGGAATGCGCTGGTGCGCACGCGATCGCACCAGACCACGAACGCGTTGCCGCCTGCGAGAAATGCCAGGCGGGCCTCGGGCGTCGGGCAGACGAAATCCGCAACGGCGACACCGCCCGCCTTCACCACTTGATCGCACAGCCAGCCCATGCGCCGGGCCTGTTCGAGCCGGTCCTCCAGCGAAAACCCGAGATCACGATTGATGTTCCTGCGGATCTCATCGGCGTTGAAATGCACGGCGGAGAGCTGCGGCGCGAGCGCCCTCGCCAACGTCGTTTTGCCGGCACCCGGCAATCCCATGATCAGAATTTTTCGATGCATGTTGCGAACACCCAGGCGGATGCTTGTTTGCTAAACGGGTGTAGCGCAAGACGCCCAAGGGCCGCTAGAGCGCCTTCTGCTCGCATTTGATCCACCTCGCAGCATATAGACGAAGGCGCCCATGGCCGGATGTTACGCGTCATCTCAAGCGCCGTCATCCTGAGGCACTCGCCCGACAAGTCGGGCGAGCCTCGAAGGACGCACAGCAGAGCAGCTGCACCCCAGAGCAGCATCCTTCGAGGCCCTCGCTTCGCTCGGGCACCTCAGGATGACGACGTTGTGGGGGGCAACGCTTCTTCTCAGACTCGTCATCCTGAGGGCGCTCGCCCGACAAGTCGGGCGAGCCTCGAAGGACGCACAACATAGCAGCTGCACCCCAGGGCAGCATCCTTCGAGGCCCTCGCTTCGCTCGGGCACCTCAGGATGACGGCGTTGTGGGGGGCAACGCTTCTTCTCAGACTCGTCATCCTGAGGCGCTCGCCCGACAAGTCGGGCGAGCCTCGAAGGACGCACAACATAGCAGCTGCACGGCAGAGCAGCATCCTTCGAGGCCCTCGCTTCGCTCGGGCACCTCAGGATGACGACGTTGTGGGCGGCAACGCTTCTTCTCAGACTCGTCATCCTGAGGCGCTCGCCCGACAAGTCGGGCGAGCCTCGAAGGACGCACAACATAGCAGCTGCACGGCAGAGCAGCATCCTTCGAGGCCCTCGCTTCGCTCGGGCACCTCAGGATGACGACGTTGTGGGGGGCAACGCTTCTTCTCAGACTCGTCATCCTGAGGCGCTCGCCCGACAAGTCGGGCGAGCCTCGAAGGACGCACAACATAGCAGCTGCACGGCAGAGCAGCATCCTTCGAGTTCCTCGCTTCGCTCGGGCACCTCAGGATGACGACGTTGTGGGGGGCAACGCTTCTTCTCAGACTCGTCATCCTGAGGCGCTCGCCCGACAAGTCGGGCGAGCCTCGAAGGACGCACAACATAGCAGCTGCACCCCAGGGCAGCATCCTTCGAGGCCCTCGCTTCGCTCGGGCACCTCAGGATGACGGCGTTGTGGGGGGCAACCGTGCTCTCGCTCGTCATCAGGATGACGACGTTGTGGAAGCTTATTTGCCGCCGCGGCGGCGCGCGAGATGGCTGATGCGGCTCCAATCGCTTCGGATCAGCGCTTCCTTCTTCGCCCGGCTCCAGCCCTTAAGCTTGCGCTCGATCGCAATCGCGTCAGTGATCCGGTCGAAATGCTCCGATCACACGAGCGTCACCGGGCGCCGCGAGAACGTATATCCCGGGCGCGCGCCCGTCTCGTGCTCCATGACGCGGCGCGAGAGGTCGTCGCCGGTCGCGCTGCCTACGTAGTACGAACCGTCGGCGCACCGCAGCATATACACGAAGGCGCCCATGGCAGGATGCTACGCGCCATCTCAAACGCCGTCATCCTGAGATGACGTGGAGTTGCATTCGTCTCCGCTCGCGTTCCGTTTTCCAGGCAGCCGGGAATTCTTGGGCAGATCAATACCATCACGCGACGACTGCGGCGCGCCGCAGAGATTGGGATGCGCCCGATCCCCCTTGGCACCGCCAGGAGGCCAAGCTAGGCTGGGATTCCGACGGCAAATCGCAGAGCCGCCAGGGGGAGGGGAATACCCGTCGCAGTGGGCCTCGGAAACCGCCGAGAGCTGGTCAGTTTCGACTTCACTCCCGGATAAACGCGACGGCGTACCCAGAGGGGAGGACGCTTGACGGCCCCGACGAGCCGTACGTTTCACTTCGTCTCAGGCCTGCCGCGGGCGGGCTCGACGCTCACGGCCGCGATCCTGCGGCAGAACCCGCGCTTCCACGCCGGCATGTCGAGCCCGGTCGCTTCGCTGTTCGACGGCGGGATCGCGCAGGTCTCGGCCGGCACCGAGCTCTCCACCATGGTCGACGAGGCGCAGCGCGCGCGCATCCTGCGCGGCCTGTTCGACTCGTACTACGCCGACCTGACGCAGCCGGTGATCTTCGACACCAACCGCGCCTGGACCGCCAAGCTGCCGGCGCTGATGCGGCTGTTCCCCGACGCCAAGGTGATCTGCTGCGTGCGCGACGTCGCCTGGGTGATGGACTTGCTCGAGCGCCAGTACCGCCACAACGCCTTCGAGCACACCCGGCTGTTCAACAATCCGGCCGAGCGCGCGACCGTCTACACCCGGGTCGAGGCGCTGGCGAACGCCAACCGTCTGGTCGGCTTTGCCTGGCACGCCACCCGCGAGGCCTGCTACTCCGAGTTCGCCGAGCGCGTGCTGATCCTCGAATACGACCTGCTCGCCGCGCGTCCGGGCGACGTATTCAAGCTCCTCTACGAGTTCCTGGGCGAGCAGCCGTTCCGGCACGATTTTACCAAGGTGGAGTACGACGCGCCGGCGTTCGACGCCCAGCTCGGCCTCGACGGGCTGCACCGGGTGAAGCCGGAGGTGAAGCCGCAGTCGCGCCGCACCATCCTGCCGCCGGACCTGTTCGCCCGCTACGCGCAGCTTTCGTTCTGGCGCGACCTCAAGGACTCCAAAGCGTTCCGCATCGTCGCGCAGGGGAGCGCCGAGAAGCAGCGCGACAGCATGCCGGAACCGACGCCGGCGATCGCGTCGACGGGAGAGTGACAGGGAGGAGCAGTCATGGCCACGTTTACTGTCACGACGCTGTTGGACGAGACGTTCGAGGGTAGCGAGACCAGCGGGGCGCCCGACGGCGCCGGCCTTTCGTTGCGCGAGGCGCTTGCGCTCGCCAACGGTAACGGCAGCGCCGAGAGCGACACTATCGTTCGCAACTGGCGGCACGCTGTTCCTGACGACGGGCCAGCACCTCTGCTTCGCTTTCGCTCGCAATGACGCGCTCAATGCGCGCCGCGACGATCGGTCGGTCGACGCGGCGCATGAGTGCGACCGCGTCGAGTTCGAAGGTGACCGCTGTGCTCGCCTGGAACCTGTGTGAGTGATCTCGTTGTCGACTTTTCGTGGAAACGACCGGGCGAGTGGCGTGCGCCCGGCCGCTTCCAGGGGGGTCCGATCTCCTCAGGGAGGGGAGACAAGCTACTCTACCACGTTGGGATGAACTTTATCAAGCCGCAATCGGACTGAGATGAGGCGCGAGCGCTCGAACACGCTCAGCGGGAAGGGATCTCGACGCTCCGCCGTTCTGCAAGCGGAGCGCGCCCGCTGACCGATGACCCGGGCTCGGTGTCCCGCTCCTTCAGTGGTCGCTAAGCCCGATCATCCTTATCGTCATCGTCGTCCTCGTCATCCTCATCGTCGTCCTTGTCCGGTAGCCGACGGAGCTCCGGACTCAAGGCGACGTCAACCGGCTTCAGTTCGTTAAGCTTGAGCAGCTCGGCGTCGATGCCGCGCGCCGACAGCGCCGCAACGGCCATCACAGTCGTTGCTGCGGCAAACGTCAAAGCTACACCAAGCGTGGCGAGGATCTCGCGACGGCAAACTGTCATCATCAGAACTCCGCATGAGCAAGCGCCCTGCGACGTCGCATGGCGGTCGGTCGATATCTTCTGAACGCGGATCGCTGTTCGGCGAATTGTATCCATGCCGGCGCATGGCGGAGCGCCACGCGCCGAGTGCTTCGGTGCTCAGACCGTAGAGCTCGCAAGCCTCTCGGACGGACCGCAGTCCGCCGTCCACTGCAGCCACGATCAAAGACTTGGAGACGGGGCATCCGGCGCTTCGTCGAGCGCGGTGGCAGGACATCGTCGCCGGTCAAACGGCGACCATCTGGTCCAGCAATACGCCTGCGCGCTGGGATCGTGCCGGCCACGACAGCCTACCGTACACCGAACCCCCCACGACAACCTGCGGCATGGTCCTTAAGGCTTGGTTAATGGAACGTGCTTGGTGGCATGAGCCTGGAGTGGCACTGAGCAGCGCCGCCACGTTCGGCGCGAAGGTGGCAGCACGCCCTACGGCAAAGCCGACGTCAGCCCGGCCATGCTTGATACTCGACCCCGCCGATGGACTTGGGCGATCGGAAGGCCGATGCTGCCGATCGCGGGGCGCCGGCGCCGTCGCAAGCCGCAGGAGGATCCACGCCATGGCAGAGCGCAGCAATCGGCAGGTCATGCTGGCCGAAAGGCCGGCCGGGAAACTCGGCCGCGAGCATTTTCGCATGACGCAAGGCACGGTTCCGGCCCCCAAGGACGGCGAGGTCCTGGTGCGGGTGCGCTACATCTCGCTCGATGCCGCCAACCGCGCCTGGATGCAGGGCGCGACCTATCGGGCGGCGGTCGAGGCAGGCTCGGTGATGGCGGGCGGCGCGCTCGCCGAGGTTACGGAGTTGCGCGCCGACGGTTTCGCCGCGGGCGATCTCGTGTTTGCCGATACCGGCTGGCAGGACTACGCGGTGCTGCCCGCGCGCACGCTGGTCAAGCTGCCGAAGATCGCGCCGCTGACGCATCTCTTGAGCGTCTACGGCATCGCCGGGCTCACCGCCTATTTCGGCCTGCTGCGCGTCGGGCGCCCGAAGGAGGGCGAGACCGTCGTGGTATCGGCGGCCGCCGGCTCGGTCGGCTCGCTGGTCGGGCAGATCGGCAAGCTCAAGGGCTGCCGCGTCGTCGGCATCGCCGGCGGGCGCGAGAAATGCGACTGGCTCACGCGCGAGCTCGGCTTCGACACGGCCGTCGACTACAAGGCCGGCGACGTGTTCAAGGCGCTCAAGGCGGCGGCCCCGAACGGCATCGACGTCTACTTCGACAACGTCGGCGGCGACATCCTGGAGGCCTGCCTGCCGCAGATGAATCTCTACGGCCGCATCCCCTGTTGCGGCGCGGTCTCGCAGTACGACGGCGCGCCGGCTGCGCACGGGCCGCGCGGCATTCCCGGCCTGATCGTGGTCAAGCGGCTGACGATGCAAGGCTTCATCGTCACCGACTATTTCAAGGAGCGCGAGCAGGCGTTCGCCGATCTGCAGGCCTGGGTCGGCGCCGGCAAGCTCAAGGTCGAGGAGGACGTGATCGACGGGCTCGAGAACGCCCCGCAGGCGCTGATCGGACTGCTGGCGGGCGAGAACCGCGGCAAGCGCATGGTCAAGGTGGCTTAGGGCGGCGCCCCTTTCCGTCATTGCGAGTTGCATACCGGCCTGGAGGCCGATCCACCTGGATGAAACTTGGGCAATCCCTCACCCTGATCAGAATGACGGTGTTGTGGGGGCAACGCTTGTTCTGTCTCGTCATCCTGAGGCGCTCGCCCGACGAAGTCGGGCGAGCCTCGAAGGACGCACAACATGGCAGCTGCACGGCAGAGCTGCATCCTTCGAGGCCCTCGCTTTGCTCGGGCACCTCAGGATGACGGCTTGAGGGGCCCGAAACCCATCCGCCTCCGTCATTGCGAGTCACAGCGGCTCGACCATGGCCTCCAGCGAACCGGTCGCCATCGCCTCCCGGAATTCGTCGGCCATGCGGCGGCCGGCGTCGAGCGCGGCGTTCCAGGCGCGCAGCCGCTCGGCGTCGCGGCCGCGATAGAACGCAAAGTCCTCGCGGCTCGGGATCCGGCCGGCGGGCAAGCGGGCGATGAGCTCGCGCGATGGACAAAGCAGCAGCGTGCGATCGGTCCGCCGTGCGCGCCGCCAGCGCAGCGGCTTGTCGAACCAGCGGTCCTCGTAGTGCGGCAGGAACAGAATGCCGCGCGCGTCGGTGAGCGCGAGGTCCATCTGATAGTCGATCATCGGTCCAACCGCCGGAAACCCAATACCGGCGGGATGTTTCCCACAGGCGAGCGCTGCCGGCTAACCACCGGCTAACGAAATTTGCCCGCCCATGCGTCCGGCGGCGACCCTATGTCCCCGATAGCCTTCTGCCCCGGAAAACGCATCGGCGGCGATCCTCGTTGACTGGCGCCGGCAGCGCAAACGCCGCCACGGAAAGGGACCGTCGCGGCCTAGCGATGAAAAAGAAACCCACCGGACGAGGACTTGTCACCCGCGCCCGCGCGCGCTAGGCTACCGCTGTCGCGGCAAATACCAGCCGGCGGGCTTGGCTGATGCCGATACAGTCTCGCCTACCTCCTGACAGTGGCTTTGACACGGAGACCATTCGGCTCCTTACGTCGGCCTTTGAAGAGGCATGGCGGGATATAGATCGGACTGGGAACGTCGGCCCGGACACGGATGCGAGCCGCGACAAGCTCGCCAGAATCATCATCGCGGGGGCCCAGGGTGGCGAGCGCAACCCGATCAAGCTCCGCGACGCCGCGATCACGTTCTTCCGGCTAGCACATGGAGACAAGCCCCAGTAGGCGCCCCCCAGTAGGCCGCCTCAGTTGGCGGCGCCGGCAGGTGCTCTTCCATCTCGGAACCAGAAGCAAGCTTCCGAGTTATCGATTTACGGAAGCCCTCCGGCCGCCGCCGCCAACTCGCCGGCCCCGCGCGATATAGCCAACAGCGGTAGTCCCGCTGGTTTCGACCGGGATAGCCAAAGGCTGGGGCTTCCGTTTCCTCTGCATGATTGATCGTCGGGGCAGCCCTGGCAGGGGTCGCCTACGTAGTAAAAAAGCCCGCTGCCGCTCGGCGGCGGCGGAACTGACTCGGATTCCCCGCCAGCCTCGCCTATCTTGTCGGCCATGAAAAAGCCGCGTGACGTGATCCAGCCCCGGTGGCGCGTCTTCATGCTGAAGCGGAAGGCCGAGCGCCTGCCCTTCACGGTCACTGGCCAGACGGCGGAGGAAGTGATCAAGCGCGCGATTGAGGAATACGACCCAGAGCGCGAGCGCTTCCGGATCAGCGTCTAGCGGGAGGAGTAGAGGAGCCGTCTTTGCCGTCTATCAGCGCAATGCGGCGGTCACCTTCCCAAAGCTCCACCGCGTGACCATCGGCAAGGTTCTTGGCGCGTTCAAGCGCTGCTTCGTCGTCCGGGCAGCAAATCCGGTCCGGCCTACAATGTGGCCGTCCTCGCCCAACGTGTAGACCCGATAATCGGGCACGAGCGCCCAACCCCCGCTGCGCCTCGCAAATGCCGCCGGCCACTTTACCATGGCTACCCGCGAGGGCTAGAGCCTCCGCCGGGCTGGGCCGGCGGGCCTCGGACCCGGCTTCTTCCGCAGAAGAGCCGCCTAGTTTGCCCTGCCGTCGGCGCGGTCAGCGAGGAAACGCCACTGCTCGGCCGCAAACTCGAAAGAGCGCCTATAGATTGATTTAATTCCGAGCTACTGCTTTAATTGGATCGCCAGTCAGTCACCGTGGAGAAGTCTCACTGGAGATTTCAATGTCGAGTCAGGGCGCGCCCCCGGATCCGACGCGGACGGCAATCATTGTTGTGCATGGGATGGGCCGCCATCGCCCGACCGAGACTGCTCGCGGTCTTGTAGAGGCCGTCTGGATTGATAAGGACGATACGAAACAACGCGACAGGGACGAGTCGAAACCAGGCGGCGGAGACGAGTCAAAACCAGGCAGCAAAAGGTTCTGGCTACATCCGGAGCGCACCGGGGACCTCGACCTTCCTGTCTTCACGTCAAATAGCCTGTTTCCGGCTGACAGCGGGAAAAGGCGCACGTTCGATTTCCATGAGCTGTACTGGGCTCACCTAATGAGCGGGACCAAACCGGTCGCCGTCTTGCTCTGGTTGTTTGAACTCGCCCGCAGAGGACCGCGACTCGGCCCAGAGCTGAAATGGGTTTGGTGGGGCGGAGCTATATTCTTAGCCGCGCTTGTTCTCTCGTTTTCATTTCTAGCGCTTCATTTGATCGAAAGGCTTTCTGCCATTCCCAAGATTGAACGCCATGCGATGATCTTCTCACCCTTGGTGTTAGTTGCTCTGGCGCTCGCGTTTGCCTTCCTTGTCGCAACTTTCAAGGAGCGCACACTCAACTTCGCGGCGCTTGCGATTTACGCGCTAATGGGCTTGATCGGGGCAATCGCTGCCATCGTATTCGTTGGCGTGCTCGTCGAAGCCATTCATGTCCCCAACCCTCATTCCCTCCCGGCGTTAAGTTGGTTGCCCTTTCATGTGCCCGACCTTCGTTCTCTCCCAGTGTTAAATTGGTTGGGTCCCTGCCAAGAAACTCGCATGGAACAACCCTACACGCTCAAAGACGCCATCGGTACGCTGGTCACCCTCATGCTTCCGCTATCGGTTAGTTTGGTGGCCGTCAGAATTCTCATGGGGCCGATACTGCCTCTAATGATCGTATACGCTGGTTCGTGGGTCGGTTTCGGATTGTATTACTTATATCATCTTCACGCACACGGCAGTGACGCAGCAACTGCTCTGCTATGCAACCGCGAGGTACCTTGGAGCCTCAACTCGCCATGGTCGGCGATTACGGCCTGGACGATCCTTGGTCTATACCTCTTGCTCAATGCTGTGTTTCTACAACCATATTTGGGAGATGCAGCGCGGTATTTCCGTGTTTCGCCCGCGAACGTTGCCGGCCAACGCCAAATTCGTCGAGAAGCGGTTCAACTGCTTGAGGATCTACACCTGTCCGGCAAGTACGACCGGATCATCGTCGTCGCACACAGCCTTGGAACCGTGATCGCTTACGATATGCTGCGTGCTTACTTCAATCGGATTTGCGGTCAACTTCCTGCAATTGCAGAAGAGTTAAAGGACAATATCACTGCAATCGACCAAAGCCGTCCCGAAGAGGCTAACGAGCTGCGGCGTCGGGGCCGTGAAATTGTACGCACTTTGGCCCGGCTCGCGAGCGAAAGAGCTGCAAAGGCCCAGTCGGAAGAAGAGAAGAGAAAGGAGTGGGCCAAGGCCTGGCTAGTCACAGACTTCATCACCTTGGGCAGCCCGCTCCACCATGCCGTGTATCTCACCAGTCAGGGTAACGAGTTCAAGTCCATCAGACAGCAGGGGTTTAGTGACGCGGATGCTTTAAAAGCCATATTCGAGCAAAGACAAGAAGAGAGGCAATTCCCCACATGTCCGCCGACGATCACTGAGGGCGATGCGAGGCTGACGTTTCTTTACGCCCGGACCAACGAACGGCGATTTCACCACGGCGCGCTTTTCGGCCTCACGAGGTGGACCAACCTGTATTTTCCCGTGTCACAGCTACTTTGGGGCGACGCCATTGGAGGCGAACTCAAAGATGTGTTTGGTGAAGGAGTGATAGACGTCAAGGTCTACACTTGCGAGCCGCCAGCCTACGAACCGTTCCCCCACTCACGATACTGGGACATCGGTCCCAATAAGAATTGGGATTTGCCGCACATCGTCATGCTAAAAAGGGCGATCAATCTTGAGGACAACGACGCGATAACGCGCGAGCAAGCCGACAAGTCCGTACAGGAAGCTGATCATGCAGAGACTTCTTCGGCGAAGGGCATGCCTGTGCCACCTCCATCTCCCGAGTCTGCTTGCGGTCGCAAGGACGAGAATGCTTAGGGGAATCGCAATATAACCCGTAGGTTGCCGAGCGTCTGCCAAGGACCCTACTCGGTGGTAGAGGGTATCGTGTCGAAGCGCAAAGGGTCACCCTATCTGCTCAGGGCGGACGCCCGACTGGGTCAAGTGCAAGAACCCAGCCTCGCCTCCGGTCCAGCGCGAGGCCGAAGAGGATTGGCAGCGATAGGCCTCTCTGACATGCGCCGCCGCCGTTTGGACGACCGAGACGACCGAGACGACCTACCGACCAGCGTGCTCCTGCGCGACTATCCGTTGAAATGGTCCGCCTCGCGTGCAGCCGGTGCCCACGGCGCGGCCAGTACCGCAAAGCGACGCTGCTCGCGCGCTTCGGCCCGAACTACGGACGTGTCAGCATGCGGTTCGACCTAGCCGCCGGGTGCCCCAAGATACCGGCGCCGAGCATCCAGGAGCATTGCGGCGTGTTCTACCCGGACCTGGTTGGCGACGTGCCCGAGCGCGAGCGCTTCCGGATCAGCGTGCAGCGGGAGGCGTAGCGCCGGGAAATGCCCGTATCACTTGAACCCGTGGGAACGGTCCTTGCTGGCTTCTTGAGCGGCGCGGTCGGCTGGGTCGGCCTCGAACCCGGCCGAGATGGTCCGTCTCGCGTTGCACGAAATGCGCGTTCGCTAATGCGACCGTCTTCTCGAAAAGCACGTCAATCTCCTTCCAGATCGGGAGCAACTGTGACCCAAGTTTGGTCAGCCGAATAGGAGACGATGAGCGGTCGAAGAGCTTGCCTCCGATTGAGCGTTCCTGGCCGCTGAATGGCGGCGGTAAGTGATGGTTGCTTGATACCGCACGTTTGGGCCGCGCGAGTGAAACTGCCTTTGTCGCAAATCGCAAGGAAGTACCGGATCTGATTTATTTCCATGACAGCCCCTCTATGAAGTAACGCTTAAAACTAATGCGCGAAAGCAAAGCAATATAACGGACGATATAGCGGCGGCGCCCGCAGAAGGCCGTTCACCTCAGGCCGGCCTGCGCGGCCCTTTTTCTTCTTTGCAGGCAACGCGCGCCTCTGCGCGCCGTCTACCACCCGACCGGATCGGGTGATGAGCGATACGAAGGCGGCCAGCGCGCTGGGCGCGGACGACGGCATGCTGGCGGGAAATGATTGCAAACGCTGCAGAGGCGCGGTGAGCCAGACTGCGGGCCCCCTCACTTCTGCCGCGGCGGCGCAAGGTCCTCACCCGCGACGACCAGTCGGCCGGAGCGCTTCGCCTCTATGCCTTCGAGCAGCGCGCGCGCAGCGTTGCGGACCTCGTCCTGGATCGCCTGGTCGGCGTCCAATTCGTCGTGGTTTGTCGCATACGGCTTCCAGTAGCCGATGTAGCGGTCAAGCTCCGCGTTCGGCCCGGCCGGATAGAGGTGCATGAAGCAGAGCCATCGGAGATCGCGCGACGCACGGCCTCGGCGCCTTCGACGTCGCCGTGTACGACGACAGCGAACAGCCGTCCGGCGAGATGCCGCGGATAGTCCCAGCCGGCAAGCTCTAGCTCCTTGGCCTTTCTGGCGTCCTTGCCGTGCGTGCTGGTTGGATCGGGATTGCCGCCGTCGGCGCAGACCAGCCGGTCCATCATCAGCTTCAACGGCGAGGATACCTGATACCAGTTCACCGGGGTCACGATCATGATGCCGTGCGCGGCCACCCACATCGGGTAGATGTCGTTCATCCAGTCCTGCGTCTGCCCGAGGGAATAGTTCGGGTAGCATGAGCACGGCCAGTGGCACAGCGCGGCGGCGGTCGAGAAGCAGGCTTTGCAAGGGTGGATGCGGCGGCCGTATTCGGAGGCGAGCCGGGAGAGGTCGAGCAATTCGACCTGCGCGCGTTCGGCCTCGAACACCTCGCGCGCGATTTCGGCGAGGCGGAAGCTCTTCGACATCTCGTTCGGACACGTATGCTCGGAACGCGACGAGCAATTGATCAGGAGGATGCGGCTCGCGTCGGCGTCGTCGTGCTGCCGCTGCGCCGCCTGCACCGCCCCGCGCGCGGCGATCCAGTCGACCGAAAGCTCATAGTCCGGATCGGCGAATTCCGGTCCCGCCTTGCGGGTGTGCGGGCTCTTGCGCGAATGCGCGTAGGCTTCCCAAGCGGCTTGCGCGATCTTGTCGAGCTCTGCGGCGAGGGGGGCGAATGCGCGATCCTTGAATTGCGACCGAAAGCGCTGCTTGAAGGCATTTTCGTCGAGCCGCGGGCTGGGCATTCCTCTGCGAGGCTCGGGAACCCTGGTCATGCTTCCGCCCACTCCGTAACGGGTCCGTGGAAGCAACTCAGCGCAACGGTGCTCAAGTTCCATAGTGCTTAGGACGCTGACAGGAAAGCCACGCTGATCGAAACGCTACCGCCCCGACAAGAATATGGTAGACCTTCGGCTAGAGCTCGCTGAGGGCTGCCCCAAGATCGCCGCTAACCAGATCATGGACTATCCCGACCGCATCGGGCGATGAGCGAGCGCCGAGCGCGAGCGCTGGCGGATCAGCGTGCAGCGGGAGCGACACTAAGAAATAAGGTTATTGGGGGCGGATGAATGGACATCTTGTTGTTTCTGTTGTTTCTGTTGTCGCTGTTATTGTGGCTGCCGCTGAGTATCGTCATCGGCTTCGCCGGCCGCGCCCGCGGACGATCATTCATCGGCTGGTTTCTGGCCGCGGTGTTCTTTTCGCCGCTCATCGCATTCTTCCTGCTGCTGATCTTCCCCCGACGCGACGCAGGTGCCGTGCGACATTCGGCGCGACCATGACGCGGATCGATTACCTGCGCGAGCTTGTCGCGCTTGTAATGGCCGTATTGCTCGTCATGGCAGTGATGCTCCCGATGGGCGGCTGAAAAAGCTGCACTGCGCTTGCGATCAGCGTGCGGCGGCAGGCGTCTTGTTCGCAAGTCGGATGCGGCGACGGTAGCACGGCCGCGTGGTAGCGTGGTCGGCATGGCCCGCTTCGACGTCACCCTCGCCGAGCATCCGACGGACATGATCCGGGCTCGCATGCACCCACCGGCGCGGTGGACAATTCGCTAAGGCGGCGAGCGATACCGGGGCTCAGGACCAAGCGGCGGTGCTTCGCCGGGCCGGACCGTCCAATTGCAAAGCTTCAAGTGCTCTACGATCGCCCGTGACAGCCTTACCTGGTCGTCGGGCAACACGCGCTTGCTGTTTGGCGCACGCCAGATCGCATATTGAATGTCGCGCGTGAGACGTTCCCAATTGTCGGACATGGCCCCAATTCGACGCCAATTCGCCGCTTGAACGCCAGCCGCTAGGGCTTGTGCTACCATAGCGCATGGCTACTACAGAACCATGCGCCCGCTGCGGCGGCGAGCGTGGGGTGCGAGGAGCAATCCGGACCGGCCGATGGGGCACGATGGTTGCAGAGGTGCCGGCGTCCCGTGTCCGGACTGCAATCCGGCCGGCGGGCCTGACGAACCACCAGCACCTCGGCGGGGCTTCAAGACCACCGTCGATCGGAAACACGGCCGGCGGAATAGAGCGAGCGGCCAGGGGCCCCCCGGCATTTGACTTCTGGTGCGTTTTCCAGAGCAGGCCCTAGGGGTGACCTTAAGCTCACTCAGTTTCCAAACTTGGCCCGTATGTCTTGAGGTAATCACATGATAGCCGCCATTCGTCTCGTTGCTCTGAGCTCCCTGTCGGCACTTTGCCTGATGGTGCCGGCGCGCGCCCAAACCTAATATTCTATCCAGAAACTGCTCGAGAGCGGTTGGGACATTGCCGGCTACGTCGGCACGTTCGACAACCGCTCGACGATCCTGCTCTTCCGGCACAAGGAGAAAAGCTTCCTGGTCCAGTGCTCGACTCTGCACGATGTCACGCGGAAACCGCGGTTGGTCACAAACTGCTATGAGCTGCGATAGTTGGAGCCCCAATCAAAAAAACGGGTCGGCATTAAACATCGGGACTCCAGCGGTGGCATTTACTTCACAACACCCGCACCACGACCGCGCCGACGAACGCGAGCGCGCGATTGACGCACCTCTCGCCGGCGGGTCGAATCAAATCGACCACCAATTCGTGACGAAGCCGCCGAGCTGCAACTCGACGGCTTCTATGGATCGGCCCCGCGTGGTTTTGCGAGCCGGCGCGGGACAGGCTGTGTAAGCGATCAGAAGTGAGATCTGAATCCGTTGCCTCGGTTATTGCTAACGGGCAGGGGCCTTAGCGACGGCGCGTCCGCCATCACAGCCGTTTGGCGCGTCGCCTGCGCCTAACCAACATTCGCCGGCCGGTATGGCTTCCCACACACGATCTTGGGGTAAAGGCCGATAGCAAGCTCGTATCGGGATTCCGCGAGGAACACCTGCGCGCGGGTAAAGCAGGTAACTAGCGAGTAGTACTCCCCCGGCACCTTGAGCACGTCGACTGCATTGTCAGTGCTGCAGTCCATCGCAAAAGGAGTCTTTGCAAGCGAGCAGATCAGTACGAGGGCCGTCATCATCGAGGTAGTCTTTCGTTGCCCTTCACTTTCAGCGTGGCCTAGGTCGAAGACATTTCTTACTCGCCTATTATTGTCGCCGCGCCGCCGGGAGTAGCGACCTATTACCTAGCGTCGTTTGCTCGGCGACAATGTGAGCGTGTTCACACACCAAGTTGGTTCGTGTTGCGGCGAGCAGCATTGCGTCGCACGGCTCCAGCCGAGCGAGCCCCCATGCGGGTCATCGTGGTCATCGTCGTGTTTTGCGCAACAGTGCTGCGTGAACAGGCGCGGCCGGCACCGGAAACGGCGCCGGATTGAGAGCCCGCCGAAGGCCTGATTGCTGTCCGTTTTTTCGGACGGTGACGCCGGCCAGACCCGTCTTCAGGGACAGCTACCGAAGCCTATCGCATTTGTTGGTGGTATGACACCAAGAAGTTGTCCTACAGGTAGAGAAACCGACACTTTTTCAGGAAAATCCCACAGAAGGACAGGAACCCTCACGTTTATGCACTCATCGCCCTTCAGATCGGGGCGTCCTGGGTGCTGTTGATCTGTTCGATCACCGCGTCCCAGCCGCCCTTCTCGGCGGATGCGGTCGGCGCGATGCGCTGATTGACGGCGCCGACGGCCTTGTCCCAGCCGGCCGCAGATTCCTTCTTCGCCTGGCCCGACTTGGCGGCGTGCTGCGAGTTGATCACGGCCTTCTCAGCCGCGTTGGCGCGCTTCAGCGCGTCGGCCGGCGGATCATCCTTGTCCTTGTCGCGATACGGGCAGGTAGGACAAATCTCCGGCTCATCGTCGTCTGCCGAAGGGTGAAGCCGAGCTGCTGGAGCTCCGCGCGAATCTGCTCGAGCGAGGAACGCCGCTCAAGATGATGCGCAGCCGCTTTCCAGCCGGCCCCGGCGCCCACGACTAGCTTGATCTTGGCGACGATGTTGCCGGCCCAATCATGTTTCACTTGCATCGTTTCGGTTGGTTCGCGCCGTGAGGCGCTCTCGTTGGTGTAAGCCGGTGGCCGCAAGCAAGTCAGGATCGCCCTCAAGCGGTCCTCGAGCTTGGCCGGCCCCGTGAGATTGAGCCGCGTCGTCTTTGTCATGTTCAGGCTCTACTACGCGCATCAGCTTGGCAGGTCGGTGAGGAGCTCGCCGATCAGTCGGCCGATTATCATGTTGGTGTACTCATCCAGCAGGTCGCGCTGGCCCGAAGGCGAGATCGCGTTCCCCTACTCGCATCGCGGCGTCGAGTGCCGGGATCAGCGGACCTATCTCTCGCGCGAGCTTTCGGCGTTTCGGGAGGCTCGACGTCGCCGTCATCTGCTTGAGGCCAGATGTGATCTCGGCCGCAAGGCGCTCAAGCTCTTCGGCAATCCAGGCGACGTCCTTTCGCCTATAGGCGCGATAGCGCTCCGCGTTCGCCCCGATGTCAAAGGCCCCGTCGGCGCGCGCGTAGAACACACCGGCATCAATGAGCTGATCGACGCGTCGCCGCGTGAGGCGGAGACGATCGGCGAGATCTTGCTTGGTGCCGGTGTCGTCAGTGGGCATGTTGGACCCTTTCGAGAAATGGAAATCGCGAAAAATTTTTCGGTGCCTAGCAGGCCGGCGACCTGCCGCCACCCCGTGTTACATACTGCGCAGGGAGGACCCGCAAAGCTGTGGAAATGGCCCAGCCGGGCAGCGCGCCGGCCTCGGCGGCCTAAGCCAAGGCTTGCAGTGGGACGCCAGAGCTTTTTTCGGCGCCAGGAACCGCTCGGTGCGTCTGGCCCAGCCGACGGCTAAGGAGAGGACAATGGAGATCATATGCCCGGTTTGCGGCGCGACCGCCGAGAAGCTCGGATCGACCGTGATCCCTGAGCCTAACTATTTTGTTCAATGCAAGGTCGCGCAAAGTACTGGTGAGTTTGATCCACCCACGTTCAAATGCCCGCATATGACGAAGGCGATTGCTGAAGCCGATGATTGATTTATGCCGCGTGAGTTTGCGGATCGAGACGCGCTACCCCGAATTGAACCCGCGTCGGCGTGGGTGCCCGACCGGCCCACGCCCGCCTGATGACCAACAACGGGCGGGGCCGATCCGGGCGGCCAGGCTGGAGAGGGGCCCGGCCCTTCGCGACGGGATCAAGCGCTCCCGCCTCGGATGCTTGCGGCGGACATCTCCAAACACCGCGCGCAATTCGTCAGACGCGATTAGGTGCCGGCCCCTCGATCTGCAGGTAGGCACGCGGATCGATGTCCGGCCTCACCAACGCGTCCGCCGCTTCGGCAATCCCTGCCTCGGTGTGCTCAAGCTGCAGCAGACGCTCAAGCGCGGCGCGCTCACGATCAATCCTATCAGTCTCGCTCAAGGCCACGCTGTCATCCCCGATGCGGTCTACCTCGGCCTCCAGAGCGCGAATCAGCGTTGCCTTGTCGAGCCAGGCCATCAGGCTCAAGGGATCGACGGCGTCGCCCGCGCTATAACCATCGACGGCCGAGGCCCCGCCTTGGGTGCGAGCGAGAGCATACACGTCGGGCCGCACCTGCGGCCGAGCCCACCCGATCGGTTCGCGGTGCTGGAGCACTCGCCCCACATCGGGCGCGCCCTTCGCCGCGAGATCGACGAGCTCGCGGCGGATGGACGCCTTAACATCGGCTGTACTTACGCGGCGCGGTCCTGATTGTTTGCAGGTCGTTCAGCAGTTTTTCGCGCTCGGTGCGCGCCCTGGCAAGCGCGTCGGAGGCAGTCTCCCCGCGCCGTGGCCTTGTAGGGGCGCCGTCGTATTCGGCAATCGGCCCTGGCGGCAACGCCGCGAGGTATCGCTCGAGGTTTCCGAGCAGCGTGGCCACCGCTCGAAATTCGACGTCGCGCGCGGCCTGCGCCTCGGTGCGGCGCGAAAGCTCGGCCGTCACGCTAGCCAAGCGCGATCGGGCGCGCTGCACCTCCGGGTCGTCCTCATCACGGGCGAGGAATGCCACGCCGGCTTTTTCCGCAACGCGCGGGGTCGGTGAGGCGCTTGAGTTCGTGCTCGCGCATGTGGCGGTCACGCCGCACATCGTCGATCTCGAGCCGCGCCGCGTTGGCGATCGCGCTTAGCTCTTCCTTCCGATTTCGCAACTTGCGTACCCGCTCGGCCGCGGCTGTAGGCAGCCTATCGACCGGGTCGCGGGCATCGCTCCCTTTGAGCCAACACTCGGGTAGAAAGTCATGAGGCGATGCTGGGCCGGCAACCTCACTTGCTCTCGTCGACGCGGCAGATGATGCCGCGCGACTGGCAACAGCGCCGGCCGCGCTCGATCTGCTTCTCGCTATAACCCTCCAGCTTGGATCTCGGCACGATCACCACCGTGCCGGCCGGGGTTCCCGTCAGCCACCAGATCATGATCGCCGTGCACCATCCCATGGTCGTCTCCGCGCGCGCGTAAATCCGCCGCCGTCAGAACGACAAAATGATACCGTCCCGAACGGAGGCGCAAGCGGCGATGACGGCACGGGTTGATTTCTTGAGCTGATCGCCGTAGTTCAGAAGCCCGCGAAGCCGTGATCGGGAGCGGCCAGACCCTCCGTAGCGACTGCCGGCCTGGTGAATTGCTCCACCTTTCAACACGATTTCGAGTTGATCTGTCGCGGCCTTCCTGTCGGAAAGGAATTAGCAGAAGGAGGATTGGAAATCTCAACGAGCGCCCTTTGAATGCCGTTCACTTTGGTGCCGTCGCCGCTTGGGCGGCATTGCTGGCACGTTCGGTGGTTTCACAAAAATCTGGCTGAGCTGCAGGGATGAGCGATGCTGAGATTGATTACTCGCTAGGACGAGCGAGCGTCCAATCCAAGGTCAAGCGCAGGAAGTAGTGAGAGCAAGGTTTGCGCCGGCCGGCCAAGGGATGCCCACCCAACACCGACCGGCGCGTGGCGCGATCCGGGTGACGTGGGGAACCTACGTTGGTGCCGGCGCGTAGCAAAGCAAGACTGACAAGATCGAGCAAAGGCATGTTTGGTCCGCGCGTCAAGTCTTAGGTTGAGCATTTCTCAAAGTTCTGTTTTGGGTGTTGCATCTACGCAACTGTGCGAAACGACCGCAGCACTGCCAAGCGCTGGTGCGTTAACCGAGCAGGAGCGACAGGCCAAGCCGAGGACGCACCAGCGGTCCTGGCATTCGATCCTGCCCCGGCCCTCCATATTTTCGCCTATTTGCGGCAGGTAAAATGGTAAGCATCGAGATCACACCTCGTTAGGACTGCCATGAACGAAGACGCCCTCAACCGCAGCCTGCGCAAGTTCCTCAAGACCGTCGGGGTGACCGCGCAGCGCGAGATCGAGAAGGCGGTGCGCGAGGCGCTCGCGAGCGGCAAGCTCAAGGACTCGGAGACGCTGCCGGCCAAGGCGGTGGTCACGCTCGGCGGCACCGATCTCAACCTCACGGTCGAGGCCGAGATCGGGCTGGAGTGAGGGCTCAGAAGAACCACGCTGGGCGTTCTCGCCCACGCAGCGCGGCTCAATTGCCGTTTGCCGAGTTAGATTTGGCCCGTGGTGAGTTCGACGCAATTTCCGCTGTCTGAATAAGCCGAGCCAGAACGCGAATCCAAAGTCATCCTGGGCCAATCTGGCGGCGGTGAAGCGGACGAACGTCGATGCGGCGCCGTCAACTGCCCAACAGATGCCCGACCTGGTGCAAAGTCTCGGAGCAGCACCCTTGGTGCAAGGACTCCAAGACCTCTTGAAGGATTTTCAGCAAAAGGGCTTCGGTGAAACCATGAAGTCTTGGATCGAGCCGGGCACGAACAAGTCCATGTCGGCCCTCACAGCTCGAGCAAGCTCTTGGCCTCCAGAAAATCGAGTGGCTGATGAAGGAGACCGGGTTATCAAAGTCAGAGCTGCTGGAAGGGTTGAGCCGTGAATTGCCCGCAACGGTGGACCATTGACGCCAGAGGGCCGGCTGCCGACGCAGCAGGAGGCTGAGAAGCAAATCGTGAAGACGGAAGCAGCTCAGCGGTTCAATACTGGTCTCCTGGACCTTCGTAACCTCGGGTTCATCAGACATCGACCGACCCTCTCATGGATCGCGCGATCCGCAGGGACAGTAACGCCCGCGCCCAGCGCGACACTGAAGGACTGCACTGGCGATAGCCGTGAGCAAATCCATTTCTGAGTGGCGCTGCGCTTTGGACCGAAGCCCAGCTCGCGTCAATCGTTTGCCCACCAGAAATACTTGCTCAACGGCGGCGGGCGGTGCTCGCGCTCGTGCGGGCGCAAGCTGAGCCGTTCCAAAATCCATAGAGCAGGAATAGGCAGAGTGCGCCGCCGAGCAGGATCGGAAGAGCATGAAAAAGCTAACCACATCGCCAGATTTCTCGCTGAAGCCTTCCATGATGCACAGATAGCGGAGCGCACGTATTGCCGCCCGCACGCGCGACCGTTCCGCCTTGGCTTCCCGCGAAAAGCGCCCGTGTTTCCAGTTTGCTCGCCTGGTGCGCTGTAGGCCGACTGCGCGCGAGATCGCGACGCGGCAACTGGAACTGCCGCAGCCGCGACCGACCGATGACCCGCGAGCGGAAATCACCCGCGTGATGGGCAAGACATTCTCGCGCGGCGAGATCATCAATGAGGACCGGACGTACCTGACGGGTCTGGTCGCGGCGCGGGCTGGCATTCCGGAGGAGGAGCGACGCCGTGTTGATACCGCTATTGAACAGGTGAAAAGTCCGATATTCGCCGCAACGGCCTGGGGTGCCGCGATGTTCGCGGCTGAGATCATAACGCACTGGCGGCGATCCTCATTGACCGGCGCCGGCAATATGTACGCGGCTGATCTCTCGTGGACTCGGACGGTAAGGAGGTAGTACGCTTGCTTGCGGCTTTCAGCGCTAGGGGTTGGCGCTCGTGCCCGAGTACCGGGTCTACTACGTCGCGGTAAGCGGCCACTTTGTCGGCCGCCAGAAATGACCTTGCCCTAGTGACGACGTCGCACTAGAACGCGCGCATCAACTTGCCGATGGATGCGCGGTCGAGCTTTGGGAAGGCGAGCGACTTATCGTGCGAATAGATGGTCACGACAAGCCCGCCTAAGCGGGTTTCGATCAGTTGACCAACGATGCGGCGTTAGCTTTCGCCACCTGCGGACATGCCGTCGCATTGGCTCTCGGCAGCAATGGGCCAATAGCAGAACATGGGGGATACCAGGTGCGCTGACCATCGGCCGCGAGCTTAGTGGACGACCTCGAAATCTCCCGGCTTCCAACGTCCGTCGAAGGCCGGTCCTTCCGGCCCGTACAGGCGGAAGTAGACGAACCAGCCCTTGCCGGGATTGGTCTTGATCCACTGCCCCTCCTTGCCGGCCGGCGCACTGGGGCCGAAGTAGAGGTCGATGGCGCCCGTGGTCGCGACATCCTTCAGTTCAACCAGCGACCGCAGCGCGGCCCTATCTTGATCTGTTTGGATTTGCGAACGGGTCGCGCTGTCGTACACCGTGACCGACCAAAACAGCTTTTGCGGCACAGGCTGCGGCACGGAGAGCTTGTAGGTCTTCCCCCCGTCGAGATACGCGCCGTCCTTGTCGCGCAGCCCAAGCCAATACAGCGAGCCGGCGCCCGCCGTACGCAAAAACATCTTCGGTGAAACGCCGACGGCCTGTGAGAACCAGCGGTCACGAGCCTCGACATCGATGCCGGTCGGCAATTCGAAGTCGCCGTTCTCGTAGCGCAGCGCCGCCCATTCCCACTTGCGATCCGTCCAGACGACCCGATCGGGACGGCTGCTGCCGAAACCGGCAACCAGCATTTGGGCACGTCCGGCTTGGGCTGCCCCGCTCCAGGATCACCTTCATGCGTGCGTCCGGTGCGAAGGGCTTGCCTTGCTCGATACCAAGCGCGGCGAGCATGCCGTACATCGGACGAAATTCCTCCAAGGCTGGTTCTTCTTGCAGGACCTTGTGAAGCTTCTCCCAGAATTGAAGATTATCCTCCCAGCGCAGGAGCGTGACATTGATTCCCTTGTCGGTCATATCCAGGAAGGTGAAACCGGGTGGGTTGGCAGCTTGCGAGAGCGGGTAAATTTTAACCCGCTTTTGCGCGTCGAGGGCGCCTTTCATGTCACCGCCTGCCGGTAGCGCACGGGCCGCCAGGTAAACCAGGTTCGTGTTTGACCGGGCCGTGTAGTACCCAGCGGGCACGTCGCCCTTATAATCGGGTGGCAGGATCAGGTGTTTGCCACCGTTGCCGGCATCGGGCCCGGGAATGCCCACGTCGTGCACATAGCGGAAATGGTGATCGTTGATGACGCCGAGATACGCACCAGCCGGTAGTTCGATGACCATCGGCCCGGATTGCTTCAAGTTGAGCACCGCGCCCATATAAGGCGTGTCGGAATTCCCGGTGAACAAGACGTGCCTGGGGCCGCCCGCCAGGATCGTCGCACCTTTGTTGTCCTCCGCGCCGGCGTCACGTGTGCCCTGGAATGTCCCCTCCATTGAGACGGTGGGATAGAAGAATCGATAGGACTGTACGGCGCGCTGGTAGTCCTGTTCGTCCTGAACGCGTTGCGCCGTTTCCGGCGTCGGGTAGCCGTTCCTGAATTCGTATTCCTGGGCGGCGCAGACGCTGCCCCATGACAGTATGCCGAGAGAAAATGCGAACAGCAATTTCGCGCCCATGTTCATGACGCTTATCCCTTTAGGTTCGTCTTGGTCCGGCCTCATCGCGTCCAGCTTCACTGCGCCGCGATCCGTTCGATGTCTGGCAGCTTCCAAGTTTTCTCGAATAGCGGCTTCTTCAGCCTCACACCGGAGGCCGGCATATCAGCCTCGGCTAGGCCGCCCGGGCTGTTCGCTTTGGCGATTATCGCACCGCCGGCTGTCGCAATCCACGGGGCTCATCCTACCGGGTTGGCTGGCTGGGATGTCCGTTGTGGGTCTTGGTTGTGTAAAAACGTGCTGAGCCAAGTGATTCCCAGCGTATGATTCCTGCGCGATTTTGCGGAGGGATCGGGATGAGACGCTTCATCGAGGGCGCGGACCGCGAGCAGAGCACGCTATTTCCAGAGTGCCTGGAAGACTGGATTTGCGAGGACAATCCGGTTCGTGTGATCGACGTATTTGTCGATGAACTCGATCTAGCCGATCTGAGGTTCGACGGGGTTGATCCCGAGGTTACAGGCCGGCCCTCGTACCATCCGTCGGTGCTGCTCAAGCTCTACATCTACGGGTATCTCAATCGTGTTCAGTCGAGCCGCCGTCTTGAGCGCGAGGCCGGCCGCAACGTTGAGGTGATGTGGCTCACCGGTCGGCTGGTTCCCGATCACAAGACGATTGCGGATTTCCGCAAGGATAATGGACCTGCGATCCGCAAGGTGTGCGCACAGTTTGTGGCGCTGTGCCGATCGATCGGCCTGCTGACGCAGGCGAGCGTCGCGATTGACGGCAGCAAGTTCAAAGCAGTCAACAACCGCGACAAGAACTTTACGCGCGCGAAGATGGAACGCCGCCTGGCCCAGATCGATGAGAGCGTGGCGCGGTATCTGAGCCAGCTCGACACCGCCGATCTGCAGGAACCGTCGGAAGCGCTTGCGGCGAAGACGGCGCACCTCAAGGACAAGCTTGCCAAGCTCGCCAGTGAGATGGAGCGGTTGAAAGCGATCGAGAGAGCGATGCTCGCTTCACCCGATCAGCAGATATCCTTGACCGATCCTGATTCACGTTCAATGGCGACGAGCGGGCGCGGCTCAGGCGTGGTCGGCTACAACGTGCAGGTCGCCGTGGATACGGAGCATCATTTGATCGTCACGCATGAGGTGACCAATACCGGTTCGGATCGCTCACAACTGGCCAGGGTCGCCTCACAGGCGAAGGAGGTTCTTGGGGCCGATCATCTCGATGCCGTCGCCGATCGCGGTTACTTCAACAGCCCCGAGATTCTGGCATGCGATCAAGCTGGCATAACGGTGACACTGCCGAAGCCGATGACATCGGGCGCGAAGTCGGAGGGCCGCTTCGGCAAGCAGGATTTCGTCTACCTGCCGAAAGAGGATGTCTATCGCTGCCCGGCAGGCGAGAAGTTGACCTATCGCTTTACGCGCGAGGAGGCCGGCAAGACAGTCTACCGCTATTGGACGACGGCATGCCCGCGCTGTCCGCTCAAAGCGCAATGCACACCGGGAGCGCAGCGCCGCATCACGCGTTGGGAGCACGAACATGTGCTTGAAGCTGTGCAGCAGCGTCTCGATGCGAACCCGCAGGCAATGCGCGTGCGCCGTGAGACGGCCGAGCATCCCTTCGGCACGCTCAAGATGCGAATGGGAGCAACTCACTTTCTGATGAAGCGTCTGCCCAAGGTCGCGACCGAGATGGCCTTGCACGTGCTCGCCTATAACCTCACGCGCGTCATGAACATCATCGGGGTGAAGCCCCTCCTAGTGGCAATCCGAGCATGAGGGCAGCATCGCCCTGCCAAAACTTTGACATCACGATCACTCTAGCGGGCGTGGCGACGTGATAAACAGAGGCGGCGGAGCAGTGCTACTCTTGGTTCTCCACCGGCTTGGCTGATCCTGGTTGGCGGATACGGGCCGGCAATTTGGGGGAGATCACGATGGCGAACGACTTGGACCGCGTGCCCCTGACGACAGCTATTGACGGGTTGCGCAAGCAGATCCGGGCTGCCGCCGAGCATGCGCAGGGGCTTGATCCGAAGGATCGGTTCCGCATCACTGCCGTTGAGCTCGAGCTGACGGTGGCTGCCGAAGACACCACCAACGTTGGTGGTGAGGTCGGGTGGTGGATCTTCAAGGCTACGGCCGGGGCAGCGGCCAAGGACGCCTTCACCCACAAGGTGAAGCTGACCTTGAACGTGGGTGACATCGAGATCGCGGCGGACAGAAGGACGGGTCCGGTGCTGCAGCAGCAGGGCAAGACGCAGTGAGCGCGCCATGCCTGAGGCCGACCGCGTTGTCGAGATCATCGGCACTAATGAGGGCAGCGGTTATCTGATTGGGCCAAGGTTGGTTCTGACGGCGTGGCATGTGGTGTGCCCGAAGGAAAACGAGACCGCACCGCAGACCGTCCAGATCCGCATCCTGCGCGACTACCGTGCGGCAAAAGGCGTTGACAAATATGCCACCCGGTCTGCGCGACTGATCTGGCCGCTGAGCGAGCCCGGCGAGGACTACGATTTCGCTTTGCTTGCCATCGCGGACGACACCGGTCCAAACGATGACCCAGTCTCCTGGGTCGACTTGGCCGCGTGGGGCGAGGTCAAGGCACAGGCGCTGGGCTTCCCGGACCTTGCTATCTTCAAGAACCGCGAGTTGGAGGAGATTGGGTACGCAGCGTTTGATGAGCGCGACACTCATTGGGTGAGCGGATTGATCTCGCCGGGCAGTGGTCTCAAGACGCGCGCGGCGTGGGGCCAGGGCACATTCGAGATCCCGATGGGCGCCGACGCATCGTCCCATGTGTCCGCGATCAACTGGAAAGGAATGTCGGGCGCGACGGTCTTTGCCGGGCCGGATCTGATTGGGGTTGTCCAGACGGCTTCTGACGCAGGGTCGCTGCGCCAGCTCAAAGCGCTGCCAGTTGAGCGGCTGTTTCGGCGCGACGATGTTGTCGAGGCGATCCGTCGGGAAGGCCTTTTGGTCCCGCCGCAGCGGACCATTTTGCCCGCCTATGCAATCGTCGGCGCCGAGGCGTTCGCGGCGTCGAGCCGTACGCTGAACGCAACGGCAGCCAAGCCGTTCTATGGTCGCGATGAAGATCTCCGAGTGCTTGATGCTGGTCTCACCGCGCACGACCGTGGCGTGCTGCTGGTGCGTGGCGAGGCTGGCCTCGGCAAGTCACGGCTTGCGGTGCGTTGGACTGGGCGATGGGCCGGCGCCCGTCACACCACAGTCCTGCAGCACGCCTTCTCGGTGCGGGAACCCCTGGCGGGCACTCGCGCCGCGATGGCGGCGAACTTTGTGCGGCAGGCTGCCCTCGCGCTCGGGCCCGAGGCACTTGGAGAGGGTGATCCCACAGCGCGCCTTGAGGATCGTGTGGCCACATTGCTCAGCACCGATCGGCCTGAACATTCGCGCTTAATCGTATTGATTGATGCGCTGGATGAAGCCGCTGAGCTTATCGAGCCTTGGTCCGCAGGCCTCGGCCGCGGTGTCTATCTGCTGGCGACAATGCGCGCTGAGCCTAACGATGAGCCGCGTGTTCTGCGCTTGTGGCGCGAGCGTGCAGTCGAGAGCGGGACCCTAGTGGCCGATCACACGTTGGGGCCGCTCGACACAGCGGCAATTGCATCCTGGCTGACTGTCGCGCTGGGCCGCGATGTCGCCGAGGACGACCCGTTCGTCGATCGCGCCACGAAGGCCAGCGAAGGCGTGCCCTTGTTCGCCTCGTATCTGATCCCGGATGCAATCGAGGCTTTGCGGGCCAATGCAGGCGATCCGTTCCCCAGCAGCTTCACCGAGTATGCGCGGCAGCATCTGACCGACCTCCAGGATCGCTTGGCCCAGACATCGACCGGGCGCTGGTCGTGGGGCCACGTACTAGACCTGTTCGGCCTGCTGTCGGTGGCGAAAGCACCATTGTCACCTATGGCATTACAGCAGCTGCTTGAGGCCCGAAGGTTGGATGAGCTGGACCAGCGAGTGGAACGCTGGTTGTGGCGACGCGCTGAAACAGGCGGGGACGTGAGCTTCGCTCATCCGCGGCTGAAGGCTGTGTTTGGTGCCGTGCTGCCGCAGTTCGAAATGGATGTCGCTACAGTTGAAGAACGCTTGATCGAGGTTTGTAGCAAGGCTTGGAGCGGGGCGGGCCGTCACCCTCTGAAACTCTACGCGCTCTCCTGGTTGCCTGCTCACTTTGTGGGACAAGGCAGGCTCCAGGAGGCTGCTGCACTGCTCGGTGACGGCGCCTTTCTACTGGCGCGATTGGCCGCGAGCCCGACGGCCGCCATGACCCGCTTCACAGCGATGGAGACGATTGAGCTCAATGTCCGGCTCGCCGGGGGCGAGCCGGCTCTCGCGGACTGGCATCGCTTCTGGGCGGAGACGGAGGCGCCGCTTGTGGCCGCGATTGAGCGCGGCCTTGAGGCCACGAGGGCTCTCGCTCAACTGGCTCATGACCGTTTCGGGCGTGATTCACCGTCGTTTCGTCGTCTAGCGTTCTCACAGTCCAAACATTCATTTCTTGGTATGCGGCTGGAACGGCCCTGCGGCTTCGATCATCCAACACTGCTGCGTTCTTTGGAGGGTGCGCACCGCGGCTATGTAGGCGTACTGGCGCTGACCGACGGGCTGGTGAGCTGGGGCTCTGACGGCGCGATCCGCTTCTGGAGCTACACCGGGGAGCCCCGGCCGGGCGGTGATAGCCACGCACATGAATTTGTGGTTCGAGGTGTGCTACCCCTTTCGGACCAGCTGGTGAGCTGGGGCTCCGACGGCGCGATCCGCTTCTGGAGCCACACGGGCGAGTCCCGAGCCAACATTCCTGAGGCGCACGAGGTGCCGGTTGAAGGCGTGCTGGCCCTTGCTGATGGGCTGGTGAGCTGGGATGACGACGGCGCGATTTGCTTCTGGAGCAGCGCGGGCGAGCCTCGGCCGGGCGGTGATCCGGAGGCGCATGAAGGCTCTGTTGGGGGCGTTCTCGCCCTTGCGGACGGCTGGTGAGCTGGGGTGAGGACGGCGCGATCCGCTTCTGGAGCCACACCGGCGAGCCCCGGCCAGGCGGTGATCCCGAGGCGCACTACGGCGGGGTTTGGGGTGTTCTGGCTCTTGCAGACGGGCTAGTGAGTTGGGGCCGGGATGGCGCGATCCGTTTCTGGAGTAGCACGGGCGAGCCCCGGCCGGGCGGTGATCCGGATGCGCACCTGGGCGGGGTTTTCGGCGTCCTGGCCCTTGGCGACCTGCTGGTGAGCTGGGGCGAGGACGGCGCGATCCGACTTCTGGAGTCGCACGGGTGAGCCTCGGCCGGGTGGTGATCCGGGAGCGCACCATCGCTCGATTGAAAAAGCTTCGGTTGGGGGTGTCTGGCCCTTGCGGACGGGCTGGTGAGTTGGGGCTGGGACGGCGCGATCCGAATTCTGGAGCCATACGGGCGAGCCCCTGGGCAGCATTATTGGGGCGCACCAGCGCTCGGTTCTGCCTTTTACAGTTGGAGGTGTTCTGGCCCTTGGCGACCTGCTGGTGAGCTGGGGTGAGGACGGCGCGATCCGATTCTGGAGCCACAAGGGTGAGCCTCGGCCGGGTGGTGATCCGAAGGCGCATAAGGGCGCGGTCTCTGGCGTTCTGGCCATTGCCGACCGACTGGTGAGCTGGAGCAGCGAGGACGATGCGATCCGACTTCTGGAGCCGCACGGGCGAGACCCGGCCGGGCCGCGATCCGGAGGCGCACCAAGGCGCGGTCGGGGGTGTTCTGGCCCTTGCCGACGGGCTGGTGAGCTGGGGTGAGGACGGCGCGATCCGGTTCTGGGGCCAAACAGGCGAGTCCCCGAGGCAACATTCCTGAGGCGCACCAGCGCTCGGGTGGGAGGGTTTCGGTCAAAGGTGTTCTGGCCCTTGCGGACGGCCTGGTGAGCTGGGGCCGGGATGGGGCGATCCGATTCTGGAGTCGCACGGGTGAGCCTCGGCCGGGTGGTGATCCGGAGGCGCATCAAGGCTCTGTTGGGGGCGTTCTCGCCCTTACGGACCAGCTGGTGAGCTGGGCTCCGACGGCGCGATGCGCTTCTGGAGCCACACCGGCGAGCCCCGGCCAGGCGGTGATCCGAAGGCGCACGGCGGGGTTTGGGGCGTCCTGGCTCTTGCAGACGGGCTGGTGAGTTGGGGCGGGGATGGTGCGATCCGCTTCTGGAGTAGCACGGGCGAGCCCCGGCCGGGCGGTGATCCAAAGGCACATCAGGTCTTAATTGGGGGCGTTCTGGCCCTTGCGGACGGGCTGGTCAGCTGGGGCGAGGACGGTGCCATCCGCTTCTGGAAGCGCACGGGCGAGGCCCGCGGCAGCGGCGGTCGCGAGGCCCATAAAGGCGGGGTCCTCGGTATGCGCGCCCTTGCCGATGGACTGGTGAGCTGGGGCCGGGATGGCGCGATCCGCTTCTGGAGCACCACGGGTGAACCGCGGGGCGGCGTTCCGAAGGCGCACCAAGAGAGGGTTTTGGTTGTTTTGGCCCTTGCCGACCGGCTCGTAAGCTGGGGTTGGGATGGCGCGATCCACTTCTGGAGCAGCACGGGCGAGCCCCTGGGCAGCATTCCAGAGTCCCACAGGGGCCTCGATGGCGTGCTGGCGCTTGCAGATCGGCTGGTGGGCTGGGACAGGCACACCGCGATCCGGTGTTGGGATTGGCGCGGGGTGCCTATAGGTCCCGTTTGGATCACACCGGCATCCCTCGATTTTGTCACCACCATCCATGGACAGGTATGGGTGGGAATGTTGGGGCGTCCGCATCGTCTGCTGCTCGACTAGGTTCGGACAGAATTGAGCCAGACCAGAGGTTGCTCGATCATCTTACTTCTCGCTTTCGAATTCAGCTCATGGGACTTTAAAATCAACGCCGCCCTCGTGGTGACTGTCGATGGAGTACGTCTGTCTCCTGCCACATGCCCGGCACTCAAAAGATCTATACTCAAACGAGAGCGAACGATTGCTGGAAGTCGGAAACATCGACTTGCCGCATACGCACATGCGCTCCCCGACTACTGGCCGAAATGAGCGTTCTGCCTGGATGAACGTGGGCAGTGGCTTCATCTACGTAGCTTTCTAAGGTGGTCGATGCCCGCTTGGTTCTCCTCTCGAACTTCGATGAAAAATTGGTCGCCCCTGAGTAGATAGCCGACCGACAAGGCAAGATTTTAATCATGTGGCAGAGATGTCACAGCGAGACGGTAGCATCGCACAGCGTTGCGGCGCTTGATCCGGCGCCACCAGCCGGCGTTGTGGGCGAGGGGTTACGCCGTTACGCCGCCGCTTTACCCTGGTGGGAAGCGCTCGCGCTCAGCGCTCGCTCGCTCATCGCCCGATGCGGTCGGGGGGTAGAAGACGCCGCAAGCGTCGATGTCCCTGCCGCGACGATCTTCGGGCTTCTGCTGAACATCCGTGCTTCCGGTCTACAGCGGTTCTGAAGGCCCGGGCGGCGCGGGCGGTTCTCCCGGCCGCCGGCCGGATTGCAGAGCGGGCATGGCAGCACCTCTGCAACCATCGTGCCCCATCGGCTGGTCCGGATGCCTCGCAAACCCAACACTCGCCACGGCACAACTTGCAATCCGGCTCAGTCATCGGCCGATGCGGTCGGGATAGTACACGCCGCACAGGTCCATGATCTGGTTCGCAGCGATCCGGCAGCCAGCGATTGAGGGTTCGCCGGGCAGCTCGTCAGCCCTCGCGCGCACGCGCGTACTGCGCAGCAAAGCGGGGGAAGCCCGCGCGGGCGCTCTCATCCCTTTAGGCTCAATTCTGAAAGATACCCCTCGGGGGTCTTCGAGCTGGCGCGCGGCGCGCAACGATGCCATCCCTCGCGCGCGCGGATTGCGACGCGAACCCGCGACTTGTCGATTTGCCGACGACATCAATAAACACTCGCCCATCAGGTGCATGACCCGTGATGGTCGCGCGGCTCGTCAGTTAAGGCGATGATTGAGAGTTAGGGTTCGTCGGGCAGCTGGTCAGCCCTCGCGCGCACGCGCGTACTGCGCAGCAAATGCCGCAGGCCAACCACGCCACCGAACATTACCCAAAGAATGGCGGCGGGGTAGATGACTAGGCGCTTCATCTATCTCAGCCCGCGCGCCGCTCGATCCGGCGCACCAGCGAAGCGCTATGCGCGTTCGGCGCGATACCTGCCCCAGTCCTCTTCGGACTCGCGCTTGACCGCTGGCGAGGCCGGGTTCTTGCACTTGATCCAGTCGGGCGTCCGCCCCGAACGATAAGGCGAGTCCTTCCGCTTCGAGACGATGCCTTCAAGGCCGAGCTTGCAGGCGTGCGCGAACACGCTTGGTCCGTCGTGATCAAAGTGCTCGTTGAGCAGGATGCCCGGCGACGCCTTGGACAAGAGCGAGGCGAGCGTCGCCTTGCGCGTTACGAGGGGCTCGCGCCGCAGGTCGTCGCCATCCAGTTCGATCAGGTCGAAGGCGCACAAGAGCACGCCGTCGTCGTGGTGGCAGTACCGCAGTCGGTCGAAGTCGGGGATGCCGTCGTCGCCGCAAGCGACCGCCTCGCCGTCGAGGATGATGGACTGCGCGCGTAGCCGGGACAGCGCCTCGACGATCAGCGGGAAGCGCGCTGTCAGGTCGTTGCCCGCCCGGCTGTAGAGCCTCACCCGCTGGCTGTCCTTGCGGGCGATGATGCGGAACCCATCGTGCTTGATCTCATGCAGCCAGAGCGGCCCCGACGGCGGCACTGCGGCCTTCGTGGGTAAGCAGGGCGGGATGAAGCCCGTAGGGAAAAGACGGTAATGAAACACTCGTCGCTATTACGACAGCACGTCCGGCACCCACAAGAGGGAGGCTTGCCCGGCGCGTTTTTTCACCCTCCGATCCGGTCGGGATGGTCACGCCGCACAGGTCCATGATTTGGCGGCGATCTTCGGGCATCCGGCGGCCAACTCCAGCCGAAGGTCCACCATGTTATTGTCGGGCCGAAGCGCTCAATCAAGATCGCCTTCCTGCACTGCCTCCACGGCGGGCGCCTTTTCGTTGCACCTACATTGCAGGTTATCACGTTGGCGTGAGCTTTCGAACCGCTTCCTCCGCATTCCAGACCAAACGTCCACCAAGCTCCGATGGGGGCAACAAGGGAGCACATCATGTCCAGATGTCGTCCACGTCACTTTCTCATGTTCTCGCAGGGTTCTGCCCAAAGGGAAAACTTGAAATGGATTCAATTCCAACTCACAACGACAACGACAACTCGGCCAATCCAAAAAAAAGCTAGAAGGAGGGGCTCTGCGGTGGAAGCAACTCACTAGCCATCCTCCGATTGACCTCTATCCCAACTTCACAGCGGAGGATAAGGCGAGGCTTCGGTGGCGTTGGGACAGTTCCGCCCACGGAGGACTGATTGAGCTGGGAATTGATACTCCGACTTCAACCGTACAAGGACGAACTGACGCGTCGTATTTTAGGGTCTGGTTCAGTTTCCGTGGCGCTAAACGACTGTCATCAGGAGAATTCCGCGTTGAAGGGTCCGATCCCAAAAACCCGAGGGACAAGGGCGGATGGGTTCGGGGGGCGCCAGCGGCGGGAAAGCTACCGGAGCCCCCCTTGGCAACCGGACACGATTAGGGCTGAGTGTCCGGCACCCGCGAACATAATGCGGTGATGCGGTCCTGCGTTCCGTGGGCTCAGTCCAACTCGGAGAAACTCAAGAAGTATCGCCTCAGTTTCTTGCTGGTCCGTCAACCCATGCTGTCCGCCAGTCGCCACGGGCGAAAAGAGCCGCCTGTGAACTCCCGCCAATTCTGGCATCGGTAACGACGGCGCAGCTCGGCGATGGTCGTCGCCGTCGTGATCCGCTCGCACGCCAGCTACAGCCGGGACGGCATCTGCATGATGCGCCCGCAACCGGCGCAGCGTGCGTCGATGTGCGTGAAGCCGTCCTTTTGCAGTTCGCCGATGGTGCGCGTGTCAGCGGCCGAGCCCGAGTGCCATGGCAGCGAACCCCGATTGACGTCTATTTGTCCTTGCACTTCACTTTTTCTTCGTATTCACCCTTCTTCCACTTGCGCTCCACCTTGCAGCCGTCAGCGGTGCGGAATTTCTCTTTCCGCTCTTCTCCCCAGCCTTGCCCATAGTGGTCGTTGTACCGCTCATAGCCGCCGCGCCAGCGGCCCTTACCGCTCTCGTCTTTCCACGGATCGGCTGACGACGGCACGCTGAAAGCCATCAACGCTGCTATGGCCACGGGGATCGAAACTCGGATGTCGCTCTCCTTTGGCTGCTAGGAGAACGCTTAGCCAGGTGCGTCGGTTTCATCCCCGTTCGCGGTGTTCTGCAAGCGCTCTATCTCGTCTGAGATGTAGACAGGACCGCTGCCGCCCGCTAACACCTCGATTGTCGCCCGCGCCTTTAGGTCGTCAGGCAAGTGGGTCCACGCAACATTGCCTCTTGCAAAGTCAAATACTGCTCTGCCTCGCGATCCGGCACCCGCAATAGTGCTCTCTCCGAGGCGTCGGCATAGATCTTGTCGTCCATGGGAACCCCTACCTTATGGCCCTCACGGCGGCCATGCGCGCGACCCGCCTGCGCTGCTCTGGACTTGCGCGCTAATCGCCGCCATTTTTGCCGATCCGCCGTCCGGGCGCTCGGCTGCACGAGATCAAGCACGATGGGTTCCGAATCATTGCCAGCAAGGGCGGGGGGCGGGTGAGCGTTCAGCCGGGCTGGGCAGAGCCCTCGGCAGCCAGACAGAGAATCGCCGAGACACGGCCGTCGTTGCTGGTAAGGCCAGCTCACCCCGCATGGCGCCATGAAATACCTCAAGTGGTCGGTGCGCAACGCCTTACGCGCACGCTGTTACCCGCAGCACGGTAGCAACCTCGAGGCCACGCTCGCGCGAACTAGAACGCCACCATGAAGGCGGCCTCAGAGTTTAAGTGCCGTCAATGCGCCCTCCATGAGACGCTGACGGTCTCGCTCGCCCTGTTTGGCCATGTCCACAATGCGCTTCGCGAGGGCGTTCCGAGCACCCTCGGCATCACCATCAATCCTGAAGGCGGCTTTATTAGCCTTGACCACCTGCCAAGCATCGTCCAGCGCGCCGCTGAGGCTGGAAATGGTCTCGGGGTCAAACGCAGTGGGATTGTCCTTGAGATACCGGAGCATTGTTGGCTCTCCGACCGTGAGGCGGGAGCACAACCGGTCTCTCAGCCATCGGCGCCTGTTGGGTTGGGCCGCTGCCGATGATGGTTGCGTCTACCACCCCCGGGGAGCCAGTCAATAGCCCACGGCTATGGCCTGCTACTTTGTCGCGGCCGGGTGAGACTCCAGGACACCCGCGCTACACGCGCTGCAGCACGCGCGCCACCTGTAGAGCCGACCAGGGCCCGCGCCCCGCGCGCGGTGGCGATGTTGCGATGTCGGCCACTACACAGTGAGTGATCGTCACCGGTTCGCTGCGGAGGCGACCACTACTGCTCACCAGAGCCCAGTGCCGTCCGAAAACGCTACTCAGCCTAAAGGTCCCTCGCCGCGGCCTCTCCCGCATCCTGCCGGTCGTCGACTGTTCCAAGCAGATCGAGAGCTTCTTCTTCTTCGATCAAAGAGTTAGGAGCGGCACGCAAACGTTTCAGGAAAAGGTTTGCCGGCAAGTCGCGCGGACGAACGCGCTTCTTTTGCATGATATTTGTCTCGTAAACGGGCCTTCGCCCGCCAGCAGAGAAACGTGACACGTCGCCGCCTAGTTCCGTTCCCTCACAAAAAGGAACCACGCCAAAACGCCGGACGTTGCAAGGATGCGTCCTAAATTCGGAGTGCTCTTAAATGGGCCGCAAATACGCGAAGGGAGCGTCAAAAACCGTCAGGGGGGCGATGAAGACGCGAAAGAACGATTGCCATCGGCCTTTCGGAGGCTCGCCGAAAGGGCCAGAAGGTCCCTAAGCGGCCTGGCGACTAGCTGATGCCGACGCCTGAACACTTGGATAGAATTGGGGAGCCGCGCCCGTGGCGGTCTGGCGCAACGAAGGGACCGAACATGAATGAAGACCGCACTCAGGGGGCCGGCGAGCGCCGAATCTCGACTGGCATACCGGGTCTGGACAATGTGTTATGCGGAGGCCTCGACCCGGAGAGGCTGTACCTCGTCGAGGGGGAGCCGGGCACAGGAAAAACCACGCTCGGGCTACAGTATCTTCTGGAGGGCGTTGCGCGCGGAGAGAAGGGCCTTTATGTCACGCTCTCAGAGAGCGAGCGCGAGCTCCGGCTTGTCGCGAAAAGGCACGGCTGGAATATCGACGCGATCTCCATCTTTGAGTTGGTTCCGCCGCAAGCAAGCCTCGATCCGGAGCGGGAGCTTACGCTTTTCCATCCGGCCGAGATGGAGCTCAGCGAAACCTCCAAACTCATCCTTGACTGGGTCAACGCGGTGAAGCCCTTGCGGGTGGTGTTCGATAGCCTCTCGGAGATGCGGCTCCTCGCCCAGAACGCATTACGCTACCGGCGCCAAATTCTTGCCCTGAAGCACTTCTTTGCCGGCAGGAACTGCACCGTCCTGTTGCTTGACGACTTCTCCTCGGATGCAGCGGACATTCAGCTCCACAGCATCGCGCACGGCGTCATCACGCTGCAGCAGCGGGCGGCCGAGTACGGGGCGGAGCGGCGGCGCCTGCGCGTGAGGAAAATGCGCGGGATAAAGTTTCGCGGGGGGTACCACGATTTCGTGATCGAGACGGGCGGCCTCAAATCTCCCCCCGTCTGGTGGCCGCCGAGCATCACAAGCCTTTTATCGGCGAGCTCACCCAAAGCGGCAGTGCCGAGCTCGATACGCTGCTTGGCGGCGGGCTGGAGCGCGGCACGAGCGTTTGCTCGTCGGCGGCGCAGGCGTGGGCAAGTCCTCGATCGCCGTGACGTATGCGGTCGAAGCCGCCCGCCGCGGCGAGCGGGTCGCCATGTTTGCCTTCGATGAGGGGCTCGGCACGCTCTTTTCCCGCGCGGCAGGATTGAGCGTTCGGCTGCAGGACTATGTCGACCGCAACCTGATCACGGTCCAGCAAATCGATCCCGCCGAAATGTCGCCGGGACAATTCATGCAGCACGTTCGCGACGCCGTCGAAGAGCAGGATGTGCGCGTGTTGTTGATCGATAGCCTTAACGGATATCTCAACGCGATGCCCGATGAGCGCTTCCTCGTGCTTCAGGTGCACGAGCTGCTCTCGTACCTCAATCAGCTGGGAGTTCTGACAATTATGGTGCTGGCCCAGCATGGGCTTTTGGGCCACATGCAAACGCCGATCGATCTCAGCTATCTCAGCGATGCGGTGATCATGCTGCGGTATTTTGAAGCCGGAGGCCGGGTACGGCGCGCCATATCGGTTGTAAAAAAGCGCAGCGGGACGCACGAGAACACGATCAGAGAATTCCAGCTATCCCAGGAAGGGTTGAAGGTCGGACCTCCGCTTACCGAGTTCAGCGGTATCCTCACGGGGACTCCCACTTACGTGGGAGATGCCCGACCTCTCATGCCAGAAGACGGCAATGCAACGGGAAGCTGAGCAGGTTGCCGAACGGGTCCTGGTGCTCGCGCCGATCGGACGCGACGCGCAGGCGGCGGCGCAACAGATCGCCGAAAACAAACTGAAATACGCCATCTGCTCGGGCCTCGATGACTTATATGAAAACTATTGAGGGCGCCGCGACCGCCCTTGTGACGGAGGAGGCATTTGTTCGAGATAGCATCAAGGTTGTCGAAGACTGGGTCGCGAGCCAGCCGCCTTGGTCCGATTTTCCTTTTGTCGTTCTGACGAGCCGCGCGACTTCCCTCACCGCACAAACCTACAGGCTGCGCCTGCTCGAAAGCTTGGGCAATGTTTCGCTGTTAGAGCGGCCGCTGAACGCGGTCACGATGATGAGCACGGTGCGAGCAGCGCTCCGCGCCCGGCGCCGCCAGTATGAGGTGAAGGAGAATCTATTGGAACGCGAGGCGGCGGCCGCGCATCTCGAAGACCTGGTCCAGAAGAGGACACGGGAGCTCGAAGCGGCAAACCAGCAGCTTCGGCAGCAGATTGCTGAGCGTAAGCAGGCGGAAGCGGCTTTGCAGCAGGCGCAGAAAATGGAAGTGATCGGTCAGATGACTGGCGGGATCGCCCACGACTTCAACAATCTTCTGACTGCCGTCCTTGGCAACCTCGAGCTTGCAAGCCGGCGTGGCCAGGATGAAAGCATCCGCCGCTTTTTAGATGGCGCAACACAGGCGGCGCAGCGCGGGGCCAAGATCACCTCGCAGCTTCTCGCGTTCTCCCGGACGCAGCGCCTGCAGACGGAGCCTATCGATCTCAATGGTATCGTCACCCAGATGGGCGATCTTCTGTCCCGCACCATCGGCAGCACGGTGCGGATCGAGACGATTCTAGAAAAGAACCTTTGGCAGGCGACTGCCGATCCGACGCAGATCGAATTGATTATCCTCAACCTTGCAGTCAACGGGCGCGACGCCATGTCGAATGGGGGGCGTCTTACGATTTCAACCTTTAATGCGGGGACGGCCGAGCCAAAGCCGGCCGAGCTTGCCGCGGGGGATTACGTCGCCATCTCCGTGGCCGATACCGGCAGCGGCATGACGGAGGAGGTGGTGAAGAAGGTATTCGAGCCCTTCTTCACGACCAAGCCGCTCGGCCGCGGGACCGGCCTTGGGCTGAGCCAAGTGTATGGAATTGCGAAA
>CAWBFP010000048.1:0-120447 GCA_963788095.1 uncultured Alphaproteobacteria bacterium | reverse complement strand
ACTGAACTTCCCGCCCAGCCGCCGGGGCCGATTAGCACCGCGGCGCCACTTTTTCGGCGCTGCGTCCGCCGGTAACGCTCCGTCCGAGATTTCACGCCGTTTATGTTCCGTTGACTTCCACCCGGTACACCTTTGCCTGTCCCAAGTCCAGTGAAGGAGGAGCATCGGACGTGTCTCTGACCGAACACCCCCGAACCCGCACGGCCCGAGGCTGGCTGGCGATCACGACCGGCGTGGCGATGGCCACGGTCCTCGTCGCCCCCACGTCCGCCGCGTCGTCGACGGCGACCGGCCCAAGTAGCGCGACCGCACCCTATATCCTGCCAGTCGCGGACGGGGTCCACATCACCTCGCTGCTGACAGTCAACGACGCCAAGTCCGCGTCGAACGGCTACGAGATGGTGGGCATTCCCGACGGCCTCGGCGCGATCCGCCAGGGCGCGAACCTCGTGCTCTACATGAACCACGAGCTCCGCGATACCCAGGGCATCGCCCGGCGCCATGGCCAGACGGGCGCGTTCGTCTCTCGCTACCTCATCGATCCGGCGACCCTCCGCGTGAAGTCGGGCTCCGACTTCATCAATCCGGGCGTCCTGTACTGGGACTACCCGAGCGGCTCGTACGTCACCAGCGGGGCCCACTTCGCCGACAACGCGGTCCAGGAACTGAGCTTCGGGCGGTTCTGCTCCGGCACCCTGTCCGACCCTGGCGTCCTGTTCAACGAGTCGACCGGTACCGGCTACAAAGGCCAGATCTACTTCGGCAACGAAGAGGACGGCGACATCGGGCGCAGCTTCGGCATCACGAAGGAAGGTGACGCCACGGCCCTGCCGCGGCTCGGCCTGTTCCAATGGGAGAACACGATCCCTGCGCCAAATCAGACCGACACAACTCTGGTCATGGGCCAGGAGGACGGACCCGCGGGCAACGTCAGCCAGTTGTGGGTCTACGTCGGGACCAAGCAACTGAGCGGCCCGGCTGTCGCGAAGGCCGGCCTGACCAACGGCGACAATCACGTCCTCGATGCCGTCAACCAGGCGGTCACAACCGACACTCAGTGGCGCGCGACCTACGGCAAGGGCGTCGCGGCCCCGGTTCGAATTGTCGACAACGACTGGAATCAGACCGGCGCGGCGCAAAACGCTGATGGCCTCGCGGACGGTCTGAGCCTCAACCGAATCGAGGACGGCCACTGGGATCCGAACAACCCGAACGACTTCTACTTCGTGACCACCGAGGGTGGAGTCAACAACGGCGAGAACCCGTCCGGTCCGCTCTATCGCGACGGCGGCGGGCTCTGGCGCCTGAGCTGGAATGACATCGAGGATCCCGATGCCGGCGGGGAGCTCACGCTCCTTCTCGACGGGAGCGAACTGCCCGGGGGCGAGATCGGCTTCCACAAGCCCGACAACATGGCCATCGACACCCGCGGCAACCTGCTCATCCAGGAAGACCCGGGCAACGTGAACCACCTCGCCCGGATCGTGGCCTACCGGATCAGCGACGGCGCCCTAGGCGTCGTGGCCCGGTTCGATGCAAGCCTGTTCTCGACCGGCGCGACAGCCGACCCGAACCGGCTGACGATCGACGAGGAGTCGAGCGGGATCATCGACACCGAGGAGTTCCTCGGCGAGGGAACGTTCATCTTCGACGCCCAGGTCCACACGGCGAAGAACCTGCCGGCCGGCACCGGGCCGGGCACCGTCCAGGAATATGTTGAGAACGGCCAGCTTCTGACGCTCAAGGTCGACGACTGGTCAAGGATTTACGCAACCGAAGACTGACCGCGGTTCCCACTGGGGGGAGCACCGCAACGTGACGAGGGCCTGGCGATGTGCCGGCCCTCGTCACGTGCGCGGGACCAGGGCCCAGATGGACCTGGCTATTTCCGAGCATGCGCTTTGTTCTCGCCGAACCGAACTTTGACAATCTTCGTCACGATGGCGGCGGGGATCGGGCGGTCCGCCGGAAACTGGATGGTCCCTTTTCCTGCCAGGTAGGGCATTAGCTTCTCGCCGAGCGCCTCGACGACCGCCTCGCTTGCGGGGAAGAGGCTGTAGTGCTTCTTGTATGCGGCATAGGAGACGAGGAACTGACCGCCGTGACTCCGCAATGCCGGCATCCCGTACGCGATCGTTTCGGTTGCGTCAGGTGCGGCCGCGTTGATGGTCCGCCGAAGCTCCTCGACCCCGGCTCGTCGCTCGTCCGACAGCCCGGCCAGGTAGTCCTCCACGCTGGTCGGTCCGGCCATGCCCGCCTCCTTCGGTGGGTCTCCCAACCTGGATCTTCTCACTCAGATGAGTGATTAAGCACCAGCGCCGAAGTTCCAGCGGGTGGCGCCGAATGGCTCGGCCGTCGCCACTCCGAACGCCGTCCTTGGCGTGAATTCGTAGAGGTGCCACGGTGGCGGCCCGGCGCTTGGTGCGCTGTAGGGCGCGGTGAACGCCCCGTCCTTGACGGTCGCCGGCCAGCCCTGCGCGTCGTACCGCCCGGCGAGGCGCTGGAGCGTCGCGTCGTCGGTTACCTTCGTCGCAACGCCTTCGACAACGAGGTCGAGGTCGGCCAACTTGACCGAGATGACGCAGTCGGCCCGTTCGGCAAGGTTTCGGCTCTTGCGCGTCCCGGGTCCGCTCACGATGTAAAACTTGCCGTCGACCCACAGGGCGCCGACTCCCGCGACATGCGGCCGTCCGTCGGGCCGAACCGTCGCCAGGAAATGCGTAGTGTTGGGATCGCTCGGCGACTCCAGCTGTTTCTCCGCGCGGGACCAGGGAATTGGCGGATGGCCGTAGATGTCGAGGTTTGTCTGGTCCATGGTCGAGCTCCTTGGGTTCCGCGATAGGTACCTATGAGACGCCATCGCGAGGTCAAAATCATCGGTCAGCAAGGGCTGTAGGAGGCATCAGATGTCCGACGCTCAACTCCGATCCCATGGCGTGCGCGCGGTCACCCCGTACCTGATTGTGCGGGACGCGGCAAGAGCGATCACGTTCCTGGAGGCAGCATTCGGTGCGACCGAAGTGAGCCGAATTGACGCGGACCACGGCAAGATTGGCCACGCTGAGCTCCGGGTCGGTGGAGGAACCGTCTTCCTCGCCGATGAGTTCCCGGACTACGAGAACATCGTTGGCCCGGAGTCACTGGGAGGCACCTCGGTGGTCTTGGACCTCGAGGTCGCCGACGTGGGCGGGGCGTACCGACGGGCGATTGCGGCCGGGGCCACGTCCATCCGAGCGCCGGACGCCGACGAAACCGGGATCAAATCTGCCAAGGTGCTGGATCCGTTCGGGCACGTCTGGCTGCTCACAGGGAGTGACGAGTAGCCCGCCGTCTATCGGTCCAAACTCCGCTGCCGCGAGCAACTCGCTGACCGCGGGACCAGGTGCCCGCATCGCCCGACGCTCCTGGACGACTGGCTCAGCCAGCGGTAGCAGCGGCAGTCTTCGCTCAGCGTCCGTGAACGTCGGCTCGTCGCTACTCCGGGCTATGCGGACGAGACCCTGGCTACGGTCCAAACACGAGCAGCCGCGTGACGGCGAACTCGAGCCGGCAACCCTGGCTGGAAACTGGCTCGCCGTCCATATCGGTTCGCGTGCAAGTCGATGCGGCGGGATGATCGAAGAAGCCGGTCACTTCGACAATCTGACCGATCGGAAGCACGTCGGGATGTTCACCGCTCGGGTCCAGGTTGAGGACGAACCAGTCGTCGAAGTCCGATGGCACAGCAGTAACGTCAGGCTCCACGAGCAGATCGGGACTGCCGCTCCCCAGGAAAAACCAGTGCGGCGTGTACCAGGACCCATCGATGTTGCAGTTGCACCAGATCAGCCGAGCCTCGACCGTGATCGGTACCCGCGGGAAGCAGGCCACACCGACGCCGGCCGGCAGCGCTGCCAGGGACCCGATGTCGGTGGGCAGCGGCGGACAGTCGAAGTCCAAGGCCGCGATCCACGGCTCGCCGTTCCGGTCGGCGCTCGCGACCCAGCCACTCGGCAGCTTCCGCGATGTGAGCGGGACGACCTCGTACCAGGCATAGCCCGATGCCGACACCGGGCCCTGGAGGACGTAGAGCTGAGACCCAATCGGTAGCAGCGGCTCCAACATCTGCGAGTCATCGCTGACGCCGGGCTGAGAACGGACCCGAAGCCCATCGTCTGCGAGGGTCGTCACGATGGTGCCCACGAACGAGCCGGGCGGCTTCGGCACCGGAGGATTGGACCCGGTCGGGCGCTGCGTTGGCGATGGCGTCGACGACGGGAGCGTAGGTTCGAGGGACGGCGGTGGCGGCGATGGCGGCGCGGAGGGCGAAGCGGGGGCAAGCGAGGATACGCATGCGCCAATGAGGACCGACGAAACGATCAACGCGAGAAGACTGGATGATGAACGCATGTCGAGAATCCTCGTGGCCCAACTGTCGCTGCGAATTGAGACGCCCGCGTCCTGGACACGTTGCGACCCTGCAGCGCCGTACCGTACTGGTCAGATGTCATCTGAGGGACTCGGCCAAGATACGAGAGCCCAGGGCGCCTCAGGTCTCATGTGACCCCCGCAATGGATTTGCTGCCAGCGCATCGGCACCGCCCGACCGTCAGAGCAAGGCGGCAAGCATCTCGCCCCAGTGGCTGATCGGGAATAGGTGGCCCGCGCCGGGGACGATGACGAGGGTCGCTCGAGGGATCGACGCGGCGAGATAGTCCGCGTGAGACCGACCGACCTGGGAATTGGACTCTCCCACCCAGACATGCACTGGCTGGCGGATGTCGGCCACCGAGAAGGCCCAGGGCGTCAACGCGACGACTTCGTCACTCGCGAACCCCGTCGAACCTTGTCGGGCGCCTTCCCGCAGCAACGCCTTCATCGCGTCGAGTACGTCTGGCTGTGCCAGGAGCCGGTTGTCCGCATCGCCCCAGCTCTCGGCAAATGGCGTCTTCCAGCCGTCGTCCGCGTACCAGGCGCAGATCTTGCCGATGGCCGCCAGACCGGCGGCGCGGTCCCGGGCCAGCACTTGGACCGCGGCCTGATCTTCCTGCGAAAGCTCATCGAGGGCGCCCGGAACCTGATCCATTGGCCCAGCGCTTCCCGCGAGGCCGATGGCGGTGACTCGATCCGGGGCGCCGAAGCCGAGGGCCAGGGCATATTTGCCGCCGGCCGACCATCCCACGACAGGGCACGGCGGGAGGCCGAGCTGGTCTGCCAGTTCGATGTAGTCGGCGGGCCAGTCCAGGAGCGTGCGCGCCGGTCGAGGGTCCGATCGTCCGTATCCGGGGCGGTCGATGGTGAGGAGACGCACGCCTGCCGCCTCGGTCGCTTCCTCGTCAGGGCAGAACACACGGGAGCCCGGGGCGCCGTGGAGGAGGACTATCGGCCTGCCGTCAAGGGCTCCCCACTCGCAGTACGCCAGCCGTCGCCCGTCCTGCAGCCGGATCGTGCGATCGACCTTGGGCGACGCGGTGGCCTTTGACATCCCTGTCTCCTGCTCGTGCTCGCCAAGCGTGCTGTCAGTCAGTGTCGCTGCCTGAGGCCTCTTTGACCGCCGCAACGACCCGATCGAGCATCGCGTGACGGCGTTCGGCATGGTCGACCTCGTCGGTCATCGTTTCGCAGGCGGAGTCGCTGCCGTAGCCGAAAGCGTGACGCGCCCCGCGGCGGCGAATCTGCGAAAGCTCGGCGGCGCGGGCGGCGATCAGCGCGCCCTCGAGCGCGGTGAGTTCCTCTTCGGATTCGATGGGGATTTCAAGCCGGAGTACACGCTTGCCCTTGCTCTTGCTCACGATTCGGCCGCCGAGAGTCGCGCCACGACCGCCTGCGTCAGGCCCCAGGCCCGTGACGCGTCGCGCGGCAGCCGGATTCGGACCTGGTTCGAGGCGAACGTAACGTCGGACGGCTTGACGCTCGGCAGCCCTCCGTCGGCGAGCAGCCGCATCGCGGTCGCCCGGGTCATCCCCTCGCCGAAGCGGACGACGAGCTGACCCTCCTCGCGCGACATCGACGCGACTCCTGCGACCTCGGCGGCCATCCGCAGCTCTTGGACCTCGACGAGCCGAACGACCGGCTGCGGCATCGGGCCGAACCGGTCCGTGACCTCCTGGCGGAAGGCAGCCAAGTCGCCCGAGGATCGGGCCCGCGCCAGCCGCCGATACAGCTCCAGCTTCTGGGCCTCCTCGGGGACGTAGGCATCGGGAAGGTGGGCCTCGACCGGCAGGTCGACGACCGCCTGAGGCTTCTCGACCCGTGGCGGCCGATCCTCCCGCCGCGCCTTGCGCTCCTCGACTGCCTCGGCGAGCAACCGCGAGTAGAGATCGAAGCCGACCGCCGCCATATGTCCTGACTGCTCCCCGCCGAGGATGTTGCCCGCGCCGCGGATCTCGAGGTCGGCCAGCGCGATCTGGAAGCCGGCACCCAGCTCCGACGCGTTGAAGATCGCCTGAAGCCGCTTCCGTGCTTCCTCGCTCATCCGCTCGCGCCGCCGGTACAGCAGGTACGCGTACGCCCGCCGCGACGAGCGACCCACGCGTCCCCGGAGCTGGTACAGCTGGGCCAGCCCGAGCGTGTCGGCCCGGTCGATGACGATCGTGTTCGCATTCGGGATATCGAGCCCCGACTCGATGATCGTCGTACAGACGAGGACGTCTGCCTCGCCCTCGGCGAACGTGATCATCACCTTCTCGAGGGAGCCCTCGGGCATCTGGCCGTGGCCGACGACGAACCGCGCCCCGGGCAGCAGCCGCCGCAGCTGTTCGGTCTGAGCCTCGATCGTCTCGACCCGGTTGTGGACGAAGAACACCTGCCCGCCGCGGTCGAGCTCCCGCAGGATCGCGTCTCGGACGAGCCCGGCCGACGCCTCGGCGACCCGGGTCTGGATCGGCAGCCGGTCCTCCGGCGGCGTCTCGATGACCGACATGTCGCGGACGCCGGCCAACGCCAGGTTGAGCGTCCGCGGGATCGGCGTCGCGGACAGGGTCAGCACATCGACCTCGCGCCGGAGCTGCTTCAAGCGCTCCTTCGCCGCGACACCGAACCGCTGCTCCTCGTCGACGACGACCAGGCCCAGGTCCTTGAACTTCACATCCTTCGACAGGAGGCGGTGCGTACCGATCACGAGATCGACCGACCCGCCTTCGAGCCCGGCGAGCGTCCGCTTCTGCTCCGCCGGGCCGACGAACCGCGACAGCAGCCGGACCTCGATCGGGAACGTGGCGAACCGCTGCGAGAACGTCTGGTGGTGCTGTGCCGCGAGGACCGTCGTAGGAACGAGGACCGCGACCTGGCGCCCGTCCTGGATGGCCTTGAACGCAGCCCGCAGGGCGACCTCGGTCTTGCCGTAGCCGACGTCACCGACGACGAGCCGATCCATCGGCCGGCCGACCTCCATGTCGGCCTTGACCTCGACGGTCGCCCGCAGCTGGTCGGGCGTCTCCTCGTACGGGAACGACGCCTCCATCTCCGCCTGCCAGGGCGTGTCGGCGCTGAAGGCGTGGCCAGGGACGCGGGTCCGCGAGGCGTAGAGCTCGAGCAGCTCGTCGGCGAGGTCCGTGACGGCCTTCCGGACGCGCTGCTTCGTGCGCAGCCACTCCGTGCCACCCAGCTTGGACAGCTGGGGGCGTTCAGCGCCGCTGTAGCGCGAGATCCGGGTGATCTGCTCGACCGGTACAAGATCTTGTCGGTGGCGGCGAAACTCAGCTCGAGGTAATCGCGATCCTCGCCCTCGCCCTTGTTCCCGCGACGGAGCATCCGCTCGTAGCGGGCGACACCGTGATCGATGTGGACGACCAGATCTCCCGGCACGAGGCGCTCGAGGATGTCGCGCGGGACGACGCGCCGCATCGCCTTCGGCCGCCGGACACGAACGGTTCCGAACAGCTCGCGGTCGGTGACAAAGGCCAACCCGTCCGGGCCGCCTTTGAAGCCGCCGTTCAGGCTCCGCTCGACGAGGGTGATGGCGCCGGGCGGCGGCGCCTCAGGGGCGTGGACGACGGCCGCGGGATGGCCGGCCTCCTCGAGCAGCTCGGCGAGCCGAGGCGCCTGATCCGAGGCGAGGACGATCCGCGCGCCGTCGACCTGCCAGCGCTCGACGGCCTGGGCGATCGCGCCGCCCCGCCCGGCGGGGAGTTGCGGCTCGCGCCAGCCGAACATGTCGCCGGACGTCAGGCCACGGGCGGCGAGCGCGCCACTCTCCGGAGCCTCCGATTCCCACGTCAGCTCGAGCGTCCGGCTGGCGACCAGCCGGGTCTTCCACGGCCGCGGGCCGACGTACGTCGACGGCCAGTCCTTCGGCAGCTCGCCGCTCTCGATCAGTTCGGCGCGCCGCTCATCGGCCTGGCGCCAGAGGAAGTCGGCGGCCTCGGCGATGTCGCCGGGCTCGTCGATGACGAGGAGCGTGTCGGAAGCGACGTGGTGCAGGCCGCTCGCCGGGGCGAGGAGCGGTGCCCAGACCTCCGCGGCGTCGCCGATGTTCAGCGCCCGCGACGTCTCGCTCGCCTCGAACCGCCGACGAGATCTGCGGCGAGACGCTCCGGCAGCTTTGCCGCCTTGCGCCCGAGCTGTTCCGCGAGCCCTCCCCGGACGCCGAAGGAACTCCGACGCGGGGAGCAGGGTCACGCGCTCCAGCGGCCCGACGGCCCGTTGATCGGTTGGGTCGAATGCCCGGAGTGAGTCGATCTCGTCGCCGAAGAACTCGATCCGGACGGGCAGTGCCGCCGACGGCGGGAAGACGTCGACGATGCCGCCGCGCCTCGCGAACTCGCCGCGGCCGGCAACCTCCGCCGCGGGCGCGTACCCGAGATCGAGCAGCTCGCGCAGCAGTTCGTCCTGGCGGAGGCGGCCGTTGACGACGAGCTCGCGCGGCGTCGCCGGGAGGTCGTCGGGCGCAATCGTGTGCTGGACGAGAGCCTGGACGCTCGCCACGAGGATCCGCGCTCGGCCACTCCGCCAGGCCGACAGCGCCGCGACGCGCGCGGCGGTCTCGTCGGCGACGAGCTCGCTCCGCTCGTAGGCGAGGGCCGTCCGCGGCTCGAGGATTGCGACGGCGTCGGGATCGCCCAGCCACGCCTGGAGCTCCTCGGCGACCCGGTCACCGATCTCCGCGTCGCGAGCGATCCACGCGAGGCGCTCGCCGCCGTCGACGAGGGCGAGGGCGGCCGCGAGGTACGTCTTCGCTCCGTGGGGAACGGAGGTCAGGCCGGCGTGCCGCCCGGGCGCAGTGACGCGTTCGCGGAGAGCGGCGAGGGAACCGGTGGCGGCGAGGAGCGGCGGCAGCGCGCTGAGGTCTGGCAGCCGCCTGCCGGCACCGCGGCCGGCGTCGCGGGCAGCCTTGCCGCCGCCCGCCCCCTTCGCCGCCGCTGCCGCCTCGGCCAGGTGGCGGTCGCGACCACGCCGGCCACGGACCGGGGGCGCGGTCAACTCGCGTCCTCGGCCGGCTTGACCCTGCGCCAGCCGGTCTTCGTCCGCCGAATGCCGTCGGCGCCGGCGGGACCGTCGACGGCGCCGGGCGGGGCCAGCATCTCCGTGTCGGCCGGCCGGAGCTCGAAGTTGTTGAAGCGGTTGGCGGCCTTGCTCGTGCCATGCCGGACCCATTCCTCGACCGCGTCGGCGCCCGCGTCGAGCAGCTCGTCGAGGCGCTCCCGCTCGTCCGGCGCAAATGGCGTGAGCACGTGGTCGACGAAACCGCGACCGGGCGCTCCGATCCCGATCCGGAGGCGGCTGAACTTCTCGGTGCTCAGCTCGTCGATGATCGACCCGAGGCCGTTATGGCCGCCCGGACCGCCACCCTCGCGGAAGCGGAGCTTGCCGAACGGCAGCGCAAAGTCATCGGCGACGACCAGCAGATCGACGAGCGGCGCGTGTTCGCGGGCGAGCACCTTGCGGACGGCAAGGCCCGACTCGTTCATGAACGTCAACGGCTTGACGATCGTCAGGTCGAGCCCGCGGTAGCGGCCCATCGCGATCGCCGCGGCATCGCGCGTCCGACCCTTGCCGGCCCACCCCGCCCGCTCGGCGATGCGGTCGAGGACCATCCAGCCGATGTTGTGCCGCGTCTTCGCGTATTGATCGCCCGGATTCCCCAGGCCGACGACGATCTTCACCGAACCTCCAGGGCGCGCGACACCTCCCGCATCACACGCCGAACGGGCCCGATCCCGTCCGGGAGGGCCCGCGGCGATGGTAGCAGCGATCCGGCAGGCGGCAGGCGCCACCCGTGCGCCCGACCGCTCACGCCCTCAGCCGGCCAGCAGCCGACGCTCCAGGTCTCGCATCGCCGTCTCGTCGGCTGGCTCGGCGTGGTCCCAGCCGCAGACGTGGAGAGTGCCGTGGGTCACGAGGAGGCGGAGCTCGTCGGCCACGGACCAGCGGACGTCGCCTGTCTGGCCACCGCGGCCGGCGGCGGCCTGTTCGGCTGCCCGCTCGACCGACACGACGACGTCTCCAAGGTGGAGCCGGCGACCCGGCGGCGTGGCGAACGCGGTCGGGGCGACGGCGGCCGAACCGGAGGCTGGGAACGAGCCCGCCGCCAGCAACGGGAACGAGAGGACGTCGGTCGGTCCGTCGCCACCAAGATGCGCCCGGTTCAACTCGGCCAGCTCGGCGTCATCGGCCAGGATGAGCGCGATCGACCCCGGGGACGGAGCACCCGCGGCGTCGAGCGCCGCAGCCATCGCGCGGGCAAGGCGAGAAAGTTGGATCACTGGATCGACGCCATCGCGGATCGTCACGTCGATCCGCCAGGGCGACAGGTAAATCGCGCGCTCCGTCACGCCCCGGTGCCGGTCCCCGTACCTCGGCGCGACTCCAGCTCGACGACCTTGTTCTGCGGGTAGGCGATTCGCTGGTGGTACATCCCGAGCAGCTGGCCGACGAAGGCCTCCCTGATCCGCTCGATGTCGCGAAGCGTGAGGTCGCACTCGTCGAACTGCCCGTCCGATAGCCGCTCGTCGATGATCCGCGCGACCATCGCCCGGATCGCCGGCTCGTCGCGTGACGCGAGCGATCGGACCGATGCCTCGACCCCGTCTGCGAGCATGATCAGCGCCGCCTCCTTCGACTGCGGCTTCGGGCCGGCGTGGCGGAACTTGCGTTCGTCAACGGCGTTGGCCGCCTTTGCGCCTTCGGGCGTCATTGGTCCACCGAACGGCTCGGCCGCCAGACCGCGCGCACGGGCGAAGAAGTAGCTCATGATCGCCGTCCCGTGATGCTGCGGGATGAAGGCGATGAGTGCCTTGGGGAGCTTGTTCTTGTAGGCCACGTCGATGCCGTCGGCGACATGCTGCTTGAGGATCTGGGCGGACACCTCCGGGTTGAGCTCGTCGTGGATGTTCTCGCCGCCGGCCTGGTTCTCGATGAACGCAAGCGGGTTCGCGAGCTTGCCGACGTCGTGGTAGTAGGCCGCCACGCGCGTCAGGAGCGGGTCGGCGCCGATCGCCTCCGCGGCCCGTTCCCCGAGATTGCCGACCATGAGCGAGTGGTGATAGGTCCCCGGCGTCTCGACCAGCAGCCGTCGCATGAGCGGCTGCGACGGGTTGGCGAGCTCAAGGAGTTGGAAGACCGTCAGGATCCCGAACAGGCTGCCGAGGACGGCGAACGAACCGACAGCCGCGATGGCCGCCCCGGCGGCCGAGGCGCCGGACGCACCGACGAGTTCCAGGAGGCCTCGGGCATCATGGCGCCCGAGCAGCGCGAAGGTCGAGACGACCAGCACGTTCGCGACGGCCACCGCCAGACCAGCCTGGACGAATACCTGCAGCCGGTCGCCCCGGCGAATCGTGACGATCCCGGCCAGGCCGCCGACGAGGATGTACGCGGCGTACTCGAGGGCGGAGTTCTCATTGAGGTTCAGCGCTCCGCCCAGCAGCGCGATCGCGACCATCACGATCGTCGCTACACCCGCATCGAGCAGGATCGCGAGCAGGATCCCGGCCGCCGCGGTCGGCACGATGAACGGCAATGCCGCCCGGCCGGACGTCGCCTTCAGTGCAATCGCGGTGCCGACGAGAATCAGGCCGATGAGCAGCAGCGCGTTGTTGCGATGCCAGTACTCCGGCCGGAAGCGCCAGATCCAGCCGAGGACGAGGCCGACCACGAGGATCGCCAGGAAGAGCCAGCCGCCCAGCCGGGCCACGTCCGGCCGAGCGTTTCGGAGGCCGAAATGGTCGATCGCCTCGAGCTGGAACTCGCTGATCTTCTCGCCCCGTTGAACGATCGTCTCGTTCTGGGCGAACTGGACCTTGAACGGCTCGACGAGGTCCGCCCGCTTGGTGCGCTCCTGCTCGGTCAGCGTCGAACTGAAGGACGAGTTCGGGACGATGAGCGGGGAGATGATCTCGGCGGCGAGCGTCCGCTCCTCGGCCCCGAGACCGCCCGCCATCTCGCCCGAAAGCTGCGCCTGGACCGGAGCAACATCAGAGTCGCGGAGCTCCCCGCGCTCCGTCCGCTCGAGAACCAGCGACGATTCGGCGCGGACCGTTGCCCACTTCTCGGCGTCGAGAACCAAGAGCGTCGCGCGGGCGTCCTCGGGCAGGTCCGGCAGGGCGGCGGCGAGCAGCGTCTCTCGCTGGTCGGCGGGCGTGGTTTCGGCGAATGCCTGGTCGATCGGTCGAACGCGCAGCTCGAACTCCCGGAGCTGCTTCTCGGCGGTCGCGCTCGCCTTGGCCGTGGTGAAGTCGTAATACCGGCTCCACGCCGGCCCGGGCCGCTGCCTTCCGGAGGTTCGTCTCGACGTCGCTGACGTACTCGTCGGCGCGCGGCGCGACGATGTCGGCCGTGGCCACGGTCCCGACATTCACCTGGAGGCGCTGCGGCACGAAGTCCACGCCGAGGATCGTCGCGAGGAGGACGATCAGGGCCATCGCGGCGATCCCGAGACGAGCGACCTCGCGCCGGCTGAACGGAGCGGAACGATCGGCGGGGCGCGTCAGCACGGGGTTTGTCGCGTCATGTGGGGTGTCCGCCTGTGTCGTGGACCGCGAGGTCGGCGGCCGCCAGCGCTCGCGCGACGAGCTCACTCACATGCTTGCCGTCGGCGCGGCCGCGGGTCTTCGGGGAGAGCCAGCCCATCACCTTGCCCATGTCACGCGCCGATGACGCGCCAGTCGCGGCAATTGCTTCGCCGACGAGTGCCTGGATCTCGGTTTCGGTCAGCTGCTCGGGCATGAACTCGGCAAGGATGGCGATTTCCGCCTCTTCCTTCGTCGCGAGGTCCTCGCGGGCGCCTTTCCGGAACGCATCCACGGACTCTCGTCGGGTCTTGACCTCACGGTTGATCACGGCGGCGTAGTCGTCGTCGCTGAGGGTCCGCTTCTCGCGCTTCTCGATGCTGTATGCCGCGTGCTGGACCATGCGCAGGACATCGCGGCGCAGCGCATCGCCGGACCGCATGGCGGCGGCGATCTCGGACTGGACGCGATCTTGAAGGGACACCGGAATGGCTACCTCGGGCGATAAACGCCCTGGGGCGCGGTCGGGAGCCGTGTAGCTCAGCCGGCCTGCGTTCGGGCGTTCTTCTTGCGCTTTGCTTCCTTGCGCTTGCGCTTCACGCTCGGCTTCTCGTAATGCTCGCGCCGGCGAGCCTCCGCGAGAATGCCGCTCTGCTGGATCTTCTTGTTGAAGCGGCGCAGGGCGCTTTCGAACGTCTCGTTCTCACCCACTCGGACTTCTGCCAATCCCGGTTCACCTCCTCAGGCCTTGTGTCTTGCTCCAGCGTCGTGCTCGCGGCCAGCCGGCTCGACGCTGCCCCGACCGTTTCCCACGCACGCGGGCTCCCGGCCGACAGGCTGGCGGAGTGTAGCCGAGCCCCCGAACCGGGTCAAACCCTCGCCGTGATCGTTTCTTGCGCATGTCCCCACGCAGAATCACGCGTGTTCCGCGGTGATGCCGTTGGTTACATCATCGCCGGGGGCGAGACATCCGAAACCATCGACCGATCCGAAATATGCAACCAACGGCATCGCGGAGCGGGTGTGTAACTTCAAATCGTCGAGGGCCGCCGCCACTTACCATCCGTCGATGACCACGCTCCTGGACCTGTTCGATGCCGCAGTCGAGCGATTTGGGAATCGGCCCGCACTGGCGCTCGATGGCGACGGGGGCCCGGCGCTGGCATGGACGTACCGCGAGCTCGCGCGGCGCAGCCGGCTTGCCGCGTGGCGGCTCCGTGCCGCCGGCCTCGAACCGGGCGAACGGATCCTCACGTGGTCGCCGGCAACGCCGCAGCTCCCCGCCGCGTACTACGGCGCGATGCGGGCGGGGCTCGTCCTGGTCCCGCTCGATCTCCGAATGGCACCCGACGCGATCGAGCGGATCGCCGCCCGGGCTGAGGCCAAGCGCCTGATCCTCGGCGCCGGCCCGGATGCGCCCGACCCACGCGACGCCGGGCTCGGTGATTTCCCGACGACCGAACTCGACGAGCTCATCGCGGACGTAGACGAGACGTTCCCGTCCGATTGGGAGCAGCAGCTCAATGCCTGGCCGCGACCGGCTGAAACGGACGTAGTCGAGCTCATCTTCACGTCGGGCACGACGGGGGCTCCGAAGGGCGTGATCCTCGCCCACGACAATGTTGTCGCGTCGGTTCGGGCGATGCATCGCGTCGTTCCGCCGATCGAGCACCGCGTCGTGTCGCTGCTGCCGCTCTCCCACCTGCTCGAGCAGGCGGTTGCCCTGTTCTACGCGCTCGACGTCGGCGCCGACGTCCTCTACGTCCGGAGCCGGAACCCACGCGTCATCTTCGAGGCAATCCGCCGCCACCGGACGACGTCGATGGTCGTCGTTCCCCAGATCCTCGAACTCTTCTGGGTGGCGATCGAACGTGAAGTCGAGCGGTCCGGCCGGGCGACGTCATTCGGGCGACTGCGGCGGATCGCCCGGCACCTTCCGTACGCCGTGCGCCGACTCATGTTCCGGCAGGTCCATGCCAGGCTCGGCGGCGGGATCAGGCTGTTCGTGAGTTCGGGGGCGTTCCTGGCACCGGCCCTCCAGCAGGCCTGGGAGGACCTCGGCGTCGTCGTGATCCAGGGCTATGGGGCGACCGAGACGGGCTTCGGAACGTGTACGACCCGCGAGGATCACGGGCTCGGGACGGTCGGGCGGGCGATGCCGCCGGTCAAGATGCGGCTCGCCGACAACGGCGAGGTCCAGTTCAATGGCCCGACCCTGTTCAAGGGCTACTGGCACGACCCGGAGACGACGGCGACCGCGTTCACCGACGACGGCTGGTACCGGACGGGCGACATCGGGCGGCTCGACGACGACGGGCGACTCATCCTCATGGGCCGGACGAAGGACATCATCGTCCTGCCGAACGGCCTGAACGTGTATCCGGAGGACATCGAGAACGCGCTGCGAATCGCCGGGGTCCGCGACTCGGTCGTCCTCGAGTCGCGGCCTGGGCGGATCGAGGCGGTCGTGCTCGCTCCACGCGACGCGGACCACGATGCCCCGAGCACCAAGGAGTCGATCCAGGCAGCGGTTAAGGCCGCGAACGCGACTCTCGCCGTTCACCAGCGAGTGGCCGCGTCCCGCGTCTGGCCCGACGACGATTTCCCCCGCACCCACACCCTCAAGGTGAAACGCGACGTCGTCCGGCGCTGGGCCGCGACGGAGAACCGCTCCCGGTTCGAGAGGGTGCCGGCTGATCAATCAGCGGGGCGGCGCGAACCCGATCCCGATCGTGGCGAGGGCATCGGCGATCGTCTTGGAGCCGGGGTCGGGCGATGACGAGGGCGACCACGTGTAGACGATCAACGTCGTGCCAAGCTGCCGGATCGAATGCTGCGCGTCGAGCGGGTCCTGGATGCGCCCGGCGCCGGTCCCGATGTATCCGGCGAGCTCGTTCCCGGCGTCGACGGCAACTCCGGCATCGCGAAACTCGTAGACGACGATATTGCCTCCGTCAGGATCGGCGGGGAGGACGACCTGGAAGACGGCCCGCGGCGCGGACGCGAGTCGAGCCCATTCCGGCGGCCGGAACGGCCGGTCGGCATCGTCGAGCTGGAGGCTGAACGGCGCGAGCGCCGCGACGATCGCCGTTCGGGTCTGGGCGACGGCGGGCGAGACGGTCGCGGCCGGACCGACACTCGATGGCGGGAATGTCACCGCCACCCCCGACGCGCCGATCCCGCAGCCACCGACGGCGAGGCCGACAAGAAGGAGGCACGCGACAAAGCCGACCCGAGTGCTACCGGGTGGCCAGATGAACGGACGGCCACCGAGCAGGTGGAAATGGAGATGGTCGACGGTCTGGCCGCCCCAGGGGCCGACGTTCGAGACCAGCCGATAGCCGGCATCGGCAATTCCCTCGCTTCGTGCGAGTTCGGCGGCGGTTGCGAACAACCGAAAAGAGTGCAGAGCTTGCCGTGAGGCGCCTTAGCGGGATCGCTGCCACCCGAGGATTCGGTCGTTCGATGCAAGGAATTCATTCTTGCCACGAAACGACACCTACAGGTGAACGATGAGATCGATCTTTTCACGGATGCTGATCTTTCTATTCTTGGCAGCAGCCCTGATACATATCGAATATATACCAATCAGGTAAGAAAGGAATATTCCATCTATCCCGACCTACTTTATAAACCAGGACGCAAGAAGGTATTACTTCATTTTCTCGGAATGCAGGCCATATTAGAAATCCGCATTCTTCCGGTACAAATATGAAGCATCAGCCAGGCGTAATCTTGAGAATGAGCTTGGCTACCTAGGTAGCTAGTGTAGCAACAAATTAATTATGCAATAAGCCTTCAGCCTTGTCACTTGATCCTGATAGCTGCCTATTAGTGCAGGTCACAATGTCCACCACGAACCACATAGCACACGACGTATTTTTTAGCGCTTCACATCGTGATCGTTGTGCTTCCTTTGTGATCGTCGTGACCCTGCATTTATAATGCTTTTGGCTCACCGAGTGAGCACAAGCACAGAACCGTAATCGACACCTGGAATTTGTAAATGTTAGCAAGTCATCAGAAACTCGGTACACTTGAGCTGCCACTGCTATACAGTGTTGCAAAATTTCACTGCTTAAACGCTAGGCACTTATTTTGCAGGTGTGATCACGATACTTTTGAATTCGATCGCGCCGTGATCGCCCTGAATTAGTATTGGACCTGGCTCGCCTTCCTTACTGTCGAGAGCGCTACCCGTTATTCCAGGGATAAGCTGTTCAGTAATGACAGCCTTTCCATTAGCAACCACTGTTACTTTCCTGCCCACAAGGGTGATGTCGAACGTCTGCCATTCGCCCGGATCCTTTGCCATCATCTCATTTGGAGTGAGGAATCCGTAAACACCTCCGAACAATCCGTACTCGGGTTCTGAGCCTTTGTTATCCATCATTTGAACTTCATATCTACCGCGTAGGTAAATTCCACTATTGCTTCCTTTCGGATAACGGAATTCAACGTGAAGCTTAAAATCCGTAAATGTATCATCCGACACCAGGTTAGCTCCCGATTTCGGGCTCTTAAGTATTCCTGACTCTATGACCCATTGGTTGTCTCCCATCGCGTGCCAGCCCGTCAGATCTTTTCCATTAAACAGGTTTTTCGGCTTATCCCACACCGGATCATTCGTTCTCTTAAGCAGTGGTGCCCGTGTGGCCGTCCAGTTGTAGGTCTTGTTGTCTACGTACTTCATCGTGCCCTTCAATCCGTCAGCTGCAACAGTTCCCTCAAAGTCAAGGTAGGTCGTTTCCTTTTTCCATTGTGGCGGGATGGAAAAAGTAAATTTTGCTCCATTGAGCTTAACTTCAGAGATGGGTCTGGCGCTCCCGTCGAGGAATACAAAACTACCTACAAGCGTATGACTACCTGAGTGACGCACTTCCAGCCAGGACGGGCGATCTTTGCCATTCATTGAAATGACCAGGTCCCACCTTCCTTCAAGGTCCGCTGATTTGATATCCTGTGATTTCGACGTATGCGCAACAAAAACTATCGCTAAGGCTATTGACCAAATTATGCTGAGTGATTTCATTTTCACTTTTTTTAATGGGCTGTAAATTAGCCCTAAATGCGTTCAAACATATACTGTTCATCCTAAGAACTGATTCCGCGATATAGGCGGTTTATGAATGATATAACCGGAACAAATGAATCATACCCCCGTAGAGGTGGAATTGCTATAATGATGTATATTAAAGGACTCTTCGGATATCCGATTTTTTATGCGCATCCCGATCGCCTGGGCTTTTATCATCTTGCTGTCCACACTGAAGGTTCATGCTTTCAAGCGTACAATTGCTCTTGCTTCGCCTGACAAAAACCTGCAGTTTCAATTCCAGTTATTTGAAGGAATAGCTATTTACAGCATTGCCTATAAGCAGAACATCATAGTCGATCAATCAGCCATTGGATTGACTTTTACACAGGGTTCTTTCAATGACCAATTAAAAATGGGCAAACCGGTGCGGCGACAAGGTGAAGAGACCTACGACTTGGTGGTGGGTAAGGTCAAATCGGTCAAAGAGCGTTTCAATGAAGTTATTATTCCCCTTGAACAAACGGAAAACGACATTCGCGTAAATTTCATTGTCAGGGCTTTTAACGATGGAATTGCTTTCCGTTACGAATTCGTCAAAATACCAGGTCACACCAACTTCGAACTGCGGCAAGAAAGTACTTCATTTACGATAAGAGGAAATCCCAGCTGTACTTACCATGTTCCTTGGAAGTTACACTACATCGCATGAAGGCGTCTATACTAAAATGCCGTTGGACCAGCTTGCCAAAAATAAGCTTATGGCCGTTCCTACTCTGTTTGAATTTTCCGGAGGCCTATATGTTGCAATAACCGAAGCCGCCTTATTGGATTATGCTGGCATGTACCTTATGAGAGAACGTGGAATCCTCAGGACCATGCTTTCTCCCCTACCGTCAAAACCAGGAGTAAAGGTAGCCGGCAAATTACCACATAAAAGTCCATGGCGTGTATTAATGATCAGTGATCGTATAGGAGCTCTGATCGAATCGAATATTTTTACAAGTCTGAATGAACCCAACAAGATTAAGGATGTCAGCTGGATCAAGCCAGGCAAAACAACCTTCCCCTGGTGGAATGGGAACATCGTTCCCGATACAATTGGCACCCGGAAATAATTTCGAAACCAACAATACTATATTGATTTTTGTGCGCGGAATGGAATAGAATACCATTCTGTCGTTGAATACGGTAATCATCAATGGTATACTGACGATGGAGAGAATTTTCAACCGGGTCCTAATGCCGATGTAACCAAACCTGTACCCGGCCTTGATATGAAGGAGGTCTGTGATTATGCAAAAACAAAGGGAGTCGGCATTAGAGTATGGGTTCATTGGGCAGCATTGTATCCGAAACTTGATACGGCATTTGCCAATTTGAACGATGGGGACTCAGCGGAATGATGGTTGATTTTATGGATCGCGATGACCAGGAAATGGTGAACATTCAAACGGAAATGTTGGAAAAAGCTGCTAAGCATCATTTGCATATTCAATTTCATGGCGCATATAAACCTACAGGATTGCATCGGACCTATCCAAATGAATTTACCAGGGAAGGAACCCTTAATTACGAAATCAACAAATGGGATAAACTTGGTCTTGCCCGATCACGATATCAATATTCCCTTTACAAGAATGCTAGCCGGATCACAGATTATCACCTGGGTGGTTTTCGGGCTGTCCCAGACTCACTTTTCAAAGTACAATATACCAGGCCATTGATGATGAGTACCCGGTGTCATATGCTGGCTATGTATGTGGTGCTTGAAAGTTACCTGGGAATGGTCTGTGATTTTCCGGCTGCTTACGAAGGCCAGCCGGGATTTGAATTTATCAACAGGTACCGACCGTATGGGATGAAACAAAAGTCGTCGATGCAAAAGTCGGTGAATTTATTGTCGTCGCGCGAGGAAAAACCAAGACTGGTTTATTGGAGCAATCACCAATAGGACACCACGGGATTTGTCAATTCCCCTGACTTTTCTTTCTGAAGGAACGTTTCAGGCAAAGATCAAAACTGATTTCCCTGAATAATCCCAACTCCATTAGTGAATCCTTCCAAAACATTACTAAGGACATCGAAGTTGAATGTTAAGCTATCAGCAGGCGGAGGTATGGTAGCCCATATTACATCACAAAAAAATAACAACATCACGATCGTCGGAATCCACTCGGTGCCGGCGAGCGGCACGCGCGCCATGGCGGCGGCCTCGACCGTAAGCGCGACCAGATCTTCCGGCTCGAGATTGTGGACGGCGACTTGCCGCAAGCGCGTGCGATCGTTTGCGTCTCCAGCGTCATGACCGCGAGAAAGTTCGCGAACTCGCGTCGGCACGACGGGATCAAGCCGCGACGCCAGCGCCGGGTCGTGCGGTGACCCCTGCCGGATCGTCCCTCGTGCCAGTCTTCGTAGGCACCGGCGGTGGTGCCGAGCGCGCGGTACTCCTCCTCGAGATTGGGATCGTTGTCGCCGAGCGCGATCAGCGCGGCGGTGCCGATCGAGACCGCGTCGGCGCCAAGCGCCAGGCATTTCGCCACATCGGCGCCGCCGCGGATGCCGCCGGAGACGACGAGTTGGACCTTGCGGTGCATCCCGAGATCCTGCAGCGCCTGCACGGCCGGCCGCACGGCGCCGAGCGTCGGAATGCCGACGTGCTCGATGAAGACGTCCTGGGTGGCGGCAGTACCGCCCTGCATCCCATCCATCACGACCGCGTCGGCGCCGGCCTTCACGGCCAGCGCCGTGTCGTAATAGGGACGCGAGGCGCCGACCTTGACATAGATCGGCTTCTCCCATCGGTGATCTCGCGCAGCTCGTGGATCTTGATCTCGAGATCGTCCGGCCCGGTCCAGTCGGGATGACGGCAGGCGGAGCGCTGGTCGATGCCCTCCGGCAACGTGCGCATTGCAGCGACCCGGGCGGTGATCTTCTGCCCGAGCAGCATGCCACCGCCGCCGGGCTTTGCCCCCTGCCCCACCACCACCTCGATCGCATCGGCCTTGCGCAGGTGATCGGGGTTCACGCCGTAGCGCGACGGCAGGACCTGATACACCAAGATCGACGAGTGCTGACGCTCCTCCTCGGTCATCCCGCCGTCGCCGGTCGTGGTCGAGGTGCCGACCGCGCTGGCGCCGCGCCCGAGCGCCTCCTTGGCCTGCGCGGACAAGGAGCCGAAGCTCATGCCGGCGATGGTGATCGGAATCTTGAGCGTGATCGGCTTCTTGGCAAAGCGCGCGCCAACGGTGACGTCGGTCGCACACTTCTCGCGGTAGCCTTCGAGCGGATAGCGGCTGATCGAGGCGCCGAGAAACAGCAGGTCGTCGAAGTGCGGCAGCGCTCGCTTGGCTCCGGCGCCGCGGATGTCATAGATGCCGGTCGCGGCCGCTCGTCGGATCTCGGCGATCGCGTGGTCATGGAAGGTCGCCGACTTGCGCGGCGGGGTGTGGATCCAGCGGTCCTGCCCGCTCATCAGTAAGACCCTGCATTGTCGATGTGGAAGTGGTAGAGGCGGCGCGCCGAACCGTAGCGGCGGAAGCTGCCGATATCCAGTGCGCCCTCGAGGCCGGCGGCCGTCGAGCAGCCGGCGGAGCTCCGCGCGGTGGTGCTCGCCCAGCGGCTTTTCGATGCAATCCGCGCCCAGGCTCTTCACGCTGCCGCGCACGTAAAGATGCGCCTCGTAGATCGAGTTGCCGAGCGCCTCGCCGGCGTCGCCGAGCACCACCAGCGTGCCGGCCTGCGCCATGAAGGCGGACAGGTGTCCGACCGAGCCTTTGACGACGATGTCGATGCCCTTCATCGAGATGCCGCACCGGGCCGAGGCGTTGCCGTCGACGACCAGCAGGCCGCCGCAGCCGGTGGCGCCGGCGCCTTGCGACACGTCGCCCCGCACATGCACGCGGCCCGACATCATGTTCTCGGCGACGCCCGGCCCGGCACTGCCGTGCACCGAACGGTCGCGTGCTTGTTCATGCCGGCGCAGTAGTAGCCGACGTGGCCCGCGATCTCGACCGTGACGGGCGCATCGATGCCGGCGGCCACCGCATGCGCCCCGCGCGGATTGAGCACCTGCCAATGCGTCTCGTTGGTATCGGGCGCAAGACGGTGCAGCGCCGCGTTGAGCTCGCGCAGCGGCGTTCGCGCGAGATCGACGGTCGGCATCAATGCCGCTCCCATTGGTAGACGGTCGCGGGCTCCGGCTCCCACACCCGCGCGCTGTCGACCCCGGGGAGATCGACCAGCGCACGGTATTCGGTGCCGAACGCAACCCAGCGCTCGGTCTCCGCCATCACGGCCGGCTTGCAGGCAATCGGATCGCGCAGCACGCCGAACCCGGATTCGGTCCCGATGACGAAGGTGTAGAAGCCGTCGAGCGCGGCGAGCGACGCCTGCATGGCGGCCTCGCAGCGAGGCGCCCTCGCGCAACCGCCACGTCAAATAGCCGGCGGCGACCTCCGAGTCGTTCTCGGTCCGGAACGCGAGGCCTTGACGGATGAGGGCGCGGCGAACCACGTTGTGATTGGACAGCGCGCCGTTGTGCACCAGACATTGATCGGGACCGGTGGTGAACGGGTGCGAGCCGTCGGTCGTCACCGCCGACTTCGGTCGCCATGCGGGTGTGACCAATGCCGTGTGTACCGGTCATCGTGGACAGTCCGAACCGCGCCGCAACCGTGTCGGGACGGCCGACTTCCTTGAACACCGCCATCCGCCGCCCGGCCCCGACGACGCTGACGTCGGGTGTTTGCGCCAATGCCGCGCGCGTCGCTCCCTCCTGCGCAGCCGGCAAGGTGACGACCGCGTGAGTGTCGTGCAGGTCGTGGCGCAAGGCGCCTCCAGTCGTCGCGCTCAAGGCGCGCATGAGCGCATCGAAATCGAAACGCGCCGGCGCGCGCAACGTGAGCTTGACGCTGCCGGGGGTCCGGCGCCGTACACCGCAAAACCTGCGGAGTCCGGTCCGCGGTCGCACAGGGTCGACAGCATGCCGGCGAGCAGCCCCCCGAGCTCGGGTGCAAGCGCTTGGTCCTTCAGGAACAGCCCGACAATGCCGCACATGCGGTCGCCACGCCCGATTGGGGATCATCAATTCTGTTGCATGCCCGCCCCGCCCGTGTCAACTCTTGGGAAACTTTGTTTCTCTTCAGGAAACTCACCGATGCGCAAGGTCAGGAGTACCGCGCAGTCCAAATCTCGCGCGGCACAATCGCGGCACCGACAGCGCACTGCGGGCGACGATGCGGGCGATCTGCGCACCGGGTCGCTTGCCCCCGCCGAGGCGCGCTCGCTCGAAGCCGGCATCGGCGCCGAGGTGCGACGGCTGCGCAAATCGCTCGATCTCACCGTGGCGGAGCTCGGGGCGGCGGCCGACATCTCAGCCGGGATGCTCTCGAAGATCGAGAACGGCACGATCTCGCCCTCGCTCGCGACCCTGAATGCGCTTGCGCGGGCGTTGAACGTTCCGATCAGCCGGCTGTTCGCCGAAACCGAGGAGCGCCGCGACTGCTCGTTCGTCAAGGCCGGTCGCGGCGTTCGGATCGAGCGTCGCGGCACCAAAGCCGGCCACTTGTACGATCTGCTCGGGCATTCGCTGGCGGGGGAAATCGCGGTCGAGCCCTATCTGATCACACTCAAGCGCGACGCCGTGCCCTACACGGGCTTTCGCCACGCCGGTGTCGAGTTCCTCTACATGCTCTCTGGCAAGGTGCGCTACCGACACGCCGACCGCAGCTACCTGATGGAACCGGGCGACGCGCTATTCTTCGACGCCGCGGCGCGTCACGGTCCGGAAGAGCTGGTGGAGGCGCCGATGCGGTACCTTTCGATCATTATCTATCCGCGCCAGTAATCAGTGATCGGTAGTCAGTAATCAGAAGAGGCAGGTAACAGGCAAGCTATCTGATTGCTGACCATCTGATTACTGCGCCCTTCGCGCCCGCTACGACTTGCTCACGCATGGACGCGATCGCGCAGCCCGACACGCCGGCGCGTTCGGCGCAGTGGTCGCAGCAGAAGAATCTGCCGTCCTTCTCGAGTCCATGACCCACGATGCGGATGCCGCAAACCTCGCATTTGGGGGCAAGGGCATGGATTGCGCATTCGAAGCTGTCGAACGTGTGCGCTTTCCCATCGCGGACGACCTGGAAAGCCTTGTCATAGTCGTTGCCGCACGTTTCACAGACCGGCATGGCTTCACCTCGCATCGGATGCCCGGGGCCGCAGGTATGATTTCGGGTCGACAACCGAAGCCAGACCGGTTCGGTTCCCCGAGCAAACGCATTCGGCCAGTGTCGGCTCGCGGAACACCCGAGCCCTGCCGAGGTTTACGAGGCATGGACGACGAACAGGAGCGCAGGCACCTGCGAAAAGCGGACGAGGATATCGCCGCTGCCTGGCGTCGGATCGATGAGCAGCGGGACCGGATCGCCAAGATGGCAACCGATGGCCATAAAACCGAAACCGGCGAGGCTCTCCTGCAGACGATGATGGACAGCGTCCACGCGATGGAGGACCATCGCCGAACCATCCTGCGCGAATCGGCCGCGCGGTCGCGGTTCTGTACGCCCGCGAGGGCGCCGACGTGGCGGTCGCTTATCTCAACGAGCACGAGGACGCCGAGGAGACCAAGCGCGCGGTCGAGAACGAGGGCCGCCGCTGCATCCTGATTTCAGGGGACGTCGCCGATCCCGCGTTCTGCCGCGACGCCGTCGCCCGCACGGTCACCCAGCTCGGCGGCCTCGACATCCTGGTCAACAACGCGGCGTTCCAGGAGCATGCCGGCGAGTTCGAGGGCCTGAGCGACGAGCACTTCGACCGCACCATCAAGACCAATCTCTACGGCTACTTCTACATGGCCAAGGCGGCCGTGCCGCACATGAAGCCCGGCAGCGCGATCGTGATGACCGGGTCGGTCACCGGCCTACTCGGCAGCAAGCACCTGCTCGATTATTCGCTGACCAAGGGCGGCATCCACGCCTTCACGCGCTCGCTCGCCTCGCACCTGGTACCGCGCGGCATCCGCGTCAACGCCGTCGCGCCGGGCCCGGTGTGGACGCCGCTCAATCCCGCAGACCGGCCGGCCGAGGCGGTGGCAAAGTTCGGCGCCGATACGCCGATGAAGCGCCCCGCCCAGCCGGAGGAGATCGCGCCCGCCTTCGTCTTCCTCGCGGCGCCGAGCTGCTCGAGCTACATCACCGGCGAGATCCTGCCGATCATCGGCGGCTACTCCGGCGGGTGACCATCCCCCTTCCTGCCCGCGGCGAGAGGTGATGGAACAGCGAGGTTCCTGATTGCGCATCCTGCTGACCGGAGCCACCGGGTTGATCGGGTCGGCAGTGCTGGCGCGTCTGCAGAACGAGGGGCACGAGGTCGTCGCGGTCGTGCGCACGCTCGACCAAGCCGCGCGCCGGCTGCCCGCCAGCGATGTCGTGGCGCTCGATCTGCGCGAAGCGCTCGATCCTACCGACGGGCTGCCGCACCTCGGAGGCATCGAAAGTTCCGAGTGCGGCTGCAGGCGGACGTAGTGAGAGCTCGAGCGTGTCCCAGTAGAGCGGGCTACCCACGCGTACAACGTCGGCCACGCCGGGGCTGACGCGACCGGCGCGCCCAAACATGCGCAAACCACCCCGTCGGCTACAACCGCCGCCCGACGATCAAGCCGACCACCGCCGCGAGCGCCAGCGTTCCAAACAGCGACTGCCGCGATCCATGGCGCAGAGTGTCATTCGCGATCTTCGAGACCTGCTCGCCGGCCCTGATCGCATCGGCGTAGCCCGCTTGCTTGGCGGTGTTGACGAGCGTTGCGGGACGGACGCTCTGCAATGTCGGAGGATGCCGCAACTTCGGACGGTGCCGTGCGAACGCCAGCACGAACAGCATGAACGCGAGCAGCGCAAAGCCGCCGCCGAGCACGGCGAACGCGACGTTGGGGCCGTAGCGCATCGCCAGCCACCAGTAGAGCGCGATGCAGCCGACTACGATCGCGCCGAGCGCGCACAGAGCCGCGGCGGCGGCGAACACGAGCGTCAGCACCGCGTACCGGCTCTGACGCCCGAGCTCGGCTTTCAGCCAGGCGATCTGCCGATCGACATCGCCGCGGACGAGGTCGACAAGCCTGCCGAACATCAGCCGCGGCCTCGCGACATCATGCCGATGATGACACCGACGAACAGTGCGCCCGCCAGCGCCCCGAGCGGATTGCGCCGCGCCATGGCTTCGAGCTCGGAGGTGACGGTTTTTGCCTGCTCCTTGGCGGAAGCGGCGAGCTCGGAACCGGCCTCGGCGACGCCGCTCGCCGCGGTCCCGACCTGCGTGGCGACGGTCTGGCCGACCTGGCGAAGCGTCTGGCTCGCCTCGCTGCCGGCTTGGGAGGCGAACCGCGCCAGCGTGTCCTTCAGGCTCGCGACATCGTCGCGCAGCCTGCTCATGTCTTCGCTCAGGTTGTCGCGCGCCGCGGATGCCGATTCGGCAATGCCGGCGCGGCCGCGGTCGAGCGCCTCGCCGACCTCGGTCCTCGTCTGCTCGGCCTGTTGGCGCAGACCCGACAACGACGGCGCGCTCGTCGACTGTCCGAAGCCGGAGCTTGCCTGTGGCTTCAACGGCGACGAGGGTGATCTGGCTGCTGACCGTGCCCTGTGCATCGCTGCGGGATGCCCCCGGCGTCTGCCCGGCGCTGGATGTGTAATCCCTTCGTCCTTCCATGGATGTGGCCTCCTGTTCGGGATGAGAACGCGGAGGGAACGCGCCGCGGGTGGCGGAAGTTCCTGCGACGCGGTCGAGCGGGGCGCGCGGGCCTCGGTCCCCGCGGGCAAGACGCGCCGGCGGCCGCAGGATGGGCCCCCTGCAGGGGTCCTGGAACCGGCGCCGGTGGGAACTCGTTACCTCCACGGCGTTTCAACGGCGGACAGGAAAGGAGGCGCCAGATGGCCGCGCCAACCGATACGCATCACGTCCGAGGCGGCCCGCCCGCCGCCGAGCGAGGGATAGCGGATCTGTTCGCCGAGGTCGTCAAGGAGTTCAGCAATCTGCTCCACAAGGAGATGCAGCTCGCCCGTACCGAGCTCTCCGAAAAAGTGACGCTGGTGGCTTTGAGCGTCGGGCTGATCGTGGCGGGCGCAGTCCTGGTGATGGCGGCGCTGCTGCTGCTGCTGCAGGCCGGCGTCGCGGCGCTGGTGGCATCCGGATTGAGCGTCGCCGTCGCGACCCTCGTGGTGGCCGGCGCGACCCTGATCGTGGGCCTCGGCATCCTATGGTTCGGCGTCACCCGGCTGCAGGCCAAGAACCTCGCGCCTGCCAAGACGCTGGCGCAGCTGCAGCAGGACGCCGGCGGCCGTCAAATATGGGGTCAGCCCGCAATGAGCGATGCGTCGCGCGACCTCGAACATGAGGCGGAAGCCTCGCGCCGCGTCTCGCCCGGCTCCTGGACGAGCTGCGCTTTCGCGTCTCGCCCGGGGAGGTGGTCGGGCGACTGGTGCGCGACGCCAACCGGGATGGTGCCGGGCTCGCAGTTCCTGCGCACCCTGCGTGAGCAAGTGCGCAGCAATCCCATTGCCTGCATGCTGATTGCCGCCGGCATCACCTGGATGATGGTTTCCGACCTGCAGAAAAACCGCCGCGCGGTGCGGGCCAGCGAGCTGCGCGCCCTGGCGCCGAGGCGGTCGCCGGCGCGCCGATCAACCGCCAAGAGGACGCGGGCGCGACGCTCCGCAGCCAAGACGCCGCGGCCGCGGCGTCGAACGAAGCCACGCAAGCGAACAGCTCGGAGGGCGTGAGAGATGACCGCTCCGACAGGAAACCCGCTCTGGTCATTGCCGCGCCACAGCGGCATCTTTCGGCCGCGCCGCCTCGGCCCCGACGGACCGCGCCCCGCAAGCGCGGCGACAATATGCGCCGCCGAACCCCGACCGTCGTCGTCGCCGCCGTCTGCGCATGTTTCGCAGCTGCGCCGCCGCGCTACGCGCGGCGTCGCCGGGCGGACACGTCGAGCCTCCGCTTTCTACCGAAGAGGACTAGGCTTTCCGCTGCGGCGCACTGTCGGGAACGCCAAGTAAGAACTTGCGCGCGCCAACCGGTTTGTCATGCCCAAGGGGGAATCACGACATGGCGGACCGGGGACGGGGCAAGGGCGCGCGAGCGATCGACGGACAACAGCATGGCTTGGATCGCGGGCGCATGGCACTGTTCGCCATCAGCGGGCGTGGCGACACAAAGCGCGCCGAACCCTGGCGCTCCAGTCATTCCAGCTACTACGCCTGCTCCATATTCAACTCGGCAATCGCGGCATTGGCTGCCGCGGCGCGGACGTCGGAAGCCGCGCGCTACCGCAACCGCCGTGTCGTCTTGGAACATCATCCCCACTCAGGAGTTCAGGTCCGAACCGCCTGGGCATGAGCGCATGTTGGACTGTCTGATCATCGGCGGCGGACCTGCCGGGCTGACCGCCGCAATTTACCTTGCGCGCTATCGACGGACCGCGCTGCTCGTCGACTCCGGCGCAAGTCGAGCGGCATTGATCCCGGCGAGCCACAACTATCCCGGATTCAAAGGAATCGCCGGGCCAGATCTGCTGACACGCCTGCGCGAGCAGGCGCTTCTGTACGGTGCCGCGCTGGAGTCCGGCCGCGTTACATCGTTGCGGCAAAACTCCTCGGACAGCTTTCGCGTTCGCTGGGACGGCAAGGAGGTGTCCGCGCGCACCATGCTGCTCGCAACCGGGCTGGTCGATTCGCATCTGCCGATCGATGGGCTCGACGCGGCGGTCTGGAGCGGTGCGGTGCGATACTGCCCGATCTGCGACGGCTTCGAGGCCATCGACCGGCGCATCGGCGTGGTCGGCAGCCTTGCGGAAGCCGGCACCAAGGCGCTGTTCCTGCGGACCTATTCCCGCGACGTCGTCTTGTTCGAAACCGGCGAGGAACCCGTCAGCGAGCTGCGGCAAAGGTTGCAGGAAGCCGGAGTCGTTCAAGCCGGCAAGCCGGTCCGCGCCGAGTGCACGGACGACGTCGTGACCGTAACGCTCGAGGGCGGCCGGCGGATCGACTTGGATGTGCTCTATCCGGCCATGGGATGCAACGTCCGTTCGGAACTCGCCGTCGCGCTGGGTGCGGATTGCACCGAGGAAGGCACCCTGAAAGTCGACACCGACCAACAGACGACGATCCAACGCCTCTATGCTGCGGGCGACGTCGTGAGCGACCTCCATCAGCTCGCGGTCGCGACCGGCCACGCCGCGATTGCCGCGACCAGCATTCATAACCGGCTCAGCCGAAACCTGCGCTAGAAGCAACTCGGTCACGGCTGTGCCCGCCTGCCTGCCGATAAACTCGATTGGCAACCGGGATCGTTCGCGTCATCCGAGGAGTGAAAGAAGCAAACCCGCTCGTCGGGGCGAGTGAACCACAAGTCGGCTGCCGCGTTGTCGCCACGAAGGGAGCACGTTGGCACGCGTGACAATCGAGGGGCAGTCCAGGAGGCTGCCATGACGCTTGGCGTCAAGCTGCGCGTGCCATCGGCGCTGTTTGTCACTTTGTCCTGCTTCGTTCCCGCGGGCGCAAACGAGCTCGGCGTCGGAACCGGGGTGCTCTGCGATACCGCTGCACAGACCGCGCGCTACGCGGCCGTGCTCGAAGGCGACGCCGAGCGGGCCATCCACACCGTGAATGCCGAGAGCAACGCCACCTCGTGCAGGATCGCGCGGGTGGCGTTCATTCGCGGCAAGGAGGTCGCGAGGGCGCGCAGCAAAGATACCGGGGTGGCGATCGTCGAGATACTGGTGGTCGGCGTCGTGACGCCGCGCGGCATCGACCGCATCCCACCGTTGTCGCAGTTCACGCTATTCACGATCGAGGAGCAAAGCGCGTAGGGTGCGCGCGAAAAAAGCCCGGTGCGTCGTTCCAAATCTTCCCAGTATGCCAGCGCCGCCGCAAGGGCGGCGCTTTGTGCACGCCCCTTGTGTCGGAACGGCTGTCAGGCAGCTTCCGCCTGCTGATTGACCGCAGTCTCGGCCAGCTCGGTCAGCGCAGCATCGGTCGCCTTCTCCTCCGAAAGCGTTTCGTCGAGCAGTTCGACCGCGCGCTGGAGCCCGAGCTCGCCCGCCCAGGTCTTGAGCGTCCCATAGCGCGCAATCTCGTAGTGCTCGACCGACTGCGCGGCCGACAACAGCCCTGCATCGAGCGCCGGCGTGCCCTTGTAGTCCTTCATGATCTCCTGTCCCTCCTCGATGATGCCGACGATTGCGGGGCAGGTCTTTCCGCGCACGGCCTCGCCGATGAGCTCGAACACCTGTTCCAGGCGCTCGACCTGCTGTTCGGTTTCGGCCTCGTGCTTCTGGAACGCGGCCTGCAGCTCACCTGACCGCGCGGCCTTGGCCATCTTCGGCAAGGCCGCGAGAATCTTTTTTTCGGCGAAGTAGATGTCCTTCAGAGTGTCGTGGAAGAGGTCTTGCAGCGTCTTCTGCTTAGCCATGGCGCGCTCCCGAGTGCGGCGTTTCTGGTGCCAAGTGAACCCGCAGTTTTGCGCCCGGTTCCGTACGGGCGGCGGGCTCGGTCGAATTGATCGGAAAACCGACGCGCCTATGTTCGACGCATTGTCTGACGGTGAGCCGCGGCCCCAATTCGCCGAATAGAATTAGGGCCGCGTCGGTCGCGGACCACTGAGGCTCCACGTCATCGAGGGGGCAACCGCGCCATCGCGATGGCGTCCGCCCATGGCCGCCGCGAACCACGCCGCCGCGGCGCCAACGAGCGCGGCTGCGCCTGCCATGAAGCCGAGGATCACGGCGCTGCGGCGGGCGCGCCGAATGTTGTCGCGCGCACGCGCGACCACGTCATCGACGCGCCGCTCGGCATCGGCGGGAGTGAGCCCGGTGCGCCCCGCGACCAGGCGCACCAGATAGGCGCGGTCCTCGGCGGCAAGCCCGCGATGACCCGCCGTCGTGAGCAGGATGCGACCGGCTTCCGCGCGGATCTGTTCGTCGCTTTCGGCCGGTCGCCGGTCGCTGCGGAACAGCCGGTCGAGGTCGTAGGCGACGAGGTTTTCACTGCCAACTGAGGTCGACGCTCCCGCTTGGCCCCCCGCCGGGGCGGCCAATCGGGTCAGCGCCTGCACGGCGCCGAATGCCAGCAAGCCGGTCAGCAAGGTGGCAATTGCCCACACCAGGAGCCCGTGCGCGCCGTCGCGAAACTCGACTTCGTCCGGCGTGCCGCTACCGAGGGGCACGCGCGCGCGACCCGCAACGTAGCCTCCCAGGCCGTAGCTCGCGAGCGCGACCAGGATCAGATAGAGACCCGACAACAATACCAGCGCGGTCGAGGCATCGCGCCAAGTCGGCGCGGTCGAGCTCACCGAAACTCCGACTGCGCCGGCAAAACTGTGCAGCACCAGTGCGAGCGCCGCGGCCGCGACCGCGCCGGCAAATACCGGCCCCCACTGCACATACAGGACGGATCTGTCGCTGAGAGCGGCGCGCGGATCGTCAATCGTCATGACCGCTTCCTCCTCGCCATACGCAGTGGCGTGCGATCAACGCAGGCCGAAAAAGGACAGGATCGCCATGATCACGACGATCAATCCGATGAGATAAATCAAGCCGTTCATCTTTGCCTCCATCGACTCGCTGGTCATGCGCACGCGGCGCGGCGAGCCAAAGGCAAAACCGCCCCAAGGGACGAAAGGTTCCTGCCTACCATCGAAATTCACGCACGCTTCAAATCGCTAGCTGCTGTTTGCCAGGCGGGCGCGGGCGCTTACGCAGCTGTGTTCGCTAGCCGACAAAGCGCCGAACTATCCGGAACGCCAACCACCGGTGTCGCGTTTTTCAGCCGACCGGTCATGACGATTGAAGAGCCCCGTTACGACTTCGAGCGCGGCCGGCGTGGCAGAGGAGGTCGACATGGCACGCAGAGTATTCGAAGAGCGCGTCGAAGGACGTCGAAGGCGCCATGCGCAAGCGCAAGCGGGGCACGCTCAAGAGCGGCAAGGGCGGAAAAGGCGGCAAGGTGAAAAGCCGCAAGCAGGCGATCGCGATCGGCCTTTCGGAAGCCCGAAGGAAGGGCAAGAAGGTGCCGCGCAAGAAGTCGAGCAAATGATCGACCAATTTGGACGAGCAATTGCCGAGGGAACCTTGGCTGCCTACTTGACGACTGCCAGCCCGCCTTGACCAACAAAAGTAGCTGACCGGTTCCGGAACCGAACCGCACCGCTTGCGTTTTCGCGGCATCTGTCCGGTTCAACGTCCCGCCGCCCTCGCCGGGCGATGAGCCGCTTCGGAGGGAACGACGAGCCCCGGCGCCACCGCCGGGGCTCGTCCGTTTTGGTTCGAGCATTGATCGTTTTCGCCGGCCGGAAACTTGTGTTCGCGATGTGCGTTTCCGTGTCGAAGCACCGGCAAGAAGAGGGAACGACAAACGTCGGCGCTTCCTTTGCCGCTGGGGAGCGGCGATCAATATGGGGGTTCAGGCGGTGGAAGACCTACAGACGTCACGGCGGATCGGCCTGGTCCTGGCAGCGATCATGCTCGTGTGCTTCACGTTGAGTTCGATCGCGCTCCGTAGCGCCGAGGCGCTCAGAGCGCCCCGTCGGCAACAAGACAGGCGGAGCAGAATCCCCTCTTGCACGGGTGCTTCTGCGCCGGAACGGCGCTGCCCATCAAACGTTTAAGGAACAGCGGCGGATCGCGCCGCAACACCCGCAACAATCATGGGAGTCAAAAGCAATGAAGCGCATCCTTCTGGCCGGAGTCGCCGCGTTGGCCCTGACAGGCCCAGTCTTCGCGCAGGCGACGGTAACGACGGAGTTGCGCCGAGCGGCACCGTCGTCGTTGCTCCCGAACAGCGCACCGTGATCAAGAAATACGTGGTCGAGCGGAAGGTGAAACCGATCACAATCCAGGAGCGGATGGCCGTGGGCGCGACCCTGCCGGCCGACGTTGAGCTGCTTGCCGTCCCGGGTGACTGGGGCCCGGAACTCGGCCGCTATCGATACGTCTATCACGACGATAACGTGTACTTTGTCGAGCCGTCGTCGCGTCGCGTGATTTACATGATCATGTCGACTAGGCTCAAACGCGACTACCGATGAGGCCGCCCCGACCGGGGCGGCCTCACGCTTTGGCGCGGGCGACACCGCCCGGGCGAAAAGAATTGGCTTTGGGGCGGCCACCCGCGTTGCGCCGCAATGTCGGCTTCCCGACATAGTTTCAAATAGTTAGCGGTGCGATTTCAGCTTGAGGCTCGATCTTAGAAAGGCGATTGAGGCTGCTGCGTCCCGCGGACCCGAGTGTCGAATCGCGACCGAGGCTCAGTCTGCGGTGCCGGGCGGGGTCGGGCGTAATCTTCCCGAGGCGCCCGACCCCGCTCCGCGCTGCTGTCCGCTTCGTTCCGCGGCTACGCCGCCGGCTTGGCTGTTACAAGCGATCGAGCCGATGGTGAGCAATTTTCACCGTCGCAGGCCGGAACCTGTGCGGGCCACGTCAGTGCGTTGCTCGATGGCGTGACGAGTCACCGAGGAGCGCGCGCCAGGCGCGCCAATGCCTCGTCCCGCAAGCGGCACCTGTCGCGCTCGCCGCCGGCCGCGACGTCGATGATGGATCTTGCGAGCGCATCGCGCATCGCGTCGGTGTGTTGGCCCGAGGACGACGCGATCGCCGCCGAGCGACTGCCAGGCGTCCTCGAAGGCTGTGCTCAGGATTCGGATCGTCTCGGGATCGAACGCGCCGAAAGTGGCGCGCGATTGCAACGGCAAGCTACCCACCCCCTTCCCAACATGCTCAGCCCGCGCCGCGGCCCAGTTCTCGGGATGATGGGCGCCGCTGCGCCCTCGCGGCGTTCCGGCGCTCCTCATCGGCAAGGCGACGCACATGCGCAATCGCATCGTCATGCAGGCGAAAGACGTCGCGCTCGCCAAGCTGCGCCAAGGTGATGATGCGCAGCGCGAGCACCTCGCGGGTCTCCTCGGCGCGGAACGATGACACCAGTTCGCTTCCCGTGACCAACAGCACTTGCCGTGCGGTGTCGAATGCCAGCCCCATCACGGCCGCAGTCTCGGGGTCGAACAGCTCGAAGGGCGGGTTTGGTCTGGCACTGGCGCCCATGGTGGTCCTCCCCATGCCGCTCAACCGCAGTGGCCCTTGCCGGCAACCCCATACTGCGTCCCGAATACGCAACCGTCTGTCGGGTACCTCACATAGACATCCAATGATTTGGTGCGGAGAGCACGGGTCTGTGACAGGCGGTGCGTCTCGGCGGGCAGGCACCTATATCGCCCGTCGCGCCGCCATCGATTTCGACTGGGAACGACGCCGTTGGTGCAAACGATTGTAAGGGGGAATTGTTTGCTCGCCAGCTTGCCGCCGGACGAGCTTGCCTCGTTGCAGCCCCACTTGCGCAAGGTCGAGCTCAGGCGCGGCACGGTCCTGCACCAGCCGCGCGCGCCGATCGAACGTGTGTACTTCCCCGCGAGCGGAATGGTGTCGTTGCTCATGGTCATGCGCAGCGGCGAAGCGATCGAGACCGCCGTGACCGGACGCGAAGGCGCGGTCGGAGCATCGGTCGCCAACGACGCGTCGGAATCCTATGGCCAGGCCATCATGCAGATTGCGGGCCTGGCGGCTGAAATGAGTGGCACGGCGTTCTCGCAGGCCTATCACGAGCGGGCCGAACTGCGCGGCCTGATCGACCGCTTCGAAGGCCTGATCCTGCTGCAGGCGCAGCAGAGCGCCGCCTGCCACGCCCTCCATGGCGTCGAGGCCAGGCTCTGCCGGTGCGATGCTGCAGGCGCAGGACACGGTCGAAAGCCCCATCATCGAGCTCACTCATGAGTTCCTGGCCCACATGCTCGGCGTGCAGCGAACGTCGGTGACCTTGAGCGCGCATGCGTTGCAGCAGGCCGGTATGATCGAGTATCTCGCGCGGCCGCATCACCATCCGCGACCGCGCGGCGCTCGAGGACTGCGCGTGCGAATGCTACGCCGTGATCAAGGCCGAGACCGACCGGGCCATCCCGCCGATCGCGACGGCGCCTTAGCGGGCCGCCATTCAACTGCGCGACCGAAGGGCCTAAGTTGGTGGCAGGCTCGTGCAGTGCGAGAGCAAGCCGCGAGGAGAGACCTGACGGGCAATCTGCATCGCCTCGCTCTCGATGCGGCGCGCTCCGCCACCGCATGGCGCGTGACAGGATCAATCCAGCGCGGGCGAAAAAGTTCGCCGACGCTCGCCCCCGAACCGGGAACCGAATGACGGCAGAGCGATTGCAAGGTGGATCTGTCGGCTCAACGCAGCGGGGCGAATCGGAGGTAGATGGTGCTGCGACCCTCTCTGCGGGCCCTCGATCGTCGCGAGCCGGGGAAGCCGCGATCCTGGACGCTGTTCCTGTTCAAATACACCTTCCTGACGCGCGCATGGCCGACCTGGATCCGCTATGCCGCCACGGTTGCGATCGTGGTCGGCACGCTTGCTTTCCGGCTCGCCTTGGATGCCTGGTTTCCCGGCTCGCCGTTTCTGTTGTTCTTCCTGGCGATCATCTTGTGCTCGGCGCTGTTCGACCACGGCGCTGGGATGTTTTCAGTCGTGCTCAGCGCGGCGCTGGCGAAGTGGTTCCTGATCGAGCCGACCGGAAGCTTCAACGTAGTGCGCTCGGAAGACATCGCCGGAATTTCGGTTTTCGTCGCGATCGGCCTCGTCAGCGCCGCGATCCTGGAGGCGCTGCATCGGGTGGCACGCGATCTTGCCGATGCCAACGAGATGCTCGTCGCCTCCGAGGGCGACAAGGACCTCCTGCTGCAGGAAGCATCGCACCGCTTCAAAAACGAGCTGACCATGCTCTCGACGCTGCTGCGCTTTCAGCAACGCTCGATGCAGGACAGCGCCGCCAGCTCCGCGCTCGGCGTGACCGCCGATCGCGTGCTGGTGCTCGGCCGGCTGCACGAGCGGCTGCAGCGCTCGAACACTTCCGCGGTCGTCGATACACGCGAGTTCATCTCGGCGCTGTGCGACGATCTGCGCACCGCGATCGAGCTGCGGCCGATCGCGCTCGAAGTCCACGCTGAAAGCCATCTCATCAGCCAGGAGCGCGCCGTGCCGATTGGCCTGATCATCAATGAGCTTCTCACCAACACCCTGAAGTACGCGTTTCCCGATCAACGGGCGGGCAGGGTCAGGGTGACATTCGAGCGCGAGCCGCAGGTGTACTGCCTGAGCGTCAGCGACGATGGCGTCGGAATGGTCGCGGGAACTGAGGCCGCGAGCGGGCTCGGCCAACGCCTGGTGCGAGCGATGGCATCGCAGCTCCGCGGCTCCCTGGAGATCGGGCCCGGCCCGAACGCGTCCGGTACTTGCGCCACCGTTCGCTTTCCGCCCGACGGTGCCGAACGCGCATCGAGGCCGCGCGGCGCGGATTGAGCGGCAGCCAATCCGGAATCGTTCGCGGCCCAGCCGTCGCCGATTTCCCTGCCGCTCTACGCCCGGAACACGCCGCCCCAGCCCGTCACGCGCGCCGGGTTCACCCCCGCGACGCCCAGGCATTTCGCGAGCGTTACCGCCACCGAATCGTAGACCGGAATGCCGAGCTCGCGCTCGAGCCGGGCCGCAACCGCGGCGCCCCGCATATTGGTGCACACGATCGCGACCGCATCGGCGCCTTCGCGTACGACCTCCCTGATCATGCGTTCGATCTCCTCCTCGGCGATCTCGCCGAAAGCGAAGTTGTCGGTGATGCCGAGGTGGCGCTCGGCCTCACAGCGCAGCCCCGCCGCGCCCCAGTTGGCGACGATCTTGGCCTGCACCTCGGCCGTATAGGGCGTGACCAAGCCGATACGGTCCACGCCCGTGCGCCCGAGCAGTTCGCGGAACGCCAGCGTCGTGGTCACCGCCTCGATGTCAGTCGCCGCCGTGATCCTTCCGGCGAGCGCTTCGTCGCGCTCGAAGCCGAGCCAACTGGCGGCGGTGCCGTTCCAGGCGATGACGTCGACCCTGGCGTGCGCGAGCAGGTCGGCGGCGCGCAGAATCTCGCTGTCGTCGAATTGGGCCAGCGATGCAACCGAAAGCGCGATCTCGGTGACCTTGAAGCGGCCGAAATGCGCCGACACCTCCGCTAGCCCGGCCAGCATCGCCGAGGTCACCGGCTCCAGCACGGTGTTGGACGACGGGGTCAGCATGCCGAGGCGGACGCGGTGGCTCATGGCGGCGGTTCCGGGTTATATGGTGGCATCACTCCGTCATGCTCGGCCTTGCGCACGCTTGCGCCGGGCATCCACTCTTGCTCTGTCGGCTCGCAGAAAGCCAGACGTGGATGGCCGGGATCAGCCCGACCACGACGACGAAACCGGTTGGAACGCATGATCGATCCGATCTCGCTTGAACTGTTCAAGAACGCCATCTTCTCGATCGCCGACGAGATGGCGCTGACCGTCTTCCGAACCACCTATTCGGGCGTGCTCAAGGACAATATGGACTACTCGACCGGCTTTGCCGATGGCGACGGCAAGCTTGCCGCGCAAGGCCTCACGCTCCCCGGCCATCTCGGCTCGGTGCCGACCGCGATGGAAGCGATCATGCGCCACTTCCGCGACGACATCGCGGAGGGCGATGTCTTCATCATGAACGACCCGTTCGACGGCGGCATGCACCTGCCCGACATCTTCATTTTCAAGCCGCTGTTCCACGGCGGCGAGCGCCTGGCGTTCGCCTGCACGGTCTGCCACCACACCGACGTCGGCGGGCGAGTGGCGGGATCGAACGCCTCCGACTCGACCGAGATCTACGCCGAGGGCCTGCGTATCGCGCCGATGAAGCTCTATGAGGCGGGCCGCCTCAACAAGACGATCATGACCTTCATCGAGAAGAACGTGCGCGTGCCGGTGCAGGTGTTCGGCGACCTGCGGGCGCAGCTTGCCGCCTGCCACATCGCCGACGAGGCATTCGCCGATCTGGTCGCCAGGCATGGGGTGGCGGAGACCAAGGCCTATATGCGCGAGGTGATCGACTATGCCGAGCGGATGACGCGCGCAGCGCTGCGCGAGCTGCCCGATGGCGAGTGGAGTTTCGAGGACTTCATCGATGACGACGGCGTCGACTACGGGGTGCCGATCCGTCTGTTCGTCACCATCCGCAAGCGCGGCGAGCACATGGTGGTGGACTGGACCGGTACCCATCCGCAAGTGAAGGGCGCGATCAACAACACCCTCTCGTTCACCAAAGCGGCGTCCTACACGGCGGTGCGCTCGGTGCTTCCGCCCGGCATCCCCAACAACGAAGGCGTGTTCCGCGCCATCGAGGTGATCTGCCCGCCCGGCACGGTCGGCAACGGTGTGCTCCCGGCGGCCTGCGCGGCGCGTGGCTTGACCGGCTTTCGCATGACCGACTGCATGTTCGGTGCGCTGGCGATGATGCTGCCCGACAGGGTCAAGGCTGCCGGCGACGGCGGCAATACCGGCATTTCGATCGGCGGGTACGACCAGGACCGCAAGCCGTTCATCTACGTCGATTTTACCTGCGGCGCCTGGGGAGCGCGGCCTTACGCCGACGGCCTCGACGGCAACTCGCACATGTTCGCCAATATGGCCTCGCACTCGATCGAGGTGACCGAGGCCGAACATCCGATCGAGCTCACGGCCTACGAGTTCGTGCCCGACAAGGCCGGCGCCGGCAAGTTCCGCGGCGGCGTCCCGTTCCGGCGCGACTACCGCTTCCTCGAGCACGAGGGCGTGCTGCAGGTGCGCTCCGACCGCCGCGACCATCGCCCGTTCGGCCTCTACGGCGGCAGCCCAGGTGCGCCGTCCGAGAACTATCTCAACCCGGCGGCCGAGAACCGACTGCTGCCGTCGAAGCTCACGATGACGATCCGCCGCGGTGACGTATTCCGCCACGTGCTGGCCGGCGCCGGCGGCTGGGGCGATCCGCTCGAGCGCGATCCAGCCGCCGTGCTGCGCGACGTGCGCAACGAGCTGCTGTCGCCGGCCAAGGCGGAGGCCGACTACGGCGTCGTCATCGACACCCGCACGCGGACCGTGGACCCAGCATCCACGGACGCGCGGCGCACGGCAATCCGGGCGGCGCGCGGCTGGCGCGAGCCTCCGAAGGTGCAGCGGGATGATCCGCTGCCCATGCGGCGCGCAGCGGAATGATCCCGATGACGTCGCCGGCCAGGGGCGCAAAGGCGCGCGAAGCGCGCGGGGCGCGCACCCACACTCTCGTCGCCGATCGTGCGCGCGCGCCGCTATGCCGGCGCTTTGCGCGCGCTGCAAGTTCATGGACGGTGCAATGCCCATAACCTATCGCGTCGGAGTCGACATCGGCGGCACCTTCACCGACATCGTGCTGCTCGGCTCCGACGGCACCATCCACACCAAGAAAGTGTCGTCGAGCGTCGAGAACTACGCGCAGGCGATCGTCGACGGGCTCGCCGAGGTGTTCCGCGAAGCCGCCGCTGAACGGCGCGGCAATCGAGGAGATCCGTCACGGCACCACCGTCGCTTCCAACGCCATTCTGGAGCACAAGGGCGCGCGGGTCGGCCTGATCACCACCGAGGGCTTCCGCGACGTCCTGGAGATCCGCACGCTGCGCATGCCTCGACTCTACGACCTCGCCTGGGTCAAGCCGCCGCCGCTGGTCGAGCGCTATCTGCGCAAGACCGTGACCGAGCGCGTCGACCACAAGGGCCGGATCGAGCAGGCGCTCGATCCGACCGACGCGGCGCGCGCGGTGGAGGCCCTGCTGGTCGAAGGCGTCGAGGCGATCGCAGTCTGCCTGATCAATTCGTTCGCCAATCCGACGCACGAGCTGGCGATCAAGGAGATCGCCGCACGGCGGGCGCCGGCCCTGCCCTTGAGCGTCTCCTGCGAGGTGCTGCCCGAGATCAAGGAGTACGAGCGCACCTCGACCACCGTCATCAACGCCTATGTGATGCCGATCGTCGCGACCTACCTGCGCGCGATGCGCGCCGGCCTCGACCAGGCCGGCATCCCGGCGCGTCTGCTGCTGATGCAATCGAACGGCGGGCTCACGACCGACAAGGCCGCGGCCGAGCGGCCGATGAACATCATCGAGTCCGGCCCGGCCGGCGGCGTCGTCGGCGCGCAGGCGCTGGCGCGCGCCAAGGGACTGCCCAAGATCATCACCTTCGACATGGGCGGCACCACTGCCAAAGCCGCGATGGTGGAGGACGGCGAGGTCACGCGCGCGCACGAATACGCGGTCGGCGCCGGCATCATGGTCGGCTCGCGCCTGCTCACCGGCGCTGGCTACACCCTCAAAGTGCCGGCGATCGACCTCGCCGAGGTCGGCGCCGGTGGCGGCTCGCACGTCTGGATCGACGCCGGCGGCGCGCTGCAGATCGGACCGCAGAGCGCGGGCGCCGCGCCCGGGCCGGTCTGCTACGACCTTGGCGGCGACGGTGCCGACCGTCACTGACGCCAACGTCCTGCTTGGCTACCTCAACCCGGGCCACCTGGTCGGCGGCGCGTTGCGGCTCAATGCCGAGAAGGCCCGGGCGCTCTTTACCGACGCCATCGCCAAGCCGCTCGGCATGGCGATCGAGCGCGCCGCCTACGGCGCGCACCAGATCGCCGCCTCCAACATGATCCGTGCCATCAAGGCGGTATCGACCGAACGCGGACGCGATCCGCGCGAGTTCGCGCTGTTTGCCTTCGGCGGCAACGGCCCGCTGTTCGCGGCCGGCATGGCGGCGGCGCTCGGCATCGGCCGCATCGTGGTGCCGCCATCGGCCGGCTTGTTCTCCTCGTTCGGCCTGCTCTATGCCGATGTCGAGCACCACTATGCGCGCACGTTCCGCCGCCTGTTGCGCGGCGCCGACCTCATCGAGATCGAGGATGCCTGGGACGCGCTGGCCGAGCAGGCATCTGCGCAGCTTGCGGCCGAGGGTTTTTCGGGCGCGAGCGCGCGGCTCAAGCGCTCGGCGGCGCTACACTACAAGGGCCAGACCTACGAGCTTACGGTGCCGGTGCCGGACGGCCCGGTCGACGGCAACATGGTCGCGCACCTCGAAGAGGCGTTCGGGGCCGAGCACGAGCGCACGTACGGCCATCGCGCCGGTCCCGAGGAGCCGGTCGAGCTGGTCGCGATCCAGGTGGTCGGCTCCGGATTGCGGACGGGAGGCGGCGTGCCGGATAAGGTTGCATCGACCCGGCCCGAGCTCGCGGCCGGTGCCCCGCGGCGCGCTTATTTCGGCAGCGAAGCTGGCTGGATCGAGACGCCCGTTCTGCGCCGCGGCGATCTCGCAACCGCGCGCACGGGCCCGCTGATTGTCGAAGAATACGACGCGACCTGCCTGGTCCCACCGGGAGCGCGCGCCGCGCTCGATCCCGGCGGCAATATCGTGATCGATTTGTAGACCCAACGCACTCCCCGCGCACGCGCCGCCGACGCGGCGCTTTTGCGCACGCATATCGGGCCTACCCGACCGCGCGCGGCAGCCACATTGCGATGTCGGGAAACGCGCAGATCAGTCCAACCATCAGCAGGAGCGCGATCACGAACGGCGCCGCCCCCCACTCGACGTCGGACAACCGACCGCGGCCGCGGATGCCCTGAATCACGAACAGGTTGATGCCGAACGGCGGGGTCACCATCGCGGTCTGGATCAGGAGCACGATCAAAATGCCATACCAGACCGGATCGTAGCCGGCCTGCAGGATCAGCGGCGTGGTAATGGGAATCGTCGAGATCATCATCGACAATTCCTCCATGAAGGTACCGAGCACGAGGTAGAGCACGATCACCGCGGTGAGCACCTGCACCGGCGTGAGTTGATAGGCGGTGATCAGCCGGCTGAGCTGCTGGGTGAGCCCGATCGTCTGGATGACGATGTTGAGGAAGAAGGCGCCCACCAGGATCGCCACCACCATCGCGGTCGTGCGCACGGTCGCCTCGCAGACCTCGATCAGCATGGCGAGCGTGAGGCGCCGTCGCGAGGCCGTGATCGCCAGTGCGCCGACGATGCCAACCGCCGCGGACTCGGTCGCGGTCGCGATGCCGAAGAAGATCGCGCCGACCACGACCATCAGCAGCACGAGCGGCGGCAGTAGATCCGGCAACAGCCGGATGCGCGCCTCCCAATTGGTCGGCACTTTCTGTCCGCCCCAATGCGGCCGCCACAGGCAGGCGATCAGCACGGTGAGGCTGAACAGCACGGTGAGGATAAAGCCCGGGATGAACCCGGCGAGATAAAGTTTCGGCACCGAAGTGTCGGTCATCACCCCGTAGATGATCATGTTGATCGAGGGCGGAATCAGGATGCCGAGCGTTCCGCCGGCGGCGAGCGTGCCCAGGAACAGCCGCTCATTGTACTTGTGCTTGTCAATCTCGCCCATGGCGACGACGCCGATCGTCGCCGCGGTCGCGACGCTCGACCCCGATACCGAGCCGAACAGCGCACAGGAGCCGATGTTGGAGTGCATCAAGCCGCCCGGCAGCCACGACAGCCACTGGATCAACGCGCTGTACATGCGCTCGGCGATGCCGCTGCGCAGCAGGATTTCGCCGAACATGATGTAGAACGGGATGGCGGTGAGAATGAAGTTGTTGGTCGTCGCCCAGGCGAGCTCGCCCATTACCCGGGTGAGCGGCAGCGGCGAGTAGAGCTGGTTGAGGATCAGCCCGGTGATCCCCATGCCGGCGGCGACCGCGATCGAGCTGCCAAGCACGGCAAGCAGCACGATGAGCGAGACCGCGACCGTCATGGCCTGCGCTCGCCCTCGATCGCATGCTCGATCGCGCGGATCTCCTCCTCGGCTTCCGCCACCGCCGATTTCGAGCCGATCAACTCGAACAGCGTCCGCAGATCGCCCGCCAGGTAGAGCGGAAGCGCGCGCACCAACAGCAGCAGCGCGACCGCGACGAAGAACACGAGTCCCGCGACCCACAGCGCCTGCGGAATCACCAGCGGCGTCTCGAGCTCGTTCATGGAGCGTGAGCCGGAGACCCACGACTGCTGCAGCACGCCCCAGCCGTGCCAGGCGACGAGCGCGATGAACAGCGCGAAGCAGGCGAGGCTCACCAGGTCGAGGGTCGCGCGTACGCGGCTGCCTACGCGGACATACACGGTGTCGATGCGGATGTGCGAGCGCGACAACAGGGCGCTCGAGAAACCCCATGCGCTCGCGATGGCGAGCGCATAGCCGGAGAGCTCGTCGGCGCCGCCGAGCGTGCGCGCCAACGCGTAGCGCATAGTGACGTCGACGCAGATGACGATCGCCGCCAGCATCAGCAGCGCGCCGCCGGCGATCGCGCCGACGCGCGAGACACCGTGCGCTATCCGGTGCAGGCGCGCCATTGTCGTATCCGCGTGCCCCTTCACCCTACTCCGCTCGCGCGGATTCACCCTCGCAGGCGCACAGAGGCACGCGGCGCTACGGCGTCGGCGCCTTGAGGCCGAGCGCCTTGCCGACGGTGTCGTTCCATTCCCGCGCGCATTCGGCCCCGCAGCGCTTGGCCCAGCCGGCGAGAACCGCGCCTTCGACCAGCTTCTTGTGCGTCTCCGCTTCCTCGGGCTTGACCGCCACGATCGTCGACTTGGCGAGCTTGCCCATGGTGCAAGGCTGCTTGCCGGTATTGCAATTCTCGGCCTCGGCGGTCGTGGTCTTGATCGTCGCCCACATCTTGTCCTCGTAGGCCTTGAACTGGTCGAGCAGGAATTTCTGCACCTTGGGGTCGAGCCGGTTCCAGGTGGAAAGATTGACGGCGAGCACGTTGATGCTCCAGCCAAGCGACATCGGGTAGATCGACTTGGTCACCTCGTTCCAGCCGGCGGTGTTGCCCGACAGGCTCCCGGTGACGCCGCAATCGACCACGCCCTGGCTGAGCGCCGGCACCACTTCGGCGAACGCCATGCTCACCACGGTCGCGCCGACGCCGCCGAGGAAATCGCGCATGGTGTTGTTGAACACGCGGATCTTCTTGCCCTTGAGGCCGTCGAGCCCGCTGATCACCTCGCGGCACCAAAACACCTGCGGAGTATTGCCGCCGAAGGCGAGAAACTTGGCGTTCCAGTTCTTCTGCATCTGCCGGTCGATCACGCCGCGGTAGGCGTCGCAGGCCATGCGCGCCTTGTCGGCATCGAGCGTCAGGCCGGCCAGGTCGCAGGCCTCGAAGCGCGGGTCGTCGCCGGCCATCTTGGAGATGTCCATGGCGGCGAAGTCCATGACGCCGAGCTTCAACAGCCGTAGCATGGTCTTGTCGTCGATGCCCATCTGGTCGAGCGGCGTGATGTCGGCCGTGATCGCGCCCTTCGACGCTTCCGGAATGGTTTTGCGCCAGAACGGCAGCTCGTCGTGGATCGAGACCGGCGTCGGACTGTTCAATCCGATCACCTTGACCTGCGTCTTCGGCAGATCCTGCGCCTGCGCGCCGAGCGCAACCGCGGCGCCGAGCCCGAGTCCAAGCAAGATACGGTGCAGCATATCGGAACTCCTGCAAAACGGCCGCGCGAAGGTGCCGCCGGCCCCTTGCGCGGCAGTCTGTCATCAGTGGCGGCGAGATTGCAATGTATGTCGGACGTTGTGGCGGCGGGCAAAGTGGGGCAAGAGCGGACCGCTCGCTTCCCAACCTCCCTCGCGGGGCAGAACGGAGGACAGGACTATGACCGCTGCGATCGGATTCATCGGGCTCGGCCTGATGGGAACGGGATTCACGCGACGGCTGATCGAGACCGGCCACCGCGTGGTCGGATTCGACATCGATCCGGCAAAGGTTGCGGCCGCCGTCAAGGCAGGCGTTACGGCTGCCGCGAGCGCGGCCGAAGTCGCTGCAGCCGCCGACGTCGTCCTCATCTCGGTCATCGACACGCACGCGGTCGAGGACGCAACGCTCGGGTCGCGCGGGGTGGTTGCGCATCAAAACCTCGCCGGCAAGGTCGTCGTCGACCATTCGACCACCGAGCTTTCGGCAACGGCACGGATCGCGGCGGCGCTCGCCGCGCGCGGTGCTGCGTTCGTCGATGCGCCGGTATCCGGCGGCCCGGAGGCGGCCGCAAGCGGCACGCTCGCGATCATGGCCGGCGGCCCCGATGCCGCGATCGCGACGATTGCGCCGACAATGAACCATCTCGGCAAGCTCACCCATATGGGGGCAGTCGGCACGGGTCAGGCAACCAAGCTCGTCAACCAGACGCTGGTGCTCACCAACTTCTGCGTTCTGGCCGAGGCGCTCCGCCTCGCGCAGGCGCACGGCGTCGACGCTCGCAAGATTCCGTCAGGCGCTTGCCGGCGGCCATGCCGGGTCGAACCTGCTGCCGATCGCCTTTGCGCGCATGATCGCCGAGGATTTTGCGCCGCGCGGCTACGCGCGGCAGGTGCTCAAGGATCTGGAAATGCTCAACGCGGCGGCGCGCGCGCGACATCTCGCGATGCCGATGGCCTCGCAGGCGCTCACCCTCTATCGGCTCCTGGTCGCCGGCGGCCACAGCGAGCTCGACGCCACCGCGGTGGTCAATCTCTATCCGAAGGCGTGACGCCGTCGCCGATTGCACGGCTGGCCTTGCGGCGCCTCCGTTTTGCGCGCCGCCGGCGCGCCCACACGCAATGCTGCTATGCGCTCGCTACCTCCCCCGGCGCGCGAGCACCGCGATCGTCCCCGGTGCCAGCACCGCGGCGATCGCGGCAGCGACGAGCACGGCGGAGATCGGGCGGGTGAAAAAGATCCAGCCACTGCCGTGCGAGAGCGTGAGCGACTGGCGAAGCGCCGTCTCGAACAGAGGGCCGAGTACCAAGCCCAGAACCATCGGCGCTGCCGGCCAGTCGTAGCGCTTCATCAGCCAACCGAGCGCGCCGAAGGCGATGAGCAGCCAGCAGTCCTCGATGCTGTTCGACTGCGAGTAAACGCCGGCGATGCAGAGCACGAGGATCGGGGGATAGAGCCAGCGGTACGGGATGCGCAGGAGCTGCGCGAACAGTCCCGCGAGCGGCAGGTTCATGATCAGCAGGAGCAGATTGCCGACATACATGCTGGCGATCACCGTCCAAACTAGGGCGGCGTTGTTGCTGAACAGTTCCGGACCCGGCCGCAGCCCGAACATGATGAGCGCGCCAAGCATGACCGCGGTGGTGTTCGAGCCCGGGACGCCAAGCGCGAACATCGGCACCATGGCGCCGGCCGCGGCGGCATTGTTCGACGCCTCGGGAGCGGCGACACCTTCGATCGCACCCTTGCCGAAGCGCGAGGGATCGCGTGCCAGCTTTCTCTCCACGATGTAGGCAACAAACGAGGCGAGCGTCGCGCCAGTCGCCGGCAGCACCCCTATCACGAAACCGATCGCCCCGCCGCGCAGGATCGGCATCCGGCTGGCACGCCAATCGGCGCGCGATGGCAGCAGCCTCCCGACGTTGAGGATCGGCTTGACCGCGCCGGCGCGGCAGCTGGCCAACACCTCGCCGACGCCGAACAGCGCCACGGTCAAGACGATGAACTCGACGCCGTCGAGCAGCCACACGCGCCCGAAGTCGAAGCGCGGCACGCCGACCTGCGGGTCGATGCCGATGGTGCCGAGCAACAGTCCGCCGGTGCCGGCGGTGAGCCCCTTGAGCACCGAGCCGCCGACCGCGGCGAGCGCCGTGAGCCCCAGTAGGACGAGGGCGAAATATTCCGGCGGCCCGAACGCCAGCGCGGCGCGCGCGAGCGGCGGCGCCAGCAGCATGAGCCCGAGCGTGCCGAGCGTACCGGCGATGAAGGAGCCTATCGCCGCGATGCCGAGCGCGGCCCCGGCCCTGCCGTGCAGCGCCATCTGGTGGCCGTCGACCGCGGTCATCACCGTGCTTGGCTCGCCCGGAACGCTGATCAGCACCGAGGTGAGCGTGCCGCCGTACTGCGCCCCGTAGTAGATGCCGGCGAACAGGATGATGGCGGCGGTCGGGCTGGCGCCGTAGGCGAGCGGCAGCAGCAGCGCGATCGCGGTCGCGGGACCGATCCCGGGCAGCACGCCGATGATCTGGCCCAGAACCACCCCGACCACGCACATGCCGAGATGCGCCGGCGTGAGCGCGCTGAAAAAGCCGTCCATGAGGTCGAGCAAGGGGCCCATGCGTCACAAACCCCACGGCCCCTTCGGCAAGGGCACGCCGAGCCAAGTGCGGAACAAGAGGATGAGGACGCCGGTGGTGGCGGCGGCGACCAGCGTCGATGCCAGCGCCGGCAGCCGCTCGACAACAACAAACAGGAACATGAGCAGCGCGAACGCCGCGATTGCAAAACCGACGGCTTCGAGGCCGATGACCGCGGCGGCCAGCGCGGCCAACACCAGCAGCGGCTTGCCGACCGGCTCGCGCGCATCCGGCGCCTCGGCGGTGAGGAGCGTGACCACGATCGCGCTTGCCAGGCCGACCATTGCCAGGCCGTAGACTAGCGGCAGGAAACCGGACTGCGGGGCGAAGCCCTCCCACAGCGGCATGCCGGCGCCGACTGCAATCCAGACGATGCCCACCGCCGCAAACGCCAGCGCCAGGCCGAGCTCGCCGGCGGCTGCGCGAATGCGCATCACGTGCCCATATTACACGGCGGGCGGTGGCCGGGGCCTGGCGGCGACGCTGGCAAGTCGTCGTTTCGGGGCTTGACGTCTCTCGCAAAGAAGACGGGTGGCCGGGTCAAGCCCGGGCATGACGAGTTTACGATCGGCAGCTTTGGCCTCATTTCCCCAGCAGGCCGCGGTAGAGCCGCTCCTGCGTGGCGAGAAAGGCCTCGAACGCTTCGCCGGCGACCGTCGCTTCGGATGCGACGTTGGCGGCCAGATAGGCCTTGAACTGCGGTGAGGCGACGACCTTCTCCATCACGCCTTCCCAGTACTTCGCGGCCGCCGCCGACGCGTCCTTTGGGATCGCGACCCCGCGCCACATCTGAAAGTTTGGCGCGTCGATCCCCTGCTCCTTGACGGTCGCAACCTCGGGGAACTGCGGAAAGCGCGTGTCGCGGAACACGCCGAGCGCGCGCACCGCCCCGGATTTGAAGTGGCCCATGAATTCCAAGGGATTACCGATCGAGGCATGCACGTGACCGCCTAGCAGCGCGGTCAGCGCCTCCCCGCCTGAGTTGAAATTGACCATGTTGAGCTCAATGCCGGCCGCGCGAGAGAGCACGGTGATCGCCATCACGTCGGTGGTACCGCCGGTCGACAGCGCGTAGGTCTTAGGCGGCTTCGCCTTCGCCTCTTTGATGAAATCCGCCAGCGTCTTCCACGACGCATCGGCGCGCACGAAGAACAGGAAGTCGTCGAGCATCACGTTCATGATCGGCTTGACTTCGGTCAGCGTGCGCACGTTCGGATTGAGGATCGGCGTGATCTGGGTGGTGCCGTTGATCAGAACAAGGGTGTGCGGATCGGCTTTTCGGCTAGCCGCGACGTAGCCGATGCCGGCTGCGCCGCCGCCACCCGGCCGGTTGACCAGCGCCACTGGCACCGGCGTGAGCTTCTCCTCGGTGATGATCTTGTGGATGATCCGCGCCATCAGGTCGGCGCCGCCACCGACCGCGAAGGGAATCACAAATTCGACGTCTCGGCTCGGCTTCCAGTCCGCTTGCGCCCAAGCGCCACGACCGGACGCGACCACCGCCGCCCCATAAAGCACCGCACGTCGTGTCAGCATGTCGTCCTCCCGGGCCCGTTCGTTGTTTGGCCGACTATGCTGCCGCGGCGCTCGCAGCGTCAATGCGGCCCGGTCGGGGAGGTAAGCGCGCGCCCTCGACCCGAACGTCAAGTCATCAACGCCTTAGTGAGCCCCAGCAGGGAAGAATTTTGGAATTCCAGAAATGGACACCGAGCGCAGAGTAGCCGGCCTCCAGCATTCGCAGGAGGCATCGGTCGCGAACGTACGGGTCGCGCTCAGCCCGCCTTGGCCACCACGTCGAGCAGGTAGGACTCGTTGCCGACCCCGGTGACGCAACCGACGACCGCGAAACGGGCGAGGTCGACGATCCACAGCACGCTGCTGCCCGGCGCCCCCTTGGCGCCGCCCGTGACCGCGGCGTAGCGGCCGTCCGGCGTGATCGCGATGCCACGCGGCCGCGCCGGGCCGCCGGAAGGGTCCTGCGGGGTAAGACGCGCGACCACCGCCGGCGCACCTCGCAAGGCTCGTTCCACGTCGATACGCGAGATCGTGTTGCTGCGGAAGCAGGTGGCGATGAGCGACCGCCGGTCGGGCGTGAACGCCACCGCAAACGGCCTCGTTCCGGCGGCGGGATCGTCGCTGCCGAGGGGCACGCGCGCGAGCTCGGCGCCGCGTGCGCCGGCAGCAGCGCGCGAGACGTCGATCAGGGATACCGTGCGGCCTTCGCCTCCAGTACGAGCGCTTTCTCGGCTGGCCACGGCGACCAGTTCGCCGTCAGCGCTCACCGCAATGCCGAATGGGCCGGCCTCGACCGCGATCCGGTTCACTTCCGCGTCCGCATCGCCGGCAAGCGCACGGGCGAGATCGATAACCGAGACGTCGTCCGTGCCGCCGTTGGCGGTGAATAGCGTGCCGCCGCGGTGCGGACTGATGGCGACGCCGTTGGGATTGGGAAAGCGGCCAAAATTTTGATGCGGCGCCGGATGCGGACAGGGTTCGGCGCTCAAGTCGTGGGCGAGCACAATGCGCCGCGTAACCGCGTGCGTCGCGCGGTCGATGATCGTGATCTCGCGCCCGCCGTCCTCGCGGCCCGCCGCCTCCGCCGAGGACACCGCAAGGAATTTTTGGTCGGGGGTGAGCGCGATTCCGACTGGTCCCGCGGTTCCGGTCGGGATGATGGCCGCGACGGCACTCGTCGTGTTCGCATGCGCCGGATCGAATGCGCGCGCCAGATCGAGCACCGTGACGGTGCCGGCGTGGCCGTGCTGAAATTCCGTGGCGGCGGCCTCGGTCGCGCGACCCGAATGATTGACGACGTAGGCGGTGCGGGCGTCGGCGGCGACCGCGACGCTGACGGGCTGACCGCTTGCCGGTGTGTCTGCCGCGCCGTGGCCGGGGTCGATATCAGGTGTCACCCGGACGGCGGCGATGATCGCGGCGGCCGTTGCGTCATTGCGGCGATCGAGCGCGCGCCCAAGTTCGACAAGCGCAACCGTATTGTCCCAGCGGCCGCTGACGATGAAAAAGGGGCCGCGAGTTATGCGTGCGGCATCCATGAATGGAACGTGCAACGAGCTTCGATCCGCATTCCGAAGCTGTCAACGCTACCGACGCGCGGGCCTGCCCCTCTCGCATGCAGAGACAGGCGTACGCCAGCGCCAGGTCGCTTAGCGGGTGATCCCAAAAAGTGGGAACCGGTTTTCGAAGAGATCACGCGCAAAACAATAGGTTAGAGCGGGATGGCGACCCGAAGAAAAGCCATCAGTCAAAACGACCACGGCACGAAATCGCGGGTATGCTGGGGAATCGATAGATTGATGCCGCGCCGCATGGCGCGGATATCCGCCTGGGAGGGGGTCGTGGCCGAGGTGACGCTGCCGCCGGTCGATACGCGCCCATTGGCTATCCCATGGATGCCGGCGGTGGTGTTGAAAATAGCCAGGGATGGATGCGCATCCAGCTTGTTGTGCATCAGCTCGTGAATGATCAGGTTGGCCAGCAGCCGCGGACGGCTGGCGTCGCCAGTGGTCGCGTCCATGTAGATTTCCGAGATCATCGCCCTCGACGACTGGCTCCAGACCGTGGAGCCGGCGGGGCCAAGGGGGTCGCTGGTGTGATTGGCGACGATGCTGTCGCCGCTGCTCGTCAGCATGTAGCAAACCAGATCCTTGGCAGCGACCTGGCCGGCGTCGGAGTTGTACCAGAAGTCCGAACTGGTGAAGGCTCGCGTTCCAGCGACCACCTGGTCGAAGAAATCGATCAGATAAAGCCCGACTTGGTAAAGGCCGCCTTCGCCGATGTCCTCATGGCCGTAGTCGAAGCGGCTGATCAAATGGACGTTCAGAACCGCCATCGCGTGGTCTCCATGACCTCACGCCTCGGAGCCCAGGGGCGGGGCGCCGACCTCATTTGCAGATTTGTCGCGACACCTACCGGCGGGGTTCACGCCCATTCGAAGAATTTGGGGTTCGCCGGTGATGGCAGGCAGGAGCATGCCGTGTATGCGGGAGGCTGCGCTGCAAGGCCTCCGCCCCGGTGGCTTTGCGCTTTGCGCATCCTGTGCGGGACGCGCTACCCTTCCCGGGCAATAATGCAGGGAGGCGCCGGTGGCGTACGAGACGATCCGCTATGAGGAAGACGGCCCGATCGGGACGATCACGCTCAACCGTCCCGAGGACGGCAACATGTTCACCGCCACGACCGTGCCACGAGATGCGCGACTGCATCAACGCGATCCGCCGCGAGACCCGCACGCGCGTCATCGTGCTCACCGGCGCCGGCGACAAGTTCTTCTGCATCGGCGGGCGCAAAGAGCGGCATGGAGGACACCACGCTCTATGCCGGCACGCTGCCGACGCTCGAGATGTACGAGGCGATCGAGAAGCTGCAGAAGCCGGTGATCGCTTCGGTCAACGGCTTCGCGGTCGGCGGCGGCAACGTGCTGCAGATGGTCTGCGACTGACCATCGCCAAGGAGAGCGCCGTGTTCCGCCAGGTCGGCCCGATGATGGGCTCGTTCGATGCCGGCTACGGCACCTGGTATCTGGAGGACCTGGTCGGCAAGAAGAGGGCCAAGGAGATCTGGTTCCGCAACCCGAAGATCAGCGCGCAGCGAGGCGCTCGCGCATGGGCCTGATCAACAAGGTCGTGCCGGACGACAAGCTCGAAGCGGCGACGCGCGGCTTCGCACTCGAGATCGCCGAGCGGGGCGCCGTTCGCGCTGGCCGCCGTCAAGGCCGCTTTCAATGCGCGCCATGGCGGCGTCGCCGGGCCTGTCGCGCATGGCGCACGACCTGCTGCTGCGCGCCTATCTCGGAAGACGACGAGAGCGAAGGGAGCTCGATCCGCAAGTGCGCTTCGAACTGAGCCGCGCAAGCGCAAGCCCGGATCCACGCGGAAGTTCTGCGCCGCACTGACCGGATTGCAGGCAGACCACCATGCGCCCGTTCCTGACCCTGCATCACCCGGCGGCGGCCCGGCGCTACTACGACGAGGGCCTGTGGCAGGGCGAGACGTTCTACGCGCTGCTGGCGCGGCATGCGGCGGAGCGGCCGGACGCGCCCGCACTGCGGACGGCCGGCGCATCGCCGACTAGCTGGAGCGAGCTGCAGGCCGTGGGTAGACGGCGTCGCCGCCGCGCTCTGCGCCGACGGGCTCGCGGGCGGCGACCGCGTCTCGCTCTGGATGTCGAACCGCGCCGAGGCGGTCGTGATGTTCCTGGCCTGCTCGCGCGAGGGCTTCGCCTGCAATCCGTCGCTGCACCGGACCTATACCTGCGGCGAGATCGTGCGCGCTGCTCGACCGCCTGCAGACGCGTGCGCTGCTGACCGAGCCGGGCTGGGGTGCCGATCGCGCGCGCGTCGATTTCGACTCCGCGCTTCGCCGGCGTCTCTCGCTGCGGCGCGTCTACTCGCGCCGGACCTCCCCACACCGGGCCGCGCCGCGCCCGCGCCTGTCGCTGATCCCGACAAGGTCGCCTACCTGGCCTTCACGTCGGGCACGACCGGCAGCGCCCAAATGCGTCATGCATTCCGACAACACGCTGCTCGCCAATGCCCGCGACATGGTGCGCGACTGGGGACACGGGCCGACGACGATACTCCTGACGCTCAGTCGCCGCTGTCGCACCACATCGCCTGGGTGGCGGTGGCGCAATGGCTGATGGCCGGCTGCGAGCTCATCGCCAACGATCCGCCGGCGGGCAAGCACGCGCTCGACTGGATCGTCGAGACCGGCGCCACCTATGTCATGGGCGTGCCGACCCACGCCATGGACGTGCTCGCCGAGCAGAAGGCGCCGCGGCATGGCCCGACTGGGCGCGGTCGACGATCTTCTACATGGCGGGCGCGCCGATCCCACCATCGGTGGCGGAGGCTTTCGTCGGCGCAGGGCATCAAGCCGCAGAACATCTACGGCATGACCGAGAACTCGTCGCACCAGTACACGCATCCGAGCGACGATCACGCAACGATCGTGGCCACCTGCGGGCGCGGCGGGCGCGCCTACGAGGTACGCCTGTTCGATCCCGCCGACCGCGACCGCGAGGTTGCGGTCGGCGAGGTCGGCGAGATCGGCGGGCGGGGCGCCGCGCTGATGCTCGGCTATTTTGGCGATCAGGCCGCCACCGAGGCGAGCTTCAACCGCGACGGCTGGTTCCTGTCGGGCGATCTCGGCGTGCTGGACGAGCGCGGCAATCTGACGATCGTCGGCCGCTCCAAGGATCTCATCATTCGCGGCGGCCACAACATCTATCCGGCCCACATCGAGGCGCTGGCGCTTCGTCACCCTGCCGTTGCGCGCGTCGCCTGCTTCCCGGTGGCTGACGCGCGGCTCGGCGAGCGGGTTTGCATCGCGGTCATCGGCGCGATCGCGCCCGACGCGCTGCTGGCGCATCTTGCCGCGAGGGCCTGTCGATCTATGACATGCCGGAATACTTCGTCGCGCCTCGACGCCTTCCCGCTTACCGCAAGCGGCAAGATCCTGAAGCGCGAGCTGGTCGAGATGGTGAAGCGCGGCGAGCTTTCCCCATTACCGGTCCGCTGGCAGCCGGCGCAGGAGAGCGCATGATTGCGATCATGGCGGTCGGCCGAATGACGCCACTGACTTCGATGGACGACGTGCGCAAACGGTTCCGGTCGACTGACGCGGGCCGGAGCGCGCCGGCGCCAATCGCAACGCTGGCCAGGCGCGGTCCCGCAAGGGGCTACCTTTCGTTGATTGATCTCGCACTGGGGCGATGCGAAAGACTGGACGTTGATCGATCGCTCTCAATCGCGAGTCACTGATGCCTTGGATGGTCGGCGTCGATGTCGGCGGCACGTTCACCGATTTCTTCGCGTTCGACGACGTGAGCGATCGGATCGTTCTGCACAAGGTTCCGTCGACGCCCGATGCGCCAGCCGAAGCCGTAATCGTCGGCCTGCGCGAGCTTGAGCGCCGCTATGGCATCGATCTGGCGACCGTCACGCGGCTTTCGCACGGCACCACGGTCGCCACCAATGCGCTGATCGAACGGCGCGGCGGCAAAGTGGCCCTGGTCGTCACCGCGGGCTTTCGCGACTTGATCGAGATCGGGCGGCAGATCCGTCCACACGTTTTCAGCCTGCAGGACGACTATCCGGCACCGCTGGTGCCGCGCGAGCTGCGGTTCGAGACGCCGGAGCGCATCACGGCGAACGGCGCGCCGTTGCACGCGCTTGCGCCGGAAGCGCTGCCCAAGCTGGTGGAAGCGATCGGAGCGGCCGAGCCCGATGCCTGTGCCGTCTGCCTGCTGTTCTCGTTTCTCAACCCGTCGCATGAGACCATGGTCCGCGATGCGCTCGCAGCCGCCTATCCGAACATGTTCCTGTCGATCTCGTGCGAGGTGCAGCCGGAGTTTCGCGAATACGAGCGGCTATCCACCACGGTGCTGAACGCCTACCTGCAGCCGGTGATCGATCGCTACCTCGGCGATTTCGCCAAGCGCGTCGGGGAAACGGCGGCGAATGCGACGCTCGGGATCAACCAATCGTCGGGCGGCTTGATGTCGGTTGCGCGCGCACGCCGGGTGCCGATCCGCACCGCATTGTCGGGACCGGCCGCGGGGACGGTTGGCGCGATCCACATGGCACGCCTTTCGGGCGTCGCTGACGTCATCTCGCTCGACATGGGCGGGACCAGCGCCGACGTCGCCTTGGTCCGCGACTTGAGCGCCGGCACGACGTTCAACAAATGGATCGAAGGTTACCCGGCACGGCTCGCCTCGCTCGACATCAACGCGGTCGGCGCGGGCGGCGGCTCGATCGCATGGTTCGACTGCGACGGGCTCCTCAAGGTCGGGCCGCAGAGCGCGGGCGCGCAGCCGGGCCCCGCCTGCTACGGCCGCGGCGGCCGCGATGCGACCGTCACCGACGCCAACTTGGTGCTCGGTCGCCTGTCGCCGCGCGGACTCCTGGGTGGCGACATGGCACTCGATGGTGGTCTGGCCCGCCAGGCGATCGCGTCGCTCGCCGAGCGTCTCGGCTTCACCATCGAACGCACCGCACACGGGATCGTCGGCATCGTGGTCGCCAACATGGTGCGGGCGATCCGCGCCATCTCGGTCGAGCGCGGCCATGATCCGCGCGCCTTTGCCCTGCTCCCGTTCGGCGGCGCTGGGCCGCTGCACGCGACCGATGTTGCCAAGAGTTCTCGGCATCCGCCGCTGCCTGGTCCCGTTCGCGCCCGGCATCTTGTGCGCGCAGGGCCTGATCGTGTCCGATCTGCGCGAGACTTTCGTGCGCACGGCCGTCACGCCGCTCACGCCGGAACGCGTGGACGACATGCGCGCGCGCATTGCCGAATTGAAGGCGCAGGCCGAATCCTGGTTCGTCGCGGAGGCGATTGCGAACGCCGACCAAATCAGCAACATCGTGCTCGATGCGCGGTTCGTCGGCCAGAATTTCGAGCTTCCGGTCGGGCTCGGCGACGCCGACCCCCTGCCCTGCCCCGAGAACATCCGGCGGCTGTTCTTCGCCGAGCATGAGCGCGCCTACGGTTTCCACAATCCTGCCGATCCGGTGGAAGTCGTGAACTTCCGCCTGATCGCAGTCGGGCGCTTGCGGCAGCCGGCGGCGCGACCGGGCGAGCGACGTAACGGCCCGCCGGCCCGGCCAATCGACAGCCGGCCGGTATGGTTCTCTGCCGCGCAGGCGGAGCCGACGCCGGTCTACGACCGCGCAGCGCTTCGGCCTGGGGACGCGATCTCCGGTCCGGCGGTGATCGAGCAACTCGATTCGACGACGCTGCTGTTTCCCGCCGACCGCGCCGTCGTCGATTCTTATCTCAACCTCGTGGTCGAGCTTGCGCCATGAGCGCGCCTCACATGCCCTCCGTCATCGCGAGTTGCACACCGGCCTGCGGCCGATCCACCTGGATGAAAGCTTTGGGCGCTTTCCTCCTGGGGCAGCAGACCGTAGGGGCGACCCTTGTGGTCGCCCTTCACCTCGCGCGGAACGGGCAACCACAAGGGTTGTCCCTACGTCGGCCGCGCCGGCCTCCGCCCTATCATTGTTCAGCGCCGACCTTTCTTCCTAGTCCTACTGAGTCAGAACGCCGCACCCGCTGGTGTGAAGAATCAATTATTGGAGGCGCTTCCCACGCGGCAGGGGAGGTTGGGATGGGTGTTCACCGGGCGGCCGATATTGAACGACGTTTTGCGAGTTATATCGAGGGTCTTGTGAGCGTGATCGGGCACCGGGATCGGGCCGGGCCGTTACGCGACTATTGCGTGGGCTTGGTGATGCCGGGTGCCCGCAAGAGCGTGGAGCCGATGGCGGCGCTCACGGCGCCTGAGCGGACGGCGGCACAGCATCAGTCGTTGCTGCATTTTGTCGGCCAAGGGCCGTGGTCGGACGGGAAGGTCTTGGCGAAGGTTCGTGAGCTGGTGATGCCTCGGATCGAGCGTGCCGCGCCGATCGAGGCCTGGATCATCGACGACACGAGCTTCCCCAAGCAGGGACGGCATTCAGTTGGGGTAGCACGTCAATATTGCGGCCAGCTTGGCAAGCAGGCGAACTGCCAGGTGGCGGTATCGCTGTCTATTGTCAACCGGCACGCGAGCCTGCCGGTGGCCTATCGGCTGTATTTGCCGAAGGACTGGGCGCAGGATGGTGAGCGGCGGCGCAAAGCGGAGATACCGCAGCAGATTAGCTTTAAGACCAAGCCGGAGATCGCGCTGGAGCAGATCGGCTGGGCGTGTGAGGCCGGGCTTCCGCGCGGGACCGTGCTTATGGACACTCGCTACGGCCACGATGCGAAGCTGCGCACGGGCATCACCGAGCTTAAATTGGCCTATGTGGCCGGCATTCAGTCGCCGACGCTGGTCTCGGCACCAGGCCCGCGGCCTGGCCCCGCACCGCGCAAGGGCCGCCGCCGCGAACCAGATGCGCTCTCGGTCAAGGAGGTTGCCGTTGGGCTGAGCAGGAAAGCGTGGCGCACGATCACGTGGCGCGAAGGCACGAACGAATGGCTATCGTCACGCTTTGCCCGGTTGCGAATTTGCGTTGCGTCGCGGGATGGCGAGAAGTCGAGCAAAGAATGGCTGCTGATCGAGTGGCCCGAGGGTGAGAAGGAGCCAACCAAATACTGGCTCTCCACCTTGCCAAAAAAGACCCGCTTCCGCGATCTCGTCGAGCGCGCCAAACTGCGCTGGCGCATCGAGCGCGATTATCAGGAGCTCAAGCAGGAGGTCGGGCTCGGGCATTTTGAAGGGCGTGGATGGCGTGGCTTCCATCACCACGCCACACTGTGCATTGCGGCCTATGGCTTCCTGGTCTCCGAAAGGGAGACGATTCCCCCCTCAGGACCTCGTTCCACCGCGCGATTCGCGCAACTTGCTCTACCCAACGGTTACAGACCCAGAGGATCCGCCATTGCGGCCTGAGCGGCACATCCCAAACTCAATCGCAACGATGCGAATACGCTTGATCGATGCGATCGCCAAGAGCTTGCCACGATGTCCATGCTGTGGGGCACGCCATGCCAACCGCAACCGGAGAATATTGTGACGCAGTAGGACTAGGAGCGTCAGCGACGAAGACCGTATGTCCCTTTTCTTGCGGAGGCGACTCGCCCTCGATGCGAGTGCGAGGGTTGCCCGGATGGGCCGGGCAGAGTCTCAAGCAAGGAGGGCGAGTCATGAGGCATGATAGCGAAGCTTTTGTAGCATTTGATACATCCAAGTGGCGGAATGCGGTGGCGGTTGCGGAGGCCGGACGGGCGGGTGAGGTTCGCTTTGTTGGGGAGGTTGAGAACAGTGCAGCGGCAACCGCCAAGCTGGTACGTAAGCTTGCCGGCAAGTACGCCCGCCTGACGTTCTGTTACGAGGCCGGGCCGACAGGCTATGGGCTGTACCGGCAGATCAAGGGCCTTGGGCAAGACTGCCTGGTGGTTGCGCCGTCGCTCATTCCCAAGCGGCCGGGCGATCGGGTGAAGACCAACCGGCGCGATGCGATGAGCCTGGTGAAGCTGCTGCGCGCCGGGGAACTCACCGCGGTGTGGGTTCCTGACGAACGCCATGAGGCGATGCGGGAATTGACTCGGGCGCGCGAGGCGGCGGTTGTAGATCTGCGCTCGAAGCGCCAGCAGGTCTCTGCGTTTCTGTTGCGGCACGAGCTGCGCCATGGAGGCAAGCGGACTTGGACCAAAGCGCACATGAGCTGGCTTGCAGGGCTCAAGCTTGCGCATCTGGAGCAACGCATCGCTTTCGAGGAGATGCTGTTGGCGGTGCGGCAAGCCGGGGAGCGGATCGAGCGGCTCGAGCAGGCGATCCGTGCGGCGGTTGAGGACTGGTCATTGCGCGAGGTCGTCCCCGCGCTGATGGCGATGCGCGGCATCGATCTGATATCGGCAACGGCGTTTCTGGCCGAGGTCGGCGACCTGTCGCGGTTTCGAACGCCACGCCAGCTGATGGCCTATCTCGGCCTGGTGCCATCGGAGGACTCCACCGGCGACACCATCAAGCGCGGCCCGATCACCAAGGCCGGCAACCGCCGTGCCCGCCGGGTTCTGGTGGAGTGCGCCTGGAGCTACCAGCATCCCCCGCGGGTCGGCAAAGACAAGCAGGTCAAGGTTGCAGCGGCGCCACCAGAGGTCGGCGCGATCGCCTGGAAGGCGCAGGGCCGGCTGTGCGCGCGCTATCGCTCGCTGATCCGGAGGGGCAAGCTCAAGACCGTCGCCGTCACCGCGGTGGCACGCGAGCTGGCCGCCTTCATCTGGGCGATCAACCGCGAGCTCACCACGGCCCGTGCTGCCGTCAGCTAAGTGGGCCATCGAGGGAAGAGATTGCGGATCACCACCATCAGGGAGCCCAAGGCCGGGGCAACGGTGCGGCCAATACGATCTCGTGCAACGGCGGGAGCGCAAGCCGCGGTGGGGAATTCCCGAGGATTGCTTTGAGGCCGATCGCAAGATCGACGCCCGTACGAAGACAGGGACAGCCCCGGACGGACATTCGGACATGCGAGAACCCGCGGATCAGAGGATGTTGACCGACGTCTCAAGGCTTCGCTCCCACCCTTGCACGACCACAACAGCTTGCCTCCACGCGGCGATCGCGCGGACAACGAACGACCCTGCCCAGGAGCTTGACAACGGGACATCAGAGCAATCCAGAGGCCGCAGCGCAGGCTGGATTGCTTCGCTTCGCTCGCAATGACGAAAGCCAATGCGAACTAGACCGAGTGCCACCCCATGACCATCGATCCAATCACGCTGGAGATCCTGTCGAACGGCCTCAAGTCGATCGCCGACGAGACCTACATCGCGCTTATGAAGAGCGCGTACTCGACCAACATCAAGGAGCGCCACGACCATTCCACCGCCATCATCGATCCGCGTGGACGCCTCGTCGTGCAGGCCGAGAATTCGCTGGCGATCCATCTCGGCTCGATGATGGGGCTGATGACTGCGCTGCTCTCCAAGGTGCCCCTGTCGGACGTGCGCGAGGGCGACATCTTCATTGCCAACGATCCATTCGCGGCCGGCGGCACGCATCTGCCGGACGTCAATATGGCGATGCCGGTTTTTGCCGACGGCGAGCTCGTCTGCTTCATGTGCAATATCGCGCACCATGCCGATATCGGCGGCATCACGCCCGGAAGCATGGCGGGCGGCACCGAGATTTACCAGGAAGGGCTGCGAATCCCGGTCGTGCGGCTGTTCCGCGAGGGGAAGCTCGCCGAGGATGTGCTCGATCTTCTGCTGCTCAATGCCCGCGTGCCGGAGGAGCGCCGCGGCGACTATTTCGCGCAAGTGGCGGCCTGCCGGCTCGGCGTACGGCGCGTGAACGAGATGATCGAGGCGCGCGGGGCCGCCATGCTCGCGACCGCCTTCGACGAGATCATCCGGCGCACCGGCGACCGGCTGCGCGACGCGCTCACGCGGATCGCGCCGGGCGAGTACAGCTTCGAAGACGTGATGGATGACGACGGCGTCGGCACGACCGACATCCCGATCAAGCTGCGAATCGTCGTCCCCCCGCATGGCAGCAACCGGAAGGTCTTGTTTGACTTCAGCGGCTCGGGACCGCAGGTGAAGGGCAACATCAACTCGACCATCTCGGCGACCCAGGCGGGCGTGCTCTATTCGCTCAAGGCCCTGCTCGATCCCGACGTGCCCAACAACCAGGGCCTGATCGATCTCGTCGACATCGACGCACCGCTCGGCACGCTGATCAACGCCGGATTCCCGGCCGCGGTTGCGGCCCGCGCCAACACCGCGCAGCGCATCGTCGACGTGGTGATCGGGGCGCTCGCGCCCGCCATTCCCGAGGCGGCGGTCGGCGCCGCCAATGGCGCCAACACCACCGCGGTCTTTTTCGGCCACGATCCGCGCCACGGCCGCGACTACGTGTATCTCGAGACGCTCGGCGGCGGCTTCGGCGGGCGCTTCACCAAGGACGGCAAGGACGGGGTGCAGGTGCACATCACCAACACCTCGAACCTGCCGATCGAAGCGATCGAGATGGAGTATCCGCTGCTGGTCGAGAGCTACGGTTTTGTGGCGGATTCCGGTGGACCGGGCAAGCATCGCGGCGGGCTCGGTCTGCGGCGCGTCGTGCGGCCGGTCGGTCACACCATGACGTTCTCCGGTCAGGGCGAGCGCTTCATCAACCGGCCCTGGGGACTGTTCGGCGGTGGCGAGGGCGGCACCGGACGCTTCGCCAAGCTGAGCGGGGCCGAGTTGGTGGCCCTGCCCACCAAGCCGGCCAACCTGGAGGTCACACCGGACGAGGCGATCATGGTCGAGACGCCGGGCGCCGGCGGCTACGGCGCCCCGCGCGAGCGCGACCACGCCGCGCTCGCGCGGGATTTCCGCTCCGGCAAGTTCAGCCGCGACTATTTGATCCGCCACTACGGCTACGATCCCGAGGCGGCGGGCGGTTGAGCGCCATTGCAGCTTCAAGCTGGGACTACGCATGGCCTATGACTTCATCGTCGTCGGCGCCGGCATCAGCGGAGCCGCGAGCGCCTATCATCTGAGGAAAGCCGGCGCGCGCGTCCTGCTGATCGAGCGCGGCGAGCCGGCGAGCGGCGGCACCGGCAAGAGCGCGGCCATCATTCGCCAGAGCTACTCGACACCGCTGCTGGTGCGCCTGGCGCAGGCCAGCATCACGATGCTCGCGCGCGCCAAGGACGAGCTCGGCCAGGATGCCGGCCTGGTGCAATCGGGCTACTGCTTTCTGCTCTCGGCCGACATGCTCGACGGCGCGCGCCGGAACGTGGCGATGCAGAAGGCTCTCGGCATCGTCAACGAATGGCACGACGGCGCGGGCTTGGCGCAGCACCTGCCCGACCTGAACCCGGATGGCATTGCGGCGATCGTGTACGAGCCGCACGGCGGCTACGCCGATCCGGTGCAGGCGACCGAGGCCTACGTCGCCACGTTCCGCCGCCTTGGCGGCGAGCTCCGGAGCCGCACACCCGTGCGGCGGCTGTTGCGACAGGGCAATCGCGTCGCGGGCGTCGAGCTCGACGCCGGTGCGATCACCGCCAACCTCGTCATCAACGCCGCCGGCCCGTGGGCGAAACCGCTCGCCGAGAGCGCCGGCCTTGCGCTGCCGCTGCGCGCCGTGCGCGAGCAGGACACGGTCTGGCAGGTGCCGGCCGGACGCAAGCTGCCGGCCGCCTCGATCTCGAATGGCGTGGACGCGATCTACTTGCGCCCCCTCGGACAAGGACGCTTCATCATCGGGCGCGGCTTTCCCAAGGACTATGTCGACGTCGATCCCTACAACTACAAGACCACCGCCGACGATCCCTTCGTTGCCGACGTGCAGGCGCGCGCCGAGCACCGCTTCCCGGCCTTTGCGGGGATGAAACTGATCGAGGCCTACGCGGCGCTCTATGACGTGACGCCGGATTGGTATCCGTTCGTCGGCCCGCGCGCCGGCATTGCGGGCTACGCCGACTTCTGCGGTGGCAGCGGCCACGGGTTCAAGATCGCGCCCTCGATCGCCAAGGAGCTGGCCGACTGGCTCGTCGGCGGCAAGGTCGCCGACGACTTCCGGCAGTTGAGCCACGATCGCATCGCGACCGGCCATCTGTTCGTGCAATCCTTCGGCGGCAACCGCGGGTGAGTGCCATGATCAAGATTCACAACTTTGCGCGCGGTGCGCGCGGGCAGCGCGCCATGTGGCTGTGCGAAGAGATGGGGCTCGCCTACGAGGTGCAAAATCATCCGTTCCCGGTTCCCGCCGCGTATCGCGCGCTCAATCCGCTTGGCACCGTCCCCTTCCTCGAGGATGACGGCGGCGTCGCGATGAACGAGTCGGTCGCCATCATGCTCTATATCGCACAGCGGTATGGGCCGACGCCGTTGCTGCCGACCGCCGACCCGGCGCTGGCCGCGAAGTGTCTGCAGCTGACGGTGTTCGGCGAGGCCGAGATCGGCATGAACCTCAATCCGCTGCTCGCCGCCCATTTTGGCGCGGCTGCGGCCGACAAGCGCAATTGGTCGGTGGTCGGGATCGAGCAGCGGGTTGAGCGGGCCGTCCAGTACGCCGAAACGCTCGTGCGCGGCAGGTCATATCTCGTCGGAGATGATCTGACACTCGCTGACATTTCCGTGGCCTGCGGCCTGGGCATTTGGCAGGGCGCGCTCGGCGGGCAACTTCCCGACGCGCTCAAGGCGTATCAAGACGGGTTGCGCGCCCGACCCGCATACCAGCGCGCCAGATCGCGTTGCGCGAACGCGACGGATTGATCCGTCCACGCGTGGCGCGTTCGAGCGACGAAGCAATGCGCATGCCGCGCCGCAAAGCGCTTCGTCGAGCTGATTTAGTCGGCCAATCGCCCATCCACTCAGTCGAGCATTCCGGCGGCGCGTGGGCTCACCGCCGGCGACCCGTTGGCAGGCGAACGCGATGGAGCACACGGATCAGGCGGAGCACGCCAAGGCATTCACTTGTAGGCTACGACCATCGCATGGTCGTCCGTGAGCGCCTCGGAATGCATCCCATGAAAGCCCGCGGCTCGCATCCAGGCCACACAATCACTGACCGTGAAGTCGAATCCCCCCGCCGTCATGATCAGCATGTTGAGACTGGATAACAACCCGGCCGCCCTGCTGCGGCGCGCCTCGTCGATGAAGCGCTCGTAGACGACCAGAGCACCATTTGCTGGCATGCCCCGTGGGCTTTCGCCAACAACATCTGTTTCGTGGGCAGGTCCCAGTTGTGCAAGACGCGACCCATCACCAGTACGTCGGCTGAAGGCAGAGGGTCGCGAAAGAAATCGCCGGGGTAAAACGCAAGCGCGCCGCCAACCCGTGGCTGGCCACGTGGTCCTCGAACAGCCGGCCAACCGCGGGCAGATCGAAGCCACCTCCGCCGAGGTGCGCGTGCGCCAGCGCGATCTGCACCGGCAAGCAGCCCTCGGCGGTGCCGATGTCGGCCACGCTCTGGTAGTCGCGCCAGGGAAATTTTTGCGCCAGCGCCTGTGCGGCCGGAAGCGTTGCGCCCGTCATTCCTTTGACGAAGAACTCGAGGCGCCCCTGATCGCTGTAGAGTGTGCCGAAGTGTGGATGGCTGCCGAACCCGGTCTGGGGCTCGCCGGTGCGTAGGGCCGCCGTCAACCCAGCCCAGACGACGTATTCACGTGCATTCAGATTTTCGAGCAGGCCACCGATATAGGTCGGCTTGTGTCGGTCGAGGTAGAGGTCAACGTCCGGCGCGTTGGCGTAGCGGCCTTGCGTCTCGCGGGTCAGCAGACCCAGTGCCACAAGGGCATCGAAGAAATCACGCGCACCCCGCTCATGGACGCCGACTCGCCGGGCGAGTGCGCCGGCATCGAGAGGAGCCTCTGCCAGCGCTGTGAAAACCCCGAGTTCGACCGCGCTGAGGAGCGTCTTGGCCCCCCTGAAGGCATAGCCAAGCCTGATCAGGCGATTGCACCAGACTGCAGAAGAGCCCATGCCAGACACACGGCGCTCAGGGCGTGGCTTTTGACTTCGGTTTGATGTCGTGGGCGCGGGCGATCGCCGCCCATTTGGCGCGCTGTTCGTCAAGGATCATCGTGAATTCAGCGGGGCTGCTTCCACGGATGAGCACCCCGACATTCGTCAGTCGTTGCCTGATCTGCGGTTCGGTCAGAATCTCGCGAACCTCCGCGCTCAAGCGCTCGCGCACGACCGGCGGCATATCGCGCGAGCCGAACACGCCAAGCAGGCCGCCGAAGGTCAGGTCGGGATAACCCGCCTCCGCGACCGTCGGTACGGCCGCCGCAGCAGGGCTGCGCTCAACGTTGGTGACGGCGAGCAGCTTGACCTTGCCTGCGGCGGCTTGACCGAGGACGAGCGCGAGCGGCACCAGGGCGACGTCGATGCGCCCTTCACCCAGATCGGTGATCGCCTGCCCGGCATTGCGGTAGTTGACGAATGTCATCTTGATGCCGGCCCGCTTCTCAAAGGCCAGCATGGACAGAGATGGCGAACCTGGAACCGCATAGGCATTGAGCTCGCCTGGCTTGGTGCGCGCGTGGTCGACCAGTTCCCGGAGCGAGTTTGCCGGCAGCGTAGGCGCCGCCACGATGCAAAGAAAATCCTCCACCGCGAGCGCGACCGGGGCGAAATCGCGGATCGGATCGTAGGGGAGATTCTCGTGCAGGATCGGATTGACGGTGAGCGTGCTGTGTGTGGTGAAAAGCAGCGTGTGTCCGTCGCGAGCCTCAACAAAACCCTGCGCAGCGATAATGCCGTCCGCACCCGGACGGTTCTCGACGATGACCGGCTGGTTCCAGCGCTTGGCCAGCGTGTCGGCCAGCGTCCGCGCCACCGCGTCGCTGGAGCTTCCGGAAGGGGCCGTCGTAAGTATGCGGACCGACCGCTCCGGCCAGTTGGCGCCCTTAGCGGGCGCGATCGCCGCGATCGCGGCGAGAAGGCCGATTCCCGCCGCGCGAGACGGAAGACATACGCTCCTGATCATGCGGTCCTCCTTGGTTAGTCCCGGCTGCTTTCCGTTGCGGCCGGCGACGGCCGGCGCCGGGCCGGGCATGCACTTCATTGGCTTCGACCACGCGGGCGAGCAGGTCGATCAGCTGGCACTGCTCCTTCAATGTGAGCGGCGCCAAGACGCCTGCCTGAGCGGCGAGCAGCTTGGGGCGCAGATCTCGCCGCAGCTTTTGACCGCGCGCCGTTGCGCGCAGTTCGCGTGCGCGCCGGTCGTCGCCGTTGACGCGCCGATCGATCAGGCCCCTGGCTTCCAGTTCTTCGACAATCTGCCCCACGTTCGTCCGATCGACGCCCATCAGCCGCGCGAGCTGGCGCTGATCGATGCCAGGAAAATCGTCGAGACAGGCAAGCGCTGCATACTCCATTGTCCTGAGCTCTTCACCCGCATAGGCCTCAGCGACAACGGTCGTACAGATCTGGGCGAAGCGGCGCGCCAGCGGAAATGGGACCCGATGCGGCACGATCGTGTCGGCGGAGGAGGCGATCCGAGCCCAGGGATAGCGTTTCTCAAGGGCGCCCTGATGCGGCATTAGTCAATATCCTGATCGTCAGAATATTTATGAACAGAATTCTGACGAATGTCAAGCCTCCGGCCTGCCCTAGCGGGCAACTCCCCGAAGCGCCCAAGGGATATCAAGACAAGTTGCGCGCCCGACCCGCATACCAACGCACCCGATCGCGTTGCGCGAACGCGACGGACTGAGTCGTCCACTCATGGCGCGGAGCGACGAAACCATCCAGGCGCGATCCGGACGCATTCTGATGGTGATGGCGAGCCGGAACAATGCAGTCCGGTACGGCCGATGATTGGCTCTCCACTCCTTTCATGACGACGCTCGCGACGACGACTATGCTGGTCCCGGATGTCGCTCCGCTCCATCCGGGCTACGGACTACGGACTGGCGTCGCGTTGCGCATCGAAAGGAGATCGCATGGCGCTCCTGCAGGTCAAAGGTCTGCGCCGCCGCTTCGGCGGCGTCACCGCCCTCGACGGCGCCGACCTTGTCGTCGAGGCCGGCCGCATCACCGGCCTGATCGGCCCGAACGGTGCCGGCAAGACGACGCTGTTCAATGCGGTGACCGGCGCGTTGCGTCCGAACGCCGGCTCGGTGCATTTCGACGGCACCGACGTCACCGGCTGGCGCCCGGATCGGCTGGCCGAGGTCGGGCTCTCGCGCACGTTCCAGATCGCGCGCGGGCTTGCCGAGCTGACGGTGATGGAGAATCTGATGCTGTACGGCAAGCATCAGCCCGGCGAGACCTTTGCTTCCGCGGTGCTGCGTCCAGCGGCGGCGCGGGCGCGCGAGGAGGAGTTGCGCCAGCGCGCACTCGCGGTCGCGCGCGAGCTCGATATCCTCGAGGTCGGCGACGACCGCGCCATCGACCTCTCGGGCGGCCAGAAGAAGCTACTCGAGCTCGGCCGCGCATTGATGGCGGAGCCCAAGCTGATCCTGCTCGACGAGCCCGCCGCCGGCATCAACCCGACGCTGGCGCGGCGGCTCGCCGCGCACATCCTGGCACTCAAGGGGCGCGGCATCACCTTCCTGATCATCGAGCACAACATGGGCCTCGTGGCCGAGCTCTGCGACCATGTGGTGGTACTGGTCGCCGGCAAGCCGTTTGCGCAAGGTCGTTTCGCGGAGCTGCGCGCCGACCCTCGTGTGCAGGAGGCCTATATGGGCCACCGGGCGTGACACGCCCTCCAGCGGACCCCGGCCGTCATACCAAAGCCTCGCGGTAACGCGACGGAGCCTGCGCGCGCCGGCGATCGGCGAGGCGCGCGAGCCAGTTGGCGAAAAGCTTCTCGGCCGGGCGCCGCCAAGTGAACGGCGGGTGCTTCGAGAGATCGTCGTCGGGCCAATAATTCTCCGGCAGCGAAACGTCGGCCCGCCGCGAGCGGTCGCGCACGTATTCGAGCCCGAGCGTATCGGCGTCGTATTCCAGATGGTTGAACATGTAGAGCGCGTTGCGGCGCTCGTCGCCGATCAGGCAAAGGCCGCTCCGGGGCGACTGCGCCAGGCAGACGAGGCCGCGCTGCCACGGCACGTCGGAAGCGCTTACCTCGGCGTGCCGCGATACCGGGCATGCAAAGGTGATCCCGAGCCCGTCGAGCAGGGGCTCCCGCGCCGCCATGACCTGCTGGGCGAAGACGCCGAACAGCTTGCGCCGCAGCATGCGCAGCGGCACGCCGTGGAATCGCCAAAGCGCAGCAAAGGCCGCCCAGCAGACGTAGATCGTGCTGCCGACATGCGTCGCCGCCCAGTCGCAGATCTCGACCAGCTCGCGCCAGTAGATGACGTCTTCGAATGGAACGTGCTCGAGCGGCGCGCCGGTGATGATCAGGCCGTCGAGCTTGCGCGGCAGCGACGTCGCGCTCCAGCGCCCATAGCGCTCCGTCCCCTCGACGCCAGGCCGATGCGAGCACGGCAGGCCGAGCACGAGCTCGACCGGCCGGCGGGTCGCGCTGAGCAGGCGTGCGAACTGCGCCTCGGTGCTGGTTTTGTCCGGCATCAGGTTGAGGAGCCCGATGCGCAGCACCGTGTCGCCGACGGGCGGCGCATTCAGCACCTCGATCCCCTCGCGCCGTAGGAGCGCCGCGGAGGCAAGTCCGTCGGGCAGGATGATCGGCATGACGGTGCTCCGTCGGTTGGGAATAAAAGGGGCAGACGGCGGTCGGGGGAGAACACCGCCGTCTGCCGCGGCGTACGGGGAGGGCCGGAAGGCTCAGGCCGCCACCGCCACCGGCTTGGCCGACGCCGCCAAAGCCTGGTTGAGATCCGCGATGATGTCTTCGATATGCTCGATGCCGACGGAGAGGCGCACGTAGCCGGGCGTGACGCCGCTCGCGAGCTGATCGGCCGCGCCAAGCTGCGAATGCGTGGTCGATGCCGGATGAATGGCGAGCGAGCGGACGTCACCGATGTTGGCCACGTGATAGAAGAGCTGGAGCGCGTCGATGAAGCGCGCACCGGCCGCACTGCCGCCTTTCAGCTCGAAACCAACCAGACCGCCGTAACCGCGCTCGAGGTAGGTGTGGGAACGACGGCGCTGCTCGGCATCCTCGTGCATTCCGGCGTAGATCACCCGCTCGACGGCCGCATGCGACTTGAGGTGCCGGGCGACCGCTGCCGCGTTGCGGCAGTGCTCGCGCATCCGCAGCGGGAGGGTCTCGAGCCCCTGGATGAACTGGAAGGCGTTGAACGGGCTCATGCACATGCCAAGGTCGCGCAGCAGCACGACGCGGGCGCGGATGATGTAGGCGACGGGCCCGAGCGGCTTCACCGCCTCGGTCCACACCGCGCCGTGATAGCTCGTGTCGGGCTGGTTGAGGTTCGGGAAGCGCTCGCCCTGCGCCGCCCAGTCGAAGTTGCCGCCGTCGACGATGATCCCGCCGATCGAGGTGCCGTGCCCGCCGATGTACTTGGTGGCCGAATGGACGACGACCGCGGCGCCGTGGTCGAACGGCCGGCAGATCAGCGGCGCGGCCGTGTTGTCCATGATCAGCGGCACCCCGAGCTTGCGCCCGATCGCGGCCACCTCGCCGATCGGGAATACGGTGAGCTTCGGGTTGGGGAGCGTCTCGGCATAATAGGCGCGGGTGCGGCTGTCGGTCGCGCGCCGGAAGGCCTCGGGGTCGGCCGGATCGACGAAACGCACCTCGATGCCCATGGACGGCAGCGTGTTGGCGAACAGATTCCAGGTGCCGCCGTAGAGATCGGTGGAGCTGACGACATTGTCGCCGGGCCGGCACAGGTTCTGCAGCGCTATTGCCGACGCCGCCTGGCCGGAGCTGACCGCGAGCGCCGCCACGCCGCCTTCCAGCGCCGCCACCCTCTGCTCGAGGGCGTCGCAGGTCGGGTTCATGATGCGCGAATAGACGTTGCCGAATTCCTTGAGCGCGAACAGGTTGGCCGCGTGCTCGGTGTTGCGGAACTGGTAGGACGTGGTCTGCACGATCGGCACCGCCACCGCCCCGGTGGTGCCGTCGCTACGCGGGCCCGCGTGCAGCACCATGGTCTCCGGGTTCTTGCTCTGTATCGGCATCTTCCCTCTCCTTTTGCGCGCGGCGTGCGCTCGAGCCCTGGATGCGGCTCGCGGCCGGCTGTCCGCCCGCGGCGCAGCCCCCGGGCGAGGCGAAATGTGTGGCGACGTTCGAATTGATGCTTGAAGGAAACCCTGAGTTTCCTTGGAGATTTCCTGAGATTTTCGAGATCAGGCGCCCCGGCGAGGCGGAACGGGCCCAGTGTGGTTGCCGCTACTGAACGGCGGGCCGCCCGAGCCAAATGCCCCCGGCGGCAAGTGGGCCACGCGGCCCGCCGGGCGAATCACCTGATCACGGCGCCGGAATGCGGGACACGAGCAACCCGCAGCCAGATGGGCAGCGGCGGATCACGCCTGATCGAATAGCTTCACCGACCCCTTGATCGCTTTCCAGGCGTAGTGTCCGCCTGCCATGTACTTGGCGTCGAATCCGGCCTTGCGCAGGGCGACGGCCGTTTCGCAGCCGACGTGGAAGCCGTAGACACAAAACGTCACCACCGGCTCGGTCTTCGAAAGCTCGCCGATCCAGTCGTCCAGCCGCTCGGGATCGCGCCAGATAGCTCCCTCCATCATTTCGTGGGACCTGGTGGTGTAGTGCCGCGGGCGCGCATCGATGATCTGCACCGGCACGCCGGAATCCAACATTCCCTGGACTTCCTCGGGGGTGATGGACGGCAGGTCGCCGAACTGCCGTTGCACGAGCCGTATCGGCGGTTCGACCTCGACCGCGTTTTCGTGGCGCGCCTGCACTGCATTCCAGTCGATGTTGCGCATGAACGCGGCAACGTAGGCCGTGGCGTTGGCGCCGAACTCCGACTGGTAGGCGTGCTCGTACATGTCGAGGGCGAGGATTGGAATTCCACCGGCGATGTTTTGGCCGTGTTCCGAGGCGGTCTGGTTGATGAGCCGGCCGTCACGAGGCACGTATGTGAGCAGGACCCAGCCGGCGCTCCCGGCCAAGGCCGTAGCAAGGGCGACGAACTCGCTCCGCCAACGATCGACCGAGCCGAAATCGCGCGCGACCGCCGTCGTCATGACGTCCGGAAGCTTTCGTCCGTCTCCGCCGAGGCTCGCGAAATACAGCTCATGCAGCAGCGTGGAATTGAGCGCCGTGAGCTCGTCGCGCTTCAGGCGGCTGATCACCTCGGCCGGCGTCGTGCCGGGGTCGAGCGACGCGAGCTCGCGGGCGATGGCGTTGAGCTGATGGAGCGCGCCACCGTAGATGTGCTCATAGTGGCTCTCGATCAGCCGTGGCGAGAGCCCGTTCAACGTCCAGGGTCGGCAGAACAAGGGCGCGATCTCGTATTTCATCGGCGTGCTTCCGAACAGCAGACGTGGCGAGGTCTCATCGGCCGACGAGTCGACCGTAGAGATGACATGCGTTGTCGCCAAAGCATCATTTCTAGGGCGGCCCGAGCTTTTCTCATGGGATTGCAGACAGTCGACGCCGCTCTTCGCGGCGCACCTGGCGGCCGATCTCGCTGAGGTCGCTGAGGTGATCATCGTCGACTTGCGCCAGCGCCTGTCGGCTCTCGTCGCGCGCCATCCACCAGCGTGCACGGGCAACCCGATAAAGCAGCCTTGTTAGCCAAGCGGATTGCACCTTTGGGGCAAGGTTCGGCGAGCGCACCGCGGGCAGCATCTTCATGCTCCGTGCGCGTAGGCGAGATTGGCGATGCGCGCCGAGCTTCGCGACTGAGCGACTTCCCCGCTATCCGGACGGCACGCGAGCGGCCCAGACCGGTGGCGCCGAGCGGTGGGACGAACGTCACTGGACGCGTGCCGAACACCGATTGCCATTCTGAGCGCCAGGTCGTGAGCAACACCCCTCGATCTGAGATGCTCGTACTGGCGGACGGCCAAAAGGCCGTCGCGCAAAGCTGAGGCGACGGTCCGCAACGTGGTTGCAAGCGGCCACAACGACGGAGGGACGCGCTGGACGGGACTAACCAAGTCCTCATCGTGACCGATCGGATCGAAACGCTCCTCGAGGGAAAAGTTCGGCAGCATCTGCATGCTCCTCGAATGATAGGACAGCGGCGTGTCCCGATTTCGAGGGCAAGCAATTAGGCGGCGCTGCAATCAGCCGCAAAGCATCGTTTCTCCGACCACCCCCAGTATTTTTCATGATCTCGGTAGAGATCGCCCGCCAGGGCACGGGAACAGGCGAAGACACGAGGGCATGACCCGCTTGCACGCTTGAGCGCGCGGCCGCAAGGGGCGCGATCGCACATGCTATCAGCGTTTGCGCGCGGCGCGCCTGCTCATCTTCCGCGCGTCCGAGGGAGGCTCTGTGCGCTCGATCGTTTGGCCGGCTGGGAGAGAGCGCATCCGCCGGACCTCCTCGCTCGCCTCGGCGAGCAGCCAGTCGCGGAAGATCGCGATCTTCGGAAGCTCCGCGGTCGAGCGCGGACAAACGATCCAATAGGCGTAAGGCACCCTGAGCGCCAGCGTGAACGGGCGAACAAGGCGGCCGGCAAGAAGGTCCCAGGAGGCGAGCGCGGTGCGAGCGAGTGCGACGCCCTGACCGTCGACCGCCGCGTCGATTGCCATACTGGCCTGATTGAAAACCGGCCCTCGGGTCGCGTCTGTGTCGCTCACGTGAGCCTGTTGCAGCCATTTCGCCCAATCCCGCCGGTCGTCGAGATGGAGCAACGGGTGATGCTTGAGGTCGGCGGGCGACCGCAGCGCGTTGCGGCCGCGCAGGAGGCTTGGGCTACACACCGGAAACAGCTCCTCCTCGCACAGCCGTGCGACGTGGAGGCCTTGCCACTGCCCGTCCCCATGGCGGATCGCAACGTCCACATCCTCGCGCGCGAAATCGACATGTGCGAGCGAAGCACTCACTCGCAGGTCGATACCGGGATGGGCCTCGGCGAAACGTCCGAGCCGATGCACGAGCCACTTGGCGGCGAAGTTTGGCGAGGTCGTCACCGTCAGGACGCCCGAGCTCTGCCGCTGCAGCAGTCGCTCGGTGCCGAGCGCGACGCGGTCGAAAGCGTCGCGCACCACTTCGAGGTACGCTTTGCCGGCCTCGGTGATCACCAGCCGCTGTCGTTCGCGCTGGAACAGCCGCAGCCCGAGCTCGGCTTCGAGCGCCTTGACCTGATGGCTGACCGCCCCTTGCGTGACGCAAAGCTCGTCGGCCGCCTTGGTGAAGCTCTCATAGCGAGCGGCGGCTTCGAACGCCCTGAGCGCATTGAGCGATGGCAGCTTGCGCGGCATTGGCGTGCCTCAGCATGAGAAAAATTGGGGCAGCATTGAGAAACGATGCTTTGCCAGGAATCCGAAACTGCTGCAATTGGCAGGCTCCGTTAAGGCAAACAGCCAGACCGAAGGAGCCGGAAATGCAAAATTTATTGATGATCCAGGGGCACGTGGCCACGCCGCTCGTGAGCGCCGACGCGGCCGCGTCGCGAGCGGCCGCCGGGGGCCTCCTCCACCGTCTCGTGGCAGCAATGACCCTGTGGTCGATTCGCCACAACACGCGCCGGGTGCTGGCCGAACTCGACCGCCACCAGCTTCTCGACATCGGCAAGACCGGCGAGGAAGCGCGACGCGAGGCCGCCAAGCCGTTCTGGCAAGCCTAGCCGTGCCGGCTTCGCAGAGTCGGATCCGCGCGCCCACGGCTTGCGCGGGCGCGGAGAGGCACGAAATGGCGGCGGTGGGGTCGCGGCTCGAATCCATGTGCTCGCTCCAAAATCCGAGCGAGCAGCGCTTGCATGGGAGAGCCCACGTGACGGGGAGGCTGCTTGTGCCCCCGTAGGCCGAAGATACAAGAAGTTCCCGACGAGCGCTCAACGGCTCCCGGGGCTTTGCTTCAGCCGTCATGTGCTCGGTCGCGGGTTGCATCGACAACGACCAAGCACTAGCCTGCGACTACGGGGACACGCAGGCTCCCCGTCAGACGGCCGTTCCGTCCAAGCGCTGCGCAGCACTCGGTTTCCGAGGAGATTGCGCATGGACGAAGCGGCCCACTCCCCCGCCCCACCATCTCCCGCAACGCCGTCGCTTGATCCATCGGGCAGCGTCGCATGAGCGCGATCGTGGTCCTGTCGCGCGGTGATCTGCAGGCGCTGATGGCCTTTGACGACTACGTGGACGTGGTCGCGCACGGCTTTCGCATGCATGCCGAGGGTCGGACCGCCTCGCCGCCTCCACTGCACATCCCGGCGCAGGATGGGGGATTTCACGTCAAGGCGGCCACGCTTGCGCTTGCGCGCGGTTACGCTGCGATCAAGACCAACGCGAATTTTCCGCACAACCGACGTCGCACGGGGCTGCCGACGATCCAGGGCGCGATCCTGTTGTTCGATGCCGCCAACGGGACGCCGCTCGCGCTGCTCGAACTCGATGGAGATCACCAGCAAGCGAACGGCGGCGGCGACTGCGATCGCGGCGCGCTATCTCGCCCGTCCGGATTCCCGCGCGGCAACGATATGCGGCTGCGGCGAGCAGGGACGCAGTCAGGTCTCCGCCTTACGGCATGCGCTCAAGATCGAGCGGGTATTCGGTTGGGACATCGATCGCGCCGCAGCCGACGCCTTCGCGCATGAGATGGCGGAGCAACAGGGGATCGACGTTACTGCGGTTTCGAACCTTGCAGACGCCACGCGCCAAAGCGACGTGATCGTGACCTGCACGTCCTCGACGGCCCCCTACCTCGGCCCGGACCACGTCCGGCCCGGTACCTTCATCGCCGCGGTCGGAGCTGACAATCCGGAAAAGAGCGAGATCTTGCCTGAGCTGATGGCGCGCGCCGTGGTGGTTGCCGATGTGGCTGCTCAAGTCGTCGCGATGGGCGATACGCATCACGCCGTTCGCGGGGGCGCCATGACCGCCGACGCGATCCGCGCCGAGCTCGGTGAGCTCGTCATCGGCCGCCGCGCCGGCCGCACAAGTACGGAGGAGATCACGCTGTTCGACAGCACCGGCACCGGCATCCAGGACGTCGCTGCTGCGGCGCGCGCCTACGAGCGGGCCCGCGAACTCGGCGCCGGCTCGCGCGTTTCATTGTCATAAGTTGAGTGCGGAAAAGAGGTCGATCATGCAGCGCATTCTGGCGGGAGCTTTGATGGCATTGGCGATAACGACATCCGCGGCGGGCGAGACGATCACGTTCGAGAAATCGACGGTCGGCGCTCCGCCTGACAACTTCGAGTTTGTCCGAACCGGCAGCGGCGCGGTCGGCCAATGGGTGGTGGTGCGCGACGATAGCGCCGAGGGCGGGCGCGCGCTGGAGCAATCAAACGCCGACAAGACCAGTCATCGGTTTCCACTTGCGATCTACAAACCGCTGTCGGCGAGGAACGTCGAGGTGAGCGTCCGCTTCAAGCCGATCAGCGGTCAGGTCGATCAGGCGGGCGGGATCGTGCTGCGCTTCTCAGATTCCGAAAACTATTACGTCGTACGTGCCAATGCGCTGGAGAACAACGTGCGCTTCTACCGGGTGGTGGGCGGCCGCCGGATCCAGCTCAAATCCGCCGACGTGCGGGTGGCGACAAACGTCTGGCACACGCTCGCCATCAGGGCCGATGGTGACCGCTTCACCGTCTCGTTCGACGGCAGTCCGCTCTACGCCGCCAGCGACCGGACCTTCGGCAAGGCCGGCAACGCGGGAGTCTGGACCAAGGCCGACAGCGTCACGCGGTTCGCGGATCTCGCCATCACGTCACACGATTAAGTTGACCGGAGGCGCCATCGCGCCGAATGCGACCTATTTGCGCGACAGGGCGACGTTGCGTGGGGAGAGGAACTGACAGGAGGCTTTATGCGCGGCGCGCGCCGCGGGCTTGTGGCTCCGGCATGGCTGCAAAAGGACGTCGCAAGCAATCGGCTAACTGGTCAGCGACGCTACCCCACAACGATTTTCCCCTACCCTTGCGGTCCGTTCTGCCCAGAGGTACCCTTCGGTCCGCGGGGAAACGCAGGCTCCCCGTCAGACGGCTGTACCGTCCAAGCTCTGCGCAACACTCGACGAGTCGAGGAGATTGCGCATGGACGGAGTACCCAATCCAATTCCTCAAGATGGTCATGGCTGCGCACTTTGCGCCGGCAGCATGAGGTCGTCATGCCGCTGAGGGCAATCGGCTCCATCGAGATACCGGCTTCCGCGGGCAGCTCCTTCGACCATGGCGCTTTCGATGCCAAGAGCCGCCGCGTGTTCGTGGCGCACACGGGTCGCAACTGCGTAGAGGTGATCGATCACGACGCCGCCACGCATAGCGCGACGTTGCCGGGCTTTCCTGAGGCTGCCGGCGTTGTCGCCGACGACGGGCACGTCCTTATCACCAATCGCGGAGCCGAAAGCCTTGCCTGGCTCGACGCGCAGAGCCTGCAAACGCGAGCCACGTTCAAGACCGGTCCCCGGCCGAATGGCGTCGCGATCGTTGCAAAGCAAGGCCTCGCGATCGCCGCCTGCATCGGTGATGAAAGACATGGCCCGACGCTCCACGTGCTGAGCCTCGACGGAAGTCGACAGCATGCAATCGAGCTTCCCGGGCGGCCGCGCTGGTGCGTGACCGATGCGGCCGCTGAGCGATTGTTCCTCGCGATCCGCGAGCCCTCGATGGTCCTGGTCGCGCGGCTGCCCGAGCTCGACCCGGTGCAGCACTGGAAACTTCCGTCGGGGGGTGCGCACGGTCTCGACATCGACCATCAGCGCGGTCGCCTTTACGTCGCCTGCGATGATCGCGCGCTGATCGAGGTGGACATTGGCGCCGGAAAGGTGAGCGACACCTGGCCGATCGCCGGGGTGCCGGACGCCACCTTCTATAATCCGGCAACCGGCCTTGTGCATGTTGCGATCGGAGCGCCGGGTCTGGTGCAAACGGTCGATCCGCGCACCGGCAACAGCACGCAATTGATGACCGGCGCGGGAGCGCACACGACTGCATTGGCGGCGCCGGATCGGCTCTACGTCTTCTCGCCGCTGCACCGCGGCGTAATTGTCCTTGCGGACGCTTAGGAGGCTGACATGAAATGGATTACCCGTGAACGCGTGAAAGTCGATCGCGTCGCCTGCCCGTGGCTGATCAAGAAGTTCGTCGACAAAGACGCCGAGTTCATCTTCGCCCCGGTTGACAAAGTGATGGACGAGGCCAAACGGCTCGGCGCGATCCCATACGACGTCAAGAATGTCGAGCTGGGCCACCACGGCAAGGAATGCTCCTTCGAGGCGATCCTGAAAAAGTACAAGCTGACGAACGATCCGGCGCTCGTGCTGCTTGGCAAGATCGTCAACGGCGCAGACACCGACAACTCGCTCTATCAGCAGCCCGAGGGCGCGGGGCTTGAAGCCATCGCCGAAGGCTTCCGGCATCTTGGCTTCAAAGACGATCATGACCTCAACGCTGCCGAATGGATCGTCTACAACGCGCTCTATGCCTACTGCCAGGAGATGGTGAAACAGGGCCGGCCCAACGGAATGTTTGCCGACTAAGCAGGTTTCGGTCAGTTGACCAACGGATGCGCCGGGCATGCGGCGTCAGCTTTCGCCACCTGCGGACATGCCGTCGCGTTGGCTCTCGGCAGCAATGGGCCACAAGCGGCCGTCGTCCGTCGGTAATGGAGAAGACCAATCGCACCAGACGAGCAGTCGTCTCTGCCGCACGCCCAACCACCAAGCAAACTCATCGCCACCGGTTCACGACCCACAGCGCGCCCCACGCTCACAGCAGGTGGACGAGCATCATGACGGCGAGCGCGACGTACGCCACGGGACCTCCCGTAGCCGCCAGCGACCCTTCCAGAGGCATGAGCATAAGTATCGGTTCCATGCTGAGCTGGCCGGCCAGAAAAGCGCCGACCAACGCGACGACGATGTTCACGATCCAGCCAAGCACACCCCGTTTCTTCGTCCATGCCTCGTGGATCCCGACAGCCAGTGCGGCGACGAGAAAAGCCAGCGCGATGGTCATCGCCCCGCCAACGCTCGCCTGCGGAATCGAACCGGTCGCTTGAATAAGCACGATGCCGATCACGGAAATCAGCGCGATGTATTTCATGAGGTTCGTCCCTGCTGCCCTGTCGGGAGCTTGAGCGTCCACATCCGCCTGCTGATCGGCGTCACAAGCAAGGCTGTTGCAGAGCTGTCGGATGCCAGCTGCGCCAGCTTCCGTAACCTGCATGTTTCGCCCACCAATAATGGTGGCACATCTTCAGCAACGAGTATCGCGCAGAATGGAAGACCGCTTCGGGTCAAAACCCGAACACCTCTTTTGACGCCCTCCGTCCGCATCCGCCAGGTGCGGACATGATCCGGAGGGTGGTCCGTTGGTCAAGCTCTGCCACTCTGCTTTAGAGGCGCTGCGCGTCTGCGTCATGGCTTTGCAAACGGTGAGGCTCGCCCGCCGAGCAAACTCGTGAGTTCGTAGAGTCCGATACCAACCAGCAAGATGCCCGAAAGGAGGTCCAGGCCCCGCGACAGCCGCGCGATGGAAGCGCCATGGCGGGAGAGCAGGCGGATCACCGCGTCGCGCACCAGGACGGCCGCCAGCGCGACGGCGCCCAGGGTGAAGGTGATGCCGATCAGCATCGCTGCCGCGAACGTAAGGCCGGCGACCGGCACTGCATGCGCCAACGCATAGAGCATGACGAACAGCGTCAGCGGGCAAGGGATAAGACCGGCGACCAGCCCTACGGCCATGCCTTCGTGATGCGCGTGGCTCCGGCCGCGCACCGCCCGTGCCAGGAGCCAGAGCCCGATTGCCGTCATCAACGCCCAGCTCAGCAGCTCGAGCGCGGGCGCCCGGCCGACCCCGCCAAGGGTGCGGGTGATCAGCGGGGCCGCGAGCAGGGCCAGGATGACCGCCATGCCGACATGGGTGGCGGCGAGCACCCCCGCGACGCCAAGGCTGCGCAGCGCGGCCAGGCGTGATCCGACCAGGTAGGAGGCAAGCACGCTCTTGCCGTGCCCGGGAGTGAGCGCGTGGATCGCGCCGAACAGGATGCCGAGTGGAAGCACGGACAACAACGCTGCCCAATTGCGACTATTTGCGAACGCGCCGAGATTTGTGCCCAGCGTTGCGTAGATCCAGCGCTGCGCGTCGTAGAGATTCACTGGTCCCCGCCGTCAATCATGGTGCTTATGACCGCCAGCCGCATCGCCGCTAGCTGGATTAAGCCTGATCCTCGCATCAGCAACAGCCGGGACGTGCGTAAGGAGTTCGCGCCGGAACGACTCTGCGACGCGCGCACCCTCCCCGACGCTCAGCCGCTCGTCGACATCGATCGGCACTTCCGCCAGCAGTCGGTGCCCAAGCCAGCGCGCTTGAACCTGCCCGACCGCCCTGATGCCACCGACATGCTCCGCTGCGTGGCGGATTTGCGCGATGATGCCGGGGTCGACTCCATCGAGCATGCGCGTGAGCACGGCGCGTGCCGACTGCCAGACGATGCCGAAGATGGCGAGCGTGATCAGCAGACCGACGATCGGGTCAGCGAGCGGGAAGCCGAGCCAGACGCCGACCGCGCCGAGCACGACGGCGAGGCTAGTAAGGCCGTCGGTGCGTGCATGATAGCCGTCGGCAACGAGCGCGACACTGTTGATCTCGCGGCCGACACGGATGCGGAACACGGCCACGACCTCGTTGCCGATGAATCCGATCACGCCCGCGGCCGCCACCCAACCGAGCGCAGCGATTTCCTTGGGATGGATGAAGCGGTCGATGGACTCGTAGCCGGCGACGAGCGCGCTGAACAGAATGATGGCAACGATCGCCAGTCCCGCCAGATCCTCGACTCGGCCCAGGCCATAGGTGAAGGTGGCAGACGGTCTGCGCCGCGCCAGCACGAAGGCAATCCACAGCGGAATCGCGGTGGCGGCATCTGCAATGTTGTGGATGGTGTCGGCCAGCAAGGCCACGCTGCCCGACATCGCCACCACGACCATCTGCAACGCCGCCGTGATCACCAGCAGTACGAACGACCATTTGATCGCCCACAGCCCCTTCTCGGTGGTGGCAATCGAAGGATCGACAACGCCGTGGGTATGCCCGTGGTGCCTGCCCTGAGCATGACTGTGATCGTGATGATGGCTGTGATCGTGACCGGCCAAAGCCTCAGTGGAAAACCCGAACCAGTCGCGCAATGCCTTGAGCATCACAGTTCCTGCTAGAGATATTTCGTCAGCGCCTTGAGCTCTTTCAGAGCGGCTTTCGGATTCATCGCGCCGTCGAGGCAATGCTCGATGTGATCGTGGATAAGCTCATGCTTGGCATTGGCGACCGCTCTCTCGACCGCATGCAGCTGCTGGGCGAGGTCAATGCACGGCCGGCCGGCCGTGATCATCTCGGCGATAACGCGCAAGTGACCTTCCGCGCGCCTGAGGCGCTTGACGATGGCGGGATGACTGGCGTGCTTCACGATCCTATCCTCCCCCATAGGATATAACTTGGCCGGCGCTTCGGGCAAGGGGCAATGAACTGCTGGATGCGCAAGCACGTGGCGAGTAACGATCGCTGGCGCGAGCATCAGCGACCGCGCCGCGCCCCGCCCGCGCTTACGTGCGTGGGTCGAGTCAGCAAGGGGTCAAGATCGCCAAGTCGCGGGCTGAGCACATCTCTTCCGGTCAACCCCCCACGAGCCGACGCAGGAGCGGACATCCCCAATTCGCCGCGATGGCCAGAATCGGAAAATCGACCTAACGAATGAGACGTGTCGCGCCACACCTGCTAGCGTATGATCGAACCCAGGATTTTCACGTTTGGGGCATTTCCCATGGCAGAACTTCATCCCTATTACCGCTTGCACGTGCCGGCGATGGAAGAGGCGATGCGTCAGCGGCTCGATTTGGCTGAGCCTTGCCTTAAGGAGAGTCTCGGTCTCGCGGACGTCGCTTCGATCAAGCAAGAGATCATGGAAGAGTTTGCTATCGTATTGACCCAGATGCCCTACGTTGGCGGGGCGGAGAACCGCATGACGGACTTTTTCATGCGGCTACTTGGGTTCATGGCATTTGGGCGGGTGCTCAGGAGAAAAGGTCTCTCGCCAAGCCTGATCGGGCAAATCGAGCTGGAAACCTACAAAGCGCATCTGCTCACCGTGCCTGAATCCGAGCGCCTCGAAGCAGGCCGCCAGTTCATGTCAGCGGCGAACCGGTCACTGCTGCGCAAGCAAGCGGCACTGAGCCAGCGAGAAACGTATCCAGGCGACTTCGTCTACGATTACATTGAGCCAGGACCTGATGACAAATTTGAGTTCGGCATCAATTATCGTTCTTGCGGCTTCTGCAAGTTTGCCGCCCAGCACGGCGATAAAGACATCCTGCCGAACGTCTGTGGACTTGACTTTGCAGCCTATGAGACGCGCGGCATCGAGCTCGAACGCACGCAGACGCTCGCGGGCGGCGCCGCGCACTGCAATTTCAGGTTCACATCGAAGCATTCGTCCAAGAAACCCGGCTGACCTGCGAGCGAACTCGACCTCTCGCCTGAAGCGGGGTCGATCCACGTCTCCATATCCACTGCTGGCCCGCAACGAATTAACCCCCAACTTCCGCCGTTTCGGGTTTGCCCCCACGAAGCGGACGAAGGAGCGGACATCCGCATTTCGCGCGACGGGCCACAGAATCGGAAATTCTTTGGCTGAGGAATGGTAAATCGTGGACCGTTGCCGAGTTTATGAAAGCCGTATCTTCAGCCTCGGTGCGGCGAAATCGAGAAACGCACGCACCTTCATTGGCGCGAGTCCTTGCCCTGCATGAACGAGATAGACGGGCACTGCTGGCGATTCGAAGTCCTTAAGGACGCGGACAAGGGTGCCGTTCCGAAGGTGGTCCGCCACGTGGAATGACAAAACCCGTGTGATCCCCAATCCCGCAACAGCCGCCGCGACTGCCGAGTCCGCATTGCCCACCAACCGCGAATGCACCGTGACCGCCGCCTTAGTCCTGCCAGCTGCGAAAACCCAGACGTTAGAAGAAGCCAGACCGCCGAAATTACTACTAATGCAGTCATGTTCGCTAAGATCGCGAGGCGCTTTGGGCCTCCCTCGCTCGGAAAAATAGGAGGGGCTTCCGCACACCACCCGTCGGACCGCACCAATGCGCGTCGCGACTAGACTGCTGTCAGCGAGATCGCTGATGCGAACCGCGAGATCAATATGGTTCTCCTGCAAGTTGATCAGCTGATCGGACAACACGAGGCGCACGTCGATATCCGGATGGACCTTGAGGAAATCCAGCACCACCGGCAGCATATAAAGTCGTGCGAAGACGATAGGGGCGGTGATTGTTAGGTCACCTTTCGGGGTTACGAATTCGCCGGTCGCGGCGCGTTCGGCTTCGCTGATGTTTTCAAGAATTTGCTTGCAAGCAACAATGTAAGAATGGCCGGCCTCGGTGAGTATCAACTGCCGGCTGGTCCGGTTTATGAGTTGAGTGCGCAGATGCGCCTCAAGCTGCGAAACCTTTCGGCTAACCGTTGCGAGCGGTACTCCGAGCTTTCGTGACGCCGCCGGAAAGCTGCCGCCCTCAACGGCGGCCAGCAAGATCGACATGGCATCAAGCCTGTCCATGAAGCCTTTCCATAATCTGGGAGGATAGTTCTCATTTCTACGGCATTGTGGCTATCGATGGAAGGAGTTATTGCATCACAACCACTGGGCTTCTCGCGATGACAACGAAACTCACGCGCCGCCGATTTATGCATCTGGCCGCTGGCGCTGCAGCGCCGCCAGTGTCCCGCATCTCTTAGGCGCAAGCCTATCCTTCGCGCCCTGTGCGCTGGATGGTCGGTTATGCGGCAGGGTGTCCTTGACAGCCGCAGCATGCAGGTCTGCAGGTCGCTTATTCGTCTGGAGAACAAATAAGTACAGGAGGAACACATGAATCGACGTTCTGCAATTGCTCATCTTCCGGGATTTTTGGGATTGGGGGTTTCCAACGTTGCAGTTGCGCAGCAAGCTCACTTCGGCACGGATTTTGACGCGGCAGTAGAACAATATCACCTAGCGGCTCGTGAGTTCGTGAAGGGCAACCCTGAGCCATACAAGATGGTGTGGTCGCATCGGGACGATGTAACCCTCGCTAACCCATTTGGCCCGGTCGTTCGCGGGTGGACCCAAGTTGCCCCGACTTTGGAGCGCGCCGCATCCGTATACCGCGAGGGTGAGTTTGCTGGCTGGGAGCACCTCGCGAAGTACGCAACGGCCGAGCTTGCGTATCTCGTGAGTGCTGACCGGCTCAAGGCCAAGATCGGCGGAAGCAACGAGTTCACCCCAGTGGCTTTGCGCGCTACGAGCGTTTTTCGACGGGAAGACGGTGCCTGGAAACTTGTGCATCGACACGCGGACCCAATAACCGCGTCCAGGCCCGCGGAGTTGGTAATACAGAAGTAAATCCCGTCGCATCGATTCGGCGCAGCGTTCGAACGACGGGCGAGGCCAAGCGCGGTCAACCTCGAGCGCTCCGACGACAACGTGGCGGCGCGGTTCCTCGGGATCGTGAAGAATTTCTTCGCCAGCACAGCATAGGTGGCTCTCGACCTGTCGTCGCGCTGATGTCCGTTTCGGGTCACAGCGACGGATTGGTCCCGTTGCAACAGTTCCGCTCACCTCCCCAATTGCCGACATGCAAGCGGAGATGCTCTGGCTTCGCCTTCGGGCCATGCGTGAACGGGCGACGGGTTGCCTAAGAGCTCTGGGTAGCCGCCGTTATCACGCAATCAGGTAGATGGGGCTGGACCAGGCCTGATGGCCGTCGGCCTGCGTCACGCGCAGGTAGACCGGCAGGTCCGCGCCGCCGGCGAACCGCGCCTCGTGCTCGAGTTCGCAAGGACCGCGCCCACTCGGCCTCCGGCAGGCGGTAGACGGTCAGCCGACGGCCGAGGCCGCCGCCGTCGAATGCTATCGCATCATCCGCGAGCGATGCGAGATCGACCTCGCCGGAGACGATGTTGGTTTCCAGGCGAAGCATCCCGCGGCCCGCGTGCTCGAGCCAGATATCGAGGCCGGCGCGGTTGCCGGTCGTCACCGATGTCCAGGCGAGCGCGACGCCGGGGGTCTCCTCGCGCACGCGGCGCTCCGGGTTGAGGAAATTGACCGGCTGGTAGCGCGAGATGCGATTGCCGGTCACCGCCAGTCGCCCCTGCCAGATGGTCTCCCGTCCGCGGCCGCGATACTCGGCGCCCTCCCACAGCACGCGCACGCGCCGACCGAGGTCGGCAGTCCCATAGGCCCGAACCGTCTGCACGACCTGTTTTCCGTGTAGAGCGTCGACGCGCTCGAGCGGGGCCGTGCCGATGACGTCGGCGACAAGCCGCATCGGCACGCCCCCCGGCCGGATGATGTCGCCCATCATCGCGTTGCGCACCGAGAGCTCCTGCGCCTGGCCGAGTTGGGGGTCGTGCGAGAATCCGGTCACGGCTTCGGCGAACGAGGCGTTGAGGTCGACAAAGATGCGGGCGCCGGTGGTCCCGTAGTGCCGCCGCCGGCGCAACGCCTCGAACAGCGCATCGCGGGTGAGCTCGCGCATGAAGTAGCAGGTCAATCCGCCGATCGCGCCGAACGTGGAAGCGCCCGGCCTGGTCGCGCCCGGGCGTCCCTTGTGATCATCGCTGTGGCAGACGACCCCGACGCGGTAGCCCATCTCGAACGCGTCATGCAGCAACCACTCGAACGTCCCCCAGCTGGAATGCACTTCCACGGCGGGTTCCAGCCGCACGTCATGGGCGTATTTGATGTCCGCGTAGCGCCCGCCGACATGGGCGATGACGATCGCATTCTCGCCCGCAGAGCGCGCGAAACAGCTCGTCTGCCGTGTAGATGGCGTCGCTCGAGGCTTGGCCTTCGACCAGGATATGCGACGAGCGGCGGATTGTGCGCCCTTCGTCGCGGTAGAAGATGTTGCGATCGCCCCCCATCCCGGTATTGCCCGACCATTCGTAGCCGGGCACGCACACGAAGCGCCCCGGCTTGTCGAACTCGGCGGTCAGCCGGTTGAGCTTGGTCCAGAACGCGTCCGTGATCTGGAAATCATTGCCCTGATGCCCGACGATATCGACGAACGCCCGGTCGCGCGCATAGCTGAAGTAGGCTTCGGCCGAACCCATGCCGATCGTTTCGCCGCTCTGCCCGTGCAGATCACCCCAGTAGCGGCGCAGGGCCGGCGCCATGGCGACCACTCGCAACGGGTTGGCGCGGGCCAGCTCTTCGCCCGTTGCGGTGACGATCCGGAGTTCCACGTCGCCAGCCGTGTCGGCAACAAGCCCCTCAAGAACGACCGGGCTCTCGCCCCGTTTGATCGCGAGCCTTGCCGGCAGGCCGCAGATGGCATGCGACGCTGCAAGCGTCACTATCTGTTCGGCATCACCGGTCGGATTGCCCCAGACGTCTTCGGCGACGATCGCCAAGCGGAACGGCTCGCCGGCAGCCACCAGCGAAGGCGCGATCGCTTTCCACGATTGCGCCGGCCCTGGCACCAGGTCGAAGGCCGGCTGCTCGGGCAGCTCGCAGAACTCATAGGTGGCAAACGCATCGACCGAGGTTTTGAGCTCGACGCGTTCCTCGACATTGGTCTGCAGCCGGTATCCGACCGAGCCCTGGCGGCGATCGCCGAGCCGCACCGTGATCGTGTCGCCCTTGCGCAGATAGCCGCGCCCGACGCGAATGAGAAGCGTATTGGCATAGGGACGAACATTGAGACGGTCGAACCAATATTCGAGCTTGGCCGCGTTGCTCGCCTCGACGGTGGTGAAGTTCGGCGCGCTCGGCTGGTCGAACTGCGGCTTCGCCATGTCGGAGGTCGTGCGCCAGGATATCTTCAGCATCCCGGTGTCATCGATCCCGAACGTGCCGGCCGTGTATACGAGCGTGAGCTCGGCGTGCGATCCCGCGACGAAGGGCCCAGTCGGCGTCAGCGCGACCGAGCCCATGTGTTCGGGCAGATAGGTGGAATATGGCATGCTATCGGGCTGCTAGTCGGCCTTGGGGATGCTCAGTTCCTTAACCAGCCGTGCGTACTTGGCATAATCCTCGCGCACGAGCTGCGCGAATTGATCGGCAGTGCCGCCGACCGCCTCCTGCGCCGAATCCAAAAGCTTCGCCTGCACCGCGGGATCGGCCAGGATCTTGCCGATCTCGGCGTTGAGGCGAGCAGTGATCTCAGCCGCGGTGCCGGCTGGGACAAACACGCCGAGCCACTGGTCCAGCACGAGGCCTTTGATCCCTGCCTCCTCGAACGTGGGAATATCGGCAAGCGCCGGAGAACGCGCTGCCGTGGTTTGCGCCAACAGCCGCAACGTGCCGGCTTTGTAATGCGCCATCAACGGCGTCGATCCCAGCGACCCGAGCTGCACGTGGCCGGCTAGGAGATCGTTGATCGCCTGCGCGCCGCCCCGATACGGCACCTGCTCGAGCCTAACGCCGGCAATCTTGGCAAACCACTGAACCGCCATGTGCTGACCGGATCCGATGCCGCTGCCGGTCCCATAACGCAGCCCCGGCTGCCGCTTGGCCAACGCAACCAGTTCGGCCACCGAGTTGACGCCGAGCGAGGGATGCGCCGCCAGGACGATCGGTTGACGCGAAACCTGGATGACCGGAATCAGATCTTTCAACCGATCGACGCTGGTGTTGAAGACGTGTGGATTGCTCGCGACGCCATCGATCGCGATCAGAACGGTGTGGCCGTCCGGCGGGCTCTTGGCGGCCGCTTCCACGCCGATGGTTCCATTGGCGCCCGACCTGTTCTCGACATAGATCTGCTGACCGAGGGTGCGCGACAGGCGCTCGCCAATGAGACGCGCTGCCACGTCGGTCGAGCCGCCGGCCGGGAACGGCACGATGAACTTGACCGGGCGGCTCGGATAGCTTTGCGCGATCGCGGCGGAGCCTGCGTTCAGGTGAACCGCGAGCACTCCCAATGCCAGGATAAACGTCCGTCGGATCATGACCAGCTCCTATGTTTGGATCGTACGAGGAAGTCCGATCTCAGCCTAACCGCCGCGCTCATAATAACGTAATACAAACATGCGATGATGCAATAACCGTTGGTTATGAGGGGCTGAGCACAGAGCGCCCGCCAGAAACAGGCAGCCGTGCGGCGCCCGAGGCCGACCGCAATCGTTGTCGCGTAGACAGCTTGAATGTGGGAAGCGGGTTCGGCGCGGTCCGTGCAGCAATCAAGCGGGCGCTCGCGCGCGGTTGCCCATCCGCACGGGCCACATGACCGAAAGCGAACGGGGCAGCAGCGCCCGCCGGGAAGCCCGTCAGTCGATGGTCATCGGTTTAGCGAGTACCGGCCGCTATCTGCGCTCGGCGGCCAGCAAAGGTGATCCGACGACGAATCCATTGGGATTGATTGCCACCACCCGCATGCATGGCGGCATGTTGCGGCGATGAACCCACCTGAGCTCGCGCTCTCGTTCGCTTGCGCGTTCTTCCGCCTCGGCACGCTGCTTCGCCGCCGCAACAATCGTTTCCTCGCCGCACAAGAGAGCGACGCTCCAGGCGGCGCGAATGCTGACGAACTTGGCACCGCAGTCGGACGATCGCGGGGACTTCGCTCTGCATGCCCCGATCGCCGATGCGATTGCGCGGTTTACCGTGCCCTCGGTGGCCGCGCCCCACGTGCCGTCGCTCGCCAGCGTCAGCACCGTCCAATCCTGCCGCCAATCATCGTCATCGGCGTACGCTGGCGTCGTCACAGCCAGTACGACCAAGGCGGCGAAAGCGGCGCCCGAAGCGCGGCGCTTCAATTTGGCTGTCATGACCTGCTCCTGTGTTTGGTTTCGCACCAGGAAGTCCGATTCCAGTCTAGCGGCGGCGCTCATAATCGCGTAATACGAACATCCGATGATGCGATAACCGCCGGTTATGAGGGCCAGTCGATGGAATGGGACGAGCGGCGCCTCAGCCGCCGACTGAAACTCCGCGATCTCAATGTCCTGCTGACGGTGGCGCGCTGCGGCAGCATGGGAAAAGCGGCGACGCTGCTGTCGGTCTCTCAGCCCGCGATATCGAAGGCCATCGCCGACATGGAATACGTGCTCGGCGTCCGGCTGCTTGATCGCAGCCCGCAGGGCGTCCAGCCCACCATCTACGCGCAAGCGCTGCTCGATCGCGGCCTGGTCGCGTTCGATGAGCTCAAGCAGGCGATGCAGCACATCGAGTTTCTCGCCGACCCGAGCACCGGAGAGCTGCGGATCGGTAGCACCATCGCGATTGCCACCGGCTTCCTTCCCGCGGTCGTCGATCGGCTGTCTCGCAACTATCCGCGCATGGTCTTTCACCTGGTCGCCGGTGAGGCAGCCGCGATGTACCGCACGCTGCAGGAGCGAAAGGTGGATCTGGTGATCGCGCCCATGATCGCCCCGATTTCCGAGGAGCACATGCGGGCGGAGGTTCTCTACGATGAGCCACTTGTGGTGCTGGCGGGCGCGAAGAGTCCGTGGGCGCGGCGGCGCAAGGTCGAGCTTGCCGAGTTGATGGAAGCGGCCTGGACCCTTCCTCCCCTGGAAAGCCTGTATGGCTCACTGGTTGCGGAAGCCTTCAACAGCGTCGGCCTCAACGTTCCGCGCGCGAGCGTCTTCACCTCCGTCACCCCCATTCGCAACGCACTGCTGGCCAGCGGCCGTTTCATCACCATGGCGCAAGGCTCGGTGGTGAGATTCAGCGGCAAGAACTTCGACCTCAAGGTCCTGCCGATCCAACTAGCAACAACCCGAAGACCGATCGGCATCATCACGTTGGCGAACCGAACTCTCAGCCCGGTCGCGCAGCTCTTCGTCAAAGCAGCTCATGAGATTGCGAAGGGATTGCGGAGTTGAGCTTGGCAGTTAGTCAACAAGCCGCCGAAAATCGGCGTTAGGCAGGCCTTAGGAACGGCGGACCGCGAAAACGCATGATGCGCAGCTGCACCGCTCAACGACAATGTGTTCGACCCGGAACCGTTCTGACGCGTTGACCGCACAAGAGTTTCGGAGAGTGCCGTGCCACCCGCGACCAGCGACCACGCCATCGGAATGTCGGCAGAGCTGCGACAAGCGCCGGACGCCGTCCTGCGCCAGTCGCAAGGGCTCGCGCAACCGATCACCGAACTGGTGCGCTGGTGTCGGCGCAATTCGCCGCGCGTGGTGGTGACGTGTGCGCGCGGCAGCTCCGCCCATGCCGCGACCTTCGGCAAGCATCTGATCGAGCGTCATCTCGGCATCCCCGTCGCCGCGGCCGCGCCCAACATCGCGACCCTCTATCGCCGGCGGCTCGAGCTTGAAGGTCAGCTGCTGCTGACCGTCTCGCAGTCCGGCCGCAGCGACGACCTCACCGAGTTTGCCTTGATGGCGAAGTCGGCGGGCGCCCTCACGGCCGCAATCGTCAACGAAACCGACAGCCCGCTGGCGGCGGCCTGCGACGTGCCGCTGCCGATGGCCGCGGGGCCCGAACACAGCGTCGCGGCCACCAAGACCTTCGTGGCGACGCTCGCGGTCCTGCTGCGCCTGACCGCTGCCTGGACCGACGACGCGGCGCTCGGTGCCGCCATCGCGCGCCTTCCGGCGCGGCTCGCAGCGGCGGGCGAGCTCGATTGGAGCGCCGCGCTGGCGGCGCTGGCGGCGGCGGACAGCCTGATCACGATCGGTCGCGGTCCCACGCTTGCGATCGCGCGCGAAGCCGCCCTCAAGCTCAAGGAGCTTTGCGACCTGCACGCCGAGGCCTTCAGCGGCGCGGAATTCCAGCACGGCCCGATGGCGCTGGTCTCGACGAGCTATCCGGTCGTGCTGTTCATGCCGACCGACGAGGCAGCGGCAGGGCTGCACGAGCTTGCGGCCGATCTGCGCCGCAAGGCCGCTGCGCTGTTCGTGACCGGCGAGGATGACTGTGCCGACGACGCGTTGCGCGCGCTTGCGCCCGACCACCCCGACACCGATGCGGTCTGCCTGATCCAAAGCTTCTACGCGCTCGTGGTGCGCATCGCGAAGCGGCGCGGCATGGACGTGGAAGCGCCGCGCCACCTGCGGAAAGTGACGCGCACGCGATGAAAGGCGCGAAGCAGCATGCCCTGGCGGCGACTTGTGTGTTCGACGGCCTTGCGGTCCATCGTGAGGCTGCCGTCGTCGTCAACGGTGACCGGATCGCCGCGGTCGTGCCGCGCGCCGAGCTAGGCGCGGCCTTACCGGTGCGCACGATGCCCGCCGGCGTCTGGCTCGCGCCCGGCTTCATCGACGTCCAGGTCAACGGCGGCGGCGACGTGCTGTTCAACGCGACGCCGACCGCCGAGGGCATTCGCGCGATCGCGGCTGCCCACCGCAAGTTCGGCACGACCGCACTGCTGCCGACGCTGATCAGCGATACGCCCGACAAGATGCGGAGCGCGCTGGGCGCGGTCGCGGAGCTCATCGACCACCATCCCGGCGTCCTCGGCATTCATCTCGAGGGCCCGTTCCTTTCACCCGAGCGGCCGGGCGCGCACGCCTTGTCGCATCTGCGCATGCCGACCGAAGCGGACGCCGCCATGCTGGCAGCACCACGCTCGGGCGTGATGGTCGTGACGCTCGCGCCCGAACGCGTGCCCGAGGGCTTCATCCGGCGGCTTGCGCGCGCCGGTGTGCGGATCTCGCTCGGTCATTCGATGGCAACCTACGCCCAGACCCGCGCAGCGATTGCCGAAGGGCTGACCGGCTTTACCCACCTGTTCAATGCCATGCGGCCGCTCGCGAGCCGCGAGCCCGGGCCGATCGCTGCCGCGCTGGAATCACCCGAGGTATGGTTCGGCATGATCGTCGACGGCGTCCATGTCGACCCCGCCATGTTGCGGCTCGCATTACGCGGAGCCGCACGGCCCATGCTGGTCACCGACGCGATGCCGCCGGTCGGCGGCAATCGCTCGCGCTTTGCGCTCTTCGGCGAGGAGGTCACGGTCACGGACGGCCGCTGCCTGCGGTCGGACGGGAGGCTGGCGGGCGCCGCCCTCGACATGGCGACGGCGGTCAGGAATTGCGTGCGCCTGCTGGGGGTGCCGCTGGAAGTCGCACTGCGTTTTGCATCCACCAACCCGGCAAGCTTCCTCGGCGTCGATCACTGGCTCGGCCGGCTCGCACCGGGCTACCGCGCCGACATGGTCGCCATATGTGCGGAGAGCCTGGAGATCGTGGAAAGCTGGGTTGGAGGAGCAGGCGACCCGCATTGAGTGCTCGAAAGCACTCGCATGCAATCGCGTTGCACGGATGGTCGTGTCGCTAGCTCCACTGTCGGCTTGCCTCCGACGGCAGATACCGCGCGCGTCACGGCAGCTGCCCGGCAAAGCGCAACGGCTCGACCAGGACTACGTTCTGAGCCCGGAACCAGAGGCGTACGACGCGGCGCTCGGAGCGGCCGAGCCCGGCCGCCTCGGCCTCGAGCTGGAGCGAGTGGTTGTTGTTCCCGCTGAAGCGGAAGTGACCGCTGGCATCGGACTTGGTGCGCTGGCGCTCGTTGTGCGTGACGAAATTGCGTTCAAGCAGGATGACGGTGGCATCCGCGACCGGCCGGCCGTTGCGGTCGACGACGCGTCCGGCGACCACGCCGCCGTCGTTGAGCGCGACATAGCCGTTCCATGTGAGCAGAATCGCGGCAATCGCAAGCGGCACGATCACCCAGCGGTTTCGCAATGCCTGCCGCACCGTCATCCCTTGGTCGCTCCCGAGGTGAGCCCGCGGATGAATTGCTTCTGCGCCATCAGGAAGACGAAGATCGACGGCGCCAAGACCATGACCGCGAAGGCATAGAGCGCGCCGGTCGTATCTTCGAGGTAGGAGAGGAATCGAGCCAGGCCGAGCGGGAGCGTCTGCATGGTCGGTTCGCGCGTGATGATCAGCGGCCACAGAAACGCATTCCACGACCAGATGAACGAGAGCACCACGTTGGTCGCGAGGGCGGCCTTCGACAACGGCATCAGCACCCGGAAGATGATACGCCCTTCGCTCAAGCCGTCGATCCGGGCCGCATCAACCAGCGACGCCGGAACTGCCTCGAATGCCGCCTTGAACACGAAGATGCTCACGATGGTGGAGAGCAGAGGCAATGCCAGCCCTAAATAGGAGTTCAGCAAGCCGAGCTTGGCGGTGATGAGATAGGCGGGGATGATGGTCGCCTGGAACGGGATCAGCATGCACGAAAGGAAGAGCAGCAGGATCGCCTGCTTGCCCGAAAATCGCTTGGTCAACGCGTAGCCGGCCATGGCGTTGAATACGACGTTGCACGCCACGACCAGCGCCGAGACGATCAGGCTGTTGAGCAGATAGCGCGGAAACGGGATCAGGTACCAGACGTCGACGAAATTGAAGAGATGCGGATTTTCCGGCAGCAGCCGCGGCGGATAGGCGTAGATGTTTTCGTCGGTGACGGCTGTTTTAATCACCCAGTAGAACGGAACGAGCATCACGGCCGGAGATGACCGTGAGCGCGGCATGTCGCAGGTATGTGCCCCGCGGCCGCATGTCGTCTACCGCTGCAATGCGCCGGCATTGCCGCCGGCGGCCCGATTGGCGAGGTAGGTGAGCGCAAGCAGCAGGCTGAACTGCACGACCGTCAGTGCCGCCGCGTAGTCGAACTTGGTCTGGCCAAAGCCCGACTTGTAGATGAGCGTGATCAACAGCTCGGTGGCGTGGCCTGGGCCGCCGTTGGTCATGATGTAAACGAGGTCGAAGCTGGTAAACGAGTTGAGGATGCCGACGACCGCGCACAGGAATAGCGAAGGTTTGAGCATCGGCAGGGTAATGCGCCAGAACTGCGCCCAGCGCGGCGCTCCGTCGATCGCTGCCGCCTCGTAGAGGTGCGGCGGGATGCTCTGCAAACCGGTGAGGATGATGATCATGTAGAAGCCGAGGGCCTGCCAGACCTCTGCGACGATCACCGAAGGCAGCGCCCACTCGAAGCTCTGCAGGAAAGGGATCGGCTTCGACGCAAGCCCGCTCTCGCGCAGGGCGAAATTGATGATGCCGCCGCGTTCGTCGTACATCCAGCGCCAGATGATGCCGACCGCGACCGTCATCAGCGGGTACGACAGGAATATGATCGAGCGGTAGATCGCGGCCCCTTTCAGATCACTGTTCACCAACAGCGCGATGCCGAGCGCAAACAGGATCGCAAGGGGCGAAACGCCGATGAAGATCAGCGTGTTCTGCAGCGCCTGCCAGAACACGTCGTCGTGCAGCAGCATCTCCTCATAGTGGTCGAGGCCCGCCCAGCGCGCCGGCCTCAGCGGCGACCAATACTGGAACGAGAGCAGCACGTTCCAGCCGAGCGGCAACACACGATAGAGAAAGAACACCGTTATCGATGGCAGCAGGAAGCACGCAATCAGCGCGAACTCGCGCGTGCGACGACGACGCCACCAATCGTCGCGCCATCCTTCCCGGCCGGCCGCCGGCATCATCCCCGCTTCAATTCGCGGGCAACCTTGCGCTCGGCGTCGGCGAGGGCGGTCTTGGCGTCCTTGCGGCCGAGCAGCACGTTTTGCAGCTCCGGCCAAAAGGCTTCCTTGACCCGGCTGTCATTTCCCAGGCGCCAGTTGCCGACCATTTTGTCGGTGTGCTCGAGCTGTGTCTTCAGGATCGCATGCACGAGCGGGTCGTTCTTTTCGAGCTCGGTCAGGTTCCTGGTGTCGACGCCGACGTTGCCGGTCACAAGCTTGCGATTGACGCCGAGCTCCTGTGCGCCTTCGTTGGTCACGAACTTGAGGAAATCCCAGGCAAGGTCGGGATTTTTCGATGCTTTCGAGATGCCGAGCCCGTGCGAGTTGGGAGTGGCGAATCCGCCAGGCGCGTGCGCGACCCCGAGCGTCTCCGGCGTTACCCACTTGCCCTGACCCTTGACGAAGAAATAGGCCGGCGAGTGGGCATGAAGCATGCCGACATTGCCTGCCGCGAAGGCGCCGTTCGGCTCGACCCACCGACCAGTCCACGAGATCTTGTTGATCGCACCCGCGTCGGTGGCCTTGGCCAGCCGTTCCGTCACCTCGATCGCCTTGGGGGTATTGAAAGTCGCCTTTGTCAGATCTTTCGACAGCAACTCGACGCCATTCATGGCGTAAAGCGGCCAGTACAGCCAGTCGAAGTTGAGGGTGAGGAAGCCCGAAGCGTCGCTCGCCGTGAGCTTCTGCGCCGATGCGAGGATCTCATCGAAACTCTGCGGCGGCCCGGCAAGACCGGCCTTCTGGAACATCGGCTTGTTGTAGAACAGCAGCGTCTTGGTGATGTAGAACGGCAGCATGTAATTGCTGCCCTCGTATACCCAGTTCGACAGGTAGTCGGCATTGAAGCGGGCGCGCACGTCGGCTTCCGCCTTGAACCGCGGCGTCAGATCGAGCAACGCACCCTGTCCGGCATATTCCAGGCCGAGCGCGCCCTGGGTATTGATGACGTCGGGCGGCGTGCCGGCCGCGAGCTGCGTCTGGTAGAAGACCGGGATCTCCGGACCTTTCTTGTCCAGCCATTCGACCTCGACCCCCGGACGATCCTTGACGAATCGCGCGATCCAGCCGCGGATCATCGGTTCCTGGTCGATGATGTTCCAGGTGAGAAAACTGATCTTCTTCTGCGCTTGAGCAATCGCGGGCATTCCCAGTGCCGCAGCCGCGATCGTGCCCGCACCGGATTTGACGAGCGTGCGACGAGAGATCATTGCGTTTCCTCCGAGGCGAGAGCCGGTGTGGGCGGCGTTGAGCGACCCATCTTGTCCACTTCCAGGATAAGCGGCTGGCAGCCGCTAATCCACCGCAATCACCGCGCCGTCGCGCCTGGCCGATTCTTCGGCCGCCAGGCAGACCGCGACGGCGGCGCGGCCCTCCTCGGCTGAGACCAAAGGCCTTCCGGAGCGGAAAGCCGCGATCGATGCCTGCGCCTGCTTCGCCAGCTCGAAGACCTCGCCGGATCGAGCGATCGGCAGGTCCTCGAAACTCTCCTGGTCCGCGGGCTTGAGCCGCAGCGTCGTTGCCGCTTCAACGCTGCGCGCCGTGCCTGCCGACCAGGTCGCGCGCACCGCACCCGTGGTCCCGACCAGCTCTACAATCTGATAATGCTCGAAACCCGCCAGCACCTGGTTGACGGCGGCCGTCGCACCATCGGGAAAGCGCATCAGCACCGAGAGCACCGGCTGCATCCCGGGCTCGCCGGCGCCAAGCGCCCGTACGGCAATAGGCCGTCCCGACCCCGCCAGATACCAGAGTGCGAGGTCGAAGAAATGCACCGGCTCCTCGAGGATCCACGATCCCACGCGAGCTCTGTCATAGCGCCAGCCATCCGCGCCTTGCCGGTAGGGATGTCGGAACAGCGAGATGTGGACGTGTTGCGGGCGTCCTACCGTTCCGTCATCGATCAGCGCGCGGATGCGTCCCCACTGAGGTGACAGCCGGCACTGTAGGCCGACGCTGAGCTGCCCTTTGGAGCGCTTGGCGGCGGCAGCGATGCGGTCGCAATCCGCCAGCGTGTTGGCCATCGGCTTTTCGACCAATACGTGCTTGCCGGCTTCGAGCGCCGCGACCGCGATCGGAGCATGAAGATGATTCGGCGCCGCGATCGCGATCGCCTCGATCGCCGGGTCGCGGATCAGCGCCTCCCATTCGCGATGCACGGTGACGTTGGGGAAATCCGCCTGTGCAGCGCCAGCATTGGCGTCGCTGCGGGCTGCGATGGCCACCAGTTGCGCGTCGGCCGCGTCGGCGATCGAGCGGGCGTGGAAGCGCCCCCAGGCACCGTAACCGGCGACGGCAAAAGTCATGGGCTCCGGCATGCTGAAAAGACTCCCAGCCTTTCTGGAGGTCAATGGTCCATTCGGCGGCCGTGCGCGTCGAACAGGTGCACGTCTTCCGGCGCCACATTGAGGCGCACCGGATCGCCGGCGCGCCGGACTTTCTTGGGCGGCAGCCGTACCTGCACGTCGCGGCCGTCGAGCGCGATCGCCGCGAGGGTGTCGGAGCCAAGCGGCTCGACCACCAACGCGGTTGCTTCGATTGCGGCCGGATGTTCCGGCGCCGCCCATTCGAGATGCTCGGGCCGGATGCCCACGGTCACCGCCATTCCTTCGAGCGTTGCGTCAATCGTGTCCGTTAGCGGGACCTTGACGCCGGCCGGCAGCTCTACCGCCGTGGCATTGCCGCTGCGGACGATCCGGCCGGGGATCAGGTTCATCGACGGCGCACCGATGAAGCTCGCCACAAAGGTCGTGGCCGGGCGCTCATAGACATCCTCCGGCGTGCCGAGCTGCTCGATGCGCCCGGCATCCAGCACTGCGATCCGATCCGCCAGCGTCATCGCTTCCACCTGGTCGTGAGTGACATACATCGTGGTGGTCTCGAGGCGCGCGCGCAGGCGCTTGACCTCGGTGCGCATCTGCACCCGGAGCTTGGCGTCGAGATTGGACAGCGGCTCGTCGAACAAGAACACCTTTGGATCACGTACGATGGCGCGCCCCATTGCGACTCGCTGGCGCTGCCCGCCAGAGAGCTGCCGCGGGTAGCGCTCGAGCAGTGTGTCAATTTCCAGGACGCGGGCAGCCTCCGCAACGCGGGCGCGGATCTGCTGCTTTGCGACGCCGCGGTAGCGCAGCGAGAAAGCCATGTTCTCGGCGACGGTCATGTGCGGATAGAGCGCATAGTCCTGGAACACCATCGCGATATCGCGGTCTTTCGGATCGCGCTCGTTGACCACCTCGTCGTCGATGCGGATCTCGCCGCTTGTCGCCTCTTCGAGACCCGCGATCATGCGCAGGATGGTGCTTTTGCCGCAGCCCGATGGGCCGACGAGAACCAGAAACTCCTTGTCGGCAATATCGAGGTCGATCCCCCGCACGACCGCCTGCGTGCCAAACGCCTTCGAGAGCCCCCTGATGCTAACCGTCGCCATGATGCAGGATCGCCCGCCTCGTCGCGCACGGCTATTGACTGGCGGTGCGCCTCGTCACTGCGAAGCGTAACACGCGGGCACGAATGATCTGCAATGGGAAAATTCGGCGTTCCTGCCAACGCTCCGTGGATAGCGGCGAGGTCGTTGAACCCTGAGTCGCCGGTGACTGTGGGCGCGATCCAGTGGCTGGCGTTCAATCCAGGCCACGCGCTCACTGATGCATTTTAAGACCGGTCTCTTTGACCGCCTTTGCCCAGTATGCCAGCTGGTCTCGGAAGAACTCGCCGAATTCGCTTGCACTGCCACCGGCAGGCGCTGCGCCAAGCTTTGCCATCTTTTCACGCACCTCCGGCTTCGTGAGGACCTTGTTGATGGCTTCATTGAGCCGGAGAACCACCTCGTCGGGCGTGCCGCTTTTCACCAGAAGGCCAAACCAGTCCTGGATCACAAGACTCGGGAATCCTTCTTCGATGACGGTCGGGACCTCCTTCAGGGCGGGCATTCGCGTCGTTCCCGTGACCGCAAGCGCGCGCAACTTGCCGGCCGCGATCAGATCGAGGACCGGCAAAGGCGTGATGAAATGATATTGATTCGTTCCATTGAGGAGATCAGCGATGGCGCGCGGCAGCGCGCTGTAGGGAACGTGGGTCGCACGCACGCCGGTTTGCAGCTTGAAGAGTTCGCCGGCGAGATGCGCCGGCGTACCGAAACCACCGGAAGAGAACGTGAGCTTGTCCGGCTCGCTCTTGAGCAGGCTCACAAACTGCGGCAGCGACGTCGCCGGGACCGATGGGTGAACCACCAGGATGTGATCCGCCGTCGCCAGCCTGATCACCGGGGCAAAGTCGCGATCCAGCCGGAAACTCAGGTTGGGAAGGAGCGCTGGAGCAACCGCCGCCGGCAGCGCGATCGAAAGCATGTGGTAGCCGTCGGCCGGCTGCTTGAGCACCTCAGCCGCGGCAATGGTCTGCATCGCCCCGGGCTTGTTCTCGACGATGACCCGCCAGCCTTCCGCCTGCCCCAGCTCGTTCGCAACGATCCGCCAGAGAATGTCCCCCGGCGTGCCCGCTGCACCCGCAACAATGCGAATGACGTTTACCGGGAACTGCCTGTCGGGGGTGTCGGCGACCGCGCCCACCACGGAAGCAGCGGCCAGCGAAAGCGCGAGGGAAAGGGGTGACAGCAGGCGCGCGATCATCCGGCTCTCCCGGCAATGTTTCGACTAGCGAAGAGCGTTGGTGCGTCTCCTGCTTCGATGATTGGCCTCCCGACCGCGGAGCGCAATGGAAAAAAGCCTTCCTTCCGCCATCCGGAATATACATTCCGCATTGCGGAAGGCTGGCTTGTTCCTCTATCGGTGCTACGCTTTATCCATTGAATGCACTGGAGATTGGTTCTGGGCAAGGCCGAGACGATCAAAGGTCTGGAACGTGGGCTCCGCGTCCTGCAGGCCTTGCAGGCGCAACCGATCTCGTCGCTGCACGAGCTTCACATGTCGACACGGATCTCCAAGCCCAGCCTGCTGCGGATCCTCAACACCTTGCAACAAGCCGGTCTGATTTCGCGGCGGTTGGCGGACGGCTATTATCGCATCAGCTCCCTCGGCGGGGTTTCGCGCAAGCGCGACCGTTACGATCGGGTCGCAGAAGCGGCCGCTCCCGCCCTCGACCGCCTGTGCCAGAAGGTGCGCTGGCCATCGGACCTGATGGTGCCCGCCGGCGACCACATGGAGCGGCGGGAGACCAGCCAGGCGCATACCCCGTTTTTCCTCCCGACCCACTCTACCCGCGTCGGACAATCAATCGGCTGGCTACTGACGGGCGTAGGCCGCGCCTATCTCGCGTTTTGTCCCGAGCAGGAGCGCCAGGACATTTTGGCGAAGTTGCGCAGGTCGGAGAACCCCGACGATCGGCTTGCGCGCGATCCGAAACGACTCGATCGGATACTGACCGAGACCCGGCAGCGTGGTTATGGCACGCGTGATCCGACCTTCACCGGGTGGGGGCACGGGAACCCGCCGCGCGATGATGGACTTGCCGCGATAGCGGTGCCCTTGATGGACCGCGGGAGGGTGCATGGCGCAATCAATATCCTTTGGCTGAAGAATGCGTTCACGATCGAGCGGTTCGCCGCCATGCACCTCGCCGATCTGCGCACCGCCGCCGACGAAATAGTCACTTCGTTGCAAAGCTCGACCAGGAGGCGTCACCGATGACGATGCTCGCGGTCGACAACGTGGTTGCCGGCTATGGCGCGCACGACGAGGTGCTCAAAGGCATCGGCCTCACCGTCGCGGAGCGCGAGCTGGTGGTATTGATCGGCCCGAACGGCGCCGGCAAGTCGACCCTGCTCAAGTCGATCGCCGGGTTCCTCAAGCCCCGCGCCGGCGCGATCGCCTTCGAGGGCCGGCCGATCCACGGCCTCAAGCCGCGGGAAATCACGCGCTCCGGCCTCGCCTTCGTGCCGCAGGAGGCGAACGTCTTTCCCTCGCTCAGCGTCGAGGCCAATCTGGAAATGGGCGGCTATGTCGACCGCCGCGCCACCAAGGAGCGTATGCGCGACATCTTCGCGCGCTTTCCGGTTCTGGCCGAGCGCCGCACGCAGGAGGCGCGCACGCTCTCCGGCGGCCAGCGGCAGGTGCTCGCCGTGGCGATGGCGCTGATGGCCGCGCCCCGGCTGATGCTGCTGGACGAGCCCTCGGCCGGGCTTTCGCCCACGGCCTCGGCCGAGCTGTTCGCGCTGGTCAAAAGCCTGCACGATGACGGCATGACCGTCGTTATGGTGGAGCAGAACGCGCTCGATGCACTTGAGATTGCGGATCGCGCCTATCTCTTGGTTGACGGTCGCAATGCACGCCAGGGCGCGGCGCGCGCATTGGCCGCTGATGCCGAGGTGCGGCACGCATTCCTTGGCGGATAATCGCTGCTATCATCCTCGCCAAGCCGCACACCACACAGGGGTAGCCATGTCTCACGTACGCTCTTCGATCACGCGCCGCGGCGCACTCATGGCCGGCACGGCCGCCATCGCTGCGCCCTTCGTTCTGCCGGCATCCAGTTGGGCGCAAGGCGGGTCGATCAAGATCGCCGGCCTCGTGTCGCTCACCGGCTCGGGCTCGCCGTTCGGCCCCAACAGCCGGCAGGCGCATCAGGCGGTGGTCGACGAGGTCAACGCCGCCGGCGGCCTGCTCGGGCGTAAACTCGAGTATCTCGCCGAGGACGATCAGACCAACGCCGAGGCCGGCATCCGCGCCGCGCGCAAGCTCATCGACGTCGACAAGGTGCAGGCGATCATGAGCGTGTGGGCGTCGGCGGTCGGCACCGCGGTGCTGCCGCTGTGCTGGGAAAACAAGGTGATGATGCTGGCGATCTCGGCCGCCGACTCGCTCGCGCTGTTGCCGCACCAGGGCTACTTCGTGCGCACCCAGCCGCACACGGTATTGCAGGGCAACGAGTTCGGCCGGATCGCGCTCAGTATGGGGGCGAAGAGCTTCTACTGCATCATGCCGCAGACGCCGTTCACCGAATCGACCTTCAAGGCGATCCGCGACACGGTCGAGCCGAAGGGCGTCAAGGTCACGACCGTGATCATCGACAACAAGAAGAACTCGTTCCGCTCCGAGATCGACGAGATGATGCGGGCAAGTCCGGATGTCCTGATGATGGGCGGCTACCAGGCCGAGAACATCGTCATGGCAAAGGACCTGTTCCGCGCCAACTTCAAAGGCAAGGTCGTGGGATTTGCCTTCGGCATGACGCCGGCCTTCATCGACGGCGCCGGCAAGGAGGCGGCCGAGGGCATGTACGGCTGCGCTGAGCCCTCGCCCGCCGGCGGTTCAGCGGCCTATGCGCACCTCAAGAAGCTGGTGAAGAAGGATGCGCTCGATACCTACATCTGCCAGGCCTACGACCACGTGAACCTGGCGATCCTGTCGATGGCCAAGGGCAAGGATGGCACCGGCACCACCATCAAGGACAACATCCGCAAGATCGCCAACAACGACAGTGCGATGAAGGTCGACAACGCGCTCGACGGCCTCAAGGCGATCGCCGAGGGCAAGGAGATCAAGTACGCCGGCGCCTCCGGCCCATGCAAGTTCTCCGACATCGGCAACATCATCGAGGTGGCGTTCCGCACCACGCAGGTGAAGGACGGAAAACTGGTCGAAGTGAAGATCTGACGTGCTGGAAAAGACGCTCCAGCTGTCGGTCAACGGCTTGATGGCGGGCGCCGTGCTGGCGGTGCCCGCCATTGGCTTGACGATGATCTACGCGGTGCTGCGGTTCGTGAATTTCGCGGTCGCCGCCCACATGGCGGTGGGCGCGTTCGCCGGCTACATGCTCAATGTCTGGCTCGGCCTGCCGGCCGCCGCGGCGGTGCTCGGTGCATTCCTTGCCGCGGGGGCGATCGGGATCGCGACCGATCATGTCGCGCTCCGGCCGTTGCGCGGCCACAGCGCGCTCACGCTGGCGATCGCCTCGATCGCGCTCAATATCATGGTCGAGAGCACCATCCGCTTCTTCTTCGGCGGCAGCCCGCGCGACTATGCCATCCCGCTGCGGCGCGACTGGTCGTTCGGCTTCCTGCGCATCGGCCCGCAGCAGGTGGAGAACGCGGCGATCGCGATCGTCGCGATGGCGCTGCTGTTCGCATTCGTGATGCTGACCACCACCGGCAAGGCGATGCGCGCGGTCGCCGACAATCCGATGCTCGCCGACTCCAAGGGCATCGACCCCGACGCGATGGCGCGCATCGCCGTCGGCATCGGCATGGGCCTCGCCGGCATCGGCGGCATGCTGGTCGGGCTCGATACCTCGATTGACCCGCTGGTCGGGTTCCGCGCGATCCTCTCCGTGTTCGCCGCCGCCGTAGTCGGCGGGCTCGGCAGCATTCCGGGCGCGGTGGTCGGCGGGCTCACCATCGGGCTGTCGGAGGAGCTGTCGCTGCTGGTGCTGCCGGCTACCTACAAGGGCGCGGTCGGCTTCCTGGCGATCCTTTTGGTTCTCACGCTGCGGCCGCGCGGCCTGCTCGGCGTCAAGGCGGCGTGAGGGAGGCATTGTGTCCCGCGCGCGTGCAGCGCAAAGCGGTGCACCGTTTAGACGCGGGACCTTCGCGGGCGCCGGCGTTTGTGAAGGTCCCGGTTCTGCAGCGCATCACTACGCTGCGCTTGTGCTGCGCTGCGCCCGGGACACGCGCAAGCTTGCGAGGACACTGTGGCCCGGCAATGAGCGGCCGATGATCAACTACCTGATCGCGATGGCGACGTTCGGCGCGATCTACGCCATGCTGGCGCTCGCGCTCAACGTGATGTGGGGAATGGCCGGGATGGTCAATCTCGGCATCGTCGGCTTCTACGCGTTCGGAGCCTACGTGTCCGCGCTGTTGACCACCAAGGCCGGCGCGCCGATCGCGCTCGGCTTTGCGGCGGCAATCGCCGGCACCGCCGTGATGGCCGCGCTGACGACGCTCGGCCTCACCCGTCTGCGCGACGACTATCTGGCGATCGTCACGCTCGGCTTTGCCGAGGTGGTGCGCATCGTCGCCGAAAACGAGATCTGGCTCACCCGCGGCACCGACGGCATTTCCGGCATCCCGCAGCCGCTCAAGTCGCTGCTCGGGCCTGATTTCAATCTCGCCTACCTCGCCTTCTGCCTGGTGCTGCTCGCGCTCGTGCTGTTCGTGCTGGAACGCGTGCGCACCGCGCCGTTCGGGCGCGTGCTGCGCGCGATCCGCGAGGATGCGCAGATCGCGGCCTTCGCCGGCAAGGATGTGCTGCAATTCAAGGTCAAGGCGTTCGCGCTCGGCGGCGCCGTGGCCGGCCTCGCCGGCGCGCTCTACGCCCATTATTCGAGCTACATCGTGCCGGAAATCTACGTGCCCCTGCTCACCATCTATATCTTCCTGGCGCTCACGGCGGGCGGCATCGGCAACAACTGGGGCGCCGTCGTCGGCGCCTTCGTGGTGGTGTTCTGCCTGGAATTCGACGCGCTTCCTGATCGGCGTCATCCCCTGGCTGTCCGCCGAGCAGCTCGCGGCGCTGCGCGAGTTCCTGGTCGGGTTCGGGCTGCTCCTGGTGCTGTTCTTCCGTCCGCGCGGGCTTCTTCCCGAGCCGCTGCCGCGACTCATGAGCAAGTAGCTTCCCGCTCACGCAAGCTCCGACCATTGCGGCGACCGACTACCGCTCCACGTGGCGCGCAACACGCGGCCTTGCGCGATCGATTGCACCGCGGCGGGCCATAAAGCGACCACGCAAGTTCCCCCTGCATGTCGCACCGACGGATAGATGATCCCGTTGTGGCCGCTGCTGCGGGCCTGCTCGGCCAAAAAGTTGCCGGCCGGATACCCGATCCCGGGATCGGGATGCAGGCAGTCGGGCCGTGGGCGGACGCCGCGCAGATCGACGAACTCGCCCGCGAAGCTCGCGAACATTTCGGCGTAGTCCACCGCCGCATTGAAATCGCCCACGCGCTCCAGCTCCCGTGTCAGATGAAAGCCGACCTCCGCCTTGCAGGTCTCGACGTGCAAGGCCGCGTACCACGCTCCCCGCGTCGGGCCATTGAAGCGATTGAGCTCGCGCGGCCGGAAATAGGCGAACGCCGCATTGATGAAATGGGCGTGCGGCAGGCCGGCAACCAATTCGCGCGCCGGCAGGCCCTCCGTCCCTTGCTGCTGTGTCGTAAGGCGCGCGCTGGTCGCACCCTCGATTTCGGCGAGGTCGGCCTGCAACCGCCGGCCTGCAAGTTTCAGCAGCACCGGATCGCGCAGGCGCGCCGTCGCCACCAGCCGCACAGTCCTTTCCAAGGCGATGCGCGAAACGGGAAAGGGCACTCCGCTCACAGGCCGCCGCGCAAGGCGTCCACGTAGCGCCGGACCTCGATCATCACCGGGATGCCGCCGTCGATCATCGTTTCGATCGGGGTGCGGTTCGCGAACAGCGGTCCGGAATTCTGCAGCCGCACCCACCGGTCCGCCATGCCGTCCGCGAACAAGAGGTGCAGGCCCTTGAACAGGCCGATCAATGCCGACGCCCGCGTCAGCTGGTCCTGCGACAGCGCCTGACGCCATCCTCCGCCCTTGATGCGGTCCCATGTGCTCGGCGAGACGCCCAGCAGGGCCGCCATTTCGTCGCCGGTGACATCCCACGCTTTGGCGAGGTTGCGGCACGCCTCGAGCGCGGCTGGGGTCAGCCGCTCGCGATCCTTTTCGCCTGCGAAAGGATACCGAGGTCGCACGGTGACGGGGGACACCGGCACTGATCGTCGGCGGGGCTTGGGCATGCAATGTCATAGCACCAATTGATGCCATCATCAACACCAAAAGATGCTATACGCTCCGGCGTGAACGTTGTAGGGTGCGACCGCGCGCGATGCGATGTGCGCCTTTGCGGAGCTGGCGAGAGGCTGTGCGATGCAGGTGTTCGACAATCTCGATCGGGCGCGCGGCTGGTCGGCAGACGAGCGGCTGGTGCTCGACCAGTTCCGGCGCGTCGCCGAAACGGTGATCAAGCCCAACGCGGCGCGCCTCGACCGCGAGGGCGCATTCCCGGCCGACAATATCGCGGCGCTGCGCGCGCTTAGCGCCAACGCACTGTTCATCCCGGAAGCGTTCGGCGGCGCGCCCGTGTCCTACCGGCTTTATCTCGAGGTGGTGAAGATCCTGGCGGAGGCATGCGCGGCGACCGCCATCGTGTGGTCGACAACGTTCAACGGCTTGAAGTCGCTGATCGATCTCGGCACCGACGCGCAGCGGCGGCGCCTGCTGCCGCGCATCGCCGCCGGCGGTCTCGGCGCGCTCGGCATCACCGAGCCGAATGCGGGCTCGGATGCGACCGGCATGCGCACGCGCTTTCGCCCCGATGGGGATTTCATCGTGGTCGAGGGCGGCAAGACCTTCATCACCAACGGCGACGTCGCCGACCTGATCCTGCTGTTCGGCAAGTGGTCGGAGATCGGCGACGCGCGCGCCGCCGTCACCGCGCTGGTGTTCGAGACCGATACGCCCGGCTTCGAGGTCACGCGCACCGAGGACAAGATGGGCCACCGCGCCTCATCGACCGCCACGCTTGCGTTCAACGGCTGCCGGGTGCCGCGCGACAACCTGCTTGGCGCGCCAGGCGAGGGATTGAAGATCCTGCTCTCGTCGCTCAACAAGTCGCGCCCGAGCATCGCCGCACACGCGCTCGGCATCGCGCGCGCCGCCTTCAACGACATGGTCGGCTATATGAACGAGCGCGTGCAGTCGGGCCGGCGCATCGTCGAATTCCAGGGGAACCAGTTCATGCTCGCCGATCTCGCGACCGAGCTGGCGATGGCCGAGTGCTGGCTCGACCACGTGGCGCGCCTGGTCGAGGACGGCACCAGCGACTACGGGGTCGAGGCCTCGATGGTGAAGCTGCGCGCCTCCGATCTCGCCATGCGGATGGCGACCGACGCGGTGCAGATGTACGGCGGCTACGGCTACGTGCGCGACAACCGGGTAGAGCGGCTGATGCGCGACGCCAAGGTGACGCAGATCTGGGAGGGCACCAACCAGGTCCACCGCCAGCTCATCGGCCGCAGCCTGGTGCGGAAATGACTGCGCTTCCTTGCAAGACGGTGCCGATTTCTTACCTCTCCCCGCTTGCGGGGAGAGGTCGACTTCCGAGCGCAGCGAGGAAGTCGGGTGAGGGGGCGTGTCCGCGTTCGCGATGCTTTCGAGAAGGCCCCTCACCCGGATCGTCTCGCTGCGCTCGACGATCCGACCTCTCCCCGCACGCGGGGAGAGGTAAGCGGAGCGAGCACCTGCGATGACGCCCATCAACACTGTCGGGGTCGCCGGAGCGGCCGGCACCATGGGGGCCGGCATCGCCATCGTCGCGACGCGCGCCGGTTTCCGCACGGTATGCTTCGACACGTCCGCGGCCGGATTGGCGCGCGCGCGAGAGCAGAGCGCGGCATTCTTCGACGCCTCGGTCAAGCGCGGCAAGATGAGCGCCGAGGCACGCGATGCCGCGCTGGCGCGGCTGCATGGCGCGACCGAGATCGGCGCGCTCGCCCAATGCGACCTCGTGATCGAGGCGGTGTACGAAGACCTCGCCATCAAGCAGCGGCTGCTCGGCGAACTCGACGCCGTATGCGCCCCGCACGCGATCTTCGCCTCCAACACCTCGACGCTGTCGATCACCGAGATCGCCGCCGGATGCAAGCGCGCCGACCGCGTCGTCGGGATGCATTTCTGCCTGCCGGCGCAGCTGATGCGGCTGATCGAGATGTCGCCCGGGCTTTTGACCTCGGAGCAGACTTTCGCCGCCGCCTGGGCGTGGACCGAGGCCTGCGGGCAGATCCCGGTCAAGACGCAGGACCGGCCGGGCTTCATCCTCAACGCGTTGCTGGTGCCGTTCATCAACGACGCCGTGCGCGCGGTCGAGGCCGGCGTCGCCAGCGCGGCCGACATCGATACCGCGATCAAGGTCGGCCTCGGCTACAAGATGGGGCCGCTGGAGCTGCTCGACCTCATCGGTCTCGATACCCAGATCCGGCTGTGCGAGGCGTTCTATCCGGTCACGCTCGAGCCGCGCGCCGCCTGCCCGCCGCTGCTGCGCCGGATGGTGGCGGCCGGCCTCTTGGGGCGTAAATCCACCCGCGGTTTCTTCGCCTACGAGGGCGGCGCCATGTTCGGGACGTGAGGAGAATGAGGCCGCGAGCGCAACGCCTGCATCGTAGGGTGCGCAAAGGCGCCAAAGGCGCCGTGCGCACGAACACGCTCGCGCGACGACGTGCGCACGCGCCGCCGTGCGGCGCTTTGCGCACCCTACGGCGAGACGGCTGACGCATGCGCTACGCCATCATCCAGCGCGGCGAGAGCCGCTCGTTTCCGCAAGGCGATCCGTTCCTCGCCGGCGCCGTTGCGATCGAGGATGCCGACGTCGCCGTTCATCTCGGCGCGCCGCTCGTCGCCGATCCCGGCAAGGCCGCCGTGCTGGTCGAGCTTGCGACCGAGTGCCTCGGCGTGCACACCGGCGAGGCGCAGGGTGAGGAGGGATCGAACGTGCTCGGCTTTGCGCGCTACCGCAATGGCGGCGACCCGCCCTCCCCGCTGGTGGAGCTGGTCCGTCAGCCGCGCACGCTCGACAGCGCGGTTGCCGCCGCGAGCGCGACGTTCGAGGCTGCGGGCTTGACCGTCGTCGTCTGCAGCGACCAAGCCGGTCGCATCGTCGATCGGCTGGTGCGGCCGAAATACAATGCGGCGCTGCGCCTGCTCGACGAGGGACTGGCGAGCGCGCGCGACATGGACCTCACCTGTCGGCTCGGCCTCGGCTACCCGGACGGTCCGATCGAGCGCGTCGAGCGCGGCGGGCTTGCCTATCACCACGAGGTCTCGGCGGCGCTGTTCGAGGCCTACGGCACCGCCGCCTACGCACCGGCCCGGCGCGCCCAGGTCGCCGCCGCCCGTGCAAGCAAATAGAGTGCGTGTCCCGGACGCAGCGCAGCACAAGCAAAGCGCAGTGATGCGCTGCAGAGCCGGGACCTTCACAAACGTCTGCGTATTTGAAGGTCCCGCATCTGCGGCGCACCGCTGCGCGTTGCACCGCGTGCGGGACACGGGCCGGAAATGAAAGCCGCGATCGTCAACGCGTTCGCCACGATCGACGGCGTCGCGATCGAAGAGCGACCGGATCTTATGCCGGGCGCGGGCGAGGTCGTGGTCGAAGTCGCGGCCGCGGAGATGAACTTCCCCGACCTCCTGGTCATCGAAGGCAAGTATCAGATCAAGCCGCCGCTGCCGTTCTCGCCCGGCAAGGGCGCCGCCGGCCGCGTCGCGCGAGTTGGCCCCGCCGTCGACGGGTTCGCACGCGGCGATCGCGTCGCGTGCCAGGTCGAATACGGCGCCTACGCCGAGCAGGTTTTGGCGCGCGCCCAAAACTGCTTTCCTGTTCCTGATCGGATCGACTTCGGCACTGCGGCCGCGCTCGGGCTTGCCTACCAGACCGCCTACTTCGCCTTGAAGGACCGCGCGCGGCTCGCGGCCGGCGAGACGGTATTGGTCCTGGGCGCCACCGGTACGGTGGGAATGGCGTCGATCGAGCTCGCCAAGAGCTTCGGGGCCGCGACGGTGATGGCGGGGGTGCGCGGTGCGGCAGGCGCCACGCGGGTGCGAGCGGCCGGTGCCGACCACGTGGTCGATCTCTCCGGCGCGGACATCCGCGACCGTTTGAAGGACGAGATCGCCGCCCTCACCGATGGCCGCGGCGTCGACGTCATCATCGATCCCGTCGGCGGGGAGGCGCATGCGGCCGCCCTGCGCGCGCTTGCCTGGCGTGGCCGGCTGGTGGTGATCGGATTCGCAAGCGGCGAGATCCCGGCCATCCGGACGAACTACCTGCTGGTCAAGAACATCGCGGTCTCCGGGCTCCAGTGGTCGGACTACCGCGAGCGCACGCCCGACGCGGTCGCAGCGGCGCAGCGCGAGATCTTCGCGCTTCATCTCGAGGGCAAGCTCGCGCCGGTGATTGCGCGCCGCTTCCCGCTTGCGGATGTTCGCGCCGCCCTTGCCGCGCTTCGCGACGGCGAAACGCGCGGCCGCATCATCCTCGATGTTGCTGCGTCTTGATCGCGAGCGCCCACGCACTCGCCTGTCATTGCGAGGTGCGAAGCGACGAAGCAATCCAGATTTGGCGCTGCGGTTCTGGATTGCTTCACCTTCGGCTCGCAATGACGGCAAGCCCTCACTCCTCCGTCAACTTCCGGCGCACGCCCCAGCGGCGCAGAATTTTCTCCATCTCGTCGGCGACGAAGAAGCGCGCACTGTCGTGATCGTAGCCCTGCCGCAGCAATTCGTCGTACTCGGTGAAGGCGTGCCGCACGTAGGCCGTAAGCGACAGCCACGCCGCCTCCTCAGGCGAGGCTGCGCGCAGGCCGCGACTGTCGCGGGCGTGATCGACCACCGCCGCAAACTCGTGCGCCGGGATGCGCGGCGCCAGCCGTCGCAGCGCGGCTTCAATTTCGGTGCGCGAAGGCAACGAGTTTACTCCATTGCAAATCCAAATCGTATCCCGGGCGCAGCGCTGCACCAACGCCATCCCGTTGTGGCGAGGAGCGAAAGCCCGACGGTCAGAGCAACAGCCACGCCGCCCTCCCGGATTGCTTCGTCTTCGGCTCGCAATGACGGACTGACAGACGGGCCATCGCCGCGCGCGCCGCGGCGGTGGAGCGCCTGGCAACGGCGCTCGAGAACGACGTCAGCGCGAGCGGCGCCACCGTCGGCTGCTACCGGCTCATGTGCGTGTTCGGCGCCTGAAACGAGAAGCCCCGCCGGACCGGCGATGAGGCCGATCCGGCGGGGCTCTATGTTCGTTACCGGCACGTCGGCCACACGCGCTTAGCCGAGCGTGTGTCGCAGATGGAAACGAATTGCAATGACGAAGGCGGATGGGTTCTGGCCCCCCGCGCCGTGTTCCCGAGGTGCCCGAGCGAAGCGAGGGCCTCGAAGGACGCTGCTCTGCCGTGCAGCTGCTATGTTGTGCGTCCTTCGAGGCTCGTCCGACTTCGTCGGGCGAGCGCCTCAGGATGACGCGTCAGAACAGGCGTTGCCCCCCACAACACCGTCATTCTGATCAGGGTGAGGGATTGCCCAAGTTTCATTCAGTGGATTGACCGCCCGGCCGGTGTGCAACTCGCAATGACGGCCAGGTCTGCGTGCGCCTGGTACGGACAAAGCCACGACCTCAGTCGCTCTTCTTACCCCCTGCGCTCCACAAGCGCCTCCAGCACGCGATCGAGCCGCTCGTTGACCATGTCGAGGCGGCGGGCGACGCCGTCGACCTTGGCGGAGATATCGCGCTCGGCCTCGGCCAGCGCCGCGGCGGTGGCATAGCGGTTGGCGGCCTCGACCTTGTGAGCCACGAGCTCGGCCGCGGTTAGGTCCGCCTTGGCGAGGGCGGCCTGCGCGATCGCGGCCGCGGCTTCCGCCTTCGCCACCTTGGCGCCGATCCAGATCCAGAAGCGCACGACCGCGATGATCGAGCCCGACGAGGCGACGAGCGCGCTCCAGGTCAGCACGTCCTGCATCGCTCAGCGCTCCACGATCCGGTATCGGATGCCGTGGCGCGCGGCGCACACCTTCGCCCACTGGATCTGCGTCGGCGTGTATGCCTTGAGCGCCGAGCGCGGTATGTCCACAACGCGATCCGGCACCCCGCCGAGGGCGAGGATGAGCGCGAGGCAGGGCATCGCTATTTCCGCTTCGGCTTCACCGCCTCGATCACGGCGGCCGGCCGCCGCGCCGGCTGGCCGGTCACGGCCGCGATCTTGAGGGCGGTGGTGTCGGCTGCGACATAGCCGTTGAGCGCAGCCAGGATGAGGATGACCGGCATCACGGCGTTGATCAGTGCGGCGGCGCCGGGGACGAGATGCCGCCCACGAACATCGCCTAGGCGAACGCGAGCACGGGACCCAGCCGAAGGCGAGCGTGCAGTAGCCGACCGGTGCCGCCAGTGCCAGAAGCTCACGCCGACGGCGAGCTCCGCGCGCTGCGTCTCGTCGATGGCCTGCCCTATGGCCGTGTTCTGCTCGGCCGTCGCCTTGTGCATGGCGACGAGGGCTCCGTAGCGCGACTCGGCCTCCCGCTCGGCGGTCTCGAGCTTCTGTGAGCACGTCAGGCGGCTGTTCTGGATCGCGTTGCCCAACGTATCTGGCGTTGCGGCCTCGGCCGCGACCCCGATCGCCTCGGCGAGTTTCCGGATGCCCCACTCGGCGAGCAGGCCGCCGCCCGGGATCGGGATGAACTCGCCGATGATCCGGCCGAGGATCGGCGCGCCGGCGGCGACGACCTTGCCGCCGACGGTTTTCCAGTCAGCCATTTTTGCTTCTCCGCTTGAATAGGACGAGCGCGCCGATGATCACGGCAATGAGAACGACGGCGCCGATGATGTACGGGGCGTAGTCGGGGACCGCCGCGCCGGCGGTACCGGTGCCGACGACGATGACCGGCGCCGTCTTCTTGATGATCGGCGGGATCTTCGGCGTGGACTTCGGTGGCGCTGGTGTCGGTGCCGGCTTCGGCTCGATCGGCGGCGGCACCACAACCGGGCCCTTCTTGTAGGACGCCAGCGCCTGCACCGCGTATTTGAGCCGGCTCTCGTAGTGCTTGATGCCGGCGCGCTCGAACTTCAGCTCGAATTGGATTACCTTGTCGCGAAGGGTTTCGGCGCGCTTGACCGCGCCAATGGCGGCAGATTCCGAGCCCGTTAGCTCAACGTACAGGAACCCGTAGTTCGCCTTGTCCGAGGCCGGGTCGAGTTTGTTGCGGGCGCAGTATGCCTCATAGTTTCTGCGGCGCGGCCCAGTCCATTGCGCCCAGCCATAGCCACCTTTTGAACCGGGTATGAGCGGCTTTTTCTCCTGCAGAAACCTGAAACCACCGCTTTCGTGGCCGAGGTTTCCGACGATAGCCGCCGCGCTATCGAGATCGAGGTCAAAATCTACCATCAGGCGCCGCATGATCGACGGCGCCTTTTGCTCGAACAGCGATGCCACCTAGAACATCCTCAGCAGGAAGCTGGATCCGACGCCGAGCACGATGCCGACAACAATAAAAAAGCCGCCCAGAATGGCGGCGGGTGCCTTGAAGGCCCGGTCGTAGTCGCTCATGAGACGATCTCGAAACGAACGAGAACTTTCCGCTTCCGGTCACGCCATGCGCGGTGGCACCGGCGCCGGGATCTCCGAACACAAGTCCGATGTTGGCCGCGTTCGCCTTGGCATCCTCGAAGCCGTGAGGGTCGTGTTTCCCGAACACGTTGGTCCAATGGCCCCCGACCAGAGGGACGTCGAGGGCGCCCTCGGTCACGAGAGGCTGGCCCGCGTGATACCAGCGGTAGCTCGCCTTCTCGTCCTGACCGGACCAATCATCGCCGCGACGTTGGAACATCAGCGAGACGGTGGCGACCGAGCCTTGTACCGGGCGGATCAGGGCGCCTTCCAATTTCCACTTCAGGCGCACCGTGCCGGACAGCGGGCCGTTGGTCCGGCGCAAGAGCATGTGCGGCTCGTAACCGTCGAACCGGAACGTCGTCCACTCGCCTTCTTGCGTGATTGGCCCGCCGCTTCCGCGGTTCGGATGCACCCATTGCCAGTCCGATGTGGGCTGCGGAACAGGCTGCGGCGCTGGAGCTGGAGCGCCGTCCCAGCCCAGAGATCTGCCCGAGGACGGAGGTTGAGGCGCTGGCGCCGGCGCTGGTGTTGGAACAGGTGTAGGGGCGGGAGCAGGGCGGCCGCGAAGGCGCGACTTCATGCAAGAGAACATCTTCAATCTCCTTGTCTAGCGTTTTTCCCGGTGGTGTTGATGCACCACCGCGCCGCTGCGCCACCTCTCCCCGCTGGGGAGAGGTCGGCGCGCGAAGCGCGCCGGGTGAGGGGGCGTTGGACTTTGCCGGCAAGGCTGTAACCCCTCACCCGCCCGCGCTTCGCTTTCGCTCCGCGCGGTCGACCTCTCCTCCGGGAGAGGTGATTAACGCAAGCGACAATTGCTCTAGCGAGAGGTGCGGAACAGCCAATCCCACATCGGCGTGGTGATGCCGTAGTTGCAGTCGTTGAGCTTGTGGTGCCGGTTGTGCCAGACCGCGTATCGGTGCAGCCGCGGCCGGTGGTTGAGATCGACGCGCACGCAGCCAGGGCGCATTAGCTGGAACCAGAAATAACCGGCGACAAAACCGCAATAGAATGCGGTCGGCATGATCAAAAAGCAGGCGGCGAAGAACAGCGGCACATGCCAAATCGGAAAAACCACATACTCGTTTGGTTTCTGGTGATGACGTTCGTGAATGCCGTGCCAGAAAAACCGATGCAGCAATGTGCGGTGTGTCCAATATTCAACGAAGGTCCAGAACACGAAGCCGACGACCGCGAAGCCGACCCATTCCCAGGTTCGGCAATAGATCGCCGCTACCGTGACGGCGACGATCGGGGCCAGGATGAAGTCGGTCCAATAGCCGCAACCACGCGCGCGTGAAAGCGCGCGGCGCCGAGTGCACCATTTTTCGGATTCTCTTCAGTTTATGCTTGAGCCGCCGATCGCGCCGGCGATCAGAGCTGATGCCCCGGTGGCGCGCGGCTGATGGTAGTCTCGACGCACCCCATGGCGCGGCTGGTGACCTGCGAGGCGACTTCGAGGCACGCCGCCAGCGTCTGGAATGCCGGGCCGGCGGTATAGATCGCGACCTGTTGCTCGCCCGCCGGCGCAAGCGCCAGCATGGCAACGAGGATCCAGACCGTCATTGTCAGGTCTCCGGCGGCAGCACGACGCAGAGAAGCTTTTCCGGGGTTACCGGGTGGCCCTTCGCCGGCTTGGTGAAGCACACGTGCGCGCCGCCATCGGGCGCGGACACCTTGTTGATCTTGTCCTCAGGGACCCGCGTCCACTCGCCCTCGGCCATCACCTCGTAGACGCGCGCCCCGTCAGCGGCGCGGCTCTCGCGCACGGAGGTCGGCGTACAATCAGCCAGATTGCAGCACGAGGTTTTGGTGTCGTTGCGCTTGAGGGTTGAGTAAAAGCCTTCGTGCCAGCGCTCATGTCCGACACCGTGGCGGCCCTGGTGCGGCTCTTGTCCGTGCGCCAACCCCGCAAACGCGAGCATGATGGCGCCGACCATGAACAGCCACGCCAGGATTTCGTGCACGCTCGCGTTCATCGGCGTCTCACGTCGCACGCTTGGTGACTAGAAGCTGAGTACCTAGGACCTGATAAACCGGGCGTGCCAACACCTGAACCTCAAAGCCCTGATCATTCCAGCGAACGATCTCGTGCTGCACTTTGTCCCGGCGCTTCTCGTCGATGACATAATGCCCGTCTCGGTTCGCGTCCCAGAGGACATCAACAATCCGCTGCTCAATCATGTCGGCTGCTCCTCCATTGATTTACGATTGCCGCAGCCAGCACCCGTCTTGCCCGTTCCAGCCGCCGGAGCTCGACCCGACAAGGTTCGGACAGCGCACCGAGATCTTGCTTGAGCCGGGCTTCCTTCGCAGATCGACCATGTAGGCCGCATCCATGAGGATCTGCTTGGCCCGTCCAAACTCCACGGTGAAGCAACGCGCCATGTCGACGCGCATCTCCTGGGTCTGCGCGAACTCACCGGGCCCGCCATCGAACCGCATGACGGCGGCCGGATAGGCAACGCCGTTCGGGTCGGTGCCGGGCGTGTGCCAGCCGCCGACGATGAACCCGGACATGACGCTCACGAGATTGACGCAGGCGCCGCCGGCGATGTGGCCGAAGAACTCGTTGTGCAACAGCTCGAAGCCGCGCACGCGCGGCGTCTCAGCCGTGCCGCCATTCGAGCCGTCAAGGTGGACGTAGTATTTGACCGCGCCGCCCGGGCAGAAGCTCGTGAAGCGGCAGTATTCGATCGAGAAGCCGGCGACGCCTTCGGGCGCCGGCTTGGTGACCAGCGAGACGATTGAGCCGGTGCCGGCGCATTGCGCGCGGCCAACGAACAGGAAGCCGCTAAGCTTGGTGCCCCACGCCTCATGATCGAAGTTGAAAACCCCGACGTCATCTTGCGGCCTTGAAACACCGTCCAATCCATGTGGCGTTTCTCGATGCGGCGTGGAACTCGACGCCCCCGGGAATTCCGTCTTTGCGGATGCTGATCAACCGCGGCGCTGAGAAGAACTGATATTCGCCCGGCCCGAAGCGAAAGACGCGCCGGTCGCTTTCCTCCATCTCGGTGATCAGGTCGTTGAACGCCGGGGTGTTGTCGATGCCCCAGCCGGCGCGCATGCCGTAGCGGGCGACGTCGGTCTCGCGATCTACCATCCGCCCTCGCCCCCATCGCCGCCGCCGAGGCCGCCCTCACCGCCGCCGAGGCCACTCTCGCCGCCCATGCCCTCGCCGCCACCGAGGCCGCCTTCGCTCTCGCCGCCAGTGCTGAACCCACCTTCGCTGCCGCCGAAACCGCTTTCGCCGCCCGTCGAGAAGCCGCCATCCCCGCCAGTCGAGAAGCCGCCTTCGCCGCCGGCGCTGAATCCACCTTCTCCCCCGCCGATACCGATGCCGAGGCCGCCGTCAGGCCCGCCGAAACTGTCGCCGCCCAGCCGTGGCCCGATGCCGTCGCCCATGCCGGCGTTTTCACCGCCCATGGCTGCCTCTGCGGCAGCCGCGGTTTCGGCGGCAGCCGCGGCCATCGCGCCCTCGGAGGCTTCTGTCGCCGCCATGGCAGCAAGGCCACCGACATCGCCGAACACGCCCGCATCAGCAGCGAAGCCAGCGTCAAGGCCGGCGTCGAAACCGGAGGGGTGGCCGGCCATCTCGCCCGGCGCGCCGAGACCGATGGAGAAGCCACCCAGGCCGCCGAGACCACCAAGGCCGCCCAAGCCCACGTTCTCGCCTGGCGCATCGCCGCGCTGCGCGGCCATGGCCTCGGCAAACCCCGACACGTCGGCTTGGGTCGAGAGCGCGGCAATTGCGTCTGCGCTGATCGGCGAAGCCTCGGTCGGCGCCTCGAAGCCGGTCATGGTGCTCAGGGTTTCCGGGGTTTGAGCGAACTGGCCAGGCGTGGCCTCGGTGTTCGCCTCGACAATCTCCGCCTGGTTGTTCGGACTGACGCTCATGACGCCAGTGAGGCCGGGGAATTGGCCCGGCGTCATTGCGGCAAGAGCCTGCGCTTCCGGCGCCCCGACCAACGCAGCAAGCGCGGCGGCCGTGTCGGCGTCCTCCTGCTCGGCCTCGGCCTTCAGCCCGATCGGCGCAAATCCCGTCGTCAGCGGCGGACCGTTCACGATGTCTGAGGTTGGATGGCTCATCGTGAACCCGGTCTCCAGCGCCTCCGGACCAAGGTTCGAGGGATTGAACGGCCCCTCGAGCCCGATGGGCGGCCCGAACTGCGCATGCTCCGCTGGCGCCTCGAAGCCGTGCATGGTGCTGGGGTCGGCGACGACATCGGGCGTGGGAGCTTGCGCGGTCGGGGCGGACGGCGAGATGCCGAGCGGTCCGCCAAGCGGTGACGTAGTGCCGAGGTTGGCCAGATCGCCGCCGAGGAGACCCTGTCCGACCACCGCTGTGAAGGAGGCCCCGCGAGCGAAGCGAGGTCGCCGGTCGTCAGGCCGAACGGAGCTTCGCCGGACAGCGACGGCATTCCGTGTGACATCGTGCCGATCGAGAGCGTGGCTTCGGTGCCAACGTTGAACCCCTGCGGGCCGCCCATGAGGCCACCGCCGAGCAGGCCGCCAGCATCGAAGCCCGGCAGCTCCCGCTTGCATCGCCGCCGCGATGTTCGCTGCTGAAAGGCTCTCTATCCCGGGCGTGGCGGGCGCCGGCGCTGGAGCGGGAGCGGGCGCCGCAGCCGCCATGGACGTATTGATCCCGCCGATAAACCCGCCTTGCGGCGAAGCTGTTGCAGCGGGCGAAATGCCAGCATTGAAGCCCGGGTTTTGATTCCCCGTCGTCACCACGCCGAGAGGATTGGCCGCGATCGTTTCAAAGCCCTGGGAGACCACCTGTGCCGGGGTAAGACCTGGCGTCGCCACCCCGAAGGGGATTGGCTGCGACCGTCTCAAACCCCTGCGACACGACTTCTGCTGGCGTAGGTGCAACTGGTGCTGACGCGGGCGGCGCTCCGAGCGGGTTCGCCGCAATCGCTTCGAACCCTTGCGACACGATCGCCGCCGGCGAGAGCCCGACCGGCGCCGTTGCCGGCGCGCTGGCGACCACACCTTGCGTCCCTGGCGGCGCGCCATCGGCATGGGCGGCAAACCCTCCCCTTGCCGGCGCGATGCCGGCGGTTGCCGGGGCGTCCGCTTCGGTCGGTGGCCCGAGCGGCGAAGCCGTGACCGGACCAACGGGGGCCGTTCCCGGGGCATCCCCTCGCTGGGCCTGCATCCCTTGAGCAAGGCCGGCCACGTCCGCTTGTGTGGACAGGCTGTCGGACATGTCGGCCGTGCTCGCAACCGAGCCGACGATGCCGTTCGCGATCGAGAGCGCGCGCTCGAGCGGGATCCCCTGCCGGACCAGTTCGCTCGCAATCGCATTGCGGGAACGATCGCTTCGGCCTCGGCTTGCGAGTAGCCGAGGCGCATCAGCTGCAAGACCAGGAACTCTTTATCGTTCATTGCGCAGATCCGTTGCGCTGGGCGGCTGCGATCGCGCCGTGGGCTCGATCGCTTCAGCCGGTTGATCTGTTGGAGCGTGACGATGCGCGCCGCTTGCGCGCGCAGCCGCCGCGGCGCGGGAAGAACCGCAGCACTGGTGATGCGCCGTCCCGAACCGAACGCGGATCATCCGCCAGTGCACGAAGTCGGTTGATGAAAGGGTCGGCTGTTCAGCCGAGGGCTAGAGCATTTGTCGCTTGCGCTAATTACCTCTCCCAGAGGGAGAGGTCGACCGCGCGAGCGATGTGCGAAGCGCGGGCGGGTGAGGGGTTAAAGCCTTGCCGGCAAAGTCCGACGCCCCCCTCACCCGGCGCGCTTCGCGCGCCGACCTCTCCCCAGCGGGGAGAGGTGGCGCAGCGGCGAGGCTGTGCACCAACACCACTGGGAAATGCCCTAGCGCGCGAAACGAAAAGTGGGCGCGGCGCGCTCGCGCCCGTTCACTCGCCGTCGATGCGTGCCACGAGGCGGAAGCGTTCGCAGTTGAGCAGCATGTCGGGCGCGAACGTGCCTTGCCGCGAAAAGTACGTGCGGTGCGCCTCGCGCCAAAGCGCCAGGCTGCGGTCGCCCTCGCCCTCGTCGAACGCAAACGCCTGATCGACGTCGCCGAAACGCCGCTGCGTGAGCTCGACCGTCTCGATCACGGCGCGCGGCCGGCCCGATCCGTCGAGCATGACCATCCGCTTGCCGACGTGCGTGGGCGAGCCCTGCGACGCCGCCCAGCAGGTGGCGCGCTTGAGGCCGCGCAGCACAAGGTCGGCGAGCTCGTCGGCGAGCGCCGGATTGTCGCCGAACGAGAAGGTCTCGAGCTGCCGCCAGTCCGGCGGCGAGTTATCAGCCACAGGTGCGCACCCTCCTATCGGGCGTTGTAGCGTGGATTGCGCTCAACGATATTGCTTCTCCATCAATCGCGCGCCTATCCGGGACCGGCGGCGGCATCGCGCTCTCCTTAAAGGTGCATTTTTTGCTGTTGGCGTTGCGAGAACAAAACGTGTACAATGGATTGCGTGGAGCTGCCCCGATGTAAGGCCGGGGCAGCGGCCCCAATGAACCACAAGCTGCAGTCGTGCTCCCCATGCAGATGCGTCCGGCACTCGCTCTCTCCCTGCTGCTGGCTACGACCACGCCCGCGCCGGCGGGCGACGCCGAGAAGCTGGTCATTGGAAACAACCCGATCCAGAAGCTCATACAAACCAAGCAGCCGGTATTCATCGGCCCCTCACCATCCGGCTTGCCGGCGTGGAATCCCACCCCTGCTGATCCGCCGCTGAGCGCCGACGAGCACATCCGCAACGGCCTCACGCTCACCGGGGAGCAATGCGCCGAACTCACCACCGCGGTCTGGCTGCGCGTGCGCGAACGCGATTTTTGCATCCGGTACCGGCTATCGACGGTCGGCGGGCGCAAGAAGAAGCGCTGGTATACCTGCACGGCGACATCGGCGGCCTGATCGACGGCAAGCTGCAGCTGGTCGATGCCGCGCGCGCGATCACGGCAACGAGCGCGGAGCGCGATGCCGACGCGTCCTCGCGCACCTACCGCGGACCTTACGTCGCAATCGGACGGCCGGGCGCGCTCGGCTCGTCCGGCCACCACGTCAACGACCGACGCACCTGGCTGGAGTTCCAGGTGATCGACGCCGCGCTTGACGCCATCAAGGCGCGCCACGGATTCTCGCGTTTGCACCTGGTTGGGCATTCGGGCGGCGGACACTCCGTTGCGGCGCTGGCGCGGCGGCGCGACGACGTCGGTTGTGCCGTCATGGCCTCCGCAGCGCTATCGCTCGCGACCTGGCATCGCCTGAAAGGCCAATCCTACTCGCAGGCCGTGCGGCCGCTCTACGACCCGATCGACCACGTCGTATTGATGCAGCCCCGAGCGGGCCTGCGGCTGATCGTGTTGTCCGACCCGGACGACAAGGTCGTCCCGTTTACCGTGCAGCGCGAATATGTCGAACGCGTGCAGGCGCACGGGCTCGCTATTCTCCACATCACGGCTGCGGCCCAGGACGCGCTTTCGCACAACCTCGCCGGACCGGCCGTCAGGCTTGCCACCGATTGCGCCGGCGGCGTCGACGACCACACCCTGCTCGCGCGCTACTGGACCAAGCCCGTCGCGGCGCCGGTCGCCGCCAAACCGACCGGCGACCGGCCCGCGACGGCGGGCTGCAGCTCGTTCTCGCTGATCGGACCGCGGCCACTTTCGAATTGCACTCCGGAATGGCCGCCGGCTGCGGCTTCCGTTCGCGGCGATCGGTTGCCGCTTCCCGCCAGCCGGGCGCCGAATGTCTCGGAGACGTCGGTGGCGCCGGTGCGGGGCGATCACCCGCGGCCTCCGGCGCCTGCGGCTCCAGCAAGTCCGCCCGCATTGAGCGGTAATTGAATCCGGTTGGTGAGCGGCGCACTGACCGGTTTGCTCTAAGCGCGCCGGCGCTCGCCTCGGCCAAAAGAATCCGGTAGGTTGCTTGCGTCATCGGCCGACTGCCCCGGGCTTGGCGGTGATTGGAGAGAGCACCGGCACTTTCGCTCCGCCCTTTCTCGGTTGGTGGAGCGCTTTCGTGCCGACGAGGTACGTCAAGGATATCGTTGACCGCGCGACCGCCGCGCTCATGAGCAAGGCGTTCGAGGGAGCTTTGGCGAAGCTCAGCGAATCCAGCATCATCTGTCCTGGGCCCCACGCGGAATGGGCGCGCGAGACCTTGGCGCTTCGCACCATCGAAACGGTGCAGAAGCGCGGGGAGCGCGACTTCGAGCGCGTTCGCGATGACGCGCTGCTGCATCTGGCGCAGGCGGAGCCTCCACCTCGCTTCGATTGAGCCCCTGCGCGCGCTCGACAGCGAGTAACGCGCCGCTGCTCTAACGCGAATGTCGCTTGCGTTGAATCACCTCTCCCCGCTTGCGGGGAGTGGTCGGCGAGCGTGAGCCGAGCCGGGTGAGGGGGCATAGTCGCACGCCGTGCCTGGCGGCAAGCCCCCTCACCCGGATCGTCTCGCTTGCGCTCGACGATCCGACCTCTCCCCGCAAGCGGGGAGAGGTGGCGCAGCGGCGCTCACCGTGCATCAACACCACTGGGAAATGCGCTAACGATGTAGCTTGAGCACGGTATAAACGGCATCGCTCGCCGGCGTTGGAATGCCATGCGTGCGGCCGAGCGCGCGCACTTTGCCAGAAGCCAATCAAGCTCCAGTCGGTTGCCGCGTTCGAGATCGAGGCCATCGAAGCCTTCCTGTCCGGCTCGATCTCGTTGACGATGAAGTTCATTCGTTCGTGGAGAAACTTGGATCCAGTGCGATACCGTCTGGCTTTGCCGACCGCAAACGCCTCTTCCATCAGGTACGGAAAAAGCCGCGCAGTTCGGCGTCAGCTACGATCGGACCGATGGGAGAGCGCAGACCGGCGGTCGCGCCGGCCAACGCGGTAAGGTAAATAAACTTCTGCCACAGCTCGCGCCCGATATCAGGAGACAACGCAATGTCGAGCTTGGCCGCCTTGCCGGCATCCACAAACGCATTGAGCATATCATCAGGACGTCTGTTAGGGCGCCCGAAACGCATCTTGGCCAATTGGCTAGTGTGCTTGATCACACCCGGGGCGGCGATCTCAGCTGAAATACTTGCGACGCCACTGGTAGTTTGTTCGAGACCTAGAATAGGAGCGATGCGCTCGACGCCGTCGACGCCGTTCTGCAACGTGATGATGCGGCTATTCGTCGCCGACCAACGGGCGAGCCTGTTCGGCGGCCTTCTCAGTATCCCACAGCTTGACAGCAAACAGGACGATATCGACTGGTCCGACCTCGGCCGGGTCATCAGTGACGTTGGGTTTCGGCAGATGCAAATCGCCGAGCACGCTTTCAATTGTGAGGCCGCTCTTAGCGATCGCATCGCGATGCGCGCCACGCGCAATGAAGAATACGTCATTGCCCGCCGCCGCGAGGCGCGCGCCGAAATAGCCACCGACCGCGCCAGCTGCCATTGCTGCAATGCGCATATGGGCTCCCCTGCCGATGACAACGGTAGCTGGCGCATCGCCTTGTGCCAAACTGCAGAAACCGTCGATCCGCCGTTTTGAGCTCGCCGAGATCCTGTCCTACCGCCGCTCACGGACCCGGCGTCAGGGCGCGAGGCGTCAAACATTGACAGCGCAATTTCGCCTTCGCATCATCGCAACTTTGATGAGTTGTAAGTCCGAATGCAATCATTCTAGGAAATTGCGGTGCAAGTGGGGGGCGGCATGGCGAAGCGGATCATCGTGTTGTCGGACGGCACCGGCAATGCCGCCGCCAAGGTCTGGCGCAGCAACGTCTGGCGCGTGTTCGAGTTGCTCGATCTCACCGCCAACGACCAGGTCGCGTTCTACGACGACGGCGTCGGCACCTCCGCGTTCAAGCCGCTGGCGATCCTCGGCGGCGCCTTCGGCTGGGGCCTCAAGCGCAACGTTCTCGACCTTTATCAATTCATCTGCCGCCACTACGACAACGGTTCGGAGATCTACGCCTTCGGGTTCAG
>CAWBFP010000047.1:0-41667 GCA_963788095.1 uncultured Alphaproteobacteria bacterium | reverse complement strand
GGATCGTTGGTTCGTAATGCCGCGGCGCGGAGCAGCTGACCGTTGGTCTGCACGACAAACGTGCGGTCGTTGGTGTAGACGTTGCCCGTGGGCAGGTTCCCGTTGGCGTTGGCAATCGCCGTGGCGACTTCGTCGATGCCGATCGAGCGCGCCGCAAGCTGCCGCGGATCAACGTCGACCCGCACGGCGTACTTCTGCGAGCCGGGAACGTCCACCTGCGCAACGCCCTTGACGGTGGAGATACGCTGCGCAACGAGTCGCTGCGCGTACTCGTCAACGACTGACAGCGGCAGCGTGCTGGAACGCAGAGCGGCGAAGAGCACGGGCTGATCGCCCGGGTTGACCTTCTGGTAGGAGGGGGGCGCGGGCATTTGCGGCGGAAGGCTGCGCGATGCGCGGCCGATCATGGCCTGCACGTCCTGTGCGGTGGCGTCGATGTCCCCGTCCAGGTCGAACTGCAGCGTGATGCTGGTGCTGCCCTCGATTGCTGCTCGAGTTCATGCTGGTGAGGCCGGGGATGCTCGCAAACTGCTTCTCGAGCGGCAGCGCCACCGACGAGGCCATCGTCTCCGGACTGGCACCCGGGAGCGCGGCCTGCACCTGGATGGTTGGAAAGTCGACTGCCGGCAAGTCGGACACCGGAAGCTGGCGATAGGCCGTGAGGCCGGACACCAGGATTCCCAGCGTGAGCAGCGTCGTCGTCGCGGGGCGGCGAATGAAAACAGCGGACAGATTCACGACACCTCCACCGTGGCTCGCGAGTCGACGCGCGCCGGACGGTCAGCCCGGCGCGCGGGTCGGTGAAGAGTGAGATCAGAATCCGTATCGGAAGTTCAGCTGCGCGGTCCGCGTCGCTCCGATGATCGAGGTCGCCTTGAGGAACGTCCCCGGTATCCGGATATCACCGGGACGGAGAGGCGAAGTTCGTGTGATCGGTCACGTTGAAGATGTCGAGAAACGCGTCGAAGCGTGCGCCCACCGAGGGAAGTTGATCCCATAGCCACCTCGAATGTCGAGCGTCAGGTAGCTGGGAGCATACGCACCGTTGCGACCGCCCTCGTAGTTCACCTCGATGGCATCCTCGCCGATACCGGAGTATGCTGCGCCACGGCTGCGGTGTGATGATGAACGGGCGCGGCCTCAAGCGCGGCGAGGTCGCGCACGTCTACCTGCGACACATGCACCGCAGCGGCGACCGCGAAGGAGCGTGAGCCATCTTTCCGCCTGGGAGGCCCTCACCGCTCCTCCTTGATCCGCGACAGCGCGCCGGCATTGAGCACCGTGATCGCCGCATGGTCGAGCCTGATCCAACCGCGCTTCTGCCAAGTGCGCAGCTGCTTGTTGGTGCTCTCGCGGGACACGCCGATCATCTGGCTCAGCTCGCGTTGGGTAATGACCAACCGCACCGGTCGGTCGCCGCATTCGGGCACCCTGGCGAGCTTGAGGACGGCCCGCGCCAGCCGGACCGGCAGGCTGGCGAACATCACATCCTCGACCTGCTCGTTGCTCTGACGCAGGCGCGCCGACAACAGCTCGAGCAGCTTGATGGCCACCTCGGGATAGCTGCGCACGACCGGAAGGAAGTTCCGCCGGTCGATCACCATCAGCTCGCAGTTTTCGACCGCGGTCGCGTTGGCGGATCGCGGCTGACCGTCGATCACCGCCATCTCGCCAAAGACCTCGCCACGCGTGAACGCCAACTCAACACGACTTCATGCCCGTTGAGCGTCGGCACGCTGATCCGTACCGAGCCTTCCAGCACCGCCATCAGACCGCTTCCGGCATCGCCCTTGGCGAAGATCATGGTGCCGCGCGGTACGCGCTTCCTGATCACATAGGACCGGATCTGCTCGAGAACGTACGCCGACAGCAGGCGAAAGGCCGCATGACCGCGGAAAAAAAGTCGATCGGTGCCAGCGGCGCCTGCGCCGATGGATCGCTGCGCTCCGGAGCGATCTGGTCGAGCGGCGGATGGGGCCGCGCGCTGCCGCCCGCGCGAGCCTGGCTCGACACAGCGGGCTCGCCACTGGATGATCTCGGTGAGGTGTTCATTGCAGACCTCCCCTCCTGTTTGAAGGATTTCAAGCTTGATGACGCGGCTCTGGCAGGGTGCCCCGGTCGTCTCGGGAACGTTGTCCTGGCCCGTGTGTCCGGGCGCCGTTCGCGACCGGCGGGCAGTTCCGGCGTCTGTGACCACTGGTGGCGGGCGCAAAACAGCGGGGCCTCGGGAGTGCCATTGGCGGCTCGGGTCGAGGCGCGAATGCTTCTCTGAGCGGCGGCTTTCTCGTCGGGAAATCCGGTCAAAGCGCCCATGATGTCCTCCGCGGTTGAACTCGCCTGATTCGCAGCAGCCGATCCCAAGAGCTGCCCGGGACCTGCACACTGTCGCTGCAGAGGCGAGGGACGACCGTTATCGAGGCAGAGGAAGCCGCGTTATTTCTGCGTTAGAGCTGGATCCGCGAAATCCGACCGTCGGCCCGCTCCGGCCGCGATCAAACTTGAAAATACCAGTGAATCCAATCGCTTGGGCTTGAGAGGCCGGCCTGTTCAGGCCTCCACCTCGACCTCGCGGCAGGCGATGTTGTTGTCGTGCGCGACCACGTCGCGCAGCGCGAAATGGCCAGCTCGGCAGACGACCGAGGATATCCGAAACGTCGTCGGGAGAATGCGCCACCGCCAGCAGCGTGTACTTGCCCGGCGTTGCCGGCGTCCACAGAAGGAGAAAGTCGGCGCCCTCCTTGCCAATTCGGTCGGGCAGAACCTTTTGCGGCCCTGTCTGCGCTATCTGGGTGAACATCGCGCCCGTGGCCGAGCCGGGCGCGCCATCGGCCGCGAAAAGCGTGACGACGACCTCGTTGGCGTCATTCACGCCGCAATTGCCGACGCGCACACCCACCCCACAAGTTTCTCCCGCCCGCACTACATCAGTCCGCGTCGTGCTGTTGTGGGATTGCCGGACAATCGAGAATTCCGATGGCGGCGCGACCCACGTTTCGGACCACTCGTACTGTGCGGCCGGATCGCGATAGCCCTGCGCAGCCGGATCGCGACGGCGATGGCGGCCATCATCGACATAGACGTCCACAGACATCGGCCAGTTGCACCTCGGGTCGCTGGACGTCGCGACCAGCCCCTGGTTCGCAAACGCCCAATGGATGACCTTGCGCGAGGCTCCGGGCGGGCGGCGTGCTTTCTCCCGGTAAGCCTCGGGGGCCGGGTCTTCGTCAGCGGCCATGAGCGCGCAGGCAAATTCGGCGGGTGACTTGGCTCTGGCGGCGCCCTTTTGGAGGACGGCAGAAACGATGAGAAAGGTCACATACTCGGCCGCGCGCTTGCGCTCCTCCACGTCGGGCGGGCCGGGCGCAACGGCTCCAGCCTTGGCATTGCGCATGGTGGCGTCGCCGCCGATCGCCGAATAGAGGCGGAACAGGCTCGACGGACGAACAGCTGTTTGGCCAGATAGCCATGGGGATCGCGCGCGTCGGGGTAGCGATCGGAATACATAAAACCCTCCGCTCCATTGCCAGAAACCATCGGCCTTGTGGTTATGACGGCGGTTGTCGCTGGTCATCCATGGGAGCGTTTCGCCTCGAAGCACCCGATCGGTCGCCAACTTGGATTCCGGATCGCCATTGATGGCCGCCAGCGCATCCCCGACGCTGTGCGCGAACGGCAGTTCGAGGCTGGCGCTCCCGGGCCGACCGCCGGTCGCGCCGGCAAGCAGCGCGTGACCGAATTCGTGCCAGACATAGCGAACGTCGGTCGCAATCCCCAGCGGCTCACGGACATCGACCAGGTCCGCCAAGGCGAAGCGCATTTCGCCAATGCCGGACTTGTCGTCATTGAGCGTCACCTCGGCATTGGCGACCTTGTCGGTCGAGCGGCTGTGCCCGATGATGGCCCGGTTGACGATTTTCACCGGCAGCTCAGCGCCGGGGAGATACTCCTCGAGCGGCTTGAATTGAAACACCTCCTCCAGCATTCGAAACATCGAATCGCAATGGTAGAAGGCATTCACCGCCGAAAAGTCATTGGTTCGCGGTGGAAAATCGAGGTTGGCGTGCAGTGAACGTGCGGGCATTTGGGGCAGCGGTTTTTTGGTCGGATCGGGCATAAGCGCGACGTATCTGCTTGCCAGTGAGGGCCGCTCCTCACGGATGTCGGGCGCATCGAGACGCAGCAAGACCCGCTTTCTGAGGCCCTTGAGTTCGGCGGCGGACGATCGCGGGCCGAGCGACCTATCGCCCGTGCTGCTGACCGGGTCCGACGTGAATACCCAGGCCCAGGCCGTCCCCTCGTGCTCGTCCGGCATGTGGTCCCCTCACCCGTTCGCCTTCGGCCTCGCAACCGCCATCCATTGGGTTCGAGAGCCGGCAGCCAATCGTGGCACTGCGACGCGATGGGAGCAATCATTTTGAAACGGGTCACGGCCCCGCGCGGCCAAGTTGCCGAGCTCCCAGGCGGTCCACGCGTTGGCCTTGCATTGAACCTTTGATACCATCCAGCAGGAGCGACCATTGGCACGATCCTTTTGTGCGCGCTTTGTGGGGGCGATCATGGCAACAGGCATGGGAATGGGTGATGGGCATGGCCACGCCCGCACCATATGAGCAACACATTCCGGAGCAGCTCTGCGCATACCTATGCATTGGATTTCTTCTCCGGCCTGGCGGGCGGGAAGCTCGATTTTCCGGACAAGAAACATCACGCCAAAGGCAAACAACAATACGACAATGCGCTGTGGCGCCCGGACATTCAGGGCGGTGACGTTCCTGCCGGAGTTCCTGGCGAATTCCGATTGGACGGACATGCACTCCGACCCGGATTTCCGGGAGCTTTTTTCTCACCGGCCCGGATTATCGGCCGTTTTGGATCGACGACGTCAAGCGGATTCATTGCAAGCTGTCGAAATCGATGCGCAGGATCATGGAGCAATACCGCGCGACATACCTCGCCGAGATCGTCGACCAGGCCGATCGCGGCCCGCTCTATTGGACCAGCCTGCTCGAACTCAATCGCACGAAGCACCCGAACACGCTGCTCCTCGTCTCGATCTGTGGCCGCGTCGGCGAACTGGTGGCGATGCACTACAAGAAACTATTCAAACGTCCGCGCCCGTCGACGCTCATGCCCGGCCTGGCGCCGCCGTTCGGCCCTCCCGGACATCCCGCTTTTCCGAGCGGGCATGCCACCCAATCCATGCTGCTGTCGCTGTGTATGATGGCGGCAACCGGCTTGGGCAACGGCACGGACCAGCCGCCGCTTCAGGAGGAGCTGTGCTGGCTGGCGCGCCGCGTCGCGGTCAATCGCGAAGTCGGCGGCTTTCACTATCCAAGCGATACCGCGGCAGGTTTCTTCCTGGCCCGGCGGACATTCGCAATCCTGCTGCGGGGAGCCGGATTCGAACAGGTTCTCGAGTCGGCGATCCAGGAGAACAGGATGTTCCCCGACGATGACCTGGTCCGCCAGGTGTTTGACGGCAATTGGAAGGGGCAGCCGCAGGTGTGCCCGGACGAGCCCTGCCCGTGCGCGCAAACGAAGACGTAGCGAGTGGCGAATAGCGAGCGGCGAGTAGCGAATAGTGAGTAGTGACAAGGATGAATTGGCTGTCGCCGGCCACCATTCGCTATTCGCCATTCGCTAGCCCTCCGGCACGCCGGCGCGGCGCAAGCCCTCGAGGTAGCGCTGGCGATCCGCGTCGCGCCGAAACGGATAGACCTCGCCGTGGCGCCGCACGGTGAAGTTCGGCTCCAGCGCGAGCAGCTGCCGGATATAGGGCTGCGCTTCTTCGGTGCGCCCGAGGTGCCCGAGCGCGGCGATCAGCGGTTTGTAGGCGGCGCTGTAGTAGGAATTGGCCTTCACGACCCGGCGTCCGACGGTGGCGGCCTGCTCGTAGTCGCCCTTGAACGTATACGCGATCGTGTAGATGTTCTCGTTGAGGAAATCGTAGGGAGCAAACGGAGCAAGCTCGCGGTATCGTGCCAATCGTTGCAGCGCAATGTCGGGCTCACCGACATAGCAGTATGTCAGCGCGCTCAGCGACCAGGCAAAGACCAGATTCGGATTGAGCCGCAGCGAGCGGTCGTAATAGTGCAGCGCCGAATCGAAGTCCTTGTCGAGATAGGCGCACACATGCGCGTAGATCGCCAGCGCTTCGGCATTCTCGGGATCGAGCTTGATGGCCGTCATCGCCATGCGCCGGGCGGCAGCAAGCGATTGCTCGACGTCCCGCGTCCAGCCTTGGCCGACATTGAAGACCTCCCAATAAGCCGCCCAGGTGCATGCCATGGCATTGTCGGGATCGATTTCCAGCGCCTGCCGGATCAGCTGCTCAGTCTCTCCACCCTCTGTGCTCCATGCGATAGATCAAAGGACTGGCCTGCAGCAGCAGGCCGAGCGCCCCGGACTGCTGGCGGCGGGACGGTTGACCTTCGATGAAAAGAATGACCGGGTCAGATACGCGCCACCAGTCGGCCGGTGACGAGCTCGTTGACGCGGCCGAGCTCGTTCACGTCGAGCTCGAACCGATCGCTCCAGACCGGCCGGACGTCCTGGGCAAGATCGAGCAGCCGAACGTTGATCTGCAGCTGGTCCCCGGGGCGCGGGACACGGCGCCATCCACCGCATAGTGCAGATGCTTGAGTGGTCTGAATCCTTCTCTGCTCGCCAGGCTGCGCCACAACGACACCGGTGCGATGACGTTCAGACCAGCGCAACCTCGCCAGCGCGGTGGCGATTTCCTGGCCGAGCGAAAAAGCGAAGCCTTCGCCCGGCAACGGCCCCGTTGCCAGGAAGGCCAGCACGCCGACCCGCAGGCGACCGCGCGCGGCGGCGACCGCGCCGGATTCAAATTTCGGGTGGTGATTGAGCGCGACCACCGGCGCCGGCGAGGTTGGCTCCGGGCCTCGGGCCGCATCGAGTCCCGTTCGGATCGCATTGTACAAAGCCTGGGTCTCGCGCGAGGGCTCGACGTCGAGGCTCCGCTTCAAGGTTTCCCGGCAGCGCTCGTATTCGCGCAGGGCCTGCGCGCGCTCGCCGGAGTTGGCCAAGGCGCGCATCAGCACGCGGAGGCGCCCGCGCGGTCGCGTCGAACGCGATCAGCTCCCGCGCGACGTCGATGCCCGCCCGGCGCCGGAAAGCCGCCCTCGGACGCGCTTTGGCAGCTCCGTCTCGAACACTTTTCGCAGCTGCCAAGTCAGGCGCGCGCGCTCCGTCAACAGCCATTCTTATCCGAAGGAAACGCTGAGGCCATCGAACCCTTCGAACAGCTCGCCGGTGCATAGCGAAACCAGGTCGCTGCGCAGGAATTCGCCGGGCGGCATGGCGGGATTGTCACCATGGCGGCGGCGTCGATCCAGCACAGCGCGGTGTTGAGGGTCATGGTCTCGCGATCGAGCGTGAGCAGCTCCGGCGCCAATTCCCCCATGGCGCCGGAGATCTCGTGCAACGCCTGTCGCAAGCTCAAGCGCGCTTGCGCTTCAGCCGATCGGTCCCACAGGATCGCGGCCAGGCGCGCGCGCGGCACCTGCCGGTCGGGGGCGAGAAACACACGAAAGCAAGCGCCGCCTTGGCCTTGCGACTGCGCGGCAGGATCGATTTGCCGAGATAGGATGTCGCCTGCATCCGGCCTACGAGGTGGATGCGAAGATTGGCACCGGTGGGCGCGCCCGCCGCGTCCGGTGCAGGAACAGGAAATCTCGAAAGAGGAGCTTCGCCGGCGCCGGCCTCGGCTGCTCCCTCGGATCCAGAGGATGGAGCGGTCATCCGTGGGACAGGTCCTAAGCGCTGCGCGACGGTAGCGGATCGAATAGGCGAATTCGTCACACATCGCCAGAAGTTGAAACTGGTACCGGACATGCCACGCCGGATTGCGCTCCCGCGCCGGTTTCACTTGCTGCAAGTGATACCAGGCATGACCAGTCAGCGGTTGATGCCGCTGGTTGCTGATTCAAGGGCAGGTCAGCAGCTCGTCGTCGAGGCACTTCTGGCGTTCGGCCGAACGGCAGCTGGGCTCGAGTTCTGGCTCCATGCTGGAATGATAGCCAACGCGGCCACTCCCATTACGGCAGGCGAGCTTGAGCTTGTGGGAGTTGTGTAGCATCTCGACACGGACATCACCTTGCACCGACCCCGTGCCCATGAACTCACGGCGACATCATGACGCAGCGGAACCCGCGTGGCTCGTGGACGTGTCGACGGCTCGCGTGGCGCGCGGCCGGCCGATAGCGGCGGCAGTAGTTCGGCGCGCACAGGTGCGAGCCGCCCTTGAGCACCTTGCGCGGAATTCTGATGTGGGGCTGGCAGGATCGTAGCTCGCGGCCTCAGGCCCGCCGCGGGATTTTCCGGAATGCAGCACGCTTTCGGCACGTCGGCTTCGTGTTTGCTCGACCACCAATCGGTGGTCCTTCCCAGACATTGCCGACCATGTCGCAGATGCCGTAGCCGTTCGGCGGAAACGCCTGACGGGCGACGTGCGGGCGTAGCCGTCAGTGCGAGATTCTCGTGCGGGAACGCGCCCTGCCAGGTGTTCGCCATCTGGCGCCCGGCGGGCGCGAACTCGTCGCCCCAAGCGAACTCGGCGCCATCGAGACCGCCGCGCGCCGCAAACTCCCACTCCGCTTCCGTCGGCAATTCCTTGCCGACCCATTTTGCGTAGGCTTCGGCATCGCGATAGGCAATGTGGACGACGGGATGGTCGTCCAAGCCACTGATCGAGGAGCGGGGGCCGTATGGCCGGCGCCAATTGGCCCCGAACTTGAAGTTCCACCATTGGCTCCAGTCGCTCAGATCGACCGCGCGCTTGGGCGGCGTGAATACCAGCGACCCCGGCCTTGAGCATGTGCGGCAGGGCGCCGGGATAATCGTTCGCGTCCGGCTTGATCTCCGCGAAAGTGACGTAGCCGGTGGCGTTGACGAATTTGCGGAAGTCGCGATTGGTCACCGGCGTCGGGTCGATCCAGAAGCCGCCGACGTAACGGAGTGGGCGGGCGCCTCCTCGAGATAGTGCCGGTCGGAGCCCATGCGGAACGTGCCGCCGGGGATGAACGCCATGCCGGAAGACCGCATGTCTTCACGGCCAGTCGGATGACGCGCCTGCAAGTTCATCGCAAGCCCACGAATGCCGTCCCAAGATCTATCGCTCGGCGGCATTTGCGTTGCCCTGGCGCATCGAGCACGTCGACCGTGTTCTCGACCGTGATTCCGGCCGCATCCGAGGTGCGCAAAACGTTGATTTAGGCTAAGGAAGCCCCATATCCGGCGGCATACCTAATTCGTCACGGCCGCTCGGACTGCCCGCGCTTCGCGGGCGCGATACTCATACGGTTCAGGCATGCTCTCGAGGACGTTGTTCCACCCTTCCGTCAGCGCGTGGTTCGAGGAGCACTTCAAGGCGCCTACCCCGGCGCAGGCAGAGGCGTGGCCGCTGATCAAGGCCGGCCGCAACGTCCTGATCGCGGCGCCGACCGGCTCCGGCAAGACGCTCGCCGCGTTCATGGCGGCGATCGACGACCTGGTGCGGCAGGGCGTCGACGGCGGCCTCGAGGACGAAACCCACATCCTCTATGTCTCGCCGCTGAAAGCGCTCTCCAACGACATCCGCCTCAACCTGCTGGCGCCGCTTGCGGGCATACGGGAGAAGCTGCGCGAGCAGGGACAGCCCGACGTCGAGATCCGGACCTTCGTGCGCACCGGCGACACCCCGGCCGGCGAGCGGGTGCGCATGGCACGCCGGCCGCCCCACATCGTGGTGACGACACCGGAATTGCTCTACATCCTGCTCGGGTCCGAGACCGGGCGCCGCATGCTTGCGACCACGCGCACCGTGATCGTCGACGAGATCCATGCGGTCGCCCCGAACAAGCGCGGCAGCCACCTCTCGCTCTCGCTCGAGCGCCTGGCGGCGATCTGCGCTCACCCGCCACTGCGCATCGGGCTCTCGGCCACCCAGAAGCCGATCGAGGACGTCGCGCGCTTCCTGGTCGGCGCCGGTACCGGCGGCAAGGGCCGGCGCGCGCGCCCGCTCGACTGCGCCATCGTCGATTCCGGACATCGTCGCGAGCGCGATCTCGCGCTCGAGGTCCCGGATTTACCGCTCGAAGCCGTGATGTCGGCGGAGGTGTGGGAGCAAGTGTACCGGCGCCTCGCCGGACTGATCGAAGCGCACCGGACCACGCTGATCTTCGTCAACACCCGCCGGATGGCGGAGCGGGTGACGCGCAAGCTCTCCGAGCTGCTCGGCGAGACCGACGTCACCGCGCATCACGGCAGCCTAGCCAAGGAGCAACGGCTTGATGCCGAGCAGCGGCTCAAGCACGGCAAGCTCAAGGCGCTGGTTGCCACCGCATCGCTCGAGCTCGGCATCGACATCGGCGATGTCGATCTCGTCTGTCAGCTCGGCTCGCCGCGCTCGATCGCGAGCTTCCTGCAGCGGGTCGGGCGGTCCGGTCACGCGGTAGGCGGCACGCCGAAGGGCCGCCTGTTCCCGCTGTCGCGCGACGAGCTGGTCGAGTGCACCGCGCTCATCGACAGCGTCCGCCGCGGCGAGCTCGACCGTCTCGCGATACCCGCCCGGCCGCTCGACGTGCTGGCGCAACAGATCGTGGCGGAGGTCGCCGCGCGCGAGTGGGCCGAGGACGGATTGTTGGCGCTGATCCGGCGAGCGTGGCCCTACCGCGACCTCTCGCGCGAGGATTTTTCCGCCGTCGTCGACATGCTGGCGGACGGCTTCAGCACGCGGCGCGGCCGGCGCGGCGCGCTGATCCACCATGACCGCGTCAACCGCGTCGTGCGCGGGCGCCGCGGCGCGCGACTGACTGCCCTGACCTCGGGAGGCGCCATCCCCGACAATGCCGACTACCAGGTCCTGCTGGCGCCGGAGAACCACTTCATCGGAACGGTGAACGAGGATTTCGCGGTCGAAAGCATGGCCGGCGACATCTTCCAGCTCGGCAACAAGAGCTACAAGATCCAGCGGGTCGAGCGCGGGGTCGTGCGGGTCGAGGACGCGCACGGCATGCCTCCCACCATTCCGTTCTGGCTCGGCGAAGCGCCGGGCCGAACCGACGAGCTCTCGCAGGCGGTTTCCCGCTTGCGCGCCGATGTGGCGGAACAGCTTGCAGGCGACCCGACCGGCGCGTCAGCGCTGCGTTGGCTGGTGGACGAGCTTGGCGTCGTCGCGGCCGCGGCCGAGCAGCTGGTGGAATATCTGCGGGCCGGGCACGCTGCCCTGGGCTGCCTGCCGACGCGGCACACAGTCGTGCTCGAGCGCTTCTTCGACGAAGCCGGCGGCATGCAGCTTGTCATCCATTCACCTTATGGCAGCCGGATCAACCGCGCCTGGGGACTGGCGCTCCGCAAACGCTTCTGCCGCAAGTTCAACTTCGAGCTCCAGGCGGCCGCGACCGAAGACAATATCGTCATCTCGCTCACCGACGTGCACAGCTTCCCGCTGGAGGAAGTCGTCCGCTACCTGCACTCGGCTTCGGTGCGCACCGTGCTCACGCAGGCGCTGCTCGATTCCCCGATGTTCACGACGCGCTGGCGCTGGGTCGCCGGCGTGTCGCTGGCGCTGCCGCGCTTCCGCGGCGGCAAGAAAGTCGCGCCCCAGCTCGCCCGCATGGGCGCCGAGGATTTGATCGGCGCGGTGTTCCCCGACCAGATCGCCTGTGCGGAGAATCTTCCGGGCGAGCCAGAGATCCCGGATCACCCGCTGGTCAATCAGGCGATCGGCGACAGCCTCACCGAAGCGATGGACGTCGAGGGGCTCGAGCGGCTGCTCGAGGGGATCGAGTTCGGCGCGGTCGCGACGGTCGCGCGCGAGCTGACGCAACCTTCGCCGCTCGCGCTCGAAGTGCTCTCCGCGCGGCCCTACGCCTACCTCGATGACGCGCCGCTCGAAGAGCGCCGCACGCAAGCCGTGATGGCCCGGCGCTGGATGTCACCGGAGGAGGCATCCGATCTCGGCCGCCTCGATCCGGAGGCGATCGCGCGGGTGCGGGCGGAAGCCTGGCCGGAAGCCGAAAACGCCGACGAATTGCACGACGCCCTGGCCTGGCTCGGATTCCTCACCGAGGCCGAAGTCGCCACCGAGCCCCGCTGGAGCGAATGGCTCCAGGAGCTTGCAGCGACGAAGCGCGCAGGACACCTCGAGCACGGCGGGCGTGACGCTGTGGATTTCGGCCGAACGCGCGGCCCAGTTCCAGGCGCTGTGGCCGCACGCGAGCATTGCGCCCAGAGATCGGCGGGCCCTCATCGCAGCAAGCGCGCGAGTGGTCGCGCGACGAGGCGCTCGTCGAGATCATCCGCGGCCGCCTCGAAGGCTCCGGACCGGTCGCAACCGCTGCGCTGGCGTCGCCGCTGGGACTGACCGCGAACGAGGTCGCGGTCCCGCTCGCCAGCCTCGAGGCCGAGGGCTTCGCCATGCGCGGGCGCTTCACGGCGGATACGACCGAAGACGAGTGGTGCGAGCGCCGGCTTTTGTCGCGCATCCATCGCTACACCATCAAGCGGCTGCGCGCCGAGATCGAGCCGGTGTCGGCGCGCGACTTCCTGCGCTTCCTGCTCGCTTGGCAGCGCGTCGCGCCCGAGGCGCGCATGGCCGGGCCGAAGGCGCTCGATACGGTCCTGGCCCAGCTCGAAGGTTTCGAAGCCCCCGCCGCCGCATGGGACGCCGAGATCCTGCCGGCGCGGCTCGCCGACTACGACCCGGCCTGGCTCGACCAGCAGTGCCGGGCCGGGCACCTCACCTGGATGCGCCTGCGTTCCCGCAACGGGACCGGCGGCGACCGAAGACCCTCGCCGCTGCGCACGACGCCGATCGCGATCCTGCCGCGGCGGCAAAGCGGGCTGTGGACGGCATTGTCGCCGCAGCCCGACGGCGCCGCGCTGAGCCCGCGCGCGCAGACGGTCATGGAGTGCATCCGGCAGAACGGTGCGTCGTTCTTTCATGATCTGCTCGAGGACAGCGGCCTGTTGCGCTCGCAACTCGAAGAGGCGATTGCCGAGCTGGTGGCGTTCGGGCTCGTCACCTGCGACAGCTTCGCCGGCTTGCGGGCGCTGCTGATTCCGTCGGCCGAGCGGCGCACCCACAATCGGCGGCGGCGGCGCACCGCCCAATTCGGCGTGGAGGATGCGGGCCGCTGGTCGCTGGTGCGCCGGACCACCGCTCACCCGGATGCGGAGGCGATCGAGCATGTGGCGCGCGCGCTGCTGCGCCGCTACGGCGTGGTGTTCTGGCGGCTGATCGAGCGGGAGGCGGCGTGGCTGCCGCCATGGCGGGAGCTGCTGCGCGTCTATCGCCGGCTGGAAAGCCGCGGCGAGATTCGCGGCGGGCGTTTCGTCGCCGGATTCTGCCGGCGAGCAGTTCGCGCTGCCCGACGCGATCGGCATGCTGCGCGAAACGCGACGGCAACCGGACGCCGATACCTGGGTCGCAGTGTCAGGCTCGGACCCGCTCAACCTTGCCGGCATTCTCACGCCGGGGCCGCGGATTGCCTCGCTCACCGGCAACCGCGTGCTCTTCCGCGACGGCCTGCCGACGGCGTCGCTCTCCGCCGGCGAAGCGACCTTCTTCACCGAGCTCGAGCCGGCGACCGAATGGCAGGCGCGTCAAGTCTTGCTGCGGGCGCCGGTGCGGGCACCGTCGCTTGCGCCGAAGCTCGATGCCGTGAGCGGTGAGGATCGGGCCCGGGCGCATTAGCTTCGCTCGCAATGACGATCCCGTCATTGCGAGAAGCGTAAGCGACGAAGTAATCCAGAAACGGCGCCGTTGCCTGGATTGCTCACATGGGGATGTGCCGAGTCAAGGTCTCACACTTTGGGGTCACCTCTTTGTTCGAGCGAGGAGCACCTCTTCGTCCCGAGCGTGGAGTTTTGAAGATGGCGCGCGCAGATCGGGTCAAGGTCGGCCCGCAGGGCCGCCGCGCAGCGGCTTGGCCTTGACGCGATCGAGCACGCCATCAGGCTCCAGCGGTCGGGACGAAGAGCGGTTCATGATGCCAGGAGGACCATTTGCAGTTTTTCTACGATCGAGGTCGAGCCGGTTTCGCGATCAGGTTTGACGCCAGATCAAACTCACATTCGGTCGGCCGCAGGAGGCGTGCCGTACCAGGATTCCGCTTGCGGCGGGCGGCTCGAGAGGACGAAGCCATTCTTCGCTACGGCTTTTGAAGCCATGCAATCCATCGGTTCGTCCGCCCGGATCGGCCGAGACTGATCGGGTCTCGGCGGATTGGTCATGGTCCTGTTGCTGCTCAACTGTGGGTGAGGTGGCTCGCCTGACGAGACGCCTGGCTTGCCGCCTAGGCAGCGCCCTTGAGCGCCGCACCTTCGATCACGACGCCGGCGGTGACATACTTCCACAAGGCGACCAGCAGCTTGCGCGCCAGTGCGACGATGGCGACCTTGCGATGGGCTTGCGCATGGAACCAGCGCGCCAGTGCCGACCCCGGTTGATGGCGCAGCCAGAGCCAGGCGAGCTGCACCAGCTTCTTGCGCAGTCGCGCATTGCCGGCCTTGGACACGCCTTGCTCATGCGCGACCGACCCGCTCTGCCACGGCGTCGCCGCCAGGCCCGCATAGGCGGCGATCTGCCGGCGGTTGGCAAAGCTGCGGTAAAAGCACTCGAACCAAAGCGCAGCCGCAAATTCCTCCCCGATCCCCTTCACCCCCAGCAGCATCGCCAGCGGATGCACCCGCGTGTTCTCGTCCACGCTCTGGCTCAACCTCGCCAGCATCGCGTCCCGCTCCGCCTCGACCGCCTTGATCTGCACAAGCAGCAGCTCGAGCCGGTCGAGCTCGCGGCCGATCTGCGCCCTCAGCTGCTGGGGCAGCTCACGCCCGTCCGCCGTGCGCAGCGCCTCCAGCCGCGCCCGTCGATCGCGCCGCAACGGGGCATAGCCCGAGATCCCTTGCGCCAGCAAAAGTCCCTTGATCCGGTTGACATGCCGGATCCGCTCGTCGAGCAAGACCTCGCGCTCACGGCCGATCCGGCGGCGGTCCTCTTCCTCGGCGCAAGGGGCTACCACCATCGAGCACACCCGCGGTTCGCCCCGCTTGTAGGCCAGCAGCACCCGCAACAGCGCCTCACCGTCGATCTTGTCAGTCTTCGCCCGCCGCCGCCGGCGCGGCACCGCAACCGAGGCGGCGTCCACCACATGGCTCTCGATCCCCTCCTGCTGCAGCACGCGGTGCAGCGAGAACCCGTCCAGCCCCGCCTCCTGGATCGTAATGATCGGATAGTTCTTGCCGGTGCGCGCAAACGCCTTGCGCTGCAGCTCCGCAAACTTCGCCAGCAGCGCCCCGAGATCTCCCGCCGCAACGCCGTGCTTCGACATCTTTTCGCCGTTGCCCGGCGACAGCGAAGTGATCAACCAAGTCGAACGGCTCAGTTCCAACGAAACAAAAATTGCGCCAAGATGCGTTCGGATAGCGGTCGGTTCAGTGTCAGCGATACGATCAGCGAGCAGCATCGGTCGTCCTCCAGGTTGAGTGGGTTGAAGCAACCTCAGTCTGGACCTGGACTCGGCTGCTATCCACTCCCCATGGAATCTTCGCTTCGCTAGGAAGAAACGGAGGCACTCGCAATGATGGAGGCGGTTGGGTTTCGTGGCCCCCCACGCCGTCATCCTGAGGTGCCCGAGCGAAGCGAGGGCCTCGAAGGATGCTGCTCTGCCGTGCAGCTGCTATGTTGTGCGTCCTTCGAGGCTCGCCCGACTTCGTCGGGCGAGCGCCTCAGGATGACGAGTCAGAACAAGCGTTGCCCCCACAACACGGTCATCCTGATCAGGATGAGGGATTGCCCAAGTTTCATCCAGGTGGATCGGCCGCAGCCGGTGTGCAACTCGCAATGACGGAACGCGACGACGCTTGGTCGGAAGCGGCGTCACCTGCGGTATTGCTCGTCACCGACCTTTTCCATCCAGTCGACGTTCTTGCCGTTGAGCAATTCCGCAATGGCGATGTGGGTCATCGCGGTGGTCGGCGATGCTCCGTGCCAGTGCCGCAAGCCGGGGGCAAACCAGACCACGTCGCCGGGCCGCACTTCCTCGATCGGCCCGCCTTCGCGCCGCACCCACCCAAAGCCCGACGTGATGATCAAAGTCTGGCCGAGCGGATGGGTATGCCAGGCGGTGCGGGCGCCGGGTTCGAACGTCACGCTGCCGGCGGAAGCGCGCCCGGGCTCACGCACCGGGAACAGCGGGTCAACGCGCACCTCGCCGGTGAAATTCTCGACTGGTCCCCTGCGGGAGGGCTGCGTACCCGCTCGTGTGATCTGCATCGTGCCATTGCTTGCTTGTGTCGCGGCGGCCGGCGTCGGGCCGGCAGCCGCTCCGGCTGCGGCGAGCCCGGCGAGGCTGCCGGTGGCGGCGAGCATGCGTCTGCGCGTCATCATGTCTTCTCCATGGGTGCTTGGCCTCCTACTTAGAGCGCGCGCGCACTTGGACTAGCCGCTAAAATCGGCATGGACCTATGAACGGAAGCGATAACTGCGGGAGGCCTGCTCATGGACGCGCCGAACAAGGAATTCGTGCGGGCGGGCAGCCTTGAGGAGCTGAAGGCGAAGGGCCGGCTCGTCGTGCACGGCCGCCATCGTCCGATCCTGGTCGTCTACGACCGCGGGCGCGTCTTCGCGCTCGACAATCGCTGCCCGCACATGGGCTTCCCGCTCGAGCGCGGCAGCGTCGAGGACGGCATCTTGACCTGCCACTGGCACCACGCCCGCTTCGACCTCGCAAGCGGCTGCACTTTCGACCTGTGGGCGGACGACGTGCCGACCTGCGCGGTCGAGGTCCGCAACGGCGAGGTCTGGGTCAAGACCACGTTCGGTCATGCCGATCCCGCCGCGCACTGGCGGCGGCGGCTCGCGGACGGCCTCGCGCACGACCTCGGCCTCGTCATCGCCAAGGCGGTGCATGGCCAGCTCGCCGCCGACGCAGCGCCGGTCGACATCGTACGGCAGGCGGCGCTGTTCGGGGCTCACAACCGCGACGGCTGGGGCGTCGGCCTCACGATCCTCACCGCGCTCGCCAATCTTTTGCCTGTGCTGCCGGAGGAGGAAGCGTATCTCGCCCTGTTCCACGGCGCCCGCCGCGTGGCGGCGGACTGCGAAGGCGAAGCGCCGCGGCGCGAGCGCGCGCCGCTTGCAAGCCGGCCGGATTCGGCCGCGCTCAAGCGCTGGCTGGTTCGGTGGGCAAACGTGCGCCATCGCGAGGCAGCCGAGCGCACCCTGCTCACGGCGATTGCGGCCGGCGCCGCGCCGGCCGTGCTCGCCGATGCGCTGCTCGCCGCCGAGACCGAGCGCGCGTTCGCCGACGCCGGACACTCGCTCGACTTCATCAACAAGGCGTTCGAATGCCTCGACCTGATCGGCTGGGACCACGCGGCGGCCGTGCTGCCGACGGTCGTGGGCCAGATGGTGGCGGCGCGCGGCGCCGAGGAATCGACCGCCTGGCGCCAGCCCGTCGACCTCGTGGCGCTATGTGAGGAAGCGGCGGGCCAGCTGCCGGAGCTGTTCGTTGCCGGCCGCGATGCGCACGGTTGGTCGGACCACGCCGCGCTTGCCCGCGAGCTGCTCGGCGAGGATCCGGCCGCGATCGTTGACGCCCTCAAGGCCGCGATCCGCGTCGGCGCGGCGCCCGCCGACCTTGGCCGATCGCTGGCCTACGCGGCGGCGCTGCGGGTAGCACGCTTCGGCAATGCCAACGAGCACGCCGACTGGGAGACGGCGCATCACGTCTTCACCTACGCCAACGCGGTCCACCGGATGCTCGAGCGGATCGGGACCGGCAACAGCAACGATCACGCCACGGCAGTGCGCGGCGTCCTGCATGGGGCGATGGCGCTCTACCTCGCTCGCTATCTCAATGTGCCGCCGGCGCGCATCCCGGGCGAGAGCGGCGATGCGCTCGACGACCTGCCCGCGGATGCCGAGATGATCCGCGCCGCCCTGCTCGACGCGTTCGATCGGCAGCGGCAGGTCGATCTTGCCGCAAGGCTGGTGGCGCGGCACCTCACGCTCGGCCATTCGCCGCAAAGCGCTGATCGCGACGCTGGCGCGGGCGCTGTTGCGCGAAGATGCCGGCTTCCATGCCTATCAGATGCTGGAGGCGGGAGTCCGCCAGTTCGGCGCGTGGGGCGACAGCGACGAGGGCCGCCACATCCTCATCGCGGTCGCCCGCTATCTGGCGGCCCATTCGCCGACCGAACGAGCGGCGCTGCAGACCGCCGACATCGCCCGGCGGCTGATGCGCGGCGGCGAGCTGCATCAGGAGGCCGGGGCGTCGTGATAACATGCTACCAGGCATCGGCCATGGAGCAGGGCTCGGAGCTGAGCGCGCTGCACCTGCCTGTTGCCAGAGCGACTTGCGCGAACCATCCGGCGCGGCCTGGAAGCTCGCGCTCAACACCGTTCTCTCCGGCGCTTACCTGCTTAGTTCTCCAAGCGCATGAGTGAGGGCCGCGCTCATCTCCTCCAGCAAGCCGCGGTTGACGTTGTCTATGGTATCGCAGGCTCGGTGGTAGCACGGATCAAAAGGTCGCCCCGTACTGCCTCCAAACAGAGCTGCATGCATGTCTTGTTTGGCCTCTCCCGCGCCAGCGTAAAGCCCCAAGGTTGGAATCCCCTTCTCCGCAAACGAGACATCGTCCGACCCAAACCCCCTGACGACGTGTCCTGACCCTCTCTTCCACGGGTAGATTGCGATCCTGAAAGTACGAGACCAGCACGCGTTGCGCCGCGGCGGCAAGGCCATCAGGCGTCTCCTGGGCAAGTTGGACGAAGCGGCCGAAATTGGGAGACGCCACCATATCGAGATTGATGTACAGGACGATGCCCCGACGGTCCTCCTGGGAGAGACTATTGACGTGGTGCCGGGAGCCAACGAGCCCTACTTCCTCCGCCCCCCAAAAAGCAAAGCGTAAACGCGGTCCAACCCCGTACGCGGTTTCGGTAAGGCGAAGCGCCGCCTCAAGGACCGCGGCCGATCCGCTGGCGTTGTCGTTTATGCCCGGCCCGTCACGAACGCTGTCGAGGTGGGCACCGATAACGATCGTGCGTGCAGGGTCACCCGCTCGATCCGCCAAGACATTTCTGGTCGTGCGAGATCCGGTCTCGGCATTCACCTGGATGCGAACCACGATATTGTCGCCCCTGCTGAGAGCGGACGCGAGCAGCCGCCCAGGCTCAAATGCTATGCCGACGACCGGAACGCTGGCCACGCGCGTGAGCCTTCCAGCGAACGTGTTGGTCCTCTCGCGCGTATCACCCTCGTTCATGATGAGGACGCCCGACGCACCGGCCGCCGTGGCATTCTCTACCTTTGCTTGGAACGGACAGGTGCCACGCCGCAGAAGGGCTATGGCCCCGCGCTCAAACTTCTCAAAGTCGGAGGCTTCGCAGCCGCTGGTGGATGGACCCGGTGGAGCACCGTCTTGGAGATCGAGGTCGACAGCCTGCAGCCGCGCCGTCACCTCGCCAGACCCAGAGTTCGCGAGGGTGCGGATCGCAGCGGCGGGGAGCGGGGTGAACTCGCTTTCAGCCGACCCCGTCGAAACGACCGGTGGGCTGCGCTCTTCGAAAAACGGGAAAGTGAACTCCTCAAAACGCACAACGTAGCCGGCCTCTCGCAGCCGCTCGGCGACGTAGTCGGCAGAACGATCGTACCCAATGGTGCCAGCAGCCCTGTTGCCTCCGTTCGCGGTTGCGATCTCCTGAAGAGCCCGAACATGGGCGAAAGCACCGTCTGCGCGAACCTCAACAATGCCCTCGGCCAGGCACGCACCTGCCAGAAACAGGGCCACAGCTCCGGCGACCAGAGTACGCAGATGATACCTGACGGAGCTGCATTTCCGCCTGTGGGGGGCGCCTGCCGCCGATGTCGTCCGTCGTGGTTGAGCCTGCTGATGCATCAGCGACGACTACACGAGCTGCACGCGCCTCGCCGACGTCTCCCCAACAACGGAAAGAGATAGAACGCGGCCTCGCCTGCGCTCAACCAAGCGGAGTCTGCGCAGTTTGCTCGCGCTCAACCTTATCCTTGCCGTTGCTCGTCCCATAGACGCGCGATGCTTTCGGCCCCGCGGCAGCTCGCCTTCCTGCTGTTCGCGCCGCGCCAGACTATCTAGCGTGCGCGCCGTTCACCCCAAATCCCCCTCGCGCCTGGGCTTGCGCCCGCCCCGACCTCCTGCGGTTGCGCGTTCCATAAACTCGCGATGCTCTCGGCCCCGTAGTCACGGAACAGTTCCAGGAACTCCTCAGCCAGCTCGTAGCAGATGTGCAATCGCCGGGTCGGAATCGTCCACCGAGCCCCCACGTCGCCGCAGGTCCGCATTTCCATTGTGAACGGGGCGGGCCAGGCGTAGCGCGACGCATAATCGGCGAAGGTCTCCAAGAGCCGCATCGAGCGGAAGGCGTCGGCATATGCGGCGAGCTCGCCCTCCCCTGGTCCATAGATCACCTGGATCGGCGTTGGCGGCTGATCGGCGGAGCGACGATGGGGTCTCATGACCCGTGCCCACGATTGCGCCGACGCGTCGTAATCCCACGTGCAAGTGCGCCGGCGTTCGCTCGGGAGGCCGGTCTCGTCGGCCAAATCCGCGAATTTGACCGAGTCGAAGCCGACCATCAGGCATACGATCTGATAGGCGCGCTGCTCATCGAGACTGTGCCGCTCGAAATAGCTGGGCAGTTCGCCCTCGCGCCGGTTGCGCAACGCACTGAGAAACCAGCCCTTGGCGGCGTGCTTGAGCACGCCGGCGGAGAAGTCGTTGGCCACGACCTTGAGCGCGGTCAGAATGGCGAAGGTGTCGGCGATGTCTTCCTCCCGCCCCAGAACCGGCAACTCCATCTCGGAAACGATCGCGTGGCCCAGCTCGTGGGTCAGGACAAAGACCATGTTTCCGGCCATCGACTCCACCAGCTCTCGCTGCTGCTGCGCGGAGAGCCCGTCGAGGCCCAGCTTGTTCGGGAGCGTCCCCGCCACCTCGATGATGCGCACCCCAAGCTCGGCCGCAAGCGCCTGGGCTCGTTCGTCGGGCGGGTATCGTCTCGCCTCCGTTTCCGGCGGGACCGCTTGCGCAAGACCTGGGATGGACCCAACGCAGGTCAGGGCCAGCGAGCAACCGATAGCGCGAATGGCTCTCAAGATGCGTTCAGACATCGTTTAGCTCTTTCATCATGCTCCGAGGCGATGCGCGCGAGCCTCGTAGCGCCTTTCAGGAGAAGGACAATCGGGGTCGCAACTCGATCGCACATGAAATTCCGGCACAGTGGCAGAAATAGAGTTCCGCAAAATCGTGCTGCGGCATCATGCGCAGGGGCGGAGCCCTGCGCAAGCAGCGGCTCCGCACCCCATCCGCGAGAGAAGCAGCACGCATCCGAGACGACGAAGTCCCGTCGTCGCACCGGCTTCAGTGATTGGTCTCGGTCAACCGTGACCGCCCTTACATCTTCTTCTTGCTCTTCGTCGCCTTCTTGGGCTTCTTGAAGTCGCCGCCGCGAGCTTCACTGGCCGCGCGGGTAGCATTCGTCTGAGCGAGTTGCATGTACGCGGGCTTCCCAGCGCGGACGTCGGTGCCGTCCGTAGCCACCGGGACAGCGGCCGCGGGAAGGGTCATCGCGACCATTCCAAGCCCCGCGAGCAGGGCGATACGACTGATTTTCATGATGGTACCTTTCAGGTTTGCGCCCCCCTGGGCGCCTGCTTGACAAAGTGCATTAGAACCGAGACCGCTTCCGTTCCCGGTCCTCGTCTGATTGATGGCGAGCACCGATCGCATGAGCGCTTGCGTGGACATGTGAGTCAGGTTGGGGGGAATCACAAATCACGAACAAGTCACGAATTTGTGCGCCAGGGTGCTCGGCAGAGCGGCGCTGAGTGCCTATCTGCAGATCCATTTCGCACATCACGGCGTAACGACCACGAGAGCGGCAGCCGGCCGAATGCATCGGTGGGCGGCATGGTGGGCCGCTGCGCGCGACGCGGTGCGCACCGGAACCGAACGAGGCTGCGCCCGGCGATTTGCGTCGATTGCAAGCCGAGCGCTATCGCCTCGCGGACGAGCGCGAGCGCGCCCGCGAATGAGAGCCAGCGCCAGTAGCATGCCGCAGGCGTCGCTCGCGTGGATGAGGAGTGCACCCGCCGTGCGCCGTCTACCGTGCCTGCGGCGCGGCAACACCGATTGCCCCGACCCAAAGCTGCCCAGTCGTCCCAACAAAGCTCGTTCACCGTGCACTCCATGGCCGCTCTCCATGGGCGCGCCGGCCCGCCGCGCGGCCGACCGCCTGCCGCATGATTTAGCTTGCGCAGCCTCTGCGACTAGCCGCTCTAATCCGCATGGACTTATGAGCGAGCGAGATAAATCCAGAGTTCGATGCGGCCGACGTCATCGCTAGCGGGCGACGCGGATGGCGATACGCATCGCGGTGGCGATGGCGCACCGCCCGACTACCAGGTGCCTCCTTTCCGCCCGTTTCGAGCTATGATGTTCTGGGGCTGGTCAGGATGGGAGACGCCCCCATGGCGGTATTCCGAGTGAAGGTGAACGGCCAGGTCCATGCCGTGGACCTGGATTCCGATACGCCCCTGTTGTGGGTCTTACGCGACGCGATCGGCCTTGCCGGTACCAAGTTCGGATGCGGCATCGCGCAGTGCGGGGCATGCACGGTCTTCCTCGATGGCGAGCCGCTGCGCTCCTGTTCACTGCCAATTTCGGCTGTGGGCGATAGCGAGATCACGACCATCGAAGGCATCAGCGGGCGTGAAGCGCAGGCTGTGCAAACGGCCTGGGCGGCGCGTGACGTGCCGCAATGCGGCTATTGCCAGTCGGGCCAGGTGATGAGCGCCGTGGCGCTGCTCAAGGCGAAGAAAAAACCAACCGATCGCGACATCGATCTCGCCATGAACGGCAACATTTGCCGATGCGCCACCTATGTGCGCATCCGCGCCGCCATCCACGACGCAGCCCGCGCGCTGGAGGGTTGAACCATGACGATCCACAGCACACCACTTTCGCGCCGCGCGCTGGTACAGGGTGCTACCGGCTTGATCATTGCGCTGTGCCTGCCGGGGACCGCGCGCGCGCAATCGGGCGCGGCCCAGGCCTTTCGTCCCGGCTCAGGTACCGGTGGTCTCGCTCCCAACGCATTTGTGCGCGTGGGCGCCGACGACACCGTGACGGTGCTGGTCAAGCATATCGAGTTCGGTCAAGGCCCGCTCACAGGTCTCGCCACACTGGTCGCCGAGGAGCTCGATGCCGATTGGTCGCAGATGCGCGCCGAACACGCGCCCTCCAATCCCGAGCTTTACAACAACCTTGCCTTCGGCCCAATGCAAGGAACGGGCGGCTCGACTGCGATCGCCAATTCCTACGAGCAGATGCGCAAGGCCGGCGCCACTGCGCGCGCCATGCTGGTGCAAGCCGCCGCAAATGTGTGGAATGTCCCGACCGGGCAAATCACCGTCGAGCGTGGCGTGCTGCGCCATGCGCCGTCCGGCCGCGAGGGCCGTTTCGGTCAGTTTGCCGAGGCGGCCGCGCAGCTGCCGGTGCCGGCCGATGCGCCGCTGAAGGACCCGTCCGCTTTTCGCCTGATCGGCCGTGATCCGGAGATCAAGAAGCTCGACAGCGCCGCGAAGTCGAATGGCACCGCGCAGTTCACCCTCGATATCCGCGCGCCGCGGATGCTCACCGTGGTGGTCGCGCGCTCCCCGCGCTTCGGCGGCAAGGTAGCGAGTTTCGATGCGGCCGATGCGCGCGCGGTATCCGGAGTCGTGGACGTCAAGCAAATTCCATCCGGCGTCGCGGTCTACGCGGACGGAACATGGCCGGCGCTCAAGGGCCGCGAGAGGCTGCGCATTACATGGGACGACTCTGCTGCCGAGAAGCGCGGCAGCGATCAGATCATCGCGGAGTATCGGGCGCTCGCCCGCAGGCCCGGCCGCGTCGTCAACGCCCACGGCGATGCGGCGGCCGCCCTTGCGCGCGCCGACCGCGCGATCGAGGCGGAGTTCGTCTTCCCTTACTTAGCGCACGCCCCGATGGAGCCGCTTGACGGCTTTCTGGAGTGGGACGGCCAACAGGCGCGGGCGCGCATGGGGAGCCAGCTGCAGACCGGCGACCACATGGCGATTGCGCAGGTGCTGGGCCTCCCGCCGCCGCAGGTGCAGGTCGAGACGATGCTGGCCGGCGGCAGCTTTGGCCGACGTGCCCAAACGACCATGCATTTTGCGGTCGAGCTCGCGCAGGTCGCGAAAGCGATCGGCCCGGGCCGACCGGTGAAGCTCGTGTGCACCCGTGAGGATGACATCCGCGGCGGCTACTACCGTCCGCTGTTCGTGCACCGGATGCACGGCGCCGTCCGCGATGGGCGCATCGCGGCATGGGCGAACACCGTGGTCGGTCAATCGATCCTGAAGGGGTCGGTGATGGAGGCGATGATCAAAGACGGCATCGACCCGGTGTCGGTCGAGGGCGCGCGCGAACTGCTCTACGACATTCCCGATTTCCGTTGCGAGCTGCACACGACCGAGGTCGGCGTTCCGGTGCTGTGGTGGCGTTCGGTCGGCCATACGCATACGGGCTACGCGGTCGAGTGCTTTGTCGACGAGCTGTTGCAGGCGGCCGGGCAAGACCCGGTCGCCGGCCGATTGGCGATGATGGGGAAACACCCGCGCGCCGCCGGCGTCCTGCGCGCCGCCGCGGAGCTCGCGCGGTGGTCTGGTCCTGGCCCCGTGGGCGGCCGGACCCGAGGAGTGGCGGTGGTCGAAAGCTTCAATTCGTTCGTCGCGCAAGTCGCCGAAGTTTCTGCCGGCGACGGCGATGGTCCGCGGGTGCACAAGGTCTGGTGCGCGGTCGACTGCGGGATCGCCGTGAACCCGGACGTGATTCGCGCCCAGATGGAAGGTGGTATCGGCTATGGGCTCGGCCATGCGCTCTATGCCGAAGTCGCGCTTGATGAGGGCCGTCCGGTGCCGGCGAACTTCGACACCTACCGGTCGCTGCGCATCCACGAGATGCCGGAAGTGGAAGTGACCATCGTGCGCTCGGCCGAGAAGCCGACCGGCGTCGGCGAGCCCGGCGTGCCGCCGATCGCACCCGCGGTCGCCAACGCCATGGCCCGTCTTGGCCTTGAACGGCCGCGACGGCTGCCGGTGGTGAAGGGCATGGTATGATGGGCGCCCGCTTGTTCGTCACCGTCACCGTAACGCTGCTTGCCGGTGCCGGGGCCGCTTTCCTGATCGGGCTTACGCCCTCGTTCGGACAGCCGCAGCGGCCGGGCACGCTGCGCCCGGCTTCGGCCTTCGCCGGCGTCACGGATCAGCGCACGCGGGCGCTGGCGCTGTTCGAGGAAGCCGGCAAGGTGATCACCCATCCGCGCTGCGTGAACTGCCACCCGGCGACTGATCGCCCGCTGCAGACCGACCGCATGCGGCCGCACCAGCCACTCGTCGTGCGCGGCGACAAAGGACATGGTGCGCCCGGCATGGGGTGCCACGCTTGCCACGGCAAGGCCAACTACGATCCGGCCCGGGTACCCGGTCATCCGGAATGGCATCTGGCGCCGGCCTCGATGGCGTGGGAAGGCAAGACGCTCGGTCAAATCTGCGAGCAGATCAAGGATCCCGCGCGCAACGGCGGCAAGGACATGGCGGCGCTGTTGCATCACATGGCGGAGGATTCGCTCGTTGGCTGGGGCTGGTCGCCGGGGCCCGGGCGCACGCCCGCGCCCGGCACGCAGGCCGAGTTCGGTGCCCTCCTGCGGGCCTGGGCCGACGCCGGCGCGCATTGCCCGACGCCGTAATGGGCCGCCTCGCGCGGCCACAGCCGGCGGTGCGCTGCTTCCGCCTTCGCTGCGTTGAACAATCCGTTCTTCACCGACAGAGTTGGATTGCGCCGAACTGCATGCATCTCCTCCGACGGACGCGGCCCGATGTAGATCGTCAACCGGTCCAGCCTGGCAGCTGTTGTTCGGGTTCGGCCCTCATGCGAGTTGGGCGGAGCTCGGCGACGCCACGATTCAGAGCGCGTGCGGCCTTTGCAACTAGCCGCTATAATCCGCATCGACTTATGAGCGAGCGGTATGAATGCAGCGCGGCAACCTCGATGACCTGCTGGCGTTCCTCGCGGTCGCGCGCGAGCGCAGCTTCACCAAAGCCGCCGCGAAGCTTGGCGTGTCCCAATCATCGCTGAGCCATACCATCCGCGAGCTCGAGGCGCGGCTCGGCCTTCGCCTGCTGACTCGCACCACGCGCAGCGTCGCGCCGACTGAAGCGGGCGAACGGCTGATCCGCACGGTGGGGCCGCGTTTCGCGGAGATCGAAGCCGAGCTGGCGGCGGTGAGCGAGCTGCGTGAGCGGCCGGCCGGCACCATCCGCCTCACCGCCACCGACTATGCGGCCGACACACTCCTGTGGCCGAAGCTGAAGAAGTTTCTGCGGGCGTACCCCGACATCAAGGTCGAGATCGTCGTCGACTACGGCTTCACCGATATCGTCGCCGAGCGGTTCGACGCCGGCGTGCGCAGCGGCGAGCAGGTGGCGAAGGACATGATCGCGGTGCGGATCAGCCCGGACGTGCGGATCGCGGTGGTGGCGGCGCCGTCATATTTTCGCAACCGCTCGGAACCGAAGCGACCGCAGGACCTGGTCGATCACAACTGCATCAACCTGCGGCTGGCGACCCATGGCGGCCTGTACGCCTGGGAGTTCGAAAAAGGCGGCCGCGAGCTCAAGGTGCGCGTCGAAGGCCAGCTCACCTTCAACGGCAGTTTCCAGATGCTCCATGGGGCACTTGCCGGATTCGGCCTCGCCTATGTGCCGGAGGACTTGGCGCAGCCCCATATCGCCAAGGGCCATCTCAAGCGCGTGCTCGAGGACTGGTGCCCGCCGTATTCAGGCTATCACCTCTACTACCCGAGCCGGCGGCAGCCGTCGGCCGCCTTTGCGCTCATGGTCGACGCGCTGCGCCACCGCGGTTAGTCAGCGGGCGTGCGGATTCAGGCCCTCGGGTCCGCGCAAACACGCGGCCCGAGGGCAGGCTCCGGCGTCATCCGCCGCCCTGCGGAGCTGGCGGAACACGCTGGCGCGTCCGTTAACGGCGGGCGGCCTTTTCGCGGACGCGGTCGTGCAGCTCGGCGACTTCCGGGGTCAGGGCTTCGCTAAAGTCGGCCATCTCAAAGACCGGCCTGATCTCGATCTCGCTTGGCCCCGGCATCGGGTTCGGGCAGCGCCTCACCCACTCGAGCGCCTCGGCCATATCCCTGACCTCCCAAATCCAGAAGCCGGCGACCAGCTCCTTGGTCTCCGCAAAGGGGCCATCGATGACGGTGCGCTTCGGGCCGTCGAAGGCTACGCGCTTGCCCAGCGACGAGGGCTTGAGACCATCGCCGGCCAGCATGATGCCGGCGTTGACCAGCTCCTCGTTGTATTTGCCCATGGCCTCGAGCAGCTCGGTCGAGGGCATGATGCCCGCTTCCGAGTCCTTCGTCGCCTTCACCAGAACCATCACGCGCATCGTCTTGTCTCCTCTGATCCGCGGGGAGGCCGCTCCGGCCTCCCCTGCTCATACGACGAACGCGCACCCGCCGGATCGACATCGCGGAAAAAAATCTTTTGCGCAGACATAGACCGGATCGTGACGAAAGCGGGTCAGCGCCGTCGGCGATGCCGAAGCTGCACAGCTGCCCATCTGGGAATGCAGCCTCCAGGGGCCGACGCACTGATGTCGATTGCCATCTATCGAGATGCGCGTTAGTAGCGCCACCGTTCTGGTTATCCTACATGGGAGCAGCAGCCTTGCCCATGACAATGCCCCGACAGCTCTTCGACCTGCCCAGCAGAACGACGAAACCTTCACGGGTAGGATTCGCTTTGCTTGTTCTCGTGGGGCTGGGCACGGGGCCGCTTGTTGCGCAGCCTGCTTCTCCTTCTGCTCCTACCATGCAAGCCTCGCCGACACCGCAAGCCCGGAGTGCCGAATTCGAGGCCAGCATCGTGGAACTGGCTGGCAGGCTGGCCAACGAGCCGCGCCTGCGCGGCCTTTCTCCGCAGAAGCGACAGGAACGGGTCGAGTTCGTCGTCGGCAACATGATCTTCGTAACGGCTCACGAGCTGGGTCACGCCGTCATCTCCGAGCTGGATCTGCCGGTCCTGGCGCGCGAGGAGGATACGGCCGACGTCTACGCGATCATCAAGGCGCTCAGGGTGGTGGCCAACGAATTCGCACATCGTATGCTGGTGCGAGCGACCAACGCGTGGTTTCTAAGTGCCAAGCGCGACCGACGGGATGGGGAGACACCGACCTACTACCAGCGGCACGGCCTGGATGAGCAGCGCGCCTATCATATCGTCTGCCTGATGGTCGGCTCCGACCCGGTCAAGTTCAAGGACCTCGCCGACGAGCATAAGCTGCCGGAGGACCGCCGGCGAAGCTGCGGCTGGGACTATGACACCGCAGCGCGGTCGTGGGAAAAGGTGTTGGGGCCGCATGTGCGCGCCTCCCACCAGCCGAAAGCCCACATCGACGTGATCTATGGCGACGCCACCGGGGCGCTGGAGGTGGTTGCGCGCTCGTTCCGCGAACTCCGTTTCCTGGAGCACTTCGCCGAGTATGCCGCAGGCCAATACCTCTGGCCCGCTCCGATCGTGATGGAGATGCGAAGCTGCGGAGAAGCCGGGGCTCGCTGGACCATTCCGACGCGGACAATGCATATCTGCTACGAAATGGTTGACGAGTTCGTGGAGCTGTTCAACGAGCAGGAGCGGTCGCTCAGAATCGCGAGGCGCGGGACCAAAAGATCTCCGGGCCGCGAAGCGCAAGACGCTCGCGCATTCACCCGCAGGCGTCTCAGGTAGACATCATCAGGCCCGCGCCATCGGTTAGGCGCTCCAGGCACGCGGCCCTGCGCGCCATATGGAAGGCGCATTACTCGCGCAAGCGTCGGCGCGGATGCGCATTCGAGGGGATTGCACGCGATCCGTCGCGGAACGTCATCGCATCGATGCTGCTGTCACCAGGGCCCGGCGGTATCAGCGAGCACCGCGATCGAACCGAGGTGCGCCTCCCAGGCGCACTCTACTATAAGCTTGGCGTGGGGCGGCAATCGGATGGACGGTGATGAAGGGCACCGAATTCGTTCTACGAACGCTGCCGAAGGCCGGAGTCAATCATCTCTTCATGTTCGTCGGGGGGCTTGTCGACCCGTTCCTCGCACCTGCGTCGGCAGGGATCATAACCCCAGTGGTCGCGGCCAACGAAGCCGGCGCCGTCTATGCCGCCGACGGATATGCGCGAGCTTCGCGCAAGTTTGGCGCGGCGCTGGTGATCGGCGGGCCGGGCGCGTTCAACGCCGTCGGAGCGGTAGCGGCTGCAAGCGCCGACGGGGTACCCTTGCTGCTCATTACGGGCGAGACCGCAACCGGCCAGCAGGGGCGCGGCGCGTTCCAGGATGCGACGGGACTGGGCGTTGACGACGTGCGCCCGTTCGAGAGCTTGACCGAGTGCTCGCATATCGTGCCGGCGCCGGCCGCGCTCGCCCAGTTCCTGCGGGTCACCTACCACGCCATGCTCAGCGAGCGGCGCCATCCGGTGCATCTCGCCATTCCGCGCGATGTGCAGACGAGCGATGTCGGCGCGCCCCATTGGGAGGCTCTGTGGAGCCTCGAATTCGCCCCGGGTGCTTGACGCCGACGCGTTCGCCGCATTCGGGCGAGACGCCCTTTCGCACAGCACGCGCATCGTGATTCTTGCCGGCGGGGGCGCGCTTGCCTCGGATGCGGCTGACGATCTGCGGTCCGTCGCCGAGGCATTCCAGATCCCGGTTGCGACGACCTTTCGGGCCAAGGGCATTGTGCCCGAGGATCACCCCCTCTCCCTCGGCATGTTCGGATATGCCGGCCATCCGCCGGCCGAGGACTGCCTCACGAGCCCCGAACTGGAGGCTATCTTGGTCTTGGGCTCGAGCCTCAATCAGCGTGACACGCTCTCGTGGAGCGCACGCTTGGCGCCAAGCAAGGGTATCGCGCAGGTCAACAGCTTTGCACGCGAGCTCGGAACCAACTTCCCGGTGCGCTACCCAGTCGTGGGAGATGTGCGCACGGCGTTGCGGGCGCTGGCAAATCCCGATGCGCCATGGGCCGCGAACTTGCGACGCACCGCTTCGGCGCGGCGCCAGTGGGCCGATACTTATCTCAAGCGCCCTCGTTTCCTTGACGCTGAGAACCTCACTTCCGACGCGGTACCGATTCATCCCGCACGCATCATCCACGAGCTGCGCCAAGCTCTGCCGCGAGACGCCGCGTTGCTGATCGATTCCGGCGCGCATCGCGCCTTTGCCGGTCACTACTTTCCGGTGCTGCAGCCGCACCGCATGTTCAGTGCCACCGGGCTCGGCCCGATGGGCTGGGCGATCGGCGCCAGCATCGGCGTGGCAGTCGCGCTGCCGCAGACCCGCATCGCCGTCGTCACGGGAGACGGATGCATGCTGCAGAACGGGGTCGAAATTCAGACGGCCGGCCGGCATGGACTCGACATCCTGTATGTGGTCCTCAACAACTCCGCGCTTGGAAACGTCTGGCTCCGGGCCCGCCGTGAGGGCGAGGGGCCAAGGCGCTTGACGGAATTGCCGACGCACGACTGGGCGGCCTTTGCGACGGCGCTCGGCGTGCGCGGGCTGCGCGTCGATGAGCCCTCCGGCCTGGCGCCGGCATTCGCTGAGTTCGTGCAATTTGGCGGCCCCACGCTGGTCGACGTCCGTTGCGAGCGCGCGGCGGCGACGCCAATCGCCCCGTGGGTCGAGTCTCTCACCCATCCCGACATCTACGCGGAGTAGGCCGTGGCGCGCATTGCCGACCTCGAGGCCCAACTGACGCCAGAGCTGCGGCGCAAGGCTCGCGAGATGATGCAGCAGCGCGGCCTGCCCACGCTGGGTTTCTACGCGGAGCTGATGGCCTATCCAGAGCTGTTCGACCGCCTGCAGGCGCTCGGCACGTTCCTGCGCTTCGACTCGACGCTGCCGCCGCGGGTCCGGGAAGCCGCTGTGCTCATGGCCGCGGTTGAGCAGCGCAGCGCCTTCGAATGGCAGACGCATGTGAAGACCGCGCTCGCCGCAGGTGTCGGTCCGGAGCTGTTCGCGGCGATCGCGAGCGGCGCTTCGCTGCAATCCATGGGAGACGCACTGGAAGATGTCCGCGCGACGGTGCGGTGCGTGGTGGCGCAGCAGTCCGTGCCGCAAGGGGTATTTGACCGGCTGTCGCACGCGTACGGCATCCCGGGCGCCGTGGAGGTGGTCGCGCTCGCCGCAGCCTACCGGATGTTTGCCTCGCTAGCTGCGGCATTCGACTCCGTGATGCCGGACGCCGACCCGCCGCCGTGGATGTGACCTCCTGCTGCTCTAGGTGGAACATGCTTCGCTATTCCGCCGTACATGCGCACTGGCGCCGGGATGCGCTTGCGTCCGCCGTTAAACACGATTGCGCGAGCGGCCCGGCGATTTCTTGCCGCGGTCATAGGCGATCTCTATGGTGCGCGCGCGAGGCCCAAGCTGCCGGATCGAGCCGGCAGCCGGCCGCGGCGCAAGTCTTGGGAGGAAATCCGAGGCGCAGTCGTCGCCAGCCCCACCAACAACCACAATCGTGCCGGGGATCAACGGATCTTGCGATGTTTGAGAGCAGGGCCTCGGGCCCTGCTCTTTTTTTGCGTTGCGGCGGCGGAGTGGGCGCTGCCGGCCGCATCACCTCGGAGGGAATTGCGTTCTGCCCCACGCCGGCGAGGATGAGCGCCGAGTCGCACGATAGGGCTACGACTATCAGGATCCCTCAAGGAACAGACGATGGACACAAAACCCCTGCCCTTCGCCAAGTTGATAGGACTGAAGGTGATCAGCGTTAAGCCCGAAAAGGTGGAGGCCGAGCTTGCCGTGCGCGACGATCTCTGCACCCGGCCGGCGGTGCTGCACGGCGGCGCGGTGATGGCGTTCGCCGACACGCTCGGCGCCATCGCCACGGTCGCCAACCTGCCGCAGGGCGCCGGCACGACGACGATCGAGAGCAAGACCAACTTCTTCGCCGCGATTCCCGCCGGCGATACCGCGCGCGCCGAATGCACGCCGATGCACCGCGGGCGCACCACGATGGTGTGGCAGACCAGAATCACGCGCGGCGACGGCCGCCTCGCGGCCGTGGTGATCCAGACGCAGCTGGTGATTCAGAGGACAGAGGACAGATGACAGACGACGGAGGAACGGAGGATGGAGGACGGAGGACGGAGACCGACGAGAAGAGCAATCGCGCCTCTACTGAATTTCAGAAATGGATGAATTTCAGGATCGCTTTCGGCACCTTACGTTGCTCTGCCCTTCTTCCTTCCTTGTCCTCCGTCCTTTGTCGTCCGTCCTCCGTCGTCCGTCGTCCGTCCTCCGACTCAGCCCAACAGCCCCCACAGCGTGGCGAGGTCGTCGAGCGAGACCAGCTGATAGACGTAGACGAGGTAGCACAGCGCGAACACGACCGCGGCTACGACCGTGGTCCAGGCGAGCTTCGCCCACAGCCGCGGCAGCGCCGGCGCGCCCGGGTCGGTTCCGGGCGCGATGTCGCCGTCCTCATGCTGCGAGCGGATGCCCCACGGCAGGATCGTGAACAGCACCACCCACCAGATCACGAAATAGATCGCAACGGCGGTCGTGATCGACATGGGCGCGCGCCTTAAGCCTGCTCGAGCTCGACCAAGGTGCCGCAAAAATCCTTCGGATGCAGGAACAACACCGGCTTGCCGTGCGCCCCGATCTTCGGCTCGCCGTCGCCGAGCACGCGCGCGCCTTGCGCCTTCAGTAGATCGCGGGCCGCGCCGATATCGTCGACCTCGTAGCAGACATGGTGCATGCCGCCGTCAGGGTTGCGTTCGAGGAACTTCGCGAGCGGCGATCCCTCGCCCAGCGGCTCCAACAGCTCGATCTTGGTATTCGGCAACGTCACGAACACGGTGGTGACGCCGTGCTCCGGCAGCGGCAGCGGCGCCGAGACATCGGCGCCGAGTGCGCGCCGGTAGACGTCGGTCGCCTTGGTGAGATCGCGCACCGCCAACGCCACGTGATTGAGCCGTCCGATCATGGATTCACTCGCAAACTCAGGCTTCGTTTCGTCATGCCCGGCCCTGTGCCGGGCATCCACGTCTTTCTTACTTTGCGCTACGCGACGCAAGACGTGGATGGCCGGGACAAGCCCGGCCATGACGAGGAGCAGGGGCGCTCGGCAAGCTGTCCGGCGCTTACACCATCAAAACATGCACATGGCAAACGGGCTTCTTGCCCCACTGCTCCGCGATCGCCGCGCGTACGGCGCGCGTCACCGCTTCGGCGACGGCGTCGGGATCGCGACGGCGCCCGCGCGGCAATTGCTCGAACGTGTCGAGCGCCGCCGCATGCGCGATCTGCGCCATTGCCTCGCCGGCGGCATTGACGTCGGGAATGCCGCGCAGCTCGAGGTCGGGGTCGGCGGCGAGCGCGCCCTTGTCGGTGACCGCTAGCGCGACGGTGACGATCCCGCCGAATGCGAGCCGGCGGCGGTCGGCGACGGTGCGGCCGGCGGCCTCAACGATCAGCGCGCCGTCCTTGTAGAGCCGCGCCGCCGGCACCTCGTCGACAATGCCGGACGGCCCCGGCGCGAGGCGCACGAGGTCGCCGTTCTCGCACAGCACGACCTCGGCCACGCCGAGCCGGCGCGCGAGCGCGGCGTGCTCGGCCAGATGCAGCGCCTCGCCATGCACCGGGATCGCCACCTGCGGCTTCACCCATGCGTACATGTCGGTCATCTCGGCGAGCCGCGGATGGCCCGAGACATGGACCAGATGGGTGCGGTCGGTGATGACCTCGATGCCCTGCCGGACCAGGCCGTTGACCACGCGCGCCACCTCCTTCTCGTTGCCCGGAATGGTGCGCGACGAGAAGATGACCATGTCGCCCTTGGCGAGCGTGACGTCGGGATGCTGGTCCTCGGCGATGCGGGCGAGCGCCGCGCGCGGCTCGCCCTGGCTGCCGGTGCACAGCGCCAGCACCTTGTCGGGCGGCAGATAGCCGTAAGCCTCCACCGAGCGGAACTCTTCCACACCGTCGAGATAACCGGTCTCGCGCGCGACCTGTGCGATGCGCTCCATGGCGCGGCCGACGAGGACCACTTCGCGGCCGGCTGCGCGCGCCGCCAGCGCCGAGGAGCGGATGCGCGCCACATTGGAGGCAAACGTGGTGACGGCGACGCGGGCGCGCGCGCCCTTGATCAAATCGGCAAGGCACTTCGCCACGTCGGCTTCCGACGGCGAGCGACCTTCGCGCACCGCGTTGGTCGAGTCGCCGACGAGCGCGCGCACGCCTTCGGCGCCAAGCGCCTTGAGCTTCGCTTCGTCGGTCGGATCGCCGATTACCGGCGTTGGATCGATCTTCCAGTCGCCGGTGTGCAAGACGGTGCCGAGCCGGCTGCGGATAATCAGCGCATTCGATTCCGGGATCGAGTGCGCCACCGACACGAACTCGAGATCGAACGGGCCGAGCGCAAAGCGCCCGCCGAGGGGAACGACCTTGACCGGAATTTGCGGCGCGCTCGGCTCGGCCAGCCGCTTGGATTCGAGCAACGCCGCCGTGAACGGGGTGGCGTAGACCGGCACCTCGAGCCGGGGCCACAGGTCGATGAGCGCGCCGAAATGGTCCTCATGCGCGTGGGTGAGCACGATGCCGGCGAGGCTGCGCCGCTCCTCCACCAGGAAGCGGATGTCGGGGAGGATGAGGTCGACGCCCGGGAGATGCTCCTCCGCCGCGAACGACACGCCGAAGTCGACCGCGATCCAGGTCCGGCGCCCGGCGGCGCCGAGCCCATAGATCGAGAGGTTCATCCCGATCTCGCCGGCGCCGCCGAGCGGCGCAAAAACGAGCTCGTCCCCGCCGGCCGTCATTGCACCCCGTGGCCAAGGCGCGGCGGCTCGGCAAGCCGCGGAATCACCTCGCCTGCCCCGATCACGCGGGTGGTCCCGTCGGAGACGGCGAGAAGAAGCCGTCCAGTGGGATCGATGGCGGCAAAGATCCCTTCGAGATGATCGTCGCCGATGCGCACCCGGACCGGCTCGCCGATACCGCCGGCGCGCGCGAGCCAATCGTGCCGTATGGCGGCGAAGCCCGCGCCCCGGTCCCACTGGTGCAGCCGCCGGCCCATGGTCACGGACAGGCCGTGAAAAACCGCCGCGGGCGAAAGGTCGACTCCCGCGGCGCCAAGATCCGTGGAGGCGTAGGACGCATCGGACGGGTGGCGCGCGCAATTGACCCCGATCCCGATCGCGGTCGCGAAGCCGCGCGGGCCCGCCTCCCCCTCGACCAGGATACCGGCGATCTTGGCGCGATCGACCAGGAGATCGTTCGGCCATTTGAACCGCAAGCGCGGCGCCAGAGCGGGAGCAAGCTCCGCGAGCGCGTCATGCAGGGCGAGCGCGGACACGAACGACAGCTCCGGCGCATTCGCGGCCGGCGAGGCATCGCACAGCAGGAGAGTGGCATACAGGTTTCCCGGCTCGGAAACCCATGACCGCCCGCCGCGGCCGCGCCCGGCGGTCTGTCGGCAAGCCGTGATCCACAGCGGACCACCATCGCCGGCGCTCGCCCGCGCCAGCGCCTCGGCATTGGTCGAGCCCACCGTTTCGAGGACGATGAGGCGCACGCCCGCGGCGGCGACGGCCGGATCGAGCTTCATCAGTCGAAGAGCGATTTGGCGGCAAGCGTTGCCGCATCCAGCAGCGGAGCCGGATAGGCGAAGAACAGAAGATTGAACAGGCCGGTGACGCCGACGACGAACTTCAGTTCGCCATGCATCGGCCCGAAGCGCTCGGCCGGCTCGTCGAAATACATGATCTTGATGATCGCCAGATAGTAGTAGGCGCCGATCACGCTGGCGATGACGCCGATCACCGCCAGGGTGTAGAGCCCGGCCTTGATGGCGGCGAGAAAAACGTAGAACTTTGCAAAGAAGCCGGCGAGCGGCGGAATGCCCGCGAGCGAGAACAACAGCATGGCGAGGAAGAACGCCATCGCCGGATGGGTGCGCGCGAGCCCGGAAAGATCGCCGATCTCTTCGACGTATCCCGCCTTGCGCCACATCGACAGGATGACGGCAAACGTGCCGAGCGTCATCGTCAGGTAGATCGCCATGTAGACGAGCACGCCGCGCACCCCCTCCTCGGTGCCGGCCGCAAGCCCGATCAGCGCAAACCCCATATGGCCGATCGAGGAGTAGGCCATCAGCCGCTTGATGTTGCGTTGTCCGATGGCGGCGAACGCGCCGAGCAGCATCGAGGCGATGGAGACGAACACCACGATCTGCTGCCACTGCGGCACGATGTTGGGGAACGCCTCGATGGTGCCGCGCATCACCATGGCCATCGCCGCCACCTTCGGGGCGGCGGCAAAGAAGGCGGTCACCGGCGTCGGCGCGCCCTCGTAGACGTCGGGCGTCCACATGTGGAACGGCACCGCGGAGATCTTGAAGCAGAAGCCGGCGAACAGGAACACCAGGCCGAACAACAGGCCGGTGCCGGTCGATTCCATGGTGGCCTTGGCGATGCCGTCGAACGACACGGTCCCGGTGAAGCCGTAGATCAGCGAGCAGCCGTAGAGCAGCATCCCGGAGGACAACGCGCCGAGGACGAAATACTTCAGGCCGGCCTCGGTCGAGCGCACGGAATTGCGCTGGATCGCCGCTGCGACGTAGAGCGAAAGGCTCATCAGCTCGAGGCCGAGGTAGAGCGCGATCAGATCGTTCGAGGAGATCAGCATCATCATGCCGACGGTCGAAAGCATGATCAGGATCGGGTACTCGAACACGTCCAGCCGCTCGGCGGTGAAGTAGTCGGTGGACATGGCGACCGCGGCGGCCGAGCCGAGCAGCGCGAGGATCTTGAGAAAGCGCGCGAAATCGTCGACCACGAAGCTGCCGCCGAAAGTCGTCAGCGTGCCGGCGGGAAGGTAGGCGACCATCAGCGCCGCCAGCAGCAGCAGCGCGATGGCGATGCCGTAGAGCGTCTGATAGCGCTTGAGCTTGTCGAACGCGCCGACCATGAGCAGCACCATCGCGCCGACGGCCAGCATGATCTCGGGCAGGACCGGCACCAGCGGATAGAGCGCCATCATCGCACCAGCGCGGCCGACTTGGTCGCCGCCAACCCGTGTTGATAGGTTTCGACCAGGGCGGTCACCGAGGCCGCCGACATGTCGAGCACCGGCTTGGGATAGAACCCGAACAGGATCGTGAGGATGACCAGCGGCGCGAACACCAGGATCTCGCGCCGATCAAGATCAGCGATCGCGAGCAGGCCGGGCTTCTCCAGCTCGCCGAAGATGATCTTGCGGTAGAGCCAGAGCGCATAGGCGGCCGACAGGATGAGGCCGGTGGTCGCCAGGAAGGCGACCCAGGTGTTGACCTTGAAGGTCCCGATCAGGGTCAGGAACTCGCCGACGAAGCCGGAGGTCCCGGGCAATCCCACATTGGCCATGGTGAAGACCATGAACACGGCGGCGTAGACCGGCATGCGATTGACGAGGCCGCCGTAGGCGGCGATCTCGCGGGTATGCATGCGGTCGTAGATCACGCCGACGCACAGGAACAGCGCGCCCGACACGATGCCGTGCGAGATCATCTGGAAGATGCCGCCGGCGATGCCTTGCGTGGTGGCGGCGAAGACGCCCATGGTGACGAAGCCCATATGGGCGACGGAGGAGTACGCGATCAGCTTCTTGACGTCCTCCTGCACCAGCGCAACCAGCGAGGTGTAGATGATGGCGACGATCGAGAGCGCGAACATCAGCGGCGCGAACTCGAGCGAGGCAATCGGGAACATCGGCAGCGAAAAGCGCAGGAAGCCGTAGCCTCCCATCTTCAGGAGAATGGCGGCAAGAATCACCGAGCCGGCGGTCGGCGCCTCGACGTGCGCGTCCGGCAGCCAGGTGTGCACCGGCCACATCGGCAGCTTGACCGCGAACGAGGCGAGGAAGGCCAGCCACAGCCATTTCTGCATGCCGGCCGGGAACGCGTGCCGCATCAGCGTCGGAATGTCGGCGGTGCCGGCATCCCAATACATCGCCATGATGGCGAGCAGCATCAGCACCGAGCCGAGCAGCGTGTAGAGAAAGAACTTGAAGCTGGCGTAGACCCGCCGCGGCCCGCCCCAGACCCCGATGATCAGGAACATCGGAATGAGGCCGCCCTCGAAGAACAGGTAGAACAGCACGAGATCGAGCGCGCAGAAGGTGCCGACCATCAGCGTCTCGAGCACCAGGAACGCGATCATGTACTCCTTGACGCGCGTCTGGATCGCCTCCCAGCTGGCGATGATGCAGATCGGCATCAAGCCGGTGGTGAGGATCACGAACGGCAGCGAGATGCCGTCGACCCCCATGTGGTAGCTGATCGCGCCGCCGAGCCAAGGCGCCTTCTCCACGAACTGGAACTCGGCCGATCCCGGGTCGAACCGCAGCACCAAGTGCAGCGACACCGCCAGCGTGACGAGCGTCGTCCACAGCGCGATCCAGCGGGCATTGCGCTTGACCGCCTCGTCTTCGCCGCGCAGCGCCATGATGAACAGCGCGCCGGCGATCGGCAGAAACGTGGTGAGCGAGAGCGCGGGAAAGCCCATCAATGCGCCCCCCCGGCGAACATGAACCAGGTCGCCAGCGCGGCAAGCCCGATCAGCATGGCGAAGGCGTAGTGATAGAGGTAGCCGGTCTGCAGGCGCACCACGTTGCGGGTCACGTCGATCACGCGCGCCGACACGCCGTCAGGCCCGAAGCCGTCGATCAGCCAGCCGTCGCCGCCCTTCCACAGCACGTGGCCGAGCCACAGCGTGGGCCGTACGAACAGGAAGTCGTAGATCTCGTCGAAGTACCACTTGTTGAGCAGGAACTGGTAGAGCGGCTCGTGCTGGCGCGCGAGCTGCTCCGGGATGTCCGGCCGGCGCAGATAGAACTGGTAGGCGACCGCCCACCCGAGCACCATCATCACGGTCGGCGACCATGCCACCCATCCCGGCACATGATGCATGGCGTCGATGATGCCGGGCGCCAGCTGGAGCGACTCCCGGAAGAAGCTTTCGACGTCGTGGCCGGCGAAGATCTCCTTGAACGGATAACCGGCGAAGAGCGAGCCGGCGGCGAGCAGGGCCAATGGCACCAGCACCACCGGCGGGCTCTCGTGGGCCTGCTCATAGTGGTGGCGATCGTGCGGCGTGCCGTGGAAGGTCTTGTAGATCAGCCGCCAGGAATAGAACGCGGTCAACGCCGCGGCGGCGACGGTGCACAGGAACCCGTAGATCGCCATCGGGTTCTTGCCGGCATAGGCGGCCTCGATGATCGCATCCTTGGAGAAATAGCCGGCGGTGAGCGGGAAACCGATCAGTGCCAAGGTGCCGATCACCATCGTCCAGTAGGTGACCGGGATCTTGGCCTTGAGGGCGCCCATCATGCGGATGTCCTGCTCGTGATGCATGGCCATGATCACCGAGCCGGAGCCGAGGAACAGCAGCGCCTTGAAGAACGCGTGCGTGAACAGGTGGAACATGCCGACCGAGTAGGCGCCGACCCCCATGGCCACGAACATGTAGCCGAGCTGCGAGCAGGTCGAATAAGCGACGATTCTCTTGATGTCGTTCTGCACCAGGCCGACGGTGGCGGCGAACAGCGCCGTGGTGGCGCCGAAGAAAATGACCACCGATTGCGCGGTCGGCGCCAGCTCGAACAGGGGCGAAAGCCGCGCCACCATGAACACGCCGGCGGTGACCATGGTGGCGGCGTGGATCAGGGCGGAGACCGGCGTCGGCCCCTCCATCGCGTCGGGCAGCCAGGTGTGCAGCAGGAACTGCGCCGACTTGCCCATCGCGCCCATGAACAAGAGGATGCAGATGACGGTCAGCACATCGACGTCCCAGCTCAGGAAGCGCATGGTCTTGCCGACGAGCGTCGGCGCCTGCGCGAACACGCTGTCGAGGCTGATGGAGCCGACCAGCGCGAACACCGCGAAGATGCCGAGCGCAAAACCGAAATCGCCCACGCGGTTGACGATGAATGCCTTGATGGCGGCGGCATTGGCCGACGGGCGCTTGTACCAGTAGCCGATGAGCAGATAGCTCATCAGGCCGACGCCCTCCCAGCCGAAGAACAGCTGGCCGAGGTTGTCCGATGTCACCAGCGCCAGCATCGCGAAGGTGAACAGCGACAGGTAGCAGAAGAAGCGCGGCCGGTACGGGTCCTCCGCCATGTAGCCGATCGAGTAGATGTGCACGAGCGACGAGATGGTGGTGACGACCACCAGCATCACGGCGGTGAGCGGGTCGATGCGCAGGGCCCAGTCGACGCCGAGCTCGCCCGAGACGATCCAGGGGAAGACGAGCTCGCGCGCGCGCTCGCCCATGTAGCCGACACGCACGAAGGCAATCCACGACAGGATCGCCGAGAACACCAGCAGCGAGCAGGTGATCAGCTCGGCTGCACGCGAGCCGGCCGCGGGCGGCTCAGGCGGCGCGTGCCCGTGCGCGCCATGTGGTGCCGCCGCATGCGCAGCGGCCGCCAGCGGCGGGTGGGCGTCATGGCCGTGCCCGTGGTCCCCCGGGCTGCCGCCGGGAAAGCGGGCGCGCGCGCCGACGATCGCGATGGCACCCGCCAGCAGCGCTCCCAGGAGCGGCAGAAAGACAATCGCCTGATACATCGCGGCCTGCCGCCCTAGCCCTTCATGAGATTGACGTCTTCGACCGCGATCGAGCCGCGGTTGCGGAAATAGCACACCAGGATCGCCAGCCCGATCGCCGCCTCCGCCGCCGCCACGGTGAGCACCAGCAGGGCGAACACCTGCCCGACCAGATCGCCCAGATAAGCCGAGAACGCGACCAGGTTGATGTTGACGGCAAGCAGGATCAGCTCGATCGACATCAGGATGACGATGACGTTCTTGCGGTTGAGGAAGATGCCGAGGAAGCCGATCGTGAACAGGATGGCGCCGACCGAGAGGTAGTGACCGAGGGTGACCGTCATGACTGGAGCCCCTGCCCCGGCCGCACCTGGCGGATCTCGATCGCGGTCTCCTTGGTCCGCGCCACCTGCCGGGCGATGTCCTGCCGCTTGACGTTTTCCTTGTGCCGCAGCGTGAGCACGATGGCGCCGACCATCGCCACCAGAAGAATGACTCCGGCGGCCTGGAAGAAGTAGATGTAGCGGGTGTAGAGCACGAGGCCGAGCGCCTCGGTGTTGGTCGACGCGTCGAGCGACCGGATCGGCGTGGCGATCGTCTTCGACACCTCGGGCCCGAAAGCCCAGCCGCCGACCACCAGCAACAGCTCGACCAAAAACACGACCCCGATCAACGCGCCGACCGGCAGGTATTGCAGGAAGCCCTGGCGCAGCTCGACGAAATCGACGTCGAGCATCATCACCACGAACAGGAATAGCACCGCGACCGCGCCGACATAGACCACGACCAGGATCATGGCGAGGAACTCGGCTCCCAGGAGGATGAACAGTCCGGAAGCGCTGACGAAGGCGAGGATCAGAAACAGCACCGAGTGCACCGGGTTCTTCGCCGCAATGACCATGAAGGCCGCCGCCACGCACACGCCGGCGAACAGGTAGAAGAAGGCGGTCGCCACGATCATCCGCTGCCC
>CAWBFP010000046.1:0-116140 GCA_963788095.1 uncultured Alphaproteobacteria bacterium | reverse complement strand
CACCTCCGATCTGAGCGCGGCCGATCCAGTGCTGCGGCAAGTGCTGGAGCTCCTACAGGGCAATTCCGATCCGACGATTTGGCCCGCCATCCAGGGCGTTACCGCGGCGCAGGATCTCGCTGTCTTCGGCCCGAACGGCGTCTCCGGCCTGCATATCGACGATGAAGGCGAAGCAACGCCGTCCCCTCTGGCAGGATTCGGACCGTCTATCGACCATGGCGCGACGCCTCCGGGCGGATCCGGATCGAATGTCGGCGATCAAGGCACGTCGGGATCCGGCTGGCTGTTGGAATTCTAAGCTCGCTCCGCCAAAGACGACGTTTTCGCGCCTTCAGGGCATCACCGCTTCACGATCGGGAACGCCGGCGGAAGCTCATCGACATCGAGCATCCGGCACAAGGGTTCTATGCCGGGCCGGCCGAAAGGCCGGACCCGGGTGCGGGGCATGGCACGGTGTGTCAAGCCGAACGGGATGCGCAAATGGCCGGCAGCGTCTTCTGCGGCAGGATTGAGCTACCCGGGTCAAGTCAGCGAATCTTGGTGCCGCGCAGATCGGCCTCGATGGTGAGGCCCGCGCTGCTGCCGAAGCGAGCGCGGTAGACCTGCATGTTCTCCATCACCCGCTGTACGTAGTTGCGCGTCTCGGAGAACGGGATGCGCTCGACCCAGTCGACCGGGTCAACGTCGGGGCTGCGCGGATCGCCGTAACGGGCGACCCATTCCTTCACGCGGCCGCGGCCGGCATTGTATCCACGAACACCAGGATGTAGTTGCCGTCATAGGCCTCGATCAGGTCGCCGAGCTCGGCGGCGCCCATCTGCGCATTGTAGCCGGGATCGCTCAGCAGCCGCCGCTGGTCGAAGCCGACGCCGTTCTTCTTCGCGATCAGCCGTCCGGTTCCGGGCGTCGCCTGCTGCCCCATCGCCTGGGCGGTGGAAACCGCGCGCGGATTGAACATGCTCTCCTGCCGCGCGATCGCATAGACCACGCTGCGGTCGGCTTCCAGGCTGAGCCCTGCGTACTTCAGAATCCCAATTCCCGGAAAGGCGAAATGGTCGAAGGTGAAGCCGCGCGCCTGCGCCGCCTTGCCGATATGCAGCGTCGCCCGCGCATCCCCACTGCGGGAGGCGATCTCCGCGATCACCACCAGCGCCCCGATGTCGCTCGCCTTCTCGGCCAGATCGGTCACGAACGGAATCACCAGGTCGCGCTCGCCGACCGCGTAGAGCAGCTCGACCGCGCGCACGACGTCGACGTTGCGCAAGGCCGCCCGCTGCGCATCGCTCATTTCGGGTCGCCGCACCGCAATGTCGGTACGCCCGAGCCGGGCGCGCGCAAGCTGACCGTAATACGCGGTCGGATAGCGGGCCGCCGTTTCGTATTGTTGCCTCGCCTCGTAGCTGCGGCCCGCGGCCTCGAACGCGCGTCCCTGCCAATAGGCTCCGCGCGCAAGCGAGATCGGATTGACGGTGGCGGCCGCAATCTGGGCGAAATGGCGCTGCGCGGTGATCGGATCGTTCAAGAAACGCAACGCGATCCAGCCGGCGGTGAATTGATGCTCGACCCGCGAGTTCTCTTTCGCCGGCGTCGCCGCGTCGCGCGCGACGCGATAGGCGGCCTGCGGGTTGTCGGCGTCGAGCAGCTTGCGGGCGATCAGTCGGCGCTCGACCCACCACTCGTTGGTGTCGTGGACGACCGCCGGATCGTTGGGAGCTGACAGCATCAGCTGGGCCGCCTCGCCGATCCGGTCGTTGCGACGCAGCCATTGCGCCCGGCTGAAGATGTAGCCGGCGTCGGTGCGCGCCTCGTTGGGAACGGCCTCGAGCAGCGCGCCCGCATTGCCGGCTTTGTTGATCACCGCCATGCGTGCGCGCGCGATCACCAGGTCGTTGCCGCCGAGCCGCTGTGCCGCCCGCATGCCGTCGTCGCTATCCTCGTCGTACAGCCTGCGGTCCATGCGGGCCTTGTGGTCGGCCCGACTGATGAGCTCGCCGAAGCTTTCCAGCACCTGCGCTTCGAGCTCCGCCGACATCGAATCCTGCCGCCAGGCTTCGCGGACATGGTGCTGTGCGCGGGCGCGGTCGCCTTGTGCCAGCAGCGCGCGCGCCAGCGCCAGCCGCCCTTTGGTGGAGGTCGGTTGCGTGCTCGTGAAGAAGGCATGGACGGTCGCCGGATCACGCTTCTCGTGCCAGAGCTGGCCCTCGGCGCGCCGGCGGAGCATGCCGAGGCTCGGCCATCCGGGATTGGCCTGGATGAACCTGGCATAGCGATGGAACGTCGCCTCGGCATCGTCCGAGCGCAGGATCACCCATTCGGTCAGCTTCTGCGCGGTGGTGTCGCGGACACTCGCCGCCCGTTCCAGGGCAGCCTCCGCCTTTCCCTTGCGGGCGAGAGCGAGCGCCTCCCTGAGCACGTCGACGTCCTCGCCGGTAGGCGCAGCATTAGGCGCGTAGGCAAGCGCGTTCGATCCCCGCGGTTGGGCGTCCGCTGCCGGAAACGCCGCGCCGCCGGCTGACGCGGTGGCCAGGACCATGGTCGGCCGCGGTCCCGCGGCCGCCTGGGTGGCCGGGATCTGCGGCGCGGCGGCGGGCTTGGCGCGCGGCATCGGCACCGCCTTGGCGCCACTAGTCGGAGCGAGGGCGGCCTGTGTGGACGGCTTCCCTTTCGCATCCGCGGCCGCCGTCTTGCTCTGCTTGGACTTCTCGGTCAACTCGCGCCTGCCCGGTTTCCCTTTGGGAGCCGCAGTCGCCTTGGCCTGCTTGGGCTTGGCCTCCGCCCCACGCGCGTCCGGCTTGGACGCGCTCGCGGCCGGCGAAACCAAGCCACTCAGGATCGCCATCGGGCCTTTGCGAGCTACGGGTGCCTCGGTCGGCTTGGCCTCCGCCCGCGGCTTGTCCGGCTTGGATGCGCTCGCGGCCGGCAAAACCGAGCCGAGCAGGACCGCCATCGTCACGGTGGCGACGGGGACGAAACGGGCACGGATCATCGGGTCTCAGGCGTCCTCGTGCTGGCCGGATCGGGATCGGCGCAACTCTCTCGGCTGGGTCAGGCTCCCGATCGGTTTTCCCCCGAATTCCCTTGACGAAACGCTAACCGGCAGCAGATTTCCGAGCTATTGGGCATGAAGACCACGGCAAAAGCTGGGCAGGCGCGTCAGGACCAATGCGGACCCCGCACACCGTCATCAGCCTCCCGCGCGCAGGTTCCCATGATTTGTTGTCGACCCGGCGCAGGCGGGGCTTTCGCCGCCGGTACCGACTAAGGTAACGATGGCGTACCGCGCCGCCCGCCCGGCGGCCGACAAGATTGAGGTCGTGCCATGACCGCAAAGACGACCTTTCGGGGTTCGTTCACCGCGCTCGTCACGCCGTTCGACAACGGCTCGCTCGACGAGGCTGCGTTCCGCGGACTTGTCGACTGGCAGATCGCGGAGGGAACGAGCGGCCTCGTTCCGGTCGGCACGACCGGCGAAAGCCCGACGCTCTCGCACGATGAGCACGGCAAGGTGGTCGAGTGGTGCATCGAGCAGGCCAAAGGGCGGGTGCCGGTGGTTGCGGGCGCCGGCTCGAACTCGACTGAAGAGGCGATCGAGCGCGCGCGCCACGCCGAGGCGGCGCGGGCCGACGCGGTGCTGGTGGTGACGCCCTACTACAACAAGCCGACGCAGGAGGGGCTCTACCAGCACTTCAAAGCCATCAACGACGCCATCGGCATCCCGATCATCATCTACAATATCCCGGCGCGCTCGGTGATCGATATGTCGGTCGAGACCATGGCGCGGCTGTTCGAGCTTCCAAATATCGCCGGCGTGAAGGACGCAACCGCCAACGTCGTGCGCGTGTCGCAGCAGCGCGCGGCCATGGGCGAGGGCTTCAACCAGCTTTCCGGTGAGGACGCGACCGCCCTTGGGTTCATGGCGCACGGCGGCCACGGATGCATTTCGGTGACCGCGAACGTCGCGCCGCGCCTGTGTGCCGAGTTCCAGGGCGCCTGCCTGCGCGGGGACTACCGCGAGGCGCTGCGGCTGCAGGACAAGCTGATGCCGCTGCACACCGCGCTGTTCATCGAGACCAACCCGGCGCCCGCCAAATACGCCCTCTCGGTGCTCGGCAAGTGCGCCGACACCGTGCGCCTGCCGATGGTGCGGCTCGCCGACAAAACGCGTACCGCGGTGCGCGAGGCGATGGTGCATGCCGGCTTGATCAATTAAGGGTGCTTCCCGCAATTGGATGTCCCGTGACCAAACTTCTCGACGAGGCCATTGCAACGGTTCGTGAATTGCCCGAGGCACAGCAAGACTTGGCGGCGGAGGTGCTTCTTTCCGTCGTGGATCAGGAAAAGCCGACCTATCGCCTGACACCCGAACAAGTTCGGGAGGTAAGACGAATTCAAGAAGACCTGCGGACCGGGCGGACCACTCTCGCAAGCGACCAACAGGTCGCCGCCCTCTGGAAGAAGTGCGGCTTGTGAGGCTGCGGTATAGCGAAGACGCCATTCGCCACATCGACGCCATTCACGCTTATATCGCCGAACGAAATCCGATTGCCGCAACACGCGTGGTCGAACGCATTCGAGTTGCTGCCGAACGGCTGCTCCATTTCCCGGGATGGCTCGGGTCGGAGTTGTTCCGAACACGCGGGAATGGGTGGTGAGGGGGCTCCCATACATCATTGTTTATGAGGTCAATCGGGTAGACGATGAGCTCGTCATCCTGGCCGTGTTTCACGGCGCCCAGGACAGACAGGCTTAGGAACCATGGCCGCCAAGCCCGAGCGCAAGCTCAAGATCGTCGCCGACAATCGCAAGGCGCGCTTCAACTACGCCATCGGCGAAGTGCTCGAAGCCGGCATTGCTCTCACCGGCACAGAGGTCAAATCGCTGCGCGACGGTAAGGCGGCGATCGCCAAATCGTACGCCGCCTCTCGTGACGGCGAGCTGTGGCTCTACAACGCCAACATCCCGGAATACCTGCAGGCCAATCGGTTCAATCACGCGCCCAAGCGCCCGCGCAAGCTGCTGTTGCACCGACGGCAGATCAACAAGCTCATCGGCGCGGTCGAGCGCGAGGGCATGACGCTGGTGCCGCTCAAACTCTATTTCAACGAGCGTGGCCGCGCCAAGGTCGAGATTGCGCTTGCGCGCGGCAAGAAGCTGCACGACAAGCGGGAAAGCGAGCGCAAGCGGTCGTGGGAACGCGACCGCGCCCGGCTGCTGCGCGAACGCGGCTGAGCGTTCGCGGCTCAGTTCTCGTTGGCGAAGTCAGCGACGCGGCTGCCGCGCGAAGCCGTGGTGTGTTCGGGCGTTGCTCGTTCGATGGCGCGCGTCCGCTCTCACGCGGACGTGATCTTGAAGCCTGCAACCCGCGCACTCCGCCGCCGTAGCTCATCCCGTGATCGCTGGAGCGCGCCCGCGTTCCGGCTCGAGCAAGAATAGACGGGAGACTTCTCATGCGCAGTTACCTGACAACCGCCGCGCTTGCGGGCGCGGTGGCCACCTCCTGCTTTGCCGCAACCGCCGCGCAAGCCGGCTGGATCATCGGGCTCGTCGACGGCAAGTCGATCGTCACCATCGATCCGGCCACCCGCAAGGTCACCAAAAAGGCCGACATCAAGGGTGCCGGCCCGATTCTCGGGATCGACGTGCGTCCGGCCGACGGCATGATCTACGGCCTTGCCGGCGACGGAAGCATCGTGACCCTCGACCCGAAGACCGGTCAGGCCGTCGTCAAGAGCAAGCTGAGCGAGCCTTGGAAAGCGAGCGCGACCATCACCTTCGACTTCAACCCGGCCGCCGACCGACTGCGGCTGATGAGCTCGGACGGCGTCAGCTGGCGCATCAACGTCGATGACGGCAAGGCGACGGTCGATGGGGCGCATAAGTTCAAGGACGGCGACGTCAACGCCGGCAAGGCGCCGAAGGTGGTCGCCGGCGCGTATTCCAATTCGCTGAAGGACAAGCCGAAGGCGACGACGCTCTACAACGTCGACGCCGCCACCGGCTCGCTGGTCACGCAGGTTCCGCCGAACGACGGCGTGCTCAACACCATCGGCGCGCTCGGCATGGCGGTCACCGCGCCGGTCGCGTTCAACATCGTCGCGACCGCGGAGGACAAGAACGACGCCTGGCTTGCGACCGGCGGCGCGCTGTACGCGGTCGACCTCAAGACCGGCAAGGCCACGATGGTCGGCAAGATCGAGGGTCTCTCGGGCACGCTGACCGACATCGCCTGGCTCGACTGACGCCGGCATCTGTCGCGGCCGACGGTCAGTCGGTCGCAGCAGCGGGAGCGTCCGTCCGCGGTTGTCCCCCCGCCGGACGGACGCTTCTTTTTTGTTTGACGCCGGGCCGCGGCACGGGCACCGCCCAAGGGTCGATCGAGGAGGGGTCCATGACGGTGCCGGTGAAGCTCGATCACTGTCCAATGCCTACCGGCGCCTAACATACGGAATCGAGCAGCTCTCATCGGGCCGCCTCGTCGGAGACTCGTTCTCTACGGTCGAACAAGCCGAATCCGCAATGAACAGGCTCTATGTGAAGAGAGTAACGTGATGCGCTGGATGATCGTCGCTGCTATGGTGTTGCTCGCCTTGCTCGCCTCTGCCGTGAGCACGCACGCTGACAGCCCCAACAGCGCCGCAACCGAGATCAGGACCGTCCCTCACACGTGGACGATAAAGCTGATCCCGAAAGGCTGGAACGAGAATTCGAAGCTCAAGCTTCCCTTCCCGTGGAGGCGCGGCAAGGTGCCGGAGAACATGGGCTGAAAATGCTCGCGCAGCTCGCCGCCGCTGTTGCAGTGTGGCTCGCACTGGCGTTCGTCGGCGCCGTGGTGCTGCGGTTGCTATAAGGGTCAAAATCAGCGCCTTTGACGCTTTTCGGCTTCGGAAATTCAGCACCTGCCTTCAGCTTCTCCCTACCAAATTGCCGTCATTAGGCGAACCTATCTGCAGCCTGCCATAGTGTTCAATCGGCCCTCGCTACTTCGCAAGTCAGACGCTATCATGCGCCCCAAACGTACTCGACGGCGAATCACGGCGGATTGCCAACAAACAAGGTCCCATTGCTCGGATTGAGGAATGTTTGCGAGACTATCGGATTGGTACACGTTAACGCGCGTGTCCAGTACATTGTCCTTAATTGAGCGCCGGCAGGCGTCCAAGGTGATCGTCCGCGCGGCGTTGCTGGCGTTTGTCGCTGGCATCTATTACTTCGCGCTGATGAGCGGGCTCAAGTTCAATATCCATTTGGATCAGGGACGTGGGCTTGAGTTTAACGATATGTTGCTTCGAATGCTGCGCGGCGATTTCACGATCGATCCGGCCATCATTGGCGTCGAGGCACTCGTTTTTAAAGGAAAGACCTACACATATTTGGGCGTGTTTCCCGCCGTTATTCGGCTTCCGCTTTTGCCGTTCTTCGATTTGCGAAATGAGCCGGTCGCTGTGCTAGCCTGCACAATATCTGCCACGGGCACCGTATTCTTCTATGGGGCCAGTGTGTTGACCGTTGCGCAGGCGCGGCTCTCCGCGATCCTGACAGTCGCGCTAACTGTCACCTGCGCGTTTGCGGGCATTCCATCATATCTGGCGGCAAGCAGTGTCATCTATCACGAACCGATCCTATGGGCCGCATGTCTAAGTGCGGCTTACGTCTTTATCCTCACTCGATCAATCGTTGCAGGAACCGAGCTGCGGCCTGCAGCGGTTGCCATGCTAGCGATTCTTGCTGGTATTTGTGTTCACACGCGAATTTCCACGGCCCTTGGGCTCTGCCTGGCCACTTCGTTGATTGTTCTGCGAAGCATGGCAAATCGCTTTAGGGGTGCAGCAGGAGTCTGGTACGAACGCGCCGCCGAAGCCATGAAACCGAACCTCGCCCCCATCTTGATCCTGGCAATTTTCACATCGCTCGCCGGCTTCGTGAACTTCATGCGATGGGGCGATCCGTTCGAGTTCGTGAACCTCGCAAGACAGATTTATTGGATAGAACGCTGGCCCGATCGTCTGCATCGGTTGCTTGAGCAAGGCACAACCAGCGCCCACCGGTTCTGGTTCGGCTTGCAGTATTACTATTTTCCCATCTGGCTTTTGCCCGATGAATCCGGCCGATCGATCTTCGCTGCCTGGATGGAAAAGAATCTCGACGGCGCTGAAATGCCACCCACCTCGCTACTCCTCACCGATATGCTATGGGTGGGTTTTGCGGCTTTCGGAATCGCGCAACTGATACGGCGCCGCCCTTGGGGCGATGCCCAGTACACCGTGGGGTTGGCCGCACTCGCTCTTTCGATACCGGCGGCGCTTACGCTGACTCACATCTATATGGCCCTACGTTATCGGATCGAGTTTCAGCCGGCAATCATGTTGCTGGCCGTTTACGGTCTTCTGGAATTAAGGCCTTGTCTAAAAGATGGCGCTACGATACTAGGTAGAACCATCCTATTTGGCGCCGCCTGCAGTATCATATTCTCTCAACTAATTATTATTGCTCGATGGCCGGCTGGGCCGAGCCACGGAATGAACCTACGCACGCTATACAATGATCAGTATAAGACGGTGATCTCGAAGATTCAGAGAGTAATTTACCGGGTACGCCGCAGCCAATGGTAGCTCTGGCCGGAAAGTAACCACCCGACCCGCCTACGCAACCTACGAGCGCCAAGAGGACAAACTAAATGCCTATAGGGTGGGAATCGGACCTGGCGGGTTGTCATCTTTGCCCCTTGCCCCTCCTCACCCTTACGATCTGGTCGTGGCAACCGCCCGGTCCACGTTTACGGTGACGTGTTTCACGATGATCTATTGCTGCCTCTCGGCCGCGATGTCGATCAACCGCCCGAGTTCCGCGGTCGCCATACGAAGGGGGCCCACAACTTGCGATGCCTCTCCCGATCGGCGCCGTGATACTTGCTAGACACTCTTGGATATTCCTGGAGCGCCCAAGCGAGTACATTTTGAACGAGACGCGCTTGAACATCGCGTTTGTATAGAACTGGCGTCAGCATCGAGTTCCTGCCAACGCTCGATCCGACCTCTGCTGTTCTAAATCCAATTGAGTATCCGCCTTCGCCGCGACCGTTGGCTCTCCATTGATTAAGGTCGTTCTCCTTTGCGGAAAAGCAGCACAGGAAACACGGCAAGCCGATTCTCTCAGAATGAGTGCCGCCGACCGCTGGCTCCATCTCCTCCAAAAGCATGATTTGTACCGGGTCCAGTGAGGCGCCTTTGGCAGCCTCGATCGCCTCGGCCAGCAACTCTGAAGCGTGGAAATACTCTCTCTGATCGTTCATGAAGGCGATGTGGGTCGCTCTCATCGTGCGATCCGGTCGGGATAGTAGACGCCGCACAGGTCCATGATCTGATGGCGGCGATTCGGCCCTAGAACGCCGGCTCCCACGATTCGACCGGAAGATTCGCGGGCGCCCTGCTCATAAGTGCAAGGGGCGTGTCGGGGTGCGCCGGGGAAGCGGCGCTGATGTCGACCCCGCCGTTGCTCACATACGGCTTCGGCGTCATCGTGGAACCCGCCACTGCCATAAAAAGAACCGTTCCTGCGAAGATCGAGCCAACGACAAAAATACGGTTTACCCAATGCCTCGTCTCCCCCGCGTTCCGGTACAGAAGCTCACCTTTGCTGACCATAACATTCCCCTCCTGAAAGAAATGAAGCTGAGGGGACCCAATAGCGGCGCCCTATCGATCAGAGTGTGTGAACCAGTTCACAGGTTCCTCAAATTTTGCCTGAGGGGTTGGTCGCTGCCTGCGCCGATCGTATTTTGTGCAGGCGAGCCGCCAGCCTTCATCGCCCAACCAAGTCCGGATAGAACATGCCGCAATGCTCGTCGATGCTCGGCGCCGGTATCCTCGGGCAACCCTCCGCAAGGTCGAGTCTCATGCTGACCAAGCGGCAGTTAGGTCCGAAGCGCGCCAGCAGCGTCGATTTCCGGTATTGGCCGCGCCGCCCGCATCGGGTGCAGGCGAGGCGGACCATTTCAAACGGATAGTCGCGCAGGAGCACGCTGGTCGGTAGGTCGTCTCGGTCGTCCAAACGGCGGCGACGCATGTCTGAAGCGCTACGCCTCGCGCTGCGCGCTGATCCGCCAGCGCTCGCGCTCGGGAATATCGTGCTCCTCGATCGCGCGCTCGATGGCTTCCTCGGCGTCCCGCGCCGTGACCGTGAACAGCATGCGCTCGGCGCGCTTGCCGCCAAGCCGATAAACGCCCCTGGCCCTTTGAACTTTCAGCCAAGTTGGCGGGAAGTAGGCGTTACCCGGAGCGTTACCCATGCGACTTAGTAGGTTGCCGCTATTTCGACAAGTGCTTGATATCGTTCGCAAGTGAGAGGAGGAGATCATGACGCTGCCGGTGAAGCTCGATCACTGCGTGATCCACGTATCGGAGTGGGAGCGGTCGAACGCCTTCTACCGCGATGTGCTCGGGGCCGAGCTGGTGCAACGGCCGGCCGGCTGGGCATATCGGTTCGGTGACGCCCAGCTCAACGTGCATGGGCCGGGGGTATCTCCGGCTGAGGTCGCGCGTCTGCCGGTTGCGCCCGGCAACAGCGACCTCTGCTTCGAATGGAAGGGCCCGATCGCCGACGCCGTTGCGCATCTCGGCCGCCACGGCGTCGCGCTCGAGCGCACGCCGATGCAACGCTTCGGCGCCAAGGGCGAGGGCACGAGCGTCTATTTCCGCGATCCCGACGGGTCGCTGATGGAATTCATCTCGTACGCGCCGGCGCCATAATTCGCTGGACCGCGGCCCCGCGCCGGTGTGCGATGGGGATGCGTTCGCTGGCGCGAGGTTAAGCCATGGCTATGCCGCACAATCCGCTTGTACTGCCGGCCGACCTGCCGGCGCCCGAGGACGACGGCGCCGCGCGTCATCTCGCGGGTCGCAGGCTTCCGGATCTCGCCTTGCCGGCGACCGATGGCAGTACGGTCAATCTGGCACGGCTCCCCGGGCGCACGGTTGTGTACATCTACCCGCGCACCGGCGAGCCCGGGAAGCCGCCCCCCGACGGGTGGGACGCCATCCCGGGGGCGCGCGGCTGCACGCCGCAATCCTGCGCGTTCCGCGACCATTTCGCCGAGCTCGAGGCACTCGGGGTGGCGCGGCTCTATGGCCTTTCGACCCAGGACACCGTCTACCAGCGCGAGGCCGTCGACCGGCTGCACTTGCCGTTCGAGATTCTGTCCGACGCCACGCTCGAGCTGGCGCGAGCGCTGAAGCTGCCGACGTTTGAGGCCGCTGGCATGACGCTGCTCAAACGGATGGCGTGGGTGATCGACGACGGCACGATCACGAAGGTGTTCTATCCGGTGTTTCCACCGGACAAGAACGCCGAGGAGGTGATCGCCTATCTGCGCGCGGCGAGGTAGTCGCGAGCCGCGGCGAACACGGCGCGAAACATCTCCGCGGTCAGGACGCCGGTGTTCGTGTTCAAGCGCGAGCAATGGTAGCTGTCGAACAGTCTCATCCCGGCGACCTCGTGCACCGCGCCGTGCGCGAAGCGAGCTTGTGCTGCTCGCGCACCGAGCGCCGCCAGCACCGTGTCGTGCGAGATGCGGCCAAGCGCCGCGATCGCCCCCAGGTTCGACATGGTCTTGATCGTCGCCGCCAGAAACGCGCGACAGGCCACGATCTCGCTCGCGGTCGGCTTGTTCTCCGGCGGTACGCATCGGACCGCGTTGGTGATGCGGCAGTTGACCAGCTCCAGGCCGTCGTCGGGCCGCGCCTGGAACCGGCCGCGCGCGAACCCGAGTTCGAGCAGGGTGCCGTACAGCAGGTCGCCGGCATAGTCGCCGGTGAACGGCCTGCCGGTGCGGTTGGCGCCGCGTAGCCCGGGCGCCAGCCCAACGATCAAGAGCTCGGCGTCGCCCGGCCCGAACGAAGGGACCGGCGCATTGAACCAGCCAGGCTCGCGCGCCCGCCAGGTCTCACGAAATGCCGCCAGACGAGGACAAAGCGGGCAGTTGCGCCCCGGCTCGGCGCCTGCAGCCCGCTCCGTCATCGCCGATCAATCTTCGTCGTATTCGTCGGCTGCGGGCGCACCCGCTCCGGCGCGCTGCGGTGCCGCGCTCCGCTGCAGGAATTGCGGCGTATGCCGTTGCTCGCGCTCGCCGCGCGGCGCGCGCTCTCCCCGTTCGGCCGGGTCGCGCCCGATCTTCGGCTGCAGCTCGACGATGTCCTGAAACGTGTCGGCCTGCCGTCGCAGCTCGTCGGCCACCATCGGCGGCTGGGTCGAGACCGTGGAGACCACCGTCACACGCACGCCGCGGCGCTGCATCGCCTCGACCAGCGAGCGGAAATCTCCGTCGCCGGAGAACAGCACCATCTGGTCGATGTGCTCGGCAATCTCCATGGCATCGACCGCAAGCTCGATGTCCATATTGCCTTTGACCTTGCGGCGCCCGGTCTGGTCGACGAACTCCTTGGTTGCCTTGGTGACGACCGTGTAGCCGTTGTAGTCGAGCCAATCGATCAGCGGTCGAATCGAGGAATATTCCTGATCCTCGATCACGGCGGTGTAGTAAAACGCCCGCAGCAGGTAGCCGCGGGATTGGAACTCACGCAACAGACGCTTGTAGTCGATGTCGAAACCCAACGACTTGGCGGTGGCGTAGAGGTTTGCGCCGTCGATGAACAGGGCGATTTTTTCCGGCTGTGAATGCATCCTTGTTCTCGCGTGATTAAAACCGGATTGATTCTCAGGCTCCCGGTTTCCGGGGGTCAAATCGAGCCGCAGAATCAACTGGTCGACCAATACCGAGCGGCTTGAGCCGCAGGAATCATCCCCGGGCCATAAGATCGCGGCCGGGCCCTTGTTCCCGTTCGTTGCCTAACAGAGGCCCGGCGGGGCGCCAAGCCAAAATTTTGACTTGCGCTTTTGCGTCGCGCCCTATACCTGAGCCCCGGTTCCCGAAAACCGTATTGCCAAGGAGTGGGCGGCATGGCCCGTGTCACTGTCGAAGATTGCATCGACAAGGTCGAGAACCGGTTCGAGCTGGTGCTGCTGGCGAGCCATCGGGCGCGCATGGTGTCGTCCGGCGCCGCGATCACCGTCGATCGCGACAATGACAAGAACCCGGTCGTGGCCTTGCGCGAGATCGCCGAAGAGACCGTGTCCCCCGGCGATCTCAAGGAGGACCTTATCCATTCGCTGCAGAAATACGTCGAGGTCGATGAGCCGGAGCCCGAGACCGTGCCCTTGATCGGGGGCGCCGGCGGCAGCGTCGACGCCGACGACACCGAGGTGGTGTTGGAACGGATGACGGAGGAGGAGCTCCTCAAGGGCCTCGAAGGGCTGACGCCACCGGAGGAACAGCCCGAAGAGGAGGAATAGTCTCCTCCACCGCGAACCAGTGCACGACGGCCCGGATCGCTCCGGGCCGTTCGCATTTCTGCAACCTGTTCCGTGCTTTAGCTTGCGACGCTGCGGCATGAACATGATATCCTGCACGCGGCGCCCGCCCCGCCGAACACGGGTGATGGAACCAGCCGATGGACCTTGCACGCAGCGAGCCGCGTGTCGTCGCGCATCCCCAGATGTCGCCGCCGCTCTCGGATGCCGCTCGTGAGCAGGCCCAAGATCTTGAAAAGAAACATAAATCTCGTCCACAGTTCCTGCGCCAGTACGAGCTGGTCGAACAGGTGCGCCGCTACAATCCGAACGCCAACGAGGCCCTGCTGGACCGCGCCTACGTCTATGCCATGAAGGCGCATGGGGAGCAGAAGCGCGCGTCCGGCGACCTTTACTTCTCCCATCCCCTCGAGGTCGCCGCCATCCTGACCGACCTCAAGCTCGACGACGCCACGATCGCGGCCGCGCTGCTGCACGACACCATCGAGGATACCGCCACCACCCGGACCGAGATCGACCAGCTGTTCGGCGCCGACATCGGCAACCTGGTCGACGGGCTTACCAAGCTCAAGAAGCTCGATCTGGTCTCCAAGCAAGCGGCGCAGGCCGAAAATTTGCGCAAGTTGCTGCTGGCGATCGCGTCCGACGTGCGCGTCCTGCTGGTCAAGCTCGCTGACCGCCTGCACAACATGCGAACACTCGGCGTGATGCAGCCGGAGACCCGCCGGCGCATCTCGCAGGAGACGCTCGACATCTATGCGCCGCTCGCCGGCCGCATGGGCATGCATGAGATGCGCGAGGAACTCGAGGATCTCGCCTTCCAGGAGCTCAATCCCGAGGCCTACGAGGTGATGGCCGCGCGGCTCAGCGAGATCGCGCGCCGCAATCGCGACCTGATCTCGGAGATCGAGCGACAGCTCACCGGCAAGCTCGCCGATCGCGGCATCAAGGCCGAGGTCAGAGGCCGGCAGAAACGACCCTATTCGATTTGGCGCAAGATGGAGCGCAAGTCGGTCGGCTTCGAGCAGCTGTCCGACATCTTCGGTTTCCGCGTCCTGGTCGGCTCGGCCGAGGAATGCTACCGCGCGCTGGGGATCGTCCACACCACCTGGCCGGTCGTTCCGGGGCGTTTCAAGGACTACATTTCGACCCCGAAGCAGAATGACTACTGCTCGCTGCACACGACCGTGATCGGCCCCGGCCAGCAGCGCGTCGAGCTGCAGATCCGCACCCACGGCATGCACCAGATCGCCGAATACGGCATCGCCGCCCACGCGCTCTACAAGGACGCGCGCGGCTCGCCCTCGGAAGTGCTGTCCCGGGAGTCGAGTGCCTACGCTTGGCTGCGGCGCACCATAGAGCTGCTTGCCGAGGGCTCGAACCCCGAGGAGTTTCTCGAGCACACCAAGCTCGAGCTGTTCCACGATCAGGTGTTCTGCTTCACCCCCAAGGGCAAGCTGATCGCGCTGCCGCGCAAGGCCACCCCGATCGACTTTGCGTACGCGGTGCACACCGACGTCGGCAACACCGCGGTCGGCTGCAAGATCAACGGCAAGGTAAGCCCGCTGGTCTCCGAGCTGCAGAACGGCGACGAGGTCGACATCGTGACCTCGAAGGCGCAAACGGCACCGCCGGCCGCCTGGGAGTCCGTCGTCGTCACCGGCAAGGCGCGGGCCGCAATCCGCCGCGCGACCAGGGCCGCGGTTCGGGCGCAATATGCCGGACTCGGCCGACGCATCGTCGAGCGTTTGTTCGAGCGTGCGAAGAAGGAGTATTCCGACGAGAAGCTGCAGGGCGCGCTGCCGCGGCTTGCGCGCGCTTCGGTCGAGGACGTGATGGCGGCGGTCGGACGCGGCGAGATGAAAGTATCCGACGTCGCCCGCGCCATGTATCCGGACTACAAGGAGGAACGCTCGACTGCGCGCGTTGCGCCCAAGAAGGTGGAGAGCGGCTGGTTCGGGCTGCGGCGCAGCAAGGCGGTCAAATTCAAGGTGCCGAGCTATCGCGACGACGGGCCGGCGCTGCCGATCCGCGGCATCAACAGCGACCTGCCGGTGCGGTTTGCCCCGGACGGCGGCGCCGTGCCGGGCGACCGCATCGTCGGCATCCTCACGCCGGGCGAGGGCATCACCATCTACCCGATCCAGTCGCAAGCCCTGCGCGAATTCGAGGATCAGCCGGATCGCTGGCTGGATGTCCGCTGGGACGACGGCGAGGACCGGCCGCAGCGGTTCCCCGCCCGCATCGCGGTCCAGTCGGTCAACGAGCCCGGGACGCTTGCGCAGATCGCGCAGGTGATTGCCGAGCACGACGGCAACATCGACAACGTGCGCATGACGCGCAACTCGCCGGATTTCACCGAGATGCTGATCGACCTCGAAGTCTACGACCTCAAGCACCTCAACGGCATCATCGCGCAGCTGCGCGCCAAGTCGGTGGTGGCCAATGCCGAGCGGGTGAGCGGCTGACGGCGCGATGGCAGCGGCGCTCTCTCATATCCGGCTCGGCGTCAACATCGACCACGTGGCAACGTTGCGCCAGGCGCGCGGGACGCCGTACCCCGATCCGGTGCGCGCCGCGCATCTGGCGATTGCCGCGGGTGCCGACAGCATCACGGCGCATCTGCGCGAGGATCGCCGGCATATCGGCGACGACGACATTGCTCGCATCAAGGCGGAGATCGTTCAGCCGTTCAATTTCGAGATGGCCGCGACCGACGAGATGGTGGCGATCGCGGTCAAGACCCGGCCGCATGCCGCCTGCCTGGTGCCGGAGCGGCGCGAGGAACGCACCACCGAAGGCGGCCTCGACGTCGCCGGTCAGCACAATGTGCTCGCCCCCGTCATCGCCCGGCTGTCGGATGCCGGCATCCGCGTTTCGCTGTTCATCGCCGCTGATCCGCGCCAGATCGAAGCAGCGGCGCGCATCCGCGCCCCGGTGATCGAGGTTCACACCGGCGGCTGGTGCGATGCGCTGATCGAGCAGCGCGGGACGGATGCCGAAGCCGAATGGCGGCGCATCCGCGAGGGTGCGCGGCTGGCCAAGGCGGCGGGTCTCGAAGTGCATGCCGGACACGGGCTCGACTACGCGACCGCCGAGACGATCTCGGAGCTGCCGCAGATCGTCGAGCTCAACATCGGGCATTTCCTGGTAAGCGAAGCCGTGTTTGACGGTCTTGCCGCGGTGGTCAAGAACATGCGGGCCGCGATGCAGCGTGGGCGAGGGCGGGCGAGCGCTGCGGCATGATCCTCGGCACCGGATCCGACATCATCGACATCCGCCGCATCGAGCGAACCATCGCACGCCACGGCGAGCGATTCCTCGCCCGCATCTTCACCGAGGCCGAGCGCCGGCGCGCCGCCCGCAAGGCCAACGCCGCCGCCACCTACGCCAAGCGCTTTGCCGCCAAGGAGGCCTGCGCCAAGGCGCTCGGCACCGGCATGCGACAGGGCGTGTTCTGGCGGGACATCGGCGTCGTCAACCTGCCGACCGGCCGCCCGACCGTGCGGTTGACGGGCGGGGCGCTCCGCCACCTTGAAACCTTGGTCCCGGACGGCTGCGAGCCGCGCATCGACCTGACGATCACCGACGAATGGCCGCTGGCGCACGCCTTCGTCATCATTTCGGCGCTGCCGCGATCGCGTTGACCGCCGGTCCGGTCGCGACCCATGCAGGCGGGTGCCGACAACTCTTCGCCGCGCAAGAGCGCCATTCGCGAGATCCTGGACGTCGTTGTTCCGGCCTTTGTGATCGCGTTGACGTTCCAGACGCTGCTGTTCCAGCCGTTCAGGATCCCCTCGGAGTCGATGAAGCCGACGCTCTTGGTCGGCGACTACCTGTTCGTGTCGAAGTTCAGCTACGGCTACAGCCGCTATTCGATCCCGCTTTCGCCGCCGTTGTTTTCCGGCCGCGTCCTTGCCACGCCTCCGGCGCGCGGCGACATCGCGGTGTTCCGGCTGCCCGCCGCCGACTCCGAGGATTACATCAAGCGCATCGTCGGGTTGCCGGGCGACCGTATCGAGATGCGCGGCGGCGTGCTTCACATCAACGGCGAGGCGGTCAAGCGCGAGCGCATCGAGGACTATGTCGACGGGGAGCAGGAGGTGCCGGCTCGAATCGAGCGCTGGCGCGAGACGCTGCCGAACGGCGTCAGCTACGTCACGCTCAATCTGATCGAGAACGGGCCGCTCGACGACACTCCGGTCTACTATGTGCCCGCCGGTCACTGTTTCATGATCGGAGACAATCGGGACGATTCGGCCGACAGCCGGGTGCTGACGCAGGTCGGCTACGTTCCATTCGACAACCTGGTGGGCCGGGCCGAGATCATCTTTTTCTCGGTGCGGGGCGGTGCGGGCGCCTGGCAGTTCTGGCTGTGGCCATGGAGGGTGCGCTGGCACCGGCTGTTTCAGCCCGTCCGTTGAGCGCGGAAGCTGCGCGTGGGCGGGCTGGACGGGATTTTCGCCGCGGAATCGCCGGCAGCGCGTTGCGCAGGCCCTCGGCCAAGGCTACAAGGCGGTCGACGCGGCCACTATGTTGCATTGCGGCAAGACGGCGTTCATTGACCGACGGCCGTTTCCACGACAGTTCAGCACATGGATGACGAGGACCCAATGAGCGTGTCCACCGAGCAAAAGCGCAAGGAGGGTGGGTTTGCCGAGACCGTCCGCGTCATTATCCACGCGCTCATCATCGCGGCAGTCATCCGCACGTTTCTGTTTCAGCCGTTCAACATTCCGTCCGGCTCAATGAAGTCGACGTTGCTGATCGGCGACTACCTGTTCGTGTCGAAGTACACCTACGGCTACAGTCACTTCTCGCTGCCCTATTCGCCGCCGTTGTTCTCCGGTCGGATCTTCGGCTCCTCGCCCGCGCGCGGCGACGTGGTGGTCTTCCGGCTGCCCAAGGACGATTCGGTCGACTACATCAAACGGGTGATCGGATTGCCGGGCGACCGTGTCCAGATGATTCAGGGCGTGCTGCACATCAACGAGCAGCCGGTGAAGCGCGAGCGCATCGAGGACTACGTCGAGACCGACGAGGGCGCGCGGCCCCAGCGCGTGAAGCGCTGGCGCGAAACGCTGCCGAACGGCGTGAGCTACACGACGCTCGACCTGGTCGACAACGGGTTCTACGACAACACCCAGGTCTACACCGTGCCGCTTGGCCACTTCTTCATGATGGGCGATAACCGCGACAACTCGACCGACAGCCGCGTGCTGAGCCAGGTCGGCTATATTCCATTCGAGAACCTGATCGGCCGCGCCGAGATCATCTTCTTCTCAGTCGGTGAAGGCGAGCGCGCCTGGCAGGTTTGGCGCTGGCCGTGGGCGGTGCGCTGGGACCGGTTGTTCACAATCGTGCGATGAGGCGCAAGAGCGCCGCCGAGCGCGCGCTGCAGGACCGGCTCGGGTATCAGTTTGCCGACAAGAGCCTGCTTGCGCGTGCGCTGACGCATTCGTCGGCACTGTCCGGCTCCAATCGCGCGATGAGCTACCAACGCCTCGAGTTTCTGGGCGATCGGGTGCTCGGCCTCGCTATCGCCGATCTGCTGCTGCGGGAGTTCCCCAAGGCCAGCGAAGGCGAGTTGTCGCGACGGCTTGCAGACCTGGTGCGCGCGGATGCCTGCGCGACGATCGCGCGCGCCATGGAGCTCGATGCCGCGATCTACCTCGGCGGCACCAGGGGAGCCAAGGCCAACCTCACTCCCGCCATTCTGGCGGATGCCTGCGAAGCGGTTGTCGGCGCGGTATTCCTCGATGGCGGCTATGCGCCGGCCGCCGAGCTGGTGCAGCGTTTCTGGAAGGAGCGCATGCTCGCGCCGGCGCGGCCGCTGCGCGATCCCAAGACCATGCTGCAGGAATGGGCGCAGGGCCGCGGCCTGCCGACGCCTGCCTATCACGAAATCGAGCGCAGCGGCCCCCACCACGATCCGGAATTCCGCATCTCGGTCGAGCTCCCCGACCGCGAGCCTGCCGAGGGTGTCGGGCGCACCAAGCGCGCCGCCGAGCAGGCCGCCGCTGCCGCCATGCTGGAGCGCGAGGGGGTTGCGTCGGACGAAGGATGAGCGAGGAGAGCACCGCACAAGCGGCCGGAGGCGCGACGCGCTGCGGCTTCGTGGCGTTGATCGGAGCGCCTAACGTCGGCAAGTCGACGCTGACCAACGCGCTCACCGGCTCCAAAGTGTCGATCGTCACGCCGAAAGTACAGACGACCCGCGCGCTCGTCCGCGGTATCGCGATCGAAGGGTCGTCGCAGCTCATCTTCGTCGACACGCCGGGCGTGTTCCGCCCGCGACGCCGGCTCGACCGCGCCATGGTGACGACCGCCTGGGGCGGCGCGCAGGACGCCGATCTGGTCGGATTGCTGATCGACGCCAAGCGCGGGCTCGACCAGGAATCGGAGGACATTCTGGCGCGGCTCGCCGGCCTGCGCCAGCCGCAAGCGCTCATCCTCAACAAAGTCGATGTGGTGGAGAAGGGCACGCTGCTGCGGCTGGCCGAGAGCACAAACGCGCGTGCGTCGTTTGCGGCGACGTTCATGGTCTCGGCCCGCAGCGGCGACGGCGTCGGTGATCTCAGGCAATGGTTCGCGGCCCATGTCCCGGGAGGACCATGGCTCTATCCGGAAGACCAGATGTCGGACGCCCCTTTGCGCCAGCTCGCGGCCGAGATCACCAGGGAGAAGCTCTACCTGCGTCTGCACGAGGAGCTGCCCTACCAGTCGACGGTCGAGACCGACGCGTGGAAGGAGCAGCAGGACGGCTCCGCGCGCATCGAGCAGACGATCTACGTCGAACGCGCGAGCCAGCGTAAGATCGTGCTCGGCAAGGGCGGGCAGACGATCAAGGCGATCGGTGCCGACGCGCGGCGCGAGCTTGCCGAGATCATCGACAAGCCGGTTCACCTGTTCCTGTTCGTGAAAGTACGCGAGCGCTGGGGCGACGATCCGGAGCGCTACCGCGAGATGGGATTGGAGTTTCCGCCCGAGTAGACTTGCGATCGGCAACAGCGGAAAACGCGGCATGGAATGGACCGACGAGGGAATCGTACTGGGCGTGCGTCGCCACGGGGAGGCGAATGCCATCCTGGAACTGATGACGCACGAGCATGGCCGCCACCTCGGCCTGGTGCGGGGAGGGGCCGGCTCGCGCCTGCGCCCGATCCTGCAGCCCGGCAATACGGTCCGCGCGGTCTGGCGGGCGCGACTCGACGAGCACCTCGGGCACTATACGGTGGAAGCGTTGCGGTTGCGCGCGGCAGGGTTTCTGCCGGTTCCGTACGCCCTTTACGGCCTCACGCATCTGTGCGCGCTGACGCGGCTCTTGCCCGAACGCGATCCGCACCAGGCGCTGCTCGCCAGGCTCGAGGGTATTCTCGACGGCTTCGAGAGCCCTGAACGCGCGGCCATCGACGTCGCACGCTTCGAGCTGGAGCTTCTTGCCGAGCTCGGATTCGGCCTCGACCTCGCCGAGTGCGCGGCGACTGGCGCGCGCGATGACCTCATCTATGTATCGCCGAAGTCCGGCCGGGCGGTGTCGCGCGCGGCCGGCGATCCTTGGCGGGACAGGCTGCTGCGGCTGCCGGCATTTCTTGGCGCCGCCTCGAGCTCGAGCGCGGTGTCGGCGGATGAGCTTATGGACGCGTTCGCGCTGACGGCCTTCTTTCTCGACCGGCACGTGCTCGAGCCGCGTGGATTGGGGCTGCCGGACGCGCGCGGCAACTTCATCGCCGCGGTTGCGCGCGCCCTGACGGCGCCCGCCGCGCTCGCCTGAAAAGCAACCAGCCGGCCGCAGGCGCGGCCGGCTGCAGGAATCCAATCCGCCTTGTGGCTTAGTAGTAGGGGCAGACGAACTCGCTGGCTGGTCACGGGATAATGGCAGAAGCCGGGCGCGATCCACGGCCACCATACCCCGGCGCGCCAGATGCCGCGGCCACGTCCGCCGCGCCCGCGGCCGCCGCCACGCCACACGCCACCGCGCCCGCCGCGGACCACGCCACCGCGGGCCACGCCGCCCCCGCGGACCACGCCGCCGCCCCCGCGAACCATGCCGCCGCCGCCGCGAGCCATGCCGCCGCCGCCGCGACCACCGCCGCCGCCACCGCGACCACCCCCACCACCGCGGCCCTGGGCCTGGGCCTGGTTGACGGCCGCGCCCATGACAAATCCCGACACCGCGAAGGTCGCGGCGAAGTACACGGCGAGCATAGCAACGACCTTCAGGCAACGCCTTATCAAGGTCATGTCGTCACCTCCAAAAATTCTTGAGCTTCCAGATGGCTAGCGAGTGACGTAGATCGACCGTGAGTCTACGACGCCGCCATGGCAACGGTCAAGCCGACGCCGACACACGACCTGAATGCCGGAGCGGTGGGAGCCGCCGTGTCGTCGTTATGGTTACTGGCGCCCAATTCGGCTGACCAGTGACAAGTTCGCGACCTTGACGGCGCGACCGCGCGGGTGCGATCAAGCACGGTGGTCGCAGCCTGCGCGCCCTCGATCCGAACGGTCGCTCCGTCGACGCTCGGATGTTCCGATCCGCTCCATCAGAACAAACCTTATGGCGAACCGGCATAGCTACATTCTCGGCATCAACGCGTACGACCACGACGTCAGTGCCTGCCTGTTGCGCGACGGCGAGATCGCGTTCGCGATCGCCAAGGAACGCATAACGCGCGAAAAGCACGCCAGCGGTTTTTATCAGGAGGTCGTCGAATATTGTCTCGAGGCCGAAGGCATCACGCTCGATGATATCGATCTCGTGGTGCGCAATTGCTACATCCTGCCGGTCGAAGACATGGAGCGGCGCCTTCTATTTCAGGACATGCCGCACTTCTTGCCCGAGGAGGAGCGCGCTCAAGCGCAACAGCATCCGCTCTTCCGTTCAAACTCCAACAAGCTAGTGACGATTTCTCATCATCTGGCCCACGCCCACAGCGCTTTTGCCACCTGTCCGTTCGACCAGGGCGTGGTGATGGTGGTGGATGGTGTGGGCAGTTACGCCGCGGATGTGTCCGAGGACTATCCGGTCGCCCATAGGACGACCCCATTGGCGCGTAAGTCGGAAAGCTACTACCGATTCGACGGGTCCAAGCTCGAAGCCCTGAAAAAGGTCTGGCTCGAACCAAGTCGTGGGTTCCTGAGCGACGAATTCTTCAACATGCCGGGGCTCGGTGCACTGTACAGCCGGGCCTCGACCTACGTTTTCGGAGACTGGAACAAGTGCGGCGAGTTGATGGGGCTCGCTCCCTATGGCCGCCCCGACAGCATGAAGCCGCTGATGGAGCTCAATGGCGGCCACCTGAAGGTCCCGGATTGGTCCGACGAGTTCAAGCAACCCTGGCTGTTCGACAGCCCCGGGAAATGGGAAGCCAGCCCAGCCATGCGCCATTGGGAGGATGTCGCCTGGCGGGTTCAGGACGATACCGAGCGAGTCCTGCTCGCGCGCGCGAAATGGTTGCGCGAGACCACCGGCGCCAAGAATCTTTGCATCGCCGGCGGCGTGGCGCTCAATTGCGTCGCCAACGGGCGCATCGTGCGCGAGGCCGGCTTCGAGAACGTCTGGATTCAGCCGGCGGCGGGCGACGATGGCATCGCGATCGGGTGTGCGTACTACGGCCATCTTGGCATCCAGAAGAAGCCCCGTTCATTCGTGATGAAGGACGCCTATCTGGGGGTGGAGTACAAGGACGAGGACGTGCGCGACGCGATGCGTCGGCGGCTGGTGCGTCTGGTGACGCGCCGCACCGCGAGCGCAAACATTTGCGCCGACACTGCGAAGGTCTTGTCCGAGGGCCAGGTGGTCGGCTGGTTTCAGGGCCGCTCAGAATTCGGGCCGCGCGCTCTTGGCCATCGCAGCATCCTGGCGGACCCGCGCACGGCTGGGATGAAGGATCACCTCAACGCCCGGGTCAAGCATCGGCAGCCGTTCCGGCCGTTCGCGCCGATCGTTCTCGCCGAAAGAGCCAGCGAAATTTTCGAGGGCGACGAAGAATCTCCGTTCATGCTGCTGGCCAAGCGCGTGCGTCCGGAATGGCGCGACAAGATTCCGGCGGTCGTGCATGTGGACGGAACCGCCAGGGTGCAGACCGTGCCGTCGACCAATGATGCGCTCTATCGCGTGCTCAAGGAGTTCGACGCGATAACGGGGGTGCCGGTCCTGCTCAACACGTCCTTCAACATCAAGGGCGAGCCGATCGTTGAGACGCCGGCGGACGCCGTCCATTGTTTTCTCGGCACCGGTATCGACTACCTGGCGATCAAGGACACCCTGGTGAGCAAGACCGTGTTCCACCGGCTGCTGACGCCGTTCGTGCAGCTGTTCGGAGACGTGCGAATGATCGTCCGGATGGGCATGCAGTCGGATTAGGCAAGCGCTGTATCGTGGGGATCCCGCGTCGGCGTTTGCGCTGGCATCGCGAGCGGGTACGCGGGATCAACGCCGCGGGCGCTCGGGGATCGCGTCGTAGAGATTGACCGGGGCGAAATCGTCGGTCATGACCTGCGCTTTGGGCTGCGGGGTTTTGTCCAGCCGCCGCTGCGCGATCGTGAATAGATCAAATCGGAAACTTGTAGCGCTGTTGTAGCTCCTGCGCCCGGCGCGCCAGCGTTTCGCTGTCCATAGGCGGCGCGGAGGTGGCGATCATGATCGTCTCGCCCGTCCCCGACGGATAGAGGTCGACGGTTGGAAATACCGCCCGCAGCGTCACCAGCGTTGCGGGATAGAGCTTGGTCCCGTCATGCACGTTGAACGCTGCGGCACCGCCCGGCGTGAGCCGCTGCTTCAACAGCTGGAAGAATTCCTTGGTCAAGAGGTGAAACGGCACCGTGCCGTTGAGATAGGCGTCGAGGTAGATCAGATCGTAGGTGAGCGCCTTGTTGCGATTGAGGAACACGCGTCCGTCGCTGGCGATGTAGCGCAGGCACGCGGTCTCGCGGATTCCGAAGTAATCCTTGGCGACCTTGACCACGCCGGGATCGATCTCGACGGTGTCGATTTCAGCATCGGTCATGAAGCGGCCGAGATAGGCCGGGATCGAGCCGCCCCCCAAGCCGACCATCAGGATGCGCTTGGTCTCGGGCGGATAGAGCAGCGCCGCCGTCATCACCTGCGCATACTTCATCGGCAGGTCATCCGGATCGGTCAGGTTGGCGATCGATTCGGTGTAGCGTACGCCTCTGACCTGCGTGGTGAGCACCAGCTCGCTGCGGCGCTTGTTGAGGAAGATGTCGTTGTACTCCGTTTCGATATGGGCGAGGCGGCCGTCCTTCTTTGCCAGCATGGCGGCACGAACGCCGAGGTCGATCAGCTCCTCGGCGGCGCACGATCCGCTCGCGACGGCAAGCGCCGCCACGAGATATGCCGCCGCGATCGCGGCGCCGTGGCGGTTTGCCAGGCGGCGGCCGGCCATCATCATCGCCAGTCCGGCCGCGACCCCGACCGCCCCGAGGGAAACCGTGATCGCGCGCGAGCCGATCGCCGGTATCAGCATGAAAGTCGTGCCGAGCGTACCGACGATGCTTCCAGCCGTGGATACCCCGTAGATCGTGCCCGACACCGTGCCTGACTGCTGCGCCGAGCGCAGCAGCAGCCGGATCGCGAACCGTCAACGCCGCGAGCACATCGAGATCAACGCCGCCCAGGTGTAGATGCCGCTTCCGAAGTAGGGGTTGAGATAGCGTGAGCCCAGCATCTCGAAGCTCATGACGATGGCGCCGGTCACGAAGGCGGTGATGTAGACGAGCCAGACGAACCAGCGGGTCGTGGCGGGTACCGTGGTATCCGAGGTGACTGCGAGGTGATGCTGCGCCAATGGCCTGCCTCCGGTCTATGCACGCGAACGCACGGTACGAGACCTAGCAAGGGCACTGGTTCGGAGGAAGGGCAGCCGCCGCGGCGTGGCTGCCGAGGCAATCGCTATTTTGGCTCGCGAGGCGGTGTTTTTGGGATTGCGCCGACGCGCAAATTGACTCGATCGGATGCGCGTCACCGTCAGCGGTGAGTGCACCCCCGGGCCGCGCTTGCCCGAATGAGAACAGCCGGCCGCGGGTGCGACCGGCTGCAACCCTTTGTGCGCTAGGCGGGCGCTAGTACCAGCAGGGCCGATAGCGACTGGAGTACGGCCAATGGCACGCTCTTCACCAGCCTCTGTAACCCCAGCCCCGGCGGCCATACCAGCCCCGGCGGCCATACCAGCCCCGGCGGCCATACCGCCCCGGCGGCCTACCAGCCCCGGCGGCCTCTCCAGCCTCGCCAGCCTCGCCGGCCCCAACCGCGGCGGCCATAGCCCCGGCCTCGCCAGCCTCGGCCACGGCCTCGCGCCGCCTCCGCGGATGTCGTGCTCGCGGTGAGGAAGACGCCCGACGTTGCGATTGTGCCAAGGCAATAGATCGCAACCATGGCGGCCGTCGCGACCACCCGGGTCAGCAACTTGTGATGAGGTCCACCCGTGTTTGCTGTCATCGATTTTCACCCTCTGCGGTGCGCGAAGCGCTCGTACCGGGATTGAACGTCTTGCCGGCCGTCGTGGTTCCGCGTTACCGGCTGGCTTGGCCCTTGAAGCGCAACAAAGCGGTTTGGCGCGGAGGGCGATCAAGCCGCCTCCGGTAGCGCGGATTTTGTGCGGCGCACGCGATTCCGGCTGCGAGTAGGCTATCTCTGCTGCACTGCGGTCCAGGCAAACCAACGGCGGGTTCATGAGGATTGCTCACGGGCGCAGAGCGGGGGCTTTCGAGTGCTCGAGGCCCTTGCTGGCGGTAATGCGGCGGCAAAAAAGGCCGGCCGCTTCGCATGCCAGCCTCCGGCTTGTGTCGGCAACTTGCCGCGTCCCTTGTCCATCGGCCGCCTACGCAGTACCGAGGCACCATGGGAAAGCAGCTGATTCCGCCGGACACCGGCGACGTCCAGGAGATTGCGTTGCGCGAGGCGCTCGAGGAGCGTTATCTCGCCTACGCCCTTTCCACCATCATGCACCGTGCGCTGCCCGATGCGCGCGACGGGCTCAAGCCCGTGCATCGCCGGCTGGTCTATGCAATGCGGCAGCTGAGACTGGACCCGGGCGCCGCATTCAAGAAATGCGCGCGCGTCGTCGGTGACGTCATCGGCAAGTTCCATCCGCACGGCGACCAGGCGGTGTACGACGCGCTGGTCCGGCTGGCGCAGGATTTCGCCCAGCGCTATCCGCTGGTCGACGGGCAGGGCAACTTCGGCAATATCGACGGCGATAATCCGGCGGCGATGCGCTACACCGAGGCGCGGCTGACCGAGGTCGCGCGCCTTCTGCTCGAAGGCATCGATGAGAACGCCGTCGACTTCCGCCCGACCTACGACGGTACCGAAGACGAGCCGGTGGTGTTGCCCGGGGCGTTTCCTAATCTGCTCGCCAACGGCGCGCAGGGGATCGCGGTCGGGATGGCGACCTCGATTCCGCCGCACAACGTCGCCGAGCTGTGCGACGCCGCGTTGCACCTGATCGAGCACCCCAACACCAAGACACGCGGCCTGCTCAAGTTCGTGCGCGGACCGGATTTCCCGACCGGCGGGGTGATCGTCGATCCGGCCGAGACCATTGCCGAGGCCTACGAGACCGGGCGGGGATCGTTTCGGCTGCGGGCGCGCTGGGAGAAGGAGGACGCCGGCCGCGGCACCTACGCGGTGGTGGTGACGCAGATCCCATGGGGGGTGCAGAAGGGCCGGCTGATCGAGAAGATCGCCGAGCTGCTCAACGAGAAGAAGCTGCCGCTGCTCGCCGACGTGCGCGACGAGTTCGGCCGAGGACATCCGGATCGTGTTCGAGCCACGCGCCCGCACCGTCGATCCCGCCCTGTTGATGGAGTCGCTGTTCAAGCTCACTGAGCTCGAGAGCCGGATTGCGCTCAACACCAACGTGCTGGTGAAGGGCCGCATCCCGAAGGTGATCGGGCTCGCCGAAGCGCTGCGCGAATGGATCGATCACCGGCGCGAAGTGCTGGTGCGACGTTCGCGCCACCGGCTGGCGGCGATCGAGCATCGGCTGGAAGTGCTCGGCGGCCATCTCGTTGCCTATCTCAATCTCGACAGGGTGATCAAAATCATCCGCGGCGAGGATGAGCCCAAGCCGGTGCTCATCAAGACGTTCAAGCTCACCGACGTGCAGGCGGACGCGATTCTGAACATGCGCTTGCGCAACCTGCGCAAGCTCGAAGAGATGGAAATTCGTCGCGAGCACGAGCAACTGGGCGCCGAGAAGGGCACGATCGAGAAGCTGCTGCGCTCCGAGGCGACGCAATGGAAGACGGTGGCCTGGGAGATCAAGGAGGTGCGCAAGGCGTTCGCGCCCACGACGCCGCTCGGCAAGCGCCGGACTACTTTTGCAGACGCGCCCGAGCACGACGAGGCGGCGATCGAAGCCGCCATGGTCGAACGCGAGCCGATCACGGTCGTGGTTTCCGAGAAGGGCTGGATCCGCGCCTTGCGCGGCAATGTCACCGATCTTTCCGGCCTGGCCTTCAAATCCGACGACAAGCTCAAGCTGGCGTTCTTCGCCGAGACCACGTCCAAGCTCTTGGTGTTCGCCACCAACGGGCGCTTCTACACGATCGAGGCCTCGAAGCTGCCGGGCGGGCGCGGCCACGGCGAGCCGGTCCGCCTGTTCATCGACATGGAACAGGAGGCGGACGTCGTCACGGTGTTTCCGTTCCGCGGCGGCCGCAAGCTCCTGGTCGCCAGCGTCGCCGGACGCGGCTTCGTCGTGCCGGAGGATGAATGCGTCGCCAACACCCGCAAGGGCAAGCAGGTGCTCAACGTCGATCCGCCCGACGAGGCGAGGGCGGTCGCGGCGGTGGAGGGCGAGCTCATCGCCGCGATCGGCGAGAACCGCAAGATGCTGGTCTTCCCGCTCGAGCAGGTGCCGGAGATGGCACGCGGCCGCGGCGTGCGCCTGCAGCGCTATAAGGACGGCGGTCTGTCCGACATCAAGACCTTCAAGGCCGCCGACGGCCTGAGCTGGACCGACAGCGCGGAGCGCAACTTCACGCTCTCGCTCAAGGAGCTCACCGATTGGCGCGGCAACCGCGCCGACGCCGGCCGGCTGCCGCCGAAGGGTTTTCCGAAGTCCAATCGGTTCGGGTGAGGCGGGCGAATGGCGAGTAGCGAATAGCGAATGGCGAATAGCGAGTGGCGAATCGTGAGTAGGGAATAGTGAGTGGTGGGAGGCGTTCCGCCAGGCGGCTGCTCTTTTCACTATTCGCTATTCGCCATTCACCATTCGCCACTCGCTATTCGCCACTCGCCACTCGCCACTCACAACCCGACCACACCCAGCTCCGCCGCCAACCTATTCAGATCCGCCAGCACGCCGTCGCCGAGCGGCACGCCGTTCCGCATGCGGGCCTCTGCCGTAAGTCGCTCGGGGTCGCCCGGCGCGAGCGGCGGCCGTCCCGGATCGGCCGGTTCGGCCGCATGGACATCGCGCACCAAAAGGTCGATCTGGGCGCGGAAGGTCGCCGGATCAGTGAAGCGCGCGATGTCGATCGCCAGCACGAAGTGGCCGAGGTTGCGCGGCCTCTCGAGGTCGCCGTACATGCGCGTGATGTGGGTGCCGAACGGAACGCCGGTGAGCTGCGCGCACAGGATCTCGATCAGCATCGCCAGCGCGTAGCCCTTGTGCGCCGCCATCGGGGCAAGCCCTGCGACCGCGTTGGGATCAGTGGTGGGATGCCCGGCCGCGTCGACGCCCCAATCGGGCGGAATCGACTGGCCTTCCTGCCGGGCGACGATCACCTTGCCGAGCGCCACGTTGGTGGTCGCCATGTCGACGATCACCGGCGGCCCGTCCGTGCCGGGCGCGCCGAACGCGATCGGATTGGAGCCGAGGAAGATCTTTCGCATCCCGGGCGGCACCATGATCGGGTCGGTATGGGTGAGCATGACGCCGACCATCCCGGCCTCGACCGCCCGCTCGACGAAGTAGGCGCAGGCGCCGCAGTGGGAGCTGTTGCGCGCGCCGACGGCGCCGACGCCTGACTCCCGCGCCAGCGCGATCGCCTCCTCCATGGCGCGCAGCGCCACCAGTTGTCCCATGCCCTGGTCGCCCTCCACCATGGCGGTGGCGGCACCGGTGCGCGCGACCGTGATGCTGGGACGCGCCTTCACGGTCCCGTTGCGCAGCCGCGTGGCGTAGTGCGGCAGCCGCACCACGCCGTGGCTGTCGACACCACGCAGGTTCGACTGGACCAACGTCTCGGCGACCAGCCTTGCGTCGCCCGGCGGCAGGCCGAGCTTTCCGAGGCAAGCCGCAACGAAGGCCGTAAGCCGCGCGTGCGGGATCAAGACATCGTTCATTTCCGAACGCTCGACTGCACCCGACTACCTTTGATGAACGTGCCCGAGCGTTGCTTGGCGCACTTGGCCGGTTCGCAATTCCGCAACGGCTGCCGCAAGATTTGGATCGAGGAGCCGAGGAATAGGGCCGCCATGATAGCCGCGACGATCAAGTCAGGCCACTTGGTCGCCGTGGCCCGCACCGCCCCATCAACTTTAGGCTTGGACCCTTAGCGAACGCCGCCCACGGCGCATGCGCATAGGCGCGCCGATTGCCGCGAGGCTGGCGCGATCACACCACGGAGGCCGAGGCAAGTTTGCAAGATTGATCGCCTGCTTCGATCTGAAGCGTGACGTGATCGATTCCAAAGTGCCGCTTGAGCGCTGCGGAGGTTTCCATCAAAAACGCATCACCCGGATGACCGTCCGGCACGACCAAATGGGCGGTGAGGGCGATTTCGGTGGTGCTCATCGCCCAGATATGTAGATCGTGAACCGAGGCGACGGCAGGGAGCTGCTCCAGAAATCGGAGCACCAGTTGCGGATCGACCCCGCGTGGAACCGCCCCGAGAGACATCGCCAATGATTCTCGCAGCAGGCCCCATGTGCTCCAGACAACCACCGCAACGATGGCGAGACTGACCGCGGGATCGAGCCACAGCCAGCCCGTGAAGAGAATGGCAACACCCGCAAAGACGACGCCGGCAGAGACCGCCGCGTCTGTCACCATGTGCAGGAACGCGCCGCGGATGTTGAGATCGCCCTTGCGGCCGGACGCGAACAGCCACGCGGTCAATCCATTGATCACAACGCCGATGGTGGCGACCACGATGATGGTCGTACCCGCGACCGGCTGCGGACGGAAGATGCGGAGAATGGCCTCCCATCCGATCGCGCCCACGGCCAGCAACAGAAAGACGCCATTGAACAGCGCGGCCAGAATGGAAGAGCCACGTAGGCCGTAGGTGTAGCGCGTCGTCGGCGGCCGGCGCGCGAGCACGCTCGCGATCCAGGCGACGACAAGGCCGAGGACATCGGACAGGTTGTGACCCGCATCGGCAAGCAGCGCGAGCGAGTTGCCCCAAATGCCGTAAGCCGCCTCGATGAGGACGAAGGCCACATTCAGGGTGATCCCCACCGCGAATGCTCTACCGAAATCCTGCGGCGCGTGGGTGTGCGCATGGCCGCCGTGGTCGTGATCGTGGCCGCTTGACGAATGATTCATCAGGCACGCGCCTGCCGCGCTGCTGCGAGCTCAAATCGCCTGCAGGTCTTGTTATGCCCGCCGACGCTGGCCGACGATCGGGGTGGCATAGAGCTCGAGGCGATGGCCGACGAGTTGATAGCCGAACCGACTAGCGATTTCGGCCTGCAAGCGCTCGATCTCGTCGCTGCGGAATTCGATCACCTTGCCGGTTCGCACGTCGATGAGATGGTCATGGTGGCGCTCGGGGGTCAGCTCATATCGCATTCGGCCGTCGCGAAACGTGTGGCACTCGACAATGCCCAAGCTCTCGAGCAGTTTCATCGTCCGATATACGGTGGAGAGCGACACGCGCGGACGACGCTCCGTTACGCGCCGGTGCAGCTCGCCGACATCGGGATGATCGATGGCTTCCAGGAGCGTCTGCGCGATGCACCGGCGGGGACCGGTCAAAGGGATTCCCTTTGCGCGGCACCGCTCCTCGATGAAGGTCGCGAGCTCGCTGGCGCGGGCGCCGTTGCCAGCCTTCCGGGATTTTGTCGGCGCCGGGCTCAAATTTTCACCAGTATGCCGGTGACGTACATGACGGCGACACCGATGATGAAGCCGCCAAGCGTGCCCGGCGAAAGCCATCCCGCGCCCGATTGGGACCGGTCGGTGTTCCGGATGAGATAGGCGCCGACTTCGACGACGACCTGCAGAATTGCTCCCGCGCCAATCGCAAGCGCGAGCGCCGACCACTGCGGCGAATAGCTCAGGCTTCCGAGCCAGACGCCGAGAATCGCCGGCGCGCCAGCCAGCAGCGCCAGTCCCGCGAAGGTCACCAATGCGTGGGCGCTCCTTGAGGAGGGGAGCCACAATGCCAATTCCCTCGGTGACATTGTGCAGCGTAAAGCCGAGCACCAGGAATGCTCCAAGCCCGGCGACGCCTGCCGCGAACGCCGCGCCGATCGCGAGGCCCTCTCCGAGGTTGTGCAGTCCGATGCCGAGCGCAATGTAGATGGCGAGTGCTGCCCCCGTCGGCGTGCCGCGGCTTCGTCCCGTCACCAGCAGGACGAGGAACGTCACCGCCGCCACGATGAGGACCATGGCGATGCCCTGGAAGGCGGCAGCCGCCTTGGTCGCCAACTCAAGCGCTTCCTTCAACGAGCCGATGAACAGGAATGCCATCAGGCCCACGGTGAGAGCCAGCACAAAATTGATTCCGGCTCGGCTCATGCCACGCATCGCGGGATAGAACAGCATGCCGATGACCACCGGCACGATGCCGACGAAGGCGCCGAGCAGGGCTTGCGGAATCAGATTGTTGACTTGGGGCTTCGGCGTGGGGACGGCAACGTCGATCTCTTTCTTGAACGCTACGCCGGTCCTGCTCAGGATCTTGATCCCTTGCTTGTCGCCGAGCACCCAGGGATACGGCACATGCAGCCACGCGCTCGATAGGTTGTCGAGCGGGCCCGGCGGATCCTGCGTAAACGTCCAATAGGCTTCGTTGACCTGCACCTGCGCGATGCTGACCGGCTCCGACCCGCCGGCGCGAACCTTGAGGTGGATGCCGTCGCCGTCGAGGATGGTGCGCTCGAACGTGAGCTTCTCCACCGGCGGCGCGCCGGTGTCGAAAGCCTTGAGCCAGTCGCTCCGCGTGAGCCACGCCGCGGCGACGAGGAGGGCCAGCAGCGGCAAGACAAACCACAGCAGGTTGGCATAGGTCGGCGATGGTCGCCCAGCCTTCGCTGCTTGCGAGCTCGTTGCCGCGACGTGCGCGCTCTCGTTCATGCGGTGGCCTCCACGACATCGAACATGGCCATCCAGCCCTGCTCGGCGAACTCGGACTGGTGTGCGTGGAACATGTAAAGGCCCAGCTCATGGCTCTGGTACGTGAACTCCAGGATTCCGCGCTGGGCCTGGCATTGCATGATCGTGTCAACGGTTTTCAACGTCGGCGTGAGCGTCGTCCCGTGGTCGTAGTAGTCAAAGAAGTTGCCATGCAGATGGAATGAGTTGAGCGAGGTCGAACTCCAGAATGTTCACCAGATAGATGCGCACCGGCCGCCTGCGCTCGACAGGGATCGGATGCTTTGCAAAGTAGTGGCCGACGGTGTTGATGGCATAGACCTCGTTCTTGTTGTCGAAGTCGGTATCGAACCCGTTCATCACCATCACGAATTCCTGCCACTCCTTGTTCTCAGGGGTGCCGAGCAGACGCGAGCGGGCAACTGCGGCCTGTTCGGGATGGCGTGCAGGATCGGGATCGACGATGAAGGCGCCGTACATCCCTTTGTGGATGTGCCGCTTCAGCGGCAGCGCGTGACAGTGATAGAGGTGGCAACCGAACGGCAGAGCATCGAACTCATAAACATATTCACCCCCGGGATCGACCACGCCCGCGCCCGGAATGCCGTCCATGCGCGCGGCGTGGATGCCATGGAAATGCATCGAGTGCGGGTGCGATCCTTGATTCCTGAAGACGATGCGCAGGCGGTCGCCTTCGGTCGCGCGCAAAGTCGGGCCAGGGACGCGGCCGTTATAGGTCCAGGCCGGGAAGAACACGCCCGGGATGATCTCGATTTCCTTGTCCTGCCCGATCACCTCATAAGTGCGCAGCGTGCGACCATCCGGCAGTTGCGAGACGGTTCCGGTGTCCCAGTCCGTCAACATCGCCTGCGGATCGAACCCATTGCGCGCATTGTCGACGTCGCCGACGGCGATCATGTTTCCGTGCGCCTGATGCACGCGCGAAGGCGCAGCTTGCCCTGAGTGCTGCGAGTGGCCGCCTTGTGCAGAAACCCGCCGCTCATTCGCCAAGGCGGCCAAAACCACCCCGCCCGTCGCGATTGCACCGCCCGAAAGCAATCCGCGTCGGCTGAGCCGCTCCCGCACCCAACTTTTCATGACCCGCTCCTGCAATGACCCCGGCGTCCCAGGGCAACTGCCATTGCCTTGCATTCGCAACTAGCACCGTAACGCGCAGGCTGTCAATGCAATTGAGAACTATTTGCATAGTTGCGCGCGCATAGTCACCGCCGGATGGAAAGGGAAGTAGACGCGGTGAATCAATACGCCGCCGAGTGGGTGCGCCTGACGCCGATGTTTGCCCGTAGCTCAAAGCCACGTGTCTCGCACGCGCTGCAGCGCGTAGCGCCGCTGCGCAGATGCGGGACCCCGATTTCTTTCCTCACCGATAAAGTAACCCGCAGTCCGAGGTCTGCAACGCACCACGGCGCGCGGCCCTGCGCCCGGGACACGAGAGCGCCCGCATGCTATCCGTCTGCTTTCCCGCCCCAAGGTACTCCGACACATGGTCATCGATCCCAACTCGCAGCGCGTGCTCGACCTGATCAAGGAAAGCGGCCGGCCGCCGTTTGAAACCATTCCAGCGCAGGAGGCCAAGGCGCTCTACCTGCGCTCGGCCGCGGCGCTGCAGGCCGAGCGACCGGAGGTCGCCGAGGCGCGCGACCTTTCGGCTCCCGGGCCGGCCGGGCCGGTCCCGCTGCGGCTCTATCGCGGGCGCGACACCTCTGCCGACGAAGTCTTGCCGGTGCTGATCTATTTCCACGGCGGCGGCTGGGTGATCGGGAACCTCGACACCCACGACTATATCTGCCGCCACCTCGCCAACGCGGCGCGCTGCGCCGTTATCGCGGTCGACTATCGGCTTGCCCCCGAGCACAAGTTTCCGGCCGCGGTCGAGGATTCCGAAGCCGCGACCCGCTGGATCGCCGCAGAGGCCGATGCACTGCGGCTCGATCCGCGCCGGATCGCGGTCGGCGGCGACTCGGCCGGCGGCAACCTCGCCGCCGTGATGGCGTTGCGCGCGCGCGACGGCGCGCTGCCGCCGCTCTGCTACCAGCTCTTGTTCTATCCCGCCGTCGATCAGCGGCTCGGCCAGGATTCCTATCGGCGCGTGGTCAGCCGCTTCCCGCTCACCACCGCGACCGTGCGCTACTTCCAGGGCCACTATCTGCGCGGTGACGCCGATCAAGGCCGACTGGCGCGCCTCGCCGTTGCTGGCGGCGCGCCACGACGGCCTGCCGCCGGCCCTGGTCGTGACCGCCACCCACGATCCATTGTGCGACGAGGGGCAGGAATACGCCCGTAAGCTCGAGGCGGCCGGCGTGCCGGTCGCATTGCTCCACCTCGGCGACCAGATCCACGGCTACTTGAGCTGGAGCAAGGTGGTGCGTGCATCCGGGGCGACGCTCGACATGGCGGCGGTGCTGCTGCGCGGGAGGTTCGCGGCTCAGCAGGGTTGAAGACCTCATGCGGCGGATCGCTGCGGCTATCGTCGTTCTGCTGTCGGGCGCAGCACCCTCGCTTGCCGAGCCTGCGGCGCGATGCGTGAGTTCTGCCGCTGCACACGATCCAGGTCCTGCGCGACGGGCCTGCGGCTCGACGAGCCGCAGTGCAACGCCAATCCGACCGCGCTCTGGCTGCGCGTCGAGCGGCCGTCAGTTCTGCATTCGCTACTGGATCGCGCGTCAGGCCGCGGCGCCGCGCGAGGCGGCGCTCGTGCTGTTGCACGGCGACATCGGCCGGCGCGTCAAGGCGCGCTACGTGCTGGCCGAGGACGACCGCTTCACCGCCGCCGACGTCCAATACGAGGCGCGCGCGGTAGCGCGCATCTTTCCCGGCCACGGGATCGTGCTCGGCCGGCCCGGCACCTACGGCTCGTCGGGCAGCCACCTCGAGGACCGGCGAACGTTGCGCGAGGTGCGCGCGATAGCGGCCGCGCTCGATGCCCTCAAGGCACGGCACGGCATCAAGCGCTTTCATTTCGCCGGCCACTCGGGCGGCGGCCACATCGTGGCGGCCTTGGCGCAGGCGCGCGACGATATCGGCTGCGCGGTGATCACCTCCGGCGCCCTGTCGGTCGCGACGCTGCATCGCGATGCCGGCGTTGCGGTCGGACAGGACCCGCCGCCGTTCTACGACCCGATCGACCAGGTCGCGGCGATGGCGCCGCGTCCGGGCCTTCGGCTCATCGTCGTCTCCGATCCCGACGACAAGCTCGTATCGTTCCATTCGCAGCGCGAGTTCGTCGAGCGCGTGCAGGCCCACGACTTGCCGATCGTGCACATCACCGCGGCCGCGCGCGACCGGCAGTCTCACAACCTGCATGCCCACGGCATCCGGCTCGCCGCCGACTGCGCCAAGGGGATGGATGACCAGGGGCTGGTTGCGCGGTACCGAACCAAGCCGGCGCGCGGTGAATAGGCCTCAGCACCGGCTTACGCGTCGACCCGGGTCCACTTCTCCGGCATCAGCCGTTCCTGCGGCAGGAAGCGGCCTTTGTAGTCCATCTTGGGCGAGCCCTTCACCCAATAGCCGAGATAGACGTAAGCCAGGCCCATGTCGCGCGCGCGCGTGATATGGTCGAGGATCATGAAGGTGCCGAGCGAGCGCGTGTCGAAGTCGGGATCGTAGAACGAGTACACCATCGACAGCCCGTCGCTCAGAATGTCGGTCAGCCCCACGCCGACCAACGGCCCGCTGCCGCGCTCGCCGGAGCCGCGCAGGCGATATTCGACCACGCGCGTCTCCACATGGCTGTCCTCGACCATCATGGCGTAGTCGAGCACCGTCATGTCGGCCATGCCGCCGTCGCGGTGGCGCGAGTCGAGGTAGCCGCGGAACACCGAATACTGCTCGCTCGTCGGCACCGCGACCCGCATGTCGCCGACCACGTCGGCGTTGCGCTCCAGCACGCGGCGCATGTTGCGGGTGGGGCGGAACTCCTCGGCGATCACCCGCACCGAGACGCAGGCCTTGCAGCCCTCGCACGCCGGCCGATAGGCGATCGACTGGCTGCGCCGAAAGCCGCCGTGGGTCAGCAGGTTGTTGAGCTCGCCCGCCTTCTCGCCGACCAGATGGGTGAACACCTTGCGTTCCTCGCGCCCAGCGAGATAGGGGCACGGCGAGGGTGCGGTCAGGTAGAACTGCGGCGTATCGCGCGAATGCTGCGTCACTGGGGTCGGCTCCGCTGCGGCGGGCGCTTCTCCTTCTCGAGCGACTCGAATTCTGGCCCGCCCGGCCGCCCTTCGTCAAAGGGCTCGTGCGTTGCCCCGGCGAAACACTATCGGCCGGCGGCCGGCCGCGCGCCCCGCAGCGCCGCCGCGCGCGCCTCGTTGTTGATCACGATCGTGCCGGCCACCATGTCGTGCAGCAGCCGCCGGCGCTCGTTGAAGAGGGCCACGAGCAGGATCAGCGGCGTGAGCGCCGACACCGAGATCCAGTACAGCACCGCGTGCACGGCGCCGAGCACGAAATAGCACGGCGCGCCGTACCAGGTGCGCATCTCGATATCCATCATGCGCATGCCGATGGTGGCGGATTTCGGGCTGCCGAACGTCAGGCCATAGTAGAGGATGGCCCAGATGGTCGCCCCCGCCGGCAACAGCCAGAACAGCAGCCAGCCGAGGCCGAGGGTCACGATCCCGAACAGGAAGATGAACAGCGCCGCAAAGACGACCGGCATCGTGATGATGATGACGTCGATCACGAGCGCGAGCACCCGCCGCGACAGCACGCCGTCGAAATATTCCGGCTGCGTAGCCGGGTCGTAGGCGTGCGGCTTGACGTCGAACGACACGCCGATGCGCCGCGGTTCGGTATTGGACATGGGCGGCCTCCTGCTGCGCGGCAGCGAACATGGGAGCGCACCCGGGCGGGCGCAAGACGGTGGCGCGCGCGGCATGCTCCCGTATGGTTGCACCATGCGCCGGCTGTTCTCGATCGCGGTCCTGCTCGCGCCGGTGCTCGCCGCCTGCGCCGTGGCGCTCGACGGCGAGCAGCTGAGCTTGTGTCGACGGGCGATTCCCGCGCTGCACCCGGACGCAACCGAGATTCGCGAGCTTCGGGCTGCTCCCGCCACGCTCGGCAAGCAGGGTGTGCGCATCGAATATCTCGCGCGCGAGCCCGGCGGCACGGCGCGGGCGCGTGCCGTGACTTGCGGGTTTGGCGGCGCCACCTTCGACACCGACCGGTTCGACATGGTGGCGGTCGAGACCGACGAGGGGCGTCTGGGGGAGGCGCGGCTGCTTTACCTGAAGCGCTCCTGGCTCGCCGATCCCGCAACCGCGCTGGGGGCCCCGACCGCCGGTTTGCCGGAGCTCCCGGCGGGCGTCGCCTACGCGTCGCAGCAGCTGGTGAGCGCGCTCGCGCCGTGCGCGATCTATGCGCTGCTCGCCACCGCCTATTCGCTGATCTACGGCCTGGTGGGGCGCATCAACCTGGCCTTCGGCCAGATCGCCGTCATCGGCGCGTTCGGGGCGGTCGGCGCGCTCACGCTCGCGATCCTGCTTGGCGTCGCCCATCCGCTCGCGGCGCTCGCGGTGGCGCTTGCCTTCGCGGGGGGCCTTGCCGCCTTGTGGAGCGCCGTCGTTGGTCGCACCGTGGTGGCGCCGCTGCACGCGCGCCACCGGCTCGGACAGCCGATCCTGGTGGCGACGGCCGCGGTCGCGATCACGCTCGAGGAGATGCTGCGGCTCTCGCAGGGCGCGCGCGACCGCTGGATGCCGGCCCTGTTCAACCAGCCGCTCCCGCTCGCGGTGTCGGGATCGTTCGTGGTCACGGTCACGCCGATGCAGCTCGGCACTGCGGCGGTCGCGCTGGCCGCGGCCGTCGGCGTGCTGGTCTTGCTCGGCCGCTCCCGCTTCGGCCGCCACTGGCGGGCGTTCGCCGACGATCCGCAAGCGGCGGCGCTGGTCGGCGTCGCGCCCGGCCGCCTCTTGGCCGCGACCTTTGTGCTTGCCGGGCTGATGGCCGGCCTCGCCGGATGGATCTTCGCCGTCTATTACGGGAATGTCGGCTTCGCGATGGGAACGGTGCTCGGCCTCAAGGCGCTGGTGGCGGCCGTGGTTGGCGGCATCGGCTCGGTGCCGGGCGCGTTCCTCGGGGGACTTTTGGTCGGTCTGGTCGAGACCTTATGGTCGGCGTATTTCGACATCGCCATGCGCGAGGTCGTCGTCTACTCGATCCTGATCGCGGTGTTCGTGCTGCGGCCGGGCGGGCTGCTCGGCTTTTCGGGGCCGAGCCCGCGAGACGTCTGAGCGGCGTTGCGACGCGAGGGGAGGAACCGGGTTGAGCGTAGCGCTCGCCGATATCGAGATCGCCCGCCGCACGATCGCGGGCGCGGTCCTGCGCACGCCGATGCTGCCTGCGCCGCAGCTCTCCGAGCTCACCGGGGCCGAGGTGTTCGTCAAATACGAGAACCTGCAGGTCACCAACTCGTTCAAGGAGCGCGGCGCGGTCGTCAAGCTCATGTCGCTCTCGGCGGCCGAGCGCGCGAACGGCGTAATCGCGATGTCGGCCGGCAACCATGCCCAGGCCGTCGCCTACCACGCCAAGCGCCTGGCGATCCCGGCGACGATCGTGATGCCGGTGACGACGCCGTACGTGAAGGTGGCGGCGACCGAGGCGCACGGCGCCGAGGTCGTGCTCGACGGCGAGACCCTCGCCGAGGCGCAGGCGCGCGCCGAGGCGATCGCACAGGAGCGGCGGCTGACCTGGGTGCACCCGTACGAGGATCCGTTCGTCATCGCCGGGCAGGGCACGGTCGCGCTGGAGATGCTCGACGACGTGCCGGGCCTCGAGGTTCTGATCGTGCCGATCGGCGGCGGCGGGCTGATCAGCGGCATCGCCATCGCGGCGCGCGCCCGCAAACCGACGATCGAGATCGTCGGGGCCGAGGCCGCGCTCTATCCCTCGATGTGGAACGCGGTCAACGGCCGCCACAAGACCATCGGCGGGCCGACGCTCGCCGAAGGCATCGCGGTCAAGAACGTCGGCAGGCTGACCTTGCCGCTGGTGCGCGCGCTGGTCTCCGACATCATTCTGGTCGACGAGGCGCAGCTCGAGCGCGCCGTGAACGCCTTCCTGATCTGCCAGAAGGCGATCGCCGAGGGCGCGGGCGCGGCCGGGCTCGCCGCCATGCTGGCCGAGCCCGAGCGCTTTCGCCGCCGCAAGGTCGGGCTGGTGCTCTCCGGCGGCAACATCGACCCGCGCATTCTCGCCTCGATCATGGTGCGCGAGCTCGAGCGCGAGAGCCGCATCGTGTCGTTCCGCCTCACCATTCCCGACCGCCCCGGCGTGCTCGGCCAGATCGCGACGAGGCTCGGCCAGCTCAGCGCCAACATCCTCGAGGTCGACCACAAGCGCCTGTTCCTCGACGTGCCGGCCAAGGGCGCGCGGCTCGACGTCACCGTCGAGACTCGCGACCGCGAGCACGCCGACAACATCTTCGATGCGCTCGACGCCGACGGCTATCAGCCGGTGCGCATCGAGGCCGGCGACGCCATGGCGTGAAATTCGAGTATCTGCTAGAAGACCCGCAATGGTTGCGCGAATCGAAAACTTAGGGAAAATCGCGGCCGGCTCGTCGCGTCCGGTCCCATACGTGGTGTTCGTCAGGGCCAATCGGTTGGAGCTCACCTTTCAAACCGCCGAACTCCGTGAAATCTGCGAGAAGCGCGCTGTCGCTACCGCTGAATTAGGCTATGCGGCCGCACGGGAACTCTCTGATAGACTTGCAGATATCGAAGCGCTGGATACCGTCGCCGAGTTCTCTCAGCTGCTTGGTGACGCGATGTCCGACAGGAGCCCAACCGAGAAATCCTTTCGACTGACCGCTGGCTTCGACGTTGTCTTCGTATCGGCCCATACGACGCCGGATGGGGTTGCGCCACCGGCCACAGATTGGGAAAGGACACACAGAATGAGAATCACCGCGATCGAGCGTAAGCAATGATAGATACTTTCTTCCGACCAGATTGGTTTTCTAAGCCGGGAGATACCTTGCTCACGTTAATGGAGCAGCAGGAGCTAACCTCTGAGAAGTCTGGCGGTGAAGCTTGGATGCGCTGAATCCGTTATAAGAGGCTTACTTGCTGGCACGGTCGCAATCGACGCCCAGATCGCTGAGGCACTATCGAGACACGTCGGCGGCACCCGTAAATTTTGGCAGGTTCGTCAGGAGAAATACCAGAGTGCGTTGTCGCGAGCAGCGGAAGCAGTCCCGACACAGGCAGCGGCCGACTGGGTAAAGAGATTTCCACATGCCGACATGGCGAAGAGTGGCCTGATTAAGCACACCCGAACTCCGGATGAGTTGACAAAGTCGTATCTCTCATTCTTCGGGGTCAATAATCCGGCCGAGTGGGAGGAACGGTACACCGACTTTCTTCGGTCGACGTCTTTTCGTACATCGCCGACGTTTCGGTCGAAAGTGGGACCGCTTTCGGCCTGGCTGCGACAGGGAGAGATCGAAGCAGCACAACTGCAATGCAGAGCTTGGGATCGAGAGGGCTTGCAGGACCGGTTGAAGGAGATTCGGGTGCTGTGTAAGGCTAAGAGCCCTGGATATTTTTTGCCACGAATGCGACGAATATGTTCCGAAGTCGGGATTGCGATAGTCTTTGTGCGTGCTCCGTCGGGATGCTCCGCCAGTGGAGCAACGCGATTTATCGCTAGTAACAAGGCGATGATAATTCTTAGTTTCCGGCATCTTTCGGATGATCACTTTTGGTTCACATTCTTTCATGAAATAGGTCATTTGCTTCTGCACAATGCAAGTATGACGTTTATCGATGGAGAAGAACATATTTCGGATGAGAAGGAGGAGGAAGCCAATGACTTTTCTGAGCGTGTGCTGGTGCCTGAAGATCGGCGCGACGAGTTGATGGATTTAAAGCCCAGGAGAGATCGCATTATCAAGTTCGCCTATTCTATCGGCATCTCTCCCGGCATAGTCGTTGGCCAGATGCAACACCGCGCGCTAATCAGGCGTAACCAAATGAACTACCTGAAACGACGATTTGATTGGGAACAAGTGAAAATCGCTGCGGGCTAGCCACGAAAGTGAACAAACTTGCTGGGACTTTTCTGCCAATTGCACATGGAGTCTTCCATGGCCTGCATTCCGACGTCTAGAAGCTGATCGAGGCGTTGCAATAATCGGTCCAACTCGTCCGCACTTTTGCGCGATTTTACGTCGCCGTCTACGAGGAGCCGTGCGCCGCGGAGGGGCCCAGTCGCGCCGCGCAAATATGCTGAGCCAGGCGTCACAGGTGCAAGATCTAACCGACCCAGTAGCGCAATGAACTCGAATTTGGCGAGACGGCCGAAGCGCGCTATGGTCAAGCGCTTATACGCGGCGTCGAAGATCCGCTTAGGCTCGTTGCCCGTCGAATGAACGAGCGCCCTGAAGAACTCTGACGGTGAAGGACCACAGATGTCGATGAAGCTCTCAACCACAGCCGCCGTGCTGCTCGGTGAATCAGGATCAAGAGTTTCGTATTTGCGGTGATTGCTGAACGCCCCCCTGATCGCCGCGCGATGTTTTCTTAGCCACCCGCGAAACGCAAGACGTTGAGCAGACGCGCGGGCCCAAGTCCACCGACCCGTTCCGAGGCCAGAATAGACGTCTCGCAACATGCGCCAACCGTGTGTGCGGTGTTTGCCGAAGTGTATGGAAAGAAAGATCAGCCAGATTGCTTCGTCTATATTTCCATTGCGGGCGTGAAGGACAGCTGCGCGTTCTGGATCAAAAAAATCACTGTCTGGATTAATGCGATCTGGATGGATGTCACGCGTTCTTATGATATTAGTATACTCCAAGCGTCTCAAACTCGCGATCATCTGTTTAGCGAGCGTTTGTCGAGCGACCTTGTCCTTTATTCCGACTAGAGGGGTGTCACTCTGGGAAAAGTGCAAAAGAGCGGCTCCTAGGTCTGCCAGCCGACCGGCTCTCTTCGGCCACATCAGTCACCGACTATGTTGTATCGCGCGGCTTGGCTATTCTCGCCGCGATGTATGGGAGATAGCGCCGAAAGGACATCTGTCCTTTCAACGTTTCGATACGCTCAGTGTCCGTAGTAGGGAATATTTGTAAGAGGCGAACTAGGTCTGCCCAATATGGATCGAGGCCCGGAAGATTTGCGTCGAAGATCTCGCCGGCCCGAGTCCCGCCTCAGCCGCCAACACGGAGTCAATCGTTGGCCATGGATCGCCTGGAGGCATAGGGGGCATTTCGATTCGAGATTGGAACCTCTCTTCAACCAAACTGCGGGCGCTGGCGCGGTTTTTGTCATAGAGGTGCATGCTCCCAACGAAGTGTAGGTAGGTTCCAATCTCGCGGTCGAGACTTCTCGCCACAATCTCCTGGAGCATCGTGAAGCAAGAAACATCGTGGGGAAGGCCGAGGTAAGCATCGTTGGAGCGCATGGTAGCAATTAGTTGAACAAGCTCGTCCCTGACCAGGAACTGAAGTGTTGTGGTACAGGGTACCTCCTTGTGTTCTGCGTCTATATCCTCGGCGTTGAAGATTTGGATGACCGCGCGTCGTGAGGTAGGCCGTTTGCGCAGGAGCGCGATCACATTTCGAACTTGGTCGCAACCTCTTTGATGGAACAGACGGGGGCCGTACCCGCCATACACAGATATCCCGTCGTCTTCGCTTTCGTCGGCATACACGGGGATGTAGGCCCTGATGAACTCTAGTCGGTTGTCCCCAGTCAAGTACCAGAGTAGCTCCCCGAGAGAGCTAAAAGGTTTTCCACGAGTTTCGGATCGGCTGAGCCGAGCTCGAGCCCGTTCGATCTCGATCAGCACTCCCAATATTTCGACGTTATCTCCGCGAGTCGCGCTCACGTTGTTTTCGCGAGAAAGTAACCTCGGGTAGAGTTGGAGGAGGGCGTCGAGGGTTTCAACCTGGAATCGCATGATGAACGAACTTAGTGCGTTTGCTTGCAACAGGGAAGGGCAGGGGAGGCCGGCCAAGGGCGCACGGCTCGACGTCACCGTCGAGACCCGCGACCGCGAGCACGCCGACAACATCTTCGATGCGCTCGACGCCGACGGCTACCAGCCGGTGCGCATCGAGGCCGGCGACGCCATGGCGTGATCACTGGCTGCCGCGCTGCAACCGGCGCAGCGCAATGTGCCTATCTCGGATGCTTTCGAGTTCGGCCTTGTAGGAATTGAAGAAAAGCGGGTCGATTCCAGGCCTGTCCCGGTTCTGTTCGGACAGTGCGCACAACAAGGCGCCGATGCTGTACCAGCTATGGAGCAAATCGTCCTCGGCGAGCAGGTTGTTCAGGTTTGCCAACTTCCCCTCGGCGGGCAACCCGAGCTTGCGCCTCAGCGCGTTGAGTGCGCTGGGAGTGAAGTTGAGCGGTGAACTGCGCATCTGCGCGACGCTTCTACGGACGCGCTCCGGTATGCGTGCAAAGGCGTGGAGGAATTCTCTTGTCCGTCGTTCGATGTCCCTCAGCACGGCGTGTTCTCGAGCGGGATCAGTGCCAAAGCAACCGCCAGGGGCACCGCCGCCTCGCCGAGTTCCGGTCGTTCGGCATTGGTGTCGGTTCCTGCCAACCCGAAGAAGAACTCCGGGACCTAAGAAAACATGAGAAACAAAAGCGTGATTGCGCCGACGCAGCTCCACTTCGCGCGCCAGTAGCGCTGCGAAGACGTCGCAAACCACGGTTTGTACTGGGCGAAATGTTCCGACTGGCCATCGTAGCTCGGCTCATCGAAGCGCGTCCACGAGTACATCGCGACAACAACCGCGCCAAAGCAAAGTGGAATCATCCACCGATCGATGCCGGTCATGAGCGCACTCCCCGTTACGATCTCCCAATCGAGGCGCGCCGGCGCCAGCGGTTTGCCGCCGGCAGGCCGCAGCGTCGTGTGCTGCTTCCACAAAAGATTGCATATTGAGCGCTCTCCCTGTGTGAGCGGGATCACAATTCACTTCGTCCGTGAGCATGGTCTAGAATTGGTCGTCGCGGGTGAAGCGATTCACGCGCGCCGCTCGGCTGTCGGGGGCGAGCCAAAAAATGCGCGAGAAGGAGTTGCGCATCGCGCTGGTCTGCTTCGGCGGCGTTTCGCTCGCCGTCTACATGCACGGCGTCAGCAAGGAGATCCTGAAGCTGGTGCGCGCATCGAGCGCGCTGCACGGCATCGCCGACCGCGCCCGGCGCGGCCGCGCATCGTTCTTCGACGTCGCCGATGCGCAAGACCCGGAATTCGACACCGAGGCGGTCTATTTCGACCTCTTGCGCGATATCGGCCGCAAGGTCGAGCTGCGGGTGATCGTCGACATCATCGCCGGCGCCTCCGCCGGCGGCATCAACGGCACCATGCTGGCACGCGCCTTGAGCCACGATCTGCCGATGGAGCCGCTGCGCAAGCTCTGGCTCGACAATGCCGACGTAACGGTGTTGCTGTCCTCGCAGGCCAAGGCGAGAACCTGGAGCAAGTGGTTCCTCAAGCCCGTCATTTGGGGCGCGGCACGCACCGGACGCATGCTGTCGATCCGCGACCGCGAGGTGCGCGACAAGCTGTCGCTGTTCGTGCGCTCCCGTTGGTTCCGGCCGCCACTCGATGGCGGCATGATGGCGCGCTTGATGTACGAGGCCGTTACCGCGATGGGCGCGCCCGAAGCGTCCGACGGCGTCGCTGTTGCCGTCCGGCCATTCGCTCGATCTGTTCGTGACGCTCACCGACTACTACGGCTATCACCAGCTGGTTCAGCTGCACGACCCGCCGCTCATTTCCGAGCGCGAGCATCACCACCTGCTGCGCTTCACCTGCCGCCGCCGTTCGAGCGGGGCGCTCGAAAGCGACTTCGAGCTCGACAATGCGCCCGCGCTCGCGTTCGCGGCGCGCGCGACCTCGTCGTTCCCGGGAGCCTTTCCTCCGGCCAGGATCGTGGAGATCGACGAGGTGGCGGAGGAAAGATCGGACCCCTGGCCGCGGCGCGCCGACTTCATCGCACGCAATTTTGACCGCCACCTGCGCGCCGAGGTCGATCCGGTCATGGCCTCGTTCCTGGACGGGGCGGTGCTCAACAACCGCCCGTTCCATGAAGCGATCTCGGCGATCCAGGGCCGGCCCGCGTACCGCCAGGTCGACCGCCGGCTGGTCTATATCGAGCCCAATCCCGCGCCGTCGCAGGCGCCGGTGCATCACAACGTTCCGGGCTTCTTTTCCACCCTGCGCGGTGCCATCTCGGACATCCCGCGCGCGCAGCCGGTCACCGACCAGCTATCGTGGATTCTGGATTTCAACGATCAGGTGCGCCGGCTCAAATCCATCGTCGAGAGCGCGCGCCCGGACGTCAGCCGGATGGTGGCGAAGGTGATCACCGCGCCGCTCGACGGCGTCATCCCGGCGGCCGGGCTGCGCGCCTGGCGCGAGCAGGTCAACGCGCAGGTCGCTCGCGACACCGGCTTCGCCTACGACGGCTACGTGCGTCTCAAGCTCACCGCCGTGCGCACGTTGGTATCGCAACTCATCGTCAAGCTGCGCGGCGTGCCGTCCCCGTCGCCGCTCTCGCGCGTCGTGGCCGAGATCATCGACGTCTGGGCGGCGCGCCAGGGCCTGATGTACCAGAAGGCCGACAGCGGCGCCTTGCAGGGCGAGACGCCGACGATCGACAGCCTTCCGCCCTGGGCGAAGTTTCTGCTCGCTTTCGATGTCGGCTACCGCGAGCGGCGCCTGCATTTCATGATCGAAGGGCAGAACCGGCTTTACGCGATGCTCGACCAAGCCAGCTTCGACGGCCTCGATCCGCTCGTGGTCGACCGCCTCAAGCGCGAGTTCTATGCCCGGCTCGATGCGCTCCGGCAGCGGGCCAACGCGCAATTCTATAGCGTGGCCGCGCGCGAGCTGGTGACGGAGATGTTTCCGGCCGCGCCCTCGGCCGGCGAGATCAGGAACATCACGCACTTCGCCACCCGGTTCGTGGACCGCCACGGCGCGGACCTCGATCGCTTGGTGGAACGGCTCGCCGCCGAAATCGACCTCAATGCCAGCACCCGCGATCTCGACGAGCTGTTGGCGGCGCTGCGGCCCGAGCAGTGGCACGTCGACGCCCGGCGCGAGGTCATGACCAACTATCTCGGGTTTCCCTATTGGGACGTCTTGAGCTTCCCGGTGATGAGCGCGCGCGAGACCGGCGAGCTCAACGAGATCCTGGTGGACCGGATCAGCCCGCAGGATGCCCACGCGCTGCGCGGGTTCGATGGACCGGCGTGTCTCAAGGGCATCGGGTTCGGGCACTTCGCGGCATTCCTGTCCCGCGCCTACCGCGAGAACGACTACCTGTTGGGGCGCCTGCACGCCGCGGATCGGTTGATCGATATCGTCTGCGACTCGGCGGATGTGGAAGCGATGCAGGGTGCGATCGACGTGCGGGCGCTGAAAAAGCGGGCCTTCACGCAAATCATCGATGTCGAGGAGCCGCACCTGGAGCACAGCGCCGAGCTCATTGCGGCGCTGCGGAGGTGCGTTGCAGAGATGGATTCCGCGAGGCCGAGCTAAGGCTGTGGACTCACAAAGCCGCGTTCTGGGCAGCCACCCATCCCATGTCTGGTTCTACGTTCGAAATCAATCATGAGACCGGACGCGCTCTCAGGCGCCAGTCGTGACAGGAAGTGCGTTGCATACGGCTGGAAGTCTGTCCGTCTCTAATAGTCAGTCGCTTTGACTGTGGCGCCTTCCGACGCATTGGTTCCCCTGCCGGCGGCATCTTGCAGATGCCAGAGCATGAAATCGGCGGCTTCTTTGCGCCGATCAGCGCCCAACAGGTCCAGCAATTGCAGATGCTCGCGAGCCTGTCGGGCTATGGCCACGTGATCGGGAATGACGCTTCGATACGCAAACAGCCGGCGGATCGAGTTGATGCGCCGCAGGGATTCCAACAGGAAGGGATTGCCTGAGGCATTCCCGATCGTTTCGTGAAACTCGCACCCGAAACGAAAGATTTCCGCCGGCAAAAACACCTTGAAGCCGCCGTTTAGCACCCGCTCCTGCTGGTCGTAGATGCGCGCCGCGTCCGCAGCGTGCAGCTTGAAAGCGGGTTCGAGAATTCCGGCGGGCTCGATCATCATGCGGAAGCGCGTCGTCTGCGCATACGCATCGGGGCTGGACAGCGTCTGAGCAAACTTCCAGCCGTAGCCCGGCAGGCGGTCGACCCATCCTTCCGCGGCGATGCGGTTGAGCAGACGCAACACGTCCGGTCGCTTCAACTGATACCGGCGCATCAACTCGTTCTCGCTGACGATGTCGGGAAGCAAGCCCTCGAACCGGTCGTCGGCGATCGCCATGTATTGCTGTTCGGATGCGGAGGGAGCGCTCAGCGCTTCGAACGCGGGCTTTGAATTGAGCGGCTGCGCCAGGATGTACCCCTTGTTGGGGACTTGCGACACCAACCCGGCGGCCGCGAGTTCCTTCAGGCCGGTCCGAACGGGCCCGCGCGAAACGCCCAAGCGTTGCGCCAAGCGGTGCTCGAACAGCCGCTCTCCGGGCGTTACGCCGTCGCGGCGGGCGAGCTCCAGAATTTGTCCGGCCAGCTGCAGGCCGCGTGTTCCCGGCGCGGCACCGCCGTCGTTTTTTTTCTCTTCTGAGAATTCCTGACGCACGGCTGTTCGGAGCTCCGAATCGAGGATCACTTCACCGTCACGGTCAAAGAACTACCCCCAAAGTTTCCGCTTGACATCGATCATGGTTTGTTATTTGTAGCAACAAATAACAGTTATGGCAAGAGCGCGCTCCTGGTTCGAGCGGCGGTAGTTAAGGAAAAGCTCAATGATTCAAAGGTTTGTAAGGATCGCGGCGTGCCTGGCGGCGATATCGTCACTGGCTTGGGCCGGGAGCGCCGCGCAGGCGCAACAGTTTCGCCCGAAGCTGATCACGCTGGTCGTCGGCTATTCCGCCGGCGGACAGGCGGATGCGCTCGCCAGGACCGTCGCCAAGCGGCTGAGTGAATTCCTCGCCGTCACCGTGGTGGTAGAGAACAGGCCCGGCGCCAACGGGCTGATTGCCAGCCAGTCGGTGGCGCGAAGCGCGCCGGACGGCTCCACTCTGCTGCTCGTGACCGATGCGATGGCCACCATCGATCCGCAGCTTCCCGGCCCCGGCAAGTTCGACCTTTCGGCCTCGCTGGCGCCTGTCGTCAACATGGCATCCGCCCCGCTGTTCCTGGCCGCCCACAAGGACGTGCCGGCAAATTCGATTGCGGCGGTGGTCGAGCTTGGCAGGCAGAAGCCCGACAGCCTCAGCTTTGGCACGTCGGGCAGTGCGACGCCGCACCGCCTGTCGGGCGAGATGCTGCAAAAGCTCGGCGGCTTCCGGATGCTGCATGTTCCCTACAAGGGTACGGCGGCCTCCGTGACCGACCTGCTCGGTGGGCAGATCCCATTGGTGTTCGGCGCGGCGACGGCGCTCGAGCCTTTGGCCAAGGCCGGCAAGATCAAACTCCTCGGCGTAACGTCGGAGAAGCGCTTTCCGCTGCTCCCGGATGTGCCGGCGATCAGCGAGACGTTCCCCGGGTTCAACGTCGTGACCTACATGGGATTGATGGTTCCGAAGGCCACTTCCGCCGCCGTGATCGCCACGCTCAACACCGAGGTCAACCGCGTTTTGTCCAGCCCCGATACTCGCGAGTGGCTGGAAAAGCAGGGCATGGTCGCGGTCGGTGGCTCTCCCGCCGAGTTTACGGCGCAAATCCAAGCCGACTACGAGGCGCGCGGGAAGATCATCCGCGAGGTGGGCCTTACGGCCGATTGATCGCAGATTTCAGAGCCAGTCAGGTGCCTCAATGCGCGCTTCCCAACGAGAGAAAGTCGAAGTGGTCGAGGTCGGCTTGCGGGATGGATTGCAAATCCTCGATCGCGTGTTGCCGACGCACGACAAGACGGCGTGGATCGCGGCCGAGCATGCCGCCGGGGTTCGCCGCTTCGAAGTCGCGTCGTTCGTTCCCCCGAAGCTCATGCCGCAGATGGCCGACGCCGCGCAGGTCGTGGCCGCCGCCAAACGCTTGCCGGACATTTCGGTGACCGCGCTGGTGCCGAACCTCAAGGGTGCGGCCGCCGCGATCGAAGCCGGCGTCGACACCATCGTGATCCCGATCTCCGTCAGCGATGCGCACAGCATGGCCAACGTCCGGCGGACACCGATCGAGATGGTCGCCCAGCTTCGCGAGATTTGCCGGCTGCGCGACGAAAGCGGAAAGCCCGTTCGCATCGATGCCGGGCTCGCGACCGCCTTCGGCTGCACGATCCAGGGAGAGGTCCGCGAAGACGCGGTCGTGAGCGTCGCGGAGGCCTGTGCGGATGCGGGTGCCGATCGGATCGGACTGGCCGACACCGTCGGCTACGCCAATCCTGCCCAGGTGCGGCGCGTTTTCGGTAAGGTCCGCGCGAAAATCGGCGAACGCCTGCACTCCGCTCATTTCCATGACACGCGCGGAACCGGGTTGGCCAATGTCGTGGCGGCACTCGACGTGGGCATTCGCTCGTTCGATGCGTCCCTCGGCGGCCTCGGAGGCTGCCCCCATGCACCTGGCGCGAGCGGCAATGTCGCCACCGAGGACCTCGTCTTCATGCTGGAGGCGATGGGCCTGGATACCGGCATCGATCTTGCCGGCCTGCTTGCGACGCAACGCCGGCTCGCCCATTGGCTGCCCGGACAAACCCTCTACGGCAAGCTTGCAGGCGCCGGTGTGCCGAAGACCTATTTCACCCAGACCGAGGCTGCTGCCTGACATGAACAACCGTACCGCAAACGCTTCTGCCGACCGACTGCCGCTTGCCGGCGTTCGCGTCATCGAATTTTCGCAGATGGTCATGGGACCGTGCTGTGGGTTCATCCTCGCCGAGCTCGGCGCGGAGGTGATCAAGGTCGAGCCGCTGCCGCGCGGCGACCGCACGCGCTATCTGCCCGGTCTGGCCGCCGGCTTCTTCACGGCATTCAATCGCAACAAGAAGAGCGTCGCAGTCGACATGAAGACTCCGCGCGGCATGGAGGTGCTCCAGAAGCTCATTGCTTCCGGGGACGTGATGATCGAAAATTTCCGTCCCGGGATGATGGCCGGCATGGGCCTCGACTACGAGTTCGTGAAAGGGCTCAACGACCGGCTGATCTACTGCTCGCTGAAAGGCTTTCTGCCCGGCCCCTACGAACGCCGTACCGCGCTCGACGAGGTCGTGCAGATGATGGGCGGGCTCGCTTACATGACGGGATTGCCGGGACGTCCGTTGCGTGCCGGCGCTTCGGTCAACGACATCATGGGCGCGATGTTTGGCGTGATCGCGATCCAGGCGGCGCTTCGTCAGCGCGAGGAGCACGGCCGCGGCCAAGAGGTGCAGGCGGCACTGTTCGAGAACAATGTGTTCCTGATGGCGCAGGCGATGCTCGCCGAGGCCGTCACCGGCGAGCCTTCGGAACCCTGGTCGGTCAAGGAACGGCCGTGGCCCGTCTACGACCTCTTCGACACGGCCGACGGCACGCAGCTGTTCGTCGGCATCGTCGGCGATGGTCAGTGGAAAGACTTCTGCATCGAGTTCGGCCGCGAAGAATGGCTGCGCGATCATCGTCTGCAGACCAACACCGATCGCTCGGCCGCCCGACCGTGGCTGCTGCCGCTCATTGCCGAGATGATCCGCAATCGTCCGCTCGCTGAGCTCAACGAGACATTCGAGCGGCTGGGCCTTCCGTTCGCTCCCGTGCGAAAGCCCGGGGAGCTTGCTGACGATCCGCATCTCAACGCTTCCGGCGGATTGGTCGAGATCGCGCTGCCGACCGGCGGCACTGCCAAAACGCCGACGCTACCGATCACGCTGGGCGGCAAGCGCCTCCAGCTCCGGTCCGACCCTCCGAAGGTGGGCGCCGACACCAGCGCGCTTTTGCAGGATCTGCCATTCGCCCCAGACGAGATCGACGCGCTGTTCGCGGATGGCGTCGTCGGTCGCGAGCCGCCCGCGGCGGTTCGCGCCAAGCAACCGGCGATGCGCGCCGAACACCTCGCGTAACGCCTCCCGGCCAATGATTGATACAGCGAAGCCTCTGTAGTCGGAGAGACCAATGGGACCCTTCCCGCACGATGCCCCGCCGCCGGCCATTTCGGACGAGAACCCGATGGGAACGGACGGCTTCGAGTTCGTCGAATTCTGTCATCCGCAGCCCCAAGAGCTCGACCGCCTGTTCAAGACTATGGGCTTTGCGCCGTCGCCAGGCACCGTTCCAAGAACGTGACGCTGTATCGTCAAGGCGAGATCAACCTGATCCTGAACGCGCACCCCGGCTCGTTCGCGGCCACGTTTGCCGAGCAGCATGGGCCTTCGGCCCCCGCCATGGCCTTTCGCGTCGTCGATGCCAAGCGCGCCTATGAGCGCGCGCTCGCACTCGGCGCCAAGCCGGTCGAGACCACGGTCGGTCCGAACGAGCTCGACATCCCGGCGATCGAGGGCATCGGCGGGCTGCAGATCTATCTCGTGGACCGATATGGGGCGAAGGGCTCGATCTACGATGTCGACTTCAACTGGCTTGGTGAGCGCGATCCAAAGCCAGCCGGCGCCGGGCTGTGGTACATCGACCACCTGACGCACAACGTCTATCGCGGGCGCCTTGACGAGTGGGCGGCGTTCTACGAGCGCCTGTTCAACTTCCGGCAGATCAGGTACTTCGATATCGAAGGCAAGCTGACGGGCCTGCACTCGCGGGCGATGACGAGCCCCGACGGCAAGATCCGCATTCCGATCAATGAGGACGCGGGCGAGAAGGGCCAGATCCAGGAGTATCTGCAGCAATACCAGGGCGAGGGCATCCAGCACGTCGCCCTTGGTTCGCGCGACCTCTACGCTTCGATCGAGACACTGCTCGACCGCGGCGTCGAATTCATGCCGGCGCCGAACGACATCTACTATTCGCGCGTCGATCGCCGGTTGCCGAAGCATGGCGAGTCGGTCGAGCGCTTGAAGAAGAACGGCATTCTGATCGACGGCGAAGGCGTGGTCGAAGGCGGCTTCACCAAGGTGCTGCTCCAACGCTTCGGCAAGACCGCGATCGGCCCGATTTTCTTCGAGTTCATCCAGCGCAAAGGGGATGACGGCTTCGGGGAGGGCAACTTCAAGGCGCTGTTTGAATCGATCGAGGAAGATCAAATCCGGCGGGGCGTGTTGCGCCCCGACGCTGCCGAATAGGCGGGCGATGACACATCGGCGCGCCCGTAGGTCGGCGGTAAGCGGTCTGAAACGGATCCGGAGATGCCTTGGCTTTTTGCGGCAAATTGCTCCGCGTTCGACTCGCAGGACGTGATCGGCGTCAGCTGCGGCGGGCAGAGTCTCGCTCTCTACAAGCTGCCCGACGGCTATTTCGCGACCAGCGATGCCTGTCCGCATCAGGGCGGCTCGCTGTCCGAGGGGTGCGTGGTGGAGAACTTTATCGAATGCCCGCTTCATTTCGCACTCTTCGACATACGAACGGGTGCGGCCGACGGCGGAGTTACGACGACGCCGGTCAGGACATTCAATACACGCGTCGATAACGGACAAGTATTCGTCGAGATGGATGCCGTTGGCGGTTAGCGCATGTCCCTGAAAATGGACGACGGCTCTCCGACGGCGAGCGCATTAGTCAAGCGGCCAACGGAGGTTTGTCATGAACGTTCAGAACGCGGCGGGCTTCCCTGCCGAGCGCGCGCGAGCCGGTCAGACGGCCCTCCTGCCGGGCTACATGTCAGGCTTTGGAAACGGATTTGAGACCGAGGCGCTCCCCGGCGCGCTGCCGATTGGCCGCAACTCCCCTCAGAAATGCGGCTACGGCCTCTACGCCGAGCAGCTCAGCGGCTCGCCGTTTACCGCGCCGCGCGCGACCAACGAGCGCTCCTGGCTCTACCGTATCCGGCCGACGGTGCAGCACTGGGGCAGCTTTCAGAAGGCGGATGCCGGCCTGTGGCGAACGGCTCCCTGTGCAGAAGTTGACCTCCCGATCGCGCCGATGCGCTGGGACCCGATACCGATCCCGAACGAGAAGGTTTCGTTCGTCGAGGGGGTGCGCACCATCACGACCGCCGGCGATGCGGGCACCCAGGCCGGAATGGGCGCGCACGTCTATCTCGTCACTCGGTCCATGGCCGATGAGCACCTCTACAATGCCGACGGCGAGATGTTGTTCGTGCCGCAGCAGGGGAGCCTTCGGCTCGCGACCGAATTCGGCCTCATCGACATCGAGCCGGGCGAGATTGCGATGATCCCGCGCGGCGTCAAGCTCCGGGTCGAGCTCACGGACGGGCCTGCCCGCGGTTACCTGTGCGAAAACTACGGTGGAGCGTTCACGCTCCCGGAGCGCGGCCCGATCGGCGCGAACTGCCTTGCCAACCCGCGCGACTTTCTCACGCCCGTCGCCGCCTATGAGGATCGGGACGCCCGGTCACGGATGTACGTGAAGTGGGGCGGCGCGTTGTGGGTGACCGAGCTCGCGCATTCTCCGCTCGACGTGGTCGCCTGGCACGGCAATTATGCGCCCTACAAGTACGACCTGCGGAAATACTCGCCCGTCGGCCCCATCCTTTTCGACCACGCCGACCCGTCGATCTTCACGGTCCTGACCTCTCCCTCGGAGACGCCCGGTACTGCCAACATCGATTTTGTGATCTTCCCGGACCGCTGGCTGGTCGCCGAAAACACCTTCAGGCCGCCTTGGTACCACATGAATGTCATGAGCGAATTCATGGGACTCATCTACGGCCAATACGACGCGAAGCCGCAGGGTTTTGTGCCGGGCGGCGTGTCGCTCCACAATACAATGCTGCCGCACGGTCCCGACGTAGACGCGTTTGAGGGCGCAAGCAATGCGAAGCTTGAGCCGCACAAGCTGGAAGGCACGATGGCGTTCATGTTCGAGACCCGGTTCGCGCAACGCGTCACGGCCTACGCGGCCAAACTCGATCAGTTCCAACGGGAGTATGGGGCGTACGGACGTCGGCTAAAGAAGCATTTCGATCCCAGCCGGCCTTGATGGTTATTGTAGCCGCCGAGTTGATTGCCGCGCTCCGCCGGTGCATTGCGGAGATGGAGCCTGCGGGGCTGAAGCAGGGCGCGAACTCATACGCGCCGGGCCGCTGACCTACGACAATCGCCGCAGTCTCGGATAGCCACCAGCGTTGCGTAGCAGGGAGCGACGCAATGCGCCAAACTGCGACACCATGACTCATCATTGCCGTCTGACCGGGCAGTGGTTTAACCTCAGCCAGACCACCAGCTTTCTGCAGCCACCTTTTTGGATGGGTTTATCAGCACTCGGATTTTGAATTGGCAGAAAGGCGCGGCGGTAACGGTAGCATTCTTGAGCATGGGGGGATCCATGACACTTCGGCGCCGCGGATTCCTGCATTTGGCCGCAGGTGGTGCCATTCTTTCGACGCTCTGGCGCGCTGCCGGAGCGCAAGCCTATCCGACGCGGCTGGTGCGGCTGGTCGCGCCGTTTCCACCGGGCGGCTCGATCGACCTCAGCGCGCGACTGATTGGTCAATGGTTGTCGGAGCGGCTCGGCCAGCCGGTCATCGTCGAGAACCGGGCGGGCGCCGCCGGCAATATCGGCAGCGAGGCGGCCCTGAACTCACCCCCCGACGGTTATACGCTCCTGTTGTGCAGTGTAGCGAACGCGATCAGCACCTCGCTCTACGATAAGCTCAACTACAATTTCCGCGATATCGCGCCGATCGCCGCCATCAGCCGTGCACCCAACGTCTTGGTGGTTCATCCATCGGTTCCGGCCAAGACCGTTCCCGAGTTGATCGCATATGCCAAGGCCAATCCGGGCAAGATCAACATGGCGTCATCGGGCGTGGGCACGTCGATCCATATGTCCGGCGAGCTGTTCAAGCTGATGACCGGAATCGACATGCAGCATGTGCCTTATCGCGGCTCAGCCCCTATGCTCACTGACCTCCTCGCCGGTCAAGTCCAGGTCTCCTTCGATAACTTGCAGTCGTCGATGCCGCACATCAGAGCCGGCACCCTGCGTGCGCTGGCGGTCACGACGTCCACGCGCTCGGATGCGCTGCCCGAGCAGCCGACGGTGAGCGATTTTGTGCCAGGCTACGAGGCCAGCACGTGGAACGCTGTGTGCGCGCCGAAGAATACACCGGTTGAGATTGTCGACAGGCTCAATCGAGAAATCAACCTGGGGCTTGCGGATCCGAGGCTCAAAGCACGGCTTGCCGAGATGGGCGCGTGGGCGCTCCCAGGTTCGCCTGCCGACTTGACCAGGCTGATCGCCGACGAGATTGAGAAATGGGGCAAGGTGATCAAGTTAGGGGGCATCAAGGCTCAGTAATTTGCGTGCTGGTGGCGTTGGCGTGAAGCCGGCGCTGCGGCGGTGCCTTTACGCAGATGACCCCGAGCTGGACTTAGACCAAGCCTAGGCCATTCCGCGGGACGGATCGGCGGCCGGCAAGGCGACCGTGAAGCGGCTGCCGCCGCCGTGGGCTGGCGCGCAGACGACGTCGCCGCCGTGGTGGCGGGCGATCTGGCGGACCAGGGCGAGGCCGAGGCCGCTGCCGCGGCCGCTCTCCGCAAAACCTGCCGGGCGGTAGAACGGCTCGAAAATGCGCGCACGCTCGCCGTCAACGATCCCCGGTCCATGGTCGCGGACGTCGATTGAGGCGCGATTGCCGCCAGCGCGGCCGACGCGCACCTCCGGTGCCGCGTCGCCGCCATGCCGGCGGGCGTTGTCGATGAGATTGCGGATCATCCGGCGCAGCAATGCCGGGTCGCCGCGCACGCCGACCGGCTGGCCCTCGACCACGATGCCGTCGCGCGCGGCTTCCTCCGCCGCCAGCGCCAGAAGGTCGACATTCTCGCTACGCTCCGGCGCCTGGATGGCGTCGAGCCGGCTGGCGAGCAGAATTTCCTCGATCAACTGATCGAGCTCGGCGATGTCGGCCTCGAGCTGTTCGCGGCGGCGCGGGTCGATGCCTTCCCCGGCAAGCGCGAGTGCCATGGCGATGCGGGTGAGCGGCGTACGCAGCTCGTGCGAGCAGTTGGCGAGCAGCATCTTGTGGGAGCGCACCAGCTCCTCGATCCGCTCGGCCGACCGGTTGAAGCTTGCGGCCAGCGCCGCCACCTCGTCCTTGCCCTCGATGCGCACCCGCGCGGCGAGATCGCCGTGGCCGAGCTGCTCGACCCCGGTCTTGAGCCGCTCCAGCCTGCGCGTGAGCCGCCGCGCCACCGGGTAGGCGCCGATCGCAACCGCAATTCCGATCGCGGCAAGCGCGGCCAGCAGCCATGCGCCCGGGCGGAAGGGGCCGCGGCCGAGCCGGACGACGAGCGCCCGTCCATCCCCGAGACGGAGCAGCCAAGTCGGACCGCCCGGACCGCCGCGCAGCCAGCCGGAGTGGGGCGGAAGCGCCGAGAAGGACGGCATCGCCCGTCCGGCCGCTGCAATGAGGGTTCCGGCCGGCCCATAGAGCGCAAGGTCGGCGCGCAGCCGCGCGTGCATCGCATCGAGCGCCGCCTGCTGCCGCGCGCGCGGCGCCTCCAGCGGCGGCAGCACGCCGGCCGCCAGTTCGCCGGCGAACGCGAACGTCTCCTCGTAGCGCGACTCGTCGGTGACGATGCGCCACAGCACGCCGGCCGCGACCACGAAGATGACCAGGATGGCGACGATGGTCAGGTAGAACTGCAGATAGAGCCGACGCATCGCGCTAGTACCTGGAATCGCGTTTTCGTGTCCCGCACGCGGTGCAGCGCGAAGCGCTGCGCCGCTGATGCGGGACCGTCGCAGACGCATGCGTTTGTGAAGGTCCCGGTTCTGCAGCGCATCGCTTCGCGCTGCGCGAGCGCGACCCGCGGGACGACGGGCTGAAGTCACGCTTCAGTGTCATTGGGTACTAGCGGTCCTGCTCCCTCGCGAACACGTAGCCGGCGCCGCGCACCGTGATGATGCGGCGCGGCTTCTTGGGGTCGTCCTCGATCGCCGCCCGGATCCGCGAAATGTGGATGTCGATCGAGCGGTCGAACGCTTCCAGCGCCTCGCCTTTGACGAGGTCCATCAGCGCATCGCGCGACATGACGCGCCCGGCATGCTCGGCGAGCGCGACCAGCAGCGAGAACTGGTAGGAGGTCAGCGGCCGCTCGTCGCCGTCGATGCTGACGCGGCGCGAGCCGCGATCGACCTCGAGGCGGCCGAAGCGCAGGACGTCGCGCGGCGCCGCCGCCGCGCCCCGACGCCGCAGCAGCGCGCGCAGCCGCGCCAACAGCTCGCGCGGCTCGAACGGCTTCGGCAAGTAGTCGTCGGCGCCGATCTCCAGACCCACCACGCGGTCCATGGCGTCGCCGCGGGCCGTGAGCATCAGGATCGGCAGATCCGACGTCTGACCGGATGCGGCGGCAGACTTCGAGCCCGTCGCCATCCGGCAGCATCAGGTCGAGCACGAGGGCATCGAACGGTTCGCGCTTGAGCCGCTGTTCGCCCTCGCGCGCGGTCGCGCTCGCGCTCACGCGGAATCCCGCCTCGCCGAGATAGTCGACGACCATCCCGGCGAGGCGCTTGTCGTCATCGATGATGAGCACGCGCGCCGTCATGACCGGCAGTATCGGACGGCGGCGGCGCTGCTGTCACCCTCGATGCCAGCGCTGCCAGCGCTCGAGACGGCGGGCAAGCTCACCGCGCTGTGCCGCATTGAGCGTTTCGGCCGCATCCGTGATCGCTTCGCTCAGCCGCTTGCTGGCGGAATCGGCAAGCTTGATCTGCTCGGTCCGCAACAATTCGATCCGGCCGCGGTCAATGGTGGCAGCGGCGAGCGCGTCGCGGATCTGGCGGCGCCCTTCCAGGTGCTGGGCGCGCAGCGCGTAGAGCTCGTCGGCCGCGCGCTGCAGAATCGAGGTGATCTTCTGGCGCTGCTCGCTCGAGGCGTCGACGCTCCACAGCGCGCGCTCGACGCCGCGCTCGATCCGGCCGGGCATGAAGAAGCGGCCACCGAAGTCGCGCGGCCCCCCGCGCCATTCGAGCGGGTCGCCGCCGCCGTAGTAGTACCAGCCCGGCGCTCCGCCGTGGCGCCAGCCGCGATCAAATCCATGGGCGGCGGAATGGGCGGCCGCGCCGATGATCCCGCCGGTCAACAGCAGCGCGCTGGCGACCAGAAAGCGGCGCAGGCGGCTGCGGCGGGGTTGCGGTGGGGCAGGGGGTGGCGCAGCGGGCGGCGGCGCAGGGGCAGACGGTTCGACGGTGCTCATGGGCAAGCTCCCTTGGGTCGCGAGGCGGGCACAATCGCCCGGTCGTGCCAAACTTAGGAGCCGGCCGTTTCGGCGCATCGTCGGGAATGTAAAGTTTTGTAAAGGGCGAATAGCGAATAGCGAATAGTGAATAGTGAATAGTGAATAGTGAATAGTGAATAGTGAGGACGCCGCTGCTCGTAGGCTGTGCTAAATTCACTACTCACTACTCACTATTCACTACTCACCATTCGCCATGGGAGGCGTTCAGTGACAGAGACGACCACGGTTACCCTGCGCGGCAAGCGCGTCGAGATCGACGATCAGAAGCGCGCGCGCGTGCGCGAGGAGATGCCGGAGATCGGCTGGATCAAGGATGACGAGCTCAGGCGCAAGGTGACGGATGCCTGGGCGGCGGCGGTCGCGTCGAGCAGCTTTTCGCGCATCGGCGACATGAAGCCGTCAGGCAACTACGATTCACGGCCGTTGCGCCGCGGCACGCAGGCCGACCATATCCGCTCGGTCACCCGCATGGCGGTGAAGATCGCCGAGGAGATGGCTTCCCTGTTTCCGGATTTCTCCTACGACCGCGACCTCTTGATCGCCGGCTCGCTCTGTCATGACATCGGCAAGGTCTGGGAGTTCGATCCCGAGAACGTCAAGCGCTGGAAGGCCGACCCGCGCGCAACCGGGATGCCGTCGCTTCGTCACCCTGGATTTCGGCATCCATATCTGCCTGACGCTTGGATTGCCTGAGGAAGTCGCCCATATGGCGGCGGCCCATTCGGGCGAAGGCGAGCTCCTGGTCCGCAGCCTCGAGAACACCATCCTGCACTGGGCCGACTACACCTTCTGGCGCGTGGTCGAGGCGGGCGATCAGTTCGCCGATCACGACCCCTGGCTCGACGGAGAATTGGGCGAACGCAGCGGGCGGCCGGCGGTCCGCTAGGCGAATAGCGAATAGCGAATCGAATAGCGAATGGTGAATGGTGAGGACGCCGCTGCCCGTAGGCTGTATTCTCTATTCGCTACTCGCTACTCACTACTCACTATTCACTATTCGCTACGATTCGCCAATTCATGCCGGAGCGATCGCGATCATGTGGGGCTTGCGGTCTTTCATGTGGGGCGCCTTCGCGCTCCTGACTGCCGGGTGGAATGTCGCCCCGGCGGAGGAGCGACGCGTGGCACTGGTGATCGGCGTCGCGACCTACCGGCATGCGCCGCAGCTTGCGAATACGCAGAACGATGCTCGGGCCATTGCGGGCGCGCTCGAGCGGCTCGGCTTCCAGGTGGAAACCGTCCTTGATCCCGACCGGAGCGCCATGGAAGGGGCGGTGCGCCGCTGGGGCCAGCGCGCGCAGGGCGCGGACGCGAGCCTGTTCTATTACGCGGGGCACGCGCTGGAAGTCGGCGGGCGCAATTGGCTGATCCCGACCTCGGCCGAATTGCAGACCGCGCTCGACCTGCGCTTCGAGGCTCTGGACCTCGATTCCGTTCTGGAACAGGTGGCAGGGCGCTCAAAGGTATCGCTCGTGTTTCTGGATGCGTGCCGCGAGAATCCGTTTCGGATGAAGCTCGGCACCGGGACCCGCGAGGTGCCGACGCGTGGGCTCGGCCGTGTCGATGCCGTAGCCGGGACGTTTGTCGCTTTCTCGACCGCGCCCGGCACAGTGGCGCAGGACGGGGCCGGACCCAACAGCCCGTTCACCGCCGCGCTGTTGCGACACATCGAAACGCCCGGGCTGGAAGTGCGCAGGATACTCTCCGAGGTTCGTCGCGAGGTGCGCGACGCGACTAGGGGAAACAGTTGCCGTGGGACAGCTCCGCCCTCGAGGGCGATTTCTACTTCCGCGCGGCGGCCGCCACCGCGGCACCCGCCGCTCCCGCGGGTCCGGCGACTGCGCCGGCCGACATGGAGGCGCTGTTCTGGGACACGGTCAGGAACAGCCGCGATCCGGCCGATCTGCGCGCGTATCTGGCACGCTTCCCGAAGGGGGTGTTTGCGGAGATTGCGCGCAATCGCCTCAACCAGCTGCAGACGGCTGCGGCCGCACCAGGGCGGCCGGCGCCGTCGGCCGGGCCATCGACGCCCTCGGCTACGCCCGAAGCGGCGCCGCCGCCGCCCGACCCGCCTCCCGCCGGTCCGGGCCAGACCGTGCGGGCGCCGGCGGCGCCCCTTTCGCGCGAGGCCAGGGACGCGCTGCTGGCGCGTCTTGCGGTGCTCGCGCCGGGGATGTCGGCGCAACGGCGCGAGGAAGTTGCCGTGCGCTATGAGGGATTCCGCGCCCCTCACAAGGCCCAGGTGGTGTCGTCACAAGGCCCGAACGCCTGGCGGGCCGGTGGGGAGAGCGCGGGAGCCGCCGAGCAGAATGCCCTGGAGGCGTGTCAAGTTCGCTACGGACACGGCTGCGTACTTCTGGCTGTCAACGACAAGGTCCAGCCGGCGGGCGGCAACTCGCAGGACCGGGATATGCCGCGCGTGCGCTACGACGGGCAGTTCGACCCGTCGCGCATGCCATTCGTATCGGCGAACGTGCGGCAACGATCGGACGTCGCAGGATACGGGACAACCGCCAGCCCGAAAGCTATGGCCATTCATCCCTGGGGTCGCGTCTTTACCAGCACGGGTGCCGCCGACCAGCGCACCGCCGAGGCCCGAGCGCTGGCAGACTGCAACGCCGATCCGGGCCGCAAGGGAGCAGATGGCCCGTGCTTGCTGTATGCGGTCGGCAACCACGTTGTGCTCCCGCAACGATTGAGCGAGCCACGCAGGGCGGCCAAGACGATCGCCGAGGCGGTATCGGATGTAGCTCGCACCAGTGTCGCGGAAGTTTATGCCAAGGAAGCCGCGCAGAAGGCGCTGGCAATTGAAATCGAAAGCGGACGCGCCTACCGACGCGTGAATATACGGTCGGCCTCGCTGGCGGAGCAGTTGGCGCTCGAAGGCTGCCAACTCATGTATGCGCAGCCATGCGTGCTCATCGCCTCGAACGGCGATTTGCGCGCGCCCGACCCGCACGCGGCGCCGAAGCGGGACATGCCGCGGTTGCGCTACGAGGGCGTCTACCGCGTCGACATGGTTCCATTCCAGATCGACCCCGACAAGAACAAGGTGTTGGTCGAGTATGCCAAGCTGCCGGATCCGAAAGCCATGGTGATTGCGCCCTGGCCGGCGCGGATTCGCGTCGGGACCGGCAGCAGTGTCGCCGAGGCCGAGGCCAAGGCCCTTGCTGCGTGCAACGAGGGCGACCCCGCATATCCGTGCTTCATCTATGCCGTGAACGATCGCGTCGTGCTGCCGCAGCGGCGCACCGAGGCGAGCCGATGATCAGGGCATCGCCACGCGATCAGGCTGCATCAGTTGCTGCGGCCCGCGCTCTCGCGGCCGCCTTGTTGCTCCTTCTGATGCCCGCTGTTGCGGGCGCCCAGGGCGCAGTCGTCGAAACGCTGGACGAGTTGCGGAATCTTCCCGATCCGCCGGAGCTGCGCGCGCCACTGCCGCCCAAAGTCGATCTGTCGTCGACGATTCCACCGCCGCGCAATCAGGCCGATACCGACAGCTGCGTGTCGTGGGCGGTGACCTATGCGGCGGCTTCGCACGCGGCGCGTCGGGCCGGAATGGGGACGGGCGTAACGCTTAGTCCTTCGTTCACCTACAATCAGGTGTCGGGCAACCGCTTCTGCCGTAGCGGCACGAGCATCAGCCGAACGCTGGATTTCCTGCGCAGCGCCGGCGCGCTCCCAATCGAGGAATTCGCCTTCGACGCCGGCTGGTGCGGCCGGCGCCCGACCGACGCCGAGCGACAACGGGCGGCGGGCTTCCGCATCAAAGGGTGGAGCCGCTTCGATGCCAGCGATATCGACAGGGCCAAGGAGCAGCTCGCCCGCGGCGTACCGGTCATCTTCGCGATGCGAACCGGCCTGAGGATGCGGGCGCTGGCTGGAGACGCGGTCCTCGACGCGGACGACAATCTCCTCGCAGGGCACGCCATGCTTGCGGTCGGATACGACGACGCACGTCGCGCCTTCCGGATCCAGAACTCCTGGGGCCGCTCGTGGGCGGACGGTGGTTACGGGTGGTTTTCCTACGACTTCTGGCGTCGCAACGTGCGCGTTGGGTTCGTCATCGACTAGCTGCGCTCCAGGAGGTTGTCCTGCGTGGCTTGCCGCGCCGGCCGCGAATTGATCGCGCTGCTCGCACTTGAGGCCGTCAGTCCGCAGACATGGCCCCGTTCGCGTTTGGAGGAATCTCGAGAACGAATTCGGTCCCGGGCGTGCGCCGCTCGATGCGCAGTTGCGCTCGCGTCTGCTTCGTCAATGCCCTGACAACGCGCATGCCAAAACCGATTTTCTTGTCGGCCTCAAAATCAGCGGGCAGGCCAACTCCCTCATCCCTGACTGAAATCTTGGCGATCTCACCATCGCCACGCGCCAAGCGGACCCACACCAAGCCGTGCCGGCGATCGGGATAGGCATGCTTGGCCGCATTAGCAACCAGTTCGGTTACAACGAGTGCAAGGCCGATCGCTTGGTCTGTGTTGATCAAGAACGGTTCCGAGGCCTCGAACTGGACATCGCAATTAGGTGTGCTCTCGTTCAGGTCGTGGCAAATATCCGACAGATAGTCGGCGAGTTCGATTTTCTCGACTTCCGGGCTGCGATAGAGCCGGTCATGGGCGCGCCCGATTGCCATGATCCTGCTCGACGCCTCCTGCAATCGTTGCCCGACCTGCGGGTCATCTCCCGCCTGGAGCCTCAGCATGCCGGCGACCAGCTGCAGGCTGTTCTTCACACGATGATTGATCTCCTTCAGAAGCACCTGTTGGCGCTCAAGCGCCGCCGTCAACGCGCGCTCTTGGCGCTGCCGCTCGATGGCCATACCCAAAATATTGGCCGCTCCCTGCAGGAACGCGATGTCGTGTTCGCTGAACTCCCCTTCCGATCGACTGTCCACTTCCAGCACGCCGTAGGGCGTTCCGTCGCCCTGCAGGATAACGTTCATGGCGCGCCGAACGCCGTGGGCGGCAAGCAGCTCGGGAGTCCTGAAGCGCTCCTCGCTCTCAAGGTGGTTCGAGATCACCGGCTTGCCGGTCCGCAGCGCGAAGCCTGACGGCGACGCAAGGTCGGCCCCGACACTGGCCGTACCGACGAGGCCCTCGTCCCAGCCGACTCCCGCAACCATCAGGAACCGATTTTCCGCCGGGATATACTCCAATACCTTGCTGAATTCGGCTTCCAGGCCCTCCGCCGAAAGACGCACAGCCTCGCCGAGTGTCTCCATAAACGGAGTTCCCTTCAGGGCCGTCACCCCGAGTTCGGCCAATATTTCTTGCTGACGAATGCGCAGCCGCAGCGCACGTTCGCCTGTCTCGGCCCGACCCTCCCCACGGGGAGGGTTCTCTACCACCGGCTTGGTCGGGCCACTGGGAGACATGGGCTGCTCATGCTCGGCCGAAAACAACTCTGAATGCAGCTTTGTGCGTGAATGAATAGTGCGTGTAGCCTCCTGCCGGCCGCTGAGCAAGGGTTGGAGAGCCGATGGGAGTTGGTCAGTCCGGAAAGGCTTCGAATAACGATCGCGTCGGGTGCTCGCGTGCAACGCTGAGCGGGTCACTGGCCTGAAACAAATGGTATGCCGCGTACAGCTAACTCACGCGCCAACGGTGAAGTGTCCCCGCCTCCAGCCGATAGTCGAGAACGGCATCGCAGATGCTGGACCCGCGCGATCAGCCACAGAGCGTCAGGGATGGCATGGGCGGCACTGATCACAGTCGGACGAGCCACTTCGAGAACGCCCTTCAAGGTCCATCGCGATGAACGGGCTGTCCGCGACAACCGAGGATGTTCCGGTCCCGCAACGCACGATCCGGGGGTCGATAGAGGCAAGGCGCTCCCCAGCGTCCTTGATGCGCTATCGCTTTGTCTCCCTCAGCCTCTCCGCCACGCGCGGCAGCGAAATAGGTCAGGACGCCGTCGGCGCCGGCGCGCTTGAAGGCGGTGAGGCTTTCCATCATCGCCTTGTCGCCGTCGAGCCAGCCGTTGCGCGCCGCCGCCATGATCATCGCGTACTCGCCCGACACCTGGTAGGCGAAGGTCGGCATGCCGAACGCGTCCTTCACGCGCCGCACGATGTCGAGGTAGGGCATGCCGGGCTTCACCATCACCATATCGGCGCCTTCGGCGATGTCGAGCTCGACCTCGCGCAACGCCTCGTTGGTGTTGGCCGGGTCCATTTGGTAGGTGCGCTTGTCGCCGGTGAGCGTCGCGTTCGAGCCGACGGCGTCGCGGAACGGCCCGTAGAACGCGGAGGCGTATTTCGCCGCATAGGCCATGATCTGCACGTCGGCGAAGCCGGCCGCGTCAAGCGCGCCGCGAATCGCGCCGACGCGGCCGTCCATCATGTCGGAGGGCGCGATGACGTCGCAGCCGGCCTCCGCCTCGACCAGCGCCTGCTTCACCAGCACCGCGACGGTCTCGTCGTTGACGATGACGCCGTCGCGCATCAGGCCGTCGTGGCCGTGGTTGGTGTAGGGGTCGAGCGCGACGTCGCACAGGATGCCGATCTCGGGCACCGCCTGCTTGATCGCCCGGATGGCGCGGCACACCAGGTTGTCGGCATTGAGGGCCTCGGTGCCGTCGGCGTCGCGCAGGGCGGGATCCGTATAGGGAAACAACGCCAGGCATGGGATCGAGAGCCCGGCGGCGCGCTCGGCCTCGCGCACCGCTTGATCGACGGTGAGGCGCTCGACCCCCGGCATCGAGGCGACCGGCAAGCGCGTGTCGTAGCCGTCGACGATGAACAGCGGCCAGATCAAATCGTCGGTCGTGAGCACATGCTCGCGCACCATCCGCCGCGCCCATTCGGCACGGCGGTTGCGGCGCATGCGGACCGCAAGGTCGAGCTTGTCCGCGCGTGTCGCGGGCGTTTCCGGCGCGAGAGGCACGAAGCGGGTGCGGCTTTCGATCGGGCGGCCGAATTTGATGGCCATGGCGGCGTCTCCCCGGACGAGCGCCCTTCTTAGCCGTTCCGGTGTTCAACGGCCAGAGCCGCGCTGGTAGCGCTCCGGACACCTCCGAGGCTTAGGCGGCTTGCCCCTGCTCCATCGCGACCTCGGCTTTCAGGTTGGCGAGGTCGCGATAGATCGACGCGACCGCCAACGTGCGGCCATTGCGCCGGTAGCGCACCAGGCAGTCCTTCGCCGCAATGTCGCCGTCGACCTCGATCTGGTCCCACTTCTGCGCGTGCCCGATGTAGTTGATCGGCACGTCGTAATGCTGGCTCCAGAAGAACGGCACGTCGGTGAAGGGCACCCGTTCGCCCAGCATGTTGAGCGCGGCCGCCTGCCCTTGGCGCTCCGCCACGACCCAATGCTCGACCCGAATGTTTTCGCCGGAGTGGGGGTCGGGCCAGCGCGCGATGTCGCCGGCGGCAAAGATTCCCGTGCGCGCTCGTCTCCAGGTATTGATTCACGGACGCGCCGTTGTCGATTGCCAGCCCGGCCTTTTCGGCCAGCGTGGTGCGCGGGCGCACGCCGATGCCGACCACCACCAGATCGCGCCTCGATCGTCCCGCCGCTCTTGAGCGTCGACCCGCTTGCCGTCGATCGCCGTCGCCGTGTTCTCAAGATGGAAGCCGACGCCGTGCTCCTCGTGCAACGACCGCACGAAATCCCCGATCTCGGGGCCGAACACTTTCTCCAACGGCCGCTTTTCGGGCGCGACCACATCGACCTCGAGCTTGCGCGCGCGCAGCGAGGCGGCGACCTCGAGCCCGATGAAGCTCGCCCCGATCACGACCGCGCGCTTGGCATCCTGGGCGGCGCCGATGATCGCGCGACAATCGCTCAGCGTCCGCAAGGTGAAGACCTGCGGCTGATCCGCGCCCGGCACGCTGAGCCGCACCGGCTCGGCGCCGGTCGCGAGCAGCAGCCGGTCGTAGGTCAGCTCGGCGCCGTCGGCGAGGACGACCTTGCGGGAGCGCGGATCGATGCCGGTCGCGCTCGTGTTCGAGCCGCAGGTCGATCCCGTTGTCGCGATACCAGTCGTCGGAGCGCAGCGGCACCCAGTCTTCCGGGGCGTTGCCGGCGAGGTAGTCCTTGGACAGGTTCGGTCGGTCGACCGGCGCCGTATCGTCGCTGCTGACCATCACCAGGTCGCCCTGGTAGCCTTCGCGGCGGAGGATTTCGACCGCGGCGTAGCCGGCGGCGCCGCCGCCCACGACGACGATGCGCCGCGGCGCCGCGGTGCCTTCTGCCGCGCGCGCCAGGGAGCGTTTCGCAACGGCCTTCCGGCTCGTCACGAAAACCTTGCCGTCGCGCTGCTCGACGTTCCAGCACGGCAGCGGATTGAGCGCGGGCATCCGCACCGCCTCGCCGGTCCGCAGGTCGAAGGCCGCATGGTGCCAGGGACAGCGCAGCGTGTCTCCAACCAGCAGACCCTCGGCAAGCGGCCCGTGGTAGTGGCGTGCAATGGGCGCCGATGGCGAACACCTCGTCGCCGCGCCGGACCAGCAGCACCTCTTCGTCGTCGACGCGTCCCGGCATCATTCCGCCGTCGTTGAGCGCCGCGAGCGGCACGCCCTTGGTCAAATCGGAATCGCCGGCCTTGCCTTCGTTTTGAGCCATGCTGTCCTCCTGAAGCGTCCGCCTGGGTCTTGTGTCACGAGCATCGCCGATCCAAACGGTGGTGCGCAACTGTACGAGAGATGAAGGAGGGCCCTTCGAGGTCGGCAATCAGGTGTTGATCTCAAGCCACCGCAAGCTGCTGTCGTCAAAAGCGATGGTGGTGAACGTTGCGGAAAAGTCGGGACATGATTCCGGCAGGCGAGGTTGAGAGAGGCGAGCGCAAGCGAACCGCCGATGAAGTGTCGAAAGCGGATTAGGCGATGTCAAAACCGGGGGGTGACCCTTCCTCCGGGATCAGCTCGGGAGAACCCTGAAGCCTGCCTGAGCGGCATCCGGCATATAGGCGGCGCGAAGCTCAACCAGGCTCTTGTATGGAACGTGAGAACCTAGACGGCGATGGCAAGGGAAAAGGCACAAGTGGCTCAAACCGCGAGGCCGAAAGTACCGATGCGCCAGATAGGGACGGACTGCTTCGTAGTAGCGATGAAGCGGGGCAATGCCCGTGGAGCGAAGGGAGCGGGTCATCGCCATTTGGCTCGGGTCAACCGGCAACGGGAGGAACCCGGTGTTCAATGGAAGGCGGCAGCCTTCAAGCGGTGGCACGAGCCGGATAAGTCGAGAGGCTTAAGTCCGGTTCTGTGAGGGGCTCGGGGTGAAATTCCCCGGGCCTACTCGGCAAGCGCACCGTCGCACGGATTAGACATCGGTTGCGGAGCAATGTTCCCGCATCCCGTTGCGCGGTGCCATCACGACTTGGTAATCGGGAACCTCGGCAAGGGTTTGCGAGCCTATGGACTTCGAGCTCTCCGACGAGCAGCGGGCCTTCCAGGAAACCGCGCGCACGTTCGCGCGCGACGAGATGATGCCGTCGGCCCGCGATTGGGACGAAGGCGAGATCTTTCCGGTCGAGACCCTGCGCAAGGCGGCGGCGCTCGGGTTCGGCGGCATCTACGTCAAGGACGACGTCGGCGGCTCGGCGCTGACCCGGCTCGACGCCACGCTGATCTTCGAGGAGCTGGCGCAGGGCTGCACCTCGACCGCCGCCTACATCTCGATCCACAACATGGCGGCCTGGATGGTCGACGCATTCGCCGGCGACGCGCAGCGCCGGCGCTTCCTGCCGAAACTTTGCACCATGGAGCATTTCGCCAGCTACTGCTTGACCGAGCCGGACGCGGGCTCCGATGCCGCCAGCCTGAAGACGCGCGCGCGGCGCGATGGCGACCACTACGTGCTCGACGGCGCCAAGGCGTTCATCTCCGGCGGCGGTGTCTCCGACGTCTACGTGTGCATGGTGCGCACCGGCGAGGCGGGGCCGAAGGGCATCTCCTGCATCGTGGTCGAGAACGGCACGCCCGGGCTCACGTTCGGCGCCCAGGAAAAGAAGCTCGGCTGGAAATCGCAGCCGACCGCCATGGTGATGTTCGAGAACTGCCGGGTGCCGGTCGCAAACCGCATCGGCGAGGAGGGCCAGGGCTTCAAGATCGCGATGGCGGGGCTCGACGGCGGCCGGCTCAACATCGCGGCCTGCTCGCTCGGCGGCGCGCAGTTCTGCCTCGACCGCACGCTCGCCTACATGCGCGAGCGCAAGCAGTTCGGCGCCCGGCTCGCCGACTTTCAGGCGCTGCGCTTCCGCGTGGCCGACTATGCGACCGAGCTGGAGGCGGCGCGGCTGATGCTCTGGCGCGCCGCGCTCGCGGTCGGCGCCAAGGAGCCGCACGCCACCCGGCTCGCCGCCATGGCCAAGCGGTTTGCGACCGACGTCGGGTTCGAGACCGTGAACGGCTGCCTGCAGCTGCACGGCGGCTACGGCTACCTGCGCGACCACCCGATCGAGCGCGTGCTGCGCGACGTGCGCGTGCACCAGATCCTGGAAGGCACCAACGAGGTGATGCGGCTGATCGTCAGCCGCGATATGCTCGGGAACTGACGCCCAGGAACGATGGAGGTCGTCGCCATGGACGACCCTTCCGATACCGCCACGAAGCAGCGTGCGACAGGCGCCTCCTCGCGCGCACGCTACGAGGATGATCTCTATAGCTGGGCGGTCGAGCAGGCAGCTCTCCTGAGCGCTGGACGCGTGACCGAAGCCGACGCCAGGAACATCGCGCAGGAGCTCGACGACGTGGGCAGTGAACAATACGACAAGCTGGAAAGCGCTCTCCGTATCATTCTGCTGCATCTGCTGAAATGGGATCATCAGCCGCTGCAGCGGCTCGCGTAGCTGGCATCTGAGCGTTCGCATCCAGCGCAAGCATGTCTTGAAGGTCTTGCGCAAGAGCCCCGGTCTCAAGCCGCTTGTCGCGGAAGCGATCAACGAGGCGTACGAAGTTGCCCGTATCGAAGCCGCCGGCGAAGCCGACTTGGATGAAGACGCGCTTCCGCCAGCGTGCCCATACACCTACGACGAGATCATGGAACGGCCGGTCGCCTGGCCGCCGACGGAGTAGTCCGCAGGATCGGCTGAGAGCCGGCGAAAACCCATGTCCTTCCACGGAGCGCTGCTGATCGGTTTCGCTTCGTTCGAGTGATCCCGCGTGTGATCAAGCGGGCGATGCGGCTTGGCGAGTCAGGCTGCTGCATCCGCCACCTTGCGGTTGCGCGGCCCGCGCCAGCGCTTCATCATCAGCGTCATCAGGTTGACCGGCGGTCCGAGCGCATCGCTCGGAACCAGCGTCGCACCGCCTTCTTGCCGCACCAGCTTGAGCTTGCGGTCATGGAAGGCCTCGAGCTCCAGCCGATGTCCGACGCTGATCACCGCCGTCTTCGGCAGCCGCTCGCCCAATCGCTCGAACACCTTCGCCTGCCCTTCCGGATCAAGCGCCGACGTCGATTCGTCCATGATCACGATGTCCGGTTTGTGCAGCAGCAGCCGCACCAGACCAAGGCGCTGCTGCTCGCCGCCCGAGAGCACGTCGGCCCATCGCACGTCCTCTTCGTCCAGCCGGTCGGCGAGATGCTCCAAGCTGACGTCGGACAGTGCCTGCCGCAGGGCCTCTTCATCCACTTCCTCTGCCGGCATCGGATAGCTGGCGGCGCGCCGCAAGGTGCCGAGCGGCAAGTAGGGCTTTTGCGGCATCAGGAACAGGCGCGTGCCGGGCCGGGTGACGATCTCGCCCTCGCCCCACGGCCACAGGCCGGCGATCGCCCGCACCAGCGTGCTCTTGCCCGAGCCGGATTCGCCCGCCAACAGCACTTTTTCGCCTAGATCGACATTGACGTCGACGTCGTCAACGACGACCTTGCCGGTGCTCAGCGCCACCGACAGGTTGCGCAGGCTGATGGCAGCGCCGTCGGCCTCGAGTCGCTTGATCGCGCTGATCGTCCCGTCCTGCTCGAGCTTGTCGAGATGGTCGAGCGAGACCATGAGGCCGGAGACGCGCCGCGCCGATGCGGTCCATTCGGCGATCTTGGGATAGTTGTCGACGATCCAGTTGAACGCATACTGGACTTGAATGAACGCCGCGGCGGCCTGCATGACCTCGCCCAATGTCATGCTGTCGGCGAGATATTTGGGCGCGCACAGGATCACCGGAATGACCGACGCGACCACGAAGTTGCCGTGCGACACCGCCATGGTGCGCATGTACTGCCCGGCCATCCGTGCCCAGGCGGTGATCACGGCAGCCAGAAGCTTGGCGAGACCGGCGCGCTCCTCCGTTTCACCGCCGAGAATGGCGATGCTCTCCCCGTTCTCGCGCAGCCGGGTGAGCGCGTAGCGAAACTCGGCCTCGGCCTGGTTCTTGGCTTCCGCCGCCGGGATGAAGCTGCGGGCTATGAACGTCATGCTGGTGCTGATGATCACGCAATAGAGCACCACGGCGATGACGAGATATCCGGGGATGCGGATCTCGCGGCCGCTCAAGTCGACGGTGATGGCGCCGCCCACCACCCACAGGACGCCGATGAATGTGGCGGCCGTCAAAAACGCGGTCAGCACTCCGGTCGCCAAATCGACCGGGGCTTCGGTGGCGACCCGCATGTCCTCGGCCAGCCGGTACTCCGGATTGGCATGATCGCCGCCGATGAAGTTGAGCTGGTAGTACCGCCCCTTGTTCAGCCACCGGTCTCCGAGCGCCTCGGTGAGCCACGCGCGCCAGCGGCGCTGCAGCCGCATGCGCACGTAGACGATGGAAACGGCGATCACGATCCCGGCGATAGCCAGTGGCACGAAGACGATCGCCTGCCACAGCACCACCCCGGCATCCTTCCTCTCCAAGCCGTCGAAGAGATTGCGGTTCCAGACGTTGAGTTGGTACGCAATGAAGGTTTGCAGAACGATCAGCCCGATCAAACTCGCCGTCATGATCCAGGCGACTCGGCGCTGATCGCCGGTCCAAAAGCCATGCGCGGTGCGCCAGAAGCGCTGGGTCAGCGACCGCAGCTGGCTCTGCTCCACCTGTTTGGGGGCAACGGGCGCGTCCATGATTCCTGCACCGAGCTAGGGACGGGATGGCTGGTAACACGCCGGCAGCCAAATGGTTCAACCGACGCGGCTTTTCGACGCCGTGGGTGGTTCGTCGGCGGTCCAGCCGGGCGCTCATGAGGATTGACGGAGGTTGCCGAAAGGCCGCAGTAAGGGCTTGTCGCATCACGCTTTCCACATCAGCGCCGCTCATGGCCACCGATTCCGAGATCCTGTTTGAGCGCCGCGGTGCGGCCGGCGTGGTGACGCTCAACCGGCCGCAGGCACTCAACGCGGTCACCCACAACATGGTGCGCCTGCTTGCCGCCAAGCTCGGCGAATGGGCAAAAGATCCGGCGGTGACCCGCGTCATCGTTACCGCGGCTGGCGAGCGCGCGTTCTCGGCCGGCGGGGATATTCGCGCGCTCTATGCGCTCGGGCGAGTCGGGCCGCCACGTCGAGGCGTTGCGGTTCTGGCGCGAGGAATACACCCTCAATACGTTGATCAAGCGCTACCCGAAGCCATACGTGGCGCTGATCGACGGCATCGTCATGGGCGGCGGCGTCGGCGTCTCGGTGCACGGTTCGCACCGCATCGCCGGCGACCGCTTCCAGTTCGCGATGCCGGAAGTGGGCATCGGCTTTTTCCCCGACGTCGGCGCGACCTGGTTCCTGCCGCGCCTGCCGGGGGAGGCCGGCACATATTGCGCGCTGACCGGTGAGCGGCTCAAGGCCGGCGATGCGGTCGCGGTCGGCGTTGCGACCCATCACGTGCCGTCGGCGCGCTGGCGCGAGCTCCTCGACGGACTGCTTGGCACCGTGCCCGTCGACGCGCTGCTCGGCGCCTTTGCGGAGCCCGCCGCCGCGGGCACGCTCACGGTGCGACGCGCCGCGGTCGATCGTCTTTTCGCCAGCGCTCGCGTCGAGGACATTCTCGCCGACCTCGACCGGGAGGCCGTGTCGCGCGGCGAGCATGCCGGCTTTGCCGGCGCCACGGCGGCGTTGATCCGTGCTAAGTCCCCCACAAGCCTGAAGATCGCGCTTGCGCAGGTCCGCGGCGGCAAGGCCTGGTCGTTTACCGACTGCATGCGCGCCGAGTTCCGCATCGTTTCGCGCATCATCCACGGGCATGACTTCTACGAGGGCGTAAGGGCCGTGATCATCGACAAGGACCAGAAGCCGGCATGGCAGCCGGCGCGCCTCGCGGAGGTTCGGGAGGGCGAAGTCGAGCGGCATTTTGCGCCGCTCGGGTCGACGGAGCTGGAGCTGCCATGAGCGACCCGCTGCATGCGCTCGACCCGCAGGCTCCTGCCGATGCGGAGGCGCCCTGGACGCGCTGGCTCATTTTCTATGTGCGGGTGCTTGCCGTGGTGTCGATGCTCAAGGGCCTTTATCACTGGAGCCTCGTGGTCGGCGTCGGCGATGGCGCCGATTCCACGTTCGAGCTGGCGCCGATGTCCTGGAAGGCGGCGACTGTTTTCTTCGCCATCATCGACCTGGTGGCGGCGGTCGGGCTGTGGCTTGCGGCGGTCTGGGGTGGCGTGGTTTGGTTGACGGCAGCAAGCTCGATGGCGGCCGTTGAGATCGTTTTCCCGCAAATCTACGGCGGACAGATCTGGGTGGTATTGCTCGAGGTGGCGGCGATCGCCGGCTATCTCGGCTTGGCGATCATGGCCGCGCGCGAGCGGCCGGACTAGGTCGCGGCCGAAAAGGAGTCGCAACCATGGCGCGGATCGGCTTCATCGGACTCGGCAATATGGGGCTGCCGATGGCCCTCAATCTGATCGAGGCCGGCCATCAGCTGGACGGATTCGATCTGCAGCCTGCCGCAGTCGACAGGGTCATCGCCGCAGGCGGCGCCGCTGCCGGCACCATTGACGCGGTGGCCGCGCAGGCCGACATCGTCGTCACCATGTTGCCGGCGGGACAGCACGTGCGCGCCGTCTATCTCGACACCGGCGGCGTGCTGCAGAACGCGAAGGCCGGCACTCTGCTGATCGATTGCTCCACGATCGACGTCGAGAGCGCGCGTACGGTTGCATCCGCGGCCGAGGCCAAGGGCCTGCCCATGATCGACGCGCCGGTCTCCGGCGGCGTCGCCGGCGCGCAGGCCGCAACGCTCACCTTCATGGTCGGCGGCAGCGAGAGTGCATTCGCGCAAGCAACGCCTTTGCTCGAGGCGATGGGAAAAACGATCGTGCATGCCGGCGGATCCGGCAACGGCCAGGCGGCCAAGATCTGCAACAACATGATTCTCGGCGTGTCGATGATCGCGGTCTCGGAAGCCTTCTTGCTTGCCGAAAAGCTCGGGCTCGACGCCCAGAGGCTGTTCGACATTTCATCGAAGTCCTCCGGTCAGTGCTGGTCGATGACCAGCTATTGTCCGGTTCCCGGCCCGGTGCCGACATCGCCCGCCAACCGCGACTATCAAGCTGGTTTTACAGCGGCGATGATGCTCAAGGATTTGCAGCTCGCGCAAGACGCCGCCCGCGGTGCCGCCGTCGCAACCCCGATGGGAGCGGGCGCCGCCGCCGTCTATGAGCGCTTCGTACAGGACGGGGACGGCGCGGGCATCGACTTCTCCGGGATCATCCGGTTTCTGCGCGGCACGTGAGGCGCCTGTCGCAGTTTCAGAACGGTAAATAGATCGCCTCGAATTTCATTAGCAATCGATGGTCATTCACCGTTCACTATTACAGATAAACCCAATCTTTATTCTAGAATTTAAGCCGATCTTAGAGCGTCGCCGCTAGTGTGCCGCGCATGATGAGGAGCAGGGCCTCGTCGTTACAAAAAAATCCTAAGGCATCAAGAAGGGCGTCAACCATGAAGACTGTAGCCAAGGTGGTCGAACCGGCCGATCGTCAGGCGCGTTTCGATCATATTCAGCCGCTGTACCTCGAGGCCTTGACGCTGGTGGAGCGGTTGCACCGGCGTCTACTCGACGTCATCAAGGATGAGTTCGATCGCCGTGGCCGCGCCGACATCAACGCGGTGCAGGCGCTGCTGCTGTTCAACATCGGGGACAGGGAGTTGACCGCGGGCGAGCTGCGTACGCGCGGTTACTATCTCGGCTCGAACGTGTCCTACAATCTGAAGAAGCTCGTCGAGATTGGCTTCCTCGATCACCAGCGCTCGCGCGTCGATCGCCGTTCGGTCCGGATCAAGCTGACCGAGAAGGGCCGTGCAGTGCGCGACATCGTCGACGAGCTCTACAAGAAGCACGTGCGCACCGTCGAGCAGGTCGGCGGCATCAATGCCGACGAGTTCGCCGGCCTCAACAAGGCGCTGCAGCGGCTGGAGCGGTTCTGGACCGATCAGATCCTGTATCGCCTGTAAGACGCCCCGCGCCCGCTCGCATCGGAGAGCACGACAAACCCCGGCGCCAGCACCGGGGTTTGTCGCTTTCGGGCGGCGAACGAATGCGCGTCGGCGTGATGCCGCCAGCGCCTGCGCAGCCGCGGATCGGCCGTCGTCGATGCGACCGTCGGTGACTTTTTCCTGAATCGCGTCGTGCAGACGCACGAGCCATTTCTCGGCCTCGTTGGCGCGCGGTACCGCGCTGAGCGCAGGCGCCTCGAGCATTTCGATGCGCTCCTCGGCGGCTTTGAGCTCGTCGATCGCGCGCTGGACGATGGCCTCCGCGCGCGCCTCGTTGGACGCGACCGCAATCGCGACCTGATGAATGAGATCGAGCACGTCCTGCCCGGTGTGCTTGGCGTAATCTTCAGGCAGTTGACACGCCCGACCGCCAGGAGGGAAGCGCAGTACCCGGTCGTTGCCGTGTTCCATGGCTCGAGCTCTCGAGAGCTCGCGTCGACACGCGGGTGGCAATTTGCATGCGAGTGGACGATGGGTAACCCGCTACGGTGCCTAATGGTCGACAATCCGCTAAGCCGGCTTCGCACTCGGCGACATTCCGCCCACGATCCTGGTCGGACGGTGGTCGGACGGCCACAAAATTGCCTATTGCCCATTCTTAACCATTGTCTCGGATAAGGGCATTCAGCGGCCGGTGCCGCGAGCCAAGGGCGCGGCCGAAGGCCGGTGTCGCGCGTTTGGTCGTTAACCGCGTGTGCCGCACGGACCGGGCGTTTGCGGTCTTAGGTGCGCGCTTTCCGGAATGGCGGGCATGAGCAGGCTGCGCGGCAGCGCGATAGTGAACCGCAGGAGTTTCTTGCGCGGCGCGACCGGGGTGGGTGCGGCGCTCGCGCTTGCCCGTGCCGCCGCCGCCCAGGACACGCTGCTCGAATCCCTGATGCAGCAGGACCAGAGCGGCGACTTCGGCCAGGGTTTCGACACCGCGTCCCGCACCCTGCAGATGCCGAAATCGTCGCTGCCGACGCTGTCGCCGGCAACGGTGCAGACCACCGAGCAGGCGATCCCGCGCTACGAAGCGATCGTCGCGCAGGGGGGGTGGCCACAGATTCCCTCGACCAGCAAGCTGCGGGTAGGCGGGCGCAACCCGGGCATCGTGCCGATGCGCCAGCGGCTGATCGCCGGCGGCGACCTCGACGTCAGCAGCGGGCTGGGCGACGTCTATGACTTCTACGTCGAGCGCGCGGTGCGGCGCTTCCAGGCGCGGCACGGCTTGAATGTCGACGGCCTCGCGCGTGAGCAGACGATTGCGGCGATGAATATCCCGGCGGAAGCGCGGCTCAACCAGCTCAAGGTCAATCTGATCCGCCTGCGCGCCATGGGCGGTTCGCCGCCGGCCCGGTTCGTGATGTGCAACATTCCGGCGGCGCAGATCGAGGCGATCGAGGGCGGCGTCGCGGTGACGCGGCACACCGCGGTGGTCGGCAAGCCCGATCGACCGTCACCCGAGATCAACAGCCGGATCGTGGAGATCAACTTTAATCCGTACTGGACGGTGCCGGTCTCGATCGTGCGGCGCGACCTGATCCCGAAGATGCAGGCCGAGCCGGACTATCTGGAGAAGAACCGCATCCGCATCCTCGACCAGAAGGGCAACGAGCTCACGCCCGCGCAGATCAACTGGTATTCGGAAGAAGCGGTGAATTACAGGTTCAAGCAGGATCCCGGCAGCTTCAATTCGCTCGGGGCGATCCGCATCAATTTTCCCAGTCCGCACGGCGTATACATGCACGACACCCCGCTGAAGAACATCTTCGGCGAGGACTTTCGCTTCCACTCTTCCGGCTGCGTGCGGGTGCAGAACGTGCGCGAGCTGGTGGCGTGGCTGCTCGCCGACACCCCGGCCTGGCCGCGCGAGGAAATCGACCAGGTGATCAAGAGCGGCGAGCGCAAGGACGCAAAGATCGCCAAGCCGGTGCCCCTGCAATGGGTCTACATCACCGCCTGGGCGACGTCAGACGGCGTGGTGCAGTTCCGCGACGATATCTACAATCGAGACGGGCTGGGTGTCACTGCCCAGCGCGGCTGAGGGTTCGCGCCCGCCATCGACCCCATATCTAGCGTCGTGTGCATGGCTGCTACGCCAGAGTTGGCGGCTAGCCGGCGATGTGATATCGCCGATGAACGTCCGCTGCCGACGGGCGTTCGATCCTAACCCCGCCGGGCGTTGCGAGGACTGCTGCATGCCGATGAGCGATCGTTCGCCCGTGGGGTCGGATGGCTTCTTCACGGCCAACCTGCGCGACGCAGATCCGGAAATAGCCGAGGCCGTTACTTTGGAGCTTGGCCGGCAGCGCGACGAGATTGAGCTGATCGCCTCGGAGAACATCGTCAGCCGCGCGGTGCTGGAAGCGCAGGGATCGGCGCTCACCAACAAATACGCCGAGGGCTATCCGGGTCGGCGCTACTACGGCGGCTGCCAGTATGTCGACATTGCCGAGAAGCTCGCAATCGAGCGGGTGACGCGACTGTTCGGATGCGAATTCGCCAACGTGCAGCCGCATTCGGGCGCGCAGGCGAACGAGGCGGCATTCATGGCGCTGATGAAGCCGGGCGACACCTTCATGGGCCTGAACCTGGCCGCCGGCGGACACCTGACGCACGGCTCGCCCGCGAACATGTCGGGCAAATGGTTCACGGTGGTGCCGTATGGTGTGCGCCGCGACGACCACCGCATCGACTTCGACGAGGTGGCGAGGCTCGCGCGCAAACACCGACCGAAGGTGATCATCGCCGGCGGCTCCGCTTATCCGCGCGTCATCGATTTCCGCCGGTTCCGCGAAGTAGCCGACGGGGTCGGCGCTTACCTCATGGTCGATATGGCGCATTTCGCCGGCCTGGTGGCGGGCGGCGCGCATCCGAGTCCGTTTCCGCATGCGCATGTGGTCACGTCGACCACCCACAAGACGCTGCGCGGCCCGCGCGGCGGCTTCGTCCTGACCAACGACGATGAACTGGCGCGGAGGATCAACTCCGCGGTGTTCCCGGGACTGCAGGGCGGTCCGCTCATGCACGTGATCGCCGCCAAGGCGGTCGGGTTCGCGGAGGCGCTCCGCCCGTCCTTCAGAATCTACGCGAAGAACGTGGTAGAAAATGCTAAGGCGCTTGCAGAAACGCTAAAATATCGCGGCCTCGACATCGTTTCCGGCGGCACCGACACGCACCTCATCCTGGTCGACCTGCGGCCGAAGCGGCTGACCGGCAAGGTCGCCGAGCTCGCGCTTGGTCGTGCCCACATCACCTGCAACAAGAACGGCATCCCGTTCGATCCCGAGAAGCCGCAGATCACGTCCGGGATCCGGATCGGATCGCCCGCATGTACCACGCGCGGCTTCGGCATTGCCGAGTTCCGGCAGGTCGGCGAGATGGTCGCCGATATCCTGGATGCGCTCTCGCAAGGTGATGCGGACGAGGATGCGGCGGTCGAGGCGGCCGTGCGCGACAAGGCCAAGCGGCTGGTCGCGCGGTTCCCGATCTACGACAGCTGAGCAATCCAGGGGGCGGGGATGCGCTGTCCGAGCTGCGGCAGCCTTGACACCCAAGTGAAGGATTCGCGTCCCACGGAGGATTCGGCCGCTATCCGACGCCGGCGCGTGTGCTTGGCGTGCGGCTTTCGCTTCACCACCTTCGAGCGGGTGCAGTTGCGCGAGCTCACGGTGATCAAGCGCAACGGTCGCCGGGTGCCATTCGATCGCGACAAGCTGCTGCGCTCGTTGCAGATCGCGTTGCGCAAGCGGCCGGTGGAGCCGGAGCGCGTCGAACGGGTGGTTTCGAAGATCGTGCGCGAGCTCGAAAGCCTCGGCGAGAACGAGATCAGCACGGAGGCGATCGGCGAGACCATCATGGAGCACCTGCGGGCCCTCGACGATGTCGCCTACGTGCGGTTTGCCTCCGTCTACCGCAATTTTCGCGAGGCCAAGGACTTTCGCGCCGTGCTGGGGGAACTCACCGGCGAAGAGGAGGCCGTGCCGGCCGCGGAAGCGCGCAAATGACTGCGGCTGCCGCGGCAATGCGCCGCGCCGATCCGGCGGAAGACGCTCGCTTCATGGAGATCGCGTTCGCTCTGGGGCGGCGCGGGCTCGGACGAACGTGGCCCAATCCTGCGGTCGGCGCAGTGGTGGTCCGCCCCGGAGCCGGCGGACCGGTCATCGTCGGGCGCGGTTGGACCCAGCCTGGGGGGCGGCCGCACGCCGAGATCGAGGCGCTCAGGCGCGCCGGTGAGGCCGGCCGTGGCGCCACCGTCTACACCACGCTCGAGCCGTGCTCGCACTACGGCAAAACCCCGCCCTGCGCCGATGCCATCGCGGCCGCCGGCGTCGCCCGCGTGGTTTCGGCGCTCGAGGATCCCAATCCAGAAGTCGGTGGCGCCGGCCATGCGCGGCTGCGTGCCGCCGGCGTCGCGGTCGAGATCGGGTTCGGTGCCGAAGCGGCACGCCGGGTCCATGCCGGGCACATCCGCCGGGTCGCCGAAGGCCGCCCGCAGGTCATTCTCAAGCTCGCGGTGTCGGCCGATGGCAAGGCGGGATTCCCCGGCCGGCGGCCCGCGGCCATCACCGGCGAGGAGGCGCGCCGGCGCGTCCATATGCTGCGGGCCACGAGCGATGCCGTGCTGGTCGGAATCGGCACCGCGCTGGCCGATGATCCGCTTCTCACCTGTCGGCTGCCCGGCATGGCCGACCGCTCGCCGGTGCGGGTGATCCTCGATGCTCGGCTTGAGCTTCCTGCCGCCGGCAAGCTCGCATCCAGCGCGCGCGCGACGCCGGTATGGGCGATTGCGGGCGAGTTGGCAGATCCGCGGCTGGACGAGGCGCTGCGCGCCTGCGGCGTCGAAGTATTGCGCGGCGAAATAGATGCTGGACGAATCGATCCCGGCGCTGCGCTCAAGCTCCTGGCGCGGCGCGGGATCACCCGGCTGATGGTGGAAGGCGGCCCGCGGGTGGCGGCGGCCTTCCTGGCGGCGGATCTGGTGGATGAGGCGCTGCTGCTGCGCGGACCGTTGACCATCGGCGCGGACGGCATCGATGCGCTCGATCGGCTGCCGCTTTCGGCGCTTGCCGGCTCGCCCCGCCTGGTATCCCGCGGCGTCGAGCAAATCGGGGCCGATACGGTCGAGACCTTCGAGCGGTCGGACTAGCGTGTTCACCGGTATCGTCACCGACATCGGCGAAGTGCTGGCGGTCGAGGAGCGGGCCGCGGGGCTCCGCCGGCTGACGGTCGGGTGCGCCTACGATCGCGCATCCATTGACGTCGGTGCGTCGATCGCCTGTTCGGGCGCGTGCCTGACCGTGGTCGCCGCGGGGGAGCAGGGCGGGCGGGCGAGCTTCGTGGTCGACGCAACCGCCGAGACGCTCCGCGTCACCACCGTCGGGCGGTGGCGGCCGGGTACCCACATCAATCTCGAACGCGCGCTCAGGATCGGCGACGAGCTCGGTGGGCATCTCGTCAGCGGCCACGTCGACGGCGTCGCCGAGCTGGTCGCGCGCGAGGATCTCGCCGACACCGCCCGACTCACGCTGCGCGCTCCCGTTCCGCTTGCGCGCTTCATTGCCCCCAAGGGCTCGGTTGCGCTCGACGGCGTGTCGCTGACGATCAACGAAGTCGAAGGCGAGGCGTTCTCGGTCTTGATCATCCCGCACACGCTCGCCGTCACCACGTTGGGTGCGTTGCGGCCGGGCGACCTGCTCAACCTCGAGGCCGATCTGATGGCGCGCTATGCGGCGCGGCTCCTGGAGATCCGCTGACGGGCGGCTTGTTCCCGGCCGGCGCGCTTGCTAGTTCACCCGCCACACAGGCGAATGGTCATGGCTGAACCGCGCCGCGGCGCGACCGCAATCGATGGCGACGTGACCGGCGCGCGCGTGCTCGTGGTCGAGGCGCGCTTCTATGAGGATATTTCGGACGCCCTGTGGACGGGAGCGAAACGCGCGCTCGACGAGGCCGGCGTGACCTATGAGCGCGTCACGGTGCCGGGCTCGCTGGAAATTCCGCAGGCGATCGCGCTGGCGCTCAAGGCTGCCGCCGGCAGCAGGCGCACCTACGACGGCGTGGTCGCGCTCGGATGCGTGATCCGTGGAGATACCAGTCACTACGACATCGTCGCCGGCGAGTCGGCGCGTGCCCTGATGGACCTTGCGCTCGCGCATGCGCTTCCGATCGGCAACGGCATCTTGACGGTGGACGAAGAGGCTCAGGCCTGGGCGCGCGCGCGCCCGGATGAGATGGACAAGGGCGGCGGCGCCGCCAAGGCGGCGCTCGCGCTGATCGCGCTCGGGCGCCGCTTCGCAGGCGGGCGGTGAGGCCGGCATGGCTGCGCCCAACCGCCAGGCGCGCAAGGCCAACCGACGCGGCGCCGCGCGGCTTGCCGCCGTGCAGGCGCTCTATCAGATGGATGTGGCGGCCAAGGGATTGAACGAGATCTTTGCCGAGTTCGAGAGCCACTGGCTCGGCCGCGAGGTCGAGGGCTCGCAGTATCTGCCGGCGGAAGCTGCTTTCTTTCGCGAGGTCGTGGGCGGTGTCGTGCGCGACCAGCGTCGGCTCGATCCGATCATCGACGCCGCGCTGTCGAAGGGCTGGCCGCTCAAGCGCATCGAGGCGTTGATGCGCGCGGTGCTGCGCGCCGGTCTCTACGAGCTCGACCAGCGCCGCGACATCCCGACCCGCGTCATCGTCTCCGAATACGTCGACGTTGCCGGCGCTTTCGTCGACAAGGACGAGACCGGCATGATCAACGCCGTCCTCGATCAGCTCGGCCGGCAGGTGCGAAGCGGGGAGGCGGAGGGGTCGCGAGGGCCGGCCGCGTGACCGCGCGCGATCCGCCGTTGTCCGCCGAGGACCGCTTGATCGCACAGTATTTTCGGCCGCTTGCGCGCCACGCCGGTGCCATGGAATTGCGCGACGACGCGGCGTTCTACACGCCGCCCGAGGGGCACGACCTCGTCCTGACCAAGGATGCGATCGTCGGCGGCGTGCATTTCCTGGCCGACGATCCCCCCGGCCTGGTCGCCCGCAAGGCTCTGCGGGTGAACCTGTCCGATCTCGCCGCCAAGGGTGCGAAGCCGGAGGGTTTCCTGCTTGCGCTCGCGCTCCCGAAAGGTCTCGACGAGGCGTGGCTGCAGGCATTCGCCCGCGGACTCGCAGATGACGCCGACCAATTCGGCTGCTCCCTGTTCGGCGGCGACACCGTGAGCACGCCGGGTCCGCTCACCGTGTCGATCACGGCGTTCGGCACGCTGCCGCGCGGGACGATGGTTCACCGGACCGGCGCCAAGGCGGGTGACCGCATCCTGGTCAGCGGGACGATCGGCGACGCGGCGCTCGGCCTTCTGCTCCGACGCGAGCCGACGAAGGCGGCGCAGTGGCGCTTAGGGGCGACGGCGGCTCAGCAACTGCTCGAGCGCTACTCTGTGCCACAGCCGCGCACCGTACTTGCCGAGGCGGTGCGGCGGCATGCATCGGCCGCAATGGACGTCTCCGACGGGCTCGCGGGTGATCTCGGCAAGCTGTGCCGAGAATCCGGTGTCACGGCAGAAGTCGCCGCGCGCCGCGTCCCGCTTTCGGATGCCGCGAACGCTGCGTTCAAGATCGAGCCGGATTTGATCGAACGGATTCTCACCGGCGGCGACGACTACGAGATCGTCTGCACGGTGCCGGCGCACGCCCTCGAATTGTTCCGGGCCGCGGCCGCCGGAGCCGGCATCCCGGTCAGCGAGATCGGGATGGTGGTGGCCGGGGAGGGGCCTCCGCGCTTTGTGGACGAGAGCGGCCGCGCCCTTGCTTTCACGCGGCCTTCGTTCAGCCATTTCTGAGCGCGAGCGGCCGCGCGCACGTCGAGCCATCATCCTGCCTGCGCACCCGCTCGAACGGCGGCGATTTGGGCGTTGCGTCGCTGCGTTGTTTCTGGCTATAGGGACCCCGCTTCGCGGCATTGGGGGCCGTAACCATCCGTAGCTTGGGCATGACGGCGAACGGGCGAAAACTGGCGCCCGTTCGGTCGATAACGTAAGGACGAGATTTCCATGGCAGGTTTGTGGATCATCATCGCCTGCGGCGCGCTCTCGATCGTCTACGGCGGTCTGGGCGACCCAGTCGGTGATGGCGGCCGATGCCGGCAGCGCGCATGCAGGAGATCTCCGCCGCTGTCCGCGAGGGCGCGCAGGCCTATCTCAAGCGCCAATACACGACCATCGCCATTGTCGGCGTCGTCATCTTCGTCATCCTCTGGATCTTCCTCGGCTGCTGGTGGCGCTCGGCTTCGCCATCGGCGCGGTGCTTTCGGGCGTCGCCGGCTTCATCGGCATGAACGTTTCGGTGCGCGCCAACGTCCGCACCGCGCAGGCCGCGACCGGCTCGCTCGCCGGCGGCCTCGATCTCGCCTTCAAGGCCGGCGCCATCACCGGCATGCTGGTCGCGGGCCTCGCGCTGCTCGGCGTCGCCGTCTACTTCGGCTTCCTCACCGGCCCGCTCGGCTTGCGCCCCCAACGACCGCGCGGTCATCGACGCGCTGGTCGCGCTCGGCTTCGGCGCCTCGCTGATCTCGATCTTCGCCCGTCTCGGCGGCGGCATCTTCACCAAGGGCGCCGACGTCGGCGGCGACCTCGTCGGCAAGGTCGAGGCCGGCATTCCCGAGGACGATCCGCGCAACCCGGCCACCATCGCCGACAATGTCGGCGACAATGTCGGCGACTGCGCCGGCATGGCCGCCGACCTGTTCGAGACCTATGCGGTGACCGTCGTCGCCACCATGGTGCTGGCGGCGATCTTCTTCGCCGGACGCCGGTGCTCAACGCGATGATGCTCTATCCGCTGGCGATCGGCGGCGGCCTGCATCATCACCTCGATCATCGGCACCTTCTTCGTGCAAGCTCGGCGCCAACCACTCGATCATGGGCGCGCTCTACAAGGGCTTCATCGCCTCCGCGCGTGCTGTCGCTGGTCGCGATCGCGTTCGTCACCTATCTGGCTGATCGGCTTCGGCCCGATCGCCGCGAGCGAGCCTACACCGGCGCCGAGCTGTTCGTCGTGCGGCGTCGTCGGCCTGGTCGTGACCGGCCTGATCATCTGGATCACCGAATACTACACCGGCACGCAACTACCGCCCGGTGAAGTCGATCGCCGACGGCCTCGGTCACCGGTCACGGCACCAACGTCATCCAGGGCCTGGCGGTCTCGCTCGAGGCGACCGCGCTGCCGGCGCTCGTCATCATCGCCGGCATCATCATCACCTATCAATCTCGCCGGCCTGTTCGGCATCGCGGTCGCTGTCACCACCATGCTGGCGCTGGCCGGCATGGTGGTGGCGCTCGATGCCTTTGGGCCGGTGACCGACAATGCCGGCGGCATCGCCGAGATGGCGGGCCTGCCCAAGGAGGTGCGCAAATCGACCGACGCGCTCGACGCGGTCGGCAACACCACCAAGGCGGTCACCAAGGGCTATGCGATCGGCTCGGCCGGCCTTGGCGCGCTGGTGCTGTTCGCCGCCTATAACGAGGACCTCAAGTACTTCATCGCGAACGCGCGACCAGTTCCCTTACTTCCAGGGCGTTGCGCTCAACTTCTCGCTCGCCAATCCCTACGTCGTGGTCGGCCTGCTGTTCGGCGGTCTGCTGCCCTATCTGTTCGGCGCGATCGGCATGACGGCGGTCGGCCGCGCCGCCTCGGCGATCGTCGAGGAGGTGCGCCGCCAGTTCCGCGAGAAGCCGGGCATCATGAAGGGCACCGACAAGCCGGATTACGGCCGCGCCGTCGACATGCTGACCAAGGCCGCGATCCAGGAGATGATCGTCCCGTCGCTGCTGCCGGTGCTGTCGCCGATCGTCGTCTACTTCGTGATCTATTCGATCGCGGCGGCGGAGCGGCCGGCAAGTCGGCGGCGTTCTCGGCGGTCGGCGCCATGCTGCTCGGCGTCATCGTGACCGGCCTGTTCGTCGCGATCTCGATGACCTCGGGCGGCGGCGCCTGGGACAATGCCAAGAAGTACATCGAGGACGGCCACTACGGCGGCAAGGGCTCGGAAGCCCACAAGGCAGCGGTGACCGGCGATACGGTCGGCGATCCCTACAAGGACACCGCCGGCCCGGCGGTCAACCCGATGATCAAGATCACCAATATCGTGGCGCTGCTGCTGCTGGCGGTCCTGGCGCATTGATCGGCGACGGTCTGAGCGAGCCCCGCGACCGGCTGCTATGGGCGCCGTCGGCTCTGCTGGCAGGCTTCGCTGCCGAGGAGTCTTGAAGATGTAGCGTCAGGTATCGACAGCTCCTGCCCGCCGCTCGGGGTCGTGCGGCCGATGAAGTCGAACACCTTGCCGTCCTTCAGGCCGTAATTGGCGAGCCGTTCGACCCGACGGTTCTTGTCGAAATAGACCGCGAAGACCCGCTGATCGACCACCTTCTGCGGCACGAAACGAGGTCTGCGCCGTCTTTTGCGAGATGTAATAGAAGACCTCGCCGCTCACGGTGGCGACCGTCGAGGGCGTGCCCAGCACGATCAGACCTGCTCCTGGCTGGCGCCGACCGGGACCTGCTCGAGCGCGCCTTGGGCAGCACATAGCCGCGCTGGATAATCTGCGTGAAGCAGCCGCGCCAGCAGCCGGCCGATCACAAGCCGGACGCAAGCGCATGGCAGCACGAGGCGCGGAGCGACGGCGCAGGCACGAGTTCCAGTCGAATCGAGGCTTGAGCCGCGCATGATCCGGCTTGCCAGGGGTGGACAGTCGGCACGGTCGCACCAAATCCCCAATGCGCGACGCCGTCCGATCACTGCCATCGGCCGTCTGAAAACAAGACCTGATGACTTGCCCCTCTTTCGCCGGACCCGCCGCGCCGACACCATCGAAGCGCTCTATGGGGCGATCGTGGCGCAGGCGCGCGTGCCGGTTCTACGCGGGCACGGCGTCCCGGATACGGTGAGGGCCGGTTCGACATGATCGTGCTGCATCTCGCGCTGGTGTTCGGCGGCTGCGCGACGGCGGCGCGTGCCGGGCTGCTCGGCAAGGCGTTTTCGACCATTTCTGCAAGATATGGACGCATAATCTTCGGGAAATGGGTGTCGGCGATCTGGCGGTGCCAAGAGCATGCGGCGCATGGCGAGGCGTTTTACGGGCGCGCGCCGCCTATGACGAGGCGCTTGGCGGCCGAGCGACGACGCCGCTCGCGCGCAGCGCTTTCGCCGCAATGTCTTTGCTGGCGGACCGCGGCCGGCCGCAGCGGCTCGCAGCTTATGTCCGTAGCGTGTCGCGGCGCTTGCGCGGCAGCCGGACCGGACTTCGCCGGCGGGCAGGTGTCCTCCCGATCCGGCCGCGCTTGCGGCCGAGGAGGCGATGTGATGACGGAGAGTCCGATGACGAAGGACCGCCCGTTTGGAGTGTCCCGGTCGCGATTGCGAGAGGTCCCGACGACCGGCCGCCGCATTCGATCTGCGCGCCGACGAGGCGAGCGCGCGGCGTTCGCGCGAGCGCGGCTTCCCGAGGTCGCCGCAGCTGGCAGGCGATGTTCGACGTCAGCCGCCATGGCGGCGGATGGTCTGCATGTTGTCGGGCGAGGTGACGGCGACGTCGGCCAGACCTGCGTCGTGACGCTCGAGCCATGGCGAACTAGTTCGAGGAGAGCGATCGATCTGTTGTTTGAGCCGCGGGATGGCGCACAGCGATCAGGATCGGATGGATTCGAGGATGCCGCTGACGAGCCCGACCGCTGGTCGACGGCACGTCGATCTCGGCGCCATCGCGGTCGAGTTTCTGATGCTCGGGATCGATCCTTATCCGCGCAAGCCGGGCGCGATATTTCGAGGCCGACCAGCGAGGAGGGCGCCGCGGCGGCCCGTTCGCGGCGCTTGCGGCGCTGAAGAAAAGAGCCGGAGGACAACGAGATAGATTCGCGTTGGCGGTGCTTTCCGGTCGGATCACTACGCTGTTGTGTCCGGCCGCCGACACGGCTATTGTCGCCCTCGCGCTCCTCAGAAGGCATTGGCAGCTCTCGGCGCTTGAGGCGGTCGCCAGGGTCCATTGATGCCCGAACAGGTTCGCATCGCGCTCGACGCCATGGGGGGCGACCATGGGCCCGCGGTGGTCATTCCCGGCGCAGCGCTGTCGCTCGCGCGGCATCCCGACAGCGAGTTCCTGCTGTTTGGCGATGCGCGCGTGATCGAGCCGCTGCTCGCAAGCCCGCCGCGGCCGAAGGCAGCCTCGCGCGTCGTCCATACCGAGGTTGCCGTGGCGATGGACGACAAGCCGAGCCAGGCGCTGCGGCACGGACGCTGGAAATCGTCGATGTGGCTCGCGATCGAGGCCGTGAAGCGCGGCGAGGCCGATGTCGCGGTGTCGGCCGGCAATACCGGCGCCTTGATGGCGATGGCCAAGTTCAGCCTCAAGACCATGGCCGGCATCGAGCGGCCGGCCATCGCCGCCATCTTGGCCGACGCTGCGCGGCGAATCGATCGTGCTCGATGTCGGGGCATCGATCGGCGCCGACGCCGCAGCATCTCGTCGATTTCGCCGTCATGGGCAGCGCCATGGCGCGCATCCTGTTCGATCATCGAGCGGCCGACCGTCGGCCTGCTCAACATCGGCGTCGAGGAGATCAAGGGCCTCGAGCAGGTGCGGAAGCCGGCGCAGATCCTGCGGGAGCGCAGTCTGCCGCACTCGAATATGTCGGCTTTGTCGAAGGCGACGATATCGGCAAGGGCACCGTCGATGTCGTGGTGACGGAAGGCTTTGCCGGCAATATCGCGCTGAAGACCGCTGAAGGCACGGCGCGCCAGCTCGCGCGACTATCTTGCGCGGCGCGATGAACCGCACGCTGGCGCGCACGCTCGGCTACCTGTTGGCGCGGCAGGCCTTTCGAAGCGCTGCGCGGAGAAGATGGATCCGCGACGCTCAATGGCGGCGTGTTCCTCGGGCTGAACGGCATCGTGATCAAGAGCCATGGCGGCACCGACGCCGAAGGCTTTGCAGCCGCGATCGATGTTGGCTACGACATGGTCCGCTACGAACCGGCTCAGCGAAGATCGGCGCAGGCGCTGGCGCCGAATACAAGCGGGGCGCAGGACGCGCCGTCGATGGTTGGCGAGCGGTGCCTCGTGAGCGCGCTGCGTTCGGTCGTGATCGGGTGCGGCAGCTACCTGCCGCAGCGGGTCCTCACCAATGACGATCTGGCGCGGATGGTCGACACCTCCGACGAATGGATCGTGCAGCGCACCGGCATCCGCGAGCGCCATATCGCCGCGCCGGCGAGCTCACTTCCGACATCGGCATTGCAACGCCGCGCGCGCGGCGCTCGCCGATGCCGGCGTCGCTGCCAGACGATATCGACCTGATCATGCTTGCGACCTCGACGCCCGACAATACCTTTCCGGCGACGGCGGTCTCCATTCAGGCCGGCCTCGGCATCACGCACGGCGCCGCCTTCGATCTGCAGGCGGTGTGCTCCGGGCTTCGTCTATGGGCTGGCGACCGCCGACAGCCTGTTGAGCACCGGCATGGCCAAGCGGGCGCTGGTGATCGGGGCGGAAACCTTTTCGCGCATTCTCGACTGGACTGACCGCGGCACCTGCGTGCTGTTCGGCGACGGTGCCGGCGCGGTGGTGCTGGAGGCGCAGAGCAGCCGAGCAGGCGAACGACCGCGGCATGCTGACCACGCATCTGCGCTCCGACGGCCGCCACAAGGACAAGCTCTATGTCGATGGCGGGCCGTCCTCGACCGGCACGGTCGGGCACCTGCGGATGGAGGGCCGCGAAGTTTTCAGGCACGCTGTCGGCGATGATCACCGATGTGATGCACCGACGCCTTCGAGGCCACCGGCTACTCGGCCGCCGATATCGACTGGTTCGTGCCGCATCAGGCCAACAAGCGCATCATCGACGGCTCCGCCCACAAGCTCGGCATCGATCCGGCCAAGGTCGTCACCACGGTCGACAAGCACGGCAACACCTCGGCCGCCTCGATCCCGCTCGCGCTGGCGGCCGCGCGTGCCGACGGCCGCATCAAGACCGGCGACCTCGTCTTGCTGGAGGCCATGGGCGGCGGTTTCACCTGGGGCGCCGTCCTGTTGCGGTGGTGACGAACGCCGTCTCCCACCTTGCGGCGCAACCGGCCCTGCGGCATCATGTCGTTGAAAATCCAGCGTGATAAACTGCCCGAAACAACGAGGCGGCGGGTATGTCTGGCAAGACGGTGACGCGAGCGGATCTGTGCGAGGCGGTCTATCAGAAGGTGGGTCTGTCGCGAACGGAATCCGCGTCCCTGGTCGAAGCGGTTCTCAAGGAGATCACCGACTGTCTCGAGCGCGGCGAGACCGTGAAGCTCTCCTCGTTCGGCTCGTTCGTGGTGCGCAAGAAGGGCGCAGCGCATCGGGCGCAATCCGAAGACCGGCAAGGAAGTGCCGATCTCGCCGCGCCGGGTCATGGTGTTCAAGCCCTCCGCCATCCTCAAGCAGCGGATCAACGGCGCCACCGAGGTCGGCAGCGAATGAGCGGCCTGGGCGCGCCTCGCTCTGCGTCTTTGCCGCGCCGGCCGGCGTGCCGGAACCGAGGTAGGCTTGCGATGTCCGAGGCGACTGGAGCGGCAACGTCGACAAGGCGCCGGACGCCTTCCGCACCATCAGCGAGGTGGCCGACGAGCTCGACGTGCCGCAGCATGTGCTGCGGTTCTGGGAAACGCGGTTCAGCCAGATCAAGCCGATGAAGCGTGGCGGCGGGCGGCGCTACTACCGGCCCGACGACGTCGACCTGCTGCGCGGCATCCGTCACCTGCTCTACGGCGAGGGCTACACGATCCGCGGCGTGCAGCGCATCCTCAAGGACAACGGCACCAAGTTCGTGCAGTCGGTGTGGAAGTCCGGCGCGCCGCAGCCGGAACCTCCGCGCGCCGAGGATGCGCGCCGGCGCCGACGAGCGCCCAGAACCGGCCCGCCTGGACGGCGACCGAGGCGAGCGGGCGGCGGCGCCCGTACGTCGAGCAAGGGCCGACGAGCCGCCGGCGCGGGAGCCGAGGCCGCAGGTCACGCCTCCGCTCTCGCGCGAGGATCTGAGCAGGCTGCAGTCGACGCTGCAGGAGCTCGGTGAATGCCGTCGCCTGTTGGAAGTAGCGCTCAAGGACGAATAACCGCCTTTCTGTGCAGTTGTTCGAGCGGCGACCCCGGTGCGCAGCCAAGCCGCGGATGGCATCGAAGTCGGCGGTCGTGCGCGCGTAGAGATCGCACCCCGTCGGCGGGTTGGGCCGGCTGCCGTCGCGCGAGATGCCCTGCGCGATGGCAGGACATGCTGCATCCCGGACGCGCGACGCGCTCCACAAGTACGACGGCTGCCCGGCAGCCGTCGCTCGTGAGTTGGCTGTGGAAGGACGCTAGCGGATCAGATCACCGGGCTCCAGGCCACCGGCACCGCGCGGTAGCCGTTGCCGTCCTTCTCGACATAGGCCAATCCCGGGAACGGATAGTGGAAGGCCTGCACCCGCATCTTCTCGGCCGCCAGCATGTCGTAGACTTGGCGCCGCGTCTGTTCCGCAGCCGGCCCGTCCTGGTCATACATCGCGTGCCAGCCCGGGTTCCGCACGAAGATGAACGGAACGTGAGTTACGTCGGCCTGCACGAACACCTTGTCGGCGCCCGACGCGATGATGTGCGACGTGTGTCCCGCCGAATGGCCGAAAGTGTTGACGGCGGTGATGCCCGAGGCGAGCTCCTGTCCACCCTCGTACGTGCGCAAGCGTTTGAGCACCTCGCCGCTGAATACGCGGCGATTGTTCTTGAACAAGCCTTCCATGCGGCCTTTCGAAGCGCGGCTCATCTCGCCGTCGTCCATCCAGAATTTGTGCTCGGCTGCCGGCACTAGGATCTCGGCGTTTGGGAAGGCGAGCGTGTTGTCCGCCTTCAGCAGGCCATTCGCGTGATCGCCGTGGTAGTGCGAGATGATCACGGTATCGATTGCCTGCGGATCGATCCCCGCGGCCGCGAGATTGGTGAGGAATTGGCCGGCCGCGCCCTTGCTTTGCGCGAAGTTGGCCTCGCCGGTGCCGGTGTCGATAAGCACCAGCTTCGCACCGGTGTTGACGACGATCGGATTGTAGGGGCCCACGAACACGTTCGGCTCCATATAGGCTGCAGCGAGCGCGGCGTTCACGTCGGCCTTCGTGGCGTTTGTCACCATGTTGTCGGGCAGCGCGAATTTGTTGACGCCGTCGGTCACGACCGTCACTTCGTGGCTGCCGACCTTGTAGCGATAGAAGCCGGGTGCCTGCTTGCCGGCGGCCGGTGCCGCGGCCTCGAGCGGTGTCGTGGCAAGCGGCGTCAGAGCGCCGACTGCGGCGCCGGCGAGCATGGTGCGGCGCGTGAGTTCCGGCATGGTTTCCTCCCTTTCGACACTGGGGCCTGAGCTTTACGCAAGGCGCCTTCGGCGGGCGGATTGTAGCGCTCCCGGCCTTGGCCGAAACCTCGTTCGTGGCTCAACTCGCCGTGATGGAGCATCGCTGTCACGAAGATGGCGTTGACGGGCCTAGAGCCCCGGAATGGTTCCACCAAAGATCCAGCCTATCACCTTGGACACGACGTCGCCGAACAGCAGCAGGACGCCGGCCCAGACGAACGCCGAGGTGAAGTTGGCGATCTGGAAAGTCCAGTAGGGCATGTGGAAGATGCCGGCGACCAGCGGCACCGCGGCGCGCAAGGGCCCGAAGAAGCGGCCGATGAAGATGCCGGCCGCGCCCCAGCGCTTCATGAACTTTTCGCCGCGCGGCAGCAGATCCGGATGGCGCGAGAGCGGCCACACATGGGCGACCGCCGGGCCGAGCTTCTGGCCGATCCAGTATGACAGCCAGTCGCCGAGCGCAGCCCCGATCGAGGCCGCAATCCATACCGGCCAGAAACTGATCCCGCTCGAACCGATCAGCGCGCCGATACCGACCAGCGCGGCCCAGGCGGGCACCACCAAGGAGACGAAAGCAAGCGACTCGGCAAACGCCAGGACGAACACGATCGGGGCGGCCCAAACCTGGTGCTCGCGGACGAAATCGATCGTCTGCTGAGCCAAATCCGCGAGCGCCATTCGAGGGTTCCTCTCCGGGCCGAACGCGGGGGTGTAGCCCGCGGCCGGCGCGAAAGCCAGAGTCCGCAAGGCAAGCCGGCGCGGCCTCTTTTCCGCTCCGTTCACCCTTCGGCCATCATCATGGCATAGTCGGATCGGCGGGCGATTCGAGCCCGCTCACCCTATATCGGTTGCGGCATGGCCAAGAGTGCACGGACTAGCGCGAGCGCGCGCGACCTGTTTTCGCAAGACGTCGGCACCGCCGCGGCGCGCGCGGCCGCACGCAGGCCGGCGTCGAAGCCCGCGGGTGCCGAAGGCGGCTACACCGCCCGTGACATCGAGGTGCTGGAAGGGCTCGAGCCGGTGCGCAAGCGCCCCGGCATGTATATCGGCGGCACTGACGAGAAGGCGTTGCATCACCTGTTTGCCGAGGTGATCGACAACGCCATGGATGAGGCCCTCAACGGCCACGCCACCTGGATCGAAGTCGGGCTGGAAGCCGACGGCACCTTGACGGTGACCGACAACGGCCGGGGCATTCCGGTCGATCCGCACCCGAAGTTCCCGAAGAAATCTGCCCTCGAAGTGATCATGTGCACGCTGCACGCGGGCGGCAAATTCAAGTCCGACGTCTACGAGACCGCGGGCGGGCTGCATGGCGTCGGCGTCTCGGTCGTCAACGCGTTGTCGCAGCGGCTCGAGGTCGAGGTCGCGCGCGGGCAGAAGCTTTACCGCCAGGTGTTCGAGCGCGGCGCGCCGAGGACCAAGCTCGAGCAACTCGGCACGATCCACAACCGCCGCGGCACCAAGGTCCGTTTCAAGCCCGACCCGCAGATCTTCGGCGCCAAAGCCGCCTTCAAGCCGCAGCGCATCTTCAAGATGGCGCGCTCGAAGGCCTATCTGTTCGGCGGCGTCGAGATTCGCTGGTCGTGCGCGCCGGCGCTGCTGGTCGGCGTCGATGGCGTGCCGGAAAAGGAGAGCTTCCATTTCCCCGGCGGCCTCACCGAATTTCTCACCGCCGCGATCCACGGACAGACGCTGGTCCATCCCGACATCTTCGCCGGCCGCTCCGGCAAGGTCGGCGGCCACGGCACCGTGGAATGGGCGGTAGGCTGGGTTGCCGACGCCGACGGCTTCCTTTCCTCGTACTGCAACACCATCCCGACCGGCGACGGCGGCACCCATGAGGCGGGCCTGCGCGCCGCCTTGCTGCGCGGCTTGAAGGATCACGCCGAACGTATCGGCCAGGGCAAGCGCGCCGCGCCGGTGACGTCCGAGGACATCATGGTGGGCTCGGCGGCGATGCTGTCGGTATTCATCCGCGAGCCGGAGTTCCAGGGCCAGACCAAGGACCGGCTGGCGACCGCCGAGGCGGCGCGCATCGTCGAGCAGGCGATCCGCGATCCGTTCGATCATTGGCTCGCCGGCAATCCCGTGCAGGCCAACAAGCTGCTCGACTGGGTGGTCGAGCGCGCCGACGAACGGCTGCGCCGCCGGCAGGAGAAGGAGATCGCGCGCAAGTCCGCGGTCAAGAAGCTGCGCCTGCCGGGCAAGCTCGCCGATTGCACCAATTCGGCGGCCGAAGGCTCCGAGCTGTTCATCGTCGAGGGCGACTCGGCCGGCGGCTCCGCCAAGCAGGCGCGCGAACGGGCAAGCCAGGCGATATTGCCGCTGCGCGGCAAGATCCTCAACGTGGCGAGCGCCGGCCGCGACAAGCTCGCGCAGAACCAGCAGCTAGCGGATCTGGTGCAGGCGCTTGGCTGCGGCACCGGCGTGCATTATCGCGACGAGGACCTGCGCTACGGCCGCGTCATCATCATGACCGACGCCGACGTCGACGGCGCCCACATTGCTTCTCTGCTGATCACGTTCTTCTACCGCCAGATGCCGAAGCTGATCGAGAGCGGCCATCTGTTCCTGGCGGTGCCGCCGCTCTACCGGCTCGCCCACGGCGGCAAGGTGTTCTACGCGCGCGACGACGCCCACAAGGACGCGATCATCAAGCGCGAGTTCCACGCCAACGCCAAGGTCGAGGTCGGTCGCTTCAAGGGCCTCGGCGAGATGATGCCGGCGCAGCTCAAGGAAACCACCATGGACCCGAAGAAGCGCACGCTGCTTCGCGTGGTGCTCTTGACCGACGACCGCGAGGATACCGCCGACTCGGTCGAGCGCCTGATGGGAACCAAGCCGGAAGCCCGCTTCGCCTTCATCCAGGAGCACGCCGAGTTCGCGAGCGAGGAGATGCTGGACGTTTAGCGCGCGATCGCGAAAAGCGGGAACTGGTTTTCCGATAAGACGCACGGTTGGACGCGCCGGCGCACCGGCGCGTTCGCACCATCTTGAGAGCCGTGAGAAGCGCTCGGGCGCCACAACTCAGAGGCGCGTTTTCATAGGGCTGCGCGACAGGTCTTGCGCTCTGTGACCTGTTCTTCGCCCCCGTGGTCGCCCGAGCCGGATCAGGATAGCACGCGGGCGGGCCACGACGCCAGGGTTGCTCGCCTCACTCCGGCAGGATCCCGGCCTCCTTGGTCACCTTTCCCCACTTTTCCACTTCCGCCTTGATGTAGGCGGCGAAACGCTCCGGCGGGCCGCCCTGGATCTCGATGCCGGTGGCGGTGAGCTTGGCGCGCACGTCCTCCATCGCCAAGGCTTTGTTGATCTCGGCGTTGAGCTTGAGCACGATCTCCTTCGGCGTGCCGGCCGGCGCCAGGATGCCGCCCCAGGTGTTGGCGTCGTAGCCGGCGAGGCCGGATTCCGCGATCGTCGGCAGGTCGGGCTGCGATGGCGAGCGCGTCGGCGTCGTCACCGCGATCGCGCGCACCCCGCCCGACTGCACGTGCGGCAGGATCGCCGTGATGGTGTCGAAGATCATCGCGGTGCGCCCGCCGAGCAGGTCGGGATGCGCCGCGGTGCTGCCGCGATAGGGCACGTGCAGCATCTTGGTGCCGGTCATGCTCATGAACAGCTCGGCCGCCATGTGCAGCGAGCTGCCCTTGCCGCTGGAGGCGTAGTTCGCGGTGCCGGGGTTGGCTTTGATCCAGGCGACCAGCTCCGGCACGGTCTTGGCGGGCACCGACGGATTGACCGCCAGCAGCAGCGGCACCACGTGCGTGAACACGACCGGCTCGAAATCGGCGACCGGATCGTACGGCAGTGCCTTGTAGAGATGCTTGTTGGTGGCGTGGCTGGAGGCGCAGATCAACAGCGTGTAGCCGTCCGGCGTACTCTTGGCGACCGCGTCGGTGCCGAGATTGTTGGCGGCGCCCGGCCGGTTCTCCACCACCACCGGCTGGCCCATCGACACGGTGAGCTTCTCGCCGACCATGCGGGCGATGGTGTCGATCGCGCCGCCGGGGGTCGCCGGCACCACGATCTTGATGGTCCGCGTTGGATACGACTGCGCCTGCGCGCCGACGGCCAGCGGCCCCGCGAAAACGGCTGCAACGACGCCGGTGCCGAGAATCTTCTGCACGGTTTTGCTCCATGTGGGAGGTCAGCGATCGCCGCAGTGCGCACGACCGCGACGCGCGACGATATCTCGGCTAGCATCCCGCTGTCACGTTGCGGAGGCCCGATGGCTGACCGGCAGAACAGACGCGACTTCTTGACCTTCGCCGGCGCCACCGGCCTGGCGGCGGCCACGTCGGGTCCGCGGTCGCTGGCGCCGAGCGCCTCTGCGCAGGCCGCCAAAGTCGCGAGCGCCGACGGCCTCGAGTACCAGACCGTCGGGCAACTCGTTGCCGCGCTCGTGGCGAAGCAGGTATCCGCGTCGGAGCTCACCGACCATTGCATCAAGCGGATCGAGGCGCTGGACGGCCAGCTCAACGCTGTGGTGGTGCGCGACTTCGAGCGGGCGCGCGCGGCGGCGCGCGAGGCCGATGCGGCGCTTGCCCGTGGCGAGCGCCGGCCGCTGCTCGGCGTGCCGATGACGGTGAAGGAATCCTTCAACGTCGCCGGCCTGCCTACCACCTGGGGCATTCCGCAGGCGAAGGACTGGCGGCCGGCCGCCGATGCGGTCACGGTCGAAAGGCTCAAGGCGTCCGGCGCCATTATCCTCGGCAAGACCAATGTGCCGATCTGGCTTGCCGAGTCGCAGACCTACAACGCGATCTACGGCACCACCAACAATCCCTGGGACGTTGCGCGCACGCCCGGCGGCTCGTCCGGCGGCAGCGCCGCAGCGCTCGCCGCCGGCTTCGCGGCGCTTGAACTCGGCTCCGACATCGGCGGCTCGCTGCGCGCTCCCGCCAACTATTGCGGCGTGTACGCGCACAAGCCGACGCACGGCCTCATCCCCACGCGCGGCCACGTTCCGCCGCAGGCCGAAGCGCTGCCGGTCGTGGTCGACCTCGCGGTCGTCGGCCCCATGGCGCGGAGCGCCGCCGATCTTTCGCTCGCCTTCGACGTGCTCGCAGGGCCGGACGAGCCGGACGCGATCGCCTATCGCCTGGCGCTGCCGCCGCCGCGGCACGCCGACCTCAGGAGCTTCCGTGTCCTGGTGGTCGATGCGCACCCGCTGCTGCCGACCTCCGCCGCGCTGCGCACGGAGATCGAACGCTTCGCCGGGCGCCTGGAGGCAGCAGGCGCGAAGACGGCGCGCGCGAGCCCGTTGCTGCCCGACCTTGCCGTGATCGGGCGCACGTATGCGCGGCTCCTGATGTCGTTCTTCGGCGCCGACATGCCGATCGACTCGTACCGCCAGATGCAGGAGAGGATCGGCTCCCTGCCTGCCGGGGATGCGAGCATCGCGGCGGAGGTGACGCGCGGGCTGGTGCTCAGCCATCGCGATTGGATCCGGGCCGATCGCACGCGCGCAACGGTGGCTCGGCAGTGGCGCGCGCTGTTTCGCGAATGGGACGTGGTGGTGTGTCCGTCGATGCCGACCGTGGCGTTCCCGCACGACCAGTCCCAGCCGGTGCGGGCGCGCCGGATCGACATCGACGGCGCGCCCTACCCGTATGTGGATCAACTGGTGTGGGCCGGGGTCGCGACCATGACCGGGCTGCCGGCAACCGCGGCGCCGATCGGCCGCTGCGAGGCGGGCCTGCCGGTCGGCATCCAGATCGTGGGGCCGTACCTTGAGGATCGCACCACAATCGCCTTCGCCGACCTGATGGAACGCGCGTTCGGCGGCTTCGTGCCACCGCCAGGATATGCGAAGTAGGGGTGAAGGGAGGCGTCGTTCCGGCGCTGGTCCCGTCGCCAATTTGGGGGTGATGTTGCCCTCGTGCCCAGGAGAAAATGGATGCCGCGCTTGAGATCTTGGCTTGCTGCAACTGGTGTCGCGCTCATGTGTTCGGCGCTGGCCGGGAGTGCTTGGGCACAAACCTGGCCGTCGCGGCCGATCCGCATGATCGTGCCCTACACGCCGGGTGGCTATACCGACTACATGGCGCGAACGGTCAGCCAGAAGCTGTCCGAGGCGCTCGGGCAGACCATCGTGATCGAGAACAAGCCGGGCGCCAACAGCGTCATCGGGGCCGATACGGTCGCCAAGGCGGCCCCCGACGGCTACACGTTCGGGACCGTTATTGCGGCCCACGCCGCCAACGCCACGCTCAATCCCAGGCTGCCGTTCGATAGCCTGAAGGATTTCACCTACGTGTCGCTGATGAGCGTCGCGCCGCTGATCATGGTCGCGCACCCATCGACCCCTGCGAACAACATGCAGGAGCTGATCGCACTCGCCAAGGCCAAGCCCGGGCAGCTCAATTTCGCCTCCTCCGGCATCGGCGCGGCCGCGCATCTCACCATGGAGATGTTCAAGTCGCGGGTCGGCATCAACATGGTGCATGTGCCCTACCGCGGCACTTCGCCGGCGCTGCAGGACATCATCGGGGGACGCGTCAACGTGATGTTCGATGTGGTCGGATCGCTGATGCCGCACGTGCGCGCGGGCTCGCTCAAGGCGATCGTCGTCACCGCCAAGGATCGGATGCCGGCGGCGCCGGAAGTTCCCACGATGGCGGAGGGCGGGGTGCCCGACTTTGTCTCCGGTACCTGGGCCGGCGTGATCGCCCCCGCCGGCACCCCGAAGGAGATCGTCAACCGCGTCGCGAGCGAGATTCAGAAGATTTTGCGCGACCCCGCGATGCGCGAGCAGCTCTCCAAGCTCGGCTACGAGGCGATCGGCAGCACGCCCGACGAGTACGAGACCTTCTTCCGCGAGGAGGTCGCCCGCTGGGCGAAGGTGATCAAGGACGCCGGGATCAAGGGCGAGGAATGAACGCCGGCTCGAGGGCTGGCTCGAGGCGGTTTTGCTTGCCACCTTTTGTGCACTGCGCTAAGCCTCGCGCGACCCCGTCCTTGCACCCGGTCCGAACCGTGACACGGCGAATTTCTTACGTTTCCACCGCGGTTTAGCCAGTCGGGGCGCGGACGGGAGCAAGCGGCGGCGACGGATTCGGTCGGTGACGGCTCAAGGGCGCCCATGAGCGAACTGCAGAACTACCTGCCGCTCGTCGTCTTCATCGGCATCGCGCTGGTGATCGGGCTTGCGCTGATGATCGCGCCGTTCCTAGTCGCCTACAAGAATCCCGACCCGGAAAAGCTCTCCGCCTACGAATGCGGGTTCAACGCCTTCGATGATGCCCGCATGAAGTTCGACGTGCGCTTCTACCTGGTGGCGATCTTGTTCATCATCTTCGACCTCGAAGTCGCGTTCCTGTTTCCGTGGGCCATAGCGTTCGGCGAGCTCGGCGAGCTCGGGTTCTGGTCGATGATGGTGTTCCTTGCGGTGCTGACCATCGGTTTTATCTACGAGTGGAAGCAGGGAGCGCTCGAATGGGATTGAGCGGTGAAGGCACCGCCGTCGTGACGTCCGCGCGCGGCATCATCGACCCGCGCACCGGCCGTCCGGCCGGCGAGGATCCGTTCTACGTCGGCCTCAACAACGAGCTCGCCGACAAGGGCTTTCTGGTCACGGCCACCGACGATCTGATCAATTGGGCACGAACCGGCTCGCTGATGTGGATGACGTTCGGGCTGGCCTGCTGTGCGGTCGAGATGATGCAGATGTCGATGCCGCGCTATGACGCCGAGCGCTTCGGCTTTGCGCCGCGCGCGAGCCCGCGGCAATCCGACGTGATGATCGTGGCCGGCACGCTCACCAACAAGATGGCCCCGGCGTTGCGCAAGGTCTACGACCAGATGCCGGAGCCGCGCTACGTCATCTCCATGGGCTCCTGCGCCAACGGCGGCGGCTACTATCACTACTCCTACTCGGTGGTGCGCGGCTGCGATCGCATCGTGCCGGTCGACATCTACGTTCCCGGTTGCCCCCCGACCGCCGAGGCGCTGCTCTACGGCGTCATGCTGCTGCAGAAGAAGATCCGCCGCACGGGGACGATCGAGCGGTGAGGATGCCATGACCGAACCCGTCGACATGATCATTCCTCCCTTGCGCGAGATGCGCCAAGAGACCTCGGCAGGTTTCTCGGCCGTTGGGCAACGGCTCGACAAGCTCGAAGCGACGCTTAATGGTTTCCGGCAGGCACTTACGGCCGACTCGCTTCTCAGCAAACCTGTCACTGGTGAGTTCGAAGAGCGCATCACTGTGCTCGAACGCAAGGTCCGTGAGTTGGAAAGCCAGAAGTGAGCGATCTCACTGGACTGGGCGAGACGATCGTTGCAAGCCTCGGCAGCGCGGCTTCCGGATTCGCGGTCGCATTCGGTGAATTGACCGTGCAGGCGGACGCAGCCCGCATCGTCGAAGTTGCCACGTTCCTGCGCGACGATCCGCGCTGCCAGTTCTGGTGCATCATCGACATCACCGCGATCGACTGGCCGGGCCGCGAGCAGCGGTTCGACGTCGTCTACCACTTCCTCTCGCCGAAGCAGAACAAGCGCGTCCGCGTCAAGGTTCGGACCGACGAGGTGACGCCGGTGCCGTCGATCATCGGGGTTTTTCCCGGCGCCGACTGGTTCGAGCGCGAGACCTATGATCTCTACGGCGTGCTGTTCACCGGCCATCCCGACATGCGCCGCATCCTGACCGACTACGGATTCGAGGGCCATCCGCTGCGCAAGGATTTCCCGCTCACCGGCTTCGTCGAAGTGCGCTGGGACGACGACGCCAAGCGCGTCGTCTACGAGCCGGTGCGGCTCAATCAGGAATTCCGCAGCTTCGATTTCCTCTCGCCGTGGGAGGGCACGGATTACCCGCTGCCGGGGGATGAAAAGGCTGAGGTGAAGCCTGGAAAGAGCGAATAGCGAGTAGCGAATGGCGAATAGCGAATAGAAGGAGGGTTGCGATCGAAATCAGCTCATACCGTGACCTCAAGGTCTGGCAGGCGGCGATGTCAGTGGCTGAACATGCTTACCGACCTACGGTGCGCTTTCCAAAGGCCGAAGTTTACGGCATGACGGGCCAAATTCGTCGCACGGCCATCTCGATTGCTGCCAACATTGCTGAAGGGCACGGAAGGGAGAACAGTGGGTCCTTTGTTCAGTTCCTGCGGATGTCACAAGGTTCACTCAAAGAGCTTGAAACCCACCTTATGTTGGCGGTGAGGGTGCGTTTGGCAGCAGCGGATGAAGTGGAGCCAGTTCTACGGGAGTGTGACGAGCTCGGGCGAATGCTGCGATCACTGATCCGGTCAATACAGCGTAGACAGTCAGATGGGTAATCTCAACTATTCGCTATTCGCTATTCGCTATTCGCTATTTTGCAGCGGGTGCGCCGCATGACCGAAGCCGCCGTCCGCAATTTCACCATCAACTTCGGACCCCAGCATCCGGCCGCCCATGGCGTGCTGCGGCTCGTCCTGGAACTCGACGGGGAAATCGTCGAACGCGTCGATCCGCATATCGGCCTCTTGCATCGCGGGACCGAGAAGCTGATCGAGCACAAGACCTACCTGCAGGCGATCCCGTACTTCGACCGGCTCGACTACGTCGCGCCGATGAACCAGGAGCACGCCTTCTGCCTGGCGGCCGAGCGGCTGCTCGGCCTCGAGGTGCCCAAGCGCGCGCAGCTCATCCGCGTGCTCTACTGCGAGATCGGCCGGCTGCTCTCGCACCTGCTCAACGTCACCACCCAGGCGATGGACGTCGGCGCGCTCACCCCGCCGCTGTGGGGGTTCGAGGAGCGCGAAAAGCTCATGGTGTTCTACGAGCGCGCCTCCGGCAGCCGCATGCACGCGGCTTATTTCCGCGTCGGCGGCGTGCATCAGGACCTGCCGCCGAAGCTCATCGACGACATCTGGGCGTTCTGCGACCCGTTCCTCAAGGTCTGCGACGATCTCGACGACCTAGTGATGTACAACCGCATCTTCAAGCAGCGCAACGTCGACATCGCGGTGGTCAAGCTCGCGGACGCCTGGGCCTGGGGCTTTTCCGGCGTGATGGTGCGCGGCTCCGGCGCCGCCTGGGACCTGCGCAAGGCGCAGCCCTACGAGTGTTACGCCGAGCTCGACTTCGACATCCCGGTCGGCAAGAACGGCGACAATTACGACCGCCAGCTGATCCGCATGGAGGAGATGCGCCAGTCGATCCGCATCATGAAGCAGTGCCTGGAGAAGCTGCGCTCGCCGGAGGGGCAGGGGCCGGTCACCGTCGACGACAGCAAGATCGTACCGCCGCGGCGCGGCGAGATGAAGCGCTCGATGGAAGCGCTCATCCACCATTTCAAGCTCTACACCGAAGGCCACCGCGTGCCGCCGGGCGAGGTCTACGCCGCGGTCGAGGCGCCGAAGGGCGAGTTCGGCGTCTACCTCGTCGCCGACGGCACCAACCGGCCGTACAAGTGCAAGATCCGCGCGCCCGGCTTCGCGCATCTCTCGGCGATGGATTTTCTTTGCCGCGGCCACATGCTCGCCGACGTCTCGGCGATCCTCGGCTCGCTCGACATCGTGTTCGGGGAGGTCGACCGATGAGCACGACCTCGCTCTCGAGGGGACGAATGGAGGTTCCCGAGTTTCTCGCATGGAGCGAGCGCCAGCCGGACGACCGTTACGAGCTCGTCGACGGTGAGATCGTCGCGATGACCCGGGATACCGTCCGGCACAATCGGGCAAAATTGGCGGCGTATCGTGCGCTTGACGATGCGGTGCGGGCAGCAGGGCTGCCCTGTGTGACTCTCGTCGATGGTGTCGGCGTCGTAGTCAATGACAAGACGTTGCGGATACCCGATGTCTTAGTTCAGTGCGGAGCCGAGCCGGACCCGGACGCGATGATTGTTGGATCTCCTCTGGTCGTAGTCGAGGTGGTTTCACCGTCGAGCGAACGTGAGGACACGGATTTCAAGCTCGTCGACTACTTTTCGGTCGCGAGCATCCATCACTATCTGATCGTCTTTTCCGACAGGCGCGTCGTCGTGCATCATCAGCGCAGCTCCGGAGGCGGCATTGCAACTCGCATCGCTTCCGATGGCGACATCGCCCTGACCCCGCCGGGCATTTCGGTCGCCGTAGTTGCTCTGCTCGGACTCGCTGGTACCGAGGAGGTCGGCTGATGGCCCCCCGCCGCCTCGCCGACAAGCACCTTCAGCCCAAGGAGTTCACCTTCACGGCGGAGAACCTCGCCTGGGCGCGCACGCAGATCGCCAAGTATCCCGATGGCCGGCAGGCCTCGGCGGTGATCGCGCTCCTGTGGCGCGCGCAGGAGCAGGCCGGCGGATGGGTGCCGGAAGCGGCGATCCGTGCCGTTGCCGACTTGCTCGACATGGCGCACATCCGCGTGCTCGAGATCGCGACCTTCTACACCATGTTCAATCTCGCGCCGGTCGGGCGCTGGCACGTGCAGCTGTGCGGTACCACGCCCTGCATGCTGCGCGGTGCCGAGGACCTCAAGGCGGTCTGCCGCGAACGCATCGGCGAGCAGTTCGACGTCACCGCCGACGGCAAGTTTTCCTGGGTCGAAGTCGAGTGCCTCGCCGCCTGCGTCAACGCGCCGATGGTGCAGATCAACTACGACTACTACGAGGACCTGACGGTCGACAGCTTCTCGCACATCCTCGACGAGCTCGCGGCCGGCCGGGTGCCGCCGCCGGGCCCGCAGATCGAGCGCCAGTTGTCGGCTCCGCCGGGCGGAGCCACCACGCTCACCGATACCGCGCTCTATACGCCGCGCCACGCCGGCCCGCCGCTGACGGACGATGAGCCGAAGAAGGCGGGTGCGGCCGCCAACGTCCAGGAACGCCCGGCGCCCAAACCGCCGGCCGCCGACGCGAGCGCGCACACACCGCCCTCGGGACGACGGGAGTGAAGCGCGACATGACAACGGAAACGATACGCTATGTGGTGCTGCACGGGGCGTTGGCCGCCGCGTTCGGCTTCGTGCTCAATCGCTACCTGCTCGCGAGCAGCACCGAAACTGCCCTGCTCTGGGCGGCCGCGTTTGGGGCGGCAGCGGCCGCGCTCGCCTGGTACCAAAAAAACCGTTAGGCCCTGCGGATACCCATCGCATGCTTTCGGACAAGGATCGCATCTTCAAGAACCTCTACGGCCTGCACGACTGGGGCCTCGAGGGCGCGCGGGCGCGCGGCGCCTGGGACGGCACCAAGGCGATCCTGGAGCGCGGCCGCGACGCCATCATCAACGAGGTCAAGGCCTCCGGTCAGCGTGGGCGTGGCGGTGCTGGATTCCCGACCGGCCTGAAGTGGTCGTTCATGCCCAAGCAGTTGGATGGGCGCCCGCACTACCTGGTCATCAACGCCGACGAGTCCGAGCCTGGTACCTGCAAAGACCGCGAGATCATGCGGCACGACCCGCACCTGCTGGTCGAGGGCTGCTTGATCGCCGGGTTCGCCATGGGCGCCAATGCCAGCTACATCTATATCCGCGGCGAGTTCGTTCGCGAGCGCGAGCGCCTGCAGGCGGCGATCGACCAGGCCTACGAGGCGCGGCTGATCGGCAAGGGCAACGTCCACGGCTGGGATTTCGACCTCTACGTCCACCACGGCGCCGGCGCCTATATCTGCGGGGAAGAGACCGCGCTGCTTGAAAGCCTCGAAGGCAAGAAGGGCATGCCGCGGCTCAAGCCGCCGTTCCCGGCCAATATGGGGCTCTACGGCTGCCCGACCACCGTCAACAATGTCGAGACCATCGCGCAGGTGCCCGATATCATGCGTCGCGGCGCCGCCTGGTTCTCCTCGTTCGGGCGGCCGAACAACACCGGCACCAAGCTCTATTGCATTTCCGGCCACGTCGAGCGGCCTTGCAATGTCGAAGAGGCGATGGGCGTGCCGCTGCGCGAGTTGTTGGACCGGCACGCCGGCGGCGTGCGCGGCGGCTGGGACAACCTACTGGCCGTGATCCCGGGCGGTTCCTCCATGCCGTTGGTGCCGGCGGACCAGTGCGAGACGCTGCTGATGGATTTCGACGGCTGCCTCGCGGTCAAGTCGGCATTCGGGACCGCCGGCGTGATCGTGATGGACAAGTCGACCGACATCATCCGCGCCATGGCGCGCATCTCCTATTTCTACAAGCACGAAAGCTGCGGCCAGTGCACACCCTGCCGCGAAGGCATGGGCTGGATGTGGCGCGTGCTCACCCGCATGGCCGAGGGTCGCGCGCAGAAAAACGAGATCGACCTCCTGTTCGAGGTCACCAAGCAGATCGAGGGCCACACCATCTGCGCCTTCGGCGACGGCGCCGCCTGGCCGGTCCAGGGCCTGTTGCGCCACTTCCGGCCCGAGATCGAGCGGCGCATCGATCAGCATGCGGCCAATCCGCATCCTGAGCCGGTCCGGGTGGCGGCGGAGTAGGGGGCAGGAGATGGCGAGGGAACCCAACGATCTCGTGCTCCGATTGTTGCGCGAGATTCGGGCGAAGCAAGATGCGCAAGGCGCGTCTCTTGATCAAGTGAAGAGCCGTATGGAGGATCTCTACAAGATTTCGACCCACACATTGGGCGTCGCCGCGAACGCCCATGTCCGCTACCAGGAGCTGGAAACGCGGGTCGACCGGTTGACCAAACGGGTCGAGCGGCTTGAAGCCAAGCAATGATGCGCAGGGATCATGGGTCGAGACCACATCGTGAGTCGGGCCGGGCGGCGGAGTAGGCAGTGACATGACCAAGCTTATCGTCGACGGCACCGAGATCGACGTCCCGCCCGAGTACACGCTGTTGCAGGCGTGCGAGGCGGCGGGAGCGGAGATTCCGCGCTTCTGCTTCCACGAGCGGCTGTCGATCGCCGGCAATTGCCGCATGTGCCTGGTCGAGCTGGTCGGCTCGCCCAAGCCGGTCGCGAGCTGCGCCTGGGCGGTGCGCGACTGCCGGCCGGGCCCGAAGGGCGAGCCGCCGGTCGTCAACACCCGCACGCCGATGGTGCGCAAGGCGCGCGAAGGGGTGATGGAGTTCCTGCTGATCAACCACCCGCTCGATTGTCCGATCTGCGACCAGGGCGGCGAATGCGACCTGCAGGACCAGGCCATGGCCTATGGCGCCGACACCAGCCGCTATGTCGAGAACAAGCGCGCGGTCGAGGACAAGTATATCGGGGTGCTGGTCAAAACCTCGATGAACCGCTGCATCCAGTGCACCCGTTGCGTGCGCTTCGCGAGCGAGGTCGCCGGCGTCCCGGAGCTCGGCGCCATCGGCCGCGGCGAGGACATGGAGATCACCACCTACCTCGAGCAGGCGATGACCTCGGAGCTGCAGGGCAACGTGGTCGATCTCTGTCCGGTGGGCGCGCTCACCGCCAAGCCCTATGCATTCGCGGCGCGGCCGTGGGAGCTCGGCAAGACCGAATCGATCGATGTCATGGACGCCCTCGGCTCGGCGATCCGCATCGACACGCGCGGGCGCGAAGTGATGCGCATCCTCCCGCGCACCAACGAAGCGGTGAACGAGGAGTGGATCTCCGACAAGACCCGACACATCGTCGATGGCTTACGCGCCCAGCGGCTCGATGCGCCCTATATCCGCGAGGACGGGCGCCTGCGCGAGGCCACCTGGCCCGAGGCGTTCGCCGCCATCGCCGCCAGGATGAAGGAGGCGCGGCCGGAGCGCATCGGCGCGATCGTCGGCGATCTCGCCGCCTGCGAGGAGATCTTCGCGCTCAAGGACCTAATGACGCGGCTTAACGCCCACAACCTGGACTGCCGGCAGGACGGCACCCGCCTCGACCCGAGCTGGGGCCGCGCGAGCTACCTGTTCAACCCGACTATCGCCGGAATCGAGCAGGCCGACGCGCTGCTGATGGTCGGCGCCACTCCGCGCCGGGAAGCCGCCGTGCTCAATGCCCGCATCCGCAAGCGCTGGCGCATGGGCAAGTTCCCGATCGGACTGATCGGGGAGCGGGTCGACCTGACCTATCCTTACCGGCACCTCGGCGCCGGTCCCGAGACGCTGGCCGAGGTCGCGGCCGGAGGCGAGTTCGCCGAAACTCTCAAGGCCGCCGAACGGCCGTTGATCCTGGTCGGGCAAGGCGCGCTGACGCGGCCGGATGGCGTCGCCTGCGCGTCGCTCGCCGCCCGGCTGGCGCTCGCAGTCGACGCGATCAAGCAAGGCTGGAACGGCTTCGCCGTGCTGCACACGGCAGCGGCCCGGGTCGGTGCGCTCGATTTGGGTTTCGTCCCCGGCGTGGGCGGACGCGGTGCGCTCGACATGGCGCAACCCGGCGCGCTCGATGTGCTGCTGCTGCTTGGCGCCGACGAGATCGACCTCGTCCCCGGCACGTTCGTCGTCTACCTGGGCACCCACGGCGACCGCGGCGCGCACCGTGCCGACGTCATTCTGCCGGGCGCCGCCTATCCGGAGAAATCCGGGCTCTACGTCAATACCGAGGGCCGCGTGCAAATGGCGGCGCGCGCGTCGTTCCCGCCCGGCGACGCGCGCGAGGACTGGGCGATCCTGCGCGCCCTTTCCGACGTGCTCGGTCGGCGGCTGCCATTCGATTCCGTGAGCGAGTTGCGCAGGCTCATGTTCATGGCCCATCCGCACCTGCAGCGGATCGATCAGATCGCCGCCGGCGACCCGGCCGATATCGAGCGGCTGGCCGCGCTCGGCGGAACTCCCGACAAAACCCCGTTCCGCTCGCCGATCGAGGACTTCTACCTGACCAATCCGATCGCACGCGCTTCCGCGATGATGGCCGAATGCTCGGCGCTGGCGGAAGGGCGCGGCGCATTGACGGCGGCCGAGTAAGGGCGACTGGCGAATGGCCGAGTTCTGGTCGAGCTATCTCTTGCCGCTGCTCATCATCGTCGGGCAGAGCGTTCTCCTGCTCGTGGCGCTCTTGCTGGTGACGGCCTATGTGCTGCTCGCCGACCGCAAGATCTGGGCGGCGGTGCAGATCAGGCGCGGCCCCAACGTGGTCGGGCCCTGGGGCCTGCTGCAATCCTTCGCCGACCTGTTGAAGTTCGTGCTCAAGGAGCCGGTGATCCCTGCCGGCGCCAACAAGGGCGTGTTCCTGCTCGCCCCGCTCGTCTCCGGCGTGCTGGCGCTCGCCGCCTGGGCGGTGATCCCGGTCAGCGCCGGCTGGGTGATCGCCGACATCAATGTCGGCGTGCTCTACATCTTCGCGATCTCCTCGCTCGGCGTCTACGGCATCATCATGGGGGGCTGGGCGTCGAACTCGAAATATGGGTTCCTCGGGGCGCTGCGCTCGGCTGCGCAGATGGTTTCGTACGAGGTCTCGATCGGCTTCGTGATCATTACGGTCCTGCTGCTCGCCGGCTCGCTCAATCTGAGCTTCGTGGTCGAGGCGCAGAACACCAGCTGGGGCTTGCTCGGGTGGTTCTGGCTGCCGCTGTTGCCGATGTTCGTCGTGTTCTTCATCTCGGCACTGGCCGAGACCAACCGGCCGCCGTTCGACCTGCCGGAAGCCGAATCCGAGCTGGTCGCGGGCTACATGGTGGAATACGGCTCGACGCCGTACATGTTCTTCATGCTCGGCGAATACGTGGCGATCATCACCATGTGCGCCATGGGCACGATCCTGTTCCTCGGCGGCTGGCTGCCGCCGCTGCCGGTCCCGCCGTTCACCTGGATCCCGGGCATCGTCTGGTTCGTGCTCAAGGCCTCGTTCCTGTTCTTCCTGTTCGCGATGGTCAAGGCGTTCGTGCCGCGCTACCGCTATGACCAGCTGATGCGGCTTGGCTGGAAAGTATTCCTGCCGCTCTCGCTGGCGATGGTGGCGCTCGTCGCCGCCGTGTTGCAATTCAGCGGATACGCCCCGAGATGAGGCGGGAGACGGTCGATGGGCATGTCGATTGCGGGCCTCGTCGGCGCCGTCGTCGCCCTGGTGCTCGGGCTCATCAACTACCGCTTGATCGTGACCGTGGTCGAGACCAGATTGCGCGCGCTCGATCGCTCGGAAACGGCCGCGGAACGTGCCGAGTTCGAGCGCAGGGCGCTATTGTTGCGGCGGATCGTGCTGTGGACGGATATCATCGTCTTTCCGTTCATCGGCTATTTCGTCGGCAGGTCGATCGCGGGCTAGCAATGGAGATGCGGCCATGAAGCTGGATGCAGCAGCCCGCTCGGCGTTTCTCGCCGAATTCGTCAAGGCGTTCGCGCTGTCGATGCGCTATTTCTTCAAGCCGAAGGCGACGCTCGACTATCCGTTCGAGAAGGGACCGATCTCGCCGCGCTTCCGCGGCGAGCACGCGCTGCGCCGCTACCCCAACGGCGAGGAGCGCTGCATCGCCTGCAAGCTGTGCGAGGCGATCTGCCCGGCGCAGGCGATCACCATCGAGGCCGGCCCGCGCCGCAACGACGGCACCCGCCGCACCACCCGCTACGACATCGACATGGTCAAATGCATCTACTGCGGCCTGTGCCAGGAGGCCTGCCCGGTAGACGCCATCGTCGAGGGACCGAACTTCGAGTTCGCGACCGAGACGCGCGAGGAGCTCTACTACGACAAGGAGCGCCTGCTCGCCAACGGCGACCGCTGGGAGCGCGAGATCGCCAAGAACATCGCGCTCGACGCGCCGTATCGATGAGCGCGCGACGGCAGGGCCGCAACCGGGCAGGGCTGGCCAGGCTCGACCTGGATATCGACGGCCAGGACAACACCGTGTACATGTCCGAGTCCGAAGCCCTGCCTGTCAGCCCTGACAACCCGCACGGTCTCGCCCTCGTGCAGCGGAACACGCCCCTGCGCACGGAAGAGGAGGGCAAGCAAGACTACGCCTGGCACACCCAGCGTTCCTGGAAAGTGGTTAACGACAGCGTAAAGAACGGACTCGGCACCTCCGTCGGCTACAAGCTGGTCTCCGACGGTTGCTTCCCGGCGATGCTCGACCCTTCTTCCCCGGTGCTCGAACGCGCCGGTGTCATCGGCCACAACCTGTGGGTGACGCCGTACAGGGAGGACGAGCGGTGGCCGTGCGGGGAGTTCGTCAACCAGAGCGCCGCCGATACAGGGCTCGCGGAGTGGACCAAAAAGAACCGACCGATCGAGAACTCCGACGTCGTCCTCTGGTACGTCTTCGGCCTGCACCACAGCACCGAGACTGGCCCGTTATGCCCGTCGACACTGTGTCATTCTGGCTCAAACCCGCAGGTTTCTTCGACCGCAATTCCGCGCTCGACGTGGCTTCCACGGCTAACGGACACTGCCACGACCAGGGCGGAGGTGCATCGTGATAGATCCCTTCCAGCGCTGGGCATCAGTGGGCGAGAAGCCCGATTACGCGGGCCTGCTCACCTTCGCCGGCGTCCCCTACACGCAAGACCCTGCCCACCTGGAAGGCGTTGACGTGGCGATAGTCGGCGCGCCGATGGACGACCTGGTCTCCGACCGTCCTGGGACGCGTTTCGGGCCGCGCGCGATCCGCGCCGCGAGCAGCCCCTCAGGCCCTGAACTGGAGACCGCAGTCGACGCGATCTCCGAGTTGCGCGTCGTTGACTTCGGCAACGCCCAGTCCTGCCGGCGGACCCCGTACACTCCCACGCCGCGATAGAGGCGACCGTCGCACAGGTGCTCGCGGCGGGCGCGGTCCCTGTGATCATTGGCGGTGACCACTCCATCACAGAGCCTGACGTGCGCGCCTGCGCCGCCGCGCACGGACCCGTTGGCCTCGTGCACTTCGACACGCACACCGATACGGGAACCGAGGTCTTCGGCGTCGAGCTCTCGCACGGGACGATAATGCGCAGGCTCGTCGAGCATGGGCACGTAGATCCCCGACGCTACGCGCAGGTAGGGCTGCGCGGCTACTGGCCGGGGGAGGCCGAGTTCGCCTGGCAAGCCGAGCAGGGTATCACCTGCCTGTTCATGCACGACGTCAGGGACCTTGGTATCAGGGAGGTAGTCCGCAGGGTTGTGGATGCTGTGGGAGCCGGACCCATTTTCCTCACCGTGGACATAGATGTCCTCGATCCCGCCTTCGCGCCAGGCACAGGGACGCCGGAACCAGGTGGGATGACTACCAGCGAGCTGCTGTGGGCCGTGCGGGAGGTGGCGGTGCAGCTCGAGGTAATAGGGGCCGACATGGTCGAGGTTATACCTACCGGCGTGGGATCAGCGGACATCACCGCACTCGCCGCGGACAGGATCATCAGGGAGATACTCGGCAGCATAGCACTGGGCAGGAGAAGTCAGAGGACCGGAAAACCCGACGACAAGGAGGAAAGATGACGGAGACGAAAACACTGAAGAACTTCGTGGGGGGGGGGCAGGTGGACGCCGCAGGCGGCCGCACCTACGACCTCGTGAACCCGGCCACGGGCCAGACGTTCGCTCAGGCACCCCTTTCCGAGCAGGCAGACATCGACCGGGCGTTCGAGGTGGCGGATAAGGCCTCCGAGAAATGGCGCGATGCGACCCCTTCAGAGAGGCAGCTCGCCCTCTTGAGGCTGGCCGACGCCATAGAGGATAGGGCCGAGGATCTGGTGCGGGCGGAGTCGGAGAATCCCGGGCACCCGTTCGGGCTTACGATGGAGGAGGAGATTCCGGCGGGGGTGGATCAGATCCGCTTCTTCGCCGGCGCCGCCCGCTGCCTGGACAGCAAATCCGCCGGGGAGTACCTCGAAGGGTACACTTCGTTCATCCGCCGCGAACCGGTAGGCGTCATCGGCCAGGTAACGCCGTGGAACTACCCGATGATGATGGCGATCTGGAAGTTCGCCCCGGCCATAGCCGCTGGCAACACCATCGTGATCAAGCCCAGCGACACCACCCCGGTTTCGACGGTCATGATGGCCGAGATCGCGGCTGAGTTCCTGCCCGAGGGCGTTTTCAACGTAGTCTGCGGAGATCGGGACACGGGACGTATGCTGGTCCAGCACCCAACACCCAGATGGTCGCGATCACCGGTTCCGTAAGGGCCGGCATGCAGGTCGCCGAGGCCGCGGCCTCCGACCTCAAAAGGGTTCACCTCGAGCTCGGCGGCAAGGCGCCGGTTATAATTTTCGACGATGCCGATATCGAGGCGGCGGCCGAGGAGATAGCGGGCGCCGGCTACTTCAACGCCGGCCAGGACTGCACCGCGGCCACCAGAGTCCTCACCCACCCTGGCATCCAAGACGATTTCGTGGCGGCGATCACCGAGCAGGCCAGGAACACGACGACGGGGCACCCCGACGACGAGGTGGATTACGGCCCGCTGAATAACGCGACCCAGCTAGAGCACGTCTCCGGCATGGTCGAGAGGCTCCCCGACCACGCCGAGGTAACCGTCGGCGGCGAGCGCTTCGGCGACCGGGGGTTCTTCTACTCCCCCACCGTGGTCTCGGGGCTCAGGCAGGACGACGAGGCTTCCCAGAACGAGATCTTCGGTCCCGTCGTCACCGTCCAGTCTTTCTCGGATGAGGACGAGGCGGTCAGGTGGGCCAACGGCGTCAAGTACGGGCTCGCCTCCAGCGTGTTCACTAAGGACCACGGAAGGGCGATGCGGGTCAGCCGCAGGCTGGACTTCGGTTGCGTCTGGATCAACACCCACATCCCCCTCGTCGCCGAGATGCCCCACGGCGGCTTCAAGCACTCTGGCTACGGCAAGGACCTCTCGATGTACGGCCTGGAGGACTACACCCGCATCAAGCACGTCATGACCAACCTCGAAGCGTGACGGAGGTTTCAGGCTACAGGCTTCAGGCATCAGCAGTACTGGCCAACCTGAAGCCCGGACCGGCCACCGAAATCCGGTGGCCGGGTACGACCCAAGAAGTCGCGACGAGCAGAAAGAACGTTCGTCATGCCTAGAGGAGGACCGAACAGGGTACCCTGAGGCCTGATACCTGAAGCCTCTTCCAACTATTACACGTAGATGAGCATCGCAACCTCCGAGCAAAGCGTAGTAGACAGCGTTAACAAGCAGCTCTATATCGGGGGCGGGTGGCGTGAGGCCTCAGCGGGCGACACGCTGGCCGTCGAGGACCCTTCGACCGGTGATCCACTCTGCGAGGTCGCTGACGGCACGCCCGATGACGCCGTGGCCGCTCTGGAAGCGGCCAGCGGGATGCAGGACGAGTGGGGCAAGACGGCGCCGCGCGAAAGGGGTGAGATCCTCCGCCGCGCCTTCGAGAAGATAGTGGAGCGCACGGACGAGCTAGCCCTCCTGATGACTTTAGAGATGGGCAAGGCACTTGCTCCAGTCGAAGGCGGAGATCACCTACGCCGCCGAGTTCTTCCGGTGGTTCTCGGAGGAAGCCGTTCGCATAGAGGGCCGCTACGCCATCCCGCCCCCGCCGGCACCGGACGTATGCTTACCATGAAGCAACCCGTCGGTCCTTGCCTGTTCATAACGCCCTGGAACTTCCCGATGGCCATGGGCACCCGCAAGATCGGACCAGCCATCGCCGCAGGCTGCACGATGGTGATGAAACCCCCCCAGCAGACGCCTCTCTCCATGCTCGCTCTCGCCGGTATCCTGGAGGAGTCGGGCCTTCCTGGCGGGGTTCTGAATGTGGTGACGAGCTCCTCCTCAGGCGGCACGATGGGACCGCTCATCTCCGACTCGCGGGCGCGCAAGCTTTCGTTTACGGGCTCCACTGAGGTCGGCCGCAAGCTGATCGAACAGTCAGCCGAGCAGATCCTGCGGGTCTCCATGGAACTCGGCGGCAACGCACCCTTCCTCGTCTTCGACGACGCCGACGTCGACGCGGCCGTCGATGGCGCCATCGTCGCCAAGATGCGCAACGTCGGCGAGGCCTGCACCGCGGCCAACCGCTTCCACGTCGCAGACGGTGTGGCCGGTGAGTTCGCCGAGAAGCTCGCAGAGAGAATGGACGCCATGAAGGTCGGGCGGGGGACCGAGGAAGGCGTCGAGGTAGGGCCCCTGATCGACGATGACCAGCGCACCAAGGTTGCTGACCTGGTCGATGACGCCCTCGGCAAGGGGGCAAGGGCGCTGGTCGGGGGCGAGAAGATGGAGGGCTCAGGATACCGTCCGACCGTGCTAGGCAGCGTACCAGAAGACGCGACGCTCCTGAAGGAGGAGATCTTCGGCCCAGTGGCCCCTGTCGCCTCCTTCGATTCGGAAGAAGCTGCCGTAGCCGCCGCCAACGACACGGAGTTCGGCCTCGTCGCCTACGTCTACACCAGTGACCTCAAGCGGGCGCTGCGCGTGTGCGAAGGCCTGCAGACCGGCATGGTAGGCCTCAACCAGGGGATGGTCTCGAACGCATCTGCGCCGTTCGGTGGTATTGGAGATTAGGCTTCGGGCGCGAGGGCGGCGCCGAGGGTATCAGGAGTACCTCGAGACCAAGTACATCGCCATCAATCTATAGGGAGCCCGTATTGGACAGCACGATGCAGGTTATCAACCCGGCTACGGAGGAGAACATCGAGGAGATGCCGATCTCTTCGCGTGAGGAGGTTGATGCGACTGTAGGTCGCGCAAGAGCCGGGATTTTGGAGTGGCAAGGTTTCGCCGGTCTCGACCGCGCTGAGCTGGTTCACGATCTGGCCAGCAATCTGAGGGACCACGCCGAAGAGCTGGCCGAGATCATTACCCAGGAGGGCGGTAAACCCTACATCGAGAACCACGACGAGGTCGGGTGGACGCCCGCCTGCTTCGACTACTACGGTGAGATAGCCCGAGACTCCATAGGCTACCTGCCCGCCCCATCGAACCCCAGCAACTCGCCCTCGTCGTAAAAGAACCAGTAGGCGTCGTGGCCTGCATCGTGCCCTGAACTTCCCGCTTCTTCTGGCCACCTGGAAGGTCGCCCCAGCGCTTGCCGCCGGGAACTCCGTCATCCTGAAGCCTTCCGAGGAGACGCCGCTTGCCACGAGACGGATGATCGAACTTATGGACGACCTGCCTGACGGCGTCCTCCAGGGAATCTACGGTGCCGGGAGCGTGGGCGATGGCCTGGTAAGGCACCCAGGCGTGGACATGGTGGCGTTCACGGGAAGCCAGGCGACGGGGCAGAAGGTGGCCCACGTCGCCGCAGAACGCCTGATCAGGGCCAACCTGGAACTCGGTGGCAAAGATCCCTTCATAATCTGCGACGATGTAGACATCGAGATCGCCGCACCGGGGGCCGTGTGGGCCGCCTGCCTGAACGCCGGCCAGGTCTGCACCTCCTCAGAGCGTTTCTACGTGATGAGCGAGGTGGCCGACGATTTCGTCGAGGCATCGAGGAGCTTTGTGGAGAGCCTGAACATCGGCGACCCGATGGACCGCTCGACGGACATAGGGCCCATGATCAACGGCCCTGGCCGCAACAAGGTCGAGCGCCACGTCGGGGAAGCCCTGGAGAAGGGTGCGAAGCTCGTCACCGGCGGCGAGCGCTACGGCGAGAGGGGATTCTTCTACAAGCCGACCGTCCTCACCGGCGTAACACCGTCCATGACGGTGATGCGGGATGAGACCTTCGGGCCCGTGGTCCCTGTCGTCGAGGTCGGGAGCCTGGACGAGGCGATCGAGCAGGCAAACTCCGTACCCTATGGGCTCGGGGCGAACGTGTACACGCAAGACTTCGAGAAGATGCTCAAGTGCATGCGGGAGCTCAAGGCAGGGACCGTCTGGATCAACGACCCACTTACCGACAACGACGCAGCACCATTCGGCGGCCAGAACGGCAGCGGCATCGGCCGTGAACTAGGCCGCGAGGGACTCGAAGCCTTCCAGGAGTCGAAGCACGTCCACATAGACCCGAAGGTGGAGAAGAAAGAGTGGTGGTACCCGTACGGTAAGGACGACGATCCAGGCCAGAGGACTATGTAGCGTGGAGTTCGAGGAGATTACCATTGTCTGAGCGAAACGGGAACCATTACGACGCGATCGTAGTTGGCTCGGGGCACAACGGCCTGATCTCTGCCGCCTACCTCGCGAAGGCGGGTACAAGAGTACTGGTGCTGGAGCGGCGCGACGTCATCGGGGGCGCCACGGTAACGGAGGAGACCTGGCCAGGTTACAGGCTCTCGACCTGCTCCTACGTGTGCAACCTGCTGTTGCCTGAGGTGATCCGGGACCTAGAGCTCGGTCCGCCACGGCTACGACGTCAGGCCGCTCGATCCGCAGTACTTCGTCCCCTTCCCTGACGGCAGGTACATGATCTCTTACCTCGACGACGCGAAGACGAAAGAGCAGCTCCGAAAGTTCTCCGGGAAGGACGCCGCCGCCTACAACGCCTACTGGGCGATGTGGGACAGGATCATCGCCAGGATGCGTCCTCTGCTCGACCGCCCGGGGCCGACGCAAGAGGACATCGAACGCGCCTTCGACGGTCCCGAAGGCGAAGAAGATTGGCGCACGCTCACGAAGAAGAGCATCGCTGAGGTCCTTGACGAGTATTTCGAATCAGAGCAGATCAAGGCCACGCTGTGCGTAGGAGGCGTGATCGGGACGAACGCCGGCCCCAGGACTCCAGGTACTGCCTACGTCAAGTACCACCACATCCTCGGCAAGATCGGTGGTCACCAGGGAGCCTGGGGTTACGTCCGCGGCGGTATGGGCACCATCTCACAGGCGATAGCCTCATCGGCACGTGAAGCGGGGGCCGAGATCCTCACA
>CAWBFP010000045.1:0-117457 GCA_963788095.1 uncultured Alphaproteobacteria bacterium | reverse complement strand
GGATGACCAGCGCGGTGCGCGAGGTTGCGACGTAGGCGATGTTGACGAGGAAGGCGACAGCAAGAATGACAAATGTGGCAGCGTAATCGGTGCGTCTTCGTTCGAGCGCGGTGATCGCCAGGTGGAAGAGTGCAGCGATGGCGAGCACGAAGCAGATGCTCTGGTAGATCGGATCCTTGACCGGAACCCCCGGAAATCCTGGCACTATTGCGAGTCCAGGCCAGGCGAGCGTAACCCACGAATAGGCAAGCAGCAGGATCGCCGATACGAGGTAGGTGGACACGACGCGCAAGCCGTGATCCGACCGACTGAACTGCACCATCAGCAGCGGAATGACGAGGAGCTTCAAGAACGGGCCAAAGCCCCGCAGCCGCTCCGGCCAGGCGACGTCCGCCCACAGCATTCCTGTCGCGGCGAGCAGGCAGAGGACGACCGGCAGCGCAAGCGCAGGGTGCTGCAACAGTGGCGCCGACGAAACGTCGAGCGTGAGCAGTGCCGCGATCAGCCAGCACGCGATCAACGCGCTCGTCACGGAGGTCGACCAGGGCAGCGAGAATACCACCGCAGCAGCGAGGGCGTCAGCCGCACGCGCCGCGGTCGGCATGGAATGGTGACTCCTCATGTCCGGCCTTGCTATGTGCTCCGGAGGCGAGATTGCCCGAGCGGTCGCGTTCATCAAGCTCGATGCCGGGTCAACGGCTTGCGATAGCGCGAAAGTAACGAGTCTGGTCTATCGAGAATTCTAGTACCCGGAATCACAATTGACTGATACGGCGGCCTTTGACGCGGCGCTGGTGGACCTTTGCCTTGGTCCAGACGAATGGCTTGGCATTCTCGTTGTAGGCCTCGATGAAGGCATCGATGTGCTGCCTGAGTTGCTCGACCGAGGTGAAGGAGGCGCCGCGCAGGACTTTCCTCCAGGATCGAGAACCAGATCTCGACCTGGTTGAGCCAGGAGGCTCGGGTCGGCGTGAAGTGGAAATGCACGTTGGGATGGCGCTGCGAGCCAGCGGTCGTTCTTGGGCTTGTGGGTGTTGAGGTTGTCGAGGACGACGTGGATGGCGGTGTCCGGATAGGCGGCGACGATATCGTTCATGAAGTCGAGGAACTCGATGCGCCGCCGGCGCTTCTTGTGGGCGGCCGTCACCTTGCCGGTGGCCACCTCGAAGGCGGCGAACAGGGTCGATGTGCCGTTGCGCTTGTAGTCGTGGCTGTGGCCGGTCAGCGCCCGGCCGTTCGGCAGCTTGAGATATCCCTGCGCGCGCTCCAGCGCCTGGATCGAGGGCTTCTCGTCGACACAGATGACGATCGCGTTCTCGGGCGGCGCCATGTAGAGCCCGACCACGTCGGCCGCCTTGGCGACGAACTCGGGATCGTCGCTCTCGCACCAGGACTTGCGCCCGGCAGGTCGATCTTCTGCGTGCGCAGAAAGCGCCAGACCTGCTGCTCGTGGACGTCGCCCAGTTCGGCCGCAATCAGCGGTCCGGTCCAGCGCGCAAACCCGGCCGGCGGCGGACGATCCAGCACCGCCAGAATGCGCTGGCCGGTCTCGGCGCCGTACTTCGGCTGCGGGCCGGGCCGCGGCTTGTCGGCCAGTCCCGGCCAGGCCCTCGCGGGCGAACGGCCTCGCCACGGCTCACCGTCCGCGGCATCGTCCCGACCTCCGCGGCGATCGACCGCGTCGAGCGTCCGTCCGCCGCCAACAAGACGATCCGCGCGCGAAATACATCGCGCTGGTCCGTCGTCGGTGCCCGAACCCGCGCCTCAAGCACCGCACGATCCTCCGGCGTCAGCCGGACCTCCACTGCTTTGGGAATCATCCCAATGTTGAATCATGAATCAGCCGCCGGCGAAAGCAGGTACTAGACTAATTGGCTGCAAGTTTGATTTTCAACTGGCATACGACACGGGGGGCTACTTGCATGGCCGCTTCGCCATCAATTTTTCTTGTACCCAACGTCTGCCGCTGATCGAGCTGGCGCGGCGAAGCAGGCCAGCCCTCGCGCTTTGGCACCGACGCGAACCTTGTGGAACTAGGCTGGAACTGGCCGCCGGCTGCCCAACAAGATCGCCGCTGTCGCTTTGTCTTGATACCATCCGTATTCTGAGCGCAGTCTTTGAGGATTTGTGGCAGGTGCTCGATTGGAACGACGGCACGTTTGTGGCCTGAATTTAACGCAATTAACAAACACGGCGATTAACCGGAGGTGCCCCGCGTTGCTGAAAAATACGGGCGCGGGCAGGGGATCAAGGGGCCCGACACCTCATGCCGTTGTTCTCGCAAGGCGGGCCAACGATCTGAACCGCCGCAACCTCGACTTGCACCCTCCGACGGGCGGAGAAAGGCTTCCAAGACGAGCGGCCGGTTCAGTAGCTCGCGACCACCGGGGGGCCTCCCCAGGTGAAACGATAGTTGAGGCCGCCCCGGATGATCACGCCGGTATGGCGAGCGTCAATGCCCGTAGGGTCTACGAGTACACCAATTATGGTGCCAGCCGTAGAGAGGCGATCAAGCTCTAGATCGTAATACGGTGCTTCCGCCTTGAGCGACCAGCCGCGTATGAACTGCACCTCGATGCCACCGCCTGCGGTCCAGCCAACAGCAAAGTCCGATCCTGAGACACTCACACCAGGAATAAGGCGATTGGTCACCTGCAGAGTGTGATCGCCGAATGCGAAGCCGCCGGTTCCGTAGATCAACACCCGATCCCAGGCGCCACCTACCCGGAGGCGAGCAGTGCCAAACTACTCAAGTGCAGAGCTGCAGACGAGGCCGTTCACGAAACAGTCGCGACTGCTTTTGATGTCCGCCCAGGCATAGCGCTTCGAAACCGAACACCCAGGCGCGCCAGTTTGCCAGTTGACGCCGACCGTCCCGCCGACCAGGCCCCCGCTCGACGCGTCGCGGGAGGTCGTCCCTGTTGTGACCGGGGTGCGTTCCAGTTCGCCGAAGCCGCCGCCGCCCTGAATACCAAGATAGAATCCGGTCCAGTTGTAGAACGAGATAGGAGGGGGCGGGGGCGGGGGCGGTGCCGTGGCACGCATGTCGGCCGCGCTGGCGACACCGACTGCGCCCGCCAGCAGCGCGCCCGCGATTGTCAGCTTGTGAAGCTCGAGCATGGGATGCCCCCATTTCTTGCGGCTGAGGCCAACCATGCTCGCGGCCCGGCCCCCAAGTCGAGGTCTATGCGAGTACGCAGCTTTCGATTGTCAGGGTCTGTTGCATCATGGCAACAACGTCCCACTGCCCAGGTAACTTCCACCGCTGGGGCCTGACTGGCGGTTGCTCAGGCGGCCAAATACTGGTGCGACGACTTCGAGTTCCAGCGGCGGCTTCCTACTGAACGAACAGTAACCGTCCGCTAGTACCCAATGACACTGAAGCGTGACTTAGCCCGTGTCCCGGGCGCTGCGCAGCGCGAAGCGATGCGCTGCAGAACCGGGACCTTCACGAACGCATGCGTCTGCGACGGTCCCGCATCAGCGGCGCAGCGCTTCGCGCTGCACCGCGTGCGGGACACGAAAACGCGATTCCAGGTATTAGCGGCCGCCTCAGTTAGCCCTCAATGCCGCATTTTTGAATCGGACTCTGAGGACATGGAAAGGCGGCAGATTGCGTCGATCCCCGCCCATCGAACTTGTATCGCGCATCACCCCACGTCGGAGAAAAAACCGCAAAGGATCAAGATGAGGCTAGCTCCTTCCCATCTACAAGAATTCTTGGCTTGGTAAAGATGAGCGGTCTTCTGACTTCGACGATATGGGTCTTACCGTTTTCGGTAATCACGCCCATCACTATCGTGCCTCGGCTCATCAGAGTTCGACACGAATCAGCCACCACCCCATCGATGTACAACTTTGTTCTGAAGTTATCCAAGGCGGCGATTCTCACAACAATCTGGTGTCCAAGAAACTCGGCCTATCTTCTCTCGCCATGATCGCGGCCGTGGTGGTTCGTTTTGGAGCCGGACGTCCTCAGGGCGACGCATGGTCGCGCAAGGTCGAGCCGATCGGGATAGGCGCGCCGTCGGGGTTCCGAGGCGTAGCCATATTCTCCTTCGCGGCAAAAGTTACGCATTCCGCCCTTCGCTCGAGCCACGCCTGGGTGCGCGGCGACCCTGGGGTGGGCTCCGGTCGCGCCCGCCGGAACAGCAAAAGATCGGTCAAACAGCATGTATCTGCATTCGTCTGGGACCGCTATATGGAATTGCGCCAAACCGGCGGCACGCCAAGCCGCGCGGGCGACCGAAGCGTCGCACCATCGGAGACTGCGTCGCGATGAGCCTTGGTCTATTCGGCCGCGCTGCCGGGACGCAGGCCCCACGCCTGCTGGGGGCCTGGTTCGACAGCGAACGCAGCGGTTGGGCGGTATGGATCCTGCTCGCGCTTTTCGTCGTCGTCTGGACGGCCTTTCATATCATCTCCAATGCGGCGCTCGACCTGCACGACGACATAACGGAAATCTATACCTGGAGCCGCACGCTGCGGCCCGGCTACTACAAGCATCCGCCGCTGGGCGCGCTGATGGCGGCGCCGTGGTTCGCGCTGTTTCCGGCGACCGATTGGTCCTTCCGCCTGTTCGCGATGCTCAATGCCGCGCTGGCGCTGTTCGCCGTCGACCTGATCGCGCGGCGGTATCTCACCGGCGACAAGCGGCTGTTGGCGCTGCTGCTGCTGTTGCTGATGCCGTTCTACCAATTCTTCAGCGAACGCTTCGCATCCAACCAGACGCTGCTCGCAACCTGGCCGCTCGCCACCTACTGCTTCCTGCGCGCCTTCGAGACCCGCGGTTTCTGGTGGTCCGCGGCAGCCGGCGCCGCGGCCGCGGCCGCGATGCTCGGCAAGTACTATTCGATCTACCTGATCGGCAGCTTTGTGGTCGCCGCACTCGCCCATCCGGCACGCTGGACCTACCTGAGATCACCGTCGCCATGGATTTCCGCGGCGGTCGGTCTGCTGGTGTTGTCGCCGCATATCCATTGGCTGGTGACCACGGGCTTCCAGCCTTTCGCTTATGCGGTCGACGTTCATAGCCGCGACGCCGCGGCCGAGCTGGCGTGGCGCGCCGTGACGTACGTGGCCGGAGCCTTCGCCTACGTGGCCGTGCCCTTTGCGGTCTATCTTCTGGTGGCACGGCCAAGCCGCGCGACGCTGCTCGAAACCCTATGGCCGGCAGATGCAAGTCGACGGATGCTGGTGGTGCTGCTCGCCGGGCAGGTTCTGTTGCCGCCATTGACGGCGCCGTTCTTCGGAATGCGCCTGACCTCGCTGTGGTCGATGCAGGCCTGGTTCCTGCTGCCGACCGTGCTGCTCTCCCCAAGCGCCCTCACGGTGCCGCGCCGGCGGGCCGAGTGGGTCGCGGTCGGTGTCGCCGCCGTTGCCGCGGCAGCGCTGTTGGTGAGCCCCGCGCTTGCCTGGTTCTATCACCTCAGCGGCTTGCGGCAGGATCGGGCGTATTTCAGCGCGGTGAGCGACGAGCTCACCCGTCAATGGCGGCGCGCCACCGACCGGCCGCTCCGCATCGTCCTGGGCTCGACCGATCTGGCGGCGTCCGCGACCTTCTACATGCCGGATCATCCGCATTCCGCGCCGATCAATTGGGTCTGGGCATTTCCGTGGATCACCGAGGAACGCCTGCGCAGCGAAGGATGGGCCGCCGTCTGTCCGACCGCCGATCGCCTCTGCCTGGAAATCGCGAGGCTTCGCGCCGCCGCTCACAACGGGGTGCGGATCAATGAGGTTGAACTTGCTCCGCGCTTTCTCGGGCATTCCGGGGCGCCCCGGCGCTTCCTGTTCGTGATCGTGCCGCCGGCGCAAGCCCGGCAGCCATAACGGAACGCCGCTTCCCGCGTGCGAATTCCGCCGCGTGTCATCGACGCGGACGACAATGTCATCGAGGGCAGGCCGAGCATTCCGTCGCCGTTCGCAAAGGAGTTTGACGTTCCCAGCGACACCGTGGTCGACACTTCAACAGATGCTCGCGCCATGCAGCTGACTCTGTAAAACGCTCCATCCTCCGTTCGTCGTCCACCGGCATGGGTAACGACAACCTCGACGAGCTGACAGCCGAGGCTCTCGAACTGGCATCTCAAAAACTCGGCGCGCTCTCGCGAGACCCTCGCTGATTAATTGCGATAGTGGGATTTGCGTGAGCCGGAGATTAAACACGCTTGGCGTCCCGCCTGCCCGGCCGCGATGATGAAGTGCCACTTTCGGGCTCACCATCATCGGGAGGCAGCAGCTGCTGCAATGCCTCCCGCAATTCTTTGAAAGTGAATGGCTTGAGCAGCGTAGGCACCTCGTGGAACGTCCCTTCGCTTTGCCCTTCATAAACACGAAAGGGATTTGTCGGTCAGCGAGGATTTGTGCCACCGGAAGCGCCGTCTCCACACCGAGCGCAATGTCGATGAGGGCGCAATCCAGTGCGGAGGTAGAAGCCATAGCGCTCGCGTCGGCCAAGTTATGCGCAGGCCCAATCACGACGAAGCCGAACTCTTTAAGATCAGCGGTGAGGGACGAAGCAATCGCGTGATCGTCTTCAACAACGAGCACGCGTCGCTCCCGCTGCGGAAGCCGAGCTTCAGTGTCCGAAGGCACCGCATACCCCTACGACGACGCATGCTGTCATACAAACAGCAGGATTTGTGGCGCGTTGAGGATAGAGCTGAGAGCAGGTGACCCGTAACATCCTCCAGGGCTGCGCTTTCCCGAAGTTGGGACAAGCGACCGTCCAGGTACGACGTTGTTCTCGACCAACTGGCATTGCGGTAGGATGGCAGAGATGTTGGCATTGTCCAAGGCAATTTTCCGGAAGTCTTCGTTTTTCGCGCGTCCTACGTGCCTTCGGATGTTAAACGAATGCAGCACTCAGGCGGACTTGGGTCGGGCCGCGCCTACCTCCTCTAATGAGAAAAACGTCATCTGTCCACGCAATATCGCGGTCCGGCCGGCGGCGCGCTCCGCTGCGGGGCGACGCCGCTTTGCATAAACCCACAAGCCATTGAAGTTGCGCGTCGAAGCGGGTCACGCGGCAAGCTTCACAGTTCCCTCTGCGAGCGGCTTGCCGCCGGCATCGTAGCGCGCCAGAAGGCGCGGCCCTTGGAATACAGCGAACGCGCGGTCCGGGTTATTGATGCACCCTGACGCCGGCAGTGGGCCATGGCCTTGCGGCAGCTGCAGGCGCACGTTTCCGACCGTGTGCTTCCTTTTGGTTGCCAGCTTTTTTCAGCCACGATATTTTGTTGATTCACTCGTTGATTGCAGCTTGGGTGATCGCGGTTTCCGGCGGGCCTCCGCTTCAATCAGCGTCGATCCTGGATGGCCCTCGGGTGGCGGGCCCTGGAGGCGAGAAATCTGATGTGCGGGATTGCCGGGTTTCTGGACTGGAAGACCGGGACTCCCGACCACCGGCTGCAGGCGATCGCGCGTCGAATGGGTCGAAGCCCTCGAACATCGCGGTCCGGACGATTGGGGCACGTGGTGCGACGAGGCCATCGCGGTCGCGTTCGCACATCGCCGCCTTTCGATCCTGGACTTGTCGAGCGCCGGCCACCAGCCGATGTCGTCCGCCGACGGACGCTTCGTCATCAGCTACAACGGCGAGATCTACAATCACCTCGCGCTACGCGACGAGCTCGAGCAGGCAAGCGTCGCGCCGGCTTGGCGGGGCCACTCCGATACCGAGACCATGCTTGCCGCATTCGTGGCGTGGGGCGTGGAAGCATCGCTGTCCCGCTTCGTCGGTATGTTCGCGTTCGCGCTCTGGGATCGGCGCCAGCGCAGCCTTTACCTTGCGCGTGATCGGATCGGAGAGAAGCCGCTGTACTATGGCTGGCTGCATTCCGCGTTTGCCTTCGCGCTCAGAACTCAAAGCTTCTGCGCACGCACCCGCGATTCGAACGGCGAAATCGATCGCGGCTCGCTGTCGCTGTTCATGCGGCACAACTACATCCCGGCGCCCTATTCGATCTACTCGGGCATCAGCAAGCTGCTGCCGGGGTGTCTGGCTGCGCCTGGACGCGGGAGCGCGCGACCCTGTCGTGCGCCCGTATTGGACGGCGCGAGCAACCGTCGAGACCGGCACGGAGAAGCCGTTCGCCGGCGATGCCAATGCCGCTGCGGCGCAGCTCGATCGCACGCTGCGCGACGCCGTCGCTGGACAGATGATTGCCGACGTGCCGCTGGGGGCCTTTCTTTCCGGCGGCGTCGATTCGTCGACCGTGGTCGCGCTGATGCAGGCGCAGAGCAGCCGGCCGGTCCGGACTTTCACGATCGGGTTTCACGAGAACCGCATTCAACGAGGCCGAGCACGCCAAGGCGGTCGCGCGGCATCTCGGCACCGATCACACCGAGCTCTACGTCACGCCGCAGACAGGCCTTGCACGCGATTCCGTCGTTGCCCGGCCTTTACGACGAGCCGTTCGCGGATTCCTCGCAATTGCCGACTTTCCTGTTGGCCCGTATGGCACGCCAGCATGTGACCGTCGCGCTGTCCGGCGACGGCGGCGACGAGCTGTTTGCGGGTACAACCGCTACCTCTTCGGCCAGGCCTTGTGGCGGCGCCAGAGTCGGGTGCCCTCGCCGCTGCGGCGCGCGATCTCATCGGCCATCACCGCGGTTCCACGCGCGCGCTGGAACGACGTCTTGGACCTTCCGCTGCGTGCCATGCCGGCTCGCATGAAAATCCAGAACCCTGGAGACAAGCTTCACAAGCTCGCCGACATTATTGTTCTCGCGGATCGGGAGCAGTTCTACAACAGGCTGGTCTCTCATTGGCATCCACCGGACGCGTTGGTGCTTGGAGCGCAAGAGCCGATGACCGCGCTCACGGATCCGGCGCGGCGCTGCGAACTGGAGGATTTCGTCCAGTTGATGATGTCGCTCGACCTCGTAGCTACCTGCCGGACGACATTTTGGTCAAAGTCGACCGTGCCGCCATGGGCGTAAGCCTCGAAACCCGGATTCCGATGCTCGATCACCGGGTGGTCGAGCTCGCATGGTCGCTGCCGCAGGAGCTCAAGCTGCGAGAAGGCCAGACCAAATGGATCCTTCGCCAGGTGCTCTACCGATACGTCCCGCGCGAGCTGATCGAGCGGCCAAAAATGGGTTTCGGCGTGCCGCTCGATTCCTGGCTTCGCGGCCCATTGCGGAGTTGGGCGGAGTCGCTGCTCGAGGAAGGGCGGCTTCGCAGAGAGGGGTTCTTCGAACCCACGCTGGTCCGCACGAAATGGCGTGAGCATCTAAGCGGTGGGCATGATTGGCAGTACCTGCTCTGGGACGTTCTCGTGTTTCAGGCTTGGCTCGAAGCGTCGGCCGCGCCCGCCGCGGATCTTGTTGCATAGGGCTTGGCTGGCACGTCGTTATACCGCCCTGGCGTGAAGTGGAGGGACTACCGAAAGCCTGTTTGAGGCGCGGCGTGCGGCCGTCCGCTGGCGGCGAGCGACATCCCCGGCTGCCGTCGCAGGTCGCTACCCCGCACCGCCGGATGATCCTCCCGCGCTCGCAGTTGCAATCGAACGCTTGATCGCCGCGCCGGATCTTCGCGCGTGCTACCGCGCTGCGGCGCCGCGACTCGCCGAACACCGATTTAGCGAAGCGGCAATAGGGCATGCGACCGTGAATTTCTACCGAAGCCTGGCGGACAACCGGAAAGTTCCTTAGCCGCCCATGACCATCGCACCGGATTCCCAGGTATTGCTCGAAGTCGTGCTCGTGGTGCTCGCTGCAGGTCTGCTGACCGCGGCGCTGATAGCCGCGCTACTGCCGTTCCTTGCACGTCATGCGCTGGCGAAACCCAACCCCCGGTCCTCGCACCTGAAGCCGACGCCGCAAGGCGGTGGGGCTGCCGTAATCGCAGCAACTATGGTCGTGGCGCTGTTGGCAGCCATGTCGTCGCGGCACCTGCCGCTCCAAGAGGTATTGCAGCTCGCACCGCTGTTCGCCGTTGTCGTTTTCCTGTCAGCCATCGGCGCTGTGGATGATATCAGTCCGCTCGGCGTGTGGCCCCGGCTCGTCCTTCAATTTGTCGCTGCGATCGCAATGGTCGCCCTTCTGCCGCAACAGCTGCGCGTCCTTCCTGACATTCCGCTTTTGCTGGAGCGCGCCATCGAGGCGCTCTTCAGCCTCTGGTTTATGAACCTGACGAACTTCATGGATGGCATCGACTGGATGACGGTGGCCGAAGTTCTGCCGGTCACAGTTGGCCTCTCGGTTCTAGGCCTCATGGGTGCGCTACCTGGGCACGGACTCGTCGTTTCGCTGGCGCTGAGTGGCGCCATAATAGGCTTTGCGCCATTCAATCGACCAGTTGCCAAGTTGTTTCTGGGCGACGTCGGAAGCCTGCCGATCGGTTGTCTGCTTGCATGGCTTCTGATTTAGCTGGCAGCGCAGGGCCATTTGATCGCCGCGTTGCTGTTGCCGCTCTATTACCTCGCCGATGCCACAATCACCCTCTTGCATCGAGTCATCAATGGAGAGCGCTTTTGGGAAGCTCACCGCTCGCATTTTTATCAACGCGCGACGGAGCGGGGACTAAGTGTGCCTGCCGTAGTTGGGCGCGTCTTTGCGGTCAATCTCGTTTTGGTCGCGCTTGCTGTCACAACCGTGATGTTCCCACTGGCGTCAAGCGCATCGATCTCCGCCGTCTGCGGCGCGGTTCTAGTCGGATCGTTACTGGTGTCATTCACGCGAGAGCGACAATGAGCAGCCGTGCCGAGTCCGGCTAAAACCGTCGGATCGGCGCGGCAAGCCGCACGATTCCGCCAGGCTGCTGCGCCTCAGTCGCAGACATTGAATCGGCACGCCGGCATCAAGCGGTCGGGCGCCGACTCGGCCCCAATCGGTTAGAAAACAACAAGATCGTGAGTGATCCGCGTTCATTCACGCTGACCAGCTTCTGCAGCATGGAGTCGGCACCACCGACTTCAAGATCAGTAATGCGATGGCGAACCCGAATCATGTCCCGCTGTGGGCCGCCGGAGCGGCTGGAGCCTTCAAGTCGACCGCGCATCGGTACCACGGCTTATCCGAAAACCGCACGCGCTTAGGCGCAGTTCGATCTCCGCGAAAGGCGGGCTATTCGTCCCAGCGGGGCGCAAAGCGGGCTGACGCCAAGGCCCGCGGCTTCGATGCGGCGGGAGTTTATCGGCCCGCCGCCTGTTTCATCGCAGCGCCCGACGTGACGCGCTCGTCCGGGAATTCCGGATTGGCTTGGCGGATGACGCTGTAGATCAAGGAACGTTGCCCCTCGCGCACGCCTTGTTCCAGCAACATCAGCCATTTGCGCACCGCCTCGAGCGACGGACAGACCGGTTTTGCAGCGACGATGCCGGCAATCCCGATCTCGGATGTCGGTTCTTCGCGCGCGAACAGGATCTCGTTGAGTCGTTCGCCGGGTCGAATGCCGGTATAGACGATCTCGATATCGCGGTTGGGCTCCAGTCCGGAGAGTTGAATCATGCGGTGCGCCAAGTCGAGGATCTTGATCGGCTGGCCCATGTTGAGCACGTAGACCGACGCGTCCGAGCGCTCCCGCCCGAGCGCGTGACTGGCGGAGGTGATGACCAGGTCGCAGGCTTCGCGAATGGTCATGAAATATCGGACCATCTCCGGATCGGTGACCGTAATCGGGCCGCCGGCTTCGATCTGCGCTTTGAATTTCGGCACCACCGACCCGTTCGACGCCAGCACGTTGCCGAAGCGCACCGAGATCAGGCGCGTGCCCGGCACTCCTTGACCGGAACCAAGCCGATCGGCGTCGAGTGATTGGCAATACATCTCGGCGAAGCGTTTGGTCGCTCCCAGCACCGAGATTGGCTCGATGGCCTTGTCGGTCGAGATCATGACCATGGCGCGCGCATTGGCTTCGATGGCGGCGTCGGCCACATTCACCGAGCCGAAAACGTTGGTCTTGACCCCCTCGGACCAATCGTGTTCCAGTAGCGGAACGTGCTTGAGCGCCGCGGCATGGAACACGAGATCCGGCCGGAAATCCTGGAAAAGCTTGAAGACGCGCTGGCGATCGCGGATATCGGCCAGCCGCCCTTCAGTGATGGCGGGCGAGCCTTTGGTGGCCAGTGTCTCGAGGACGGCGTGCAGCGCCGGCTCGGAGTTTTCGAGGATCAGCAGACGTTCGGCGCCGAACGCAATGACGCGGTCGCAGATCTCGGCGCCGATCGAGCCCCCGCCCCCGGTGACCGCAACCGACTTGCCGCGAACGAATTTCTCCAGGCGTTGGTAGTCGATCTTGACGCTCGGCCGCAGCAGCAGGTCCTCGACCGCGATCGGCGCGAGCCGCACCGCCTGCCTGCCTGGATCGACGGCGCTCTCGATGGCCGGAAGGCGGCTCGCAATCAGGCCCAGCTGGCGCGCGCGCATCAGGACCGTCTCGGGCTTCGCTTCCGGCAGCATGGCGGACGGCGTCAGAACCAATCGCGCGACATTTTTTCCGCGCGACGCAAGAACGGCCACCGTGCGCTCGAGGTCATCGATGGTGCCAAGGACCGGAACGTTCCGGATCACCGTGTCCTGATCCGCGGCCGAGGGTGAAAGAATGCCGATCGGCTGAATGTTCCTCACCGCGCCGCTTTCGGTGCCGCGCAGCAAGACCTCGGCATCGGCAGCGCGGCCGAGCACCAGCGTCGGCGTCGCACCCGCTCCAATAATCTCCCGTTGCGTGCGCGTATAACGGAAGTAGCGATAGGCGATCCGCGGCCCCCCCAAGAAGAACATCTGGAGCCACCAGTAGACCGCGATCGTGACCTTGCCGAAGAAATAGCCGCCATAGAACTGCGCCGAGACCAGGACGTAGTCCAAAACCAGCAGCGATATGGCGAGCACCGTCGAGGCGCGAAAGATATTGAACAGATCAGGCAACGACGCAAACCGCCACTTCGCGTCGTAAAGGCGAAAGGCCTGATAGATCACCGCCGCATAGATCACGAAACCCAACAAGAGAAAGCGCAGCCACGGCCAACGCTCGGCAAGCCCGACTTCATCGAAACGGACATAAAGCGCAACGACGATGGCGGCCGCGGTGGCCAGCACATCGTGTCCCATGATCAGCATTTTGCGGCTGGTGACTTTGGGAAACCAGGCCATCGACGCTCTGTCTCGGTCTTTCCGGATGGCGGGAGACTTTCGCTTAAATCATAGCAAGAGCCATGCGGCTCTCTCAACCCTCGTCGGACTCGAAAAAGCCCCCAGGAAGCTTGGCTCGGCGGAACGGCCGGTGATGCCCAGATGCGCGCCGAACGTTCGCACTCTACGTGATTCTGAACAGCAAGTCCCCCTACGCTGTGCTCCCGCCTACCCCCCGTGCCCCGGTCGCTTGCGTTCCCCCTCCCAGGCCGGCATCCCTGCCGTACGCCTGGACACGACGCATCGTCGAGAGTCGACTCGTGCACGCCGGTCGCCTTGCTGGGGCTTCTGAGCCTGTGGTAGAGCCGCGCCGATGTCCGTCGATAGCCTCGCAAATCAACAGGGCCCGCGACCTGGGACCCGGCCGTGAACCGAAAGCGCGGAGGAAAACGCCATTGCCGGGTCGAACGAATTCTTCGATCTTTGCGCAGCTCGACGTTTCGCTCGCGGGCTTGAGCAGCCGGTTTGCGCGCCGCCTGCCGGCCGTCGCGCATGCCTGGCTCGAGGCGCGCTGGGGCTGGTACGTGATCGCGCACGCCACGAAGTAGCGCCCAATGGCCGCGAGCGGATTGCACGAAGACCTTCACCGCGACGAAGAGATCGTCGGCCCGAGCAATCGCAAGTTCGGGCTGACGATCGGCGTCGTATTCGCCGTGCTCGCGCTCTGGAAGCTCGTCTATTGGTCGTCGTGGTTCTACCTGTGGGCGGGTTTCGCGACCCTTCTGGTCGCTTTCGCACTTCTCCGCCCTGCCGCCCTCGCCCCGCTCAACCGCGCGTGGTTGAAGCTCGGTCTCTTGTTGCATCGGGTCGTCAACCCGGTGGTGATGGCCGTCCTGTTCTACGGGACCGTCATGCCGATCGGGATCATCCTGCGGGCTTGCGGCAAGGACGTCTTGCGCCTGAAATGGGACCGCAAGGCGCGAAGCTACTGGATCGCGCGCACCGAGGAGCGCCCGCTGGCGGAATTGATGCGTCAACAATTCTGAAAAACGGTCGGCCGCGATGTCCTTTCTCCGGGAACTCTACGCGTTCATGCGGGTGCGCAAGAAGTATTGGCTCGCGCCGATCCTGGTGATGATGCTGCTGTTGGGCGGGCTGTTGGTGTTCACCAAGGGATCGGCAGTCGCGCCATTCGTCTACACGCTGTTCTAGCATCGACCATCCGTGCGAATCCTCGGGATTTCCGCCTTCTATCACGACAGCGCGGCGGCGCTGGTGATCGACGGCAGCATCGTGGCGGCCGCGCAGGAGGAGCGCTTCACCCGCCGCAAGCACGACCCGCGCTTTCCCGGCCACGCCATTCGCTATTGCCTTGCCGAGGCCGGGATCGAGGCGCGCGACCTCGACCAGGTGGTGTTCTACGAGAAGCCGTTCATCAAGTTCGAGCGCCTGCTCGAAACCTATCTCGCCTTTGCGCCGCGCGGATATCGCTCCTTCCGGATGGCCATTCCGCTCTGGCTCAAGGAGAAGCTCTTTCAAAAACGGATGCTGCGGGAGAAGTTGCAGGAGCTCGATGACCGGGTGGACTGGGATGCGCGGCTCCTGTTCACCGACCACCACCAGAGCCACGCGGCGTCGGCCTTCTTCGCCTCCCCGTTCGAGGAGGCCGCGATTCTCACCCTCGACGGGGTCGGCGAGTGGACGACGACCGCGTGCGGGACCGGGCGGGGCAATCGGCTCGATCTCACGCGTGAGATACATTTTCCGCATTCGATCGGCCTGCTCTACTCGGCTTTCACCTACTACACCGGGTTCAAGGTCAATTCGGGCGAGTACAAGGTGATGGGACTCGCGCCCTATGGCGAACCGAAGTACCTCGATCGCATCTTCGACCACCTCGTCGACTTGAAGGAGGACGGGACTTACCGGCTCGATCTCAGCTATTTCGACTACTGCACCGGCCTGACCATGACCAACGATCGCTTTCACGATCTGTTCGGCGGACCGGCCCGCAAGCCGGAGGAGTGGATGGACCAGCGGCACATGGACCTGGCCGCCTCCATCCAGAAGGCGACCGAGGAGATCGTGCTGCGGTTGACGCGCAGCATCGCGGCGGAGACCGGGCTCCCCAATCTGTGCCTCGCCGGCGGCGTCGCGCTTAACTGCGTCGCCAACGGCAAGGTGCTCTGCGACGGCCGTTTCAAGCGGCTGTGGATTCAGCCGGCCGCCGGCGACGCCGGCGGCGCGCTCGGCGCGGCGCTGGCGGCGCACTACCAGTTCAACGGGGCTCCGCGCCACCTCGACCGCGCCCTCGACGGCATGGCCGGCGCCTATCTCGGACCGTCGTTTTCGCAAGCCGAGATCGAGCGGCGCTTGCGCGCGGCAGGCGCGCGGTTCTCGACCCTCGCCGACGACGCGGTGATCGTCGACACCGTCGAGGCCCTGGTCGATGAAAAGGCGGTGGGATGGTTTCAGGGCCGGATGGAGTTCGGCCCGCGCGCGCTCGGCGCTCGCTCCATCCTCGGCGACCCGCGCTCGCCGACCATGCAGAAATCGCTGAACCTGCGGGTCAAATACCGCGAAAGCTTCCGTCCGTTCGCTCCGGCCGTGTTGCGCGAGGACGTTGCCGATTGGTTCGAGCTCGATGCCGACAGCCCGTACATGCTGCTGGTTGCCGACGTCGTCGAGCGCCGCCGCCGCGAGATGAGCGCGCAAGAAAAAGCGTTGTTCGGAATCGAAAAGCTCAACGTGCCGCGATCGGAGGTTCCGGCCGTCACGCACGTCGACTATTCGGCGCGCGTGCAAACCGTGCACCGGGACACCAACCCGCGCTTCCATGCGCTGTTGTCGGCGTTCAAGGCGCGCACCGGATGCCCGCTGCTGGTCAACACCAGTTTCAACGTGCGCGGAGAGCCGATCGTCTGCACGCCCGAGGATGCCCTCCGCTGCTTCATGGGCAGCGACATCGAAGTGCTGGTTGCCGGCAACTGCTTCCTGCGCAAGGAGGACCAGGATCCGGCCTTGCGGCGGGACTACAAGGATGCGTTCGAGCTCGACTGAGCGCGCCGCTCGCAGCCTCCCGCTTTCCCGCCGTTGGATAATACCTTTGCAGGGCCGGAGCTGAACGGCGGCAGATGGGGTAGAGCAACCGGCGGCGCGGGCGCACCACATTCAGGGCGGAGAGAGCACCCGGTGATGCTCGGCCGGCGGCCGCACGGCCGACGTGGCCGAGCATGCGCGAACCACATGACGAGCACCTTGGCTTGTAGTAAGCTCTCGACATGTGGCGCGCCCTGCCCCGTTTGGTCTCTGCGACGATCCTGGTCGCGACGATCGGCCTTGCCACCGAGGCCGGCGCTGATTGCACCTGCCGGGCGGCCGGACGCGATTTCGACCTTGGCCGGTCGGTCTGCATGTTGACGCCGACAGGTTTTCGGCTTGCGACCTGCGATATGGTGCTCAACAACACGTCGTGGCGAATCTCTTCGACGCCTTGCGTGGTCGCGTCGGCGGCCGACGAACCGGCGCCGGTCGGACGCAACGTCGCGCACGACCACAGCCGTCGGCATTGATGCCCCGCCCGCATGCGTGGCCGGAACGCCACGCAACCGCACTTTCTGTCGCGCCGAGCGCTTCCCCGCTTGACCCGTGCGGGGGCTGCCGGCACCGTCGACACCCTGCAGGAGGATGTGGCCGATGTCCCGGGGCCGAGGCGTAATGTTTGCATCCGCGCTCGCAGCGACGGCGAGCGCGTGTGCGCCGGCGTTCGGCGCGGGCTTTCTGGAGAAGAACTTCTGGCTGTCGGGGCCGCGCTACGACGCGGTCGTCCCGCACTGTGAAGACCCGGCAGCGCTCGGCAAGATTCAGGCGCGCTTTTCCGAGAAGGAGAGCGGGTTTTGGAACTCCAGCCTGCAGATCGTGCAGTTCGAGCGCGTGCGCGAGATCGCGTTCCGGCCGTGGGCGGTCGACACTATCCCGCGCCGCTTCTGCACCGGCACCGCCGTGGTTTCGGACGGCGTCAAGCGGCGGGTCAACTACTCGATCATCGAGGACGGCGGCATGATCGGGGCCACCTGGGGTGTCGAATGGTGCGTGGTCGGACTGGACCGCAACTGGGCCTACGCCCCGCGTTGCAAGATGGCGCTTCCCTGATCCGACGGCGCAGGTACCCGAGGCTTTTCACGCAACAAAATTTCGAGTTGGCTGAGCGTACCATAATTGTTCTTGCTTTGTTCGACCAGACGGTATAATATGCAGCCGTTCGAGTTTGTTCAGTGGGGGACGGTCATGCCGACATTGTTCCGTATCGTGGTCGCTTTCCTTCTCGTCCTGGTCTCCTTCCCGTTGCCCGGCTTTGCGCAGGACGCACGGCAAAATGCGCCGGGCCAGTTCGACTACTACGTGCTGGCGCTCTCCTGGTCGCCGTCGTTCTGCGACGCGGCCGGCGAGCGCGCGCCGCGTCAGCAATGTGGCGAGCGGCCCTATGCATTCGTCGTGCATGGGTTGTGGCCGCAATATGAGAAAGGCTTCCCCGAATTCTGCCAGGTGCCGGCGCCGCGGCTCGATCGCAACCTGGTGACCTCGATGCTCGACCTGATGCCGGCGCCGCGCCTGGTGTTCCACGAGTGGGACCGGCACGGCACTTGTTCGGGCCTGGCGCCGCGCGGATACTTCGAGAACGTGCGCAAGGCCCGGGCCTTGGTGAAAATCCCCGCCGCCTATCTCGATGTGACATCCCATCTCAGCGTCACTCCCGACGAAGTCGAGGAGGCATTCGTAACCGCCAATCCCGGCATGACCCGCGAGGCCATCGCCGTGACCTGCGACAGTCGCCGGCTGCGCGAGGTGCGCATCTGCATCAACAAGGAGTTCGGCTTCCGCGAATGTCCGGAGATTGAGCGCCGCGCATGTCGGCGCGAGAAGCTTGACATGCCGCCCGTGCGCGGGGGCTAGAGACGCGCGTCATGGTCGCCCGTGGCCCGGCCGCCGGCCGGGCGACCGTTTTCCGCCGGACCGGAAACTCTTGCGTGCTAGACGTTGGCGCCTGAGCGGCGCACACGCGGCGTCGCCTGACACCGACGGCCGGCCGCGCCATGAACTATCGTCACGCTTTCCACGCCGGTGGCTTTTCCGATGTCGTCAAACATGTCGTGCTGTCGCTCGTCGTCGGCCACCTGCGCGAGAAGCCGGCGGCGTTCAGGGTTATCGATACCCACGCGGGCGCCGGGCTTTACGACCTCACCGGACCCGACCCCGGTCGCACCGGCGAGTGGCGCGACGGCATCGGGCGGCTGCTGGCCGCGGCCCTGGCGTCGCCGGTGCAGGGGCTGCTCGCCCCCTACTTGGCGGCGATCCGGCACTTCAATCCCGGCGGAAACTTGGCGACCTATCCGGGCTCCCCGACGCTTGTGCTTGCGCTCATGCGTCCGCAGGACCGGCTCGTTGCCTGCGAGCTCGAGCCGGCTGCCGGCAACAACCTCGCCCGCCACCTCAAGCGCGACCGGCGCGCAAGGGCCGTGGTCATCGACGGCTGGACGGCGCTGTCGGCCTATGTCCCGCCCAAGGAGCGGCGTGGCCTCGTGCTGGTCGACCCGCCGTTCGAGCGGCCCGGCGAATTTGCCCGCCTGACCGACGGTGTGTTCGCGGCGCACCGCAAATGGGCGAGCGGCAGCTTCGTCCTGTGGTATCCGATCAAGGACCGCCGCGAAGCCGACGTCTTCCTTCGCCGGATGGCGCGTTCCGGCATCCGCAAGATCCTAAAGGCCGAGCTCGCGGTCGCGGCGCTCGATCGAACGCGCCTCACCGCCAGTGGCCTGCTCATCATCAACCCGCCGTGGCCGCTCGAACGCCAGCTGGCGGTGCTGCTGCCGGCGCTTGCATCGATCCTGGCTCGCGACACCAATGTCAGTGCGACATGCGACTGGCTGACTGGCGAAAAATGACGCAGGGCATTGCTCGCCCCTTTCCAGCGTAGCCGCCTTGCTCTAATTCTTGCCGGTGGGCTTTGACGTTCCGCCTCCCGCAGGGGGGCCGGCGGAGGTGACTGAGGCCGCATCGCGGCCGACGCCTTTCCCCGTTCGCGAATGTCCAGCCGAGCGGCCCAGGGCCGGGCCGCGGAGCGAGTTGGGGGAAAGGAGTTTCCCAATGGCGATGACCGGCACGGTCAAGTTCTTCAACGGCGAGCGCGGCTACGGCTTCATCAAGCCGGATGATGGTGGTCGGGACGTGTTCGTGCACATCACGGCAGTCGAGCGCGCCGGCTTGAAGTCGCTGGCCGAAGGACAGCGCATCAGCTTCGACGTCGAGCCCGACAAGAAGGGCAAGGGGCCAAAGGCGGTCAACCTGGTCGTTTCCGCCTAGGCGCGCGCCGCGCATCTTTCCAGGAAACGCGGGCCGTTGGCGCCGGTCCGACGTGCATGCTCTGCGCTTTTGGTTCTGGAGCGCCATCATGATTGTCCCTCAACGGTGGTCTCGATCGACCCGTAGGCGCCGCGCCCACGCGGCTTTCGAACTCCCGCGCTCGCCTGACGCTTGGACGAGGCGTTGATCGTTCGCTCGACCCGGGTCGCGCTGGTGACCGGGGGCGCTCACCGGATCGGGCGCGCGATTTCGCTCGCGCTCGCCGGCGCCGGATATGCGGTCGTCATCCACGCAAATCGATCCGGCGCCGCCGCCGCGGCACTTGCCGCTGAAATCCAGGCGACCGGCGCACGCGCCGCCACCGCGCTCGCCGATCTCGCCAATCCAGCGGCAGCGGGCGCACTGGTGTCGCAAGCCGCCGCGACAGCCGGGCCGCTCACGCTGCTCATCAACAACGCCGCGATGTTCGAAGACGATGCCGTGGGCCGGCTCGATGCGGCGGCGTGGGATCGCCACTTTGCCGTGAACCTGCGGGCCCCGGTGTTTCTGGCCGAAGCCTTTGCCGCCCAGGCTCCGGCCGATGCCGACTCCTCGGTCGTCAACATCGTCGACCAGCGCGCGCTCAAGCCGGTTCCCCGGCAGTTTTCCTACACGCTGACCAAGGCCGCGCTTAGCGCCGCCACCATCATGCTGGCGCAGGCGCTGGCGCCGAAAGTGCGCGTGAATGCGGTTGCGCCCGGGCCGACGCTGCCGAGCCCGCGGCAAGATCCGGCGCAGTTTGCGGCCCAGGCGGCGGCCGTGCCGTTGGGCCGCGGGCCGACCCCGGAGCAGGTCGCGGAGGCCGTGCTGTTTCTGGCCTCGGCGAGAAGCGTGACCGGAACAACCGTTGCGGTTGACGGCGGCCAGCACATAGCCTGGAAAACGCCGGACGTTTGGGGCATCGAGGAATAGCGCCCTCGCGCGCCGGGCGGCGGCGCATTACCTGCAAACCCGAGCCCGTCCCGATCCCGCCGGAAGATGGATGCGGGCTGCGTCCGAGGCCGGCGGATCTACCGGCAATAGCGCCTTGCCGCGGCCGACCGGACGGCGCCGGCGCCGCCGCAAGCTCGCCCGCGCGCGGCGCTATGGGCAGCGGCCGTCTGCGGACAGGTGAATCGGAGTAAGGTCAGGACATGAACCGGCCGAACGACATCGAGCCCGACATCGCCCTCGAGGAGGAGGACGAGGAGCAGACGCTGCCCGAGACCCAGCAGGACGAGGTGCTTGATCTCGCGTTGGCGGATGGCGCCGGCACCCTGGCCGCCGGCCATGCGGCGATCACGCGCCATGCCAAGCTCGCTCCCCCCTCCCCCGGCGTCTATCGCATGATCGATGCCAACGGCGAGGTGCTCTACGTCGGCAAGGCCAAGAACATCCGCAAACGGGTGGTCGCCTATCTCCGGCCGACCGGCCTTGACGCGCGCATCGCGCGGATGATCGCGGCGACCGCGGCGCTCGAGTTCGTCTCCACCAAGACCGAGACCGAAGCGCTGCTGCTCGAGGCCAATCTGATCAAGCGGCTGCGCCCGCGCTTCAACGTTTTGATGCGGGACGACAAGTCGTTCCCGTACATCCTTCTTACGGCCGACGACCGCGCTCCGCAGATCATGAAGCACCGCGGCGCGCGCAATCAACCCGGCCATTACTTCGGCCCGTTCGCCTCGGCCGGGGCGGTCAACCGCACGATCACCGCGCTGCAGCGCGCATTTTTGTTGCGCTCGTGCTCCGACGCCGTATTCGACAGCCGCACCCGACCGTGCCTGCTGCATCAGATCAAGCGCTGCTCGGCGCCCTGCACCGGAGAGATCGCGCCCGACGCCTACGCCAGGCTCGTCGGCGAGGCCAGGGCGTTCCTCTCCGGCCGCAGCCAGGCCGTCAAGCAGCAGCTTGCCGACGACATGCAGGAGGCGGCGGCGGCGCAGGACTACGAGCGCGCCGCGGTCTACCGCGATCGGCTGGCGGCGCTGTCGGCGATCCAGACGCAGCAGGGCATCAATCCGCGCGGGGTTTCCGATGCCGACGTGTTCGGCGTGCATCAGCACGGCGGCTTCACCTGCATCGAAGTGTTCTTCTTCCGCACTGGACAAAACTGGGGCAATCGCGCGTATTTCCCGCGCGCCGACCGATCGTTGTCGGCCGCGGCGGTCTTGGAGTCCTTCCTGGCGCAGTTCTATGACGACAAGCCGGCGCCGCGGCTCATCTTGCTTTCCCATCGGGTCGAGGACTGCGCGCTGTTGGCGGAGGCGCTCGCCATCAAGGGCGGCCACAAGGTGGAGATCGCAGTGCCGCAGCGCGGCGAGAAGAAGGAGTTGGTCGAGCATGCCGTCGACAACGCGCGCGAGGCGCTTGCGCGCAAGCTCGCGGACACGTCCTCGCAGCGCAAGCTGCTTGAAGCGCTGGCGCACGCCTTCGGTCTCGCGCGCGCGCCGCAGCGGATCGAGGTCTTCGACAACAGCCATATCCAGGGCGCCAACGCGGTCGGTGCCATGATCGTTGCCGGCCCGGAAGGCTTTCGAAAGAACCAATACCGCAAGTTCAATATTCGCTCCGCGGCGCTCGCGCCCGGCGACGACTACGGGATGATGCGCGAAGTCCTTGCGCGACGATTCAAGCGTTTGCTGAACGAAGCGCCACGTCTTAGCGAGGCGGCCGATGCCCATGCCGCCGATCAGGACGAGGACACGCCGTGGCCCGATCTCCTGTTGATCGACGGCGGCCAAGGCCAGCTGACGGCGGCGCGCCAGACCCTTGCCGAGCTCGGCATCACCGACGTGCCGCTGGTCGCCATCGCCAAGGGCGCCGATCGCGATGCCGGCCGCGAGACGTTCTTCATGCCTGAACGTGCCCCGTTTCGGCTGCCGCCGCGCGACCCGGTGCTGTACTTCGTCGAGCGTCTGCGCGACGAGGCGCACCGGTTCGCAGTCGGCTCGCACCGCCAGCGGCGGAAGCGGGGTCTACGCGAGGGCGGGTTGCAGGAGATTCCCGGCGTCGGCCCGACCAGGAAGCGCGCCCTGTTGCACCACTTCGGCACCTTGAAGGCGATCGAGCGCGCGTCCGTCTCCGATCTTGCGCGGGTGCCGGGAGTGAGCGCTGAAACCGCCCGCAAAATCTATGATTTCTTCCACGAGGGCGGGGCGGCCGCGCGCGCGGCGCCGGGCGCGAACCCACCGGCCCTGGCGCCGCGCGAAGATGTGAGATGACAGCCCTGCGCGCGCGCCCGCAAACTGTCCCTTGCACAGGCGGGCGGTTGACGGCTCAAGGCACCGGGTGTTCTTTGACCCCATGACGATGGCAGGTCGATCCGCTTCGCAGGCGCATATCCTTGCGCTGCCGAACCTTTTGACGTTCGGTCGAATCGCCGCGATTCCCGCGGTCGTCGCCTGCATGTTCTGGTCGCAGATTTTCCAGGGCGGTCTGTGGCTGCGATGGGTTGCGCTTTTCATCTTCATTGCCGCCGGCCTGACCGATGTTGTCGACGGCTATGTCGCCAGGGTCTGGGCCCAGACCTCCCCGCTCGGGCGCATGCTCGATCCGATCGCCGACAAGTTGCTGGTAGCGTCCTGCCTGCTCATGCTGGCCGCCGACGGCACCATCCTGGGATGGTCGCTGTGGGCCGCCATCGTCATCCTGTGTCGGGAGATCCTGGTTTCGGGCTTGCGCGAGTTCCTGGCCGAGCTGCGGGTCCACGTTCCATCGACGCGGCTCGCCAAATGGAAGACATTCGTTCAATTGCTGGCGATCGGTTTCCTGATCGCCGGCGAGGCGGGGGATGAGATCCTGCCGATCACCACCCATATCGGCATTACGCTGCTATGGATTTCGGCCATCGTGACGTTGTACACGGGGTGGGACTATCTGCGGGCGGCGGGGCGCCACCTGCTGGGAGAGTGATGCGTGAAGGTTCTGTATTTCGCCTGGGTGCGCGAGCGCGTCGGCAGGCAGGAGGAGGAGATCGAGCCGCCGCCGGAGGTCATGACCGTCGGCGATCTGATGACGTGGCTTGCCCGGCGCGGAGAAGAATACGCGCACGCTTTCGTCAATCCCAACGTCATTCGCGCCGCTATCGATCGAACCCACGTCAAGCCCGACACGAGGATCGCGGGGGCCCGCGAAATCGCCTTCTTTCCCCCGATGACTGGCGGTTAAGGTTTTCTTGTATCTTAGGGGTTTCCTGTATCTATTGAGTGAGGTCCGGGCGCAAAGCCGAGACGAGTGTGATGAGTGTCCGGCTTCAAACCGAAGCGTTCGACGCGGCCGTCGAGGCTGCGGCATTGACGCGCGGTCGCACCGACATTGGCGCCCTCGTGACCTTCGCCGGAATATGTCGCGGCGCCGACGACGGCCACGCCATCGCGGCCATGACGCTCGAGCACTATCCCGGCATGGCGGAGGCGGAGATCGCGCGCCACGTCGAGGAAGCCGAACGCCGATGGAACCTGCTCGGCGTGACGGTGATCCACCGCTACGGCCGGCTGCAGCCGGGCGATCCGATCGTGCTGGTGGTCACCGCGGCGGCGCATCGGCAGGCGGCGTTCGCGGCCGCCGAGTTCCTGATGGACTATCTCAAGACGCAGGCGCCGTTCTGGAAACGCGAGGAGCGCCGCGACGGTCCGGCCTGGGTCGCCGCCAAGGACACCGACAGCACGGCGGCGGAGCGCTGGACACGCGCCAACCCGCGCGAGGAGGCCGCCGAATGATCGATCGGCGTGGCCCGCGCCGGCGCGTGCAAGCCGCGTGCCTCCTCCCTCTGCTGTTGGCGCTCGCCGGCTGCGGCAATTCGCTCGAGCAGCGCATCGGAACGCTGCATTCCGGCGGGTACGACGCCCAGCCTCACGAGCCCGACGCTTATGTGGAAGAGGGGGAGGAGCGACCGCGAATGCGCCCGCGCAGCCGCAGCTCCCGAACTGGCGACACCCCGGCGCACCGCCGTCAAACTACTGAAATCGACTCGGTCGCCAGCCGGATTGCGCGGTGGAAGCCGGTGCCTGCCGACCACAAGCGCACAGCCTAACCAGCATTCGCCGGAATGGGTCAGGGAGCAGGCGGAGGCGGCGGAGAAGGACCGCACGCTGGACCGCAAGATCCGCAGCATCTGCCGCGGATGCTGACCATCGCCGGTGCCCGTCGCGTCGTCGGCATCACGGCGTCGCCCGTGCGCTGACGGCCACGCATCGCGCCCAAGTCGTTGCGTACGACGGCCCGCAGCGTCCGTCCCTGCCGCGCATAGACCGCCCGAAGGCGGGCTTCGATCCTTGCGAAATGTCAGGCCGATCAAGCCGCCGCAGCCTTCCCCTTCGGCTGAACCTCGGCGGTGTAGTCGGCCATCAGCTGCTCGGTGATCTTGCCCGGCTTGAACCGCCACTGCGCGATCTCCGACACCGGGGTCACTTCCGCTGCCGTGCCGGTGATGAAGCACTCGGAGAATCCCGTCAGCTCTTCCGGCATGATGCGGCGCTCGATCACCTCGATGCCGCGCCGCTTGGCAAGGTTGATCGCCGCCTCTCGGGTGATGCCGGCGAGGAAGCAATCCGCGATCGGCGTGTGAATCTTGCCGTCCTGGACGAAGAAGATGTTGGCGCCGGTGCATTCCGCGACCCGCCCTTGCCAATCCAGCATCAAGGCGTCGGCGTAGCCTTTGCGCTCCGCCTTGTGCTTGGAAATGGTGCAGATCATGTACAGGCCGGCCGCCTTGGCGAGCGCCGGCGCCGTGTTCGGATCCGGCCGGCGATAGTCCGCGAGGTCGAGCCGGATGCCCTTCAGCCGTTCGGCCGGATCAAAATAGCTTGGCCATTCCCAGGTCGCGATGGCCAGATGGATGGCATTGTTCTGTGCCGAAACCCCCATCATCTCGCTGCCGCGCCACGCGACTGGCCGCACGTAGGCGTCCTTCTGGCCGTTCTTGTCCAGCACCAGGCGCTTGGCGGCATCGATCTCGGCCACCGTATATGGGATCTCGAAGTCGAGAATCTGCGCCGAACGCCTCAGGCGCTCGGAATGCTGCGTGCTCTTGTAGATCTCGCCGCCGTAGGCGCGTTCGCCCTCGAACACGCAGGACCCATAGTGCAGGCCGTGGGTCAAGACATGCAGGTTCGCGTCCGCCCATGGCACCAGCTTGCCGTCATACCAGATGACGCCGTCGCGTTGGTCGAAGGTCTGGGACATGACGTGCTCCTTGCTGCCCGGGAGTTCAGGAATGCCCGGTGGACGGCGTTTTGCCTCGTAGGCAAAGTGCCGATATGTTTCGCGCCGACTTCGATCGGAAGCGCGGCGATTCCGGATACGCACGCGACACGATCATTTCGTCACCGCGGCTTCCTGGGTAACAATCAAACCGAAATATGTCAATATGGCTGACATAAATTTGCAGGCAAAACCCTGGGCCGCCAAGTCCGGGGCGGTGGCTGCGGGCGGCGAGCCGGAGCCGATCTGGGACGTGATCGAGCTCTTGTTCTTCGCCTACCGGGACTTCGTCAGCGATCCTGATCATGTTCTTGCCACCCTGGGGTTCGGGCGGGCGCATCACCGGGTCCTGCACTTCGTCAACCGCAATCCGGGCATGAAGGTTGCGGACCTTCTGGACGTGCTCAAGATCACGAAGCAGTCGCTCGGCCGTGTGCTCAAGCAGCTGGTCGACGAAGGCTATGTCGAGCAGAAGGAAGGGGCCAACGATCGTCGGCAGCGGTTGCTTTATGTTACCGCAAAAGGGGAGGCGCTCGCCATGCGGCTTGCCGGATTGCAGACGCGACGCATAGCCCACGCCCTGGCGAGCCTCGGGCCCGACTCGCACGAGGCGGCGTGCCGGTTCCTGGCGGCGATGATCGATCCTGCGGAGCGCGACCGCGTGCTAGAGCTGGTGGCTCGGCCGGGTCGTCCGCGGCCGGCGCGCAGCTGAGAGGCCTTGGGATGGCCGCACGCGCTCGCCCGGCTGCCCGATGATGCGCCCCATCTGCTCCTGGTCGACGACGACCGACGCATCCGCGACCTGTTGTCGCGATACCTCGTGGGCGAGGGCTACCGGGTCACCACCGCCGAGACGGCCGCGCAGGCACGCGCCAAGCTCGACGGCCTGAGCTTCGATCTCTTGATCCTCGACGTGATGATGCCGGGCGAGACCGGCTTCGATCTGACGCAGGCAATTCGCGCCTCCTCGACCGTGCCGATCCTGATGCTGACCGCGCGATCGGAAACCGACAATCGCATCCGCGGGCTGGAGATCGGCGCCGACGACTATGTGCCCAAGCCGTTCGAGCCACGCGAGCTGTCGCTGCGCATCGCCAACATTCTCAAGCGCGCACAGACAGCCCCGGCGCCGCTGCCTGAGTTGGTGCGCTTCGGCGAGTTCGTGTTCCATCTCGGCCGCGGAGAGCTCAAGCAGGCCGGCCAGACCGTCCATCTGACCGACCGCGAGCGCGCGATGTTGCGCATCCTTGCCGAGTGCCACGGCGAGACGGTTCCGCGGCATTTGCTCGCCGGCGACGGCGCAGCCACCAACGAGCGCGCGGTCGACGTGCAGATCAATCGGCTGCGGCGCAAGATCGAGCGCGACCCGGGCAACCCGCTGCTCGTGCAGACCGTGCGTGGCATCGGTTACCGGCTCATGATCTTGCCATGACCACGCTTGATCTCGGCTTCGAGACCCTGCGTACGGCTGCCGGGCGGGTGCGCGGCCTCTGGTCGCGTTTCGCGGCATGGCTCAACGGCGTGATGCCGAAAGGGCTCTATGCCCGTTCGCTGCTGATCATCATCGCGCCGATGGTGATCCTGCAGTCGGTCGTCGCCTTCGTGTTCATGGAGCGGCATTGGAACACGGTGACCCGCCGACTTTCGGCCGCCGTCACGCAGGACATCGCGGCCTTGATCGAGGTCTACAAGAGCTATCCGCAGGATGCCGCCCGCACCACGATCCGGCGCATCGCCCAGGACCGCCTCAACCTCGGGGTCGACTTCCTGCCGGTGACCGACATGCCGCCGCCCGGCCCGAAACCGTTCTTCTCGCTGCTTGATCAGACGCTGTCGGTGGAGATCCGCAAGCAGATCGCGCGGCCGTTCTGGATCGATACCGTCGGACGCTCGGCGCTGGTGGAAATCCGCATTCAGCTCGACGACGCCGTCATGCGGGTGTTCGCGCCGCGCAACGCCGCCTACGCCTCCAATACCCACATCTTCCTGTTGTGGATGGTGGGCACCTCGCTGGCGCTGCTCATCGTGGCGATCCTGTTCCTGCGCAACCAGATCCGGCCGATCCTGGCGCTCGCCGACGCCGCCGAGAGCTTCGGCAAGGGGCGCGAGGTTCCGACCTTCAAGCCGCGCGGCGCGCGCGAGGTGCGCCGCGCCGCGCTGGCCTTCATCGAGATGAAGCGCCGGGTCGAGCGCACCATGGACCAGCGCACCACCATGCTGGCGGGCGTCTCGCACGACCTGCGCACGCTGCTCACCCGCTTCAAGCTCGAGCTGGCGCTGATCGGCGACGGCCCCGAGGTCGACGCCATGCGCAAGGACGTCGACGAGATGGCGCGCATGGTGGAAGCCTATATGGCGTTCGCTCGTGGCGACACCGGTGAATCCTCCCTGCCGATCGACATGGCGGCGTTCCTGGACGAGCTCAAGAGCGGCGCCGAGCGCGATGGGCACCAGGTGGCGGTGAGCTTCTATGGCCATCCGGTGGTCACGGTGCGGCCGGCGGCCTTCATGCGCTGCGTGTCGAACCTGGTGTCGAACGCCGCGCGCTTCGCCAACGCGATCTCGCTGACGGGTCACCGCGACCACCGCTGGCTCACGCTCACGGTCGACGACGATGGGCCGGGAATTCCCGCCACGATGCGCGAGGAGGTGTTCAAGCCGTTCCTGCGGCTCGACGATGCGCGCAATCAGGACGAGATCGGCATCGGTTTAGGACTGGCGATCGCGCGCGACATCGCCCGGTCGCACGGCGGCGACATCACGCTGGGCGACAGCCCGACAGGCGGCCTGCGGGCGACGGTGCGGGTGCCGGTGTAGGTTTGATCGCCTCGACGTCGGGGCCGGCGCGTGCTGTCAGCGCGCGGCCGGCGCGTGAGGCACGCCGTCAGGTCGCGGCCGGTTGCCTGCCGGGATCGTCGGCCTGCCGGCGGCGCGGGCGCCAGCGGCCGCGAAAGACGCCGGGCGCGAGCCGGCAAAGATCGTCGAGCCAGCCCGACCAGGTCGCCGCGCGGGCGAGCTCCCGATCGAGCGCCGCCATGGTGCGCGCGAGCCCGGGATCCTCGTCGCCGGCCCAGGTGCGCAGCACCCCGACATAGAGGCACGTCAACCCTTGCGTCCGGATCGCCCCCCTCAGGCCGGCCGAAGAAATCCCGGCTGCGGTCAGCATCCACGCCATCGAGCGGGCGGTGAGGCCATTGAGGCAGAGCGCGAGCGAAGGATCGCGCCGCGCCGATCGCCCCACCGAGCGCACCGCTGGCTTGTACGGCGCCAGCGCTTCCAGCCGACGCATCAGGACGTCGAACAGGCGCTCGCGCGGCGGCTCGTCGGCCATGTCCTGGTCGCCGCCGGCGAGCACCTGGCGGTCGATCGCCTCCATATGGGCGGCCAGCACCGCCAGGGTTGAGCCAAACGCCGCGCGGCAGCGCTCCAGCGGCAGGCCGGCGCGCGTCGCAATGTCGGCAAAGCCGACGTCTTCGTACCGCCGCTCGGCCAAGAGCGCCATGTAGGCTTCGACAATCCGTTCGCGATCGCTGCGTTCCGGAGGCGGCGCTCGGCGTTCCGGCTTGCGGGCCATTGCAGACTCCCTGGAGCTGATCCCGAAAAGCTGAAGAGCTTTTGGGACGATCGTGCGGTCGTCGAGAACGTGACGAGCATCGCCGGCTCAGCGCCGGGCGCTACGTTGTTTAGTGTATGCTTCCGAGCGCGGGCGTGCCAGCCGCCCCTCAGCCGGCGAGCTCGCGGCCGCGGTGCGTCGCCGCCGCGACCGCGCGCTTGAGCAGCGGCTCAAGACCGTCGTCGGCCATCAGCACCGCGAGCGCCGCAGCCGTGGTGCCGCCCGGCGAGGTCACGTTCTGGCGCAACAGCGCTGGATCAAGCTCCGACCGATGCAGGAGCTCCCCCGATCCGGCGACCGTCGTGCGCGCCAGCCGCGCGGCCAATCCTTCGGGCAAGCCGGCGGCGACGCCGGCGCGCGCCAGGCTTTCGGCCAGCAGGAACACGTAGGCCGGACCCGATCCCGAGACCGCGGTCACGGCGTCGAGCAGCCCTTCGTCGTCGACCCACTCGACCGCGCCGGTCGCCGCCAGCAGGCGGTGCGCAAGCGCCCGCTGATCCGCGCTCACGTTGCCGTTGGCGACCGCGACGGTGATGCCGCGCCCGATCGCCGCCGGCGTGTTCGGCATCGCGCGCACGATCGCCCGGTCGGGAAGCGCGCGCGCGAGGAATTGCAGCGTCCGACCGGCCATGATCGAAACGACGAGCGTCGAGGGCCCGGTCATCTGCCGGAGAATGGGCGCGACTTCGGGCGCGGTTTGCGGCTTCACTGCGATCACGATCACGTCGGGCGCTTCCGGCGCCGGGCGCGCCGGGTTGAGTCGCAAACCGCGCGCGGCGAGCGCCGCAAGCTCATCGGAAGGCTGCGGCTCGAGTACCGTCACCCGGGCGGGATAAAGTCCGAGCGCGACCCATCCTTCCAGCATCGCGCCGCCCATCTTTCCGGCGCCGACCAGCAGCAGCGTCCCTGCGAAATCGCGCAGGCTTGGTTGCGCGACACCGGCGTCCGTCATCATCGCCTCCCGGCGCGCCCTGCATGCACGAGAACCGTTTGCGCGCCCAACTGCGCGCTCGACTCTCAAGGGCGATCGATCGCCAGGTCAAGTGCGACGATGGCCGGGCCTGGGGCGGCTTCCCGTCCCCGTCAATGCGGAGCGAACGCGACCAAGCAATCCGGACATCCACCCGGATTGCTTCGCGTCCGGCCCACAATGATGGAAGGCTGGCCGTCAGGCCTCTCCGGCGGTATCGAACATCGCCGCGTCGATCGCTTCGCGCGCCGACTTGCCGGCCCACACGACGAACTGGAACGCCTGATAGTAGCGCTCGCAGGAATCGAGCGCCGCATCCATCAGGACCTCGCACTGCCGCCCTGACGCATCCAGCCCGCCGGCCAGGATGAGGGCGTGCCGGAACATGACCACGCCGTCCTTGCTCCACAGGTCGAAGTGACCGACCCACAGCTGCTCGTTGATCTGCGCCACCAGCGCCAGCACCTCGCCGCGGCGACGTTCCGGCACCCGCAGATCGAACGCGCAGGCGAGATGCAGCGCCTCGATCTCGTCCATCCAGGTGAACGACAGATGATAGTCGGTCCACCGGCCGGTCATCGAGATCGCGATTTCGTCGGCGCAGGCGCGATCGAAGGCCCATTCCTTGAGCGCGGCCACGTGCTCAACGACGTCGACCGGATTGCGGCGGCGCTCCTCGGAGATATCGAGCAGGGACATGCCGTCTCCATGTTTGATTGTCGGCGTGGACGTCCACACCGGCGCGGCTGTCGGATTGTTCTTGAGTGTCACGCGCACGCCAGCACACGGATTCACGGTTCCCAAAGTCCCGGCGAATCACCTCCCCCGGCGACTATACCCGCACCGAGTCTCGGGACCAAAAGTCGAGCAAATTGGCGGGCGGATCGACGATTCGAGCAATGCGCGAGCACGCGCCATCCACAAACCAGCGCCGCATCCGCACGGTTTTTCCACTGCGAAATAGTCTAGCTCGCCCGCTCAGTTGAACAGGCTGGAGACGCTCTCTTCGGAGGCCGTGCGGCCAATCGCCTCGCCCATCAGGGTCGCGATCGAGAGCACGCGAATGTTGCGCGCGACCCGCACTGCCTCGGTCGGCTGGATCGAATCGGTGATCACCAGTTCCTTGATCCCCGACGCCGTGATGCGCGCGACCGCGCCGCCCGACAGGACGCCGTGGCTGATGTAGCCGTAGACCGCGGTTGCGCCGTTCGCCAGCAGCGCGTCGGCGGCGTTCACCAACGTACCGCCGGAATCGACGATATCGTCGACCAGGATGCAGGTATGCCCCTCGACCTCGCCGATGACGTTCATCACCTCGGATTCGCCGGCGCGCTCGCGCCGCTTGTCGATGATGGCGAGCGGCGCGTCGATGCGCTTGGCGAGCCCGCGGGCGCGCGCGACACCGCCCACATCGGGCGAAACCACCGCCAGCGTTGCGAGATCGAAGCGCTCCTTGATGTCGCGCACCATCACCGGCGAGGCGTAGAGATTGTCGGTCGGAATGTCGAAGAAGCCCTGGATCTGCCCGGCATGCAGATCGACGGTCATGACCCGGTCGGCGCCGGCGTGCGTGATCAGGTTGGCAACGAGCTTCGCCGAGATCGGCGTGCGGCCGCCGGCTTTGCGATCCTGCCGGGCGTAGCCGAAGTAGGGAATGGCCGCCGTGATGCGCCGGGCCGACGCGCGCCGGAGCGCATCGATGATGATCAGAAGCTCCATCAGGTGGTCGTTGACCGGATACGAGGTCGATTGCAGCACGAACACGTCGGCGCCGCGCACGTTCTCCTGGATCTCGACAAAGATCTCCATGTCGGCGAAGCGCCGCACGGCGGCGTTGCCGAGCGGGATCTCGAGGTAAGCCGCGATCGCCTCGGCGAGCGCCCGATTGGAGTTGCCGGCGACCAGCTTGATCGCCCCGTTATTGGCCCGCATTGGCAACTCCGTCCGCCGTGGCCCGGGGGTGATATCAAGCCGTTGGCAGCGCTGCAATATCGCGGCCGGCACTTGTCCCGTGGCTTTTGCCAGCGTTCTCAGGCGACGATCGCGATCGCGCTCACATGCCGGCCGTAGTCGCCCTCGCGCCGATGGGTCGCGCGCCGGTAACTGTAGAACCGCGCGGCATCGGCGTAGGTGCAGCTCCCGAGGTCCTCGAAGCGATCGACGCCGGCGCGGCGAAGCCTCCCAACGATCAGCCCGGCGAGGTCGAACAGGGCGTGGCCGGGGCGCGACGAAGGGCGAAAAAACTTCGCATTCTCGTCGTCGGCCTCGGTGAAACGCGCCACCAGCTCCGGGCCGACCTCGTAGTTCGGCTGTCGGATCATCGGGCCGAGCGCGGCGGCAATCCGCGGCCGCGAAGCTCCCAGGCGCTCCATGGCGGCGAGCGTCGCCTCGACCACACCGGTGAGCGCCCCCTTCCAGCCGGCATGCACCGCGCCGACGACCCCGGCCTGCCCATCGGCAAGCAGCACCGGTCCGCAATCGGCCGTGGTGATGCCGACCGCCAGGCCCGGCACGCGGGTCACGACCGCATCGGCGCGCGGCGCGTTGGCGCGCGTCCACGGCGTCTCGGCAACTACCACGTCGGGCGAGTGCACCTGATAGGCGGTGACGAGATTCTGCCGCGCCACCCCGAGCGCGGCAGCCATCCGGGCGCGGTTCTCATGCACGTTCTCGGGCGCATCGCGCGAGCCGAGGCCGGCATTGAGGCTGGCATAGAGGCCAGGCGAGACGCCGCCTTCGCGCGTGAAGAAGCCGTGGCGGATGCGCGGCAACACGGCGAGCGAGGGGGCCTGGACGAGCATGCTGATCTCGCGTCCCGGAGGCGGCGCAGCACACAAAGCGTTGCGCCGCGTGGGTGGACACCGTCTGTTCAAAACCGGCTCAGCTGTCAAATCCCGGCAGGGGACCGAGGTCGCGGTGAGCGAAAGCCATCGCCTTGAACAGGGCGCCCATCTCGCCGGGCGCGGTCCCGGTGAGCCGCGCGAGCGCGCGATCGACGTCGGCCGCTTGCGCCGCCGTGGCGCTCGCCCGCAATTTTGCGGCGCGCGCCTCGATGCCGAGGCGGTCGAGGAAATCGCGCAAGGCGACCGGGCCGTGCAGGGCCGCGCCGGCGCGGTTCGCGGCCCGGCCGAGCGCGGCAAAATCGACATGGGCGGTGAGATCGGCCTCGCCCGGCGCGGCCAGCGGATCGGCGAAGGCGTGCCGATGCACGGCCTGCAAGGTGTCGCCCAAGCCGCTGTCGACGTGGCCGTAGTCGATCACGAGCGCGGCTCCGCCGAAGCTTTGCAGCCGGCCGCAAAGCCCCGCCACCTCGCGGTCGGCGCGCCATTCGAACAGCGCGCCCGGCCGCGCGGCGCGCAACTCCGGCGGCAGCAGCGCCTCGAAGCAGGGCAGCGGCTGCGGATGCAGGGCGAGCGCAAGCCGGCCGTCGCGGTCGAGGCGGACCATCCGCTCGTGCCACCCATCGAGGCTCTTTACCGCCTGCGAAACCGGCAGCGCATCGAAGAACTCGTTCGCCAGCACGACCATCGGGCCGTCGGGCAGCTGCGCGGCATTCTCGTGCCAGGCGATCGGCAAGCCGTAGCCGTCGAGCGCCTGCCGCTGCCGCTCGCGCAGCGCCGAACTGGTTTCGACCAGGTGCACCGCGACGGCCGCGCCGAAGCCCGGCACGACGCGTGCCGCGCGCAAGGCGTCCGCCATCAAGGTCCCGCGCCCCGGCCCGAGCTCGACCAAGAGGATGCGGGGCGGCGCGCCCATCTGCTGCCACACGGCCGCAGCCCACAGGCCCAGCAGCTCGCCGAACATCTGGCTGATCTCGGGCGCGGTCACGAAGTCGCCGGCCGCGCCGAGCGGATCGCGCGTGACGTAGTAGCCGTGCACCGGATGGCCGAGGCAGAGCGCCATGTAGCGCGCGAGCGGTAATGGCCCGTCCGCCGCTATCATCCGCTTGAGCTCGGCTTCGAGCGGAGTCATCGCGCCGGTTCACGTCGCCGGCGCGGGCTTGCGCGACAGCGCGAACGCAATGAAGGCGAGGCCGGCGACGATCATCGGCAGCGACAGCAGCATCCCCATGGTGAGCCCGCCCCACAGGAACCCGAGCTGCGGATCGGGCTCGCGGAACAGCTCCGCGCACGAGCGCGCGACGCCATAGCCCACCGCGAACGCGCCGATGACGAGCCCGGGCCGCCGCAGCGCGCCGGCGCGGATCAGCAACGCCAGCAGCGCGAACAGCAGGAGCCCTTCGAGCGCCGCCTCGTAGAGCTGGCTCGGATGGCGCGGCAGCGGGCCGCCGCCCGGAAACATCACCGCCCACGGCACGTCGGTCGGCCGGCCCCATAGTTCGCCGTTGACGAAGTTGGCGAGCCTGCCCAGGAACAGGCCGATCGGCCCGACCGCACAGGTGATGTCGCCGAGCGAGAGCATCGGGATGCCGCGTGCCCGTGCGAACAGCACGACCGCGAGCACGCAGCCGAGGAAGCCGCCGTGGAACGACATTCCGCCTTTCCACAACTGCAGGATCTCGACCGGATGGGCGATGAAATGCGCCGGATTGTAGAACAGCACATAGCCCAGCCGGCCGCCCACGATGGTGCCGATCGTCACCCACAGCACGAAGTCGTCGAAGTCGGCGACGGTGAGCGGCGCCGGCCCGCCCCATAGCCGATCCGCCTTGATGAGGGCGCGCGCATAGAGCCAGCCGAGCAGGATCCCGAAAATATACGCCAGCGCGTACCAGCGAATGGAGAATGGCCCGATCGAGACCAGGACCGGATCGAAGGCCGGAAACGGAATGGCGAGGAGCGGCATGAGGGGCCTCGGTGGCATGGGCGTCATGCCGTCGTCGCGCGCGCCAAGTCAAGCAAGCCCTCGACGTGCTAGCGCATTTCCCAGTGGGGTTGATGCACGGCGAGCGTCGCTGCGCCACCTCTCCCCGCTTGCGGGGAGAGGTCGGATGGCCGAGCGCGAGCGAGACGATCCGGGTGAGGGGGGTTGCCGCCAGGCACCGCCACCGACTAATGCCCCTCACCCGGCTCGCTACGCTCGCCGACCTCTCCCCGCAAGCGGGGAGAGGTGACTTCAACGCACGCGACAATTGCTATAGAACCAGACCGTGATTGCGAGCCGAAGGGGAAGCAGCCCGGAGGCGGCGCAACCGCGGATCTTGCTTCGCTTGCGCTCCTTGCGATGACGACTGGCGAGAGGCATGCCGAGAAAGAGCAGCTGCAAATGAAGAACAACAAGACGCAAGCGGGCGCGTGGCTGGTGCTGGCGGCGGGGCTGCTGCTCCCGGGCACCGCCGCGGCCGACCATACGATCCTGCCGCTCACCTCACTGCCACGGCTGGAGAAGCTCGAGCGTACGCGCGTCACGGTATCGGGACTGTCCTCCGGCGGCTTCTTCGCGCACCAGTTCCACGTCGCCCATTCGGGCCTGGTCAAAGGTGCCGGTATTGCGGCCGGCGGACCCTATGGGTGCGCCGAGCAAGCGCCGTTTTGGCTGCGCTTCTATCCCAACTCGCAGCTCACCTTTGCGTTGATGGTGTGCTCGCACCTCTGGCGCGCCAAGTATCCGGCGCTGGCGTTCTGGCTGCCGGCGGCACCGGATCCCAACATCTCGGCCGAGATGATCCGCGGCGCGGCGGCGCGTGCCATGATCGATCCGCCCGCGCATTTGGCCGACGCGCGGGTCTGGTTGTTTGCCGGCGGCCAGGATGCGGTGGTGCCGCCCACGACGGTGAGCGCGCTCAAGCGCGTCTATGAGCTCATGGGCGTTGCGTCCGCGAATATCAACCTGGTGGAGGAGGCGCGGGCCAACCACGGTCTGCCGATCGAGGAGTTCGGCGGGGCCGGCAGCGCGCCGGCGTGCGCCGCGCTCGCGTCGCCGTTTTTGATCGACTGCGACTACGACGCCGCCAAGCTGCTGCTCGCGCACCTCTACCCCGACGGCTTCCAGGCCGCGGCGGCAGCGGCCGAGCGCGGGCATTTCATCCGCTTCGACCAGACCGAATTCGCCGGCGCGGCGGAGCCGCTGTCCGGCATGCATCGCGAGGGCTATGTTCACGTGCCGGCAAATTGCGCCAACGGCGCGGCGGGAGACGTCCGTTGCCGCCTGCACGTCGCCTTTCACGGCTGCCAGCAGTCGGTCGAGCGCATTCACGACGCGTTCTACCGGCACGGCGGCTTCAACCGTTGGGCCGACGCCAACGCCATCGTGGTGCTGTATCCCCAGATCGCGGAGCAGCCGGTCAATCCCGAAGGCTGCTGGGATTGGTGGGGTTATAGCGGCCCCGACTATGATCGGCGTACGGGCAAGCAGATCCGCGCCGTTAAGGCGATGCTCGATCGACTGCTCGGGAACTAGCGCGGCGCGGCAAGCGTTGCACGCGGGCAGCCGGCTTGCCGACACGCTGAAGGGGATAGGTGCTTGGCAGTGCTTCGTTTCGAATCCCGCTCCGCGTCATCCGAGCTCGCTTTGCCCGCTCGCCGGCCGACCGCGTCGCCGGCGGACGGTTTCCGCGCGCGGGAGACGTTGAGCGCCCTGAGGTTGCGAGCCTTCCAGCCGGCGGTCGTCTTCATGGTGCTGTCGCTCGTCTTCGGCCTCGCCGTCATCCCGGTCGTGCCCCCGTTGCGCGGTCACGACGAGCCGGCGCATTTCCTGCGCGCCTACGCGTTCGCGGGAGGCGAGATCCTGCCCGCCACCAAGGACGCGCATGGCCGCAGCGGCACCTATCTGCCCGCTCGCCTTTACGACGACTTCGCCTTCTTCGAGCAGCTGATGCATCGCTCGCGCGCCATCGGTTTCGACTACCGCCGCGGCATGGCGGACCATGCCCGCTTTCAGGCGAGCCTGCCGGCGGTCACGGACGCCGATCCGCCGGTGTTCGTGCTCTACTCGGGATCGGAAAGCTATACGCCGGTCGGTTATCTTCCCTATATCGCCGGCGCGGCGGTAGCGCGCGCGCTTGATCTCGACTTCCTCGGCACGCTCACGGCGATGCGCGCGGCCGGGGTGCTGTCGCTCACCGCCATCATCGCCTATGCGATCGCGTGTGCGCCGGCGTTCGGCTGGCCGCTGCTCCTGATCGCGATGCTGCCGTCGGCGCTCTACGCGCGCTCGATCGTGGGCGTGGATGCGACTGCGCTTGCCTGCACGCTGGTCGCGGTTGCGCTTTGCCTGCGCGCGCTCGGCTCCGGCGCGGCTTCGGCCGGCAAGCGCGCGCTATGGATCACGCTCGGCGCGCTGACCAAGCCGCCGCATGTCGCCTTCGTCCTGCTCGAGGCGATGACCGGCACGCTGCGCGAGCTGCGGTCGCGATGGCACACGGTCCTGCTGGTGATGCTGCCGGGCCTGTTGCTCGCCCCGCTGTGGGTCTTGGCTACCGGCGGCGACGTCGCCGCCTGGCGCATGCTCGACGGCACGGACAAGCCGGGGGACCTGTTCGATCCGCTGCGCAAGCTCACCTTCGCGCTGGAAAACCCATGGCATTTCCCGCAGGCGGTGATCAACAGCATGGGAATGGACTACGGGCCGCAAATTTTGCGCCAGATCATCGGCGTGCTCGGCTGGCTCGACACCGACCTGCCCGCCTGGGTCTATCCCGCGCTCGCGTTGCTGCTGCCGATCGTCAGCCTCGGCTGGAATTTCGATCCGGAGGACCGACGACGCGTCGCAGCGGTCGCGGCGCTGGTTACGTTCGCCTATGTGGCCGCGGTCTACGTCATCTTCTATCTGGTGTGGTCGGCGCCGACCTCCAATCGCGTCGACGGGGTGCAGGGTCGCTATTTCGTGGCGGCGCTGCCGACGCTGTGCCTGCTGGTGAGTGCGCTCGTCCCCATCCGGGTCCCGGCGCGCGTGCACGCGCTTGCGGCAATCGCGGGCGCGCTGATCGCCGGCGTGGCGACGCTCGAAGCGGTACTGCGTACCGACTGGCCGTAGGGCGCCTTACCTCTCCCGCTTGCGGGGAGAGGTCGCTAGACCGCCACCGGCTGCTCGACGCGTCCGTCGGCACCGAACAGCCGCAGATAGCGCGCGATCTCGCGCGGGTCACCGCTGGCCTTGTTGGGGTTGTCGGAGAGCTTGACCGCCGGCCGGCCGTTGGCTGCGCTGACCTTGCAGACCAGCGAGATCGCCTTGAGGCCGTCGTTGCGCCGCGGCGCGCAGCCTTCGAAATCGTTGGTCAGGTTGGTGCCCCAGCCGAAGCTCATGCGCGCGCGGCCCTCGAAATGGCGATAAACCTGCTCGATCGTCTCGACGTCGAGCGCGTCGGAGAACACCAGCAGCTTCTCGCGCGGGTCCTTTCCTTTCTGCTTCCACCAATCGATGATCATTTCGCCGGCCTCGATCGGCGGCGCCGAGTCGGGCCGGAAGCCGGTCCAGTCCGCCACCCAGTCGGGCGCCGCCCGCAGGAAGGCGGCGGTGCCGAACGTGTCGGGCAGCACGATCAGCAGGTTGCCGCCGTAGTAGCGCTGCCAGTCCTGCAGCACCCGGTAGGGCGCGGTGCGCCGCTCGGCGTCGCTCTCGGCGAGCGCCGCCAACACCATCGGCAGCTCGTGGGCGTTGGTGCCGATCGCTTCGAGATCGCTGTCCATCGCCAGCAGCACGTTGCTTGAACCGATGAGGGCCTCGCCCAGGCCTTCCTTGAGCGCGTCGACGCACCATCGCTGCCATAGGAAGCCGTGCCGACGGCGCGTGCCGAAATCGGAGATCCTGAGCTCCGGCAGTCGCGACAGCCGCTCCACTTTCGCCCACAGCTTGGCCTTGGCGCGCGCGTACACGACGTCGAGCGTGAAGCGCCCGTAGTGACGCAGCGCCGCGCGCGAGCGCAGCTCGTTGATGATCGCGAGCGCCGGGATCTCCCACATCGTGGTGTGCGTCCACGGGCCGGCGAAATCGAGCTCGTATTGTCCGCCGGCGCGCCGCAGATCGTACTCGGGCAGCTGGAAATCCTTGAGCCAGGCGAGGAACTCCGACGCGAAGATCTGCTTGCGGCCGTAGAAGGTGTTGCCGGCGAGCCAGATCATCTCCTTCTTGCCGAAGCGGATGGTGCGCGCGTGATCGAGCTGGTCGCGCAGCTCCTTCTCGTCGATCTCCTCCGCGATGCGCACGCGCCGGGTGCGGTTGATGACCGTGAAGGTCGCCTGCACCTGCGGATGGAGGCCCCAGATCATCTGCAGCATCAGAAGCTTGTAGAAGTCCGTGTCGAGCAGGCTGCGCACGATCGGGTCGAGCTTCCAGGTATGGTCGTAGACCCGCTTGGCGATGTCGGTGGTGGCCATGGCTCAGTGACCGCTCAGGGATACTCCGCCGCCCCGAAGGCGGTTCGTGCATGCTTCGAGACGCGCGCGTTCCGCGCGCTCCTCAGCATGAGGGTGTCCGCGCGCGCCGTCTACCCCACTTTCCTCATCTTGATGAGTTGTAGCGCAAAGCGGCGCACCCGGGCAAAGCGGCGGTAGCCGTCGGTAATGCCTCAGTTTGAATTTTCGGCTACGGGTGGGGTGCAGACTTGGCCCTTCGCGCCTGCCATGGACCCTCCAATGCTTGGTCAAGGTTCAGCCAACGTCTCGTCTCCAAGGCTCCTCCACGCAAAGGCCTGGGCCGAGGCGTATGAGCTGATTGACCTTCAGCTTTCCCCCTTGGGGCTGAGGGCCATCGAAGCCCTGGGTGTGGGTTCGGGAGACATTGTTCTCGATATAGGGTGCGGAGCCGGGCAGACCCTCCTCCAACTCGCTGAGCGGGTCGGAACCAAAGGGCAGGTGATCGGGGTCGACATGGCCCCGTTGCTGCTTGAAATCGCCAAGCGGAGAACCGAGCCGCTCACCCAGGTGAAGTTGGTCCTGGCAGACGCTCAGTCCTTGGATTTGCCGTCTGAGAGCACGGATGCCGTGTTCTCTCGGTTCGGTGTGATGACCTTCGACGATCCGGTCGCGGCCTTCGCCAACCTCCGCAGAATTCTGCGGCCATCAGGTGCGCTGGCGTTTAGTTGCTGGCGTTCCCTCCAGGAGAACGAGTTGGATCACCTTCCGCTTTCCGCAGCGGGATTCCAGTCGACTGTCGACGAGGGTCCTTTCAGCTTCGCGGACCCTGAACACATACGCCGCACACTTGAGGCGGCTGGGTTCAGCGAGATCGTCGTCCAATCGCACGATGAAAAGGTGTCGAGCGGCGATCTCGAAGCGATGACCCGGGTGCTTCTGAAAGTGGGGCCGCTCGGAAAGATCGTTCGCGAGAACCCCGCGCTACGAGCGACTGCCGAGCCTCTATTGCGCGAGGCCCTGGCTGCCTTGGGCGACCCCTCCAGGGTGCAACTCTTGGCTTGCGTCTGGATCGTGACTGCGCGAGCTGGAGCAGCGACCCGGTAGCCGCTACCGCGGCCACGGCACCAGGCTATGGGCTGGCGCCGCCCGGCCTCGCCGGTCTATGGTCCGGCCGATCACGCTTTTCCCGTCAACTTTCGCCGCGAGGTCTTCATGACGATGCAGCTGCGCGCCAACGAGCGGGTCGCCTGGTTCAACGGCGAGTTCATGCCGGAGCGCGAGGTGCGCATCCCGTTCCGCGACTTGAGCTGGGTCTATGGCGACGGCTGCTTCGACATGACGCGCACCTTCGGCCATCGGTTGTTCAAGGTGAAGGAGCACGTCGACCGGCTCTACCGTTCGCTCAAGTATCTGCGCATCGATCCCGGCTTCGGCCCCCGCCGCATGTGCGAGCTGACCGAGGACGTGTTCGAGCGCAACCGCCACCTGCTCGGCCCCGACGACGACTACTGGGTCGGCCAGCGCATCAGCCGCGGCGTCAAGGAGGTGCCGGGCGACAACCTCGACCATCATGGCCCCAATATCGTGCTCGAGTGCGCGCCGCTGCCGTTCGTGCAGCGCGCCAAGCTGTTCAGCGAGGGCATCCGGGTGATCATCGCCGTCGCACCGCCGCGTGCCGCCGGATTCGCTCACCCCGCGCGCCAAGACCCACAACTACCTCAACCTGATCGTCGCCAACCAGGAGGCGCAGAGCATCGATCCGGAAGCCTGGGCGGTGCTGCTCGACGTCAACGGCAACCTGGCCGAGGGCATGGGCTCCAACATCTTCGTCGTGCGCGGCGGTGAGATCTTCACGCCGCGGGAGAAATTCGTGCTGCCGGGCGTCAGCCGCCAGACCGTGATCGATCTTGCGCGCGAGGCCGGCCTCACGCTGATCGAGGCCGACCTCGACCTCTACGACGCCTACAACGGCGACGAGGTGTTCCTGACCTCGACCTCGCTCTGCATCTGCCCGGTGACGCAGGTCAACGGGGTGAGCATCGGACCCGACGGGCAGGTGTGGGGACCGGTGACGCAACGGCTCGCCGACGCCTACCGGCGCTTCGTCGATCACGATTTCGTCGGCCAGTACCTCAAGCGCTACGTCGACGGCATGGAGTCGCGGGCGTTTTGAGCGCGGAAAGCTGTAGGGTGCGCAAAAGCGCGCGGAAGCGCGCCGTGCGCACGCGTGGGTTTTCGCCGCAAGATCGTGCGCACGCGCCGCTGCCGCGGCGCTTTGCGCACCCTACATTTCATTGCTTCTTGGCACTCACCGCATCGATCCAGGCCGCAAGCGCGTCGAGCAGCTCGCCGCGCAGTTGCGCGTCGGTGCGGCCGGTGCGCGCCGGCACGTGGAAGCCGTGATCGGCATCGGCGAATAGCCGCAGCGTCGCGCGCGAGCCGAGCGCCGCGCACACCGGCTGCAGCAGTTCCGGCAGCGCCAGTTTATCGTGCGTGCCCTGCAGGAACAGCATCGGCAGGCGCACGTCGGCGAGGTGGCGGGCGCGCTCCGACGATGGCCGTCCGGCCGGATGCAGCGGAAAGCCGAGGAACGCGAGCCCGCGCACGCCGGCAAGCGGCGCGTCGGCCTGCGCCTGCGAGGTCATGCGGCCGCCGAACGATTTGCCGCCCGCGAACAGCGGCAGTTCCGGCGTCAGGCGCGCGGCCGCCTCGATCGCGGCGCGCACCGCCGCATGCGCGCGCGCCGGCGGATCAGGCCGCCGCGCCCGCTGCTCCATGTAGGGGAACTGATAGCGCAGCGTCGCGATGCCGCGCTCCGCAAGCTCGGCCGCGACCGCCGCCAGGAACGGGTGCGTCATCCCGGCGCCGGCGCCATGCGCCAACACATAGCAGCCGCGCGCGTTCGGCGGCGCCTGCATGAGGCCGGAGACGTGGGTGCCGTCGTCGAGCGTTATGGTGACCGGTTGTGGCTCCGATTGCACCGCGTGCTCCGGTAGGGGCGCCCCTTGTGGGCGCCCGCCTCACGACACGAACAGGACAACGGGCGGGCACAAGGCCCGCCCCTACGCACAATCGTGTCGCCTCGATCGCGCACGTAGGGTCGCCCCTGCCGTCCCATCCAAGTTTCGCCCAGATCGGGCCGCACCAAAACCCCGACCAGGGAGAAGCCCATGTGCCGCAACATCCGCACGCTGTTCAATTTCGAGCCGCCGGCGACCGAGGAAGAGATCCACGCCGCCGCGCTGCAGTTCGTGCGCAAGCTCAGCGGCTTCAACGCACCCTCACGCGCCAACGCGGCGGCGTTCGACCGCGCGGTCGACGAGGTCTCGGACGCGGCGCGCCGGCTGCTCGCTTCGCTGGAGACCATGCGGCCGCGGCGCGACCGCGAAGCCGAGGCCGTGAAGGCGCGCGCGCGGGCGCGCGCCCGCTTCGCTTGAGCCTTAAGCCTCCCGCGCGGTGACGCGCTGCGACGCGGCCTTGCGGACGCGGGACGCAATCCCCATTGTGGGGGCCGAACGCGAGCGGCACGATCGGAGGCCGGGATGGTGCAGACGACGAACCGGTTTTTCGACGAGATGGCGCGGCTGATGAACGACGCGGCCGGCGTCGCCAGCGGGGTGCGGCGCGAGGTCGACACGCTAATGCGCAACCAGGCCGAGCGCATCCTGCGCGATCTCGACGTGGTCAAGCGCGAGGAGTTCGAGGCCGTCAAGGAGATGGCCCAGCTCGCGCGCGAGGAGAACGAGGCCCTCAAGGCCCGCATCGCCGCGTTGGAAGCGGCCCGCGCCGCCGGCGCACCGGCGTCCGCCTCAGGGCCGAGTGCCGGCGGGGGCGCCACCGGCGCTGGTTGATCGTTCCTTGTCATTGCGCGGTATCGCCGTTATAAGCCCGCGGCCTGCGCCGCGTTGCGTTTCCGCCGCGGCCTGAAACGACACCCAGGGAAGCGCGGACGGCCTCCGTTTCCTACGGAACCACAAGGGTTTGGCTATGGCGAGCGCGAAGGAAATGAAGGCGACCGCACGGTCGCGGTCGGGGACCGGCGGAGCGCGCGCCGAGCGCCGCGCCGGCCGCGTGCCCGGTACCGTCTATGGCGACGGCCAGCCGCCGATGACGATTTCGCTCGACTATGACGACCTGCGCCGCAAGATCTTTGCCGGCCATTTCCTCACCACGATCTACGACCTCGAGGTCGACGGCGCCAAGCAGCGCGTGATCCCGCGCGCCTACCAGCTCGATCCGGTCAGGGACTTCCCGATTCACGTCGACTTCATGCGGCTGGGGGAAGGCGCGACCATCCGGGTGAGCATCCCGGTCCACGCCGTCAACCCCGAAGCGTCGCCGGGCGTGAAGCGCGGCGGCAGCGTCAACATCGTGACCCATGCGATCGATGTGCGCTGCCCGGCCGACGCGATCCCCAAATCGATCGACGTCGACCTCACCGGCCTCGACATCAATCACTCCGTGCACCTGAGCGAGATCACGCTGCCGCCGCAGTGCAAGCCGGTGGTGGCCGGCGACATTACCCTGGTGACGATCGTGCCGGCGTCGGGATACCAAGAGGAGCAGCGCGCGGCGGCGGCGGCGGCTGCCGCAGCGGCGGCGGCCGCAGAGGCTGCGGCCGAGGCCGGCGTACCGCCGGAGGGTGCCCCTGCGGCGCCGGGGGCGCCCGGCGCGCCTGCGGCACCGGGGGCGCCGGCTGCCGCCGGAGCGTCAGGCGCGGCGGCGCCCGCCAAGCCCGGTGGCGCGGCTCCCGGCAAGACCTAAAGCGCGCGCCGGCCGCGCGCGGCCGCCATGCTTCTGTTCGTCGGGCTCGGCAATCCGGGCGAGCGCTACGCCGGGAACCGCCACAATATCGGCTTCATGGCCGTCGACGCGATCAGGCGTCGGCATGCGTTCGCGCCGTGGCGCCGGCAGTTTCATGGCTTAACTTGCCGAGGCGGCCTCGCGTACGAGGATGCGCTGTTGCTGCTGCCCGGTACGTTCATGAACGAATCCGGCCGGGCGGTTCAGGCAGCGGCAAATTTTCACAAACTCGGACCCGGAGACATCACGGTCTTTCACGACGAGGTGGAACTGCCCCCCGGCAAGATGCGAGTGAAAACCGGCGGCAGCGACGCCGGCCACAATGGCCTGCGTTCGATCTCGGCGCATATCGGCAACGACTACCGCCGAGTGCGCCTCGGCATCGGGCATCCGGGCCACAAGGACCTGGTCGAGCACCATGTGCTCAGCGATTTCGCCAAGAGCGAGCGGCCCTGGGTCGAGGCGCTGGTCGGCGCGGTCGCCGACAACGCCGAGTTCCTGGCGCGCGGCGAGGACGCGAGCTTCCAGAACAAGATCCACCTCGCCATGGACTCCAAGGAGTTCGGCGAGCCGAAGCCCAAGGGCCATCCCGCACCTTGACACAGGACCAGTGTTACACGATATTCGTGTGACACTGAGCTCGTGTCATGAAGAATGTCACCATCACGCTCGACGAGGCCACGGTCTCGTGGGCCCGCGTCGAGGCCGCAAAGCAAGGCCGCAGTCTGTCGCGCTACATCGCCGAACTGCTGGCGGAGCAGCGTTTGGGACAGGCGCAGCGCCAGGAAGCCTTGTCGCAACAGCGCGAAGCGCTTGAGCGATTCCTGGCCGGGCCGGATCTGCCGCTAAGCGAACACGGCCGGCTGCCGAACAAAGAGGAACTCTATGCCGAGCGGCTGTTTCATCGACACGAATATTCTGATCTACACGCGCGACCGGCAGGTTCCGCAAAAGCAAAAGCGGGCGACTGAGTGGCTGAAGTCCTGGCGGACGAGAATCGCCTCGTCATCAGCCCCCAGGTCATGAACGAGTTTGCCCACAGCGTCATTCGCAAGCTGCCGGAGGTTACACCCGAGCAACTGCTGGCGAGCCTGCAGGACATGCAGCAGTGGTGCACCGCGCTCACGACCGCGCAAACGGCAATCGACGGCCATGCCCTCCATCGGCGCTTCCAGTTCTCCTTTTATGATTCCGTCCTGATCGCATCCGCGCTCGCGGTCGGGTGCGACTCGTTCCTGTCGGAGGATCTTGCCCACGGGCAACGCGTCGCCACCTTGCGGATCATCAATCCATTCCTTGCCGACCCGGGCAGCGCACCCCGATAGCGCTGGATCGAATCTATGGGCTTCACATGCGGCATCGTCGGGCTGCCGAACGTCGGCAAGTCGACGCTGTTCAACGCGCTGACCGAGACCGCGGCCGCGCAGGCCGCCAACTATCCGTTCTCGACCATCGAGCCGAACGTCGGCGAGGTGGCGGTGCCGGATCCACGCCTCGAGGCGCTGGCGGCGCTCGCCGGCTCCGCCGCGATCGTGCCGGCGCGGCTCACCTTCGTCGACATCGCCGGGCTGGTGCGCGGCGCCTCGCGCGGCGAGGGCCTCGGCAACCAGTTCCTCGCCAACATCCGCGAGGTCGACGCGATCGCGCACGTGGTGCGCTGCTTCGCCGACCGCGACGTGACGCACGTTGCGGGCGAGGTGCACCCGATCGCCGACATCGAGACGGTCGAGACCGAGCTGATGCTCGCCGATCTCGAGAGCCTGGAGCGGCGCTTCGAGCCGCTCCTCAAGCGCGCGCGCGGCGGCGACAAGGAGGCGCGCGACGCCATCGTGCCGGTCGAACGCGCGCTCGAGCTCTTGCGCGCCGGCCGCGCGGCGCGCTTCGTCGAGCGCAAGGCCGAGGAGCACAAGGTGTTCAAGACGCTCGGGCTCCTGACCGCGAAGCCGGTGCTGTACGTGTGCAACGTCGACGAGGACGCGGCCGCGAGCGGCAACGCGTTCTCGGCCGCGGTCGAGGCGCGCGCCCGCGCCGAGGGCGCGGGCGCGGTCGTGATCTCGGCCAAGATCGAGGCCGAGATCGCGCACCTGCCGGCCGCGGAGCGCGCCGAGTTCCTGCAGCATATCGGCCTCGCCGAGCCGGGCCTCGACCGGCTGATCCGGGCCGGCTATACGCTGCTCGACCTCGTCACCTTCTTCACCGCCGGCCCGAAGGAGGCGCGCGCCTGGACGGTGCCGGCCGGCACCCGGGCGCCGGCCGCCGCCGGCGCCGTGCACAGCGATTTCGAGCGCGGCTTCATCCGCGCCGAGACCATCGCCTACGACGACTACGTCCGCCTCGGCGGCGAAGCAGGCGCGCGCGACGCCGGCCGCATGCGGCTCGAGGGCAAGGATTACGTCGTCGCCGACGGCGACGTGATGCATTTCCGCGCGGCGGTGTAGCGCGATTCCTCGTCCCCGCGAGGCACGACGTGGTCGCACAACGATTTGATCCTGGAGCCCCAATGGGGTACTATCGCTGGCATGGGTCGCCGTCCGGTCTCGGTCATTGAGTTCGCCGGGTACCGGCGGCGCGCCGGCGAGTTGCTGACAGCGGAAGAGCAAGACGCCGTTGTAGACCTTGTCGCCTACGAACCGACTTGTGGCCAGCGGATCCCCGGCACTGGTGGGCTGCGCAAGGTGCGTATCGCGCAGAGCGGGCGAGGAAAGCGGGGCGGTGCGAGGGTGATTTACTACTTCCACGATGAAGACCTGCCGATCATGCTGCTCGCGCTCTACGCCAAGAACGAGAAAGGCGATTTGAGTGCGCGCGAGAAGCGCGAGCTTGCCGGCCTGGTGAAGGAGGTCGTGACGCAATGGAAAGAAAGATGAACCGACGCCTCGCGGACGACATCCGCGAGAGTCTGCGCGAGGCCCGAGACCATGGTGCCGGCCGGCGCACCGCCGCGATCGTGCATCGCGTGCGCCCGCGCGCCACCGACGCACGAGAGGCGCGCCTCAAGCTCGGCCTGTCGCAGCGCGACTTTGCGACCTTCATCGGTACGGCTGTCGGTACCGTCCGCAAATGGGAGCTCGGCACCCGGCAGCCCTCCGGCGCCGCGCGCGCCCTCATCAATGTGATCAAAGCCGAACCGAAGGCCGTGCGCCGCGCGCTGGGAAAACGGGGAACGGGGTAGAGCTTCTTTCATCGTCCCGAGCCCATCGACTGCATGCCGCTCGGGCGCACACGACGCCGGCCGCATGCGGCTCGAGGGCAAGGACTACGTCGTCGCCGACGGCGACGTGATGCATTCCGCGCGGCGGTGTAGCTTCCGTCACCCGCTCCCTCGCAACGGGGCGCGAATTGTGGGCCCTGAACCTCCCTCCCCTCCCGCCGCGACCAACCTTCCGGAGGGCGCGCGTGGGCGCCGCCCGCGGAGAGGATTCGCATGCGCCGCGTCATCGGCTTCCTGCTCGCCTCGGTGATGACCGCCGTCGGCTCAATCAAGCTCACCTTTCTGATGCTGCAGCTGGCGACCGGCGGAGAGCTCCACGCCCTGGCAATCTTCAGCGCCTCGCTTCTGCTCTGGATCGGAGCGCACTGGCTGTGGACCGATTTCTTCGCGGTGCCTGAGCGGTAGAAGGGTAGCCCGAATCAGCGGAAATGCGGGGAACGATCCCGGATTTCGCTGACGCTCATCCGGGCTACGGAGGGGGGTGAGCCGCAATCAATGAGTCTGCGAATACCCCCTCCCCGACCCTCCCCCCGCAAGGGGGGAGGGAGCACGAGGCCATGCCCGCCTTACGTGACGGTTTGTAACTCCGCGGATTTCGCTGCGCTCGATCCGGGCTACATTTGCGGCATGCCGCTCGGCCCGCGTGATCTCGACGACATCTCCCGCCGCACGCGCGCGCACTACGACGCGCATGCGTGCGATTTCTGGCACGGCACGCGCGACCACGATGTCAGCCAGAACATTGCGGCCCTGCTGCGCCACATCGAGGGAGACCCACCGTTCACGATCCTCGATCTCGGCTGCGGTCCGGGGCGCGACCTCAGGGCGTTCGCAGAGCGCGGGCATGTCGCGATCGGGCTCGACGGCGCCGAGCACTTCTGCGCGATGGCGCGTGCGCACTCGGGCTGCGAGGTGTGGCAGCAGGATTTCCTCGCGCTCGACCTGCCGCCCAACCGCTTCGACGGCGTGTTCGCCAACGCGGCGCTGTTCCATGTGCCGAGCCAGGAGCTGCCGCGCGTGCTCGGCGAGCTTCACGCCTGCCTGAAGGGGCGCGGCGTTCTGTTCGCGTCCAATCCGCGCGGGCAGAACCAGGAAGGCTGGAGCGGGGAACGTTACGGCGCTTATCACGACCTCGAAGCCTGGCGCCGCCACATGAGCGCGGCGGGCTTCACCGAGATCGAGCACTATTTCCGTCCCGCCGGCGTGCCGCGCGAGCGCCAGCCCTGGCTCGCCAGCGTCTGGCGCCGCGACGCGTAGCGCGCGGTCTTAAGGCTGCATCCGCTTGGCCTGCGCTTTGAGCCAGCGCATCGACTGCTCGATCAGCGCATGGTCCATGACATGGACCTCGACGCCGCGCCCGATGCCGGCGAGCAGGGTGATGGTCAGCTCGCCGCCGAGATGCTCCTGGAAATCGGCGAGCCCCGCGATCACGCGGCGGCGGCGGGCGCCGTCGCGCAGGTCGAGCGCGTCGTCCCAGAGCGTAAATCCGAGCCGCGTCAGCAGCCGGAACACGCGCATGTCCTCGCCCTCGCCGAGCAGTCCGGAGAGGACCGAGTAGCGCGCGTCGAGCGCGATCCCGATCGCGACCGCCTCGCCGTGGCGCAGCGCGTGGCGCGTGAGCGCCTCGAGCTTGTGCGCGGACCAGTGCCCGTAGTCGAGCGGGCGCGCCGAGCCGCTCTCGAACGGATCGCCGCCATGCGCAATCTGGCGCATGTGCAGCGCTGCGCAGCGCCGCACCAGAGTATCGAGCGCGTTCGGCTCGAAACGGGCCAGCGCATCGGCCTCGCGCTCGATCCAGGCGAAGAAATCGGCGTCGCGGATCAAGGCGACCTTCACGGCCTCCGCCATGCCGCCGCGCTTGTCGCGCGCCGGCAAGAGGTCGAGGAAGGCCGAAATCATTGATCACCGCAAACGGCGGCGCAAAAGTGCCGAGCAGGTTCTTGATGCCGAACGCGTTGATGCCGTTCTTGACGCCGACGCCGGAATCGTCCTGCGCCAGCACGGTGGTCGGGCAGCGCAGGTGGCGCACACCGCGATGGAAGATCGCGGCCGCAAACCCGACCGCGTCGAGCACGGCGCCGCCGCCGACGGCAAGCGCGAACGACTGCCGGTCGATGTGACGCGCCGAGAGGTCCTTGAGCACGTGCTCGACACAGTCGTGGTGGTTCTTGACCTCCTCGCCGCCCGGCACCACCACGATCTCGCCCTCGATCGCCATGGCGTCCTCGTTAGCGGCGGCATGGCGCGCGATCCGCGCCATCAGCGTCGGCGCGACAAGCGTCACACCCTCGTCGATGAACACCGCGACGCGGTGGCGCTTCGTGGGCTCGAGCCGGGCGAGCGCCCGCGTGAGGCAGGGATTGGCCGGATCGAACAGGTCGCGGGTGAAGTAGACCGGGTAGTCGTAACGAATCGAGAACGACTGCAGGTGCGTTTCGACGGACGAGGCGTCGTGTTTTTCGGGGTCGAGCATCCGCCTTGCTTTCCTGATCGCCGCGCGTAGCACGCGCCGCGGCGCCTCCCGCGCCCGGCCTGCCGGTTGATGCAGTGTTGATCGCTACCTCTGCGGCTGTCAATCGCGGCCGCGCGCGAGTGAGCGAATACCAGATGCGCCAAAGCCTCATGCGCCAAGCGTCGAACGCTCGCGCGCTCAGCCGACCTCAACGTCTTGCCAAAAGCCGATGCGCCCGGCCACTTGCTGCATGGCCGGGCGCGGTGCCTCGTAGGACCAGGCGGCGCGCGCATGGCGCACGCCGTCGATCACCACGTCGTAGAACTGTACCCCGTGCGGACACGCGCGATCCGACGCCGTTCTGGGCGCCTTCTCGAGCCAGCTCATTTGCACCGCGGCGCGCGGGAAGTACCGATAGCCCGCGCACGCGATCACATCGTCGCTCGCCGCGATCACATGGCCTTTCAGGGTCGCTCGCATGCACAGTGCCCTTGGCGATGCGGCGCTTGGTGTCCGGCAGTCGGCGGCGGCACGATCCGGCGCCGACCGCCAGCCGTCCGTCTTCTTAAGTGATATGCGCCCCGCGCGTCTCGACATAGACCGCATAGAGCGACTGGCTCGCGGTCATGAACAGCCGATTGCGCTTGGTTCCCCCGAAGCAGACGTTGGAGCAGATTTCCGGTAGCCGGATCTGGCCGATGCGGGTGCCGTCGGGCGCGAACACGTGCACGCCGTCGTAGCCGTCGCCGACCCAGCCCGCGCTCGACCACACGTTTCCGTCCTCATCGCAACGGATGCCGTCGGCAAAGCCGGTCTTGCCGTTCCACTCCATGTTCACGAAGGTCTTGGGATTCTTCAGCGTCGCGCCGTCGACGTCGTAGACCCAGATCTGGCTCTTGGCCTCGGGATAATGCGAGATCCCGGTGTCGGCGACGTACATCTTGCGGTAGTCGTGGCTGAAGCACAGCCCGTTGGGCTTGAACGGCTCGTCGGCGACCTTGGTGATCGCGCCCGATTGGCCGTCGATGCGATAAATCGCCTCCTTCATCAGCGGCCGCGGGGTCGTGGCGCTCTGCGGCAGCCGGTTGCCCTCGTATTCCATCAGCGAGCCGTAGCCGGGGTCGGTGAACCAGATCGAGCCGTCGTTCGGATGCACGACGGCGTCGTTCGGCGCGTTGAACTCCTGGCCCTGGAACTTGTCCGCGATCACCGTCACCTTGCCGGTATGCTCGTAGCGCACCACTTTGCGGGTGCCGTGCTGGCAGGCGATCTGGCGGCCCTGGTAGTCGAACGTGTTGCCGTTGGAGTTGCCGGCCGGATAGCGGAAGCGCCGCGCGACGTGGTCGTCCTCCTCGAGATAGCGCAAATTTTCATCATTCGGGATATCGCTCCACAGCAAGTAGCGGCCGACCCCGCTCCACGCCGGTCCCTCGGCCCACAGCGTGCCGGTGTGCAGCCGCTGGATGGGCGTGTTGCCGAGCTTGTATTTGAACCGCTTGTCGATCACCACGATGTCGGGATCGGGATAGCGCACGGGCTCGGAGCCCGGCCCGAAATTGCGTGCGAACGCCTCCGGCGCCATGGCGGTGGTGGCGGCGAGCGCGGCGGCGGCCGACAGGAAGCCGCGGCGGTCGACGCCGGTTGCGCGCGGCGGTTCCTTCGGCTTGGCAAGGTCGACGAACCGGTGGAGCTGAACACGAGCCATCGTTTCCTCCTGCTGTCTAACTGTGTGGGCCGGCCGCCTGCGGCGCTGCGGCGCGGGATTTTTTTAGCGACGGACCGGCGTGGCGGGCGACTGAATGATCCCACGCGTCATGGGCCGGCTCAAGCCCTTCGCGCACGCGCGGGCCCAAACCGCCGACCTGTCATGCCCGCGTTCGCAGAGCGCATCGGCTGGACGGGATTTGCCGTCCATGGTCAAATTGTCGCGCCCGATCGAGGATCCCTTCGCTGGGTCCATCAGGGCCGATCGAAAACGAGGGAGGAATTTAGATGCGTTCCGTCCTTACCGCCCTTGCCACCGCTGCCGCCGTGACGCTGCCGTTCACCGTCCCGGCCGACGCCCAGGTGAAAATCAAGCTGGAGGAAGTACGCCGGCGGCCTGACCCATCCGCTGGCGATGGTCACGATCCCCGACGGCAGCGGCCGCAAAGCCGTGATCGAGCAGCCCGGCCTGGTGCGCATCATCGACGCGCGCGGCCGGCTGTTGCCCGAGCCGTTCCTCAACATCCAGGCCAAGCTCGTCCACCTCGAGCCGTTCTTCGAGGAACAGGGACTGCTCGGCATCGCGTTCCATCCGAACTACCGGCAGAACGGGAAATTCTACATAGCCTATTCGGCACCGCTCGCCGGTGACGCGACCCTCGACAAGAAGCTGTGGTGGGCCCACACCAACACTGTCTCCGAGATGACCGTGTCGAAGGACCCCAACAAGGCCAATGCCAAGAGCGAGAAGATCATCTCCCAGATCGACTGGCCGCAGTTCAACCACAACGGCCACTGGATCGACTTCGGCCCCGACGGCAAGCTCTATGTCTCGACCGGCGACGGCGGCTACGCCAACGACTGGGGCATCGGCCACAACGTCACCATCGGCAATGGCCAGGACCTCAAGACGCCGCTCGGCAAGATGCTGCGCTTCGACGTCGACAAGACCGGCGACGATTATGTCCCGACCGACAATCCGTTCGTCGGGCGGCCCGACACCGATCCGCTGATCTGGGCCTACGGGCTGCGCAATCCCTGGCGCTGCTCGTTCGACATGGGCGGCGACCGCGCGCTCTATTGCGGCGACGTCCAGCAGGATTCCTTCGAGGAGGTGAGCATCATCACCCGGGGCGGCAACTTCGGCTGGCGCAAGATGGAAGCCGACAAGTGCTTCGACTACGTCAATCCGAAGGTGCACCCGGCGAGCTGCGACCAGACCGGGCTCATCCCGCCGATCCTGGTCTACAAGAACTGCACCGCGCAGCCGCAAGGGTGCCTCGGGATCTCGATCACCGGCGGCTACGTCTATCGCGGCGCGCACCAGCCGTGGGCCGGCAAGTACATCTTCGGCGACTGGTCGAAGTCGTTCGCCGAGATGGACGGCCAGCTTTTCTTCGGCACCAAAGGCGCCGACGGCAAGTGGACCATGGAGGTGGCGCAGGTCGAAGGCATGAAGCCGTTGCCCTACATCCTGGCATTCGCTCAGGACGATCGCGGCGAGGTCTATGCGCTGACCAGCATCTCGACCGGCCCGGTCGGCGGCCATGACAAGATCTACCGGATCGTCCCCGCCAACTGACAGGCTGCCCCACGCGATCCGGCCGCGTTGCGGCCGGATCGCGGTTCGCCGCGGGAAGCAACCACCCGAGACGCCTTGCGTTATGCAGTGACGGCGGCTGCCCCCGTGCCACCGCGCCTGAGGATCACGTCGCGAATGAATGATCGTCTCAAACTAGGCATCGTCCTCGTCGCCATCATGGTAGCGGCATCCGCGACGGTGTCGGCCCAGGGTCCCTCACCGGCTCCCGCAAACTCGACCGCGACCGCAACGGAGGAGCCGCGCGATCCCCCGCCGCCATTGCCGCTCGACCTCCTGAAGGACGAGAAGCGGATCACCGAGGGCAACGCACTCTGGAAGGAGAACTGCGCGCACTGCCACGGCTCCAGGTCCTATCCCGGCAAGGCCCCCAAGCTGACGCCGCGCCGCTACAAGCCGGATTTCGTCTGGGATCGCATCCATAACGGCTTCAAGGACATGCCGGCCTGGAAGGAGCTCTACACCCCCGAGCAGGTGATCGCCCTCGTAGCGTACGTGCTGAGCGACGAATTCTGGCCGTAACCGCACTCCCGAACGAAACCGGCACGCATGCCTGCCGCGCCGCGGCAGCGATTGACGCCCCCCGCCCCGGCGGCTACGCAATTTTGCTCGCGCCCAGGGATTGCTCGTGGCTGAATTCCATTTCGAGGACTTTGCCCCCGGCAGCATCGCGCAATACGGGCCCCGCACGGTGACGCGCGAGGAGATCGTCGAATTCGCCGCCGAGTTCGATCCGCAGCCGATGCACCTCGACGAGGAAGCCGCGCGCGCCTCCATGCTGGGCGGGCTTGCGGCCTCCGGCTGGCACACCTGCGCGCTCTTGATGCGGATGATCTGCGACTGGTTCCTGCTCGACGCCGCCTCGATGGGCGCGCCCGGCGTCGACGAGGTGAAGTGGCTCAGGCCGGTGCGGCCGGGCGACGCGCTGACGTTGCGCCGAACCGTGATCGACACGCGGGTCTCGAACAGCCGGCCCGAGATGGGGTTCGTGAAATTCCTCTACGAGCTCGTCAATCAGAACGGCGAGCTGGTGATGACGCTCACGACCCCGGCGATGCTGCGCCGGCGCGTGCCGGCGCAGGCCGCGAGCTGACGCGCGGGTCCTCCGCATGCACTTCTTCGAGGATATCCGCATCGGCGAAAGAAGCGAGATCGGGCGCCACACCTTCACGGCCGAGGAGATCAAGCGGTTCGCGGCGCGCTACGATCCGCAGCCGTTCCACCTCGACGAGGCGGCCGCCGCGCGGTCGCATTTCGGCGCGCTCTGCGCCTCCGGCTGGCACACCGCGGCGATCTGCATGCGCCTCCTGGTCGCGCGCAAGGACCGTGTCGTCGCCGAGCTCGCGGCCCGCGGCGAGCCGATCGCGACCTGGGGCCCCTCCCCCGGCTTCCGGGAGCTCAAGTGGGTGAAACCGGTCTATGTCGGCGACACCATCACCTACGCGACCGAGCCGATCGAGAAGCGCGAGTCCAGGAGCCGCCCGGACTGGGGGCTCTTGTTCTCGCGCAACACCGGCACCAATCAGCGCGGCGAGCTGGTGTATTCGTTCATCGGATCCGCTTTCATCGAGCGCCGCGGAAGGTAAGAGCCATTGGTGCTGAGCGCCTACCGGGCCGCCATCCACCTCCGCCTGCAAGGGGGAGGTCGGTTTGCGAAGCAAACCGCGACGGGGTCCGCGCTTGCTGACCCCCTCCCCATCCCTCCCCCTTTCTGGGGGAGCGAGCACCACAGCGAGCGCTGAACAACGATGGCCGTCAGCGAGCCCGTGGCCGCCGCCGCACCCGCCGCCAAGGCGGAGCAGCGCCGTGCGCTCGCGGTCGGCTGCGGGGCGCACGCCCTGCACGACGGCTACACCGACGTCATCTACGTCGTGCTGCCGCTGTGGCAAGCCGAATTCGGACTGCCCTATGCGGCGGTCGGCCTGCTGCGCACGGCCTATACCGGCACCATGGCGACGCTGCAGATCCCGGCGACGTGGCTCGCGCGCCGCATCGGCGCCCCGGTCGTGCTGGCGGGCGGCACCGCGCTCACCGGCATCTGCTTTTGCCTCGCCGGCCTCGGCGCCGGCTTCCCGTGGCTGGTCGCGGCGCTAATGATCGGCGGGCTCGGCGCCGCCAGCCAGCATCCGATCGGATCCGCCCTGGTCGCGCGCGCGTTCGAAGGCGCGCGCTCGATCACCGCGATCGGCACCTACAACTTCGCCGGCGACGTCGGCAAGATGGCGCTCCCCGCGCTCGCTGCCGCCCTGCTGTTGCTGATGCCATGGCGGCCGACGCTGATGGCGCTCGGCTTGATCGGATTTGTCGCCGCGCTCGCGATCCTGGCGCTGATGCCGCGCTTTGCTCCCGAGCCGCCACCGGACGTCGGCGCCGCGCGCGCTGGCGGCGAGGAGAGCGCGGCGTCCAGCGGACTGCGCACCGGCTTCAAGCTGTTGTGGTCGATCGCCGCCATCGACAGCATCACGCGCGCCGGATTCATGGTGTTCTTGCCGTTCCTGCTGATCGGCAAGGGCGCAAGCGTCGCGACCGCAGGCTTCGCGCTGACGCTGCTGTTCGTCGGCGGCGCGCTCGGCAAGCTCGTATGCGCCCATATCGGCGCCCGCTTCGGCATCATCGGCGCGATCGTCATCACCGAGGTGCTCACCGGCGCCGGCATGCTGGCGGCGCTGCTGCTGCCGCTCGCGCCCACGCTGGTGCTGCTGCCGCTGATCGGCGTCGTGCTCAACGGCACCTCGTCGCTGACCTACGGCTCCGTCCCGCAGTTCATCGCGCCGGGGACGCGCGAGCGCGCGTTCGGCATCTTCTACACCGGCACGCTCGGCTCCGGCGCGGTGTCGCCGACCGTGTGCGGCTTCCTCGGCGATCTCGTCGGCCTGCCGAACGCGGTCATCGCGGTGGCAACTGTGACGCTGGCGACCATTCCGCTCGCGTTGCTGCTCCGCCGCCACATGCGTGCAAACGGCGCGTGAAAAAGCCCCGCCCTCGGGAGAGGGCGGGGCTTCTCGGCGCCGGTTCGACCGACGCTATGCCTCGATGATGTATACGATCCTGAGGGTACGGGGATCGATGATCAGGATCTCGTCCTCGACGATCACGTACTTGTAGCCGCGATAGGCCGGCACGATCGTGACGATCTCCGGCCGGCAGGTCGAAGACGCGCACCGTGCGGGGCACCGTCACGCCCACCGACACCGAGAAGTTCACCTTCGAGCGGTCGATGCGCGCGCTGGTGTTGTCCCCCAGCCGCTGGCGGATCTGCGTCCGCTGCTCGTTGGTGACCTGGACGTCCGACGGCGCGCGGCCGGTCGTCTCGGTGCGGCCGCTCTGGCCGGTGCGGCCCTGCTCGGCCTGGCCACGCTGGCCGGTGCCCTCACGCTGGCCGGTGCCCTCACGCTGGCTCGTGCCCTCACGCTGGCCCGTGCCCTCACGCTGACCCGTGCCCTGGCGCTGAGGGGTTCCCTCACGCTGGGTGGTGCCCTGTCGCTCCTGGCCCTGCTGCATCTGGCCCTGGTCGCCCTGGCGTGGGGCCTGACCCTGGTTCTGGTCGCGCATCTGGGCGGGACGCTGCTCGCGCGACTGGCCGCTGCGCTGCTGCGGCGCGCCCTCGCGCGCCGGACCGCGCTCTACCGCGCCCTGGCCACCTGCGCCCTGGCCACCGGTGCTGCGTTCGATCGCGCCGGATCCGCCGCCCGCCGATCCGCCCGCATCTTCTTTCATCTGCGCCGAAGCCACGCCGGCACTCGCCATCAGGGCCGCCGCGGCGACGGTAATCAGCAACCTATTCTGCATCGGAAAGCTCCCTTCCATTCGGGTTAGCCCTCCCCGTGATCTCTGCCCCAACGCCACCTTCCCGCCTTGGTTCCGGTCGTGCGATGCGGAGCACATGAAATGTCGGTAATGCACCCATTCATCTTTGGGACGAATGTTCGAACCGATTTTGACGACATCGTGCGGACGGCGTTGCGCCTCAGTGGCCCTCGAACGTGATCAGCGTGCGCACCGGCACGTCGAGCTTGCGCAGCTTGTCGGCCCCGCCGAGCTCGGGCAGGTCGATGATGAAACAGGCGGCGAGCACGTCGGCTCCGAGCTGCCGCAAGAGCTTGACCGCGCCCTCCGCGGTGCCGCCGGTCGCGATCAGATCGTCGACCAGGATCACGCGATCGCCGTTCTCGACCGCGTCCTCATGCATTTCCATCTCGTCGATGCCGTACTCGAGCGAATAGCCGATAGTGACGCGCTTGTACGGCAGCTTGCCTTTCTTGCGGATCGGCACGAAGCCGGCGGAAACCTGATGCGCGACGGCGCCGCCGAGGATGAAGCCGCGCGCCTCGATGCCGGCGACCTTGTCGATCTTCGAGCCCGCCCACGGCTGCACCAGCTCGTCGACCGCGCGGCGGAACGCCCGCGCATTGCCCAGCAAGGTGGTGATGTCGCGGAACATGATCCCGGGCCTGGGATAGTCCGGGATGGTACGGATGGCGGCGCGCAGATCGTTCTCGAGCACGGGGGAGGTCATGCGGCCCCTCGACTGATGGTGGTCAATGCCGGCGGCGGCACTCTGTCCAACCATCCGGCCGGACGCAACCCGCCCTGTATTCACCGCGCCAGCACCCTGCCCGCCACTGCGTCGAGCTTGGCGAGCAGGGCAGGGTCGCGCGCCTCCGGGGCGGTGATCAGCGCGGTGTCGAGCGCGCGGTCGGAGCCGATCGGACACGGCTCGTGCTCGCGCGGGAGATCGCGCGCCAACCGCGCGATCAGCCGCTTCGCCTTATCGGCATTGGCCGCGAGCACCTTGATGATGTCCTGCACGGTGACGGCGTCGTGGTCGGGGTGCCAGCAGTCGAAGTCGGTCACCATCGCGACGGTCGCGTAGCAGAGCTCCGCCTCGCGCGCGAGCCTTGCCTCCGGCATGTTGGTCATGCCGATCACCGAATAGCCGAGCCCCTTGTAGGTGAGGCTCTCGGCGAGCGTGGAGAATTGCGGGCCCTCGATGCACACGTAGGTGCCGCCGCGCACGACGTTGATGCCTTCCGCTTCCGCCGCCGCCGCCAGGTGGATGCGCAGCCGCGGCGAGACCGGGTGGGCCATCGACACATGCGCGACGCAGCCCTTGCCGAAGAACGAGCTCTCGCGCCCGTGGGTGCGGTCGACGAGCTGGTCGATGAGCACGAAGGTGCCGGGGACAAGCTCCTCCTTGAACGAGCCGCAGGCGGAGAGCGAGACCAGGTCGGTGACGCCCGCGCGCTTGAGGCAGTCGATGTTGGCGCGATAGTTGATGTCGGACGGCGAGAGCCGGTGGCCCTTGTCATGGCGCGGCAGGAATGCCACCGGCAGGCCGGCGATCTCGCCGCGCCGCAGCGGCGCCGACGGGTCGCCCCACGGGCTCGCCACCTTCTGCTCGTGCACGTTCTCGAGCCCCGGCAAGTCGTAGATGCCGGAGCCGCCGATGATGCCGAGGACGGCCTTGGTCATACGCGGCTGTCATCCCGGACGGCGAGCAGAGCGAGCCGAGCCGGGATCCAAGTATCCCGGCCGACATTTCGGTCGCAGTGCTGGGCTTCATGGGTCGCGGCTCTCGCGCGTTCGGCGCTCAGCCGGGATGACAGTCGCGGCGATCGCAGGCGCAACGGTCACGCGTGATCCGGCACGCCGGACCACACCTTCGTCTTGGCGAAATAGAGCAGGCCCGCGAACACGATTAGGAAGACGATCACCTGGAAGCCGACACGCTTGCGCGCTTCCATGTGCGGCTCCGCCGCCCAGGCCAGGAACGCGGTGACGTCCTTGGCGTACTGGTCGACCGTCGCGGGCGCGCCGTCGCTGTAATCCACGCGGCCGTCCTCCATCGGCTTGGGCATCGCGATGGCGTGACCGGGGAAATAGCGGTTGTAGTTGGTTCCGGGCGGCAGCGGGAAACCCTGCGGCGGCGGCTCGTAGCCTTTGAGCAGCGCCGCGAGGTAGTCCACTCCCTGCTCCTGGTATTGCGTGAAGATATCGAACACGAACCAGGGGAAGCCGCGCTCGTAGGTGCGCGCCTTGGCGATCACCGAAAAGTCGGGCGGCACCACGCCGTTGTTGACGAGCCGTGCCAGCCCATCGTTGGCGAACGGCTTGGGAAAGCGGTCGGCCGGGCGGCCGGGCCGCTCGAACATCTCGCCCTGGTCGTTCGGGCCGTCCTGGATCTTGTATTCGGCCGCAATCGCGGCGGCCTGCGCGGGAGTGAATCCCGGGCCCCCGGGCTCGGCCAGGTTGCGGAACGCGAGCAGGTTGAGGCCGTGGCAGGTCTGGCAAACCTCGCGATAGACCTTGAAGCCGCGCTGCAGCTGGGCGCGATCGAAAGTGCCGAACGGGCCGGCGAACGACCATTTCAACCGCGGCGGCGCCTCCTGCTCGGCGGCGGGCGCGGCGGCCGGAACAAGCCACAGCACCGATGCGGCGAGAACTGCGAGCGCGACTGGGCGAGGGCTGATCATGGCGCTTTGACTCTCGCTCAGCCGCTCTTGGCCACAGCCGGAGCGGCCATCGGCGCATGCTTGCCGGTCTTGGCCAACACCGACTCGGTGATCGAATGCGGGAGCGGCAGCGGCTTCTCGAGCAGGCCGAGCAGCGGCAGAACCACCAGGAAATGGATGAAGTACCAGGCCGTGAGGATGCGCGCCGCGATGACGTATCCGCCTTCCGCCGGCTTTGCGCCGAGCCAGCCGAGCCCGATGCAGACCAGCACGAACACCCAGAAGAACTGCCGGAAGAGCGGGCGATAGTTGGCGGAGCGCACGCGCGAGGTGTCGAGCCACGGCAGAAAGGCCAGGATCAGGATCGAAGCGGCGAGCGCGACCACGCCCAGGAGCTTGTTGGGGATCGCGCGCAGGATCGCGTAGAACGGCAGGTAGTACCACTCCGGCACGATGTGCGTCGGCGTCACCGCCGGGTTGGCGGGAATGTAGTTGTCGGCGTGGCCCATGTAGTTCGGCAGGTAGAACACGAACCAGGCATAGACGATGCTGAAGCACGCCAGCATGAAGGCGTCCTTCATGGTGGCGTAGGGCGTGAACGGCACCGTGTCCTGGCTGCTCTTGGGCTCGACCCCGATCGGATTGTTCTGGCCGACGACGTGCAACGCCCAGACGTGCAGCACGACGACGCCAACGATCACGAACGGCAGCAGATAGTGCAGGGAGAAGAAACGCTGCAGGGTCGGATTGCCGACGGAGTAGCCGCCCCACAGCCAAGTGACGATCGTTTCGCCGACCAGCGGGATGGCGGAGAACAGGTTGGTGATGACGGTGGCGGCCCAGAAGCTCATCTGCCCCCAGGGGAGCACGTAGCCCATGAACCCGGTCGCCATCATCAGCAGGTAGATGATGACGCCGAGGATCCATAAGACCTCGCGCGGCTCCTTGTAGGAGCCGTAGTACATGCCGCGGAAGATGTGGATGTAGACCGCCAGGAAGAACATCGCGGCGCCGTTCGAATGCAGGTAGCGCAACAGCCAGCCATAATTCACGTCGCGCATGATGTGCTCGACGGAGTTGAACGCGAGGTCGGCGTGCGGCGTGTAGTGCATGACCAGCACGATGCCGGTGACGATCTGCACACCCAGCATGAAGCTCAGGATCCCGCCGAAGGCCCACCAGTAGTTCAGATTGCGCGGGGTCGGATAGTCGACGAAGCTCGAGTGCACCAGGCTGGCGATCGGCAGCCGCGCCTCGAGCCATTTCATGAACGGATGCTTCGGCTCGTAGGTCGAATGTGCGCTCATTTGGTCGGACCTTGGAAATGACGTCGAAGTTCCTGGAAAGAGCGTCAGCCGATCTTGATCTTGGTGTCGGATACGAAATCATAGGGCGGCAACGGCAGGTTCGACGGCGCCGGGCCGCGGCGGATGCGGGCCGAGGTGTCGAACTGCGAGCCGTGGCAGGGACAGAACCAGCCGCCATAGTCGCCCTGGTTGCCGAGCGGAATGCAGCCGAGATGGGTGCAGTTGCCGTAGACCACCAGCCACTGGTCATGGCCGGGCTTGACGCGCTTCTCGTCCGGCTGTGGATCCGGCAGGCTGTGCCAATCGACGGCGCGCGCCTCCTCGATCTCCTTTTTGGTGCGGTTGCGCACGAAGATCGGCTTGCCGCGCCAGAATACCTTGATGATCTGCCCCTCCGCGACCGGCGCGAGGTCGACCTCGATCGGCGCACCGGCCGCAATAGTCGAGGCATCGGGGTTCATCTGGGCGATCAGCGGCCACGCCACCGCGGCCGCGCCGACCGCGCCCACGGCCGCGGTCGCGATGTAGAGAAAATCGCGGCGTGTCGGTTCGGCCGCAGCGATCGTCGTCACGTCTTTAATCCTTTCCCTCAGATGCCCGGCCCGCGGCACCGGATCCGTCGGCGCTTGCTGCACGCGGGGCAGCAGGCCGATGGCGGCACGCGAGCCGACCCGCCACCCGCCTCGGGCGACGGGCGGTGTGCTCCAGCGAAGTCCGTATTGGCACCCTTGCGAAAAGAGCGCAAGAGCGGATCGGCACGCACCGCCGATGCCGCGTAACCCATTCGCACAATGTGACGTTCCGGCCCGGGGCGCGCGCGAGCAACCATCACGGCACGGCATGCGGATTGCGCTCTACCAGCCCGACATCGCACAGAACACCGGCACGATTCTGCGGCTGTGCGCATGCCTCGGCATCGCGGCGGACATCGTCGAGCCCACCGGCTTTCCGAACTCCGACCGCGCCTTCCGCCGCGCCGGCATGGACTACCTCGACCAGGTCGAGCTCACGCGCCACGCTTCGTGGAGCGCATTCCTGCGCTGGCGGGCGGATCGCGCAAGTCCCCTCCCCCGGCTGATCGTGTTCTCCACCCGCGCCGCGACCTCGTATCTCGACCACCGGTTCGAGCCCGACGACATCCTGCTGTTCGGCCGCGAGTTCGGCCGGGCTGCCGGACGAGGTGCATGGTGCGGCGGACGCCCGCCTCGTCATCCCGATGCGCCAGGGATTGCGCTCGCTCAACGTCGCGATCGCCGCCGCGATCGCGGCCGGCGAGGCGCTGCGGCAGACCGGAGGGTTCGCATCTGGCAAATTGTGCATATGTTGATAATATACGGGAATGCTTGACCTCGCTCGAATCGACGGATTCGATTGGGACGACGGAAACAGTCGCAAGAACTTGGACAGGCACGGAGTTACCCAATCCGAAGCCGAACAGGTCTTCACAGACCCCGACCTCCTCATCTTCGTCGACACCGAACACAGTCAGCAGGAAGAGCGATTTCAGGCCTATGGTGCGACCAGTGTCGGACGCAAGCTGGACGTTAGCTTCACGCTGCGGCACGACGGAACGCTGATCCGGGTGATTTCGGCGCGTGGTATGAGCCGAAGGGAAAGGGCCCGCTATGACGAAAAAGACGACGAAGCTTAAGCCCGTGCCGCGCTTCCGTAACGAGGCGGAGGAACGTGCCTTCTGGGAAAGCCACGACACAGCCGACTACTTCGATTTGAGCAAGGCCCGGCGTGTACGCTTTCCGAATCTAAAACCATCCACCACGTCAATCTCGCTTCGCTTGCCTGTGCACCTGCTCGAGCAGATCAAGGTTGCTGCCAACCGACGCGACGTCCCGTATCAGTCCCTAATAAAGATGTGGCTTTCGGAGAAAGTAAGCTCGCGGCCATAGCTGACGCCGCGGCCGTTCTTGCGAGGAACATCGCCGCATGGATTCACACCCGCCCATGCAGTGTCATCCCGGTCAAGCGAGCGGAGCGAGCGCGAGCCGGGATCCATGAATTTGGAGCATGCGAGGCCGGCATACATGATTATCGGCCGCTGGATTGATTCGCCTTCGGCTCGCAATGACGTCGCGCGGAAGCGAAGCCGATCCGGTTTACGCTCGCCGTTCGGGAAAATCTCACGGCGTCGCTGACGGGAATCCGGCCGGCGCCGTCTGCAAGAGCTTGCCGTGCAGGACCGGGCCGGTGGGGCCGCCGGTCGGCGAGCCGCCCTGCGGCTCGAGCGAGATCCCGAAGGTGGCGTTCGAGAGCGTCGGCGCGTCGTAGTCGGCGAGTGCACGCCGCACCGTGAACTCACGCTCCTCCAACAGGCCGAGCGAGCGTGGCGCCGTCGCCCCGGCCGGCAGGATCCACAGTTGGTAGCTCTTGTCGGGCGGCTGCTCGGCCCCGACCTTGCGCACGCTCAGCGTCCGCCGCTCGACGTCGACCGTGAGCAGGAACGCGGGCGATGCGTCGTCCTTCTGGAACACCGCGACGAACTCCGCCATGCGCTGCGAGGGCACCGGCACTTCGACGGTGCGGATCACCTCGACCGGTTTCTCGACGATGCGCGGCGGCAGCATCAGGCCGGGCACGAACTCGCGCGCCACCACGACCGCGACGAGGCAAGCCGCCAGCGCACCGGCGACGGCGGTGCGGCCGCGCCACAGCCGCACCCGCTCGGTCAACGAGATGATCTCAGCGCTCGGCGGCTCGACCTCGGCCGCCGCTCTCGCTTCGGCTTCGCTGATGTCGGGCGCCGGCTTCGGCGCGGCCGGCGCCTTCGCCAAGTCTTGGGCCGTCGGCAGCCACAGCTTGCCGGTCGGCGGCGCGTCGGCGATGCGCGCTTGAATCCGATCCCAATTCGCCGCCGGCGGCTCGACCGGATCGACCAGCAGGTGCAGCTCGCCCAGCCGGCGTTCCCATTTGCCGATCGTCTCGGAAAATCCAGGGTCGATCGCCAACAGCATCTGCACGTTGGCGCGATCATCGGCGTCGAGCGTGCCGAGCACGTACTCGGCCGCCAGCAGTTCCCTGTCGTCTTCGCTCGTGGTCATGCCCCGAGGCACTCCCGGATCTGGATCAATCCCCGTCGCAGCCAAGTCTTGATCGTGTTTACCGGCTTGTCGAATTTGACTGCCAGCTGCTCGCGGCTCCAGCCGTTGTAGTAGGCGAGCAGAATGACCCGGCGGTGCTCCTCATCGAGCGCGCCCATGCAGTCGAGCAGGCGTTTGAGCTCGTCGGTCATGTGCCTGCCTGCCAGCGGATCCACTTCCGCGGCCGGGACCTCGTTCGCCTGCGGCTCATCCTCGATCGAGGCCTCGGTCCGCTTGCGCAGCATGTCGAGCGCACCGTTGCGGGCAATCGCGACCATCCAGGTGATCGGGCTTGCCAGCCGTGGATTGAACGCGCCGGCGCTGCGCCAGACCTTGAAATATGTCTCCTGCAGGACCTCGTCGGCGAGGTCTGCTCGCCGCAAGATACGCACACTCACCCCGTAGAGTTTCGCGCGCGTGGCGGCGTAAAGCCGCTCGAATGCGGCCTGATCCCCCTTCGCGACCGCGGCAAGCAGCCAGACGAGTTCCGTCTGCCCCAGCATTCCCGAGACGAGTCCCAATTTCGGCCAGCGAACATTATCGACATCAAGCTACGTTGGGGGCGGGAAAACGTTTCAGGCCCCCGGCGCGGCGCGCGTTCGCGGCGCCCCTATGGCGCCGGCGCCACACATGCGGGCGCGAAATCCCGCTGCGCTTGACAGAGGCCCAATTTAGTTATGTTATAACATAACGTATTTGAGAGCCGCAGGATGAGGCGCGAATTTGCAGCCGGAGCCATGGCAGTCGGAGCCGGCATCGCCGTTCTGGCGTTCGGCCCGCCGGCGCTCGGCGCGCAAGCGCCGAGCACACCGGAACCCCTCGGGCAGGAAACCGTCGAGACGCGCCCGCTGCGCAATCCGCAGGCGAGGCCGCGCCGAGGGCATGCACGCCCGGCTCGTGGACATGCCGGCCACACCCACACCCGAGACCGTGCGCATCGCCAAGACGCCCGACACGCGCATGACGGTGGCGGCGGTCGCGTGCACGCCCACCGGTCTGGCGCGGGCCATCCCCATGCGGGGCGCCGCAATGGTGCTGACGGCGATGACGACCGCCACGCCAACGGTCACGACAATGGCATCGAAACCGAGAATCTGTTCGGCTTCACGCTCGGCTCCGATATCGAGGAGAAAGGCACCAAGGAGGCCGCGGTCGAAACCGTCGGCCGTTTCGGCAAGCGTGACGGCACCTATGCCGGGGTCGGCAAGAAGCTCGAATTCGGCTTCAGCGTGACCGACGACTTCAACGTCGCGTTCGGCCCGCTCGCCGATTATCACCGCGTGCTCGGCGTCACCGGTCTCGACGACGTCAAGGGTCTCAATTTCAATGGTTTTGGATCCGAACTGCGCTGGCGGCTTGCCAAGCGGACGAAGGACGCGGTCGGAGTGACGCTCCACTTCGAACCGAGCGTGCAGCGGGTCGACGAGCTCACCGGATTGCGCGGGGTCAGGCTCGGTTCCGAAAACAAGCTCATCTTTGACCGCGAGCTGATCCCGGATCGGCTGTTCGCCGCTTTCAACCTCATCTACGAGCTCGAGCGCATGCGCGAAAACGGCAGCGCCGAGTGGGAGGACGGCTCGAAGGTCGGCGTCGCGGCGGCCGCCAGCGTACAGATCGCACCAAAATTCTTCCTTGGCAGCGAAGTCCGTTATCTGCGCGCCTATGAGGGCTTGCTGCCAAACACCTTCCTCGGCGACGCGGTGTATGTCGGTCCGACCATGTTTTGGCGCTTCGCGCCGAAGGCATGGATCTCGGCGGCCTGGAACGTGCAGGTCGGCGGCCATGAGGTCGGCAATCCGCTGCGACTCGATTTGACGAATTTTGAACGGCAGCAGACACGAGTGAAGGTCGGCGTGGAATTCTAGCGTGCGCGGCTTCGCCAAACCGGAAGTAAGGCGGGTGATGAACATGATCGGCAGGCGCGCGCTCATCGCCGCAGCGTTGCTGACGCTGCCCTTCGGGCCGGCGCCGGCGCAGGCTGCCGAAAAGGCGAAGGTGGTGGCGAGCTTCTCCATCATCGCCGACCTGGTGCGCCAGGTCGGTGGGGAGCGGGTCGAGGTCACGGCGCTCGCCGGACCCAACGCCGACATGCATGTGTTCCAGCCTACGCCTGCCGACGCCAAGGCGCTCAGTGCCGCAAACCTGGTGGTGATCAACGGCCTCGGCTACGAGGGCTGGGCCGACCGGCTGGTGAAATCGTCCGGATACAAAGGGCACGCCATCGTCGCCTCGAAGGGCATCAAGGCCTTGGCCGCGCGCGCACACGATCACGGCCACGGCGACAACAAGGGGCATGCGGATCGACGCTACGATCCGCATGCCTGGCAGGATGTCGCGAACGTCAAGATCTACGTCGCCAACATCCGCGACGCGCTGATCGCCGTCGATGCCGCCGGCAAGCCGGATTACGAGCGGGCCACGGCGAACTACCTTAAGCAGCTCGACGCGCTGGAGAGCGAGATCAGGGCGGCGTTCGCCGACATTCCGAAGCCGCGGCGGCGGGTGATCACCTCGCACGAGGCCTTCACCTACTACGGCGACGCCTACGACATCGCGTTCCTGGCACCGCAGGGCGTCACCGGCGATTCTGAGCCGACCGCGAAGGACGTGGCCGGCCTGATCCGTCAGATCAAACGCGAGAAGGTGAAGGCGGTGTTCGTGGAGAACATCTCGAACCCGCGCCTGATCGAGCGCATCGCCAAGGAGACCGGCACCGCCCTTGGCGGCACGCTCTATTCCGATGCGCTCTCCGAACCCGGCGGCGCCGCCGCCAGCTACATCGACATGATGCGCCACAACACCCGGCTATTCGCCCAAGCGATGAAGTGAATTGCCTGCGACGATCGGGAAATGGATCATGGAGCGCAACGCCGGGCCGCGTCCACGGTTCCACGAGATCGTCACGGAGAATGCGACAGCATGAGCTTTACTGTTTGGCGCCGATCGACATCATCTCGCGGCGAGCTTCCGGCTTGGGCGCGACACCCGTCGCGGGTTGCCGCGTCGACATGGCGCCGCACTTTGCCCGTTGTATATGGAGGTTAAGGGGCGCGCGTTCAGCACGAGGCGACGTCGAAAATGGCTGCACTCACGACCTATCCACTCATCACAGTCAGTCGTCTAGGCGAAAGCCGGGCCTTCTTCCTCAAGCATTTCGCGATGGTCGTGGTGTTCGAGGCAAGCTGGGTCGTCATGCTGGCGGACCGAAACGACGGTAGAATTTGTCTCGGCCTCATGAGCGGCGATCATCCGTCGAGTCCTCCGGGTCCGGAAACCTTCGGCGGCCACGGAATGATCATGACCTTCCAGGTCGAGAACGCCGCCGATTTTTATGCGCGGCTCACCCAGGCGGATGTGCCCCTCGTTCATGCTCTGACCGACGAGCCGTGGGGACAGCGGCGATTCATAACTCGGGATCCTTCGGGGATCCTGATCGACGTCGTGGAGCAAACCGAGCCGGCCCCGGGCTATTGGGACAAATACCCTCCGGCCTAGCATCATCGCGACCCGAGAACGGCTTTCGCCGCCTCGATGAACGCGCGCAGCTTCGGCGCGCGCGATGCTCGACGCGGATAGTACAGAAACAGTCCATCGTGCTCGACAGCGCACTCTGGCAGCAGCCATTTGAGCCGGCCTGCGCGGACGTGGTCGCGCGCCAATGGCTCGATCGCATAGGCGATGCCGATGCCCGCCAGCGCCAGATGCAGTGCATGGGTCGGGTCGGTCACCAGCGCCGTTCCCGATGTCTTCACCGACATGATCCTTTTGCCGTCGGTCAGTTGCCATTCGACAATGCCGCCGGAGCCCACGTAACGCATGCCGATGCAGTTGTGCCGGTGCAGATCGCCGATCGCTTTCGGCAAGCCGTTGTTCTCCAGGTATTCGGGCGAAGCGACAACGATGACCTTGAAAGGACGGGTCAGGCGCACCGCGATCATGTCCTGTTGCACGGCCTCGCCAAGCCGGATGCCGGCGTCGAAACCCCGTTCGACGATGTCGATCGGGGCATCATCCGAAAAAACCTCGACGGTCAGTCCCGGATGCTGCCGGGCGAGCCTGGAGAGGATCGGCGTGAGCGCCATGTCGAGCGCGACGCGCACCGTATTGATCCGCAACAGCCCCGTCACTTCGCCGCGCTCGGCGGAAAGGTGCTCGGCCGCTTTGTCGATATCTGCCAGCGCCGGTTCGACGCTGGTCAGGAAGCGCGTGCCTGCTTCCGTCAATGCCACGCTACGGGTGGTGCGCGCGAACAACGGCTCGCCGAGACGATCCTCGACCGTTCGCACCGCATGGCTCACCGCGGACGGGCTCATGCCGAGCGCGGCCGCGGCCGGTGCAAAGCCGCGGTGGCGCGCAACCCCGACGACGACCGGAAGATGGTTGAGGAGGTCGCGGTCCATTCATGCATCATACCGCATAATATATGCCAATAAAACCGTATTATCGTTTGCGATCTCCGACCCCCATATTCCGCGCCAAGCGCCCTCGCACGCTGCGGATTGGGAGCACGAGCATGAACCACATGTTGGAATTGGCCGGTCGACGGGCGCTCGTCACCGGCGGCACCAAGGGCATCGGCGCGGCCGTGGCGGCGCGATTGCGCCAAGCCGGCGCGACCGTCCTCACCACCGCACGCCGGCCGCCGGATGAGCTCCCGCCGCACGCTCCCTTCGTGGCCGCCGACGTCAGCACCGCCGAAGGCTGCGCGACCGTCGCTGCCGCGGTGACGCGGCAGCTCGGCGGCCTCGACATCATTGTGCATGTCGTCGGCGGCTCGGCGGCGCCCGGTGGCGGCTTCGCCGCGCTCGATGATGGCGAGTGGCAGCGCGCGTTCGATCAGAATCTCTTCCCGGCGGTCCGCTTGGATCGTGCGCTGCTGCCGCTGATGCTCGCCCAAGGCTCCGGCGTGATCGTCCATGTCACCTCGATCCAACGGCAGTTGCCGCTCCCGGAATCGACGATGGCCTATGCGGCCGCCAAGGCCGCGCTTGCGAACTACAGCAAGGGCCTGTCCAAGGAGGTGAGCCCGAAGGGCATCCGTGTGGTCAGGGTCGCGCCCGGATGGGTCGAGACCGAGGCTGCGGTGGGGCTGGTCGAGCGGTTGGCCGCAGCCGATGGCACCGACTACCGGGGGGCGCAAGAAGCGCTGATGGCGTCGCTCGGCGGCATACCGATCGGCCGTCCGGCAAAGCCGGCAGAAGTGGCCGAGCTCATCGCATTCCTCGTTTCGCCGCGCGCCGGCTCGATCACCGGGACCGAATACGTCATCGACGGCGGCACCATCCCGACCGCGTAAACAATTGGGACCGGGCCTCTGCCCGGTTCCACCCCTTCTAACGTCGAATGAGACTGGGATCGGCGACGGTGATATCCTGCTGGAACGATCTCGCAAACGCGGAGCGGGCGGCATGGAATCGAACCCAGCGTGGCGGCAGACGCTCACTGGACATTTCCGAGCCGAGCGGACCTCCGAGCTTGTTGCCACCAGCCCGCAGAAGAACCGGCTTGCGGTATCGCGCGCGTGCCGCGCTGCGCCGAACCATGGCCTCACCGATCCCGTTCGCATGCAGGATGTTTTCAGCGTCGTGTTGCAGCTTCGCGAACAGCCGAAGCGCGAGCTTTTTCTCGGCGAGCGGTGCGTGCAGCGCGTCGCGTACCCGGCGCGCACCATCACCATCGTCAACCATGCAGAGCAGCCGCGGGCCAATCTCATCAGCCCGTTCGACACCATTCTGTTCAACGTGCCGCGGTCCGTGCTGGACGAGATCGCCGATGACCGGGGTGTTCGCAGAGTGAGCACACTCTGCTGCGAGCCCTGCACGTTCGACGAAACGACTTGGCACCTTGCCCAGGTGCTGCTCGCGGCGCTCGACCGCCCGCAGGAGATCGGCGCGATGTGCGCGGACCACCTGCTGATGGCGACGCACACCTATTTTGCAATTGCGTTCGGCGGGATGCGCATGCGCGCCACGCCGAAGCCGGGCTGCCTTGCGCCGTGGCAGTTGCGGCGAGCGACGGAGATCATGCTGGCCAATCTCGATGCCGATCTTGCGCTCTCCGTCCCTGCGGCCCAATGCGGCTTGTCGCTCAGTTATTTCACCCGCGCTTTCAAGCGAACGACCGGTGAAACGCCGCATCGCTGGCTGCTGAGCCGGCGCATTGAACATTCGAAGCGGCTGCTGCGCGAATCAGGCTCGAAGCTGGCCGAAATCGCTGCCGCCAGCGGATTCGCCGACCAAAGCCATTTCACGCGGGTGTTCCGGTCAAAGGTCGGCGCCAGCCCCGGGGCTTGGCGGCGCAGCCTCGGGTGCTGACGCCGGGGGCCGTCGGATTGGCGGCATTCGCCGGTTTTGGAAAACGGACGCCTGCAATGTTCAAGACGCCTTCGGGCGTCATGAATAGTTGGCGTCATCGCCATTGCGACGTCGAGCGGAGCAGCCCCGTGAAATGGAGCCGGCTTGTGGGCATCTGCGGCAGCCTGTGGGCTTTCGCCGGTGCGGCCTTCATCGCGCCCGCGGCCGCGCAGGGTTTTGTCTTCCCGGCCGGTTTCCGCGTCCACAATGTCTCGACCAACGGCACTACGATCCATGTCCGTGTCGGTGGAAAGGGATCTCCGGTCGTCCTGTTGCATGGATACGCGGAGACCGGTGACGGCCAATCTGGCGCGCGAACGCACCGTGATCGTGCCGGACTTGCGCGGCATGGGGCTGTCCGCGCGCGCCGAAAAGGGCTTCGAGAAGAAGAATCAAGCTGACGACATCGCGGGAGTCATGGACGCGCTGAACGTCGCCAGCGCCGACGTCGTCGCCCACGATATCGGCAACATGGTCGCGTTCGCATTGGCCGCGAAACACCCTGCGCGCGTGAGCCGCCTGGTCCTGATGGATGCGCCGATTCCCGGCGTCGGACCCTGGGACGAGATACTCAAGAGCCCGCTGCTCTGGCATTTCCGCTTCGGCGGGCCGGACATGGAGCGGCTCGTCGCCGGGCGCGAGCGCATCTACCTCGATCGCTTCTGGAACGAATTCGCCGCCGACCCCAAGCGGTTCGGGGAGGCCTCGCGCCGGCACTATGCGCGGCTTTACGCACGCCCGGGCGCGATGCGCGCAGGCTTCCTACAATTCGCGGCGTTCGACCAGGACGCCATCGATAACCGCGCCTTTCTCGCCACCGGCCGTCTTGACATGCCGGTGCTTGCGATCGGTGGCGAACGGTCGTTCGGCGCGACCATGGCGGCGATCATGCGCACGGCGGCGAGCGACGTGGGCGAGGTTGTGATCGAGAATTCCGGACACTGGCTCATGGAAGAGCAGCCGACAGCGACCATCGCCGCCGTCCGCTCCTTCCTGGCGCAGCCGGGCGCCGGCCGGTAGGCGATTTTGGATCGACCGTCCTGAAGCGGCTGAGCTCGCCAACCTCTGCGCCCTGACGGCACCGAACTATGCCGCCGTGATCGAGAGCCGCCAGAAGGGCGCAGGACGCCGCCGGCAGTAGAGGTGACCGCGGCGGCCGCGCCGCCGGTCCTCATCGGATCGGCGGCGCGTACTGCAGCCCGCCTTTGCTCCAGAGCGCGTTCAAGCCGCGGGCGATCTTGAGCGGTGATCCGTCGCCGAGATTGCGGTCGAAGGATTCGCCGTAGTTGCCGACGTGCCGGATGATGCGCACGGCCCAGTCCTTGGTCAGACCCAGCTGCTCGCCGGCATTGCCCTCGGTGCCGAGCAGACGCTTCACGTCGGGATTTTCCGACTTCATCTGCTCATCCAGGTTGGCCTTGGTGACGCCGAGTTCCTCGGCATTCACCATCGCGAAGTGCACCCACTTGATGATGTCGAACCACTGGTCGTCGCCATGGCGGACCGAGGGGCCGAGCGGCTCCTTGGAGATGATCTCGGGCAGCACCATGTGCTCGTCGGCCTTGGCGAAGCGCAGCCGCTCCGCATAGAGGCCCGAGGCATCGGTGGTGAAGGCATCGCAGCGCCCGGCCTCGTAGGCTTTCACGGTGTCGTCGTTGGTCCCGAACGTGACGGTCCGCAGCTTCATCTTGTTGGCGCGGAAGTAGTCCGCGAGGTTGAGCTCGGTCGTGGTCCCCTGCCCGACGCAGACGGCGGCGCCGTCGAGCTCGAGCGCCGACTTGACCTTGAGCGCCTTGCGCACGATGAAGCCTTGCCCGTCGTAGTAGTTGATGCCGGTCCAGCTCAGACCCAGCGAGGTGTCGCGCGACGAGGTCCAGGTGGTGTTGCGTGCGAGCAGGTCGACGTCGCCGGATTGCAGGGCGGTGAAGCGGTCCTTGCCGGTCAGCGGCACGAACTTCACCTTGTTGGGATCGTTGAAGATCACCGCCGCGACCGCGCGGCAGAAGTCCACGTCCAGGCCCTTCCAGTTCCCTTGCGCATCGGGCAGGCCGAAGCCGGCAAGCCCGGTATTCGAGCCGCAGTGCAGCACACCTCTTTGCTTGACAGTATTCAAGGTCTGGGCCGCCGCGGTCGAGATCGAAAGGCCAAGCACGGCCGCGCAACCGATCGCCGTGAAAGCATGCTTCATGACACAGATCCTCCGCTCGCTCACTCCTGAACCCGCTGTCGCCGCATTCCTCGCGGCTCACCCGCCTCCTGGAGATACGGCCGAACCTGCTCGGTCAGCGCGCTCAACGCCGCGATCGCGCCCTCCCTTCGGTAGGCGACCGCCGAAGCCAGCGCCTCGATCAGCGCCAGCGCCGCAACCGCCGAGCTCGACAGGATCTGCCGTTCGGCAAACGCGTACAGCGCAAGATCGGCCAATGCGGCGATCGGCGAGCTCGGCTTGTCGGTGACCGCCAGCACGCGCGCGCCGCGAGCCTTGGCGAGCCGCACGATGGCGACGATGTCCCGCGAGTAGCGTGGCAGGGTGATCGCGAGCACGACGTCGCGCGCCTTGAGCTTCACCAGGCGCCTCGCGGTCTGCTCGGTCCCGCCTTCCACCGCGACGAAGCGCACGTCTGGGCACAGGGGATCCAAGATGTTTGCCGCGTACGACGCGAGATAGCTGCTGGTGCCGAAGCCGACCGCAAAGATGCGCGCGGTGTCGAGCAGCATCCGGGCCGCGGCTTCCGCCTGCTCGACGGATAGCGCAGCGGCGGTGTTGCGCAGATTGGCCAGATCCTCGTGGAGCGAGCCGGCGACAATGCTCGCCGCGGAAGCCCCGCGCCGCGCCGCGCGCAGCTTGTCCTCCTGCGCGCGCGCCGGCCGGAGCGCCTCGACGATCTCGCCCCGGAAGTCGGCATAGCGGCCAAAGCCGAGGGCACGCGCGAAGCGGTTCGCGGTTGCGGTCGAGACCTCCGCCGCCGTCGCAAACTCCTCGATCGTCATGGTCGCGGCGTCGAACGGTTTGCCGAGCAGGAAGTCGGCGGCGCGCCGCTGCCCCCCCGACAGCCCCGGATAGGCGTGCGCCACGCGCCGGCCGATGGGCGCGTTCACGACCGCGGCGTCGGGGCCGGTTGGCATGCGGCCTATGAAAATATCTTTTCATCAAATGGTCAACAGGGAAAATATCATAACGGAGCACGACGCGGCGTCCGCGCCGGCCGTGCGGGCCGCCGAGCCATTCTCCGCGTGTGTGGCCGCGAGCGCCGTGATCCGCGCGACAGCGGGTCGCCGCGCGCCCACCGCCGGGCCACGCCGTCCGACGGCGGAAGGCTCGCGGATTTCCCTAAATTGCGTGCTGTGGAGGCAACGCCGTTGCGACGGCGACCTTTGCGGCGCGGGCGCCGGTCAGCCGATCAGCCGATCAGATCCCGAGAGATGGGGAGGCGGTGCGAGGAAGGGAGCACGTGCAGAAATTGGTCGGAGCGCGACGGCCGCGCCGAGAACAGCCATGCGGGTTACGCGCGCAGGCCCTCGCGCACGGCGACCAGGCCGATGCGGTCGAGCTCGGCCTGCTCGCGCGCTTCCTCGGTGGCGCGCTCGCGCAGCTGGTCGCGCTCGTCGAGCAGCTCCACTTTCTTCAATTCCTCGAATGCCGCTCCGAGCGCCGCCTTGGCATCGTCGAGCTGCCCCTTGAGCTCATCGGCCGAGCGCCTGAGATTGTCGCGCCGCGTCATCGCCGCCTTGGCGTAGGTCGGATAGGCGTAGTGCGCGGGATCGTGGATGCCGGCGCGGTCCTGCTCGATCTGGATCTCGCGGTCGAGATCGCCGGCGATGCGGGCGAACTCGGCGATCATGGTCTCGATCTGCACCACCTGGCGGCGCTTCTCGTCGACCTGGAACCTCTTCAGACGAATAAGCGTCTCACGCGACTTCATCGACTGGCACTCCCCCCGCAGCCCGAGGATCCGGCTCCGCCCGGCCCCCGAGACCGGCCGCGCCGACCAGGCGCCAGACCCATCGCGGCCGACCCTGGCAGCACAACGTTAGTTTTCGGTTTCCAAAGTCTCGAAGCTTTGCCGCAGTTGCCGATAGCCTTGCCGGGGCTGGTCGTCGCTTCCTTGGCCGGATCCTGTCAGCACGCGTGTGCCTTAACCCTGCGTTTACCCGCTTCCTTAATCATCGGTGCACCGCCCTTGGGATGACCCACGCCTTGCCGCGAAACGCGAGCAGAGGCGAGTCGGGAAAGTCTATTAATCTCAACTCTTAAACTAAAACATGAGCTCGCGCCCGTCCGGAATCTTTGGTCACTGCAGCATCTTACGGCGATTCGTGGGATTTCGCCGCAGGAGGGCTTGCACGCCAGAATCAGATTCTGTTAACCATTTGCCGGTAAGGTTTCCGAGTCGTTTTTGTCCCAAGGCGTTCCGGGGCCGCATTAGCGGCGTGCCGACCTTGAGCCCGAGGCGGCTAGGAAGGGAACTGGCATGCGCGTTTTGCTGATTGAAGACGACCGCGCGACCGCGCAGTCCATCGAGCTAATGCTCAAATCCGAGAGCTTCAACATCTACGCCACCGACCTCGGGGAAGAAGGCGTCGACCTCGGCAAGCTCTACGACTACGACATCATCCTGCTCGACCTCAACCTGCCCGACATGTCCGGCTTCGAGGTCCTGCGCTCGCTGCGCGTCTCCAAGGTCAAGACGCCGATCCTCATCCTCTCCGGCCTCGCCGGCATCGAAGACAAGGTCAAGGGCCTCGGCTTCGGCGCCGACGACTACATGACCAAGCCGTTTCACAAGGACGAGCTGGTCGCGCGCATCCACGCCATCGTGCGCCGCTCCAAGGGCCATGCCCAGTCGGTGATCCAAACCGGCGACCTGCTCGTCAACCTCGATACCAAGACGGTCGAGGTCAATTCCGCGCGCGTGCACCTGACCGGCAAAGAGTACCAGATGCTGGAGCTGCTGTCGCTCCGCAAGGGTACCACGCTCACCAAGGAGATGTTCCTCAACCACCTCTACGGCGGCATGGACGAGCCGGAGCTCAAGATTATCGACGTGTTCATCTGCAAGCTGCGCAAGAAGCTCGCCAACGCCTCGAACGGCAAGAACTACATCGAGACCGTGTGGGGCCGCGGCTACGTGCTGCGCGAGCCGATCGACGCCGACGAGCGTATGGCGGTCTGACGGTCAACCTCCCCTCCAAAGCAGAGCAGTTGAGACCCCGCCACCGAGGCGGGGTTTTCGCTTGCGGAGCGGCGGGATTACGGGCGGGCTCCGCGCGAGACCGTCGGACCTAGCCCGATATACTTGAACACATATTGGAGCATTTCCTCGAGCTCATCCTCGGCAACCGGATTGTGATTGAACTCAACGGTTTTGGCGTCGAGCGTGAATGTTTCAGCATCCCCATTAGGGTTGCCGTACACGGTGATCGCGATATCGTACAGCTTCATGCGCAGCATTGGCCTGCCCGTCCACGCGTCAGCAATCTCCAGCACCGCGGTTTCGATATAATCGCCATTGTGGCTCGCCCGCGTGAGGTGCGGCGAAACGTGGTCCTTTACTTTGCTGATGGTCAATTGCGTGGATGCTGCCTGCCCCGGATGTCTGTTCTCCCCCAGGACATCGATATGAGCTCGATCCAACCCACATGATGCGGCTCACTGCTGTTGCCCGGGAACTGTGACCTGCCTGAACCGAGCTTGAGATAATAGGCCTGCGGCATCGTACCCTCCGTTTTTGGGCCCTGCGCTGGGCGCAGCGCGGCAGCCCACTGACTAGCGGCGATTGGGACAAGGCGCTTGAAGGAAACCGTGAGTTTGTTTGGAGATTTCCTGGAGGCGTCGAATTCCTCGCCGGTCGCGCGAGATGTTGTCGGCGCAAAGCCCCGTGGCTTAATTTCCATGACCGCCAGCAACGGAGCACCCCCGCCATGCCTGCCTTCACCTACGATCACATCCACCTGCGCAGCCCGGATCCGGAGGCGACCGCGCAATGGTACGAGCGCATGCTGGGCGCCGAGGTGCTGCGCTCGATGCAGCAGGGCAAGCCGCGCATCGATCTCAAGCTCGGCGGCGCCAACATCTTCATCGCGCCGGTGACGGCCGGCGACGGCGTCAATCCGGCCCCGGTGACGCCCTATCAGGGTCTCGACCATTTCGGACTGGCGTGCGCCGGCCTCGATGCGATTGCGGCGGAGCTCAAGGCCAAGGGCGTCGAGTTTACGCGCGAGCCGACCACGATCCGGCCGGGGGTGCGCATCTGCTTCATCCGCGGGCCGCAGGGCGTCTCGATCGAGCTGCTCGACCGCAACCCGGCCTATCAGCAGTAGGGTGCGCAAAGCGCCGCGAAACGGCGCGTGCGCACGTACGACGCTCGAAAAGATAAGACGTGCGCACGGCGCGCCAGAGCGCGCCTTTGCGCACCCTACGGCGGCTACAAGCGGTGCCCCCATCGCGTCAGCCACACCGCCATCGCGGTGAGCACGCCGTACGCCACCATCGCGGCCGCGACCAGCGCGAACAGGGTCCAGAGCGGCGCGCCCGCGGCCGCGAGCCACCAGCCGACCCCGATCACCAGCACCAGGCGCACCGTTGCGGCCAGCACCGGCCCCAAAATCCGGCCGGCGCCCTGCGAGGCGAAGTAGAGGCACAGGCCCAGCCCGAAGAAGGCAAAGCCCGGCCCCGCCCAGCGCAGATATTGCCGCGCGGCGTCGAGCACGGCGGCATCGGCGGTGAACAGCCGCGCCCAGATGTCCGGCATCAGCGCGACCACCAAGCCGACCACGCCCAGCACGGCGGCGGCGAGGCCGCCGCCGGTCCAGGCCACGCGACGGGCGCGCGCGACCTGGCCGGCGCCGATCGCCATGCCGACCATCGGCACGCAGGCGACCCCGATCGAGAACGCGATCGGCACCAGCAGGAATTCGAGCCGCGCGCCGATGCCGTAGCCGGCGAGCGCCTGCGTGCCGAAGCGGGCAACGAGCGCGGTGAAGATCAGGATGGTGAGCACCGATTGCAGCGGCGACAGACAGGCGAGCGCGCCGACCTTGAGGATGTCGGCGAACATCTCCCGCCGCAGCTTCACTCCCGCGACCTTGAGGGTCAGCCGCCCACGGCCCGAACGCAGGAAGGCGAACAGCGCGACCGCCCCGCAGGCGAAGGCGCCGACCTGGCCGATCGCGACGCCCGGCATCCCGAGCCGCGGGAACGGGCCGAGACCGAGACCCAACGTCCCGCCAACGACGATCTGCAGCGCCGCAACCGCCAGCAGCGTCGCGGACGGCACGATCATGTTGCCGGTGCCGCGGATGACGGAGGCGAGCGTGTTCACCAGCCAGATCGCGACCGCGCCGGAGAACACCATGTTGGAATAGGCGACCGCTTCGCGGAGCGCGTCGTTGTGCCCGCCCAGCAGACGATAGATCGCCGGCCCGAGCAGCAGAAAGAACGCGGTGAAGGTGAGGCCGGCGGCAAGGCCGATCAAGCCGGCATGCAGCGCGAGCGCCTGCGCGCGCTCGACGTCGCCGCTGCCGAGCGCGCGGCTGATCGCCGACGAGACCCCGCCCCCCATGGCGCCCGCCGACATCATCTGCGTGAGCATGACCATCGGGAACACCAGCGCCATGGCGGCGAGCGGAACCGTTCCGAGCCGGCCGATATAGGAGGTCTCGGCGATGGCGACGAGCGCAGTCGCCAGCATGGCGACCGTATTCGGGAGCGTGAGCCTCACCAGCGTCGGAAGGATCGGCGCTGCCAGCAGCGGATTGGCCGGGGGCGGCCGCGCAACCGAGGTCGTGTCGTTCATGCTCCGCTTGTAGCGCAAATATCCAGGACGTTGGCGCACAACTCGGCTGCGCATCGGACCGCAGGGGCGCCCCTCGTGGGTTAAATGAAAGACTAAGGCGCACGCGACGCGCGCCAGTGAAGGGCTTTTCGGCCGGCCACGGACCCACGCAGCCAGGAACAAGGGCATCCCCGAGCGAGCCGGATTCGCGTTTCGACTATGCGCGAGCTTCGAGACCGAAGAGCGGGACTGTGGCTCCCCGTCGCATCAGCGCAGCGCCAAGAATACGGACAGGGCGCGTTTTCGCGTGTGACAGCCGCCAGGTTCCGGGCCTTCGCCCGTGTTCCCCAGGTAACAGCCGCCGAACCCGCCACCCCACCCCCGACTAACAGTTTGTTGGAAGCAATCACTCATTGCCCGCCAGGGCAGCTGAGCAGGTCCACCTCGGGGGAGGCAGCAATGGATATCGAAGGCATCAGGCTTTTCAGCGTTCTCGACAAGGGCGGAAGCCTCATATACGTGGCGCTAGCGTTCACCGCCACCAACGGCTCCCACACGGCTATTTATGGCTTCCACAGGGCGAGGCGGAAGGTTGACGAGGAGAAGGCGATCAAGGAGTTTGAAAAGGCAACAAGGGGACAGGGAAACGTCAAGGTCGTCGGCACCGACGCGTATCCTCCTCGCATCATCAAGCAGACCGTGAGTGCATTCGCGACTGCCCTTGTTCCCAATAGGCCCGACGATGATGGGAAACCCGATGAAATAGTGATCGGTAAACTACAAAAGACCGGGGGAAAGAACCATTTCACCGTTACGGTCAAGATCGATCAAGGCAAGGACAAGAAGAACAAGCCTCAGGGCAAGTTGGTTCTAGGAGTCCCCTTTCAGGGAGATCCCGGGACCCTGGCCGACAGGGCTTTTCACGGGTCTGTCGGCATCATGGCAGATGGTGTGCGAGCTGTCGGAGAGGTCAAGCTTGCGCTCTACAACATATAGCACACGGCTTATCCCCGATAGGAAGCTACGTGCAGGAGGCTAACGATGAGACGGCCGCGAGCCCGACGGGCGTGTTGCATCCATAGGGGTCATATCGACTGACAGTGCCAAGGTAAGCGGCCGGCATCAGGCACCTTGCCAGGGCCGCATTTCGATCGTCGTGAATTAGTTGGAAAGCAGCCGCGATATATCAGCCGAGGTATTCGGTGCTCAGCGCACCGGCCTGGCGTGTCTGACAGTGGCGAAGCCATCAAGCTCATGGGCGTGTCGTCGACTGTGCGCCACGCGAGTGCGGTGCCGGTTTGGCTGAGGTCGCGCATGTCGGAAAATCCCTCGTTGTTGTGATATAGGTGACAAGCGAGCATTCAGGGTGGCTGTGCGTCATCTGAAGTCTCGGAGGTCGCAGGCACGAACGTGCGTTGCGCCGAGCGTCGATGGAGGCTTCCATGCGAAGCGGGTTCGACGGCATGCATCGCGAGCATTTCCTGACCCGGAGGTCGTTATTCCGCGTTGCAGGAGCAACTCTCGCTGCGCGGCGGCCGTAGGGGCGCCCCTCGTGGGCGTCTCATGCAGTTCTATACAGTTTCATACAGTAACTAAGGCCTTGCAAAGCCTGGAAAAGCGGCTATTTCTCCTACAGGACTTTACCGGACTTTATCCCGCTGACGGGACAGGGACGGGACATAGCAGGAGATCACCACGTGGCGGGCCACACCGAAATGCCAAGCTCGAGACCAACTACCGGTCGCGGCTTCCGGCCAACGACGAAACCATACCGGGCCACCGTAGCACCCGGCATCGCGCTCGGCTACCGACGAGGGCCCGGGCATGGTCGGTGCGCTGCGCCGATGGTGCCGGGTCAAGCTGGATCAAGGCCTTCGGACTCGCGGACGATCACGAGGAGGCCAACGGGGAAACCGTCTTGGATTTTTGGCAGGCGCAAATTTTCGCCCGCACGGTAGCCCGAGGTGGCGACAACAGCGGTGCACCGATGACCGTCGCCCAGGCGATCGATCATTACGAAGTCCGACCTCCGGGCCCGAGGGGCCGCCCTCGGGAATGCATCCCGAGTTCGCCATAACCTGCCGGTCTCCCTGGCCACGAAGACCGTGGCGCTCCTCGGCAGCCGAGAGCTTCGCCATTGGCGGGATGGCTTGGTCAAGCGGGGCATGAGTCCCGGAGCTGCCGACCGGACTGCACGGGTGCTGAAGGCGGCGCTCGCATTGGCCGCCAAGGACGATCCGCGGATCACCAATGCTTCAGCGTGGCGGAATTAATTCCAGCGACTGCCCGAGGCGGATGGTGTGCGAAATATCGTCCTCGATGATGACACCGTCCGGACGATCGTTGCCGCGAGCTACGAGATCGGCTCCGCCTTCGGATTGCTAATCGAGACCGCCGCGGTGACCGGGGCGCGGGCTTCGCAGCTGCTGCGCCTGGAGACTCCACCTGCTCGACAACGGAGCGGGCCCGCGGCTCAACATGCCGGCCAGCCGGAAAGGTCGCCGGCGCTCGATCCAGCGTCGGCCGTTGCCGGTGCCGGTGAGCTTGGCGAAGGCGTTGCGGACGATGGCAGGTCGCCGGCCGGCGCATGCTCCGCTGCTCGTGCGCGGCGACGGCACGCCGTGGGCTGAAATCGATCTCGTGATGTTCCGGCAGGCCACCGCACGAGCTGAAGTCGATGCGAGCGTCACCCCTTACGCAATGCGTCACAGCTCGATCGTTCGTCAGCTGGTGCGTGGGGTGCCGGTCAGGATCGTGGCGGCATCGCATGACACCTCGGTCACGGTGCTCGAAAAGGTTTACTCGCGGCATATCATCGGCGACCAAACCGATGCCATCACCAGGGCCGCGTTGCTCGATGTCGCCGCTCCGCCGGCCGGCAATGTTATTCCGCTGGCCGGGAGGTGACCGCCCCTGGACTTTCTCGCGGTTCCTATGAGATAGTTTCAAATACCTCCACGGCACCGAGGAGCCGGTAACGCCGATTTAGCGGGGTAAGTCGGGAGCCCGAAACTACAGCCTCGGGACAGGCAACGTGACCTAGGGGTTTGACAGCCCGCTGCGGTAAGCTCTCATAAGCCGCAGTGGAAAACCGAAGGTCCGCTTGAGCGCAACCATGCGCCAGCGGGCCTATTTTTATGTGTCCGCTCGGCGCCTCAACTTGAAGGACGCCGACCGTGACCACCAAGACCACCACCACCAAGCGTAAGCGCAAAGCGGTCGACGAAGCCTTGGTCGAGGCTGCTGCGCGCCGGTTTCTGGCCCAGCAACCGCGCAACGACACGCCGCGCACTGAAGATGAAATCGTCGATCGCTATGATCTGCTGTCGATTACGGAATTTTGTGCCCGGCACAGGATCTCGCCGGAGCTGTATTTCAAATTACAAAAGCAAGGCCAGGGTCCGAAGGTGATCAGGATCGGCCGCCGGGTGCTGATCCCTCGGGAGGCGGCCCAGAAGTGGCGCGATAAGCTCGCAGCTGTCGCGCAATAGACGGCCGGCGCTTTTGCGATGGGAGTCGCAAGTGTGTGCGCCGGCCAGGGGTAGTCAGATCCACCGCCCACGTTAATAACCCGCTAGCCCGCTCCCCCGCAAGCCCGCCGGCCTCCTCGAAACGAGGGGAGGTCCGATGACGCAAGCCTTACAGCGATACGAGACCGCTCGGCGAGCGCTCGCCGAAGCCCGTCGCGTTGATGAGGTCAAAGACATCCGCGACAAGGCGGTGGCGATGCAGGTCTATGCCCAGCAGGCGAAAGACCGCACGCTGATCGAGGACGCCACCGAGATCCGAATCCGGGCCGAGCGCCGTGCCGGCGAATTGCTGCGGGAGATGGAGAAGAACAAAGGCGCTAGTGCTGGCGGGAAAAGGACACGCCACGCGGTCGCATCGTGCAACCGCGTGACACAAGCCGAAGCTCTCCAGTCTCGGCGTGAGCAAGACGCAGTCATCGCGGTGGCAGCGGCTGGCCGCGCTCGATGAGGACACTTTTAAATCGCGACTAGATCGGGCCAAGCGCAAGGCCATCAATGCGCTCGATGGCACAGGCGACGACAAGAAACAACGACGCGCCGAGCGCGAAAAAGAACTCGCCGCCAAAATCGTGGCGCTGCCCGACAAACGCTACGGCGTACGCTACGTCGACGTAGCGTACCGGTTTGAGGCTTGGTCGCGCAGAGTCGTGGGCTCGATCGTAGCGCTGATAACCACTACCTGACGCAGCCGATCGCCGAGATCAAGGCGCCTGGATATCCCCAGCATCGCCGCCCCCGATTGCGTTTTATTCATGTGGGCGACGGTGCCGATGGAGCAGCATGCCCACGACAGTTTGAAGGGATGGGGCTTCGACTATGGCAGTCAAGTCATGTGGCGAAAGCTCACGTCCCGGCGAAGGCCGCGGTACTGGTTATTGGTTCCACAACGAGCACGAAGTCTTGCTGATCGGTGTGAAGGGCAAGGTTCCTGCGCCGGCACCCGGTACGCAATGGTCGTCAGTGATCGAGGCGCCCGTGACCGGGCATTCGGAAAAGCCCGAAATATTCGCCGAAATGATCGAGGAGTATTTCCCGACGCTGCCAAAAATGGAGCTATTTCGGCGAAGGGCCGCCGCGGCCTGAATAGGATGCCTATGGCAATGAGGTGGAGGAGCAGATCAGTGAGCGAGGCGGCCGATCGTGAGCGACGAGCAGCTACTTTCAAACGCACTGCGTAGTTATTACGCGCGCATCAGCACCAACTTGCCGCTCGGCGCTGAGTTCGTAATTCGTAATTTCCGCAAGGCGGTCATTGAATTCAAAGTGAATGGATATTATCGCGACCAGTGTCGCATCCGCATCAATCCGGATGGCACGGTCAAGTGCGATAAGCCTGAATACGCGCCGACCAAGGAAGAGGCGGAGGACATCAAGAACGACAAGCGCGAGATGCCAAAGAGCATCGTTGTGCCTTTGGTCAAGGCGCGCGATTTAGTCCAGGAAAACAAATGGCGCGAGAATGAGGACGTCTACATTTTTCCGGTGTTCCCGCGCTCTACCAATATTCGGGATATACGGGGTGATCATGCTGGAGCAGAGGTTCACGACCAACGATGGCAACAAGGTATATTTGCTTTGGTGCTGCTTCGATGACGGCGAATTTCGGCAGGAATTGGAGCCAGACGGCCGGTTGCCGTTTTGGAAGCCGCTGAAAGGCGACACCCGCGTGCGATTGATAATTCATGAAGGCGCTAAGGCGGCAGAGGCGGCCAACAAAATTAATTCGACGCACCCATGGTATCGCGAGCTTTCGCAGTACGAACACTGGGGAATGCCGGGTGGCGCTCATGCGGCGCCGCGTGCGGATTGGGACGAGGTGTGCAAATTCGACTGGAGCGGGGTGGTGTATGCCTGCGATAATGATGCACCGGGGATCGAGGCGACCAAGGAAGTGTCGCGGAACTACCGGGGCGCGCTTAAAAACCTCAGGTATGACGGCCACGACTTTCCGCCGGGCTGGGACCTTGCCGATCCAATGCCGGCCACGATGTTTGATGAGAATGGGCACTATAAAGGGCCCTCGTTTCGTGAGTTGCTCGGGCCGGCGACCTGGGGACCGAGCAAGTTGGCGAGACGTCTCGCGCTAAAAATCCGATTTACGCGCTCACCCGATGAATTCGTCAAAGAGTGGGTGTATTCGCGTGCACTCCGAATACGGCATCGCCGACGCCGGTGGGGTCGAGTTGCTGGCGCAAGCCTGCGCCGCCGTGGATCGCGCCGAGGCGCTCGCCGACTGTGTCAGCCGTGACGGCGTGATGATTTACGGCAAGTACGGCCCTAAGGCCCACCCGGCCCTTAAGGAAGAACTCGCAGCGCGAGCCTTCGTCTGTCGAACGCTGGTGCGACTAGGTATTAATGTCGAGGCGATCAAACCTCTAGGGCGCCCTGGTGGCCACCAACACTGGACACCGCGGCCATGACGACAGTTCGCCGCCCAGTCCGCCCGGCTGCCCACCTGCGCATCACGGCCCAGGTGATCGAGACCTTTCTTACGATGGAGGCCGCGCGCTTCCAGTGCACGTGTCCCGATCATCGGCGCGGTGAGTGGGTGCCGCGGTGTGAGGTTTGCGAGCGCTGGTGGGTCAACCACTCCGCGCTACACACCGCGCTTGCGTTGCCGCCGTGGCGTTGGCCTGCGATCGTATACGCAGACGGTCCCTCCCCCTGCGGAGGTGGCGGTTATTTCCGTGAGCAGGCTTTGGAATTGTATTCGGCGCTGCAGGAGGCGGCGCGCACGGCAGCCGCGTGAAAGCCCGGCCATGTCGATCTCGTTGAGCGATGACGAATTGTCAGCCGTGCTTGACGCCGCGCCGGCGAGCAATCTAGGGACAATTGTCCCTAGATCACCCCGTCACGGGTGACGAGAACCTAATCCACGGCGACCTGACCGCCGCCGAGCGGGCTATTCATCATACCGAGCGCAAGGCGGTTTGGCTCCGGCTTCGTCAGGACACAAAACGGGGCGCGGCTGGTGGACAAGCAACCAAAGAAAAATGGAAAGGGAAGCCTGACCGCCAAAATCGCGCACAGCCCTCTGATCCTTACGCCAAGAAAGCCGCCAAGGAGACTGGCCAGTCAGAGCGCACTGTCCAGCGCGAGTTCGCCCGCGACGAAAAGATTGAGGGGATAGGCGATGCAGTCGCCACCTGCGCGCCAGCGACGCAAAGAATGCTGATTACCGGAAGGCTTACTCTCGGCAACGCGGTGGAGTTGATAGACAGCCCGGAGGGCGTTCTCTTTGCCCGCGCCCTCGACCTGCTGGGCTGGAAAATCATCCAGAAGGGTTGCCCGCCAATGCGGGCGACCCTATGTCGGGGAAACGCACCAGCCGCGCAGCCACCGCGGTCCTACCCGCCTTCTGGCGCGGCTCCATCCTTCCATTTCGGGGTGAGGCCGTGCTCTCGCTTCCGGGGGACACCGTCCAGAACCAGCCGTGTTGACCAAAATGGAGGCGCACGGCACGCTGCGCTGCCACGCGCAGACGGGGTCGCCAGCGCGCCGAATGTCAGGGGATGTCATGAGGGCAGGCAGGCGTTTTGGGCAAGCCGCCATGACTTGTGCCGCGACGATCGTCCTTCTCAGCGCCCCGGCTCGGGCGACCGACCTCACCGGCGCTTGGGCGAGCGACGCGGAGGTTTGCGACAAGATCTTCATCACCAAGGGAAACAAGACGTCGTTCCGGCCCAAGTCCGACCTCCACGGCAGCGGCTTCATCATCGAGGGCCACCGCATCCGCGGCCGGGCCGCAACCTGCAACGTGGTCAAGACCACGATCGATGGCGCGCTCGTCAATATGCTGGCCTCCTGCGCGACCGACGTGATGGTGGGTGGCCAGCAGCTGACCCTTCGGGTGGAGAACGAGAACGCGGTAACGCGTCTCTTTCCAGGTCTCTCGGAAGATCTGGAAATGAGATTCCACCGCTGCCCGGTGCAGAAGGGAAAGCCCTAGGCGCAGGCCGGGAACTCCGGTCCGAAACAAACGGCGCCGTCCTGCGGGCCGTTCGAAAAGGTGCTACCGAACGAAGGGGCCGGGGTCGTGTCCCAACGGCAACCGCAACTCGCCCGACTGGATTGCCAAACAGCGCGAGCACCGGTCGCGGCCGGAAGCCATCCGCCAAGCCAGAAGCGGACATTGGCAACCGGTTCGCCTGTCTGGCCATCGAGCAGCGTCGCTGGCTGGTTAGAGACGCCTAGCGAGCGAATGCCCGTCGAACATCGCTTCCAACAGCGAATGTGGAGCGAGCGCGTCACCTATCGCGTATGTGGCAATTCCGAGCGCCTCCAGCGCATTCGGCAGATCGTGATTGGATCGGCCGCGCGACGCCTGGAGGAGATGGGAGAACCCTGCAAGGCGGAGACGCTCACCCGTCATCCGCTCCCGCAGTTCGATGGCATCTCCATCGATCGACAGAACCTCGACGGCGGCTCGCAGCTTGACGCCTGCGGCACGCAGGCGCTCCATCGCTATCATGCGGCTGTAGATGTTGACGTCCCAGAACGGGGAGTCGGGGCTCGCCATCACCGTGACCTGCGCTCCGCGCGTGGCAAGCGTCTCCGCGGCCGACAATGTGGCCCACGAGCCGGAAGTGTCGATGATGCCAACCGTCGCCCCGGTCCACTGGCCGTCGCCGTGAGACATGGCTTCTTCGATTGTCATCAGGTCGGAGGCACTCGCCAGCGCCGGGGTGCGCTCGGCGCCTGTAGCCACGATGACAACATCTGCTCCGAAAGCTTTGATGGTCTCCAAGCTCGCGCGCTTGCCAAGCTCGATCTTCGCCGGCGTCTTGCGAAGCTCGCTCGCGAGGTAGTCCTTCATCCGATGCAGATCTTGACGTCCCACGCCCGTTCCGGCGAGCCGCAGCGCGCCCCCGAGCTCGCTCGCGCTTTCCCATAGCGTCACCTCATGGCCGCGTGCCGCCGCGACCTTGCCGGCCTCCATGCCGGCCGGTCCGCCGCCTATGATGAGAATGCGCTTGCGGCTGAGCGCCGGTGGCGGCGTCTCGTCCCAGCTCTCCTCCCGGCCCACGCGCGGATTCATCATGCAGGCGATCGGGCGATGGAAGGCGATCTGCCCGATGCAAAAATTCGACGACACGCAGGGCCGGATCGATCCTTCGTCGCCTGCCATCGTCTTTCGAATGATGTTCGGGTCGGCCATATGGGCGCGGTTCATCCCGATCATGTCGATCGCGCCGGTCGCGAGCCCTTCTTCGGCATCGCTCAGTGATGTGTACCGGTTGGCGGTCAGGAGCGGCAGGTCGCCGATCACGCCCCTCAGCGCCGCCGTCTGTTGCATGAACAGATGCGGCGGATAGCTCATGTCCGCGACATGGTAGCCGATGCTGGGCCAGGCATAGGCCGAGACGGAGGCATTGACGAAAGCCACTCCCGGGAGCGCCGCAACCCGACCGGTGATCTCGCGGCTCGCCTCCGTGTCGAGGCCGCCCCGCATCAACTCATCGACGCTGACCCGGATTCCGACCGGCACGCGGCCGGCGACTTCGGCCAGCACCGCTTCGAGCACGGCGATCGGATATCGAAGGCGGCGCTCGAGCGTCCCGCCATACTCATCAGCGCGGACATTGCAGGCGGGGGACAGGAATTGATGCAGCAGATGCCCGTGGCCGAAATGCACTTCCATGCCCTCGAAGCCGGCCTCGATCGCGAAGCGCGCAGTCGCGACGTAACCGTCGAGCACCTCACTCATCTCGCGATGCGTCATCGCATGAGGAATCTCACCGCTGGTGGTCCACGGGATCGAGGAGGGCGCCCAGGGCGGCAACCGGTCGACAAAGTTGTCGCTGTGCCGCCCCGTATGAGTGATCTGCACGAACGCGCGCGCGCCACCCTCGCGGATCGCTGCGACGATGGCCGCAAGGCCTGGCAGGGCGCTGGCATCGGCGCCGGCGAGCCCGCCGGCGCGGCCGAGCGCGGTGCGGTGAACCCGCAAGGGTTCGACGAAGATCAACCCTACGCCGCCCTTTGCGCGCTCGCGATGATAGGCAATGTGACGCTTCGTCGGCAGAAAGTTTTCGGCGAAATTCGTGGTGTGGGCAGGAACGAAGATCCGGTTTCGGATTCCCACGTTGCCAATGCGAAACGGCGCGAATACCCGCGGATAACGAACGCTGGCCGCACCGAGTCGCTATTTCCACAACGCTCTCCATCTTGAGCGATGGCGTCCGCCATCAGGACAGCGAACCGCCGCCGTCGGCGATGACGGTGTGGCCGACGATCGCCGCCATGTTGGGTTGCAGAGATGATGGATGATCTCAGCAATTTCCGTCGTGTTCAGGAAGCGGCCGACCGGCATACGATCGATGACGGCCTGGCGGTAGCTCTCGGACCGCATGGCCTCGGCCGTCATTGGGGACTCGACGGGCCCCGGCGCAATTGCCAGCCACACGAATTCCAAGCGGCGCCCACTCGACGCCGGCAGTGCGGGTGAACTGGGCAATCGCCGCCTTGGTTGCCGCATAGATGCCGCGGTTGGCGGCGCCGATGAAGGCGTGCTGCGACGAAACGTTGACGATCGTGCCTTTGCGGCGCGCCGGCCATGCCCCGGGCAATGGCAATCGCCATCTTGATCGAGCCGGCCGCGTTCACGGCCATCAACTCGGAGATCTCTGCAAACGACGTGTCCAGAAGGGGCTTGCGGATGATCATGCCGGCGTTGTTGACGAAGACGTCGACCGCGCCGGCCGCCACGGCCGCCGCCTCGATTGCGGTGTCGATACGCTGGTCGCAGACGATGGTGCTGACCGGGCCGCCAAGCTCGTCCGCGAGGGAGGTCAAGGCGCCTTGGTTCGAGGTCGATCAAGACTAGTTCGGCGCCGGACTGACGAAAGCGCCGGGCAACGGCGCTGCCAATGCCGCCGGTCGCACCGCTGATTGCGACCCGCAGGACCTCAGAGTCGGGCTGGCTTGCTGTGTTGGCGGGCACGGTTGGCGTTCTTTCAGTGGCCGAGATAGGCGGAAAGGATCTCGCGATCGGAAAAAAGCTCGCTGGCTTTGCGGGCAAGCGCGATATGTCCTGCCTTCAAGACCACTGCATCATCGGCAGCATGCACGGCGAGGCCGACATTCTGCTCGACCAGCAGGATCGTCAGTCCGCGTGAGCGCAGATTGTGAATTGTCTCGATAAGCGTATCGACCATGACTGGCGAAAGCCCAGCCGAAGGCTCGTCCATCATCAACACGCGCGGATCCGGGATCAGGGCTCGCCCGATCGCCACCTGCTGCTGCTCTCCGCCGCTCAAGGCGCCGGCTGCGCGAGCGCAGCCTTTCACGCAGCATGGGAAAGATCTCGAGCACGCGCTCGACCTGTCGATCGCGCTGCGCGCGGCTCTTCAATACCGCGGCGCCCGCGAACAGGTTCTCCTTAACCGACAAAGTCGGAAATACCTCGCGGCCCTGCGGGACGTGGCCAATGCCGGCCTTGACGACCTCGCGAGGGCTCAGCCCGGTAATTTCCTTCTCGCCAAGCCAGACGTGGCCGGATCTGACCGGCGCCAGCCCCGAGAGGGCATAGAGCGTCGTCGACTTGCCCGAGCCGTTGCCGCCGAGCAGCGCCGTTACGGCCCCTGTGCGCAGCGAGAGGCTCATGCCGGAGAGCACCTGCGTCTGGCCGCGCCACACCTCCAGGCCTTCAGCTCGCAGCATAGTAGCCTCGCCCGAGGTAGCTCGCGATGACGGCGGGATCCGATGTGACCGTTTCGGGCCGCCCCTGCGCGATCACTTGGCCGGCATTCATGACGACGACGCGCTCGCAAGAATTAAGCACCAGCTGAATGACATGCTCGATAAGGATGATCGCGGTGCCGAAGGTCTTTGCGATCTTGCGGATGTTCTGCGCCAGCTCGTCGACCCGCGGCGGCGACAAGCCGACGGCCGGCTCGTCCAGCAACAACAGCCGAGGACGGCCGACGAGCGCGCGCGCCATCTCGACAAGCCGCTGCTGGCCGAACGAAAGGCCCTGCCCTTCACGCTGCGCGAAATCGACCATTCCCGTCCAGGACAGCATCTCCATGGCACGGTCACGGGCTGCCGCCTCGCAGGAGATCATCGAGCGGGTGGCCCCCAGCGCCGCAACCACGCCGTAGCCGACCTCCGGCTCGACGCCCAGCATGACGTTCTCCAAAACCGTTAAGCCCGGGCAAAGCATCGAAGTCTGAAACGTCCGGCGCACGCCGAGGGCGGCGATGCGGTGCGGTGAGAGGCCGTCGATGCGGCTTTGGTCGAGCTTGATGGCTCCGGCGAGCGGGCGGTGCACCCCGGTGATCACGTTCATGGCCGAGGTCTTGCCGGCACCGTTCGGTCCGATCAATCCGACGATCTCGCCCGGCTCGACCGAGAAGCTCACGTCGTCGAGGACGCGCACGCCGCCGAAACCAAGACTGACGCTCTCGAGCGACAGGATCGGCATGCCGCTATTTCTTCTCTCGCATCGCGCGCGCGAGAGGCCGCGGTATGAAGCTCTCACGCAGGTCGAGCCATCGGTTGAAGAACACCGCCAATCCATTGGGCTGGAACAGGACGAAGCCGATCAGCATGATTCCGAAGATGATCTCCAGAATGCCGCGGGTATCGCGTAAGAGTTCAATAAGGACGACGACCACCACCGGTCCCAACACCGAGCCGACGATGGTGCCCAGCCCTCCAATGACGACCATGATCTGCATCATGACCATCTGATCGAGGTTGAAGCTTTCGGGAGAGACAAAGCCGAGCAAGGCCGAAAACAGCGCCCCCGCAATGCCCGCCAGTGCCGCGCTGGTAGCGAAGGCGATGGTTTTCACCGCGGTCACGTTGACGCCCATCGAGGCGGCCGCCAGGGGATTGTCGCGCACGGCGACGAAGCGGCGCCCGAAGCTGCTTCGCAGCATGTTGTCGGCGAGGATCGTGGTGATCGCGACCGTTACGACGGTGACGATCAGGATGCTCTGGTGCTTGGACAGGCCGAAGCCAAGATCGATCGTCGGCGCGCGGAACCCTCCGGGACCGTAGGTGACGGAGACCCAGTTCACCAACGTCCACTGGATCGCCTGCGCGACGGCCAGCGTGGAGATTGCCAAGTGGATGCCGGAGAGCCGCAATGCCGGCAACACAAGCGCCGATCCGACAACCGTGGTGAACAGGGTGCCGAGCAGCGCCGAAATCGGGAAGCTCAGCTCGAGGCGGACCTGCAACAGCCCGGTCGCATAGGCGCCGACACCAAAGAGCGCCGCGTGGGCGAACGCAAGCTGGCCGGCATATCCCATGAGGATATTCAGGCCGAGCGCCAAGATCATGAAGATGAGTATTCGCGTAAGGACGAAGATCTTGTAGGGGTCCAAACCGATACCAAAGACCAGCACCAGACATGCGGCTCCAAGCACGACCACCGAGGGGTTGAGGCGCATGTCAGACAGCTCTCTTCTGCTGGCCCGCGAAGAGGCCGCGCGGCAGGAACAGGAGAGTGAAGAAAATCACGATGAAGGCAGAGAGGTCTTGGATCTGGGAGGAGACGTAGCCGGCGACCAGACTTTCGACCAGGCCGAGGATGAGACCTCCGATCAGCGCCCCCGGAAGGCTCGTGATTCCACCAAGGATCGCGGCCGCAAAGCCCTTGGTGAAGAGCGGGAAGCCGAGATCGGGAAACAACAGCGTGCTCGGAGCCAGGAGGTAGCCCGAAACTGCCGCCACCAGCACGCTGAGAACGAGCGCGGCGCAAAGAACCAATGGGCCAGGGATGCCGACGATGTGGGCTGCGCGCGGATTGTCGGCAACGGCTCGCATAAACAGGCCGATGCGTGTGAGTCGAAAAAAGCCGGCGAAGATCAGCAGGATGACGATCCCGCCGGCCATCATGACGAGCTGCTGCGCAGGAATGATCACGGTCCCGCCCCCGAGGATAACGGGCGGGCTGGTCGTCAGCGGCGGCACGGTGAGGTAGTCGCCCTGGCCACCCCAGACGACGCGCATAACGCCGCGGCAGAAGAACGACAGACCAATGGTGGCGATCAGGAAGCTCGCCGCATACATCGGCTGCAGCAGCGTCCGCAACACGCCGAACACCGCCGCGCCGATGAACACGGCACTGATGACGACGACGACCAATGCCGCCGGCGGCCCCATGCCGGCGGTCACGATCGCGGAGAAGGAGATCAGTCCCCCGAGGGTGACGAGGTCGCCATGGGAGAAGTTAACGGCATCGGCCGCCTTTGCCAGGACGACGATCCCGAGCGCCATCAAGGCGTACAGAAGCCCGTTGGCGAGGCCACTCGCAACGAGGACCGACAGCATCGACCAAGCTCATTGGAGCGACGTGCGCGAGACGATCTCAGCCTGACCGGACGGTGAGCGACGGATCCAGGAGGCGGCCTTGAGGCACTGATGGTCGGTGCAATCGAGCTTGCCGGGCGCCAGCTCGACATCGAGTCCCTTGAGGCCCTCGAGTGCCTTGATGAAGCCCTCGCGCGTCAAATCCTTGCCGGCGCCCTTCAAGGCGGCCGCGACGGTCTCGCCGGCGACGATGCCATACAGGTTGTAGCCGTGATTGCGCTCGTTCGGGAAGGCGGTCGAGAGGCGCTTGCGCCACGCCTCGGTCTCCGGCGCGTCGAAGACGTAGCGGCTCGGCGAAATCGTCACGAAGTTGTCGGTCGCCCCAGGGACGCCGACCTGCTCGAAGAAAGCGACGGGATCAGGGATCACGCTGGTGGCGATGAATGAGGTCTTGAAGCCGAGACGCGCAGCGTCGCGCAGGAAGATCGCGGCGGGCTTCGGATAGTTCAAGATCACGACGGCGTCCGGCCTGGCGGACTGGATGCGCAGGACCTGCGCGGTCGAGTTGTTTGCTTCCATCGAGAGCTCTTCGTCGGCGATCTTTTCGAGCCCATGGGCCTTGAGCTCCTGCATGAAGCTGTCGTAGCGATCACGACCCCACGCATCGCGTTGAGAGATAACCGCAACCCGCTTCTTGCCGTGCTCGGCCAGGTAGCGTGCCTGCAGCTTGCTCTCGATATTGCTGGTCAGCATGGTGGTGAAAATATTGCTGACCTTCGGCGCGGAAATCGCGTTGGAAGCGGCGGCGAAATTGACGAACGGAATACCGGACTCGATGATGTCAGGCTTGGCCGCGATCACCCCGTTCGAGCAGGAGCCGCCGACGATGGCAAAGACCTGCTCGGTATGAATGAGCTTGCGCACGGCGGCGATCGCGTTGGCGGGATCGCACTGATCGTCCTGCCGGACCAAAGTCAGTTTTCGGCCCTCGATTCCCCCAGCTTCGTTGATCTTGGCGAACGCGACCTCGAGGCCGTTCATTGGCAGCTTTCCAAACACGAAATTCGCGCCGGTGATGGGTCCGAAAGTGCCGATGCGGATTTCGCTGGCGGTCACCCCCGGCGTCTGAGCGAGAGCAGCCGACGACAAGCCTCCCAACAGCGAAAGGGTGAGGGCTACCAATCTGAACTGTTGCATGACTTTCCCTATCGTTTTCTGGCGTGAGGCCAGGCGGCCGAGCGGCAACCAGAATGACGCCGAAGGTGAAAGTAGCGGACGCCCTCATGCCTGTCAACAGTTTACGGCTAGCGCGGTAAGGACAGGACTTGGCTTTGCGGTCGGTGCGATAAGCCGGCCCAACTGAAGCGTTTGCAATACGGCGGCGCTTCGATGGCTCAGCGATCAAAACCGGTTTCCGTTACTATTGTTGACAGTCTTCAGCTATGGCATAGTGCGAATCGCCGTCACCTACGCCCTATCAACGAGCCCATCGCCATGTCAGCTCTCAAGCCGATCGCAATTACGTCGCTGGCCGAGGAGGCTTTCGGCACGCTGATCCAGGCCATCACGTCGGGAGAATTCGAGCCCGGGCAAAAGCTCTCCGAATCGGAACTGGCGCGCCGGCTTGGCATCAGCCGCGGGCCGCTGCGCGAAGCGCTCGGGCGCCTGGAAGGGCGCCTGGTGATGCGCACCCCGCGGCTCGGAGTGAGCGTGATCGATTTCAATCGCCAGGATCTCGAGCAACTATTCCTGGTGCGCGAAGCGCTGGAAGGAATGGCCGCGCGGCTCGCGGCCGATCGGATGACCGCGTCGGAACTGACGCAGTTACGGGAGCTACTGCAACATCACGCAAGCCAGCCGGAGCTCGCGGCGGGTGCTGCCTATTATCAGCGTTCGCGCGACGAGGACTATCATTTCACCATTGTGCGAGCGGCGCGATGCGAACGGCTCGAGCAAATGCTGCTCGATGAATTGTATTATCAGTTGCGGGTCCACCGTCTGCGCTCCAGCACGCGGCCGGGGCGAGCCCAGCAGGCGCTCGGCGAACATCACGAGATCTTCGCCGCGCTTGCATCGCGCAATCCGGACGCTGCCGAAAACACCATGCGGCACCACATCCGCAACGCGCGCCTCAGCGCGCTGGCGGTGCTGGACGAGGAAGACCGCGAGGCCGCTCCCAGTCGCCGGGCCGCGCGCTCGTGACGATCTGAGACTGAAGACTGTTGACAGTTTGACCCGGGGGTGCCAGTAATCCCTCTCGCTCGCCCGAGCAAGGGACCCTTTTGAAGTGAACGCTCCTATCGAGATCGGACGTCGTACGTCGCGCCTGAAGTCGCTGCTGAGGCGTAAGCGCGCCGCGCTCATGCCTGGCACGCCGAACGCGCTGTTTGCCCGCGTAATCGAGGATCTCGGGTTCGAAGCCGTCTACGTCACCGGCGCCGGTATCGCCAACATGTCGCTCGGCGTTCCCGACATCGGCCTCGTGACCTTGACGGAGATCGCCGACCACGTGGCTGCGTTGTGATGCCGTGTCGGTGCCGGTGCTTGTCGATGCCGATACCGGCTTCGGCAATCCGGTAAACATGACGCGGACGGTGCGGGTTCTCGAGCGGGCCGGCGCCGCCGGCATCCAGATCGAGGATCAGGTCTTTCCGAAGAAGTGCGGCCACTTCAAAGGCAAGGACGTCATCCCGCTCGGCGAGATGGTGCAGAAGATCAAGGCCGCGGTCGACAGCCGTCTTGACGTTGACCTCCAGATCGTGGCGCGCACCGACGTCCGCGCGGTGCGCGGTTTCGAGGAGGCGCTGGAACGCGCGCAGGCGTTCATCGAGGCTGGTGCCGACGCGACCTTCGTCGAGGCCCCGGTCAGCGTCGACGAGCTGGCGAAGATCGCCAGACGTCTTGCGGTTCCGCAAGTCGCCAACATGGTGTTTGGAGGACTGACGCCGGGGGTGCCGCAGAACGATCTCGCCGAGATGGGCTTCGGCGCGGTGCTGTATGCCAACGCGGCGTTGCAGGCGCGCGCTCAAATCCGTCCGCGACGTACTGGGATCGCTCAAGCACACGGGTCGCTCGACCAGGTGCGCGAACGCCTCGCCTCATTCGACGAGCGCCAGCGCGCCGTGGCCAAGGACCGTTACGACGCGCTGGAAGCACGCTATCGGGACTGAAATGAAAGGACCGCCGTCATGAAGCCGTGGGACACCATCATTCCGCAGCACGAGCTGGAGGCCTATCGCGCCGCCGGCTTCGGCCGCAGCTCCGGTCTCGGCAAACGTCCGGCGCTTCTGATCATCGACGTGCAGTACCGCACCGTCGGCACGACGCCGCAGCCGTTCATGGAGGCCATCAAGGAATTCCCCACCTCCTGCGGCCAGGTCGCCTGGGACGCCGTGCGTCAGATCGCACGCATCCTGGCGCTGTTCCGTGCCAAGGGCTGGCCGGTGATCTATCCCTACGTGTCGCAAAAGGAAACGTTCGACAAAGGCCGTCTCGCCGACAAGGTGCCGGCGCTGATGACGGTCGCGAGGCGCGGCTACGATTTCGTCGCCGAGATCGCGCCCGAGCCCAACGACGTGCTCCTGCCGAAGAAGCACCCAAGCGCGTTCTTCGGCACGCCGTTGGTCAGCTATCTGGTCGAGCGGGCGGTCGACACGCTGGTGATCACCGGCTGCACGACCAGCGGCTGCGTGCGCGGCACCACGGTCGATGGCTTCGCCTACAATTTTCGCAGCCTCGTGCCGCACGACGCCGTGTACGACCGCAGCCAGGTATCGCATGCAGTCAATCTGTTCGACATGTCGGAGAAATACGCCGACGTGATGAGCACCGATGAAGCGCTCGCGGCGCTCACATCGATCGATCGCGCGGCAGCGTGACGCCCGCGACAGTCTCTCTGCGCCGCAACGATTCGACGCCCTCGCGCTCACCGCAGAGTAAACAGAGGACGCGGAGGATGAGCTTCGACCTGATCATCCGCGGCGGAACCGCGGTACTGCCCGAGACCGACGGCGTGGCGGCCGACATCGCGGTGAGCAAGGGCCGCATTGCGGCGATCCTCGCTCCGGGGACGGCGGCCGACGCGCGCGAGACGATCGACGCCACCGGCAAGACTATCTTTCCCGGCATCATCGACGTGCACCTGCACCTCGGACACGGCAAGGACATCGCGCGGCCGCGCGTTCCCGAGGACGCCGCCACCGAGACCGCCGCGGCCGCCATCGGCGGCGTGACGACCTTCATCCCGTACCTGATGGCCACGGAACCATTTGAAACCCTGTTCGACGAGGTGAAGGCAGTCACCGAGGCCGGGGCGCGCATCGACTTCGGATATCATTTCATCATCTCGACCGAGCAGCAGCTCGCCGGCGTGCCGCGTTACGCGCGCGACTTCGGCGCGCCGTCGTTCAAGATCTTCATGAACAATCGCGGCGGAGAAGGCGCCCGCCTCGGCCTGCCGGACATCGACGACGGTTTCCTGCTGCGCCTGTGCGAGGCGGCGGCCGCGAACGGCGGCATGGTGTGCCCACATCCCGAGAACATCGAGGCCGCCTGGGTCCTGCGCGAACGGCTGATGAGCGAGGACGCCGACGGGCGTGGCGGCCTGCGCGCCTGGAACGCCACGCGCCCGCCGTTTGTCGAGGCCGATGCGGTGCAGCGCGCCGGCCTGTTCGCCCGCCAAACCGGCGCGCGCCTCTACATCGTTCACACCTCGTCGCGGGAGGCGCTCGAAGCGGGCTTACGCGCGCGGGACACCGGCACCGACATCATCATCGAAACCTGTCCGCACTACCTCACCCACGACGTCGGGTGGGAGGGTGGAGACGTTGGCAAGATCAATCCGCCGCTGCGCGAACGTGACGATTGCGAAGCCCTTTGGGCCGGGATCATGGCGGGCGATATCGACACGGTAGCCACCGATCATGTGCATCGAGACATCTCGTCCAAGGCGGGTGGAATCTGGAAAGCATCGCCTGGATGTGCCGGCCTCGAAACGCTGCTGCCGGTGATGCTGACCGACGGACATCACGCCCGCGGCATTCCGCTCGGGCACATCGCCTCGCTGCTGGCGGACGCGCCCGCCGAGGCGATGGGCCTGCATAACCGCAAGGGGCGGATCGCGGTCGGCCTGGATGCCGATCTCGCCATTGTCGACCTCGAGCGGGAGTATGCCTATAGCCGCGGCGACGTGTGGTCGAGTGCGGGCTATTCGATCTACGAAGGCCGCCGGTTCAAGGGCCAGGTCGCGCACACGCTCGTGCGCGGCCGATTTGTCGTTCGCGAAGGTGTGCTCGCGGCCGATGCGGTCGGATCGGGCCGCTACCTCAGCCGCTGCCTTTGACGAGCCAATGACCGGGCGTGCGCGTCTCGCGGGACGCGGTCGATCCGAACAGGGATTGAGCCTCATGCGCGAATACGGACCAAGCGGACTGATCGGTGTGGCGGTGCCGCAAGCAAACCCGACCGTAGAGCCCGAGATGGCGCGCCTCGTGCCGCGCGAGTTCGCGGTGATCGCCACCCGGCTGACCGGCAATCCGTCGACGCCGCAGAGCAAGCTCGTCGAATATCTGGATAACCTTGGTGATAGCCTTCGCGCCTTCGACAACGCGCCGCTCGATATCGTCGGCTTCGCCTGCACGGGAACCTCGTACCTGATCGGAACGGAGCAGGAGGAAGCGCGCATTGCGCAATACAGCCGGCATTTCGGCTATCCGATCGTGACGTGCGCGCAAGCGATCAAGCAGGCGCTGCGTCATCTGGGCATAGACCGCATTTCGCTGATCGCGCCGTATCCAGCATGGCTTGCCGAATCAAGCCGCCAATACTGGGAGAGCTGCGGCCTCAGCGTAACCTCGATGACAACGGTCGCGCTGCCGTCAAGCGATACCCGGCATGTCTATGGACTGGGTTCGGCCGACGTGGTCGAGGCAGCCCGCCGGCTGAATATGAACGCATCAGGGGCGCTGCTGATCACGGGCACCGGCGTTCCCACCCTCGGCGCGATCGAGCCTATCCGCGCATTCTACGGCCGGCCGGTTCTCACTTCGAATCTGTGTCTGGCCTGGCAAATGCTGCGAACTCTCGATCCAAGGAATTCGCCAAACTGGGACCGGCTCTTATGCTCCGATGCGGCGGAGAGCGACGCGCGAGTGTTTCATGCCGCGACGTAGCGACGCCATGAGCGATGCTTCAGTAGATGTCGCCGTAGGCGGCGCGGAGCTCGGAAAGCTGATCGGTCGGGGGTCGGGCGTAGGCCGCGCGTCGGCTCGTCAATCGTTGTCCGGCAATCCGCTCCATTTGTACGATCATTTCCGCGGACTTGAGCAACGCGACGATCCCGTTGAGTACGACCGCGCCTCTGGAAAGCGCTTGCACACCGCTCCGCGATATCAGGGCCGCGACAACGCCGACGCCCGGGATGATGACCTCGGCGCCGCCCTCAATCAACGCTTCGGCCGCGGTCGTGAAACGCGAGAGCAGATCCTCGGCGATCGTATCGTCGACGAATCCCTTGTTGAGGTCGACGAGCCTTTCCACGTTCATCAACCTGATGCCGCTCAGAAGGCGCTCGAAGCGATAGCGCGCCAGATTCTCCTCGATAGTCGCGCGGTGCTTGTCGTTCGAGGTGACGATGCCGAAGCTTGCGCCGAGATAGCAGGCGGTGTGGACCGAGGTCTCCAAGAGACCCAGCACCGGAATCGTCACGGCTTCACGGGCTTGCCGCAAGCCCGGATCCGCGATGTTGCCGATCAGGAAAGCGTCGAATCCGTCCTTCTCGGCCTGGCGCGCGTTCTCCAGAATTTCGATTGTCTCGATGAATTCGAGATAGCGATACTGGTCGCCGATCCCTCCGCGATTGCGGATGCCTTGAATATGAACGTGCGTGTCGGGGGCCTTTGCCGTGTCCAGAATGCGCGCCAAGGCGCGGTTGTAGTCCGGCCACGCGCTCTCCCGCGTCAGCGATTGATACCAAAGCTTCATACCGATGCCCCCCGAAGCGCTGCGCTTCGACTGCAAGCGCGCGACGCGGACTATAGTCGATGGCAGGAGAAGGCTCCAACCGTCGAGGGTAACCGAGACTTTACGGATGATCATGGAGGTGCAGATGGATCGTAGGAGCGTTCTTCGAATGATGATGGTGGGCGCGGCAGCGGCCGCATCGCCCACGCGTCTCGTGGCGCAGAGTTATCCGGCGAGGCCCATCAAGATCATCGTTCCGTTTGCGGCCGGAGGGTTCAACGACATTCTGGCGCGCGTCGTCGGCAACGAACTGTCGACGCAGATGTCGACGCCCGTCGTAATCGAGAACCGCACCGGCGGCGGCGGCGCGCTTGGCAGCGAGACAGCTGCACGCGCGGAGGCGGACGGCTATACGCTGCTCATCGCTTCATTTCCCCATGTCGTGAACGCGGCGTTTCGCGCCGACCTCCCATACGACCCGGTGAAGGATTTCGAGCCGATCACGATCGCGGCGACGACGCCGAACGTGTTGGTCGTGCATCCCAGCCTGCCGGTGAATTCGGTGGCGGAGCTTGTGGCGCATGTAAAGGCCAACCCGGGCAAGCTCAGCTACGCATCGAACAGCCCCGGCGGCAGCTCTCATCTCGCGATGGAGCTGTTCAAGCTGCAGGCCGGTAAACTCGAGATCGTGCACATTCCCTATCGCGGCAGCGCTGCGGCCGTGGCGAACATGCTGACCGGCGAGGTCCAGCTCATGATCGACAACGCGGTGTTCTATGAGCCCTACATTCGCGACGGGCGCGTCCGCGCCTTGGCGACGGTTGCCAGCGAGCGAACGCCGTTGCTCAAGGACGTGCCGAGCATGCGCGAAGCGGGATTTCCCGATCTCGACGTGTCGGCTTGGTACGTGTTCGCGGCTCCGGCCAAGACCCCGAAGGAGATCGTTCAACGATTGAACAAGGAGATCATCGAGGCCCTGAAGAAGGAAGCGGTGACCAGCCGGATACCGGGCGCCCGCATCGTCGGCAGCGCCCCCGAAGCTGCACGCGAGCTCCTCGCCGCCGAGACCGAGAAATGGAAGTCGGTCGTTCGCGAGGCGAACATTCAGATGCGATGACGATCCGCCGATCGAGAGCGTGCGGCAACATAAGGACGAGAACATGAACTTGCGTTGGATTCGATCGACTTTGCCGCTCGCCTTGCTGGCGGCGACAGTCATGGCGAGCTCGGCCCAGTCTGAGTGGAAGCCCCCCCGTGACGTGAAAATCATCAACGGTTTTGCAGCCGGGGGCTCTGGCGATGTGTTATGCCGGATCATCGCCGAAGGCTTGAAGCCGATCTTCGGCAAGTCGGTCATCGTCGAGAACCGTACAGGCGCCAACGGCTTCATCGCTGCCGAGGCCACCTCCAAGGCCGATCCCGACGGCCTGACGATGACGCTGGTGACGATGAGCATGCTGACGGTCGCGCCGCAGCTCCCCGGCAACAAGCTCCCGATCGATCCCGTCCAAGACCTGACGCCGGTTTCGGCGCTGGCCAATATCACGGTGATCGCGGTCGCCCCGCCCGATGCGCCATTCAATTCGCCGACCGAGCTGCTGGCGTATGCGAAAGCGCGCCCGGGTGAGATCAGCTATGGTTCTTCGGGGCGTGGCTCGGCGCCACATCTCGCCGCAGAGCTGTTCAATTCTCTGGCCGGCACCAAGATGGTTCACGTCGCCTATCGCGGGGGAGGTCCGGCGATGATCGATCTCATGGCCGGCCGTATCCAGCTCATGATCGGAAACCTTCCTGATTTCCTCGGCACCCTGAAGGACGGCAAGCTCAAGCCGATCGGTGCTGCGGGTTCGTCAGGAGGGCCCGACTTTCCCAACCTTCCCTCGATCGGCGCGTCGCTTCCCGGCTACGCGGTCCAGAATTGGTTCGGCTTCGCCGGCCCGAAAGCTCTGCCCGACCACATCGTGAAAGCGTGGAGCGACGCGATCGTCGCGGTCCTCAACGACCCGGCAACCAGGGCCAGACTGACGCAGCTTGGCCTCGAGCCCCTCTCCGGTCATTCCGGCGAACTGAAGACGCTGACGGACAACGATCTCAAGCGCTGGGGTGAAGTGATCCAAAAAGCCAATATCCGGATCGACTAACCTTGCGCCGCGATCAATCAGGCCTCACGGCGACGGACGAAGTCCGGCGCAGGCTCGGCGAGGCGCGCCGGCGCCGCGGCTATCTGCTGCCGCATCAAGGCGTGATGGCCGCGGCGCTGCCTGAGTTACAGGACGCCTACCCGGCGATGTACCAGGCCCTCACGGGCGGCGAACACCATCTTTCGCTGCACGAAAAGGAATGCGTCTGGCTCGGTATCCTTATCGCCTGCGCGGAGCATATCGGCACGCACCATATCGCGAAGTTTCGCGAAGCGGGTGGGACGAACGTTCAAGCACGGGCGATCTTCGAGCTGACTTCGTTCTCGCTTGGCGCGCCGGCCGTTTACGGATTCCTCGACGACCACTGGGCCCGGCATTTCGATGTCGACGACGTGGCGCCACTCTACCGGACGGCGATCGGAAACATCTGCGGCGCGTACAAGCTCGATGCGAGCATTGGGCTGCTGACGGCGCTTGGTGTTCATACCGCGTTCTCGCACGAGTGGGGTGTGAAAACAGCGATCCGGCTCTGCTACGACGCCGACGTGCATGAAGGAAAGATCGCCGAAGCGATCAGCCTTGCGCTTTGGCCCTGCGGCATGAACCGCTTCGTCACTGCCGCCTTCATCTGGCGCGACCTGATCCTCTCAGGACAAGTCCCGGCAAGCGCGCCGTTTCAGGAGTGGGCCCGGACGCCCGATCAGGATGGCTTGTCAGATCTGTAAGGGCCATAACCGAAAGTGAACCGCCGGCTCGGGGGTTTGCGCGCGAACATAAAAGCAATCCCAAGCGGAATAAGCGGCATCGGGGTGGCGCGTCACCTGCATACCCTGTGGGAGGTCAGCTTGTTCCGCTCTGGGTCGGATTGCCGACATCTGTGATACGAGTTCCATGTCCGCTTTGGGCCGATTTTGTTGCAAAAGTCATTGCTGGTTTCGATGCACAGTGATTCCGTCGCCTTGAAGCGATTCGCTATGGAGGCGGATGATGATGGGGCGGCTGGAGCACGATCAGAGACAACTTTTTTATTCATTCCGCTTGGACGAGGTCGTCCCGGGCGATCACCTGGTTCGAGAAATTGCGGCGGTTCTCGATCTGTCGTGGGTGCACGCCGAGCTCGCGCCCTATTATTCCAAGATTGGTCGGCCGTCGATCGATCCGGTGCTCATGATCCGGATGCTAGTCGTTGGCTACGTGTTCGCAATCCGCTCGGAGCGGATGCTCTGCCGCGAAGTCAGGGTCAACTTGGCCTATCGCTGGTTCTGCGGCTTGAGCATCGAAGACAGCGTCCCGGATCACTCGGCTTTCTCGCGCGCTCGCAACGAGCGCTTCCACGACAGCAGCATCTTCCGGCAGGTCTTTGAGCGGGTTGTTGCTACCTGCATTGCGGCGGGTCTTGTGGGTGGCGAAGGCTTTGCCGTGGACGCGAGCCTGATCGAGGCTGACGCTAACAAGAGCCGCTCGATCCCAGGTGAGGAGTGGAATAAGAATATCGATCCCAAGGCAGCCAGCCGCGCGGTGAAAGACTATCTCGCAACGCTCGACGAAGCTGCCTATGGCGCGGCAACGCCGGTGGTTCCGAAGTTCATCTCACCCTCTGACCCTGCCGCTCAATGGACTGGTGCGATGAAGAGCGCGGCATTCTTCGCCTATGCCGACAATTACCTGATCGACGTTAAGTTGGGGATCATCATGGATGTCGAGGCTTCGCGCGCCATCCGGCAGGCCGAGGTTGGTGCCTCGCATACCATGATTGAGCGGACGGAAACTCGTTTTGGGATCAAGCCCCAGTGGCTCGCGGGTGACTCAGCCTATGGTTCGGCGACAAACCTCAATTGGCTCGTCAACGAGAAGCGGATTACGCCGTATATCCCTGTCATCGACAAATCGAAGCGCGCGGATGGCACGTTCTCTCGGGAAGACTTCGTGTTTGACGCAGAGCGCAACGTCTACACATGTCCCGCGGGCAAAATGCTGACCACGACCGGGCGCGTCCACCTTGATCACGCTATCCGCTATTTTGCCTCGGTCCCGGAATGCCGCGTCTGCCCGTTGAAGCCTAAATGTTGCCCGAACATGCCGGCGCGACGGATCGTGCGGGACATCAATGAGGAGGCGCGCGATGTCGCCCGCACAATCATCAAGACACAGGCCTTCATTCAATCACGTCGCGACCGAAAACGCGTCGAGATGCTGTTCGCACACTTAAAGCGTATCCTTCGGCTTGGCCGATTGCGGCTGCGAGGGCCAAGCGGCGCCCAGTTCGAGTTCACGTTCGGAGCAATCGCTCAGAACCTCAGGCGACTCGCCAAGTTCACTTCCCGCCCTCCGCCGAATGCGATCCGGGCGTGCACTGCGTGATCAGGGCGTTCAAATCCGTAGCGTTCTCGTTAGGTGATGATGGCTACCGCGTGTCCCTGGCCCCGTGCTCACGTGCGCACGGCAACCTGCTAATACCCCGACTTCTGCAACAAAATCGGCCCGATTTTGTTGCAAAAATCATTGATGAGCTCGGGGAGGAGTGATTCCGTCGCTGTCATGCGATTCGCTGTGGAGGCGAGCGATGATGGGACGGCTCAAGCGGGACCAAGGTCAGTTTTTCTATTCATTCCGCCTCGATGAGGTCGTTCCGGCCGATCACCGTGTGCGCGAGATCGCCGATGTGTTGGACCTTTCCTGGGTCCACGCGGAGCTCGGACCCCATTACTCTGCGCGAGGCCGGCCGTCGATCGATCCAGTGCTCATGATTCGAATGCTGCTCGTCGGCTATGTGTTCGCCATCCGCTCGGAACGGTCGCTCTGTCGTGAGGTTCAGGTCAACATGGCATATCGCTGGTTCTGCGGCTTGAGCATTGAGGATAAGATCCCGGACCATTCGGCGTTCTCGCGCGCCCGCAACGAGCGCTTCCGAGATAGCGACATCTTCCGCCAGGTCTTCGAACGAGTGGTTGAGGCATGCATTGCGGCCGGGTTGGTCGGTGGCGAAGGGTTTGCGGTCGATGCGAGCCTGATTGTGGCTGACACCAACAAGCAGCGCTCGATCCCTGGCTCGGAATGGAAGAAGACGGCTGATCCCGAGACAGCGAGCCGGGCGGTGAGGGAGTATCTGGCAACCCTCGATGACGCGGCCTTTGGCGCGGCGAGCGATGTGACGCCGAAGTTTGTCTCGCCGTCCGATCCGGCCGCGCAATGGACCGGCGCGATGAGAGGACGCGAGGACCAGCGTCTTTCGCCTACGCCAACAACTATCTGGTTGACGTGAAGTTCGGAGAGATCGTCGACGTCGAGGCTTCGCGCGCGATTCGTCAAGCAGAGGTTGGCGCGATGATCGACCGCACCGAGGAACGCTTCGGCCTGAAGCCCGAACGGCTTGCAGCGGATACCGCCATGGGTCGGCGGTGACGCTCAACTGGATCGTTAACGAGAGGAAGATCGCTCCGCACATTCCCGTCATTGACAAGTCCAAGCGAGAGGACGGCTCACTGACGGTGGAGACAGAGCCAAGCACCTATCCGATGAGACCCGCTGTGACCTTGTGTGTACCGAAAATAGATTCTGCAATATTGGTGGTGAAGGCCGCCGAGGACAGGCTTGTGACGTGATGACGCCGAGGCGCTGAATAGCGCGATGGAACGGTGCTTCTTGTTCAGAGATCGATGGGTCCTCGACCCATTATAGCAGGCGGCATAGGCGCCTACGATCCGGCGCAGATGCGACTGAATGCAAGGCCTTCTCAAAACTTCATCCATGTGAGGAATCTTGGTGATTTCCGACCTAAAGGCGCCGGGAATCATTGAGTTTTCTCAGGCGGATGAGGTCTTGAGAAGGGACACAGGGTATCATACCTGCCCTTTGGGCGCGGATGTTGCTGCGGCGGCCCGTATTTCCTTCTCGGCCCATCGGACTCTGTCGCGGCTGCGCACTGGCCGGTCGCGGCGGAGAGGGACAATAAAAAGGACTTTGGGCCATGACCAGCGTTAAGCCTCGACCACCACTCATTCCCGGTGAGACCCGGGCCTATCCGGTGCTGCCGCTGCGCGGCATCGTCGTATTTCCGCACATGATCGCGCCCCTCTTCGTCGGACGCAAGAAATCGACCCTCGCGCTCGAGGAGGTGATGCGGTCCGACACCTTCATCCTGCTCGCCACCCAGAAGAACGCGTCCGACGACGATCCGGCAACGGAGGCGATCTACGAGGTTGGCACGCTTGCGAGCGTGCTGCAGCTGCTCAAGCTCCCCGACGGCACCGTCAGGGTACTGGTCGAGGGCGCTCAGCGCGCGAAAGTGCTCAAGTACACCGATCGCAGCGAGTATTACGAGGCCGAGGCGGTCGTGCTCGGCGACACGATAGGTGAGCGCGTCGAAACGGAGGCCTTAGCGCGCTCGGCCACCACCGGGTTCGAGAGCTACGTGAAGCTCAACAAGAAGGTGCCGCCCGAGGTAGTCAGCGTCGTCCAGCAGATCGAGGACTATGCCAAGCTCGCCGACACCATCGCCTCGCACCTAACCCTCAAGATTCCCGACCGGCAGACGATCCTGGAGACCACGGCGGTCACCGAGCGGCTGGAGAAGGTGCTCGGCCTGATCGAGAGCGAGATTTCGGTGCTGCAGGTCGAGAAGCGCATTCGCACCCGCGTCAAGCGGCAGATAGAGAAGACCCAGCGCGAGTACTACCTCAACGAGCAGATGAGGGCGATCCAGAAAGAGATCGGTGACGGGGAAGGCAAGGACGAGCTTGCCGAGATCGAGGACAAGATCAAGAAGACCCAGCTCTCGAAGGAGGCGCGCGAGAAGGCGACGCACGAGCTCAAGAAGCTCCGGCAGATGTCGCCGATGTCGGCGGAATCCACTGTAGTGCGCAATTACCTCGACTGGCTCCTATCGATCCCGTGGGCCAAGCGCTCCAAGATCAAGAAGGACCTCAAGCTTGCCCAGGAGGTTCTCGACAATGATCATTACGGTCTCGACAAGGTCAAGGAGCGGATCGTCGAATACCTCGCGGTCCAGCAGCGCGCCAACAAGCTGACCGGGCCGATCCTGTGCCTGGTCGGCCCGGCTGGCGTCGGCAAGACCTCGCTCGGCAAGTCGATCGCGAGGGCGACCGGCCGCGACTTCGTGCGCTTCTCGCTCGGCGGCGTGCACGATGAGGCGGAGATCCGCGGTCACCGGCGCACCTATATCGGCTCCATGCCGGGCAAGATCATCCAGTCGATGCGCAAGGCCAAAACTTCGAACCCGCTGTTCCTGCTCGACGAAGTCGACAAGATGGGTTCCGACTTCCGCGGTGATCCATCTTCGGCACTGCTCGAAGTGCTCGACCCCGAGCAGAACCACACCTTCAACGACCACTACCTCGAGGTCGACTATGATCTCTCGAGCGTGATGTTCATCACCACGGCGAACACGCTCAACATCCCGCCGCCGCTGATGGACCGCATGGAGATCATCCGCATCGCCGGTTACACCGAGGACGAGAAGGTCGAGATCGCGCGCAAGCACTTGATCCCGCACGCGATCACCAAGCACGGCCTCGACTCCAAGGAATGGGCGATCGACGACGAGGCGCTACTGACCATCATCCGCCGCTACACGCGCGAGGCGGGCGTGCGCAACCTCGAGCGCGAGCTCTCGACCTTGATCCGCAAGGCGGTCAAGGAACTGATCATGTCGATGAAGAAATCGGTTAAGGTCGAGGCCAACAACCTCGCGGATTATCTCGGCGTGCCGAAGTACCGCTACGGCGAGGTCGAGGACAAGGACCAGATCGGCATCGTCACCGGGCTCGCCTGGACCGACGTCGGCGGCGAGCTGCTCACCATCGAAGCCGCCATGATGCCGGGCAAGGGCCGGATGACGGTGACCGGCAACCTGCGCGACGTGATGAAGGAATCGATCTCGGCGGCGGCGTCTTACGTGCGCATGCGCGCGGTCGCCGTTGGCATCAAGCCGCCCTTGTTTGACAAGCGCGACATCCACGTGCACGTGCCGGAAGGCGCGACCCCGAAGGACGGACCCTCCGCCGGCGTCGCCATGGCCACTGCGATCGTCTCGGTGATGACCGGCATTCCGGTGCGTCGCGACGTCGCCATGACCGGCGAAATCACGCTGCGCGGCCGCGTGTGGCCGATCGCCGGTCTCAAGGAGAAGCTGCTCGCGGCCTTGCGCGGGGGCATCAAAACAGTGCTCATTCCCGAAGAGAACGGCAAGGATCTTGTCGAAATCGCGGACAGCATCAAGAGTGGGCTCGAGATCGTTCCGGTCTCGCGCATGGACGAGGTGCTCGCTCGCGCGATGACGCGCAAGCCGGAGCCGATCGAGTGGGACGAGACCACGACCACCGCAGCGGCCGTGCCCGAGGAGGCCCCGGTCGAGGAGGAAGCCTCGACGCTCACCGCGCATTGAACGATCGCGATACAGGTGCCGAGGCGGCTGTCACTTTTCAAAACGTCATCCACTCGAGCAAGCTTGGTGATTCCAGCCGCTCATTGGGCGGAAACCACCACGGTTCCTGCCGTAGGTAAGGTTTTGAGAAGGGACAGGCAATAGGCAATGGAGTGCATGCCCATGGCGAAAGAATTTGAGGGTTACGTGCGCGAATGTGTCCTACTCGCAAGAACTCGCGGACAGCGTGGAGCTTCGCGATCAGCCAATTCAGCTGCTTAGAATGATGGAGAGCAGCAGTGAGCCACGATCCAGACGTATTTCCCGCACTTTTAAAAAGCACTGCTTTAAGTGCGACACTTGGAATCAGGTTACTGTTCATCGCGTGCCAACAGATGGAGATTGGGACGAAGCCTTCTGTGCTGACTGCGGTCACCAACTCGGCACTGAACGCGGCTTCCGTATTTCCGTCGAGAAGGATCGAGATTAGTGATCCTCATACCGAATTGAACCAGTCGGCCGACATTTCAATATTCAGGTTATGGCCGCGGCTCTGCAAGATTTTGAAGTCTCGGCCGTCCAACGGCGCGAGACGGTCGAGCACCCCTTCGGCACGATCAAGGCCCGGATGGCGCGCAACCCACTTTCTGATGAATACGCTGCCACGCGTAGCAACCGAGATGGCGTTACGTGCTCGCCTACAATCTCACGCGCGTCATGAACGTCATGGGCATTGGACCGCTCGTCGCGGTGATGAGGGCATAGTCGCAAACGCAAAACCGCACCTCTTTCCGTCGCCGTACCGCTCAAAACGGCAAGGCCATGCGCCAGGATCCCTCTGAGCCGGGAAAACCGCCAAATCACCAGAATGCCCGGCCCGAGCCGCAGCGGTCGAAGTGGCCAGGCTCGCGTCGGTGCGGCGAGGCTCGTCCTACGATGCGCTCGCGTCCACGTCGCCGGCGCGAACGCTGTAGATGTAGAGCGGCCGTGCGGTCTCCCTCCACGACCTCTCGGGAGATCACGACCTCCTCGACGCCTTCCGAGGCTCGGCAGGTCGGCAAACGCGCGAACTCAGTCTGTTGGAGAAGAACGCCGCGATGTACCGTCAGGCGAGCGCCACTCAGGGAACTTCATGCTTCAGGGACTGCCGTTCTCGAAGCTCTGCATCAGAGCGGCAATCTTGATCGTCGCGAATTTGGAGAATGTGTCGGAGACCGCGTACGGCAAGATGATCTGGTCGTTGTGGCGCATCGCCCCGCATGTGTAGACGACGTTGGGGACGTATCCCTCGCGCTCCGACGGTTCGGGCCGGACCAGCGGCTCGCGCGAGCGCGCAAGGACCCTGGAGGGATCTTCCTTGTCGAGCAGAACCGCGCCGATCGAGTATTTCCGCACCGGACCGACGCCGTGGGTCAGCAGCAGCCAGCCCTCGTCGAGCTCGATCGGCGACCCGCAATTGCCGATCTGCACGAACTCCCACGGGAATTGAGGCTTCAGGATCGCAACGCCGCCATCCCAGGAATAGCAGGTCGTCCGAATAGATCAGATAGAGGTTCTCGTTGTCCTGCCGGCCGATCATGGCGTACTTGCCGTCGATCTTGCGGGGAAACAGGGCCATGCCCTTGTTCCGTGCGGCGGTTCCCCGCAGCGGCGACATGCGGAAGGACACGAAATCGCGGGTCTCGATCAACTCGGATCGGATCGCCGTGCCGCTATAGGCGGTGTAGGTCGCGTAAAAGGTCTTTCGCCCGCCGTCGTCGAATTCCACGAAGCGCGCATCCTCGATGCCGTTCGACTGGGACAGGGTGACGGGAAAGATCACGCGCTCGCTGATGTCCTCGTCCGGCCTGAAGACCAGTTCGACGTCGTCCCCGTCCGCGCCCGTGTCCGATTTTTCACCCGCGGAATGGCCGCAAGCCGCGCGGTCGGATCGACCGTCACGCTGCCGTCGGCCGCGATGAATCCCGATCGGAATGTCAGCGAGGAAACATGCCCTTCGCCGACCGCGCGCAGGCTGAGGATGAAGCGACGCCCGCCTCCGGCGCGCCGGACTGATCGGGATGGGAGACGATGCTCGGATTGAACAGTGCCGCCGCTTCGAAGGAATACTCGTGCAGGAAATAGGCGCCGACCAGCCGGCGCTGCTCCTGGGTGAAAGTCGCATGCGGCGCAAAGGCGTCTTCCATCTCGTCGGCGCGCGCCTCGAAGGTCGCGAGCAGGTTGCGGTGGCGGCCTGGAAATTCTCGAGCACGTCGGCCAGCTGGCTGGGCGGCCATCTCGGGATCCAGCGCCAGCACGCGGTCGACGATATGGTTCGCGCGGGTCTTGTCGGTGGGATTGAGGTCGCGCGGCTCGGTCGCCGGCTTGAATGGCCGCACGACCACCCGCGCCGGATCGGGGCGCAGATGGAAAGCCTGCCGGTTCAGGAAGGTGACCTGTGACAGAGTGTCCTCGGTCGTTCGAGTGAGAGTTCGCAGGAGCTCAAGCACGCAAGGCGTGGAGCGGCGCACGTTTCGCGCTGTCGCTGCTCGCGAGCGCGAGCTGACGCATCTCCGCGAGGCCGAGAAGATAGGATACCACGGATTCGCCGCCCCTGTTCTCGTTCGCGCGGTCGGGATGCAGCCCGTCGCGGCAGCTCCCGTTTCCGAGATCGACCAGGGGCAGCGAGAGATCGTTGCCGCCGAGGAACCAGGCGAATGCACGCGCCGCCTCGGCTTTCCACGCGGGATCGCCATCGGCACGCCATGCCGCAAGGCAGGCCGAGATCGCCGCCGTGGCCTCCAGGGGCTGCTGATCGAACGCCCGCGGCGCCTGGCGCTGGTCGCCGAATCCTGCGTACCGACCGGCCGGAAAAAGCCGGCCGGCGTCGTCTGCAGCGTCATGAGCCAGCGCAAGGATCTCAAGCCCGCCGCGACATAGGCGGCGTCGCGGTCGACATTCCCGTGACGATCAGGGCCTGCGACAGGCGCGCGTTGTCGTAGGCCAGCCCCTCCTCGAACCAGACCCAATCCTTCGTCTCGACGGCGACAGGATGGACATCAATCTGTCGGCGAGGAGCTGCCGGATACGCTTGGCGACGGAATCCGCGTCGGTCACGGCGCAATAGGCGTCCAGCCCGAGCAGCGTGAAGGCCCATGCGCGCGGCGAGCTGAAGCTCTCCGCCGCCGGCAGCGCTTCGGCGAACAAGGCGGCGGCCCAGCGCCGCCGCGAGGCACTCGCATCGCGGCGCGCGCACTCGCCCAAGGCCCAGAGCGTCCGCCCGTGGCTGTCCTCCGAGCCGCGCTCTTCGAGCCAGCGCCGATCGAAGCTCATGAAGTTGCGAAACCGCCGGGTATCGGGATTCCACGCATGCTGGACGAAAGCGCGCGAACCGCGCCGTCAAGGCCTCGGGCAGGCGCTGCTCGCCGGGGGCGTTGAGCGCGCAGGCCAGCAGCAGCGCGCGGGCATTGTCGTCGACGCAATAGCCGTGAGCGCGATCGGGCACGGAATGGACCGCGTGCTGGAACAGCCCGGTGTCGTCGCACATCGACAGAAGATGGCCGGTCCGCATCTCCGGCGGAGTCTGACTGTCGCGGGAGGCCACGTTGTCGTCGAGCCGCGCAATGACCTTGAGCCGATGCCCGCGCCGCGCACTTTCGAAAGCGGCCAGGTAGCGCTCCGCGGTTCGCTCCCAGGTCATCGAGCGGCTGCCCGCATAGGCGCGCTTGCGCATCGCCTGCCGCCGCGGGTCGTCGGTCAGCAGGCCGGCGATCTCGCTGCCGATGGCCGCGGAATCGCCGAACGGCACCAGAATGCCGCGCCCGTCGGCCAGCAACTCCTCTGCGTGCCAATAGGGCGTCGAGACGACCGCCTTGCCCAGCCCGAAGCTGTACGCCAGCGTGCCTGACGTCATCTGCGCCTCATTGAGATAGGGCGTGACGTAGACGTCGCACATCGAGATGAAGTCCAGCAGCGTCGCCTGGTCGACGAACTGGTCGAGGAACACGACATGATCCTCGATGCCGAGCTCCGCGCACGCGCGCCACGAGGCTTTCGCGATAGGCCTCGCCCTGCTCGCGGACGAGATTGGGATGCGTCGCGCCGAGCACGACGTAGACCGCATCGGGCCGGCTCTTCAGGATCGACGGCATGGCATCGATCATGACCTCGATGCCCTTGTTCGGCGAGAGCAGGCCGAACGTCAGGATGACGGCCCTGTTGCTGAAGCCCAGCTTGGCCTTCGCCTGCTCGGGCTCGACGAATGCGAAATCGGGAATGCCGTGCGGGATGACCTCGATCTTGTCCGCCGGCACCCGATACACGGCGCGCAGCAGCTCGCGGCCTTTCTCGGCCATGACGATGACCCGCGACGACACCTCGACGATCCGATCCATGACATCGCGTTGCACCGGTGTCGGCTCGGCCAGAACGGTATGCAGCGTCGTGACGATCGGCATGGTCAGCCGCGACAGCAGCGCCATGATGTGCCCGCCGGCCTCGCCGCCGAAAATGCCGAACTCATGCTGCAGGCGAGACGACGTCGAACCGGCCGGCATTCAGGAAATCGGCCGCGCGCGCGTAGTCCTCGATCTTGTCATCGTGGATCTGAAAACGCACGACGGGCGGATAATCGTAGGCATGACCGTGATCGTTCATCGCCACGATCGATGTTTCCACATGGGCGCTGATGCGCGATCGCCTGCTGCAGGTCGGTCGTGAAGGTCGCTATTCCGCAGCGGCGCGGGAGCGAATTGCCGATGAAGGCCAAGCGGCTCAACTGCGTCACAATCGCACCTCCATCTCGACGAGTGGAATGAACTTCTTCGAATTCGTCATCTCGCTCTAGCTAGTTGTTTGCGACGCCCTTGACGCAAAGCCGGTTTCGACCCCGGATCAAGCAGGCTTTGCGAGACATGCGTTAGTGGACCGACGGACCAGTCGTTGCCCGACGATAATTGCGCGATCGCAATAACGCGCTGTCCGGGAAGCGCGCATCCCGTCGATCGAGGTTTTGCAACAGGCCCGGGTTCGGCGTCGGGCCCAAGCGCCGCCATACCGGCTCGATCCGGATCAGCGTCATCGCGCCGCCATTCGTGCATCGGCGGATACTGCGTCGGTCGGCCCTCGGCGGTCTGTGCAAAACCGCTCATTGCGAGCCGGAAAATTCAAACGGCATGAGCCGACAGTCGCTGACCCTCCCATTTTGGCATTGGAATGCTACAATCGTCCATCTTCGCAAAGGGAAGACCAACGTGAAGAAGCGCCGCAAGACGGCATTCGATCCGAAAACATTTCTGGCCAAAGTCGGCGAAGGAAAAACGATAGCTAAGTATCGAAAGGATCAGATCGTTTTCCCAGGGAGAGGTCGCGGACGCGGTTTTCTACATCCAAAGAGGGAAGATCAAGCTCACCGTCGTTTCGGAGCAGGGCAAGGAGGCGGTGGTCGCAATCTTGGGGCCCGGTCAGTTTTTTGGCGAAGGGTGTCTGAACGGCCACCCGCTGCGCATCGCAACCACCGCGGCGATCGAAGACTTCGTCATCACTCGCTTGGATAAGGCGGTCATGGTCGCCACGATCCACAATGAGGCGGACTTTTCCGAATTGTTCATGGCGTATCTCCTGGACCGAAACAGCCGGATTGAGGAGGACTTGATCGACCAATTGTTCAATTCCAGCGAAAAACGCCTGGCCCGCTTCTGCTCGCTGGCAAATTTCGGCAAGGAAGACAGGCCGCAGCCAATCGCCGGAACGATCAGTCAGGCAACATGGCGGAGATGATCGGCACGACGCGCTCGCGCGTGAGCTTTTCATGAACAAATTCCGCAAGCTGGGTTTCATCGAGTACAACGGAGAAATTGAGGTCCACAATTCCTTGCTCAACGTCGTCCTGTACGAGAGGCCTGATGAGACGACAGGATGTACCAGGCTTCGGTCTTGCCGTAAGCCAGCCCGATCGAATGCGCGAAGGCATCGTCAGGGTGGACCATGGATGGACAGCGGCTCTCGCGTCAGCAGCAGCTTGAGCAGCAAGGCGGTCTCCCGATCCCCAGCGTTTTTGGTTTTCGTGGTCGATTTGCCGCTGCGAACAGTCGCACATGGCTACGACGCAGCCGGTTTACTAGGGGCGCACGACGTCGCTTGTTGAAGGGAGCGTCTCTTTTTCAGTGCGTTTCAGCCACGGCGACCAAAAGCAACGATTTCGCCTCCGCGCAGGGGGCCGAGAAGCCGGCAGCGCAGGCGGCGAGGGGCCCGTTCAGACCGCCTTTGGACCCCCGGTAGCCCGCGCTCGCTTCGGCTCGCCGGATTCCGTGCCGGTTGTCGAGCAAGCAGACTTGCAAACGCGGGGCCTGCACCCCAGTTCGTCAAAGACGATCGTTCCAGAGCAACGGCCAAAGCGATCGTCGGGGACACCATGACGATCATCGCGCTCTACGCCTTTCAGATATTCATCGGTATTTTGTTTCTCGCAGCCGGTTACGCGAAGCTCGCAGGCATGGAATTCATGCTGGAGCGGTTCGCCATGGTAGGGCTCGGAAAGAGCGCTGTCATGATCGTTGGTTGCCTGGAAATCGTTGCCGGGGTTTTCCTGCTGTTTCCCCGCGCGGGACCCGTCGGCGCCGTTCTGGTCGGAGCCCTGATGTTCGGCACCGTCGGAACGATCGCAGGTTACGCCGTCAGCCACGAATTCGATGCACGGCACGGCGACAAGTTTCAGCTTCAGCACACGGGGGTCACCACCGCACGAATTTGAAAGCTTACATTGCCGCCAACCGAGGTCCGCCTGCCGGCCGCATCACGCGCAGGCCGAAGGCTCTGTTCGCATGACCGCGCTCTGGTGGCAGACCGGCGTGATCTACCAGATCTATCTGCGCTCGTTCCAGGACACCAACGGCGACGGCATCGGCGACCTCAAGGGAATCGCGCGGCGGCTCGACTATCTGGCCGGCCTCGGTGTCGACGCGATCTGGATCTCGCCGATCTACCCGTCGCCGATGGCCGATTTCGGCTATGACGTCGCGGACTATTGCGGCATCGATGCGCGCTTCGGCACGCTCGCCGATTTCGACGATCTGCTGGCGCAGGCCCATGCGCGCGGGCTCAAGGTCCTGCTCGACTTCGTGCCCAACCACACCTCCGACCGGCATCCGTGGTTCGTCGAGAGCCGCTCCTCGCGCGACAATCCGAAACGGGACTGGTACATCTGGCGCGACGGCGCCCCCGATGGCGGGCCGCCCAACAACTGGATCAGCGATTTCGGCGGCTCGGCCTGGGAACGGGACGAGTCCACCGGCCAATATTACTACCACGCGTTCCTGAAGGAGCAGGCCGACCTCAACTGGCGCAATCCGGCCGTGCGGGCGGCGATGTTCGACGTGATGCGCTTCTGGTTCGACCGCGGCGTGGACGGCTTCCGCATCGACGTGCTGTGGCACATGGTGAAGGCGGCGGACTTCCCGGACAATCCGCCCAACCCCGCCTATCGGCCGGCGATGGGCGACATGCACCGCGTGCTCCAGCTCCATTCGACCGACCAGCCCGAGGTGCACGCCATCGCGGCCGACATGCGCGCCATCGCCGACAATTACGGCGCCACAGGACAGGGCGAGCGCGTGCTGATCGGCGAGATCTACCTGCCGGTCGACCGGCTGATGCACTATTACGGCCGCGAACGCGCCGAGGTGCACCTGCCGTTCAACTTCCAGCTCATCGATGCGCCATGGGAGGCGCGCTCGCTCGCGACGCTGATCGCCGACTACGAGGCCGCGCTTCCGCGGGCGGCTGGCCGAACTGGGTGCTCGGCAACCATGACCGGCCGCGCGTCGCCACGAGGCGCGGGCAGGCCCAGGCCCGCGTCGCCGCGATGCTGCTGCTGACGCTGCGCGGCACGCCCACGCTCTACTATGGCGACGAGCTCGGCATGAGCGACGTCGCGATCCCGCCCGCGCAGGTTCAGGACCCGCGCGAGCTGCGCGAGCCCGGGCTCGGCCTGGGCCGCGATCCGGTCCGCACGCCGATGCCGTGGGACGGGAGCCCGAATGCCGGCTTCACCACGGGCAAGCCGTGGCTGCCGCTCAATGCCGACTGGCCGACGCGCAACGTCGCGCGGATGACGGAGGAGCCGCATTCGATCCTGACGCTCTACCGCCGGCTGCTGGCTGTAAGGCGTGCGCATCCGGCGCTGTCGATCGGCGACATCACGCTGCTCGACACGGACGGCGACGTGCTCGCCTATGAGCGCCGGCACGGCGCGGAGCGACTGATCGTGGCGCTCAATCTCGGCGAGACGGCCGCAGTCGCTTGGCGTTGCCGGAGTGGGCGCGCGATTGCCGGACGCTCTGTCCACGGTCGCCGGCGCGACGCTGGCCGGAGACGGCGCCCTGCTGCTGCGGGCGGACGAAGGCGTGATCCTGAGGGCTCATCGTAAGGAAGGAGCAACCGCTTGCGTATCGCCATGCTGGCGCCGATCTCCTGGCGCACCCCGCCGCGCCATTATGGGCCGTGGGAGCTGGTGACCAGCCTGCTGACCGAGGCGCTGGTCGCGCGCGGCGTCGACATGACGCTGTTCGCCACGCAGGACAGCGCGACCGCGGGCAAGCTCGCCGGCGTCTGCCCGGCGCCCTATTCGGAGGACCCCGGCATCGACGCCAAGGTGTGGGAGATGCTCCACGTCGCCCATGTGTTCGAGCGCGCGGGCGAGTTCGACCTCATCCACAACCAGGCCGATTTCGTGCCGCTCGCCTTCTCGCGGCTGGTGGAGACGCCGCTGGTGACGACGATCCATGGCTTCTCCTCGCAGCGCATCCTGCCCGTCTTCAAGGCATACGAGGATCGCGTGCATTATGTCGCGATCAGCGACGCCGATCGCCATCCGGACCTGCGCTATGCGGCGACGATCCACCACGGCATCCGGCTGGAGGACTTTCCCTTCGACCCGCGCGGCAGCGAAGACCTGCTGTTCTTCGGCCGCATCCACCCGGACAAGGGCGCCGCGGAGGCGATCGCGGCGGCGCGCCGCGCGGGCCGGCGGCTGATCATGGCCGGCATCGTCCAGGATCAGGACTATCATGACGCGCAGGTCGCGCCCGCGCTCGACGAGCGCTCCGTGATCTTTCGCGGCGCGGTGGGCGGGGCGGCGCGCGCGCAAGCCCTTGGCTCGGCGCGCGCGCTGCTCCACCTCGTCAACTTCGACGAGCCGTTCGGACTATCGGTCGTGGAGGCGCTGGCCTGCGGCACGCCGGTGATCGCCTCCAACCGCGGATCGATGCCGGAGCTGATCGACCACGGCGTGACCGGCTTCCTGGTCGACAGCGTCGATGACGCCGTGGAGGCGATCGATCGCATCGGCGAGATCGATCGCGCCGCCTGCCGCGCGGCGGTCGCCGCGCGCTTCACGGTCGACCGCATGGCCGACCGCTATCTCGACCTGTACCGGTCGCTGCTGGGCTGAGGATCTTCGTTTCATGACGCCGGCCGGAAGACGACACGACTTTCATTGCAGTCGTCCGAGCCGCTTACTTCTTGCGCCGCGGCGAGCGTCCGCTCACAATCCTGCTCGGTCTGATGGGGCCCGGTCACGAAAGTTCCACTCGCCTTCGTGCCGTACCAACCTGACTGAACGCCCAGACGAGTGGCTTCCACCGTGTCAACGAACCGTGGTGAAAGATCCTGCATGAAAACCTCTGAATGGTTGCCTCGAACGAGGGGAAACTGACAAACGACCTTGCGCAGATAAGAGGAGCGCTGCAGATTGCAGCTCATTTCACCGAAGGGACTATTGAGTAGCCCCATTTTTCCAACCCTGAGATCACTGCTTGAGCCAGATGGCAGCATTCCTTCATCGGCCGATATGTGTGGGACCAGGTGCCCCGCCTTCAGAGTTAGGGAAGTCGATATTCGCGCGCTCAATCGCTGCGGCAATCGCGTCCATCGGCGTCTGATGAGGCATATTTCCTTCTCCCG
>CAWBFP010000044.1:0-46925 GCA_963788095.1 uncultured Alphaproteobacteria bacterium | reverse complement strand
AAATCGTAGACTTTGATCCTGATCATTTTTCTTCGCCCTTTGTGGCTTAAGGTAATGTGTTACGCGAGGAAGCTCGCCGCCGGGGCCCCTGGGGGGCTACGATGCTACGCCAAACCAGCCCAAGAATGGCCGCGTGCCTGGACAAGGGGGTTGAGGCGCGCCTGCTACACGATGCTGAGACCGATCCCGACAAGAGGCTCACTTACCTGCACATTGAGCAGTGCTGGTACCGCTTAGCTAACAGCTATGAATTCATGGGTCAGCTGGAAGCTCTGATGAAATTCTAAGCCAAGCCGCGATGGCAGCGGTGGCTGACTCGCGCGGTGAACATCTGGATGACGAGCGGCGAAGCAAACGGCTCAGATGACCATTTGCTCCAACCCAGCACGATCTCGCAGCACGATGCTTCTAGTGGTTCGTAGGGCGATCGCCGAAGTGTTCTCGAGCTTTGTCAGCATGCGGGATACGGTCTCACTGGTAACCGCCAGATAATCGGCAATGTCTTGGCGTGACATTGGCAACCCAATTTCGTCCCGGTGCCGAGTGCGGTCGTGCCGAGTGCGGTCGCCCATCTCGAGCAGGAAGGTGGCCACCCGTTCCGAGGCGCTTTTGTTGAGCAAGAGTAGATGGCTTTGCGTACGGTGAAGCTCGTTAGCCACATGTGCCCATAGGTCGCGCGCCAACGTGTTTTCTCGCGCTGCCGACTGCATTACTTCGTTACGATTGATGACAAGCATTTCAGCGTCAAAGATGGCCTCCGCTGAAAACAGGTGCCGTTCCGTGGGCTCAAGACCGAAAATGTCGCCGGGCAGATAAAAGGCTGCAATCAGGCGTCGCCCATCCTCAACGACTGTGTAAGAGCGAACGCACCCGCTGACGACTTTGTAGAAGTAGTCAGCGCGCTCGTTTGCTCCATAAATTTCCTCGTTAATCCCGAACCGTTTCCGAAATCCGATCCTGCCGACCGCGATATCAAGGGCCGACGGTTCCTTTTTGTCGATCCTGCCGGAGCGGAGACTGTTTCGCGTCGCTATTTCAGTCAGCATTTTTCCTCCCCAGGGGGCGCGTGCGTAACACCGACGCTTTAAGCTTAAGTCCGTTGACCGAGCGGGGCTGTTTAAAATTGCTCACCTCCTCCCCGCCGTTGTGGGAGAGGTGAAGGCGGTCGGCGCGTCAATCAGTGCGCGCGAACCCTTAGACATCGGATCGAGCCAATAAGGGCCGTCAGTCGATGTAAGTGGTTGACGCAGAAGGCCCCTAACAGAACTGTCGGGACCGCCAGTATCTCAATTGGCCTCACTTGGAGGTTTTCGGACGCCGGCCGCCGGTGTGCTCGGCGTCGTTCTGCAAGCGGCCGGGAGACTGGGCAGCGCGAAGCTGTGGTCATAAGCTGTTCCGACCACTTGAGACTCCCGTAGCGTGCTCTCCCAACCCGAACGATTTCCGGATCTGGCAGACTGCAGAGGCGTCAACGGACTTCGTCATGTGTCGGATTGAGCCCGGGGGATAAGCGACTAGAGCACTCCCGTGCCAGGAATTGTGCCACGGGCGACGCTTCATTGCTCTCCGTTGCCGACGTCACGGCATGCAGCTCGCGAAAGGAGATAAGCCGGCGCTGCCTCTCGTCCCAAAGAACCATGCGCACGCACTTGAGACTCTGGCGCAGCGTAAGCCGCCCGACCGCAGCGAGCTGCGGATGATCCCGTACCACGCGTGGCAGGCGGTAGTAGGGGATTCGGCTGCACAGGTGGTGGACGTGGTGCACGCCGATATTGGCGGTGAACCAGCGCAACACGCCCGGCAAATCATAGTGCGAGCTGCCCTGGAGCGCCGCTTGCTGAAAATTCCAGCCCTCATCATCGGCCCAGAAAGTGTCCTCGAACTGATGCTGAACGTAAAACAGCCAGACTCCGACCGAAGCCGCGAGCAGGGCGATCGGCAGGTGTACAAGCAGGAACGGGCCGATGCCGATTAGACTGATCAACGTTGCGACCACAATCGCGATCGCGATGTTGGTTGCCATCGTGCTGAGCCAGGGTTGCCAGCCACTCCGCATCAATCCGATCGGCAAGCGATGCTTGAAGACGAACATATAGGCGGGCCCGAAGCCGAACATCAAGATCGGGTGCCGGTACAGGCGATATCGAAGCCGACCCCAGCGGGACAACGACAGATATTCGCGCACCGTCAGCGTATCGATGTCGCCGAGCCCGCGATGATCGAGATTACCCGAGTTTGCGTGGTGAAGAGCGTGGGTGCGTCGCCAGAAGCCGTAAGGCGTCAGGGTCAGTACGCCGATGGCCCGCCCGACCCAGTCATTCGCCAGACGATGGCGAAAGAACGACCCATGGCCGCAATCGTGCTGGATCATGAAGAGGCGTACCAGGAAGCCGGCGGCCGGAAGGCCGAGCACGAGGCAAGGCCAATAACCGGCGTCGAGGGCGGCCCACATCAGCATCCAGAGAAAGGCAAACGGCACGGCCGTGATGAGAAGCTCGAGCATGCTGCGCGCCAAACTGGGCTCGCGGTAGCCGGTAAGGACCGGGACTCCCGCGCACGTCATCGCGCGAGCTGTGACTATCTGGCGGCTCTGGTTCATGAATTCGCAGGCCCAATGATCGGGCTCGGCTTCCCTCGGTCAAGAGTAGGATGTTCGGCACCTGGACAAGAGGACGCCAACCATCGGCTGGGGCGGCATCTGAACTGGCGCGGCGAGATCACCAGACCTCGGCGCGCCGCCTTAGTTGTTCCACCTGGCAAGCGCCCTTTCGTCGCTCAGGCGTTTAGGTCTCTTTGTCCGGCATGTCGCCGTTCCCGGAACGGCGAAGCCCGCTTTACTCAAGCCGGCCACATTGCGCCAAGCCACACGGCGATCGGAAAGATCGGGATCACCGCCACAAATAGGGCAGCGATCAAGAGGATGTCACCATACGGCGGCGTGATATTTATCGCTGACAGAATCGAGGCGCCAATTCCGCCTGCGAGCACCAGAACCGCGCAGATCGTCATCGGCAGCAACTCGCTCCTGTCGTCCATTGCGACTCTGGCGAGGGCAATCTTCGGCATATGGTGCTCCTTGGCTCCCGGCGCCGGGGTATTCGGCTGCGATGTAAGCCCAGAGGACCGGCTCCGTCTGTGCAAAATTGCTCACGGCCCGCGCCGGCACGCACGGGTAGCCTGGCGGAAAACGCCGAATGGATGGCGAGCAGTTTCGAGAAGAAATGCCGGCAATGGTCCACGACTTGAATGAGGGCACCGCGCTGGCCGAGGAGGAAGATCAGATGCTCGGCTGCCTTGGCGCAGCGGTCATGATGCGGTGGGACACTCTCCCGACCAAGATCCAACGCGAACTCTTCGAATGCAAGCCACGTCGATCGGGGATTTGCGGAAAACGGCTCCGATGAAGGGACAGCTCGTGCGTTTTCTGCACGTTCGTAAAAAGGATCGGCAGCAGCCGACGAGCGCTCTCACCGGTGCGTATCGCAAGGATCAGTAGCTTGAGAGGCGGAAGGACGTCCGATGGCGACGAAAGAGCGGCTGGCGGCCATGGCGGCTTCCCGTTGCGCCATGTGCTCGGGGGCGATGGTCATCAAGCTCGTAGCTGCCGACCCGGGCGACGTCGCGATGGAGCTTCGCACTGCGCGTGCGCCGAGTGCGGCCACAGCCAAACCTACAGCGTGGACGGCGGCAGTTCGTGAGCGGGTCAGCACAGGTTAGGCTCTGACGCTGCTCGACGCCACCAGCGGTCCCGACGGTATTTGGGTCGTTTTCGGCACCGGCCCGCATAGCCGTGCCAGTCATTGCTAGAGCGATCGGAAGCCTTGTCCTTCACGCTGGGTTACCCATTCTAATTCCTTGCATCCTTCGCCTCGGGCCTGTCGTACAGGACGACGTTCAGCAACGAATTGTGGACCTCGATTTCTCCGTTGTACTCGATGAAACCCAGCTTGCGGAACTTGTTCATGAAAAAGCTCACACGCGAGCGCGTTGTGCCAATCATCTCCGCCAGTGTTTCCTGACTGATCTTTCCGGCGATGGGCTGCGGCCTGCCTTCCCTGCCGAAATTTGCCAGCAGGAGCAGAAGCCGGGCGAGCCGCTTTTCGCTCGAGTTGAACAATTGGTCGATCAAATCCTCTTCAATCCGGCTGTTTCGGTCCAGCAGATACGCCATGAACAGTTCGGAAAAGTCCGGCTCATTGTGAATGGTGCTGACCATCACGGCCTTATCCAAGCGGGTGATGACGCAGTCTTCGATCGCTGTCGTGGTTGCGATGCGCAGCGGGTGGCCGTTCAGACACCCTTCGCCAAAGAACTGACCAGGCGCCAAGATTGCGACTACGGCTTCCTTGCCCTGCTCCGAAACGACGGAGAGCTTGATTTTGCCTTTTTGGATGTAGAAGACTGCGTCCGCGATCTCGCCCTGCGAGAAGACGATCTCATCCTTGCGATATGTGGCAATCGTTTTTCCCTCGCCGACTTTTGCGAGAAAAGCTTTCGGATCGAACGAGGCCTTGCCGCGCTTCTTCACGGGGCTACCGTTTGCGACGATGGCCGATCATAGCGAATCCAGCGCCAAATGTGAAGACTTAACCTGCTTGTGTCGGTTGGAATTTGCCGGCCCTGTTGAGCGATTTTGCACAGACCGTCGAGGGCCGACCGAGGCAATATCCGCGGATGCACGACTCCTTGTGGTATCGGCAGAAGGCTGACGAGTGTGCGCGGCTGGCGAAAGACGCCAGCGAGCCGCACAGGCGCCGGGCTCACGAAACCCAGGAAAAGCTGTGGATTCGAATAGCCGAGCAGATCGAAGCGAACGAAGACGCCGCCCGGAGCGCGAGATGACCGGAATTGCGTGGATGGCCGGCGCCACTCTCCGAGCGCTGGATCCTTTTGCATAACCGAGACCATTCTTGCGCTCAGCCCGGAGCAGAAGACGCAGCCAAAGACGTGGCGGCCGTCGCCTCAAGGCGATGTTGGGCTGATGACGGAGAAACAGGTTCTCGGCTTCAAGCCGGCGCAGCGACTTGAACAGAGTGGCGACATACGTTCAAGGAGATGTAGGATCGTGAGCATCGAAACGGACGATACCCTGATTTTGCCTTACCGCGCGAATCCGGCCGGCCCGAATTTTCGGGAACCACACGGGAATCGCGTGCTTCGCTTTGCCGATTTCGAGATCGATGTCGCCCAGCAGGAGCTGCGCCGTGGGAGCGAGTTCGTGCACATGGAGCCGCAGGTGTTCGACCTGCTGCTGCACCTGGTGCGCAACCGTGAACGCATCGTCAGCAAGGACGAGCTGATCGAGACGATCTGGAACGGGCGCATCGTGTCGGAGCAGCGTTGTCGAGCCGCATCAACGCCGTCCGCAAGGCGATCGGCGACAACGGCAACGACCAGCTGTTCATCCGCACGCTGCACAAGCGCGGCTTCCGCTTCGTTGGTGCGGTGACCGACGGCGCGCCTTCGATCGTCGGACCGTCGAAGGCCGAGGCGGAGAGCGGGCCGAGGCGCGACGCGGCCGAGCCGGTCGATGCCACGCCCCGGGCATCGGGGCCCTCGATCGCGGTTCTGCCGTTCGACAATTTCGGCGGCAATGCAGAGGGCGACTATTTCAGCTACGGGATCACCGAGGACATCATCCGGCTGCTGGCGCGGAACTGCTGGCTGACCGTGATCTCGCGCCATTCCACCAGCGCGTTCAAGGGCCGCACGGTCGACGCGCGCGAGGTCGGCGGGGCGCTCGCGGTGCGCTACGTGCTGGTCGGCAGTGTGCGCAAAACCAAGGATGCGGTGCGGATCAACGCCGAGCTGGTGCGGGCGGGGGACGGCACCCAGCTGTGGACCGAGACCTACGATCTGCCGCTCGAGGATATTTTCGGCATCCAGGAGGAGATGGCCCGCCAGATCGCTGCGACGATCGAGCCGGAGTTGTCTCGGGTCGAGCAGCAGCTCGCAGCCCGCAAGCCGCCCGGCGACCTCGATGCCTGGGATTGCTACCAGCGCGGGCTATGGAACTTCTGGGCGTTCACCACCCCCGGCTTCGATCAGGCCGAGGCGCTCTACCGCCGCGCGATCGAGATCGATCCCGAGTTCGCCCGCGCGCATGGCGCGCTCGGCTACCTCAAAGTGCAGCGGGCGCTCTACGATGCGTCCGGCGACCGGCAAGCGCATCTCGATGCGGCCCTGCAGCAGGCGCGTACTTCGGTCGCGCTCGACGACCGCGATAGCTTCTGCCGTTGCGTGCTTGGCCGCGCGCTCAGCCTCGTGCATCGCAACGACGAGGCGTCAACCGAGCTTGAACTGGCGATCGAGCTCAATCCGAGCTTCGCGCAAGCTTTCTTTGCACAGGGGTTCAATCTGCTGTGGGCGAACCGCGCTCTCGAGGCGGAGGCGCTGCTCGAGCGCGCCGCTATGCTCAGTCCCCGCGACAGCCACCTGTGGAGCTTCCATCACGTGCGCTCATGGGTGCACTTTGCGCTGGCCGAGTACGACGTGGCCGCCGAGTTCGCGCGACGCGCGAGCCGGCAGCCGAACGCGACCTATCGGGCGTTCGCGACGCTCGCCGCCTCGCTCGGCAAGTTCGGCGACAAAGCGCAGGCCCGCCTCGCCACCGTGGCGCTGACCGAGCGCAAGCCGGACTACACGACGGGCACCGCGCGAGACGAGTTGTTCTTCTGCAACGGCCAGGAGTTTCCCGACCGCTTCGTCGGCGGACTGCGCGCCGCCGGCGTCCCGGGCGGTGAGGATGATGGGCGACGCTGAGAGCAGCTCCGTCTGATTCCTGCTGGGGGCACATTCCTGTCTGTACTGAAAATCAGATCCTCCGCAACCGCGGTGACCGAGGCTCTGCCGAAAGGGGGGACGGATTTTTGCACCCAGTTGCACAGGAGGGCGAACGCTCAAAGAGCAAAAGGGTGAGCCCATCTGGTTGACAGGCTCCGCTGAGGTGAGACTCGCCAGATTCGACTGACCAAGCGCTGGCCGGGTTCTGTGAGCGCGCTCATCATCCCGGAGTGCGCTTGGTACGCGCTGCGGCTCCGCCTATTGTGGTTGAACACGAATCACGGGAGAGAACGCCAATGGCTACGCAGATGACGAAGTCGCAATTGATTGAGAAAATCGCTGCCGAGACCGAACTGCCAAAGAAAGGTGTTAAGGAGGTCTTCGAGACCCTGGCGACCATCGGCTACAAAGAACTCAAGAGGACTGGCGTCTTCCTCGTTCCAGGCTTCGCGAAATTTGTCGTTATCAAAAAGCCCGCGACGAAAGCGCGCCAGGGCACCAACCCGTTCACCAAAGAGCCCATGACATTCAAGGCCAAGCCGGCCCGGAAGATCGTGCGGGCACGGCCGGTCAAAGCCGCAAAAGACGCGGTGTAAGGGTCGCGTTACGCGGCGGCGTCAATGCGTCGCCCCAGTGTGAGGTGCTTCACACAGGCTGCCTTTTTGTCATGGCCCGGTTAGCTGCGGTACAAAATAGAAGTGTCTTTATGGTTAACGCTGCCGGGGTCAGCCCGCTTGTGCGCCGGCCGGATGTTGGGCCTTACCCCCAGCCTAGGTGCTCAGCGGCGGCCAGAAGTAGCAGAAACGCCAGCATCAAAGCGCCAGCCAGGAAGTACTTCCGCTCAGGGTGCACACTGATTGCGACGCTCACGTCTCGTGTTGCACGCTGATGCGGAATTGCCCGGCCGGCGGCACGTCGTATTTCCCTGATTGGGTCTCACAGGGCGAATTAGCTCTCGTCTGTGTCGTTGGCAGGGCTCTTCGCCGCGGACAGTCCAAGTTCAATCAGTTTCTTTTGAATCTCGTGGCGGCTCCGCGCCATGATGATGGTGAGATCATCAATCGTCATTGGTCTTAGCGAAATCCCGCAGATCTTCGAGATCCATGATCGACCAGTCCTGCGCCTTGCGGTCCCGGTTCGTGTAGCCGGAGGCGGAATCATTCGACCGTGCCTGATGCGGAAATGGGCGTTAGGGTTGCGCATAAAACGATCCAGCCCGCTTGTGGGGGTGGCCCCCCGGTTGACGAAGTCTCGCGGCTTCTTCATGGCCGGGCGCCTAGACCGATGGCAACAGACCGTGAACGGCTTGCTACCATTTTGCTACCCAACTCGGTAGCACGAGGCGGGATGAGGCGGCACAGGACAGCGCGCCGTCCCTGGTTTTCTCCGATAAATCAACACTTAGTAGGACGCGCCGGGACGCAACAATATGCGCCCCGGTTAACGAGGGGTTTACCAACAAAACCTCAAATGCCCTCAATCTCATAGACCGTGGCCGGCGCGGATGAAATGTCACACCGGCGGCACGATTTGGCACTGAAACGGCCGCACTGACTGACCACATAAGAGGCAAAGGATCGCCGGCGCGGCGCAGCGCCCCGGCAGGCAAAAATTTCGGAGAAACGCCCATGCGAACTCCCCAACACGACCGCCGGCAGGCGGCCGGCAACGATGCCCGACGTGAAGGCGGCAGCGACCTCGACCGCAAGTACGGCCGCATCGGCATCTCGGCGGTGGCCGCCGCCGCCCGCTATTGCAGCGGCGCCAAGACCTCGCCGTCGCCGAGCGAAGTGCGTCGGCCGCGCATACGGCACGAAGACGAAACCGCAGCCTAGCACCCCCCGCCACTCCGCCGCGCCCCGAACCGGGCGCGGGATTGCGGTAGACGCCCGCATCGCGCCGCGCTAACGCAAGGCGCAAGCGTCAACTATTCCCCGGCGAGCCATGCTGTCGCTCTACGTTCCGCGCGGAGGCACGTTCGAACGCGTGGTCGTCACGGCCGAGAGCGATGTTCCGGATTCGGCGGTCTGGTTCGACCTCGTTTCCCCCACGCAGGGTGAAGACAAGATCCTCGAGCGCCGGCTCGGCATCGCCATTCCGACGCGCGAGGAAATGCAGGAGATCGAGGTCTCGAGCCGGCTCTACGTCGAAAACGGCGCGCGCTACATGACCGCGACGCTGATGTGTCAGTCCGACACCGACTCGCCGAAAACGACCCCGGTCACCTTCATCCTTGCCGGCGGCAAGCTGGTGACGGTGCGCTACGACGAGCCGCGTCCGTTTGCGATCGTGACGAACAAGCTGGCACGCGCTTGTCCGACGACGATTTCGGGCGAGACGGTGCTGATGGATCTCTTGGACGCGGTGATCGACCGCGCCGCCGACATTTTGGAGCGGAACGCGGCCGAGGTGGAAACCGTCTCGCACCAGATCTTCGAGCCGACCGCTCGCCGGTCCAACCGCTCGCGCACTTACAATCGCATCATGCGCAGCATCGGCCGCAAGGGCGATTTGACCTCAAAGGTCCGCGAAAGCATGGTTTCGGTCGGACGACTGGTGCTGTTCCTCGCAAACGAGGCGGACGGCATGAAGTGGCCGAAGGAGATGCGGGCTCAGCTCAAGGCGATGCAACGCGACGTGCACTCGCTCTCCGATTACGCCACCTATCTCGACAACAAGATCACGTTCCTGCTCGACGCCATGGTCGGCCTGGTGACGATCGAGCAGAACAACATCATCAAGATCTTCTCGGTTGCCGCGGTCGGGTTGATGCCGCCGACGCTGATCGCCTCGATCTACGGCATGAACTTCAAGCACCTGCCCGAGCTCGAATGGACCTACGGTTACCCGCTTGCGATCCTGCTCATGGTCATCTCAGCCATCCTCCCGTACCTCTATTTCAAATGGCGGAAGTGGCTGTGACGCGCGAACGCAAGGCTGCGAGCTCGGGGACAGCCGACGCCCTCACCATCCGCGGCGTGCGCACGCGCGCGGTCGAGGTGCCGATGACCTACGTGCTCGGTACCAGCGCGGGCGCGATCCGCTCGGCGCCGCTCCTGCTCGTCGACCTGGAGACCGAAGAGGGCATCACCGGACGCAGCTATCTGTTCTGCTTCTATACCGGCGGCGCGCGCCCGATGGCCAATGTGCTGGCCGACGCCGCCGAGCTGGTGAAGGGCGCGCGGGTGGCGCCGGCCGACATTGCCGCGCTCATGGCGCGCCGGTTCCTGCTGATCGGCGTCACCGGCGTGGTGCGCATGGCGCTCTCGGCCCTCGATGCCGCGCTGTGGGACGCATTGGCGATCGCGGCCGGGCGCCCGCTCGCCGCCTTGCTGGGCAGCGCGCCGCGGCGCATTCCGGCCTACAACAGCAACGGCCTCGGCCTGATGGGCCCGCAGGCGACGGCCGAGGAAGCCCTCAAGATGGTGGCGGAGGGTTTCAAGGCGGTGAAGTTGCGCCTCGGCTACAAGACTTTGCAGGAGGACGTGGCGGTCACGCGCGCGGTGCGCCGCGCCCTTCCGGACGATGTCACGCTGATGACCGACTACAACCAGGCGCTCGACCTGCCGGAGGCGCTGCGCCGCGGCCGTGCCCTGCAGGATGAAGGCATCCATTGGATCGAGGAGCCGATCCGGCACGACGACTACGCCGGCAACGCGGCGCTCGCGCGCGAGCTCTCCGTCGCCATCCAGATCGGCGAGAACTTCAACGGCCCGCAAGCGATGGCGCAAGCGCTCGCCGCCGATGCCTGCGACCTGGTGATGCCGGACCTCGCGCGCATCGGCGGCGTCACCGGCTGGATGCAGGCGGCCGGCCTGGCGGCGGCGCGCGGCATTCCGATGTCGTCGCACCTGTTTTCCGAAACGAGCGCGCATCTGCTGGCCGCCACGCCCACGTGTCATTGGCTCGAATACATGGATTGGGCGAACGCACTCGTTGAGGAGCCGCTCAAGATCGAGGACGGCTGCGCGGTCGTCCCGGATCGGCCCGGGTGCGGGCTGGTGTGGGACGAGGCCGCGGTCACGAAGTACCAGATCGCGTGAATTCAGCCGCCGGTTCCGACGGCTACATTCGGGAGCCGGATGGACGAGCGACGCCGAAGCCGGAACAATTCGGCAGCCGCGATCTGAAATCTTTCTCGAGCTGTGAACCGCCTCACATGGCTCCACTCGTCTGCCACCTATGGTCGGCGCCGTTCCAATCGCCAGCCATTGGAGACGGACAATGACCCAGCGCGAGTACAGGGCCTACACGCATATGTGGACGAAGGACCGCAACAGCTTCGATCGCTGGATGAAGGCGAGTGCGGTCGTGGGCTCGCTGTTTGCGGCCGCGGTCCTGATCATGGCCATCGGCAGCTCCAAGGCGCCGAGCCTTGACCAGGCAGCCGCGGGGCGCACGCCCGGGAGCGAGGTCAGCGCATCCACGAGGCACGGCAGCGAGGGCGCAATGTCCCCGCACGAGCTCACGCGGCAGTTTGCTCCGGACCAGCTTCCGCTTCAGCAGGTCCATGAGCCGTTCTGACAGGGCAGCCGACTAAGGGGTCTCGACACTTCCGGCGGCACTGAGCGGCCACCCGGCACGAGCCCGCTGACGCGGGCAGCGCCGGGATACGACCGCGCGCGCTCACCAAACTACGGGCCAAGGTCCCCGACGCAACACTCGTGAAACAATAGCCCACAAGATGCCACAAGAACTCAAGGATAAATGAAGCTGTTCTCCAAGCATCGGGACACGGAGGAGGGCATGGTGCCACCTCTAAAGATTTCGCACCACGAGGGTAACGGGAGCGTGAAGTGCTGGACGCAAGGACCAGAACCAGGGGACGGCTGCGCCTGCTCGGCTGCGCGCTGCTTCTGGCCTTTGGCCTCGGCACCGGCCCGTTGTTTGCCCAAGGGGCGACGCCGGATACCGACTCCGTGCGCGCGCGCTTTGCCGAGTTTCAGGCCCGCGTCGGTGAAAAGGCGGTCGCGCTCGCGAGCGAGCCGGGCTTCAAGCAGCTCACGCCGCGCGAGCGGAACGCCGGCATCGAGTTCCTGGTCGGCAACATGCTGTTCGTCGTGGCGCACGAAATGGGGCACGCCGTCATCTCGGAATTGAAGCTGCCGGTGCTGGGGCGCGAAGAGGATGCTGCGGACACGTTCGCCATCATCGCGGCGCTCACCGGGGTGGCCAACGACTTCTCCTACCGGGTGCTCGAGGAGGCCACCAAAGGCTGGTTCTGGACCGCCCGGCGCGACAAGCGGCAGGGCGCCAAGCCTGCCCACTACGATCGACATGGTCTCGACGAGCAGCGCGCGTACCAGATCGTCTGCCTGATGGTGGGCTCGGACCCGGTCAGGTTCAAACCCTTGGCCGACGAGACCAAGCTGCCCGAGGAGCGGCGGCGCACCTGCGGCTGGGACTTCGAGACCGCCGCCCAGTCTTGGGGAACTCTGCTGACGCCGCATCGGCGCGCCCCCGGCCAGCCGAAGATCGCCATCGAGGTGAGCTACGGCGAGGCCAAGGGCGAGCTCGAGGTTTTGGCGCAATGGTTCCGGTCGATCCGGTTCCTGGAGATCTTCGCCGACCTGTTCGCCGAGCGCTATGCCTGGCCGGCGCCGATCACGCTCGAGATGCGAAGCTGCGGCGAGCCGGGCGCGCGCTGGACGACTCCCAGGCGCAAGGTCCACATCTGCTACGAGATGGCGCAGGAGTTCGCCGAGCTCTATCGCGAATTCGGGCGCGAGCAGACCGTGAAGCGCACGCAGAAGCGGCCTACTCCCGCGCTTGCGCGCGCGCGCGCTCCGCGCACGGCCGTGACGCAGGCGCGGAGTGCACCGACCGCGCCGGAGCGAGCGCACTCCCACGGTCGCCACACAAGCGCGAACCCAGCGAGCGCGCTTCGCCTGGCACGCCCTGACGGCAGCGTTTTTCCAGGATCGAGGACCGAGTAGATCGCGAATAGAGTCAGTCGGCTGCACCCACTCGATGGTGTTGACGGCCAGCTCGTTGATGACGCTTGGCGCTCGCGGATCGACAATCACACGGACGAAATCGAAAGGACCGGTGGGCTCGTCGGCCCTGATCCTACGAAGCGTTTCCGGGTCCGGCTCTTTACGGGTGTGCCGGTCAATTACTCTCTCGCCGTCAACGATGAAGCTTCGTCCGCGTTCATGAGATGGAGCTTGTCTCAGCTTCGCCGTCTGACAGTCGCTTCAATGGCGAGCGTTGTCTTGTTGCGAGAGCCTTCGGGCGACCGGCAGGAGCCATTCGAGGCCCTGCCCACTCTGCGACGCACTGCCGCCGCTTTCTGGCTTCATCAGCGCCGGGGTGCCGGGCTTGAGGGCAATGAAATTCGAGATATCATCGCGAAATCCGTCAGAGGGGAGGGTGATGGGGGTTCACCTCAGGGTCTCATGCGGCGCGTTGCTATTGGCCGCGCTGCTTCAGCTCGCGCTGCAACCGGCGCACGCCATAAATTTCCGCGACCTGGGGACGGCAGGAGACGCTCACTACATCGCGCTTGAAGGGAAGTTCGAGACAGGAAACGACCAGAAGTTCGTTGAAAAGATTCTCGCAATCGAGCGCGCGGCTATTCCGCTCGAAAGCCCAGGTGGGACGGTCGACTCCGCACTCGGAATTGGTCAGGTTATCCTGCTCGCGGTATCCATGCATCACATGTTCATTCTCGAGATCTGGTTCCCGATGCTGTGGTTGCTGCTGGCGCTCGCGGATCGCATTGCTTACCGGCCCGTGTTCATCGACGTGCCGCCTCGATTCGCGGTGAGCGCCGCGAAGTTCTCGGGACAGCTTGCCAGTCGCTCATGATCGTCAACAGCAAACATGTGTTCATCGCGTCCGCGCTCCTGGTCTCGTTCGCATACGGTGTCGCGTCGGGGCACTATCAGCTCTTTCCGTACGCGCTGCTCAAGCAGGCACGCGAGGCAGCAGCAGATCTCAGTGCACACTGGCGCACCTACGCGGCGCGTGCCCCCACGCGCTGGCTCACGCCTGCACGTCCAGTGCCCGCCGTCGACAACGCGGCTGCACGTGCGGGCACGCAGCCCGGGCTCACGTTCGTGAGCTCGTTTTTCGATGGCGACGTGGCTCTGCGGCTGATCGACGCCAATGGCGCGCCATTCCACACGTGGCGCATCCGCTATCTCGATCTATGGACAGCGGAAGAGCAGGCGCGAATGGAGACAACGCCCCTGTCGAACTGGGACGTCGCTGTCACGGGTGCATTGCTTCTGCCGGATGGCGCCGCGATCTTTACGTTCGGCTACGCGGGACTGGTGAAGCTCGACTGGTGCGGGCGGGTGATCTGGAAGCACGCCTATCCCACGCATCATTCGATCTTCCGGGCGGAGGACGGCACCCTTTGGGTGCCGAGCATCAAGCACGTGTATCCGGCTGGCGCACGCACGCCGTTTGCGAACATCGTGGGGCCGTTCATAGAGGATTCGGTGCTGCAGCTGGACGAGGGCGGCAGGATACTGCGCGAGATCTCCGTGGCGGAGCTGCTCATGCACAACGAGCTGGAGTTCGTCCTGCTGGCGAACGGCGTTACGGCGACGAGGAACCTGACGGATGACTACACTCATCTCAACAAGGTCGCACTGCTGGCTTCGCAGGATGCGCCGGCATTTCCGCAGTTCGGGGCCGGGGACGCGCTGCTCTCCCTGCGTAACCTGAATCTCATTCTTGTGTTCGACCCGGACACGAAGCGCATCAAGTGGTACCAGACGGGCCCGTGGTTGCGCCAGCACGACCCCGACCTGCGGCCCGATGGAACGATCTCGGTATTCGACAATCGCACCGACAATGCAGGTGGTCGTGCACTCGGTGGCAGCCGCATCGTGACGGTGAATCCGCAGACGCGCGGCGTGCGTGTGGTCTATCGGGGAAGCCCGCCCGCACCGTTCTACACCGACGTCGGAGGCAAGCACGTCTATCTCGGCAACGGCAATCTGCTGATCAGCGAGGCGATGGCAGGTCGCATCTTCGAAATCGACGCCGATGGCCGTATAGTCTGGCAATACGTCAACCGATATGATGACGCGCACGTCGTCGCGGAAACCCATGCCTATGGCAGATACTCCGAAGAAAATTTCAAGGCCGCTCCGAAATGTGCTCGACAGTAAGGGGTTGCACGCGCAGCGGCCCGTGGTCGGCAGTGCAACCGCCCCCGTGTTGGGCGTTGCGCTGTTTGCTCTGATGTTTGCAGGAGAAGCGCAGGCTTACGTCGGGCCGGGTACCGGGCTCGGAGCGCTGGGGGCACTGCTTGCCGTGGTCGGCGCGGTGTTCTTCGCCATCGTCGGGCTCATCTGGTATCCGTTCAAGAGGCTCATCCGGCTCTTGCGCGCGAAGCGCGCCACGCGACTCCCGGAATGAGACAGATCGCAGCCGCGCTGATATGCGTGGCGTTCGCCGTGGCCTTTCACTTCGCGGGGGCAGTGACGCTGAGCCGTCAGATCGTGCGCACCGCGCGCTCCGCTACGACCAAGCTGCTCGACTCGGGGGTTTCTGACATTGAAAAGGAGCGCGCGTCGCAGCGCGCCGCATTCGATCTGTTGCTGCTGCTCGGGCCGCTGCTCGTGCGGCTCGCAGTCGCCCTCGCCCTGGCAGGGGCGGCGGCGTGGATTCTGGAAATCGCCGGGATCGCGCCGATAACGGCGGCGCTGGCAGAGCTCACCCGCTGGCCGCTCATCGCCTTCGCCACCGTCGTCATGGCGGCCTTGTTCGTGTGGGGTCGGCGAGGTGCGTGAGGGCAGGTACGGCCTCGCCGACCGGCTGATTCACTGGATGGCCTTCCACAGCGTTCCCATCCAGATCGCCCTGGCTGATCTCGAGGAGACGCTTTTCGCGAGCACGCTGGAGCATGTGCCGATCGCCCGCCCTGTGTTCGTGACGTCGCTCCCCCGTTGCGGGACCACGCTCCTCCTCGACCTCCTGTCGGAGCATGGAGCATTTGCGACGCATCGATACAGCGACATGCCTTTCGCATGTTGCCCGATGTTGTGGAACCTACTGACTCGATGGTCTCGACGCCGAGGGGTCAAGCGCGAGCGCGCACACGGGGATGGCGTGCTGGTCGATTGGGTCAGCCCCGAGGGATTCGAAGAAATCCTGTGGCGGGCTTTCTTCCCGCATCACTATGAGTTTGGCCGCATTGCGCTGTGGGATGAGCGGCCGCCCGAGGTCACGTTCACCGATTTTCTGCGGCAGCACATGCGCAAGATCATCGCGTTGCGCGGTCGGACGTGCACGCCTGGCATGCGCTATCTCTCGAAGAACAACGCCAACATTGCGAGAACGCGCTGGCTCGGCAAGGCATTCACGGACGCGACGGTGCTGATTCCTTTCCGCCATCCAGTGGCACACATCCGATCGTTGCGCCGTCAACATAAGAACTTCGGGGATCTGCAGCGGCGGGATCCATTTGCGTTGCGCTACATGCGGTACGTCGGCCATTTCGAGTTCGGTGAGCTGCTGAAGCCGATCGCTTTCGACGGGGCGCCCATCGGAGGCGTCCGGCCCTCGTCGGACGCTTTCGAGTTCTGGCAAGCGTACTGGTGCTCGGCCTTCAATCATCTCTTTCAGCAACCATCCGAGCGCATCGTCTTTCTCGACTACGATCGTCTCTGTGCGAAGCCCACGGAGTTGCTCACGCTGCTCGCCGAGCGGTTGGACGTGGCGGCGGAGCACGAATGGCTGCAGGCTGCGCAGCGAATCAGAACGCCGACGACCTATGACGCCGTGGGTCACGCACCAGATGCGGCTACGCAGACGCTGTATGAAAGGCTACTAGCCAGCGCGCTCAATCGCGGCTGACCGTCGCGATGGGCGGGTTCTCCGCGTCGGTCAGATTGTCTGTCCGCGGCAGCGCCAATTTCCGGACAAGCCGATTACACAATACCAGATGACACTCTTGCCGAATGCATTGGGTGGCGTTTTTGATTTAGTCGGCGATCAGCCCGGGGGGTTGCTAGTTATGTCTAGTCCAGTAAACGCTCTGAGCGTCCAATAAAGCCCGCGTACACATATAGGTGATTTCGCTCCCAGCAAAACGTCTGCCCCTTTTGCGTTACGTAACCACATCAAACCCCGTTTAGAGGCACGTACACCCGAGATCGACCCTGTTGGCCAGGAATTGCGGGCCGCCGTAGTCCTTCTCGAAAAGTCCGACAACTAACTCCCCGAGCGGTTTATGGGAATCGCTAATCAAACGCTTCTGCAACGCTGTCATAGGCCCGCCGCAGGATAATACAGGGTGGCGACACGATCGCATCGATGATGAAATGTTCGTCTTCTCTCAAATCGGCGGCCGCGATCCGGCGGCGCAGGACAGCATCGATCTCGTCGCGATTCTCGTCCGCGATGCAAATGCCCCGTCGGCACGGCGCTCGTCTGCCGGCTCATTGACAGCACGCAAGTGTGGTGAGACGATTTACACATGAAGAGTATTCTCCAAACTTTGGCTCTTGTCTTCTTTTCTATAGCTCTTTCTCTCGTGGTCGCTGAGGTCGTGCTGTGGATAGACGGCCGCTATCACGACCTGGCTTCGCACCGGCTGATAATTTCCAAGGCGATCTGGGAACCTCCCGCGAACCGCATCGAGGTTCGTAAGCATCCAGACTTGAGTAGGTTCATCGAAATTCACTTCGACAACGAGGGCGTCCGTAATCACTCCGAATCTTCGACCCGCGACAAGCGGAACATTATCGGGTTCTTTGGAGACAGCTTTACCGAGAACCGTCGCGTTGACGATAGATTCAGTCTTACTTCGATACTGGACGTGGCAGCACGCCTCGCGTGCGCGGGTTGTAAACTATGGTGTCGGAGGTTATGGGCTCGATCAGTCCTACTTGCGTTACAAGAAATACGAGAAACACGATATCCACGATATCGTGTATATATTTTGTGAAAACGATTTACCGAATCTGGACGAGACTGATCTCACCGAGATGACTCAGAATGGCGACATTGCATTCCGCGACCCGCGATTCAACCCTTTTTATCAGCTCATAGGCCGTTTTCATGTCACTTACCTTGTTATTTCGGCATATTATAAAGTGCGCATGTTGGTCGATCTCATTCGGACAGGGAAATACGAATGGACAAGCGTCACGTGGAGAGTGAATAGCGACGCTCAAGCACACCGACGTGTCAATCAATTTGCTGATGCAATCGCAATGGACTTCCTGTCTCCCAACCCCTCGACCAGTACTTTGGAGTTGGCTGAAAAGTTTCTCGTGCTTCTCGAAAAATGGAGGCGCGAGGTTGAAGCGTCTCAACGAACATTCACCGTGCTCGTGTTGCCTTGGAAAATTGATGATGAAGTCGCAACAAAGCTGTTGCGGAACTTTGAAGGAAGCGTCGTGCATTCAACTGGCCTTTTCGACAATTGTGAGAATTATTGCAAATTTCAAACTGATGGCCATTGGAATGAGTATGGAAATGCAAAAATGGCGAAGTTCATTCTGTCCAACGGGGCCTTCCCCTTTCGCGAACGACTAAAAATGATCGACGCCGCGAGGCTAAAAATTGAAGTTGATGAGTATTACGGCAGGCTTCCGCGCTGAAAAGCGCCACGTTATCACAGGACAGGAGAGCTGCGCGCACCCGCCAAGCGCGAGCCCGGGCGCTCAGACGTGCTGGCCGCCGTTGATGTGGATCTCGGCTCCGTTGACGTACGAGCTCGTCTCCGTGCACAGCACATAGATGATCTTGGCAACCTCGTCGGGGGTGCCGAGGCGGTGCATCGGGATCTGCTTGGCGACGATCTCCTCGGTGCCGGGCGAGAGGATCGCGGTGTCGATCTCGCCCGGCGCAATCGCGTTCACGCGCACCCCGAGCGCGCCGAAATCCGCCGCCATCTCGCGCGTGAGCGAGGCCAGCGCCGCCTTCGAGGTGGCGTAGGCAGCGCCCGCGAACGGGTGCACGCGCCCGCCCGCGATCGAAGTGACGTTGACGACCGAGCCTTTGGCGGCCTTGAGCTCGTCGATCAGGCCGCGCGCCAGCATGATCGGAGCGAAGAAGTTGACACGGAACACGTGGCCCCAGGTCTCGACGTCGGTGTCGATCGAGCCCATGCGCGCGCCGCCCTCGGCCTTCGGGGAGATCGCCGCGTTGTTGACGAGCGCATGCAGCTCGGCGGGCTCGAGCCGGCGCTTGATCTCGGCGATCGCCTCGCGCGTGCTGCCGGCATCGGCGAGGTCGACCTGGATGTGGTCCTCGGGACCGGCCTCCCACGGGCAGTTCTCCGGAAAGGCGTGACGCGAGCAGGTGATCACGCGCCAGCCGGCGGCCGAGAAGCGTTTGACCGTGGCGTGGCCGATGCCGCGGCTTGCGCCGGTGAGCAGCAACGTGCGGCGCGGCTGGTTGGCGTGTGAGGCAGTCGCCATGGTGTCCTTGCGGGCGATCCTAGCTCAGGGATAGAGCCGCGTCTTGCGCCACGGCCGTCCGGGCGCGTCGCGACGGTATTCGACGCGGTCGTGCAGTCGAAACGGGCGGTCGTGCCAGAACTCCATCGCGATCGGCACCACGCGGAACCCGGACCAGTGCGGCGGTCGCGGAATCGCGCCGATCGGATACTTCGCCGTCGTCAGGGCGATCGCTTTCTCGAACGCCAATCGGCTCTCGAGCGGCGCCGACTGCTTGCTCGCCCAGGCGCCGATCTGCGCACCGCGCGGACGGGTGGCGAAATACGCGTCCGCCTCGGCCTCGGTGACGCGCTCGACCGCCCCGCGCACGCGCACGGCCCGCGCCAGCGATTTCCAATGAAAGGACAGCGCCGCCTTCGGGTGCGCCGCGAGCTCGCGTCCCTTGCGACTCTCGAAGTTGGTGTAGAACACGAAGCCGTGTTGATCGACGCCCTTCAACAGAACCATGCGCACGTTCGGCAGCCCGTCGGCATCGACCGTTGCCAACGCCATGGCGTTGGGGTCGGCAGGCTCTGCCCGCTTCGCCTCCTCGAACCATAGGGCGAACAGCGCAAGCGGATCCTCGGCTTCGGTGAAGTCACCGGATTTTAACGGCTGAACGTGTTCCATGACATTCTGAAAAGTCCGAAAGGATTCGGATGGTTGCGCGCCGGGCCTCATTCAAGGCTCCTTATAGTGATGTCGCGGCGCGATGCCTATGGCAGGCGGCACGCCGGCTGATCGCCTGCATTGCAGCCCTGACCCTGGCGGCCACCTCCGGCGGCTGCAGCTATTCGTACAAGCTCGGCACCGCGTCGGGGGAAGATAGGCCCGAGCGCGCCGCGAGCGCCGACAAGGCGGCGGTGCAGAGCGCTGCCGCCATCGAGGCGCCGGAAGGCGACCTTGCCCTGGCCAAGGCGGCTGCCGCCGAGCTGCTGAGGCTGGGGAGCAAGGACGCAAGTCTGCCGTGGAGGAACCCGCGCACCGGCGCGCACGGAACCGTCACGCCGATCGCCACGAGCTACACCCGGGATGGGGTCACCTGCCACGACTTCCTGGCCAGCCACGTCCAAGCCGACAAGCAGTCCTGGTACCAGGGCGACGCCTGCCGTGGCCAGGGCGGACGCTGGGAGGTCCGCGACATCCGTCCGCTGCAGCGGACGTGATCGCCCGGCGGCCGCAAGGCGGCGTTGCACTTCGGTTACACTCGTACCACATTGACGGCGAAGCGGCCGCAAGTCGGCCAGGTGCCGTCGATCAGGAGCGAGAGCAACGATGCGCAACCCCTACGAGGTGCTGGGGGTCCAGCCACAAGCGAGCGCCGACGAAATCAAGAAGGCCTTCCGCAAGCAGGCCAAGCGGCTGCATCCGGACGCCAACAAGAACGACCCCAAGGCGGCCGTGAAGTTCGCCGAGCTCAACGCCGCCTATGAGATCGTCGGCGACGAGGACAAGCGCAAGGCCTTCGACCGAGGCGAGATCGATGCGGAAGGCAAGCCGCGGTTTCAGGGCTTCGAGGGCTTCGGCGCGCGCCCGCGAGGGGGCCGTGGCCGCGAGGCGCACTTCGAGACCTTCAGCTTCGGTCCGGAAGGAGTCAGCCGTTCCGGCGGCCCCGGCGGCGGATTCGGCGCGTTCGAGGACATCCTGTCGAGCGTGTTCGGCGGCCGTCGCAACGGCGCGCGGGTCGATTTCGGCACCGAGTTCACGCCGGACGATTTCGGGTCCTCTCCGGCCGGCCGCGACGTGGCGGCCGAGGCCACCATCACGCTCACCGAGGCTGCCCTCGGCACCAAGAAGCGTGTCCGGCTTCCGACCGGCAAGGACGTCGAGGTCAAGATTCCAGCCGGCTTGAGCGACGGCCAGCAGATCCGCCTGAAGGGCCAGGGCCTCGCCGGGCTCCCCGGCGGCACCGCCGGCGACGCACTGATCACGGTTCGCCTTGCGCCGCATCCTTACTTCAAGCTTGAGGGCGCGAATCTGCGCGTCGAGGTGCCGATCACGCTTTACGAGGCGGTGCTCGGCGGCAAGGTCCGCGTGCCGACCCTCGACGGCGCCGTCGAGCTCGCGATCCCCGCGGGCACCAATACGGGGCGCACCTTTCGGCTCAAGGGCAAAGGCATCAAGGCCAAATCGGGCACCGGCGACCTACTTGCCACCGCGCGCATCGTGCTGCCGGATCATCCCGACCCCGAGCTCGAAGCCCTGATGCGCGCATGGCAGCAGGACAAGCCGTACAATCCACGCCGCAATCTCGACTGACGGACTGTTCGCGGCTTGCCAAGCCGGCGGCCCTACCCCGGATTCTTCGCCGGCGCCGGGCGCTCCAGCTGCTCGTAGGTCGCTGACGCCACCTTCTGCAAGAGATCGCGGTCGGCCGGACCGGTGACCACGTAGCCGTAGTCGCCCTCGATCCAGTAGAACGCCGCCACCTGGCCGGAGACGCTGTAGCGCAGCGCGGTGTCCGGGCCGCTCGCGCGCGCCGCGTAGAGCGTGAAGCGCTCGCCCGACGGCCCCTCATACATCAAAAGCGCGGCGGCTCCGCGCGGTCCCGGCAGCAGACGGCCTCCGATCAGCTTGAGCCCGATCTGCGCGAGGTCGGGCGCGCGTAGCTGGGTGCCGATCCGCTTCGACAGCCACGGCACGAGATGGGCGGCATCGGCCGGAACTTCGATCGGATGACGCACCTCGACGACGTAGAGCTTGTGCGCGTCGATCGCATCGGCGGCGACCGTTCTGACCGCCGGACCTTCGGTCTTGGCTGCCGGCGCACCTTCCCACGCCGGACGCACGAGCCAGCCGGCGAGCCCGCCGAGTAGAAAAGCCGCAACCACGGCTGCCGCAGTGGCCAGCCGCAGCCGCGGCTGGCCGAGCCGGCCGAGCTTGTCGAGATCGAACCGCGCCGGAACCGGCTCGTCGGCAATATTGCCGTAGCGCAGCCGCAGCAACTCGCCCTGCGAGCGCCAGGCAGCGACGCGGGCGGCATCTTCCGGATGGTTGGCGAGCCACGCCTCGATGTCGGAGCGGCGGTCGGCCGGCAGCTCGCCATCCACCAGGGCGTGAAGCTCGTCCTCGGTCACCGGTACGCCGCGGTCGATCATATGCGCGCCTCGGCTATTTCACGCGCCGCAGCGCCGGCGTCTCGCCGTCGAGATACGACTTGATCTGCGCGCGGGCGCGCGCCAGCCGCGACATCACCGTGCCGATGGGCACCGCCTGCACGTCGGCGACTTCGCGGTAGCTCAAGCCTTCGAGCACGACCAACAGCAGCGCGGCGCGTTGGTCGTCGGTGAGGGTCGCGAGCGCGCGCTCGACGTCGCGTCCGCCGGCATCGGGTGCCGACGTTCCGGCCGCGTCGAAGTCTTCAAACGGGACCGCAGCGGGACGTCGCGACAGCGATGCGCAGCCGGTTGCGATTGAGATTGGTCAGAATGGTGTACAGCCATTTGCGCACGTCGCCGCCGTGAAACAAATGCTCGGAGCGCAGCGCGCGCATCAACGTGTCCTGCACCAGGTCTTCCGCCACGTCAGTTTCGCGCGTGAGGGCGCGTGCATACCGGCGCAATGCCGGAATGGCCGCTTCCACGCCCTGTCGAAAACCGCTCACGCCGCCTCCCCGAAATGCTGCGCGGCCGGCGACCAAGACTGGCCCGTCGATCCGTGGTCGCACCGCCTCGCCCGCTCGGCTGCTCACATCTCGTAAGGCGATCGCAAGGAAAGAACAATGGGTTATCGCCGATATTCCGCCGCCGGCAGCGGGCTTGCGCTGTTCTTGAAGCGGCGCGGGGCGTATGTCATAGGGGCCCGCCCGGCAGCGGCTGCGAGGAGCGAGATGGCGGAGATCGCTGGTCTGATTGGCGGCAAGCGCGGCCTGATCATGGGCGTCGCCAACAACCGATCGCTGGCCTGGGGCATCGCCAAGGCCTGCCGCGCCGCCGGCGCGGAGCTCGCCTTCACGTATCAGGGCGATGCACTCAAGAAGCGGGTCGAGCCGCTGGCGCAGGAGCTCGGCGGGCACGTCGTCGGCCACTGCGACGTCACCGATGCGGCGACGCTCGACGCGGTGTTCGCGGCGATTGCGCGGCAGTGGGGCTCGCTCGACTTCGTCGTGCACGCCATCGCGTTTTCCGACAAGGAAGAGCTCGCCGGGCGCTATATCGACACCACGCCGGAAAATTTTGCGCAGACCCTGCAGATCAGCTGCTACTCGTTCACGTCAGTGGCGCAGCGCGCCGAAAAGCTGATGACGGCCGGCGGAGCGCTGCTGACGTTGACCTATTACGGCGCCGAGAAGTGGATGCCGCACTATAACGTCATGGGGGTCGCGAAGGCGGCGCTGGAGGCCTCGGTGCGCTATCTGGCGGCCGATCTCGGGTCCAGGAACATCCGCGTCAACGCCATCTCGGCCGGTCCGATCAAGACGCTCGCCGCATCCGGCATCGGCGATTTCCGCTACATCCTGAAATGGAACGAGCTCAATTCGCCGCTGCAGCGCACGGTCACGATCGAGGAGGTCGGCGACACCGCGGTCTATTTCCTGTCCGATCTGTCGCGCGGGGTGACCGGCGAGATCCATCACGTCGACGCCGGCTACCATATCGTCGGTATGAAGAATCCGGCGGCGCCCGACATCTCGATCGTGAAGGATTGAGGGCAGGTGCGGAGGCAAGCGCAAGCGCGTTTGGTCCGCTGCATCAACCAGGGTGGCGCAATTCGCCAGGCGATTGCGCCCGCCGCTCACTCGCCCGCGTGCTCGAATGCAATGATTCGCCATGCGCCTGCTGACGACGACTGAAGCGGCAGAATATCTGCGTCTGAAGGAGCGCAAGATCTACGAGCTGGTGTCGGAAGGCGCGATCCCGTGCACCAAGATCACCGGCAAGTGGCTGTTCCCCAAGGATGAGCTCGACCGCTGGCTGGCCGACAGCCTGCAGCGGCCCGCCGGCATGGGTCGGCAGAAGCCGATGCCGATCGTCGGCGGCAGTCACGACCCGCTGCTCGAATGGGCGTTGCGCGAGAGCGGCTCGGGGCTGGCGACCTTGCCGGAAGGGAGCGAGGCCGGGCTCGCGCGCTTCATGCGCGGCGAGCTCACGGCCGTCGCCATCCACCTGCATGCGCTCGCGAGCGACAGCGTCGACGCCAACGTCGAGGCGATGCGCAACGAGCGCAGCCTCTACGACGCCGTACTGATCGCGTTCGCGCGGCGCGAGCAAGGATTCCCTGATCGCCGCCGGCAACCCGCTCGGCATCGCCGGCCTCGAGGACGCACTGCAGAAGCGCGTCCGTTTCGCGCTACGCCCGCCGGGCGCGGGCGCGCAGCTCTTGCTGCAGGCGCTGCTGCATCGCGCCAAGACGTCGATCGAGCGACTGAAGGCGGTGAGCCCGCTCTGCCCCACCGGGCCGGACATCGCGCAGGCGATCCGCGCCGGCCGCGCCGACTGCGGCATCGCCACGCGTTCGGCCGCCAGCGCGGCCGGCCTCGATTTCGTGCCGATCCTGTGGGAGCGCTTCGATCTGGTCGTGCGCCAGGCCGACTATTTCCGCAAGCCGATGCAGGCGCTGATGGACTTCATGCGCTCGCCTGCGATGGCGGCGCGCGCGCAGGAGCTGCGCGGCTACGACCTCAAGGACGCGGGTGCCGTCCGCTCCGCGCCCTGACGTGCCCAGGTCAAGGTACTGCCCGCCGCAGCGCCGTCATCCTGAGGAGCCCGCCGCAGGCGGGCGTCTCGAAGGATGCCCCGCGGCCTGCGAGCTGTGCTTCGAGACGCGCTCGTTCCCGCGCTCTCCTCAGCATGAGGCAAGGTGTGTGCATGCTCATGCGCGCGGCTTCTCGGCCGCGCCCGTTCCCGCTATGATCCGGCCGTGAGCAAGCTTCGTACGATCGAGATCGATGAAGTGACGGCCGCTGTGCTTGAGGCGCGCGCGGCCGCACGCGGTGTAAGCGTCGGCGAAGTGGTGGCGGAGCTCGTAGCGTTCGACGACGGCGCGATCTCCGCCGAGCCCGATGAGATTGCGGAACTCGATCGCCGCTGGGCGGCGATCCAGGCAGGCGATCCGACCGTGCCGCACAGTGAGGTCGCACGGTGGCTCGAAACCTGGGGAACGCCCGCTTTCAAACCCTGGCGTGAGCAATGAGGATCGAATGGTCGGCGTCTGCCCTCGCCGACCTCGATCGTTTCGCCTTCACGAGCGCTATCCGGGACTCGCTGCCATTGTGGCACGCGAAATCATTGCCAAGGCGTCGTTGCTGGAAGCACAGCCAAGGCTCGGATACCCGATTGCCGGACGCGAGGAGTATCGGCAGGTCGTCTTGCGCGTATTGCGGACGCGATACGTATTTCGGTATCGGATCGACGGCGATCGCATCGTCATGCTGCGCGTGTTCCACGGCCGCGAGGCGCGTTGAATTCCACGTCATGAGTTCGGCGCGTCACGCAACGTAGGCCTCGCAGTCGATCTCCACCCGGAAGCGCGGGTCGACCAACGCCGCGACCCCGACCAGCGTCGAAGCCGGCGGATTGGCGCCGAAATAGGCGACCCGCGGCGGGCCGATGAGATCGCGTTCGCGCACGTCGGTGAGATAGACCTGCACCTTGGTGACGTGCTCGCGCCCCGCGCCTGCGGCCTCGAGACACTGATCGAGGACGCCGAGCGCGACCTCGACCTGCGCCGCGGTTCCGGCCGGCACCTCGCCGTCGGCCGTCATGCCGACGATGCCGGAAACCCAGGCGTGCGGGCCCGCGCGCGCGACGTGACAGCAATGGCGTCCCCAATCCTTCATGCCCGGCACGTTGATACGATGGATCATGATACGTCTGCCTCCTCGTTCTTTGCTGCGGATTTACCAAAGCGAGCCGAGATGCAGGACCGTCGAGAGCAAAAAAATGCACAGCGGGCGCGGAATGCCTGCATGGCGCAAGCATTCACCCGAAGTACCACTTCTCCGCGGTCCTTGATCTCACTATGATCGGGGCATGACCAAACTTCGTACGATTGAGATCGATGAAGCAACCGCCGACGTGCTCGAAGCACGCGCGGCCGCACGTGGCCTGTCGGTCGCCGAGCTCGTTGCCGATCTGGCATGGGTTGATCGTGCTTTGCCCCCCGATCTGCAGGCGCTATGCGACGGCGCCGAAGGGCCATGGTCGCCTGAGGTTCTGGCCGAGGATGCGCATCGACTCGCCGAGTTCCGGCGTACCCGAGAGGGGGTGCCGTTCGCGGAGGTCAAGACCTGGATGGAAGGCTGGCATACACCGCATGAGCGCCCCGCGCCGAAACCGCGTAAACTGTGAAGCTGATCGTTTCGCCTGGTGCGCAGCAGGATCTCGAGCGGCTGTACGAGTTCCTCGCAGACAAGAACCCTGATGCCGCCCGACGTGTCGTGGGGGGCACGCTCACGCGCGCAGTAGAGTCGCTCGACATGCTTTCCGATCGCGGACGGCCCTCTGCCACAGTTGGTGTCCGCGAACTGGTAGTGCCGTTTGGCCGATCGGCGTACATCGTACGTTACGTGCATATGCCGGAGACGGAAGAGATCATCATCCTTCGCATCTGGCACGGCCGCGAAAAGCACTGAGGCGCCCCTGATTGGAGGCCTCGCCATGGCGCATGGGTCGCCGACGGAAGCAAAGCACAAGCGAACCGGACCGGCGCCGGCGGCTCTCCCGGCCGTTTGCCTTCCCTCCTCCCCCATAGCAAAATCGCGACAGAACCCACCCACGTCCACGCTCAGGAACCACGCCCATGGCGTCGAAAAATCCGCTCCACCCGATCCCGCACCCGCCGCGCAAGCCTTTCATCGGCAACATCCTCACGCTCTCGGGCGATGCCCCGTTGCAGGACTTGATGAAGCTGGCGCAGGAACTGGGCCCGATCTACTGGCTCGACATGATGGGCCGGCCGGTGATCGTGGTGTCGAGCTTCGCGCTGGTCGACGAGGTCTGCGACGAGACCCGCTTCGACAAGTCGACGCGCGGCTTCCTGCGCCGCCTGCGTCCGCTGGCGCACGGCCTGTTCACCTCCGACACGCAGGAGCCCGACTGGTCGAAGTCGCACAACATCCTGCTGCCGACCTTCGCGCAGCGCGCCATGCAGGGCTACCACGGCGCCATGCTCGATATCGCCGAGCAGCTGATGCTGAAGTGGGAGCGGCTCAATCCCAACGACGAGATCGACGTCACCGACGACATGACGCGGCTCACGCTCGACACCATCGGGCTGTGCGGCTTCGACTACCGGTTCAACTCGTTCTATCGCGACGGCAACCACCCGTTCGTCGACGCCATGGTCGGCTCGCTCGAGACCACCATGCACACGCGCGGGCTGCCGTTCGAGCAGCTGATCAATAAGAAGGAATACCAGCAGCACCGCGCCAACATCCGCTTCATGCATGGCATGGTCGAGGACGTGATCAAGGAGCGGCGGCTCGATGGCGGCGACGGCAAGAAGAACGACCTGCTCAACTACATGCTCAACGGCGTCGACAAGAAGACCGGGCAGCGCCTCGACGACCGCAACATCCGCGACGAGACCATCACGTTCCTGATCGCCGGGCACGAGACGACGAGCGGGCTGCTGTCGTTCGCGACCTATGCGCTGCTCAACCACCCCGACGTGCTGCAGAAGGCCTACGCGGAGGTCGACCGCGTGCTCGGACCGGACCCGTCCGTCAAGCCGACCTACGCGCAGGTCAACAAGCTCACCTACATCTCGCAGATCCTGCAGGAGACGCTTGCGGCTGTGGCCGACCGCGCCCGCGTTCGGTATCTATCCGCTGAAGGAGACGGTGATCGGCGAGAAATACCGGCTCAAGCCGAAGCATCACCTGGTCGTGCTCGCGCCGATGCTCCACCGCGACAAGGCGGTGTGGGGCGACCAGCCGGAGCGCTTCGATCCCGACAACTTCTCGCGCGAGGCGCAGGCGAAGCGCCCGGCCAACGCCTACAAGCCGTTCGGCAACGGTCAGCGCGCCTGCATCGGCCGCCAGTTCGCCATGCAGGAGGCGGCGCTGGTGCATGGGCATGGTGCTGCAGCGCTTCCAGCTGATCGACCACACCCGCTACAAGCTCAAGATCAAGGAGTCGCTCACGGTCAAGCCTGACGGGCTCAAGATCAGGGTGCGGCCGCGCACCGACCGCGCCCCCGTCGACGCCAAGGCGCGGCAACCGATCATGGTGTCGACCGCGCCCGCGGCCGAGGAGGCGCCGGCCGGCGCGATTGCCGGTGCCGGCCGCGCGCTCACCGTCCTCTACGGCACCAGCCTCGGCACCTGCCGCGACATCGCCGATCAGATCGTCGACCGCGCCAATTCGAACGGCTTTGCCGGGCGCAGCGCCGCCCTCGACGAGGCGGTCGAGGCGCTGCCCGAGGACGGCACGCTGGTCGTCGTCACCTCGACCTACAACGGCAAGGCGCCCGACAGCGCCACCAAGATGGAAGCCGCGATCGAGGCCGGCAAGCTCGGCGAGATCAAGCGGCCCGGGCTCGACTATGCGGTGCTCGGCATCGGTAACAGCCAGTGGAAGACCTACCAGGCGTTCCCGAAGGCTGGTCGAGGCCGCGCTCAAGGCGACCGGCGCGAAGCCGCTGGTGGCGCGCGGGGAGGCCGACGGCAACGGCGATTTCGACGCCGGGGTCGACGCCTGGATGCATCGGTTCTGGGCGGCGCTCGGCCAGACCGAGACGGCGGCGCCCGCCCCGAAGCTCAAGATCACCTATTCGGACGCGCACGCGACCCGCACCGCGGTGCTGCCCGAGCAGGCCTACCGACTGCAGGTGATCGGCAACGAAGAGCTGGTCCGCGACGCCACCGGGCTATGGGATCACAACAAGGAGGCCCCACGCCCCTCCACCCGCCACATGACCATCAAGCTGCCGAAGGACGTAAGCTACCGCACCGGCGACCATCTTGCGGTCTATGCGCGCAATCGCCCGGAGGTGGCTGCGGCGGTGATCGAGCGTCTCGGGCTCACCCCCGACACCGTGGTGGTGCTCGACGGCCAGGGCAGCCGCATGCGTCACCTGCCGATCGGCCAGCCGGTGACGGTGCGCCAGCTGTTGACCGACTTCGTGGAGCTGCAGGACCCGGCGAGCCGCAACGACGTGAAGGTGTTGCTGGAGCACACCCGCTGCCCCAAGACGCGGCCGGAGCTGGAAAAGCTCGTGGCCGAGAGCGACGAGGCCAAGGCCGCGTTCACCCGCGACATCACCGACAAGCGGGTCACAGTCTACGACCTGTTGATGCGCTATCCGGCGATCGAGCTCACCCTCGACGGGCTGCTCGAGACCACCGCCGCGATCCGGCCGCGCTTCTACTCGATCTCGTCCTCGCCGCTGCAGCTCGCCGACGCCATCAACCTCACCGTCGGCACGGTGGCGGCGCCGGCCTGGTCCGGCTCCGGGTTCTACCAAGGCGTTGCCTCCACGCACCTGCAGGGGCTCGAGCCGGGCGACGAGATTCTCGGCTTCGTGCGCCGACCCAATCCGCCGTTCGCGCCGCCGGAGGACCACGAGATCCCGATGATCCTGATCGGTCCCGGCACCGGGCTTTGCGCCGCTGCGCGGCTTCCTGCAGGAGCGCGCGAGCCAGCGTGAGCTCGGCATGGAGACAGCGCCGTCGCTGGTGTTCTACGGCTGCCGGCATCCGCAGCACGACCTGTTCTACGGCGACGAGATGCGCCAATGGGAGAAGCAGGGCGTCGCCAAGGTCCACCTCGCCTATTCGTCACTCGGACCAGTCGCCGCACCGCTTCGTGCAGCAGGCGGTATGGGCGGCGCGCGAGGAGGTCTGGAAGGCGCTGGAGAACGACGGCCGCGTCTACGTCTGCGGCGACGGCCGCTTCATGGCGCCGGCGGTGCGCGAGACGCTGATCCAGATCCACATGGAGAAGTGCGGCACCTCGCTCGAGCAATCCTCCGACTGGCTGGAGGGCATGATCGAGCACGGCCGCTATAACCAGGACGTGTTCGGATTCAAGTGACCTATGCCCCCGCGAAGCGGGGGAAAGGAAAAAAAGGGCCCGCTCGCGCAGGCCCGCAGTCGCTCAGGAGATCAGTTGTAGTTTGGCCGCTGCCGATCAAGCAGCGCGCGCGAACGGCGCGACCTTGGCGAAACCTTCCTGCACCGCCTTCACGCCACCGGTAACGGTCTGCCCGACATAGGCAGCGGTGTCCTTGGCGCGGGCCATGCCGACCTCGCTGCGCTCGCGCAGGTAGTCGACATTGAGCTGCATCGCTTCGGAGAGCGACTTCGCGGCGGCGAGCTTCTCGATCGCGACCAGCGCCGCCTCGGCGTCCTGATGAGCGGCCTCGAGCAGCTTGCGATTCACGTTCGCCACCTCGGTGACGTAGTTGATCACCGCGCCCTCGAGCAGGCCGGCGAACCGGTTGGCCCCGCTGTGGACCTCGGCGGCCCGCTCCTTGGCGGTCGACGCGCTGCGCTTGACGAACTCGCGTGCGGCTTCCGGGATCTCGAACGTCGGCGTCTCGCCGAAGCCCTGCATGAACGAGTACGCGTCGGTCGCCGGGTTGCCGGCGGGCTTGGTCTTGGACTTCTGGGTCATCGATAAGTCTCCATCCTCTTCGGAGCTATGGGTGGCCCCGCCCGTCATTGGCTCGGGGCATGGGCGCTATATGGCATAGGCCATGCTGCAATGCAATATCTATTTGTGCATCGCACTATGTCAATTTCGCATGGCGCGCAAATGTCATTATTAATCAATGGTGGTTCAAATCTATCTGCTGAAATCTATCTGCTTGAGGATGGGGCCCTTTCGGGCATCACCTGTCATCCCGGCCGAGCGAAGTGAGAGCCGGGATCCATGGCACAGGCGTCAGGGAACGCCAAAACCGGTGTTCATGGATCCCAGATAGCTGCCTTCCGCGGCCTCCGGGATGACACTCACGGGGCGCTTTGGTGCGCTTGCGCTTAGGATCGATTGGCCCGTCAGTGCGGGCGCCGGGGATCGGGAAAGATCAGGCCGCGCCAGCCGCTGCGATCGAACGGCTTCCAGGCCGCTTCCGGCTGCGCCAGCCGGTCCGCAATCGCGTAGACTGCTGCCGGATGATGGCCGAGGCCGCAATGGCTGCCGTCGACCTCGATGCTTTCGGTCTGCGGCCCATCCCGCTCGACACAGCATTGCCACGCGCAGATGCCGTCGGTGCGCGAGAAGATCGCGGTCGTCGGCACCGGCGGCGGCTCGCTCAGCGGCCCGGCGCCGTGCGGCTCGTCGGCGCGGCGGCCGCTGGCATATTCGTACATCCGCCAGGCATTGGTCGCGCGCGGATCGCCGGTGAACGGGCTGCCGAGCGTGATCACCAGCCGCACCGCATCCGGCACACGCTTTGCCGCTTGCCGGGCGTACAGCCCGCCGAGGCTCCAGCCGACCAGGCTGACCTTGCGGTCGTAGCGGTCGCGCAATTCGTTGATGCGGTCGAGCAGCAAGTTTTCGACGCCGTCGCGCAGGCCGAGATTGCGGCCCTGGCGCCAGCCGTGCGCCCCATAGCCATGGTTCTTGAGGAAGCCGCGCAGCGCGCGGGTCGAGGTGTCGCTCGCCAGCAGGCCCGGCAGCACAAGCACCGGGTGCCCGTCGCCGCGCGGCGTGACCAGCCGGAGCAGCGGCAGCGCCCCGACGAACGCCGCCAGCTCGGGGATCGCGCGACCTTCCATCAGCAGCAGAAGCTTGGAGGGAGGGCGGATGGATTGAGCCATAGCCGGCATGCTCGCTCCGATCGTTGAAGGCCTTACGTCAGCCTCGAGATTCTAGCCGTTTGGCGGCCCCGAGGCTGTGAACCACCGAACAAGCCATCGCTTGCGACGGCTCGTCTTTGCGAAATGGGTATTGCCCCCAACAAACTCAACCGGGATGGGTTCCCGGCCCCGCCGGCCCGCACGACCGGCCGCACGCGATTCGAGCGAGGCGATATTGCCGTCGTCTGTCGGCCTTGTCGACGCTTCTCACGCTTTCGGAGACGCGCTGCGCCGGCCGCGGGCGGCGGCCGCGGAGGCAAGGTCGACGGTCTGGGCGGCGACCGCAGGGGCTTCGGCGGCAGCCGCGAGCGCGTTGAGCTCCTCGTGTGCCGCGACCACATAGTCGGCGAGGTCGGCGATGTCGGGCACGGCACGACGGCAGCCGATCAGCCCGTAGTCGAGCGAGCCGTTGTAGCTCTGCACCGTGATGTTCAGCGCCAGACTGTGGGTCGGAATCGAGACCGGGAAATAGGTCGCGACCTTGGCGCCGGCCATGTAGAGGGGGAACTGCGGGCCCGGCACGTTCGAGATCGTCACATTGGCGACCGGCGGCAGCGAGTCGGCGAGCTTGGATCGCCCCAAGAGCGACGCCAGACCAGTCATCAGCCAGGGCGCCCCGAACGAGGGAAAGTCGGTCGGGATCACGGCCTTGAGCCCGCCGGCCACATCCTTCGACGAGCTGCTCGAGGCATTGATCGCTTTGAGCCGCTCGAGCGGGTCGCGGATGTCGGTCGCCAGGCTGACCAGCATGATCGAGGCCTGGTTGTTCTGCTCGGTGTTGCCGGGGTCACGCAGGCTGACCGGGACCGCCGCCACCAGCGGCGCCTTCGGCAAGGCATTGTCGTCGGCGAGGTAGCGGCTGACCGCCTTGGCGCAGGCGGCCATCACGATGTCATTGAGGGTGACGCCAAGCCGCTTGGCGGTCTGCTTGACGTCGGCGAGCGAAACCGAGCGCGCCGCGTAGGTGCGCTGGTTGGTGATCGAGACATTGAGCGGGGTCTTGGGCGCGAGACCCCAGTCGGTCTGCGGCCCGATCTGCTTGGGAAGCACTGAGCCGAGCTTCGGCAGCGAGATGTTGGAGATCGCCTGCAAGGTGCTGGGCAGCGTGGTGAACAGCTTCATGTACTGTTCGGCGGTGTTCTTGAACGCCGCGCCCATCAGCTCGGCGGCGCCGAGCTGATACTGGTCGCCGCGGCGCTTCTGGCGCCGTGGCTTGATCGGCTGCGGATCGGGCGAGACATCGTAGAGCGCCTTGGCGAGCGCGACGCCGGCCTGACCGTCAACGGCGGCGTGATGGACTTTCGAGTAGAGCGCGCGCCGGCCGTCCTGCAGCCCCTCGATCACGTAGATTTCCCATAGCGGCCGGCTGCGATCCATCAAGCTGGAATGCAGGCGCGCGACGTATTGCTCGAGCTGCTGGAACGTGCCCGGTTTCGACAGGATGATGCGGCGGACGTGGTAGTCGAGATCGACGTCGTCGTCGTCGACCCAGACCGGGTTCGAGAGCTCGAACGGCATCAACGCGAGCTTGCGCTCGAACACTTCGGCCAAGTGCAGCCGGCTGCCGATCTGGGCCTTGTAGTCCTCGTAGAAATCGCCCTGGTATCCCTCGGGAAGCTCGACCAGGCTGAGACTGCCGACATGCATCGGCGTCTCCGGCGTCTCGATGTGGAAGAACGTCGCGTCCATTCCGCTGAGATGTTTCATGAGCGTCCTCCCGCCTTGCCGTGTCCGATCATAGGCCGAACGGGGCGGCGAGGCTATCTCGTAGCCCGCATGAGCGAAGCGAAATGCGGGATCCCCGGGTATCGCTTCGCTCACCCGGGCTACAGCCCCGCTGCGCCCGGCACGCCGGCCCGCGGCGCCCGCCGCTTCCCAAGCGCCGACGAAACGGTCTACGGTAGCGGCAACGAACTTCAATCCGCGGGGGGAGGACCATGGATCGCTTCTGGCTCAAGAGCTATCCGGCCGGCGTGCCGGCCGATGTCGACGTCGGGCAGTATCCGTCGATCGTCGCGCTGCTCGAGGCGAGCTTCGCGAAATACCGCGACGCCAACGCCTACGTGTGCATGGACAAGTACCTGACCTATGGGCAGGTCGACGAGCTGTCGCGCGCGCTCGCCGGCTGGCTGCAGGGCACCGGCCTTGCCCGCGGCGACCGCGTCGCCATCATGATGCCGAACGTGCTGCAGTACCCGGTCGCGGCGGCGGCGGTGATGCGCGCCGGCTTCATCGCCGTCAACGTCAACCCGCTCTATACCCCGCGCGAGCTCGAGCACCAGCTCAACGATTCCGGCTCGAAGGCGATCATCATCCTGGAGAATTTCGCCGCGACGCTGGCGAAGGCGATCGCGTCGACACCGGTGAAGCACGTGGTGATCGCCAGCATGGGCGACCTGCTCGGCTTCCCCAAGGGGCTGATCGTCAACGCCGTGGTGCGGCACGTGAAGAAGATGGTGCCGGCCTATTCGTTGCCGGGCGCCGTCAGGTTCAACGATGCGGTCGCGGCCGGCCGCGACAAGAAGTTCGACAAGCCCGACATCAAGCCGAAGGACGTGGCGGTGCTGCAGTACACCGGCGGCACCACCGGCGTCTCCAAGGGTGCCATGCTGCTGCACGAGACGCTGGTCGGCAACCTGCTGGCGTCGGAGGCCTGGATGCAGCCCGGCATGAAGCGCAAACCGGTCAGCGGGCAGCTTACGATCGTGTGCGCGCTGCCGCTCTATCACGTGTTCGCGTTCATCGTCTGCAGCCTGCTCGGCACCCGCGTGGGCGCGCTCAACATCCTGATTCCGAACCCGCGCGACATCCCGGGGCTGATCAAGGAGCTCACGAAGTACAAGGTCAACCTCTTTCCGGCGGTGAACACGCTCTACAACGCGCTGGTCAACAATCCGGAATTCGCCAAGCTCGACTTCTCGCAGCTGGTGATCTGCAACGGCGGCGGCATGGCGGTGCAGGAGGCGGTGGCGAAGAAGTGGCTGGCGGTCACCGGCTGCCCGATCGCCGAGGGCTACGGCCTCTCCGAGACCTCCGCCGGCGTCACCTGCAATCCGACCGACACCGACGCCTATTCGGGCACCATCGGGCTGCCGATGCCGAACGTCGAGATCCGCATTCTCGACGACGACGGCAAGGACGTGCCGCTCGGGCAGGCGGGCGAGATCGCGATCAAAGGTCCGCAGGTGATGTCGGGCTACTGGCAGCGCCCGGACGAGACCGCCAGCGTCATGACGCCGGACGGCTTCTTCAAATCGGGCGACGTCGGCGTGATGGACGAGCGCGGCTACCTGCGCATCGTCGACCGCAAGAAGGACATGATCCTGGTCTCGGGCTTCAACGTCTATCCGAACGAGATCGAAGGCGTGGTTGCGAGCCACCCGGGCGTGCTGGAATGCGCCGCCGTCGGCGTGCCCGATCGGCAGGCCGGCGAGGCGGTGATGCTGTTCGTGGTCAAGAAGGATCCGAACCTCACCCAGCAGGACCTGATGAAGTACTGCACCGAGCAGCTCACAGGCTACAAGAAACCGCGCTATATCGAGTTCCGCGACGAGCTGCCGAAGACCAATGTCGGCAAGATCCTGCGGCGGGAGCTGCGCGACCAGGCGACCAAATCGACGACGGAGAAAGCCGCCTGATCAAGGACCAGCAGCAGGCGCGCGCCGACGACGCGGAGGGCTCGCCCCCGATCCTGTCGACCGACGGCGCGCGCGCCACCATCCGGCTCAACCGGCCGGCCCACCTCAACCGGCTGCAGCCCGAAGATCTCGTGGTGCTGCACGCGATCTTCGACCGCATCGAGCGCGACCCGGAGATCCGCGTCCTGGTGCTGACCGGGACCGGGCGCGCGTTCAGCGCCGGCTACGATCTCGGCGACATCGCGGCGCGCACCGCGGACAGCGAGCGCGCGACCGAGGCACCGTCGGCCGGCTCGGCATTCGAGGCGGTCGCCGACCGGCTCGAGGATTTGCCCGTTCCGACGATCTGCCGGCTCAACGGCGGCGTCTACGGCGGCTCGACCGACCTCGCGCTGGCCTGCGATTTCCGCATCGGCGTCGAGACCTGCGAGCTGATGATGCCGGCCGCGCGCCTCGGCCTGCACTACTACAAAAGCGGCATGGTGCGCTACGTCTCGCGCCTGGGGCTCGCGGCCGCCAAGGCGCTGTTCCTGACCGCGCGCCGGATCGAGGCCGCCGAAATGGTGCGCATCGGGTACCTCGACGAGGCGGTCGCCGCCGACGCGCTCGACGCGCGCGTCGACGCGCTCGCCGCCGTCCTGACGGAGAACGCGCCGGAGGCGATCCGCGGGATGAAGCGCACGCTGAACGAGATCGCGCGCGGCAAGCTCGACGAAGCGGCGGTCGACACCCGCCATCGGCAGAGCATGCGCGGCGCCGAGCTCCGCGAAGGCATCGCGGCCTACAAGGGCAAGCGCCGCCCGCGCTTCGGCAGCTGAAGGCGCGGCGCCGTCCCTAGGAAGAACCGGAGGGGGAACGACTCGCAATGACGGAGGCGGATGGGTTTTTGGGCCCCCGCGCCGTCATCCTGAGGTGCCCGAGTGAAGCGAGGGCCTCGAAGGATGCTTCTCTGCCGTGCAGCTGCTATGTTGTGCGTCCTTCGAGGCTCGCCCGACTTCGTCGGGCGAGCGCCTCAGGATGACGAGTCAGAACAAGCGTTGCTCCCCACAACACCGTTATTCTGATCAGGATGAGGGATTGCCCAAGTTTCATCCAGGTCGATCGGCCGTCAGGCCGGTGTGCAACTCGCAATGACCAGGGCTGAGGAGACGAGAGCCATGCTCAAGCACGACTACGCCGAGGTGAACGGGGTGCGGCTGCACTACGTCACGGCCGGCACCGGCAAGCTCGTGCTGTTCGTGCACGGCTTTCCGGAGTTCTGGTACGCCTGGAAGGACCAGCTCGCCGAGTTCGGGCGCGACCACCAAGCGGTCGCAGTCGACATGCGCGGCTATAATCTCTCCTCCAAGCCGCCCGAGGTCGACCGCTATCACATGAAGGATCTGGTCGAGGACCTGCGCGCGCTCGCGCATGCGCTCGGGCACGAGCACTTCGTGCTGGTCGCGCACGACTGGGGCGGCGCGGTCGCCTGGGCGCTCGCCATCCGGCATCCGGAATGCGTCGAGAAGCTCATCATCGTCAATTCGCCGCACCCGGCGGTGTTCGCGCGCGAGCTGGCGCAGAACCCCGAGCAGCAGAAGGCGAGCCGCTACATGCTCACCTTCCAGACCCCCAAAGCCGAAGAGCTGCTCACTGCCAGCGGCTACGCGCCGCTCGTCAACATCGTCATGGGCGAAGGCCTCAAGCGCGGCCATTTCACCGAGGAGGACCGCAAGGCCTATATCGAAGCCTGGTCGCAGCCGGGCGCGCTCACCGGGGGGCTCAACTACTACCGCGCCTCCCGGATCGGCCCGCCGGCAGGCCCTGACGCCAAGCCGGTGAGCTTCGAGCCCGGCACGGCGTCGCTCACCGTCAAGGTGCCGACGCTGGTGATCTGGGGCGAGAAGGACGCGGCGCTTACACCCGGCAATCTCGACGGGCTCGATCAGTTCGTGCCCGACCTGACCATCCGCCGCATTCCCGACGGCTCGCACTGGGTGGTTCACGAGAAGCCGGCGGAGGTCAACGGCCACATCCGCGCGTTCATCGCGCGGGCCGCATGAGGATTGACTCACGTCCGCATGCGCAAGCCTCCTCATGCTGAGGAGCGCGCGGAACGCGCGCGTCTCGAAGCACAGCGCGGAGCAGGAGCGGGATCCTTCGAGACGCCCGCCTTGCGGCGGGCTCCTCAGGATCAGGGCGCATCAACTTCCGTCAACGTAGTTGAAGCCAACGGCACGCTCGCGCAGGCGGGCGACGCCGGCGCGTTCAATCCTGCGCTGCGCGGCATCGCCTGGATGATCGCGTGCGGGATCCTGTTCGGCGTCCTCAACACCGCGCAGAAATTGCTTGCCCACGAGATCTACCCGCCGCAGGTCCTGTGCCTGCGCTACCTGGTCGGCTCGCTGGTCGTGCTGCCGTTCGTGCTGCGCGGCGGGTGGACGGACTACCGGCCCGGTCACCTGCCGCTGCTGGTGGGGCGCGGGGCGGTGCATCTCGTCGGCACGGTGATCTGGTTCTCGGTGCTGCCGCACGTCACGCTGGCGGAGAACTCGGCGATCGGCTTCACCGGCCCGATCTTCATGATGCTCGGCGCCTGGCTGTTCATGGGCGAGCGCATGGATGCGACGCGCTGGGCCGCGGTGCTGGTCGCCTTCGCGGGCGTGCTGATCGTGCTCGCGCCCGGCCTGGCGCAGGCCAATCTTGGATCGATCTACAGCCTCTGGCTCTTGGCCACATCGCCGATCTTCGCGGTCTCGTTTCTGATGTCGAAGGTCTTGACCCGTTACGACCGCCCGGAAGCGATCGTGTTCTGGCTCGGGATCATGGTCGGCGTGCTCAGCTTGCCGTTCGCGCTCACGCGTATAACGCCGACCGAGGCGGGATTCGCAATTCAACTCGGCTGGCAGTGGCCGACGCTCATGCAATGGGGCCTGCTGCTCGGCTGCGGCTTGGTGGGATCGAGCGCGCACTACTGCATGACGCGCGCCTACCACATCGCCGACGTCTCGGTGGTGCAGCCGGTGCGCTTCCTCGACCTGGTGTGGGCCTCGCTGTTCGGCTTCATCGTGTTCACGCATCTGCCGACGGTGTGGGCGCTGGTCGGCGGCAGCGTGATCTGCGCCGCCACGCTGTGGATCACGCGGCGCGAGGCCAGGAAGGCGGCGGCGTGAGGGGCTTGACGCAACAGCTTCAGAATTTCGTGAGGGCGCCGACGCGTTTGCGAAACAAGAAGAAATGCGATCTCAAATCACTGTGACGTCGCTCGCGGTTTTGTGTCTGGCCAGCGAGCAGGCAGGCCGGCGATTCTTCCGCCGTAGAACGGAGATCGCACCATGCCGAGCTACAGTCCAGAACTCGTCCAAACTATGCGCGCGGCCCTCGACGAGGTGATGACGCGCATCCCCGCCGAGCAGGCGACGCCCGGCGTCAAGGCGTACATGGCGGAGCTGATCCTCAAAGCCGCCGCCGACGGCCAGACCAGCTATGAGGGCTTGCTGATGGCGGCGTCCGCGCAGATCCAGACGGTGCTGTCGCAGCTGATGTGAGCGCGGGATCTTGGCCGTCACCGGGTGGGCAACGTCCGGGAATCTAAGCTAAGCAAGCGGCTTCCGCAACGCTTCCGCCCGCCCGATGCCGCCGCGAGACAAGCCGGTCCGAGCCAGACCGCCGAGGCCAAACCCTTCGATCCCGCCGCCGCGGGCTGGGAGCCCTATACGGACGAGGGCTTCATCGGCCTGGTCGGTCCGTTCTGGCGCAAGAGCGAAGGCGACAGGCACCGCTTCGCATTCCTGGCGGCACCGAAGCATCACAACCGGCGCGGCGTGCTGCAGGGCGGCATGCTGATGACCTTTGCAGACCGCTCGCTCGGGATGACCGCGTGGTACGCCAACGAGCGCAAGCCGCAGGCCACCGTCCAGCTCGACGTGCATTTCATCGACAAGGTCGAGATCGGCGAATTCGTCGAGGCGCACTGCCGGGTCGTCCGCCGCACCCGCTCGCTGATCTTCATGAGCGGCGAGTTCGCCGTCGGCGACCGCGTGGTCGCGACCGCCAACGGCGTGTGGAAAACGCTGGAGAAGTCGTGAAGCGGGCCGTTTGAGACCGCCAGGGCGTTTGCCGGATGGTGGTGCACAGCAGCACCGCTGCGCCACCTCTCCCCGTGGAGGCTAAGGCGCGCACACAGCTGAGCGCCGAGCTGAAATTGCGCTTGCGTTCTCGCAGCGCCGTCGCTCCAGCGTTCCCTCCCCCCTTGCGGGGGAGGGACAGGGAGAGGGGTAAGGGCCAATTCTGATTTCGCGAATACCCCCCTCCCCCGACCCTCCCCCGCAAGGGGGGAGGGAGCACGAGGCCGTGCCCGCCTCACGTGACCGCGCCTCTCAACCGGCATTCACGAGCGGAGATGTGTGTACGCCTTAGCCCTCCGGGAGGGTGATTTAGCGCAAGCGACAATCGCTATAGCCTCGACCTGACACCTTCGACCCGAGGTCGTCGGCGCGGCGCAGCTCTCCGATCATTGGTCCTGACCGGGTGAAAGTGGAGTGGCCCTGTCTGCGAGCACGACGGGGCCACGGAAGAGCAGTCGAGCGTGACCTTTACTCCCCGTACACCCCGGCCTTCTTGATGATCGGAGTCCACTTGTCGATTTCCGCCCTGAGAAGCGCCCGCAGCGCCTCGGGTTGCGCCTTCTCGGGCGTCGCCGCGACCGCGCCCAGGTCGGCAAGCTTGGCTTTGACCTCAGGATCCTTCAAGGCCTCGTTCAGCCCGACCACCAGCTTTTCGATCACAGGCTTCGGTGTGTTTTTGGGCGCGAACAGGCCGTACCAGATGCTGACTTCGAAGCCCGGCACGCCGGTGGCGTCGACGGTCGGAAGATCCGGGAGGGCATCGACCTTGGCCTTGCTCGTCACCGCATAGCCTTTGACGCGCCCGGCCTTGAGCGCGGACACCACGTTGAGGGTCTGGTCGCACATCATATCGATCTGCCCGCCCATCAGGTCGTTCATTGCCGGGCCCGTTCCCTTGTAGGGGACCGTGGTCACGCGTGTCTCGAGGGCGCTGAAGAACAAGAGGCCGCAGAGATGCGACGCCGAGCCGGTGCCGGCGTTGCCGTATTTCACGTCGTCCTTGTTGGCTTTGACGTAGGCGAGGAGCTCCTGAAAGTCCTTGGCGGGCAAGTCCTTCCTGGCCACGAACGCCATCGGCAGATCCGCCACGACACCGATCGGCTCGAAGCTGTTGACGGGATCGTAGGAGAGCTTCGGATAGAGCGCGGGGTTGGTGGCGTGGCTGATGTGGATCATCAGCAGGGTATGTCCATCCGGTCTGGCGTTGGCCACCTTGGTGGACCCGATGGTCCCTCCGGCACCGGCGGTGTTCTCGATGATGAACTGCTTGCGGAAGGCCTTGGTCAGGCCCTGGCCCACGATGCGGGACAGGGTATCGCCAGGGCCGCCCGCGGAGTAGGGCATAACCAGCGAGACAGGCTTTGAAGGGTAATCTTGCGCGACTGCGTTTGAGGCGGTCGCGGCCGCGAAGCAGCCGACGGCCAGGAGAGTTCTGAACGACATTGAAGGTCCTCCGAGGTTCATTCAGCGGAAGCTGAGGGGGTAGGTCGGCGGGCGGAGCTCTGCAGAACTCGATCGACCATGTGCGGCGCCTGGCCCAGATAGTTCCGAGGCGCGGTCAGGCCGACGATCGTACTGCGATCGATGCGCCCCGCCACCTCGGGTTCGGCAATCAGGGCGTCCGCGAGCGACCCGCCCTTCTCATTCACGACCCGGCAGGCATCATAGACCAGATCGTGCGCCGCCTGGCGGCCGATCTGCGGAGCAAGCCCCATCATCACCGCTTCGGCGACGATCAGGCCTCGGCTGAGGTCGAGGTTCCTGGCCATCTGCGTCTCGTCGACGATGAGGCCGCCGAGAGCGAACTTGGCCTGATTGAGCGCGCCCGCCGTGAGCACGAAGCTCTCCGGGATGGCGACCCACTCGGCGTGCCAGGGACCTGTCGCGCGCTCGAAGTCATGGATCATGGCGTCGAGCATCAGCCCGGCGTGCTGGCGCACCGCTTTCGAGGCGGCCAGCATCAGCTCGGACGAGATCGGGTTGCGCTTCTGCGGCATGGTCGAGGAGGCGCCACGGCCCTTGACGAAGGGCTCGTAGACCTCGGCGAACTCGCTCGAAGACATGATCATGACGTCGAGCGCGATCTTGCCGAGCGAGCCGGTGATCAGGCCGAGCAGATTGACGGTCTCGGCCAGCGCGTCCCGCGCCACGTGCCACGTCGAGACCGGCACGCCGAGATCGAGCTCCGCGCACAGCGCTTGTTGGACCTCGAGGCCCTTGTCGCCGAGCGACGCCAGCGTGCCGGCCGCACCGGCGAACTGGCCGACGAGGACGCGGGGCTTGAGCTGCTCCAGACGCTCGGCATGGCGATCGAACATCGCCAGCCAGATCGCCGTCTTGTAGCCGAAGGTGATCGGCAGGGCCTGCTGCAGGTGGGTGCGCCCGGCCATCGGCGTATCGCGGTACTTCTTCGACAGGTCGGCGAGGATTGCCCGTAGCGCCCCGATGTCCTCTTCAATGATCTTCAATCCCTCCCGCACCTGGAGCACGACGGCCGTGTCCATGATGTCCTGGGTGGTTGCGCCCCAGTGCAAATATCGTCCCGCCTCTCCGCACTGCTCCGCCAGCTGATGGACGAGCGGCAGGATGGGATAGCCCACGATGTCGGTCTCGTGGCGCAAGCGGTCGAAATCGAGCGCGCCGGCGTTGGATTTGGCCGCGATCGCTTCAGCCGCGTCGGCCGGGATGACTCCGCACCGTGCCTCGGCGCGCGCCAGCGCCACCTCGACCTCGACGTAGCGCGAGATCAGGGCGTGATCGGAAAAGACCTCGCGCATCCGTGGCGTGCCGAAGGCGTCGCGAAACAGGATGGAGTTGAGGACGGTCACGGCGGTCGGGAAGGCAGGCTGGGCCATGGTGCCTCTTGATTAGTTTCGAACATAATATTATGTTCGGACATGAGATTGATAGATTATGTGCGGACATATTGTCAAGGGCCGGTCCTGCCGCGGCTGGAAATTTTTGACGAAAGGGCCGGCTGATGGGCGAAACCCGTTATGCCCAGGTTGCCCGCGACCTCACCGCCGGGATTGAAAGTGGGCGTTTTCCGGTGGGCTCGTTGCTGCCGAAAGAGCTGGAGCTGTGCGACCACTATGGCGCCAGCCGGCACACCGTGCGCGCGGCGATCCGCGAGTTGCAGGAGCTTGGCCTGGTGTCGCGGCGCAGGAAGGTGGGCACGCGGGTCGAAGCCTCCTCGCCGTCGCGCGGCTATCGGCAGTCCCTTGTGTCGGTCGAAGACCTGGTCCAGTTCGGTGCCGAGCATCGGCGGGTGGTGCGGGAGATCGAGGATCTTGTCATCGACCGGGCGCTTGCCAAAGAGCTCGGCTGCGCACCGGGGACGCGCTGGCTTCGCATCTCCAGCCTGCGCATGAATGGGGAGCACGGGGCCGCCCCGATCGGCTGGACCGATGTGTACGTCGACGCGGCCTATGGGGACCTGCGCGACGTGGTCCGCCAGACGCCGGACGTATTGATCAGCAGCCTGATCGAGTTCGCGCTATGGCCGGCGCGTCGCTGAAATCCGTCAGGATGTTCAAGCAGTGCTGGTGCCGGCGAAGCTGGCCCGGGAACTGCAGGTCGACCCGGGAACGCCGGCATTGAGAATTGTGCGCCGGTACATCGACCCCGCCGGCGAGGCGTTCGAGATCTCGGTAACAATCCATCCCGCCGATCGCTTTACCTTCTCGATCCGGCTCCGGCGCGACCGCGAGCAGCGGGCGGACGGCTGAGCCACGAGGCCGGTCGGCGGCTTTCGGGATGACAGCAGCACTTTTGCGAAGCTCCCCAAAACGGGGAGCAGTGAAGAGGCGGCGACCCCTTGCGTCAAAGCTGGTGGAAACCGCTTCCGGCTCCGAAACGGCGGCGCCTATCGCTTGCCGCCGTTCCGATCCCGCGCCGCTCGCGGCCAGTATCTTGCGAGACTGATCGCAAACCCTTCTCGCCGGATCCTCGCCCTCAGTAGACCTGCAGCGGCAGAATGCCGCCCGGGCCGATCAGCAGACCCCAGGTCTGGCCGGCGCCGACCTTGACCTCCTCGCTGAAGGCGGGCTGGCCGGCGATCTTGACCGACGCCTTGTACGTGCCCGGCCGCAGGTCGAGCCTGGGACCGTCGGTGTTCTTCTGCCCGACGCCGGGCGCAACCTTGATGGTTTTCCGATCGATGGTGACGGTCGCTTCGGTCTCGACGGCGCTGCCGATCAGGATCAGGCCCATGCCGGGCTTGGCGATGACGCGATGTTTCGCGGCCTCCGCTGGCTTGCGCTGCGAGAGCTTGACCGTGGTCTTGCCGTCCGCCCGGCCGAGCATGAGCGTGCCCGGCCCATCCGGCGTGGTGAACGACAGGGCGACGCGCTGCGCATTGATGATCGCGCCCTTGGGCTCCTCCTTCCATCCGAGCTTCGCGAGCTCGCGCCGATAGAACGCCAGCACCGACTCGAGCGAGGCCGGAACCGTTGCCTCCCGATCGTTCTGGAAGTTCGATTTGCCGCTGATGCTCAGGATGTGCTTCTTCGGCACCGGCAGACCGTCGGTGTCGTCGGCCTCCAGTTCTTCGAAAGCCTCCTGCGCCGGGCGGGCTGTGGACCTTGGCGCCTGCGGCACCGGCTGCTCGCCGGCAAGCGCGACCAGGGCGGGACCGTAGCTGCGCACGTCGGTGAGGCTGCCGAGCCTATGGATGGTGACGAAAAGCCGCTTTCCTTGGCGCGAGAAATCGAGCTCCACCATGCTGTCGCCGTCGATGATCGTCGGCATCTCCTTGTAGCCGAGCGGCTTGAGCGCGGAGCGATAGAATGCCGCGATCTCGCGCACGCTCGACCTGCTCTTGAACTTCAGGTCGCCCCTGCCGCTGTCGAAGTTCGGATTCTCGGCCGTCTCCGGGACCGGGATCGGCGAGTTGGTGGGGGCCGTCGTCGCCGCCAACACCACCGGCGGCCCGCGCAGCCACTCTTCGGCCTGCCGTTGCAGCTTGTCTTCGGCCTCCTGCCGCGCCTTGGCGCGGGCGGCGACGACGGCGTCGGGAAGCTGCTGCACCAGGCTCACGGTGGTGAGGTCGTAGTGATAGCCGAGCGTCAGCATGGCCCTGGAGTTTAGGGGACGAGAAGTTGAGGACCACGCGGTCCGGCTCAACGACGGCGCCGTGCGCGTCCTCCTGCCAATTCCGCTTTGCCAGCTCGCGGCGATAGAACTTGAGCACGGTGTCGAGCTCCGCCGGCACCGTCGCGGTCAGCTCACGTTGCGTGCGCCCGTCGCGTCCGGTCGCGCTCTTGATCCGCTCCGGCTTCGGCAGGCCGTACGTGTCTTGCCCGGCTGCCAGATCCTGCAGCCTGGCGAATGGCGGCACCTTGGCCTCGATATCGAGGCGGCCGTCGGCGCGGCGTTGCAGCGTCACCTGGATCGGCGGCTGGCGGTCGCGCTTGTCGCGCGTGAAGTAGGCGCGCAACCCGTTGTCGACGTTCTCCTCGATGGCGGCGTTCGGGAAGCGCGCCGCATCCGCCGCAGACCATGCCGACCAGCCGGCCGCGGTGAGCTCGCGACGGAAGAAAGCCAGAAGGCTTTCGGCCGTACCGGGCGCGACGGCGCGCAGATACGGCCTGCTATCATCGAAGACGATCTCGCTAGCGCCGGCCGGGAACGGAATGTTGTTGTAGAGCCGGTTCGCGGTCATTTGCACGGCCGAGCGGCTCGTACTGCCGCCGTCCATGAAGGTGGAGACGATCATTCCTTGAGGTCCCTTCTTGAGCATGAGACCGGTGTCGTCCGGCCGCTCCAATGGGACCACGTAGGACACCCAACCGGCCTCGCCCAGCAGCTTGCGCACCGCCGCGATCGTGGTCGGGCGCGTTCCCGAGACCACGTAGCGCGCGCGATGCGACGATCCCCCCTCGCGCTCCTGCGCGCCTTCGAGCTGCGGCACGTCCTTCATGTCCACCAGCCCAGGGTCGGAATGCTCCTGCCTCGCAGGCGCCTCCTGCGCGGCCTGCGGGCGCGCCGTGGGCTCAGGTCTGCCGTCGGCGATGCGGACGGCGTCTTTCGGGGAGAACGGATTGGTTTCGATCGCGATCGGGGTGTACTGGATCGAGGTGGCGCCGCCCTGCGCCGGCGCAACCGTGATGAAAACGTTGAGCCCTTGCGTTCCCTTCCGGAAGTTCATGATGGTGAGCTTGTCCGGCAGCGCATTGGCGGAGATCCGTGCGCGGTGTGGCTGCCAGCCATCGGCGGCGAGCAGCGCGCGCGTCGCTTCCGTCGCCTCCGCGACCGATTTGCGCACGACGAACGACGTCGTCAACTTGCTCGCGAACAGTTCCTGCGCGCCCGCCATGCGCGGCAGGCGGCTGGCATCAACCATGTCCGCGAGCGATTGCGGCGCCTCCGGCTTGGGAGCCTCCTGCGCCCACATGGTGCCGCCGGCTGCGAGCGCCATCACGCCAATGAATGCGACTACCCTCCCGGCTCTCGGCATCGTCAGGTTCTCCAAATGCACGATATTCAAGACGGACCCGTCGCCGTGGATCGTGCCGCAAAGCCGCACGCCCCTAAGCCGGCGCACCTGTGACAGCCTTGGACGCGGCGGCCGGCAGAAAGGTTCTAGGCGAGCAGGTGCTTTCGGTGCGCGCCGTACGCCTTGTGCCGGACCGCGGGATGCAGCCAAACTGCCAATGACGCGGGGCGCGGCTCATGGTGCGCGTACCCGCCCGTTGCAGGTTTCGTGCGCGTAACCGGCCGCACCGCTACCAGGGGCCAATGGAGACCGCCTATGAACCGGGTGATGATGGCCGCCGCGCTCGCATTCGCGGCGCTTTGCTCCGGAGCAACGGCTTCCGCTCAGACCTACCCGGCCCGCTCCATCCAGGTGATCGTCCCGTTTGCCGGCGGCAGCGCGAGCGACGTGATCCTGCGCGTGCTGCTCGAGCGCATGGGCACGTCGATAGGCCGGCGCTTCATCGTCGAGAATTGTCCAGGGACCGGGGGCAATACCGGTACGGCGGCGGCCGCCAAGGCCGATCCGGACGGCTACACGCTGGTGATGAGCACGCTCGGGCCGCTCGCCGCCAACAAGACGCTGTTCCGCGATCTCGGTTACGATCCGGAGAAGGATTTCGAGCCGATCTCCCTGTTTGCGATCGTGCCGAACGTCATCGTGGTCAGCACCAAGCTGCCGGTGACGTCGCTGGCGGAGTTCATCGCCTATGCCAAGAGCCGGCCGAAGGAGATCAACTACGGCTCGGTCGGGCCCGGCAGCTCGCAGCAT
>CAWBFP010000043.1:0-33265 GCA_963788095.1 uncultured Alphaproteobacteria bacterium | reverse complement strand
ACACGGCCCGCGCACCCGTCCCGCGCGGGTCGTTTCGTTAGGCGGTGGTGATCTCGTTGGTGCTCTCGGCCTTGCGCGGGCGACCACGGCGGCCTTTCACAATCGGCGTGATCCTAGGCTCGGTCGGAGCGGCGGCGAGCCAAGCCTCAATCTCGCCTTCTGTCCCACACCCGGGTGTTCGGGCCAATACGCGCGCCGGGCGGGAACCGCGATCGCGAATCCAGTTCGCGAGGGTGACGCGGTTACGGACGACGCCGAGCGTTACCAGGTCGACATACCGCAAGCGCTTGCGGAGCGAGGGGACGGCAACGGCGGCGGCGTAGGGTAGCGGCTCGGTGAGGTTGTGGCCGCATTGGCGGGCGGCTGAAAGAAGATCGCCAGCGCCATCAGCATGAGCGCAACGGCGTATCGCATGGATGCTCCCGGTTTCGTTTCGTTGAACCGGGTCGAGCAATTAATACAGTTTCACTGCCTTTTGAGAGGAAATGATTCGGCGAGAAACTTTTCCACTGGTCGGCTAGCGGCAGTGAGGGGTCAGGATGGCCATGGCTTCGGCCGTCGCGCTACCGGTAACCGTTAAGAATGCCCGGGGCGGTGCGCTTCCAAATCTTCCGGAATGCATCCTCACCGCCGCGGTGAAGTCCCACCTGGGCCGCCGCTTCCGCGAGAATGCTGAAGCGCTTGGGCGCTGGTGTTTCCGATCCTGATATCGCACTGGCGTCAAACCGAAGCGCTCAACCAGTTCCACAATCAACATCGAATAGACGACGTCCTCCACCAGTGTCGTGCGCGCCGGTCCTCTGTGAGCGACAAACGGTCTGCTCCGCAGCCGGATGCTGTAGGCGCCGAGAACAGCACCGAGGGGCTCGTTGCGGTCGGTCTTTTCATCGATAAGCTCGACGAGCGCCTCATGCGCCGAGCGCTCACCATGAGTCACCGCTAGGTCAATGACGTGCTCGGCGCCTTGCGGGTGCGCTTCGGCGCAAAATCGACACCAGCGCCGCGCCACAATGTGGCCCGCCATTGGGTCCAGCGGCGCATGATCTGTTCCTATGAAGCCGCCTTCCCGCGCTCGGGTAAGCCGATCGACCGTGAATTGTAGCGCCTCGTAGTAGACCAGCTTCGTCGGCAACTTCGTCATCGCCGCTTGCTCCTTTTCGTCATCACCACCACGTTCTCGCGCGGGTTGACAATAGCGTCGATCAGGCCCGCCAGCTTCCGCAGCGCAGCGCCCATCTCGACGCGATAGGAATGACGATCGTACACGGCCTCAACGCCCTGCAACTTGTGCCCCAACGTGCGCTCGCAAATGTGCGGCTGCACGCCCGCGCGGCTCAAAAGGCTACGCGCGGTTCTGCGCAGATCGTGAATCGTCCATCCGCTCACGCCGCTCGCTTTATCGAGCCGCCGCTTGCCCTTTGTCCAAATGTTGAACGGCCAGTTGCCACGACCGGCGAAAACGAAAGGGTCATCACCCATGCGCGGCCGGGCGCGGATGATGTCGACGGCCGCCGGCGGAAGCGCAAGCTCGCCAGCCGTGCCTTTCTCTCGGGCCTTGGTGCGAATCTTCCACACGCCGTCGCAGATGTCCTCCCATTTCATGGTCGCAATCTTGTCCTTGCGCTGGGCGGTGAGCAACGCGAGGCGGACAAACGCGCCGAACGCGCCGTTCGCCTCGGCCGCCCTCCACACCGCCACCAATTCGCGGTCGTCGAGGACGCGCGCCCTGGCCGTGCCGCTCGCGCGCCGCATGCCGCGTCGGTATGGCGAAATGTAGTTGTCGTCGCGATTCTCGAACCAGCTTGCCATTTTGCGCAGGTGCGCGAGCGTTAGGTCGGCCATGCGCGGCCCGCTCCGGTCCTCGATGCCGTCGAGCAGCTTCGCGATGTCGACGCGCCGGATATCGGTGAAGGGCCGGTCGCCCCAGACGGGGAACACGTGCTTCCTGATCACACGCTCGACCTCGCCGGCGCTGATCAGCCCTTGGGCGCGGACATGACGCTGCAGGAAGCTTTCGGCGACGGCGCGAAACGTGTCGGGCACTTCCTCACGCGCCGATTGGCCCGCCCTGATCCGCCTCAGGACCGCGCGCGCCTGCTCGCGCGCTTCCTCGATGGCAAGCGTATCGGCGGCGCCGATGGCTACCCATTTCTGCTTGCCGTCCGGACCACGGGCTTGCGTGTAGAACACCTTCGTGCCGTCCGGCGACACCCGCACGTAATGGCCGGTTAGTTGCGGGTCCGGATAGAAGTAGCGCTTGGCGCGCGCCTTGAGGGCCGCGACGCCGCGATCGCTCAACGTCTTTCTGGCCATGCGAATCCCTCTGTGGCTAACGAGCGGATAACATGGCACAGGTGTAAGGCGGGTAAAGCCGGATAACGAGAGAATAACAATGGCAGGCATTTAGGCCGATTGGCTTGCCCGCCTTTACTGGGATTTATGCGATGACACATGATAGTCGATCATGCCGCCGTCGATGTAGTGGCCCGGCGGCGCGCCCGCGATGGCCCCGATCCGGTCCATGATCAGCGGCAGCGTTCCGCTCGCGAGCACGGCGTCGTGCAGGTTGTCGGCCGTGAGCGGCACCCAGACCGTTTTGAACTCGTCGTCGGCGAGCCTGGCCGACGGCCGTTCGCCGCTGTGGAAGACGTAGCGGTCGAAGTGCGCGGCGAGCCATCGCGGTCGCGCCAGGTTGGCGAGGAACGCCAATCCGAACCCGGTCCTCTGCAGCGTTGCGCCGGTCGCGGCGGCAAGCCCGCGCACATGGGTGACGGTGAGGTTGAGGTCAGCCGCGCGCCGCCCAGCACGTCGACGACCGCGCCTGCGCTCAGGATCGCCGCGATGATGCGGCGCGCCTCGGCGGTGACTTCGGCGCCGGTCGGCTTGGCGCTGTAGCGTTGCGCGAGGTACGCCTGCTCGAAGCGGTCGATGGCCGCGCACGGGTCGGCCTGCGCGCCGCAGACCAGCCGATAGGCGCCGATCGAGGATCCGACCGCGGGCAGCGGGGTCTTGCGCTCGCGCAGCCATTCGCCGAACAGCACGCGGTCGAGCGCGCCCAGGATCAGCCATTTCGGGCCGCCGGCAGCTGCGGCGATGCAGCCGACAGCGTCGGGCGAGAAGCCCTCGCGCGCGATGATGGCGCGGGCGGCGGGGCCGGCGCGCAGCGTGAAACTGGTCGGTCTTTTGCTCAAAGCCGCAGGCCCACGGGTCTTATGCTGGCTTCGCAATTGCCCTATGTTGGCCGCAGCGACAAGCCATTTCGCCTTACCTCCGCTGGGAGCCGCCGCTCATGAAGGTCACCGTCGAGATCGATTGCACGCCGCTGGAGGCAAGGCAGTTCTTCGGCCTGCCGGACGTTCAGCCCATGCAGGAGCTGGTCATGGCAGAGGTCGAGAAGAAGGTTTTGGCGCAGATGGAGACGTTCACGCCCGACGGGCTGATGCGCGCTTGGTTTGCGGCCATGCCGCAGAACGCCGAATGGTTCCGCGACATGTTTGCCGGCCTGTTCCCGCAGGGCCGCCCCGATCCGAAGCGGGGGGATTCCTAGCTCCGTTTTCCATTCAGTTTGGCGCAAGCGGCGTCGCTTCTTCACCTCTCCCCGGCGGGGAGAGGTCGGATCGTCGAGCGTGAGCCGAGGCGATCCGGGTGAGGGGGCTCGGCGCAGGCTCGGCAACGCTCTAACTCTTCACCCGCCCGCGCTTCGCTTTGCTCGCGCGGACGACCTCTCCCCATCGGAGAGGTGAGTCAACGCGAGCGGAAAACGCTCTGGCGCGGGCTGGCGTTTGTTCGCGCCGCCATCGCACACCGGCCGATTGTTTGCGCGCCGGGCTTGGGCTGCGCCATCGCGGCCGCGAGCTGTCGGCCGGCCTCAAGGATGCGCCAGCAGCTAAAAATCCTGCTCGTTGAGACCAAGCTCAAGGCAAAGCACGCCGACACGTTCGCGTTTCTTTTGCGCCGGCTTTTGCTCGAGCGTCAGGCGGTCAAAGACGAGGCGCGGGATCTGGCGGCGATCGATACCGCGCCGTGCGAGCTCGGCATCGCATAGTCTCGAGAGCTCGAGGTAGATCGCCTCGGCGGCCCGCGCATTGCGGCCCACGTCGAGAATGTCGCGGACAGCGTGCGCAAGCGCCCACGGCTTGCGCACGCGCGCGAATGCGCGTCTGGCATTCTGGTAGAGCGCCCAGAAATTGGCCGAATATGCCCAGACGTTGATGCTGCGCATCCATGTGCCCTCGCATAATGGCCGACGCAGTCAGTCCGCCGAAGCATCGGGATCGTTCTCGAACTCCAGAAAGCCGACCCGGATTCTGGCGTCGGGAATTCGTGGCGATGCTGGACGAACCTCACTCGGGGCTGCTGCCGCATGCGCAGTTCTCCCGCTTGCCGGCACGATCGTTGCGACGACCGGAGTGCTGCGGCTTAGTGTGATCGGAGCGGCGACCCCGTGCACGTATGAGGCCAGGGCCAGACAAGCCAACCCTGCGCCGATGACGGTCACGACCAAGATCCATGTCGACAGCGTCGTGGCATGGACGGTGTGATCGAGCACCCTCGCTGATATCGTCGTCGCGAGGTGCTGTTCTCCACGCGCAAACCATCCCTCGGATCTCATTTCCGAGTCCTCCTCGGTCGCATCCTCGTGCGAACAGACGATCCCGCACGCGCCGCGCGATCGGCGCGGGCCGTCCCTTGTGCGAAAATCGTCAATCCAACCACTCGCGCCATGCTGACAAACGGGCAACCGGTCCGCGTCCACCAAACGGTGGACAGTAGCCGCGAGCGGAAATGAGCGGCGGATCAGGCGCGCAGCGCGCATCCAGGTCGATGCGCGGCCAGATCGATGCCGTGGATATCAGCAGGATCAGATTCAGGTGCGCGACGGGCGCACCAACACCTGCGTGCAGGTTGTGCCTTTTCCTTCGCAAAGCTTGTGTACGTAGCGTGCCGATGCACCGTGGCGCGCCGCAATGGCTGCAACGGACGGCGCCTCGTAAGGTGACCCCCATGGCGATATCCGCCTTGATCGCCTGCAGCCGCGCTGCGCGGATGCCAGAGCATCATCCATTTGGTGGACGCGGCGCCTTTGCCGGCCTCGCTATTGTGCGTGCTCGGCGGTCAAAATGAGGCCCGCATGACTCGATGGCGCGCCCTTCATCACCGGGTCGGAACAACTCTCCGTGCGCTCAGAGGCGCGGCCCTGATTTTGTGGGTGGCGTCGATCGCGACGGCCCTGGCGCCGGTGCAGCCGAGCACCGCACAGATCTCCGATGGCCCCACGATCACGCCCGCCGATCTCGCCCAGTTCGACGCCTGGACCAATGGGCCTGCGCACGCGAGCGCATCGGAAAGCGTTCGCCAGCAACTCTTCGACCGGTGCGAAGCCTGCGTCTGGTGGATCACCGAGCGCATGGCTGCTCTGGTGCGCATGTACGACCTCACGCATGACGAACGGTTTGTCTTTCAGCTGCGGGAACTCGTCGAACACGCGCTGAAACATCGTGACGACAACCATCCGGCGGGTAGCGTGCTTGATGAGTTCCGCAACCGCGTCATACCCGGCTGGGGTGGCAAGTCGCCCAACAATGGCCAGCTGCATCGTGCCAGCCCGGCCGTTTCTTCCTTGTATGCCCACGCCATGGCCGCCTTCGCCCGTATCGTCGTCGAACGCCCACAGCTCTGGGGCAGTTATGGCGCCGATGCCGTCCGCCATGCCAATGCGGTGATGGACACCGTCTGGGCATTCATGCCGGAGATTACCTACCGCAACGCCGGCCGTTTCGTGGAGGCGAACCTCATAGAACCCCGGATGTACGCGACGAAGCCGACAGCGACCCAGTGCGAGGACGCGTACCAAGAGGAACTGAGGCGTATTGAGAATGAAATCCCGGAGCGGGATCGAGCACAGGCTCGGGACCGTGCAAGGAGCATGCGGAGAAGCTGTAACGCCTTGCGCAGCAACGCCAACGGAGCCCTGGCGCACAACATAAACCTGCTGTTCGCCATGGTGCTGATCGAGCTCTCGCGCGCGCTCGAGAGCGAGTTCTATAGGAACTCGCCGGATCGCTCGAGCGCCGCCGAGCCAACGCGAGCGCTGATTCCGCTGCTCGTGGCGCGCCAGCAGCGCTACTTCGTCAACCGGCTCTGTGCGAAAGACAGGAACAGTTCAACTCCGACAGGCTCCCCGCCAAGACCATGTGGCTGCAGGACGGAAAGTTCGTGTCGTTTCTTCTGGAACTTTTCCGACGACGTTGCGCCCGGGACCACCCTGTACCCTGAGGACGCGTCACACGGAGCAATCGATATCCGATACCTCGAGCTGCTGGGGCGCGACTTTGCGCGGCTCAACGCGGTGGCATCGGTGGTCGGCGAACCGATCCCCCTAAGTCCCACGCATCGGCGCCGTTTCGCGAACACGTTCCTGCAGAAGATCGTCAAAGGCAACCACCTGGCCAGAAACGTCAGGGGCGATTCGATGTCCCCAGTAAACGACTACGACGGCACGTGCGATGGCTGGGTGACCTTGGCGGCCGTTAACCCGGCGGTCTATAGAGCTTGTCGCGACGTGACGCTGCGCATCTTCAACGGCAGGAACAGTCTCGGCATCGGCAACCACGCCGCCCTGCTCGCCTACAAGCAGTTCGCGCCGCGGCCGAGACCCCCGATGTGTCCGGCTACAGCGCCGAGGTGCTGTGAGCCACTCGACGACGGGGGATGCGCCAGGTGTGTGAGGCCCCTACAGCAGTGCCCTTAGCTTTGCCGTGGCTTTTTATGGGGGGTCGGCACAACCCCTTCGAAAAGACCGGCACTGGGCGTCAGGCCGATCTGGTCAAGCTCGCCGCCAGCCTGAGCAGGCCGCTGGGACCAGAGCGGTCAACGGACTCAACGGTCATGCCTTCGGCAGGTGGCTGAGCGAGGCACGGACCGCATCGGCGAGGGGCTTGCTGCAGCGCATCGAGGTCGATGCGCGGCCAGATCGACGCCGTGGATACCAGCAGGATCAGATTCAGGTGCACGATGTCGTAGGCCGTATCCGGCATGTAGACGGCCGGTGTGTCAGGCACCACGCTGATGATCCCGTCGGTCTCCACTAGGATTCAGCCATGCCCTGCTCATACGTCACCCGCGCCGAACGTCCGGCTCGCGTGTAGTATCGCAAGCCGACGCTGATCGAGCGCAACGGCGCCGACGCAAACCTTGTGCACCTAAGGCCGACGCTGGCCGCTGGTCGCCCGAAAATAGCCGCCGGCCAAGATGTCGACGCGCGCAGTGTCTACTATCCCGCCGGATCAGAGGCTGAAAAAACGCGCCGGGCCTCAAATTGCCCTTGGTCATGCTCGCCTCCGCGGAACCGTGCAAATGTCGCAAGACACCGATCACGGCCGGATACGCCCGTCCAGTCCTACGCGCCCCTTAGCGGCTATCGAACGCAAGACTAGGCTGCGACATACAGGAGGACGTTATGGCCGGATAACCAATCCGCTCGTCCTCTGATTTAACCTCTCATTCTTGCCGTCAGCTCGATCTCCGCCAATTGGTGGATGCCGAGTGGCCCCCATTTGGAATACGCCCAATCAAACGGATCGGCATGCACTTCACGTTCCAGACCGCGAATGCTCTCGCCAGCGCGAACAGGTCGAGGGTGTGTTCGAGGCAATCCGCTCAATTGTATGAGCCACAGGAGAGCGATATGACATACCTGCCCAAGACCAAAGCCGGCCAAGAAATTCACGTTCTCATGGGAGAACTTTCTAGCGCTCAGCACCAATGGAACACTTATGCCACACAAGTGGGCCGCGGCTACACGACGGCCTATGGGTGGCATGACGACACTGTCAAGAAGGTTCAGGAAAGACTCAGATTGGCTGCCGAGTCGGCGTATTGGCTCCTCTCTCTCTTATGCGTGTCGTTTGCTGGGGGACTGGTTGGAGGCTTGATGGCTCCGTGGGTCTCGCGGGCCGGAAGCATGACAGCAAGGACAATGCTCAGCGAAACCATGCAATCGCAAGCCCAGAGCATAACACAGAAGGGTCTCGAGCAAACTCGACCGGGCGAATCGCCCTTCAGGCCTGCCCTGAAGAGTCCTCTCCAATACTGGCAGGATATGCAGGGCGAGATTGGTCTCTGCTTCTCTGCTCTTCGGGGTGCTGTCGAAGAGTGGATGAAGAAGGTAGATAACGATCCTAGGGCCTCTACCCCAAGTGCGGTGATCAATGAATTTATGCAAAAGCCTCTGCTCAAGGATGCACCGAAAGACGAAGACATGCCAGACGAAACAAAAGTCGCACGAGAAGCCGAGCTGGGTATGTGGATCGCGTGGGCGCAAGTCCGTGATATTGATTATTGGAAGGAGCGTATCAACCGTGTCACAGACCGCGGAAGGGGGCCGGAGAGTTCGCTTAATGGAGGAGTTTCAGTTGTTTCAACCAGTCGTCGATCGACTAACGGCGCTCGAAGCTGCGGGCGCCGGAACGGTAACTGTCAAGCACTGGCTCGGTTCAATGCGAGACGATAAGAGAATCACAAAACTGTTCTCAATATCGTTGGGCTTCGGATCGCCGGCGCTGACTTAGCCTCAACACCCGCCGGGACCCACTTCCTCGGGAAACTGGGCGCGGTCGTGAAAGATCCACGGAAATTGCTTCCCGAGATGTCCAATGTGCCACCGGTCTACAAACGGGCCGGCCCCGGTGTAGTGGGAGGCAAAGTTGGCGCCAGCATCGGCGGGGGACGCAGCTGGTGAGCGAAGCAAATGCGTCCTCACCGTCGCCTCCCTTGAACGCAATGCTTGGTCCGATTTTGCTCCAGCTTGATGAAATCCCGCCGATCTTCCGCCTTGTTCTCAGGGCCCTCGCGCGTACGGCGCGGATATGCCGGTGGTGCGTCATCGATATGCCCGGATTTGATTTTCGGGTATGACAGGTCGAATCAGGCGACGAGCGGATTGGAGAATCCTGCCACCAGCTTGACGAGTTCGGCCTGTCGGCCGGTGCCGGTCTTGGCGAAGAGACGCAGCAAATGCGTCCGCACCGTTGCCTCGCCGATGCCGAGCGCTGCGGCGGTCTCCGGCGCGCCGCCCACCTCGACGATGCCGAGCAGCACCCGCAGCTCGCTCGGCGTGAGCTTGAAGGTCTTGGCGATGGCCTCCGGCGGGGACGGTTTGTCGAGTGCTGCGTTGTGCACGAACAGGGCGGCAACTGCCGCATAGCTTGTGCCGGCCCTGCGTCGCGCTCCCGAGGTCAGTGGCAGCACGTGGGCGACGTAGCGCTCGCCCGCGCTTGTCGGTCAGCGGCACCGCAATACCTTTGGTGCCGACCGCCGCATCGCCGCTGCCGGCCGCAAGGATGACGTCATACAGCGCCTCCTCGGCATTGGCACTGTTGGCGGCGAGCTTTCCGCCGGCGGCACGCAGGACGGAGCCTTCGGCGAGCATCGCATGTCCGCTCGCATTGGCGTGCACGATGCGCCCGCGCGCATCGACCAGCAGCATGCCGGCGCTGATGCCGTCGAGGGTGTCGGCGAAGGTTGCGGCCTGCGCTGCCTGCAATCGAATCACCCGCCCGATCAGCACGGCACGGCGGATGTGAGGGATGATGAGACGCATGCGGTGGCGTGCGTCGTCGTCGACCAGACCATTCCGCTCGTGGCGGAAGATCGTGAACAGGACTGCGCTTGTGCTGGATTTGTCGAGGGCGGCGGTGACGTTGTCGACCAGCCCCTGCGGCTGCACCCACTCCTTGTAGAAGCGCGTCGCCAGGAACTCCTCGTACGGCATGACGTCGGTGGTCGCGATCGGTTGCTCGATCTCGGCGAAGAAATGGCCGGTCGAGAACGGGTCGAGCTTTGCGTATTTTTCCATGTAGAGCTGCCGGAACTCACGGTTGATATCGCCCTCCTGGCAATACATCCTCCCGGTCTTGCGGACGGCATTCTTGGAATAGAGCGCCGCCGACGCGCCGCCGACGAAGGCGCGGCTCGTGCGGAGCGCCGGCGACCATTGCGCCGGATCGAGAGCCGCGTCGTAGATGTCGCCGATCAGCTGCGACAGCTGCTCGCCTTCTTGCATGGCACCTCCGAGCCTTTGTCGAAGCCATGAGGACCGACCTCACTGGACTCGGATGCCTGCTGTGCGAATGATTTTTGCCCATTTCGAGAGCTCGGTCCGGATCTGGGCGCCAAAATCCTCAGGCGTGCTGCCGATCGGCTCGTATCCCGCCTGGACCAAGCGCTCCTTCATAGCAGGCAGTTTGAGAATTTTGACTATCTCGCGATTGAGAAGCGCGATGATGTGCCCGTCCGTTCCCGCGGGAGCGAGAACTCCGACCCAGGTATCGCCTTCTACCTCGGGATAGCCGGCCTCCGTCATCGTGGGCACGTCCGGCACCGTCGGCGAGCGCGTCCTGCCTGTGATCGCGAGCGCGCGCAAGGTGCGTTCCTTGATATGAGGGACTGCCGGCGAGAGCGTGCTGAAGCTGATCGGTACATGTCCGCCAATGACCGAGACCAGTGCAGGCCCCCCGCCATTGTACGGCACGTGCACGAGGTCGAGTCCAAGTGAAAGGCGCAGCTGTTCGGCGGCCAGATGGGGTTGGGTGCCAGTGCCTCCCGAGGCGAAACTGTATTTACCAGGGCTGGCTTTCACCAATGCGATGAGATCCTCAATCGTGCGCGCGGGGAACGAGGGATTCACGGAGAGCACCGCAGGAGAGGTGACTGCAAGCGTGATCGGCGCGAAGTCCTTGACGGGATCATAAGAGACTTTGTCGAACATGGAAGGATTTGTCACGTGGGAGCTAAACGCGAACAGAATGGTGTAACCGTCAGCGGTCGCCTTGGCCGCCTGCGCCGTGCCGATGTTGCCGCTCGCGCCGGGAATGTTCTCTACATAAAACTGCTGCCCGAGCTGTCCGGATAGTTCCTGCAAGACCAAGCGGGCGATGATGTCGGTTGCCCCACTCGGTGCAAATGGAACGATCACACGCACTGAACGGGCGGGATAAGCTTGCGCCCACAGCGTTGGCGCTGCGAGGTTCGTCAGGAAGGCTCCGGCGACAGACAGGAAACGACGGCGAACGAGTTTCATGACGCGCCTCTTTTGCGGGTCTCGATAAGCCCGTCCCTGGCCTCTACGCCGAAGATAGGGCGCGCCAATTGATGTGTCCAATGCATTTATGGTTCTATTGTTCATGCAAGAATCGAGGGAAGAACAATGAACCTGCGCCATCTGCGAACCTTCGTCGACACGGCAGAATCCGGCAGCATCGCGCGTGCCGGCGCCCGGCTGAAGGTGAGTCAGCTGGCGGCCTCGCGACAAATTCTGGCGCTCGAGGCCGAGTTGGGCGTGCAGCTCTTTGATCGTGTTGGCCGACGCCTTCGCTTGACTTCAGAGGGCGAAGATCTGCTGCGACAGTGTCGTCACGTGCTAATGGAGGCCGAGTTGCTCAATTCACGAGCGCGTGCCCTCAAAGGCGGGCACACTGGAATTCTGCGTGTAGGCGCGACGCCGATGGTGATTGAGAATACGCTCTCGACTTTTCTGAGCGAGTATCGGCTGCGTCATCCCGGCGTGGAGGTGCATTTTGTCGAAGACGGCGGATTACGTTTGCCGAGCCGCCTCGAGCATGGCGAGGTCCATTTGGCTCTTGTTGTACCCGATGATCGGTTCCGAAACAGGTTGCTGTATCCGGTCCACAATTTGGCAGTATTGTCGAGTAAGCATCCGCTGAGTCGTCGTCGCGCGCTTGATGTTGCGGACTTGGCGGATCAGTCTTTGCTGTTGCTGAACCGCAGCTTTGGATCGCGTGAATGGTTCGAGGCGGCCTGCAATGTCGCCCACTTTCGACCACGCGTGCTCCTGGAGAGCGCAGCGCCTCACACCCTCATTGCTTTGACTGGGGTAGGCTACGGTGTCGCGGTAGTGCCCTCTACGTTGCTGCTTCCGGCCGGCGTCCGCGCCGTGCCGCTGACTTAACGCGAGGAATCGATCGGCAGATGGCTGACAATTGCCTGGAACCCGGAGCGGATGTTGGCTGCCTATGCTGAACAGTTCGTCGATGAGTTAGTGGTCTATTGCAAACGTAGTTACCCGGGCCGTGAATACACGCGTCGTGTACCGCCCCTTCCGCGCCCCAAGAGCCAGTCGACCATCAGAGCCTAGATGTCGGCTTTGGGTTTTGTGTCACGAGCATCGCCGATCCAAACGGTGGTGCGCAACTGTACGAGAGATGAAGGAGGGCCCTTCGAGGTCGGCAATCAGGTGTTGATCTCAAGCCACCGCAAGCTGCTGTCGTCAAAAGCGATGGTGGTGAACGTTGCGGAAAAGTCGGGACATGATTCCGGCAGGCGAGGTTGAGAGAGGCGAGCGCAAGCGAACCGCCGATGAAGTGTCGAAAGCGGATTAGGCGATGTCAAAACCGGGGGGTGACCCTTCCTCCGGGATCAGCTCGGGAGAACCCTGAAGCCTGCCTGAGCGGCATCCGGCATATAGGCGGCGCGAAGCTCAACCAGGCTCTTGTATGGAACGTGAGAACCTAGACGGCGATGGCAAGGGAAAAGGCACAAGTGGCTCAAACCGCGAGGCCGAAAGTACCGATGCGCCAGATAGGGACGGACTGCTTCGTAGTAGCGATGAAGCGGGGCAATGCCCGTGGAGCGAAGGGAGCGGGTCATCGCCATTTGGCTCGGGTCAACCGGCAACGGGAGGAACCCGGTGTTCAATGGAAGGCGGCAGCCTTCAAGCGGTGGCACGAGCCGGATAAGTCGAGAGGCTTAAGTCCGGTTCTGTGAGGGGCTCGGGGTGAAATTCCCCGGGCCTACTCGGCACAAGACCCGAACACCTCTTTTGGGGCCCTCCGTCCGCACCCGCCAGCTGCGGACACGATCCGGAGGGTGGTCCGTAAGTCAAGCTCTGCCACTCTGCTTAGATCTCAACTGCGCCCAACGCGCGGTTGGGCGGCACACGGTCCTTTGGGATCTCGGTTGGCGAAATGAATAGACCCGGTCTGGACCGGCACCATGTGAACCCGGTCACTGCTGCTTCAGAGGTGTGCGGGCGGCAGAGGGCGATGCGTTTGGGTGCCCCGCTTCGTCGCTCTAACGGGCATCAGAGCTGTCATTGCGAGCGCAGCGAAGACAATCCACGCAGCGGTGCAATTCTGGATTGCTTCGTCGCTAACGCTCTTCGCAATGACGAGTTCTGTCATTGCGAGCAGAGCGAAGATTCCATGGGGAGTGGATAGCAGCCGAGTCCAGGTCCAGACTGAGGTTGCTTCAACCCACTCAACCTGGAGGACGACCGATGCTGCTCGCTGATCGTATCGCTGACACTGAACCGACCGCTATCCGAACGCATCTTGGCGCAATTTTTGTTTCGTTGGAACTGAGCCGTTCGACTTGGTTGATCACTTCGCTGTCGCCGGGCAACGGCGAAAAGATGTCGAAGCACGGCGTTGCGGCGGGAGATCTCGTGGCGCTGCTGGCGAAGTTTGCGCGAGCTGCAGCGCAAGGCGTTTGCGCGCACCGGCAAGAACTATCCGATCATTACGATCCAGGAGGCGGGGCTGGACGGGTTCTCGCTGCACCGCGTGCTGCAGCAGGAGGGGATCGAGAGCCATGTGGTGGACGCCGCCTCGGTTGCGGTGCCGCGCCGGCGGCGGCGGGCGAAGACTGACAAGATCGACGGTGAGGCGCTGTTGCGGGTGCTGCTGGCCTACAAGCGGGGCGAACCGCGGGTGTGCTCGATGGTGGTAGCCCCTTGCGCCGAGGAAGAGGACCGCCGCCGGATCGGCCGTGAGCGCGAGGTCTTGCTCGACGAGCGGATCCGGCATGTCAACCGGATCAAGGGACTTTTGCTGGCGCAAGGGATCTCTGGCTATGCCCCGTTGCGGCGCGATCGACGGGCGCGGCTGGAGGCGCTGCGCACGGCGGACGGGCGTGAGCTGCCCCAGCAGCTGAGGGCGCAGATCGGCCGCGAGCTCGACCGGCTCGAGCTGCTGCTTGTGCAGATCAAGGCGGTCGAGGCGGAGCGGGACGCGATGCTGGCGAGGTTGAGCCAGAGCGTGGACGAGAACACGCGGGAGCATCCGCTGGCGATGCTGCTGGGGGTGAAGGGGATCGGGGAGGAATTTGCGGCTGCGCTTTGGTTCGAGTGCTTTTACCGGAGCTTTGCCAATCGCCGGCAGATCGCCGCCTATGCGGGCTTGGCGGCGACGCCGTGGCAGAGCGGGTCGGTCGCGCATGAGCAAGGCGTGTCCAAGGCCGGCAATGCGCGACTGCGCAAGAAGCTGGTGCAGCTCGCCTGGCTCTGGCTGCGCCATCAACCGGGGTCGGCACTGGCGCGCTGGTTCCATGCGCAAGCCCATCGCAAGGTCGCCATCGTCGCACTGGCGCGCAAGCTGCTGGTCGCCTTGTGGAAGTATGTCACCGCCGGCGTCGTGATCGAAGGTGCGGCGCTCAAGGGCGCTGCCTAGGCGGCAAGCCAGGCGTCTCGTCAGGCGAGCCACCTCACCCACAGTTGAGCAGCAACAGCACCATGACCAATCCGCCGAGACCCGATCAGTCTCGGCCGATCCGGGCGGACGAACCGATGGATTGCATGGCTTCAAAAGCCGTAGCGAAGAATGGCTTCGTCCTCTCGAGCCGCCCGCCGCAAGCGGAATCCTGGTACGGCACGCTCGTGCGGCCGACCGAATGTGAGTTTGATCTGGCGTCAAACCTGATCGCGAAACCGGCTCGACCTCGATCGTAGAAAAACTGCAAATGGTCCTCCTTGCATCATGAACCGCTCTTCGTCCCGACCGCTGGAGCCTGATGGCGTGCTCGATCGCGTCAAGGCCAAGCCGCTGCGCGGCGGCCCTGCGGGCCGACCTTGACCCGATCTGCGCGCGCCATCTTCAAAACTCCACGCTCGGGACGAAGAGGTGCTCCTCGCTCGAACAAAGAGGTGACCCCAAAGTGTGAGACCTTGACTCGGCACATCCCCATGTGAGCAATCCAGGGCGGCGCCATCGATCTGGATTGCCTCGTCGCTTGCGCTCCTCGGAAGAAACGGAGGGCAAAACGACTCGCAATGACGGAGGCGGATAGGTTTCGGGCCCCCACGCCGTCATCCTGAGGTGCCCGAGCGAAGCGAGGGCCTCGAAGGATGCTGCTCTGCCGTGCAGCTGCTATGTTGTGCGTCCTTCGAGGCTCGCCCGACTTCGTCGGGCGAGCGCCTCAGGATGACGAGTCAGAACAAGCGTTGCCCCCACAACACGGTCATCCTGATCAGGATGAGGCATTGCCAAGTTTCATCCAGGTGGACCGCGAGGCCGGTGTGCAACTCGCAATGACGGCGAGGCTATCAGTATGCATCCGCCAGTAGCACCCGGATCTCGGCTGCGCCGACTGGCCGCGGGGCTTTGATCGCGAGCGCGGCGATCTGCGCCGCGGCGTCGTCGATCCGGCCGCGGTCGAAGCCGACCTCGCGCAGCCGCTGCGGGATCGGAAAACCCGCGAGCATCGCCGCCAAGGCGCCGGCCGGATCGTTGGAGCCGGTGACTTCGGAAAGGCGCGACCGCGCCTCCGCCGCCTCGACCAGATTGAAGCGCGTCACATGCGGCAGAATGATCGCGTGCGTCTCGGCATGCGGCAGGCCGTAACCGCCGAGCACGTGCGCGAGCTTGTGGTGCAGGCCGTTGCCGGCGGCAAGCGCGGCGCCGGCGAGCCATGCGGCGGCGAGGCACTCGCCGCGCGCCTCCGCGTCCTCGCCATCGGCGACGGCGCGCGGCAAGTGCCGCCAGAACCGCTGCAACCCCTCGATCGCGAACGCAACCGTCGCCGGGGTGCGCTCGGGCACCCACAAGACCTCGACGCAGTGCGCGATCGCGTTCATGCCGCTGGCGGCCGTGACGGCCGGCGGCAGGCCGCGGGTGAGATCGGGGTCGTAGATGATGGTGCGCGGCAGCACCTTGGTGTCGCGCGCCGTCACTTTGCGGTCGGCCTCGCTCAGGCCGAAGATGATGGTCGCCTCCGACCCCGAATAGGTGGTCGGCACCGCCAGCATCGGCAGCGCGGTCTCGTGCGCGATCGCCTTGGCGAGCCCGATCGCCGAGCCGCCGCCGACCGCGATCAGGCCGTCGGCGTTGGCATCCTTGGTCGCCTGCAACCCCGCCGCCGCGACATCGCGCGGCACGTGGATCACCGCCTGGGCGTGGAGACCGGCGGCGCGCGTGCCGAGCGCCGCGACGACGCGTTCGCCGAGGCGGGCCCCGCTGCCCGGCGTCGCAATCACCAGCGCTCGCGCGATGCCGAGCCGCGCAGTCTCCTCGGCCACCTTGCCGATCGCACCGGGGGCAAAGACGAGCCGCTGCGGCGGCGGGTCATGGACGAAAGCTGCAGGCATGTTTCTGTGGGCGGCCAAAGCGCGGATAATCCGCGATCATAGACTCAAATCCGGACGTGAGGCACATGACCGACGAGGCACTGGAGCGATCGAAGATCCGCGAACTGGTGGAGAACTGGGTGGTGTGGCGCGATGCCCGGCAGTGGGACCGGTTCCGCACCGTCTGGCATCCCGAGGGCCGCATGATGGCGACCTGGTTCCAGGGCGGCTACGAAGACTTCATCCGCGTCAGTCAGGAGGGCTGGGACCGCGGCGTGCGCATCCTGCACTTCCTCGGCGGCTCCGCGATCGATCTCGACGGCAGCCGCGCAATCGCGCAGACCAAGATGACGATCTCGCAGCGGGCGGCGGTCGACGGCATCATCTGCGATGTGGTGTGCACCGGCCGGTTCTACGATTTTCTCGAGCAGCGCGACGGCCGCTGGGGCCTGGTGCTGCGGCAGCCGATCTATGAAAAGGACCGCCTCGACCCGGTCGATCCGGCGGCCGAGCTCAAGCTCGACCAGGGGCTGCTGGCGCAGTTTCCGGAAGGCTACCGCCACCTCGCCTACCTGCAGGTCCGCATCGGCTACGCCGTCAAGCGCGACATGCCGGGCCTCGACGGCCCCGAGGTCGACGCGCTCTACGCCCGCGGCGCCCGCTGGCTCAAGGGGGAGGGGCTGTAGGTGCGCAAAGCGCCGCGGAGGCGGCGCGTGCGCACGTTCCGCGACCAGGATGTACGTGCGCACGGCACGCTTGCGCGTGCCTTTGCACACCCTACAAGATTCACCCGCGTTCAGGCCGCCGCGCTCTCCTGGCGGGCGGCCGCGTCGCGCACGATGGTGAAGCGGTAGTTCGCCTTGTGCCGGAACTCTTCCGAGATCCCTTTCCAGGCCTCCTCGGCGTCGAGCCGGGTGGGGAAGGGCCCGCGGACCTGCTGGGTGCCCTGGATCAGCGAGTGGAAGTTGAGCGATCCGAACTCGCCGCCGACGACCCAATATTGAGGCGTGCTCATGTCCGTCTCCTTGGTTGCTCCGCTCCGGTCAGGCGGCGCTACTCGGCCGCGACCGACAATCCCGACCGGTCGAACTGCGCGTGCTCGGTCGATTCCGACATGGCGGTGGTCGAGGCGTTGCCGCCGCTGATGGTCATGTTGACGAGGTCGAAATAGCCGGTGCCGACCTCGCGCTGGTGGCGCGTCGCGGTGTAGCCGTCGGCCTCGGCGGCGAACTCGGCCTGCTGCAGCTCCGAATAGGCCGCCATGCCGCGCGGCGCGATATCCGCGCGCGAGCTCGTACATGCCGTGATTGAGGCTGTGGAAGCCGGCGAGCGTCACGAACTGGAACTTGTAGCCCATGGCGCCGAGCTCGCGCTGGAACTTGGCGATGGTCGCCTCGTCGAGGTTGGTGCGCCAGTTGAACGAGGGCGAGCAGTTGTAGGCCATCGCCTTGCCGGGGAACTGGCGGTGCACCGCCTCGGCGAATTGCGCGCGCATGCGCCGAGATTCGGCGTCGAGGTCTCCCACCACAGCAGGTCGGCGTAACGCGCGAACGCGAGCCCGCGCTTGATGCAGTGCGCCAAGCCGGTGCCGGGCTTGAGCCGGTAGAAGCCTTCCGCCGTGCGCTCGCCGGTGATGAACTCGCGGTCGCGCTCGTCGACGTCGGAGGTGATGAGCTTGGCGCTCTCGGCGTCGGTGCGGGCCATCACGATCGTCGGCACGCCGCACACGTCGGCGGCAAGCCGCGCGGCGGTGAGGTTGCGCTCGTGCGCGGCCGTCGGGATCAGAACCTTGCCCCCGAGGTGGCCGCACTTCTTCTCGGATGCGAGCTGGTCCTCGAAGTGCACGCCGGCCGCGCCCGCGTCGATGAACGCCTTCATCAGCTCGAAGGCGTTGAGCGGCCCGCCGAAGCCGGCCTCGGCGTCGGCCACGATCGGCGCGAACCAGTCGCGCTTGGCACCGCCTTCGGCGTGCTCGATCTGGTCGGCGCGCATGAGCGCCTTGTTGATGCGCCGGCAAAGCTCCGGCGCCGCATCGGCCGGATAGAGGCTTTGATCCGGATAGACGTTGCGCCGGCCGTATTGGCGTCGGCCGCCACCTGCCAGCCGGACAGATAGATCGCCTGCAGGCCGGCGCGCACCATCTGCATCGCCTGGTTGCCGGTCATGGCGCCGAGGCACGGCACATAGGGCTCGGACTGCAACAGCTCCCACAGTCGGTTGGCGCCGCGCTCGGCGAGCGTGTAGCGGATCGTGAGCGAGCCGCGCAGGCGCGTCACGTCGGCGGGGGTATAGGGCCGCTCGATCCCGTCGAATCGCCCGACGGGAGCGCTCGGAACCAGGTGATTGAAGCTCGGGCTGGTCATTTTAGCTCCTCATACAGCCGTGACAGGAGGGGATCGAGTCCGTGCCCGGACACCAATAACGCACGAAAACCCGTTGACGGTAGGATGATTTTACGGAACGATGGCAATCTGTAAAATCATGACAGTCATCGCCTGTAGGATTGTTGAAAATGTCAAACGCAGCAGATCAGGGCGGGCGCAAGCTGTTCGTCGGCCCGCGGTTCCGGCGCGTCCGGCGGCAGCTCGGCCTGTCGCAGACCCAGATGGCCGAGGGGCTCGGCATCTCGCCGAGCTACGTCAACTTGATCGAGCGCAACCAGCGGCCGGTGAGCGCGCAGATCCTGCTGCGGATGGCGGAGACCTACGATCTCGACCTGCGCGACCTCGCGGCCGGCGAGGACAATCGGGCGTTCGCCGAGTTGAACGAGATTTTCAGCGACCCGCTGTTCCGCCAGATCGAGCTGCCGAAGCAGGAGCTGCGCGACCTCGCGGAGCTGTGCCCGGGCGTGACGCATGCCATGCAGCGGCTCTATGCGGCCTACGTCGAGGCGCGCCACGGCGAGACCATGGCGGCCTCGCATCTGGCCGGCCGCGACGAGCCGGCGCGCTACGAGGCCAACCCGGTCGAGCGCGTCCGCGAGCCTGATCGAGACGAACCGCAACCATTTTCCGACGCTGGAGCTTGCCGCCGAGAAGGTGCGCGACGAGCTCGACGCGCCCGGCCACGAGCTGTTCCGCGCGCTCACAGAGCGGCTGCGCGAACGGCACGGCGCCCTGGTGCGGGTGCTGCCGGTCGAGGTCATGCGCGATACGCTGCGCCGCTTCGACCGCCACCGGCGGCACCTCTTGTTGTCGGAGCTGATCGACGACTTCAGGCCGCGTGTTCCAGGTCGCGTTCCAGCTGGCGCTGCTCGAGGGCGCGGCTTTGATCGACGAGATCCTTGAGCGCAGCGGCGAGCGCGAGGACGCGGTGCGCCGGCTGTTCCGCATCAGCCTCGCCAACTACTTCGCCGCCGCCGTGATCATGCCCTACGGGCGTTTCCATGAGGCGGCGGAAGCGCTCGCCTACGACATCGGCCTGCTCGGCCAGCGCTTCGGCGCGAGCTTCGAGCAGGTCTGCCATCGGCTGACGACGTTGCAGCGGCAGACCGCGCGCGGCGTGCCGTTCTTCATGCTGCGTGTCGATCACGCCGGCAACGTTTCCAAGCGGTTTTCGTCCGGCACCTTCCCGTTCTCGAAATTCGGCGGCACCTGCCCCCTATGGAACGTCCATGCGACCTTCGACACGCCCGGCAAGATCGTCACGCAGATCATCGAGCTGCCCGACGGCACCCGCTACTTCTCGATCGCCCAGACCGTGCGCCGGCCGGTCGCGCCCTACGCCCAGCCGCAGCCGCGCTACGCCATCGGCCTCGGCTGCGAGCTCAAATACGCCTCGCGGCTGGTCTATTCGATGGGGCTCAATCTCGCGACCGCCGACGCCACCCCGATCGGCGTCAACTGTCGCCTGTGCGAGCGCGCCAACTGCAGCCAGCGCGCCGAGCCGCCGCTCACCCGCACGCTGATGTTCGACGAGTCGACGCGCGGGGTGTCGCCGTTTCAGTTCAGCGCGGCGGGCGCGCTGTAGCGAATGGCGAATAGCGAGTGGCGAATGGTTTACGGCGAAGCGCACTCAAGTAATCGGTCCGCCATTCGCCACTCACTATTCGCCACTCGCCATTGACCCTCACGATTTCTTCTTCTTCGCCTGCGGCTTCGCTGGCTTCAGCTTATCGCCATAGTCGCGATAGAGTTCGGCGAACTCCTGCGCCATCTCGTAGCAGATTTTGAGCTTGCGGGCGCGCCAGTTGGCGCCGACCTCGCCGCACTCCACCATCTCCATCGAGAACGGCTGCGGCCAGTTGTAGCGCTCGCCGATGAGCTCGGCGAATGTCTCCAGGAGCCGCAGCTCGCGGAACGTTTTGGCGTATACGGCGAGCTCGCCCTTGGCATCGCCATACCTGATTTCAATCTTCTGCTTCGGCTGGTCGGGTGCACGCAGGAATGGCTTGAGCAACGTTTCCCACGACAACGCCATGAAGGTGAAATCGGTTTTGCAGCTTGCCTGCCGGTCTTCCGGCATCTTGGCGAGATCGGCGAGCTCCTTGAACTTGTCCGGATGCGCACCGACCATCATGCAAATGATCTGATAGGCGCGCTGCAGGTTCATGGCGTGCGCGTCGTAGTATTCCGGCTTTTCCCCCGTCGCCTTGTCCCTCAGGTCGGCCAGATACCAGCCCTTCGCGGCCTCGATCAGCACGCGGTCCGAGAAGCCGGTTCCCACCTTGAGCGCGGTGGCGATGGCGAAGTTGTCGGCGGCATCCTCGTCGTGGCCGAGGTTCGGCAGCTCGAGCTCGGCGAGCACGCCGTGGCCGAGCTCGTGCGTCGACACGAACAAAATATTGCCGATCACGAACTCGATCAGCGCCTTCCGTTTCGCCGGCGGCAGCCGTTTGAGCCGCGGCGCGGTTTCGACGAGGTTGCGCTCGATCTCGACGAGGCGTGCGGCGAATGAGCCCGGGGGCGGCGCCGCTTGCGCTTGTGCGGCGGGCGGTGCCGCTTGCGCGAACAACGGCCCGATTCCGGACCCGAGCAGCAGGAGCAAGGCAGCGCCGAAAAGCGCAGCCCTTTCCGGGTTCGCAAACGACGCGGCACGTTGCAGTACGGTCATGGTGGGCTCCTTTTGGCGCGGGCGGTGGCGATCAGACCACATGCGCCGCTCTCAATCCACTTGGTTGCGGTTTACCTGCGAGACCTCGGCTGCTGGCGCGCGCGCCCCTGGCGTTGGTCAGGCGATCCGTAAGGCGCATATCGGCCGTAGTTGCCTGGCGGCGGACCGCGCTCGCCGGCATAGTACCCGTAGGGCGGCGGCGGACCGGTGTCGGACGAGCCCTCGCCTGCGGCCGCGGCCGATAGGCCGATGAGGCCAGCGGTGAGGCTCGCAAGGGCGGCGCGTGCGAACTCATGCCAGGCCGTCATGGTCGTGCTCCTTGCCGGTGGGAACATCTATGCTGCCATCATGAATGCCGTCAAAGCCAATGCCGTCAAGGCCGCACGCGGCGGCTGGCGGCGCCGCCGCTCGTTCCGGGAAGGCAGCGGATCGGTCTCGGCTGGGGAGCCGTTGCCATGAAGCTCAGCGCCAGCAGCAGCGCGAGCACGACGCATCGGATCAAGTCGGAGAGCATGCCTGCCCCGGCTCGAGCGTGGGTCGCGTGATGCGCGAGCTGGTGCGCATGTTGCGCCTCCTGTGCACTCCGCCGTGGTTGCGAGCCGCGCACCGGCCTGGCGGCCGATCCACTTGGATGAAACTTGGGCAATCCCTCATCCTGATCAGGATGACGGTGTTGCGGGGAGCAACGCTTGTTCTGACTCGTCATCCTGAGGCGCTCGCCCGACGAAGTCGGGCGAGCCTCGAAGGACGCACGACATAGCAGCTGCACGGCAGAGCAGCATCCTGCGAGGCCCTCGCTTCGCTCGGGCACCTCAGGATGACGGCGTGGGGGCCCAAAACCTATCCGCCGCTCGCCTCCATCCGTTGCGCGTCGTTTCCCTCCGCTTCTTTCTAGGAATAGGCGACGAAGCAATCCAGGTTGATGGGTCCGTTCCGGATTGCTTCGTCTAAAGGCTGACCGGCAAGCTCGCCGGCCGGCCACCCTGTTGATCGCCGCGGCAACCGTCAGCCGCCGTGCGACCTCGACATTGACTCCATCACTTCGTCGACGCTGAAGCTCGAAGGCTTCTGCCGCGGTGGGAAGTCTTTGAACGTCTCCACGAACTGCGCGACCATCGCTTGAGCGGGCACGATCAGGAATGCCCGCTGGATCGTCCAATCGTAGTAGGTGTTGGATGTGATGTCGGCCCGCTCGTACGGATCCAGGCGCAGGTTGAACATCTTCGGCAGGCGGCGACAGACGAAGGGCGCGGCCCAGATCTCCAATGTGCCTGCTACCTTCTGCTCGCAGAAAACCATCTTCCAGTTTTCCTAACGCATCGCGACGAGCTGGGCATCGTCGTTGACGTAGAAGAACTCCTTGCGCGCGGACTTGTCCGTTTGGCCGGTCAGCAACGGCAACTGGTTGTAGCCGTCCAGGTGCACCTTGAAGGTCTTGCCCATTGAGCTATAGCCAGCGAGAAGCTTGTTCTTGATGTCCGGCTCACCGGCCGCAGCCAGCAGGGTCGGGAACCAGTCCAGCGCCGAGAAGATCTCATTGGTGACCTGGCCCGGCCGGATGCGGCCCGGCCAGCGGATCATGGCCGGCACCCGATAGGCGCCTTCCCAGTTGGTGTTCTTTTCGCTGCGGAACGGCGTCATGCCGCCATCCGGCCACGAGTTCATGTGCACGCCGTTGTCGGTGCCGTAGATCACGATGGTGTTGTTGGCGATGCCGAGATCGTCGAGCGTCTTGAGCAGGTTGCCGACCTGGCCGTCGTGTTCGAGCATGCCATCCATGTATTCGCTGAGCCCGCTGCGGCCCCTTATTATTCCGGTCGCACGTGCGTATAGAGATGCATGCGCGTGCCGTTCCACCAGCAAAAGAACGGCCTGTTGGCTTGCACCTGCCGCTTGATGAAGTCGATTGCGGCGTTGGAGGTCTCGTCGTCGACGGTCTCCATACGTTTCTTGGTGAGAGGTCCGGTGTCCTCAATGGTCTGCTTGCCGACCTTGCCGAAGCGCGGATCGACGGTCGCATCATCCTGGTCGGTGGCTTTGCTCTTGAGCACCCCGCGCGGACCGAATTTCGCCTTGAACGCCGGGTCTTTCGGATAGTCGGGATGCTCGGGCTCCTCCTCGGCATTGAGGTGGTAGAGGTTGCCGAAGAACTCATCGAACCCGTGCGCCGTCGGCAGAAATTCGTTGCGGTCACCGAGATGGTTCTTGCCGAACTGGCCGGTGGCGTAGCCGAGCGGTTTCAGCGCTTCGGCAATAGTGATGTCTTGCGGTTGCAAGCCGAGCGCCGCGCCCGGCAAGCCGACCTTGGTCATTCCGGTGCGCAGGCCGGACTGGCCAGTGATGAACGACGCGCGACCCGCCGTGCAGCTCTGCTCGGCGTAGTAGTCGGTGAACATCAGCCCTTCACGGGCGATGCGATCGATGTTTGGCGTCTTGATACCCATGATGCCGAACGAGTAGGCGCTGACGTTGGCGATGCCGACATCGTCGCCCCAGATGACAAGGATATTCGTGCCTGTCCGATCCCATGCGGAACGTGCCGCCGGGGATGAAGATCATTTCACCGACGCTGTTCGGCCTCGGCGCGTGCTCGTGACGTGCGCGCTCGGGGTCGCGTGTCGCTGGCGGATCAGATGCCCTGAGCACGTTCGTCTCCAACAGAGGCGGTCGATGCAATCCGCGGCGGCCGGGACGCTACGCGGCCGAATGGCCACCTGCTATTGGACCGTGGTCCAACATCAGCCGGTGCACATTGCGGGGCGCTACGCGTCATGCACAGGCCGTCCAGCGCAGGTTGGTTCTGCTCATGATTGGGGTGATCTGTGTTCAGCGCGAGGTCAGCATTCGACGGTCGCGCAACCGCGGCCGCGGCGCAGTGATCCGGTCGTCATCGCCGTTGCTCTGGCCCCCTTCGTTCTGCGCTCGTTCAGCCTTCGCCGGGCTAACCCGATCTGCTGACGCGTCTCGCTTGTTGCCGGGAGCCTCACATACCCGACGCTCGTCACGATGATTCTGACCTAGATCAGGACTGCTTCATACCACGCGTATCGGCCGTAGTGGCGCGGCGGACCTCGCTGGCGGCGAAATACCCATAAGGCGGTTGGGCCCGAGGTCGGCCGAACCCTCGCCCGCCGCAGCGTCACCATCATTGCGAGTGCCTGTTGGCGATCAATTCGCGCTGCGCGCCGGCTACTGCCGGAATCATCTGCTCGCGCGGTGGTGACGTGACCGCTGGCCCGCAAATTCATAACTCACCGGCCGGCCATAGGCATCCGGCGGTGGGCGGCCACGCTCGATCGCGTAAAAACCGTAGGGCGGCGGCCGCCCGATATCGGCCGAGCCTTCGCCGGCGGCAGCGGTCGAGAGGCCGATGAGGCTGGCCACACCGAAGCCCAGGACGGTGGTTGCGAGCCGAGGGGCGACGATCATGGCGCGTTCCTTTGCAATGCGCGCCTTCGGGATTACGGTGACGTTGCGGAACTCGGCCTGTTGAGCACCGTCCTGAACCCGATATGCGCGGCGCCGAGATCCGTCTCCTGTGCGTGGCGTGCCGCTGGCCGGTAGCGCGCGCAGTAGTTGAGCGCGCACAGATATGAGCCGCCTTTGATCACGCGGCCTGCCGCCCGGCCCGGCGCGACGCGCAGCGCTGCAAAGTCGGGCCCTGTAGGGTTGATCGCGGCCTCGCGCGGGTGACTGGCGCGGTACCAGTCGCTCGTCCACTCCCAGACGTTGCCGATCATGTCGTAGAGCCCGTAGCCGTTCGGCGGAAAGCATCCGACCGGCGCCGTCCCCGCGTAGCCGTCATCGGTGCTGTTGACGACCGGGAAAATACCCTGCCAGGTGTTGGCGATCGGCTTTCCGTCGGGGTCGAAGGCGCTGCTGTAGTCGTCCTCGCCGTCGCGTCCGCCGCGCGCGGCAAACTCCCACTGCGCCTCGCTTGGGAGCTCGCGCCCGAGCCAGCGCGCGTACGCAAGCGCATCCTCATGGGCGATGTGCACCACCGGATGGTTGTGCTTGTCCGCAATCGTGCTGCCCGGACCGGTCGGGTTGCGCCAGTTCGCGCCGGCCACGTACTGCCACCATTGCGTGATCCGGCCGCCGCGCCGCACGTCGGTCGGCTGGACGAACACGACCGAGCCCGGCGCCATCAGCTCCTTGGGCATGGCCGGGTGCGCCTGGGGATCGAGCCCGCGCTCGGCCAGCGTGCGGTAGCCGGTCGCGTCGACGAATTTCTGGAACTGCGCGTTCGTCACCTCGTGGCGGTCGATCCAGAAGTCGTGCACGCGCACGATGTGCGTGAAACGCTCCTCCGGCTGGTGGCGCTCCGAGCCCATCGTGAATGAGCCGCCGGGGAACGCCATGCCGGCGGTGTCGCCTTCGTCGACCGGGAGGCCCGCATAGGCGGCGCAGCTTCCGACCGCGGCCTTGGCGGCGATCGTCGCCTTCGGATGCTCGATGCCGATCGCCAAAGCGCCGATGATGACACCGGCCAGCATCGTGCCGGATGCCAGAACGCCGATCAGCAGGGCGCGCGGTGTCATGGCCAAGCTCCACCTACTGTCGGCAGTTGTCGCATCGCGGCCGCTGGGCCGATATTGGCCCTTGGGGCAATGTCGGCTCGCGAGGGGGGGCCATGGGTCGTGTGACCCTAGTCCGGTGACGCGGTAGCGGCTCAGGGAGCCCTGACGCGATCTCGGATTCCGCGCGGTGTTGAACGAGCCGGGACCTGTGCGGTCGCCATCGCAGTGAAGGACCGCAATGGCCTGATTTTTGGCCGATGCGTGGGCCGCCCCGGTTTCAATGCGCTGGACCAATGGCCGGGGACGGACCTCGTTGCCGCCTCGTGCCGACGATGACCTTGCTCGTACGCGCGGCTCCAGGCGGAGCCGCGCGTACGGTCAATCGATACATCGTTTTGCCGGCACTACTTCTTTTTCTTCTTCTTTGCCTTCTTCTTTGCGTAGTCACCGCCCCGTGCCTCATTGATCTGCCGCGGATTCAGTTGCGCGAGTTGCATCACCGTCGGTGTGTCTGCACGGGCGATTGTGCCACCGGCCACGTTCGGCGCGGCTCCCGCGGGCAAGGCCACCACGATCGAGCCAAGCCCGGCGAGAAGCGCGACGAAGATAGGGAGCGATTTCATGACTCAGCCTCCCGGCATTTGGGTTGTACGCGAGACAATATTTTCGCAGATTCCTCGGCGCGTCGATTGGCCCTTGGGCCAACGCGACCACTTGGCTCAGACCGCCCCACCTGACAGCCATCTCGCGCGTCCCGACATGAGGTGGATTTCGAGCTTTGCCCTGCGGAGTTGCCGCTGCGGGCTTCACCGTGTCGGAGATGCCCGCAGCGTTGTAGATCCGGAACGGATCGTTAGGGGTGCGATGGACCGGCGCGCGCCCTTCGGCAGTGGTTGTCAGAGCCCATGCGACTTCCCGCCGGTGACCCAGATCAAGTTCACATGGGCTGCTCCAGCTGAGGCAGAACTGATAGCAGCCGTCGTCGCATCGGCTGCATTGTGCTGCATGGCGTCACCACACAAAGTGCTGATGCATCATTCGTCGGTCGACGCGCAGGCGCCGCCAATCGCGACGCCCGCGGTCATATTGTTGGAGCTACTTTGCTCGCGCGGCTCTGGCTGCCACGCTTTCGCTCGCAGCCGCAGCGGCTATGGGATCAAGCGCTGCGACATAGTCGTATTACTCGCGGTCAGGAAAGCGTTACGCCGAGCACGCGACGTCGCGCGGCGACCTAACACAGGTCCGCCACGCAACATGGTCGGACTTGCCGCATGAGGTTACGTACGCGAGGCTGCGCGCATCTATTGGACCGTGGTCCAACTTCGACATGACGACTATTCGGGCGAACGTTTGGCCGATGCGCTCCGGCGGTGCTATTCTATGAACGAGCTTTGGCCGCGGATTCCGGCGCGGCGAACAAGTCCGATTCCGACAGCCGGAATGGGGGTGCAGCTTTGGCGCGCGTGCTCGCGATCGCTCTTGTGCTGATGATCTCCACCTGCGTGTCGTCCGCACAGGAGCGGCCGCGGCGCATCCTGCTGCTCGAAGGTCAATCCGCCACACAGCCGGGCGGCGTGCGTACCTTTGAGGCATTCAGGACGCGCCTGAAGGAAAGGTCGCGCGAGTACTACGAGATCGATTTCGATCACCTGGACCTCGCGCGCTTCCCCGGTGAAGCTCATGCGGAGCGCGCCGCGCGCTTCCTCGGTGAGAAGCATGCGCAAAGGCCGCTCGACTTGGTGGTGCCAAACGGGCGCGGCTCGCTGAGCGTGCTACTGCGCTACCGTCACCTGATCGCGCCCAACGTTCCGATCGTCTATTGCTGCGTGACAGCAGACGTGGCAGCACTTCACAATCTTCCCCCGGATGTTTGTCGGCGTCATCACAGAATACGATTGGGCATCCACGCTTGAGCTTGCAGGACGGCTGCAGCCGACTGCTCGCGAGATCGTCGTAATCTCGGGCGCCTCCGACGCCGATCGAATTCTGGGAAGCCGACATGACTAACGCCATCAACAGGCAGCCGGACCGGTATGATGTACGGTACTTGAGGGGCCTGCCTCGCGACGAACTGATCAAAGAAATATCGCGGCTTCCGCGCGACACGATCGTATTGTTGACGGTAGCGTTCGCTGACCGAGTGGGACGGCGGCAAGTCCCTCCAGAACTTGCCCGTGAGGTGGCCGCAGCTTCTACGGCTCCGGTCTATACCGCGGTTGCGAGCTTGTTCGAAACGGGCGTGGTTGGCGGGCACATGGACACTTTCGAGGCGCAAGGTGCCGCGGCCGCAGATTTGGCCATCGAGGTCCTCGCAGGCAAGGACCCAACCACCCTTCCCCGACAGACAAAGGCGGCCCTGGCGCATCGGATCGATGCTAGAGCGCTCGAACGCTGGAATCTTCGCGAAGCAGCGTTGCCGCCTGATGCGATCGTCGTGTTCAGGTCTCCGACATTGTGGGAGGCGCACCGGAACCTTGTGATCGGCGGGCTGGCCGTGTTCGGCCTGCAAACCGCTGTCCTCGCCATCCTGCTGTTCCAGACCGCCAAGCGCCGCCAGGCCGAGAAGTCGTTGCGGGAAAGCGAGGAGCGGATCTCCTACGTGGCCGCGTCGACCAACACCGGGCTCTGGCACCTCGACGTCGCCGGCGACCGCGGCTGGGCGACGCAGCATTGCCGCACCATGCTGGGCCTCGATCCGCACGAGCCGTTCAAACTCGCGGCGATCATGAATGCCGTTCACCCGGACGACCGCCATTGGGTGCAGGAGGCGATTGAGCGGGCGAGCCAGTTCGGCACGCCGATCCAAGCGGAGCTGCGGATCGTAGTGCCCGGACGGGAGGAACGCTGGTTCGTAGTGCGGGGACAGCCGCGCGTCGACGCCCACCGCGCCCCGGCCGGGATCAACGGCATATTCGCCGACGTGACGGCGCGCAAGCTCGCCGAAACGGAGGCAGAGCGCCAGCGCGCCGAGGTCGCGCACCTGACGAGGGTGTCGCTGATGGGCGAGCTGTCGGGCGCGATCGCGCACGAGATCAACCAGCCGCTGACCGCGATCCTGTCGAATGCGCAAGCCGCACTGCAGCTCATCAGGCGGGAGACGCCCGACCTCGCCGAGATCCGCGAGGCGCTCGAGGATATCGTCGACGAGGACAACCGGGCCGGTGAGGTCATCCAGCGGCTGCGCAACCTGCTGCGAAAGGGCGAGAAGAAATCTGAGCCGGTCGATGTCAACGAGCTGGTCAGGTCAACGGTCGCCCTGCTCAACAGTGAGCTGATCGGTCGCCGGATCAGCGTCAAGACCGAGCTGGCAGATATTCTGCCCCCAACGTCGGGCGATCCGATCCAGCTGCAGCAAGTCGTGCTCAACCTGCTGATGAACGCGATGGATGCTATGGTGTCGACGCCGATAGCGCAGCGGCTCGTCACGGTTTCCACGCGGGCGACGCCAGGCCGATCGGTCGAGGTGCTGGTGAAGGACCGCGGGACGGGCATCCGGCCGATGCAACAGGACCAGCTGTTCCGGCCGTTCTACACCACCAAGAGCCACGGCCTCGGGCTTGGCTTGACGATCTGCTCGACCATCGTGCAGGCGCACGGCGGCAAGCTCACGCTGGCGAATGACGCAGCCGGTGGCGCTGTCGCCTCCTTCTCGCTCCCGGCCGCCGAAATGCTTGTCGCGGCCCAATGACCGACAGGTCTCCACAGCCCTTCTTGTCGACGACGGCGCCTCCGTTCGCACGGCTTGCTGCCGCGGCAAGCGACCGCCTGCGGCGTACGCCGCCCACGATCCGCCTATCCCTGAACGTGCTGATGGTTGGGGTTGTCTGCGCCTTGAGCACTCAGATCGGCTTTGCCAACAAGATCCCGCCTCACTACATCTCGCCGCTCTGGCCGACCAATGCAATTCTCTTCGCCGTGCTGGTCGTCGCCCCGGTCCGGCATTGGTGGGCATATGTTTGCGCGGCCTACTTCATGGCCGTCGTCAACGATGCGCGTGCAGGTTTTCCGATTTTCGCGATGTTGTACCTGGCGGCCGACCTCGTCGAGGTGGCGATGGCGGCCTTCGGCGTGCGCCGGTTCGCGGGCGGCGTTCGTAGCTTCGACAGCCTCAGTGGCCTTCTCACCTATATCGTGATCGCGGTCGTCCTGGCTCCATTTGTCTCTGCGTTCGTGGCAGCCTTCGCCGGGTCGACGGAAGGCTACTGGTTCTACTGGCGCGTCTGGTTCCTTGCCGAGAGCCTCGCGTACCTGACGCTCGCTCCGGTGATCCTGACCTGGATCAGAGTGGCTCCGGCCGCTCCTGCGAATGCCTCCTTCGGACGCTTCGTCGAAGCCTGCGTTATCGCCGGCGGCTTGCTGGCGATCAGCGTCCGCGTCTTCGTCTGGCCGGCTCCAGACGAAGGCAGCGTACCTGCGTTGGTCTATCTGCCACTTCCGTTCCTGCTTTGGGCGGCGGTGCGCTTCGGGCCTCCGGGAGTCAATGCGGCCCTGCTGATCGTCGCACTGCTGTCGATAACGGGTACCGTCCAGGGTCGCGGGCCTTTCGCCACCGGCGGCACGGATGAGAATGTGATCTCGCTGCAGGTGTTCCTGATCGTGATCTCTCTCCCGTTGATGCTTCTGGGGACGCTGATCGCGGAGCGAGACGAGAAAACGAATGACCTCAGCGAGAGCGAGGCACGGTTCCGCACGATGGCGGACAGTGCACCGGTACTGATCTGGATGTCGGATGAGGACAAGCGTTGCATTTTCTTCAATCGGAGCTGGCTCGAATTTACGGGTCGGACGCTAGAGCAGGAGTTCGGCAATGGCTGGTCAGAGGGGGTGCATGCGGACGACGTCGAACAATGTCTTGCAACCTACGTAACGGCATTCGAAGCACGGCGAGAATTCGCATTGGAATACCGCTTGCGGCGCCATGATGGTGAATACCGCTGGATATTCGACAAGGGCGTGCCCCGGTTCGCGCCGGACGGAACGTTTCTCGGCTACATCGGCTGTGCCGACGACGTGACCGACCGCCGAAGGGCGGAGGAAGACGCTGCTTTGCAACGCCAGGAGGTCGCGCACCTGATGCGGACGTCCGTGCTGGGCGAGCTCTCTGGCGCGATCGCGCACGAGGTCAATCAGCCGCTGACCGCGATCCTGTCGAATGCGCAAGCGGCGCTGCAGCTCATCGCGCAGGAGAAGCCCGATCTCGCGGAGATTCGCGACGCCCTCGCGGATATCGTCAAGGAGGATAACCGTGCCGGCGAGGTCATTCACCGCCTGCGCAACCTGCTGCGAAAAGGCGAGAGGAAGTCCGAGCCGGTCGATGTCAACGAGCTGGTCAGGTCAACGGTCGCCCTGCTCAACAGTGAGCTGATCGGTCGCCGGATCAACGTCAAAACCGAGCTGGCAGGTATTCTGCCCCCAACGTCGGGCGATCCGGTCCAATTGCAGCAAGTACTGCTCAACCTGCTGATGAATGCGATGGATGCCATGGTGTCGACGCCGATAGCGCAGCGGCTCGTCACCATATCAACGCGAGCTACGCCGGCCGGATCGGTCGAGGTGCTGGTTAAGGACGGGGGCACCGGCATCGGGCCGATGCAACAGGACCAGCTATTCCAGCCGTTCTACACCACCAAGAGCCACGGCCTCGGTCTCGGGCTGACGATCTGCTCGACCATCGTGCAGGCGCACGGTGGCAAGCTCTCGCTGGCGAATGACGCCGCCGGCGGCGCCGTCGCCTCCTTCTCGCTCCCAGCCGCCGAAATGCTCATCGCCGCCCAGTGACGGCGAGGGCTGTTCGGACATCCATGTCGACGACGTCGACGTTAACCATCCGCCTGGCACTCGATTTGCTCGGCTGGAATTGTTCGGTCCGAAGACCAGGATCTTGTTGCCGGTAGCCTCACGTACCTGAGGCTCGACCTCGATGATTCTGATCTGGATCAGGGCGGCTCCCGAAATGGTTCTTACGTACGTTTCGTGGAAGCCTATGGCTGCTCATCGCGAGAGAGATGTTCACGATTTTCCTGGTCGATGACGACCCCGGCGTGCTGAAGGCATTGTCGCGGCTGCTGCGCGCGAGCGGCTATGATGCCCGCTCGTACACGTCGCCGCAGGAATTCCTCGCATACCATGATGCGATGGTTCCCGGTTGCGCCGTCTTGGATGTCTCCATGCCGGGGCTCGACGGCCTCGGGCTGCAGCAAGCGTTGACCGCCGCCGGTTCGCATCGACCGGTCATTTTCCTCACCGGCAGGGGCGACATCCCAATGAGCGTGCGTGCCATGAAGGCGGGTGCGGTCGACTTCCTGACCAAGCCGGTGCCCGACCAGGACTTGCTGGCCGCCATTGCGCGCGCCGAAGAGCTCGATGCCAAGTCGCGCGGCATCCAGGCCGACCTGGCGGCAATCCAAGCGAAGATAGCGACCCTGACGCCACGCGAACACGAAGTGCTCACACACGTCATCGCCGGCCGCCTCAACAAGCAGATCGCTTTTGATCTCGGCACGGTCGAAAAGACCATCAAGGTGCATCGCAGCAGGATGATGAACAAGATGGGCACCCGAACCGTGGCGGAGCTCGTCCGCCTGGCCGAGCGGGCCGGCATCGAGCCGCCGGGGCATGGTCGTTGAACCGTGGCTTGATTCGCGCCGGACGGAATGACGAACGCAATCGAGGGGAGGTCATGATTGCCTTTGACATGAGTGCGGCTCCCGGTTGCTCGCGAGCGGGCCGGGCTGGGGCCAACCGGGCGCGGTGTTTGAACCGCCTGGGCGGCTGCGCCATTGGCCGAAGGGCCAACTCGACCGGCGTGAGTTTTGGGGGAAAGGATGCACCATGGTGCAATACCGACCCCACGTGGCAGTCGTCGACGACGACGCGGCGGTGCGCCGGGCATTGGTCAGGCTGCTGCGCACGTCCTTTTCGACCCGGTGGGCTACGGTTCGGCAGCGGAGTTCCTCGATGCCTTGGGCGCCCGCCTGCCCGATTGCCTGGTCGTCGACCTGCAGATGCCGGGGATGACCGGGCTCGAGCTGCAACAGCACCTGGTCAAGGACCGGGATCAAGATTCCGACCATCGTCATCACGGCTCACGACGGCCTCGGCACGCGCGAGCGGTGCCGTTCCGCGGGGGCATCTGCCTACCTGCTCAAGCCGCTGCAGGACACCACATTGATCGCGGCGATCAATTCGGCCACGGGACGCGAGTAGATGCCGGTGAGAACCGGAGGGCGCCATGCCTGCTCACGCGCCAGCATCTCGGATCTGCCGCCAAGCCACCTGTATCAGCTTTTTTCTCGCCGCGATTTGCGCCGATCGGCCCTCGCAGGCGGCCGATTAC
>CAWBFP010000042.1:0-135708 GCA_963788095.1 uncultured Alphaproteobacteria bacterium | reverse complement strand
CGAGATCGCGCATCAGGTTGGTGGAGAAATCCGCCAGCAGCGCGACGCCCGGCGCGGCCTCGAGCTCGAGCCGCACGCGGCAGAACGGTCCGAGGAAATCGATCAGCGCGACCGTGGCGGCAAGGCTGTTCGGGGTCTCGCTGCCGATGTTGCGGACGCGAACCTCTTCCGGGCGCAGGCCGATGCTGACCGCAGCACCGCGCGGCAGACCGCGATCGTCGGTGCAGGAAATCTCCGCCTTGCCGACCCGCAGGCGCTTCGGCCCCACGAGCTCGGCATCGAAAAACGTCATGGCGCCGACGAAATCGGCGACAAAGGCGCTGGCCGGGCCGCGATAGATCTCCGCCGGCGTGCCGACCTGCTCGATCACACCCTGGTTCATCACCACGATGCGGTCGGCCATGGCGAGCGCCTCCTCCTGGTCGTGCGTGACCATGATGGTGGTGACGCCGAGGCGGCGCTGCAGCGCCTTGATCTCGTCGCGCAGCCGCACGCGCACCCGGGCATCGAGCGCGGACAGCGGCTCGTCGAGCAGCAGCAGGCCGGGCGAGGTCGCCAGAGCGCGCGCCAACGCCACGCGCTGCTGCTGCCCGCCGGACAGCTGCACCGGGTATTTGCTTCCCTGGTCGTGCAACCCGACGAGCGCAAGCAGGTCGCCGACGCGGCCCGCGATCTCGGCCTTGGCGCGGCGGCGATTGACCAGGCCGTACGCGACATTGTCGAACACGGTCAGGTTGGGGAACAGCGCATAGGACTGGAACACGATGCCGAAATCGCGCGCCGCCGGCGGCAGCCGCGACACGTCGCGGCCGGCAATCTCGATCGACCCCTCGTCCTGCGGATCGAGGCCGGCGATCGCGCGCAGGAGCGTGGTCTTCCCGCAGCCGGAGGGCCCGAGGAAGCAGACGAATTCGCTTTTGCTGACGTCGAGCGCCACCTCCTTGAGCGCGGTGAAGGCGCCGAAACGCTTGACCAGGTCGCGCACCCGCAGATAGGGCGCGCCGGTAGAGGCGCTCTGGATCGGCGCCACGATCGGCCGCTCGCGTGTCCCAGTCTCCACTGTCATCCCGGCCGCGCCCTCGGATCGGCGCTTCGCGCCGTCCGAGGACAAGCTCCGCGAGCGCCGGGATCGATGCATCCCGGTCTCGCATACAGGGGTACCTGGATCCCGGCTCGCGCGAACCCGGCCGCCGGCCGGGCTCGCTTGGCCGGGATGACAGCCGCAACCGCTGTCCCCCTCACGTCAGTTCTTCGGCGCTGCTTTCGAGTCGTAGCGCTTGGTCCACTCCGCCAGGATGCGCTCGCGGTTTTCCGCCATCCAGGTGAAATCGTTCTTGATCATCGCCTTCTCGGCATTGGCCGGGTAGTTGGGCGGGTAGTTCTGCACGCCCGGCATCGCCACCACCGCGTACGTCTTGGAGAAGAGCTCGTTCGCGTCCTTGGTGGCGATCCAGTCGGCGACCTTCTTGGCGGCGGCAAGGTTCTTGGTGCCCTTGACGATGCCGGAAGCCTCCATCTCCCAGCCGGTGCCTTCCGACGGGATGACCACCTCGAGCGGCGCGCCCTTCGACTTCTCCGACGCGCCGCGCATGTCGAGCGCGATGCCGGCAACGCGTTCGCCGCGCGCGGCCTGCACGCAGGGCGCCGAGCCCGAGTGGGTGTAGACCGCGATGTTGTCGTGCAGGCCGTCCATGAACTTCCAGCCCTCGGCCTCGCCCATCATCTGCAGCCAGCCGCCGACCATCAGGTAGCCGGTCCCGGACGAGGCCGGATGCGGCATCACCAGCTTGCCCTTGTATTTCGGGTCGAGCATGTCCTTCCACGACTTCGGCGCGCTCACGCCGGCCTTGCCGGCTTCCGCGGTGTTGAAGCAGATCACGCCGAGGTAGGCATCCATGCCGGTCCAGGTATACGGCTCCTTGGCATCGCGGAAGACCTCCTTGAGCTGGTCCGCGCCCTGCGGCTTGTAGGGCTCCAAGAGCCCCATCTTCTCGAACAACAGCAGCGCGGTGGCGGCATGGCCGAGCACCATGTCGGCACGCGGATTGTCCTTCTCGGCGAGGAAACGGGCGGTGATCACGCCGGTCGAATTGCGGGTCCACACCACTTCCACTTCCGGCACCGCCTTCTCGATCGCCTGCTTGAATGGGCCGAGCTGGTCGTTCTCGAGCGAGGTGTAGATGTTGAGCCGCGCTTTCTGCGCTTCCGCCGGGGCAACGAACCCCGTAGCAGCCATGAGGCCGAGCGCGACACCGGCCAATGCCAACTTGTTCATGAACTCCCCCGTGTTATGCGATCGTCCAATAGCGATCGGCTGTTCCCGTCACATGCTTGGGTGAAGATGACATGACACTTCACCGGACTTTCGAACATCGTGCCAGCCTCAGGCCGGCCAAGGCAAGGAGTAGGTCTTCACGTTGGTGAAGCTCTTCATGGCCTCGACCACTCCCTCCTTGTAGCCGAGCCCGGAATCCTTGATGCCGCCGAACGGCGACATTTCGATCCGATAGCCGGGCACCTCCCAGATATTGACGGTGCCGACCTCCAGCTCGTTGATGAACCGGGTGATGTAGTCGAGCCGGTTGGTGCACACCCCGGAGGACAGGCCATAGGCGGTCGAGTTGGAGATCCGGATGACCTGCGCGATGTCGTCCGGGCAGCGGATGATCGGGATCACCGGCCCGAAGGTTTCCTGGCGAACCAACTCGCAGTCGTAGGAGACCTTGTCGACCACCGTCGGCGGAAACAGCGCGCCTTCGCGCTTGCGGCCGTAGAGAACGACGGCGCCGCGCGCGACGGCATCCTCGACCCGGCGCTCGAACAGCGCCGCCGCCTTGTCGTTGATGACCGTACCGACGTCGGTTTCCGGGTCCATCGGGTCGCCGGCCTTGAGCTTCTTCGCCCTCGCCGCGACCTCATCGGCGAACGCGTCGGCAACCCTGTCCACCACCAGGATCCGTTTCACGGCGGTGCAGCGCTGGCCCGAGTTCTTGGTCGCGCCCGCGACCGCAAGCTCGGCGGCCTTGTCGAGGTCGGCGTCCTCCATCACGATCAGCGGGTCGTTGCCGCCGAGCTCGAGCACGATGCGCCGATAGCCTGCCTTCTCGGCGATGTATTTTCCGACCCGCACCGAGCCGGTGAAGGTGATCAGGTCGCAGTCCGGATCGGTGATCATGGCGTCGCCCATGGTCGACGGATTGCCGGTGACGACCGACAGCATTTCGGGCGGCAAGCCGGCTTCGTAGAGCACGTCCGCGAGCGCAAGCGCGGTCAGCGGGGTGAGCTCGGTCGGCTTGAGCACCACCCGGTTGTTGGTCGCGATCGCCGGCGCGATCTTGTGCGACACCATGTTGAGCGGATGGTTGAACGGCGTGATGGCGGAGATCACCCCGCCGAGCGGTTGGCGCGTGGTGAAGATCTTGCGCGCCTTGCCTTGCGGGGAGATGTCGCAGGAATAGACCTCGCCGTCGTCCCTGATGGCGAGCTGGCCGGCGAACGAATAGACGTCATAGGCGCGGCCCGCCTCGTAGAGCGAATCCTTCCAGCACAGGCCGGATTCGGCGGTGATCAGCCGCGCGAACTCCTCCTTGCGGTCGCGCAGCATCTCGGCGGTGCGCAACAGGATTTGTTGGCGCTCGTAGCGGGTGAGCTTGGGCTTGAACGCCTTGGCTTTGGCGAACGCCTCACGCACATGCTCGGGGCGCGCCGCCGGAACGGTACCGGCGACCTCGTTGGTGTAGGGATTGAACACCTCGATCCGCTCGGCGAGGTCGACGCGCTTACCGGCGATGCGCATCGCCTCGTGGCGCACGGGCGCGGCGACAGGCTGGATCTGGAGGTTCATCGGCTAGCCTTCAGGATGAACGACATGATTGAGCGCAATGTCGAACACGTCGAAATTGCGCAGACGATGTCCCTCCGGCAACGAGACCTTGCGGTTGACGATCATCGGCACCGTCTCCTCGGTGAGGCCGCCATGCGAGCGCAAGGGCTCGTCCAGCCCCGATAGATCATGGCGGTCGCGGCTGGTGCCGAGCACCTTGTGCACCGTGGAGGTGACGACGATGTCGCCGATGCGGTCGTCCGGGCAACTCGAAGCGCTTGCACGCCTCGGCGCGGCCGATCGCGACATCGACCCCTTCAACGCCGCGCAGCCGTCCGACCAGTTCGTTGAGCGCGACGCCGTTCGGAACGTAGACGGTGGCGAACGAGCCGAGCGCGCCGTGATGGGCGACGTACGGATCGGTGATCGGCAGGATCACGCGGGCCGCATCCTTGCCGAGCCACTCATCGAACAGATCCTGCAGGTAGATCACGTCGGGCTCGCCGTTCGACAGATGCTTGTCGTTCATGCCGTGATCGGCGGTGAGCGCCACCACGCAGCCGAGCGCGTCGAGCTCGCCGACGTAGCGGTCCATCATGGCGTAGAAGTCGTTCGCCACCGGCGTGCCGGGCGCCGCCTTGTGCTGCACGTAGTCGGTGGTCGACAGGTACATCAGGTCGGGCCGCTCGCGCCGGAGCAGCGAGACGCCGGCCGCCATGACGAACTCCGACAGCCGCGCCGAGTAGACGTCCGGCACCGGCATGCCGACGCGCGCCGGCACGTCGGCGATGCCGTTGTCGGCAAGCGTGGCCTTGTCGGCGCGCTCCGACGAGAAGGCGACGGCGCGGCCGCTCGCGAAATCCAGACCGTTGCCGAGCAGCGTGCGCAGCTTGTCCTTCGCGGTCGACGATCGCGACTTTGGCGCCGCGCTTCGTGGAACGCCTGCATGATGGTCGGCGCGCGCATGAAGCGGGCGTCGTTCATCATCACTTCCTGGCGGGTGTCCGGATCGTAGAAATAGTTGCCGGCGATGCCGTGCACGGCCGGCGGCGCGCCGGTGATGATCGAGATGTTGTTGGGATTGGTGAAGCTCGGGATCACCGACAGGGCGGTGAGGTTCGAGCCCTCCGCCATCAGGCGCGCGAAATTGGGCGCCAGCCCCTGCTCGATCGCGCGCTCGATGTAGCCGGGCTCCGAGCCGTCGATGCAGACCACGACGCGCGGCACGTCCGGCATGCGGTAATTGCGGCCGTTGGCGGTGACTTGTCCCGCCCGGGGCGGATTGTAGTTCATGCGCGCTCCGTCACGCCGCTGCCTTGGCCGGCTTGAGCGAGCTTACCCCCATTTCCCGCAGGATGTCTCGCGATCGCGGCGACCGCGCCCCGCATCTGATCCGGATAGAGCCGGCCGATGCACCCGATACGGAACGAATTCGGCGACCGTGAGCTTGCCCGGATAGATCACGTAGCCGCAGTCCTTGAGCTTGTCATAGAAGGTCTGAAACACGAAGCGCGGGTCGGCCGGCATGCGGAAGGTGACGATGATCGGCGCCTGCAGGCGGTCCGCCAGCAGCGGCTCGAACCCGAGCGCGCGCATCCCGTCGATCAGGACGCGGCAGTTCTCGGCGTAGCGGCCGCCCCGTCCGGCGACGCCGCCTTCGGCCAGGAATTCCTCCAGCGCCTGGTGGAACGACACGATGACGTGGATCGGCGGCGTGAAGCGGTACTGCCCGGTCGCTCGAAATTGCGCCACTGGTCATGCAGGTCGAGCGTCAAGGTGGTGGCATTGCCGGCGGTGGCGGCCAACGCCGTCGTGCGGCAGATCACGAAGCCGAGACCCGGGATCCCTTCGATGCACTTGTTGAGGAGGCCGCGACCGCGTCGAAGGCGAGCTCGCGCGCATCGAGCGGCAGCGCGCCGAACGCGCTCATGGCGTCGATCAGCAGGCGCTTGCCATGGCGGGCCGCCAGCGCAGCGATCTCGGCTATCGGATTGAGAATCCCCGACGTGGTCTCGCAATGGACCGCGAACACGTGGGTGATCGGTTGGCTCGCGCAGCAGGCGCTCGACCTCGGCGAGGTTGGGCGGAGTGTCCTCCGGCGTCTCGTGCACGACCGCTCGGCGTCCGGCGATCTCGCAGATGCGCTTGGCACGGTGGCCGTAGGCGCCGTTGATCAGCAGCAGCACGCGACCGTCGCGGGGCACGAAGGTCGTCAGCATGGCCTCGACCGCGAACGTGCCCGAGCCCTGCATCGGGACGGTGACGAACTCGTCGCCGCCATGGACGACATCGCGCACGCGCGCCAGCACTTCGTCGTTGATGCGCAAAAAGGTGGCGTCGCGCGAGCCCCAGTCATGCACCATGACCTCCTTCACCCGCTTGGATGTGGTGAGCGGGCCTGGGGTCAGCAGCAGGGGATCGCCGGTCTCGGAGGCGGCGCGGTCTATGGTCATAGAACAATCCTATGAAGGTCCGGCCACAAATTACCACATAACCGGTCAAGAACAAGTCACTGCGCATTACTTTCCAGGGATGATGGCTGGATGGCCGATGGCCCTCGCAGCGGTCGCAAGCCGTTCGTCGAACGTCACAAGCGGTCGCGTTTTCGGCGCTGGCGATCGCCAGATGCAGCGCGTCCGCAGCATTCAGCTTGAGCCGAAAGTCGCGCACAAGGCTTTCGCACGCGGCCATGTCGCCGCCGACCGTACCCGCCGCTGCTCGGTTTGCACTCGCCGATCGATCGAAAGCGCCAACAGGGTCGCCGCAGCGGCCTCGTTCAAGTGGCCGACCCTTACCGCGCGAGAAATAGCCGCAGCGAACTCCGCCGCCCCAAAATCGCTAAGCACGACAACCAATGTCGCGTCGGTGGCCCACTCACGCATCGCGTCGGTATGCATGTCGGCCAGAAACAGAGGAAGGACGGCAGAGGCATCGAGGTAGGCCAGCACGCCCAGCACCCCTGTGTTCAGTTCTCGTCCCGCATCTGGCGCACGATTTCCGCCCACGTGGTTCCTTCAAGAATTGGCAGTTTTGCCCGCTCTTGAGCCAACCAGTCGAGAGTTCCTTGCCAACGCCCTCCCGCCCGTTGTCGGCTGGGCCGGGGTGAGATGCACCACCGGCTTGCCGTGGCGCGTGATCGTCACCAGCTCGCCGGACAGCGCCTCATCCACCAGCTTCGACAACCGATCCTTCGCCTGCGCTAGGTTGTAGGTCGCCATGGCGCGTTTGCCCTATTCTGGCTATTGATGGCCAGAATATGTGCTCGACCGCCGCCTTGCAAGGCGCTGTCAGAACGCCGGCATACCGTCGCCATTCCGGAGATCCCAATGTCCCTCGGGCCTTACGAAGTCCTCGATGAGCGCTTCCGCGCCTGCTTCAACCGCACCGCCCAGCTCGAGCGGCTGTGGACCGGGGCGCGCTGGACCGAGGGGCCGGCCTATCTCGCCGGCGGCGCGGTCGCTCGTATTCTCCGACATCCCCAACGACCGCATGCTGCGCTACGACGAGTGCGACGGCCATGTCAGCGTGTTCCGCCAACCCTGCGGCTACGCCAACGGCCACGCCGTCGACCGCGAGGGCCGGCTGGTGAGCTGCGAGCACGGCGGCCGGCGCGTGTCGCGCACCGAGCACGACGGCCGCATCACGGTGATCGCCGAGCACTACCAGGGCAAGCGGCTCAACTCGCCGAACGACGTGGTGGTCAAGTCGGACGGCTCGATCTGGTTCACCGATCCGCCGTTCGGCATTCTCTCCGACTACGAGGGCCACAAGGCCGAAAGCGAGCTCGGCAAGAACTACGTGTTCCGCGCCGACGCCCTGAACGGCACGCTCGGCCCGGTCGCCGACGATTTCGTCCGCCCGAACGGGCTTGCCTTCTCGCCGGACGAGCGGCGGCTCTACATCGCCGACTCGCACCCTTCCCAACGCAACATGCGCGTCTACGACGTGGCCGAGGACGGCACCATCGGCAGGCCCCGCGTGTTCGCGACTTGCACCGCCGGGCGCTTCGACGGCTTTCGGCTCGACGAGGCCGGCCGCATCTTTACCTCGACCGACGAAGGCGTGCACTGCTACGACCCCGACGGCTCGTTGATCGGAAAAATCTTGGTGCCGGAGATTCTCTCCAACGTCTGTTTCGGCGGGCCCAAGCGCAATCGCCTGTTCATCACCGCCACGACCTCGCTCTACGCCGTGATGCTGACGATCAACGGCGCCAAGACGTTTTGACGAAATCGACGGCGTAGCTGTTGGCCCGGCGGGTAGCCGTGGTGCGTTCCGCGGCGCCCGACGTGATCCCACATGTCATCCCGGACCGCGAGCGTGAGCGAACCGATCCGTGCTCGGCCGGGATGACACGGAGATTTTGGGTGCCGCGCATGACGACCCATCGTCATTGCGAGGAGCGTTAGCGACGAAGCAATCCAGAAACGGCACTGCAGCCTGGATTGCTTCGCGTCGCTCGCAATGACGGCTCCCTCACCCGTCATTGCGAGGAGCGTTAGCGACGCAGCGATCCAGAAACAGCGCTGCAGCCTGGATTGCTTCGCTTTCGCTCGCAATGACGGCGTCCTAACTGCGGCCGCGCCAGAGCGCCGCGTAGGCGCCGTTGCGCGCCAGCAATTCCTCATGCCGGCCGCTCTCCACGAGCCTGCCGCCGCCGAGAACGAAGATGCGGTCGAAGGCGACGACGTCCTCGAGGCGGTGGGTGACGAAGATCACGGTGCGATCGACTGCGATGCGAGCAATCAGGTTGTTGATGGCCGCGGCCGCCGGCGGATCGAGCGAGGACGTTGCTTCGTCGAGGACGAGCACCGACGGATCGCGAATGAGCGCGCGCGCGATCGCAATGCGTTGCCGCTGTCCGCCCGAGAGGCGGGCGCCGCGTTCGCCCGCGATGGTGTCGTATCCGGACGGGCCGAGCGCGGCGGCGTCGAGCTCGGCTGAGCGCGCCACGCGCTCGACCTCCGCATCGGAGGCGCCGGGCCGCCCAGCCGGATGTTCTCGCGGATCGAGGTGTTGAACAGAAAGTTCTCCTGAAACACGATGCCGATCTGCCGATACAGCGTCGACAGTTGCGCCGCGCGAAGGTCGACGCCGTCGAACAGCACGCGGCCCTGCTGCGGATCGTAGAAACGCATCAGCAGGTTGATGACCGTGCTCTTGCCGCTGCCGCTGGCGCCGACAAACGCCACCTTGCGGCCGCATGGAATCTCGAGGCTGATATCGGCAAGGATGGCGTGGTGAGCCGCGTACCCGAAGCCCACCCGGTCGAACACGAGGCGATCCGAGAACCGCGGCAGCGGCCGCGCCGACGGTAGTTCGCGGATCGCCGGCCGCTCGGCAAAGATCTCGTCGATGCGCTGCATGCCGCCGGCGGCCTGCAGCAGCGTGGGCACCGCCGCGGTCAGCGATTCGACATAGGTGCTCACCGTCACGAACAGCAGGCTGAACGAGACCAGCGAGCCGACCGTCATCATTCCCTCGAACGCCATCAGCCCGCCGCCGGCGATGATCACGATGCCGAACGCCAGCATCGCGATGTTGGGGCTGCGCTCGGCCACCGAGGCGAGAAAATTGAACCGGCTGGCGAGCGCCACCACCCGATCGGCTTGACGGCTCAAGCCGGCGCCGACCACGTCCTTGAGATCGAACGCCTTGATGACGCGCTGGGCGCTGATGTGCTCCTCGATCGTGCTGGCGAGCGCCGCCTGCTCGGTGCGAAAGACGTAGCCGGCACTGACCGCGCGCGGACCGAAAATGCGCGGACCGATCAGGCACAGCGGCAATCCGATCAGCACCACGATCGCCAGCCGCCACTCCAATACGAACAGCACCGACAGGCTGACCGCAACGTGCAGGAACGCATACAGGAACCCCGGCAGACCGAACACGATGGCGTTTTCCACGGTGCCGAGATCGGTCGAGAACCGCGCCAGCAGATCGCCGAGCTTCTTGCGAACGAAGAAGTCGAGGGAGAGGATCTGCAGGTGCTCCAGGATGTCGGTGCGCAGGTCGTTGAGCACGCGCGCGCCCAGCCAGGCATAAAGATAGTCGCGCCAGATCTGCGAGGCCGCTACCGCCACAAAGCCGACCGCGAGCGCGACGATAATGACGATCAGAACGCGCCGGTTGTTCGGAATGATCGCGAAATCGATGACGAGCTGCGGGCTCAGCGACAGCAGCGTGTTGAAAGCGACGTCGAGCGCGATCAGCGAGAGGATGACCAGCGCGGCACCGGGATAGCGCCACACGTAGGCAAGGATTTGCCGTAGCGCCGCCCACACGCCGACCGTCGCCACGCCGCTCCTGGCGTCGGCCGCGATCACGTCATCCTGCACCGCATGTTCTGCCACGCCCCACTCCGCTTCGACACTTAAGGCAGCCGCATGCGCCAACGCTCGGCCGCGTGCCGGACGATACGCCCGATCAGGTTTTCATAGGAGATTCCGAGCCGGCTGCACAATATCGGCACGTCGCTGCGCGTCGGATCGAGCCCGGGCAGCGCGTTGACTTCGAGCAGGCATGGTACTCCGGCGCGATCGAGGCGCAGATCGATGCGGGCGACGTCGCGGCAGCCGAGAGCGCGGTAGGCGGCGCACGCCGACTCCTCGATCGCCGCCACGGCGGCAGCAGGAAGCCGCGGCGGCACGTGATAGTCGACCTCGGTCAGGTAGTTGCGCTTGGTCTCGACACCGTAGACGAACTGGTCGGTTGCGCTGCCGCGCGGCGCGATCTCCATCGTGCCGAGCGCATGCGCGCCGACGCCGGTGCCCATCACCACCACGGTTACCTCCGTCCCGGGCAGGAACGACTCCACCAGCACGGGCTGCCGGTAGTCTGCAAGCAGCGCCTCGACGCGGCCGGCTAGCGCGGCGGGATCGCCGCACACCGCGTTGCGGCGGATGCCCATCGAGGAGCCCTCGGCGTTGGGCTTGGCGATGACCGGATACGGAGGCAGCGCCGCGTCCGCAATATCGTCCACGCGCGCGATCAGGCAGAACGGCGCGGTCGCGATACCGTGGGAGGCCGCAATGTGCTTGGTCAGCTCCTTGTCCAGCGTCAACACGAGGGTGAGCGGGTCGCTGTGGGTATAGGGCACGCCAAGTATCTCGCAGACCGCCGGCACGTGCGCCTCGCGGCTGCGCGATCCGTGGCCCTCCGCAATGTTGAAAACGAGGTCGACGCCCTGCGGTGCGGCCAGCATCCGCTCCAGGAAACCGCGGCCGCCGCCGAGCTCGATCGCATCGCATCCAAGTGCGCGCAGCGCGCGCCCGAGGGCCCCGATAGTTTCGGGCGTATCGTATTCCTCGAGCATGTCGTCGGGCTGCGCCCGCGTGCCGACGACATCGGTCTTGAGATCGTAGGCAATGCCGATGCGCATGACGCAGGCGGGGACGCACGCAATGCGTCATGCCGGGCGGGCGCGGCGCGACGGCAGGCGGCCGCGCTCGACGCGCAACCGAACGGAACCGCGCGGCGGCATCGGCCCGGTCTCCGGCCCGCCACCGTCGGGCGTGGGTCGCTCGGGCGGAATGATCGCGGCCGGACGCGCGCCGGGCTCGAGTGCTCGACGACGCGCGCGCCTGCCCTCGCCGGCTTCGGTCGCAGGCGGCGGATCATCGTAGCGGAACAGCCGGCCCTGAAAGTTGCGCATGACGGCATGGCCGTCCTGATACGACAACAGATACTCGGGCTCTATCGGCACCTTGCCACCGCCGCCCGGCGCGTCGACCACGAAGGTCGGAACCGCAAGACCGCTGGTGTGTCCCCGCAAGGCTTCGATGATCTCGATTCCCTTCGCGACTGGGGTGCGGAAATGGTGCGCCCCGTGCACCGGATCGCAATTGTACAGGTAGTACGGACGGACTTTGATGCGCATCAGCGCATGCACCAGCGACTTGATCACGACGGCGTCGTCGTTGACGCCGCGCAGCAGCACGGCCTGATTGTTGAGAGGAATGCCGCTGCGCAGGAGTCGGTCGCAGGCGGCGGCCGCCTCGCGCGTCACCTCGCGCGGATGATTGAAGTGTACGTTGATCCAGAGCGGACCGAACTGCTCGAGCGCCGCGCACAGCTCGGCATCGATGCGCTGCGGCAGGGTGACCGGCACCCGCGAACCGAAGCGGATGATTTCCAGGTGCGGAATTGCGCGCAGCCGCTCGAGCAGCCGGTGCAGCCGCCGCGACGACCAGGTCAGCGGGTCGCCGCCGGAGATGATGACGTCGCGGATCGCCGGGGTTCGCGCAATATAGTCGATCATCGCCGCGAAGGCGCGCGCCGGCAGCGGCGCCTCGCCGTCCTGCATGGTGCGTTTGCGAGTGCAGTAGCGGCAATAGAGGGCGCAGGAATTGGTCGCGATCAGCAGGCAGCGATCGGGATAGCGATGAACGATCCCGGGAACGGGTGAGAAGTCATCTTCAGCCAGCGGATCCATGTCGCCTTCGGCGCCGTAGTGGAACTCTTCGACGCTCGGCACTGCCTGGCGGCGCAGCGGGTCGGCCGCATCGCTCGGATCGATGAGCGAGAGATAGTAGGGCGTGATGCCGAGACGGAACTTGGTCAAAACTTTTTCGAGGATGCGCCGCTCATCGGCACCGCTTGCAAAGAACCGGTCGAGCTCGGCCAGCGTCTTGATGCGGTGGCGGAACTGCCAGCGCCAATCGTTCCATTCGGCATCCGGCACGCCGGGGAAGTAGTGTCCGCGCCAGCTCATCGGCGCGAGCCCCGGTCGCGGATAGGCGGCGCGGTTCAAGTGCGAGGTCGGCTCGGCGCTCGATGCGCGCGCGCGCGGCGGCGAACACGGTTGCGGATGCTCGAACGAGCGCATGCGCAGCTCGCCGCCGCAGTCCGGCTCGCACTTCATGCCGATTCTCCGCGTGCGAATGTGCGCACGCTGTTGAAATTCATAGGCGAGAAGCCGGCGACGCGCAACGGCGAGGGCGCGCAGGCGCTGAGCGCACGACAGCAACCGCCGCTCGGTGTTCGGCTCCGGTGCGACCATGGCAGCGATGCGGGGCTAAAGTGCTTGCCGGCCCGATCGAGGCGGCGGCGCGCAAGCGATCCTCCGTGCTTTGCCCGGCATCCGATGGCATGATCGCTGCCAGGGCGGCGATCACTGCCCGCGCACGGGACGCAACGCCTCCATGAAAGTGCTGGTGCTTCACACCCTGCCGCCGCCCGCAACCTCCCCGCGCCGGGACCCGGGCGAATTCGACCTCGCCGCGGCCGCGCAGGGCATCGCCGATGTGCTGCCCGGGGCCGTGGTTGCGGGCGTGCGCGGCGAGGCACCGGAGATCATCGCGCTGCTTGCGTCCCATCGACCGGACGTGGTGTTCAACGCCTGCGAGGCGCCGCTGGGGCGGCCCGGCCTCGAGCCGCATGCGGCCGCACTGATGGAATGGCTCGGGGTGCGGTTTACCGGCTCCGGCAGCGAGACGCTGGCGCTGTGCCGGCGCAAAGACCGCACCAACGCCGTGCTGGCGGCGAGCGGCGTGCCGGTGCCGCGCCGAGGCGTGCTCCCCTGCATCGTCAAGCCGGCCGACGACGACGGATCCGCCGGCATCGATGCCGGCTCGATCTGCGAGGATGCGGCCGCGGTCGATCAGGCGCGGGCGCGGCTCGGTGGCCCCGCCATCGTCGAGGAATTCCTGCCCGGCAGGGAATTCGCGGTGGCGATGTGGGGCCGTGAGGCGCCCGCGCATTTCTCGATCGGCGAGACGCGCTTTCGCGCCGGGCTGCGCCTGTGCACTTACGCATCCAAGTGGGACACCGAGAGCGAGGACTTCGCCAACTCGCCGATCTTCTATGATCCCGAGCTGACGCCGCCGCTGCGAGAAGCGATCGCCGCCGCGGCGCGAGGCGCCTGGCTGGCGGTCGGGGCCCGCGGCTACCTGCGCGTCGACGTCCGCCTCGACGCCGACGGATCGCCGCGCGTGCTCGACGTCAATCCCAATCCGGAGCTCGGCCCCGGCGCCGGCATTTGCCGGGCCGCGCAGGAAGCAGGCTGGACCTGGGAGCGGTTCGTGCGGCAGCAGGTCGAGTGGGCATGACGGTCAGGGAACTCGCGCCGGCGGACCGCGAGGCGGTGCGCGCCATGCTGGTGGACTGCCAAGCGTTCACCGACACCGAGGTCGAGGTCGCGCTCGAGATGGTCGAGGACGGCCTCAAGGGCGACTACACGCTGCTGGCGGTCGAGCTCGACGGGAAGCTGCGCGCCTATGCCTGCCTGGGACCGGCGTGGACGACGGCGAGCGCGTGGTACCTCTATTGGATCTGCGTCGAGCCAAGCGTACAAGCGTCCGGCATCGGCAGGATGCTGCAGGGGGCGATCGAGGACGTCGTGCGCAAGTCCGGCGGAGACCGCTTGGTGGTGGAAGCGAGCGGACGCGCCGACAACGAACGCGCCCGACGCTTCTACCGGCAGGCGGGCTTCGCGCAGGTCGGCCGCATTCCCGACTTCTACAAGCCGGGAGACGACTGCATCGTATACTGCAAGGTCCTGACCGGAGCATCGCAATGACGGCGGCGGCAGAGGTGAGCGGCGATGCTCCGGTGGTCAACGCCGAGCAGGCGACCTTCGAATGCATCTTCGGGCGCGGCTGCGACGGCATCTGCTGCCGCAATGGCCGCCCGCCGGTCTACGCCGATGAAGCCGGGCGCATCGAGACAAACCTCGCCGCGTTCCTTCCCGAGCTGCGACCGGCGGCGCGCCGCGCGGTCGAAAGCGCTGGATTTCTCAGCCGCCGCCGCAAGGCCGGCCAGCCGATGCTGCGCGTGGTCGAAGGTTGGTGCGTGTTCTTCAATCGCGGCTGCGTGCTGCACAAGGTCGGCGCTGCGCAAGGCGACAAGTTTCGCTACAAGCCGGCGGTCTGTGCGCTCTTTCCCATCGCCAAGGACCGGCACGACCGTTGGTACGTGCGGCAAAAGGGAACGAACGGCGAGGTCTGGGATCTGTTCTGCCTCGACCCGCAAGCGAGCTCCGTGCGCGCGGTCAACTCGATCGCCGACGAGATCGCGCTGGCGCAGCGCTACTCGCGCGAAGAGCGTGGCGAATGAGCCTTGCACCGTCGCGCGAGGCTGCACTGACTTTAGCACAGCTACATCTCCTCCCGGGTCACCAGCAGACATCTAGCGGCCCGGTGTTCGTCCGCTTGGCGACTTGGAAAGACGGTGCGCCGGATTGAAAAAATCGAGTATCAGCGGATGTAAACTGGGATGGACTGATAGATAGAATGCGTTGTGGCACGCACATCTGCTGCGTGGGCCGGGGCAAGCGCGTGATGATCTACGAGTTGCGAACATCCACCGTAAAGCAGCGATCGCTGGCCGAGGTCGTGAAGGCCGCCGGGATGTCGCTTGATGTCCGCAAGGACAACTATGGCAAGCTTGAAGGCTGTTGGCAGACAGAGATCGGGCCGCTTAACCAGGTGATGGAACTGTGGGGCTATCAAGATCTCAACCAGCGAGCTCGGCTTCTAGCCGAGCTGAACATGGACCCGCGCTGGAACGCTGAATGCTTCCCGCTGCTTCGTCCTCACCTGATGCGCCAGGAGATCCGCCTGCTGAACGAAGTTCGGCCACTGAAGCGCCCGGTGCAGACGCCCAACATCTACGAGTTTCGCAATTACCGGACCATTCCGGGCGGCGTGGCGCGCTGGCTCGAGCTCTTCACTGGCGTGCTGGAGGTGCGCGAGAAGTATACCTGGATGGTCGGACTGTGGGCGACCGAGACGCCGCAAGTCAACGAGGTGTGTCATATCTGGGCCTATTCCGACCTGAACGCTCGCGCTGCAGCTCGAGCCGCGTTGCTGAAGGACCCGGGTTGGCAGGAGTTTCTCAAAAGCAGCACAGGCCTGCTCGAGGAACTGCATTCGACTGTTATGCTGCCGGCTCCGCACTCCCCGCTCCAATAGAGCACACCCGATCAAACAGCGGTGTGCTTGCGGGCGAGGATCACGCCGCCATCGATGCGCTGCCGGGCAATTTCGATGATGAGGAAACTCGAGACCAGGAACCGGCGGGGATAGGGTGAGCAAACGCGAGCGGAAACGCGCGAAACCCTCCCGCCACATTTTCCCGAGAATTCCCACTTTTTACCGCATCGGTTTGGGATTACATTGGGCTTCGGGAATCGCCCCGCGTCACTACGCAAGGATGACCGCCTAAGGATGTCCGGCACCGAGCTGCTCTTCGCCTTCGTCGGCGGCGTCGCGCTGCTGCTGTGGGGCGTGCGCATGGTGCGGACGGGCATGACGCGGGCGTTCGGCGCCGCGCTCCGCCGCATCATCGCGACGCGGGTGACCGGGCGCGGCAGCGCATTCGTCGCCGGGGTCGGGCTCACCGGCCTGCTGCAGAGCTCGACCGCAACGGCGCTGCTGCTGGCCTCGTTCGCGGCCCGCGGGCTGATCGCGCTGCCGATCGCGCTAGCGGTGATGCTCGGCGCCGACGTCGGCTCGACCATCGCGGCGCAGGCGTTCTCGTTCAACATCGCCTGGCTATGGTCGGTATGCGTCGGCGCGGGCGTGATCCTGTTCATGGCGACCGAAGTCGACAAGGCGCGTGCGGTCGCGCGCGTCGCGATCGGGCTCGGCCTGATGCTGCTCGCGCTCGTCCATCTCGGCGCCGCGGGCGCGACGCTGCGCGAGTCGCCGACGTTCCGCTCGCTTCTCACCGGGCTCGCCGGCGAGCCGCTGCTCGGCTTCCTGGTGGCGACCGCCGCCACCTGGCTGGTGCATTCGAGCCTGTCGGTGGTGCTGCTCGTGATGTCGCTCGCGGCCGCGCAGGCGCTGCCGGTGCCGCTCGCGCTTGCGCTCGTGCTCGGCGCCAATGTCGGCGGGGCGCTGGCGCCGTTCGTCTCGCTCACCGGCTCGCCGCCGGCGGGCCGGCGCGTGCCGCTCGGCAATCTGGTGATGCGGTTCGCGGTCGCGCTGCCGCTGTTGTTCGCGCTGGCGCCGGTCGCGGCGATGCTGGCCCGGATCGAGGTCGATCCGGGACGGCTGGTGATCAATTTCCACACCGGCTTCAATCTGCTGGTCGCGCTCGTGTTCCTGCCGCTGGTCGCGCTGGTGGCGCAGCTCGCCACGCGGGCGTTGCCGGACCGGCCGGAAGCGGTCGACGCCGGCAAACCCCGTCACCTCGATGCCAACGTGGTCGACACCCCGTCGGAGGCGCTCGCCTGCGCCATGCGCGAGACGCTGCACATGGGCGACCGCGTGTCCGACATGCTGCGGCAGGCCCTGGTGGTGTTCGAAAAATCCGACCTCAAGCTGGTGAAGGAGGTCGAGAAGTCCGACAACGTGGTCGACGAGCTGCACGAAGAGATCAAGCTCTACCTGGTCAAAGTCTCGAAGTCGGAAATGTCCGAGGAGGAGAGCCGCCGCTACGTCGAGACGCTGACCTTCACCACCAATCTCGAGCACGTCGGCGACATCATCGACAAGAACCTGATGGAGCTCGCCGCCAAGAAGATCAAGAATCAATACGCGTTCTCGCCCGAGGGCCTGGGCGAGATCCGCCGCATCCATGCGCGGGTGATGGACAACATGCGGCTCGCCTTCAACGTATTCGCCACCCGCGACGTGGCGTTGGCGCGCCGGCTGCTCAACGAGAAGGCGACGATGCGCGCCGCCGAGCTGGAAGCGGCCGACAGCCACTTCGCGCGCCTGCGCGAGGGCGTCACCCAGTCGATCGAGACCTCGTCGATCCATCTCGACGTGATCCGCGACCTCAAGCGCATCAACGGCCACCTGACCTCGGTCGCCTATCCGATTTTGGAAGTGATGGGCGAGCTGCGCGACAGCCGCCTGCGCGAGCGCGCCGCCGAAGACGCCGCGGTCGTCCTGCCCGCCGGCAACGCGGCTTCGTAAACTGCCGAGCGAGGCGCGAGGCGTCGAGACCCGGCACCCTTGCATCCCGCTCAACAGCCCCCGACCTCGGTGCAGCCTGCAGGGTGCGCAGAGCATGGTTGCCGCACCAACCGGCTCATGGTTAGGTTGCCGCAACGGCAGGTCACACCACCAAGCCGAGCAGGGAGCCCAGCGATGCCGCGTAAAGCCGCGAAACGCCGTGCGCAATTGCCGCGTCCGAGTTCCGTCGTGGAGGAGGTGGCGCTGTTGCCGGGACGCTCGAAGGCCGCGCTGGCGCGGCTGGCGGCGGCCGACGCGCCGACGGCGGCGCCGCAGGCCTATCGGATCATCCGCACAAACCAGGTCGACGGCTACGAGGAGCCGATGGCGAAAGCCGCGGTGCGGAGCTTCGCCGCCACCGCGGCCGCGCCGGCCGGGAACGCCTTCAAGGGTACGGCGCGCAAGGCCGCCAAGGTGTCGATCGCCGCCGCGCCGATCGAGGAGTTCGACGACCTCAAGGCGCTGATCGCGACGCTCCCGGCGGAAGCCGGCATGATCAACCACGTTCCCAAGATCACCACGGGCGCGAAATCCGACCGGGTGGTCGAAGAGAAGCGCAACGTCCGGGTCAAGGCGTTCCTTTACGCGCACAGCGTCGAGGGCGACAACGATTATCATCTGATCATCGGGCGCAAGCCGGGCCTGGCACCGATGTTCATGACGGTGGAGATTTCCGGTCTGCCGCCCAAATCCAGCAAGCATCACGCCCGGCTCAAGGCCGCGCGCGACGCCTACAAGACGTTTTTCGCCGGCCGCCTGCCCGGCACAACCTACGACTTCCCGAAGCCGCCGCCGCCGGTCGAGATCACGGGCTCGCTGTTCTTTGACATCAACCACGCCACCCGCGGGCGGCCCGGGCCAGACGATCTGCGGCCCGATATGCCGGTGATCTGGGAGATCCATCCGATCTCGAAGATCGTGCTCGAACCCTGAGGGAGCGCGCCATGGCAAAGGGCGGTCTCCGCAGCGGGCGGCAACCACGGGCTGCCCGGGCCGCGGGGGAGCGCAGGCGCCGCGTCGTGCCGGATCCCACGACCGTGGTCGAGGAACACATTTTCGTCTCGCCGAAGGGCCGACGCTATCGGATCCTGCGGACCACCCAGATGGATCCGTACGACAAGCCGCCGAGGAGGCCGAAGAAATAGGGTACGCAAGACATCCCCACGGGCCGGCCAAAGGCGGCCGACGCCGGAGGGCATGCGCCAGCGCGCAGTGCAGATGCGGACTTTCGGTGTTTTCGACACGGACGCGCCGCTACCCGGCAGTGCGCGCCCCCTACGCTCACCCCAGCCGGATCAGCGGCAACCCGGCGACGAATCATCACCGCCGCCGCGATGCGGCTTGCGCGCAACGGCTCGCGCAGCACCACCACCGCGATGAGCGCGCCGGTGCAGGATCACCGAGGCGATCACCGACGGCCAGGCGGCGGCGCGAGCGGCAAGCCGACGAGGCCGCGGTGGCGCTGCCCGCCGGCAAGGCGGCGGCGGGGTAGCGGCACGTCGGGTGCTACCTCACGCGATCGGAAGCGCCGCCCAGGTGTCCCTGCCGACCTTGCCGTCCGCGGTCAGGCCCTTGGCGGTCTGCAGTGCCTTGACCGCAGCCAGCGTATTCTGGCCGAAGTCACGGTCGACCACGAGCGGAGGCAGTGTACTGCCCGACGTTGCGATCCAGAGATTGAGCCGGCGCTGCAACTCGCCGACGGCGGGGTTGTTGTGGTCGAGGACGAGCAGGGGCGGAGCCGGCACGACGCCCGGAAAATGGAACCGCACGTGCAGATGGTTGTCGTGATTGGGTTCATCGTTGACCCCCACCACGTTCGGATCGTTGAAGAACACGATTTGCGCCGCCAGCTTGCCGTTGGCGTGGAACAGGTCGACGAGCTCCTGGGTCAGCACCCGCGAATAGGCCGTTTGGGTGAAGACCACTGGCGCCTCCTGGCCGTCGTTGCGCATCGGCCTGATATCCGCGTCGATGCCCTTCTGGTGCGAGGCGTGACCTGAGATCTCTCCGCCATTGACCTTGCTGATGTCGCCCACGCCGATCGGCGAGTCCAGGTGCCGCGCGTTCCACACCTTGCCGACTTCCAGCAGTGCCGCAATGGCTTCGGCGATGCCGAAGCGGCGCGCCTCGGACGCGTAACCGTAGAGGCCGTCGGTCGGGAGCGTGAGCTTGGAGGTGACGACACCCGCGGCGGCGACCACCGCGGCTGCCGCCGTGGGCATACCGGGCAGGTTCTCGGGAACCATGTCTTCCCCGTCCCTGAGATATTCTGGAATTTCGTCGACATCGTCGGGCATGGCGTTGGCCTTTCTCGGCTTGCGGTTGCGTGGCAACGAAGCTCAACGCGTGGCGAGATCCTGCTCCGTCACCGGCAGCTCGGCGATGGCCCAGTCCTCGGCAAAATACTCGGCGCCGTGTACGAGCCCGCGCCCGCGCGCGATCGCCTGCCGGCGCGACCGGACGTCCTCCCGGAAGGTCGCCGAACTACCCTCCGCAATCGCGTCGGCGATCAGGCTGAGGCGCTGACGGCCGCTCGCGCCAGGGTTCGCGTTCAGGGCGCCCCTGATCTTGTCGGCCTTGACGTCGTTGACCCCGCCGTTCTGAACCGAGGTGTCGAAGAACAGGGCCGCGTCCAGCTCGGTAAACTCCCCGAACCTTCTCAGGTCGGAGACGCCGCGGCTCCAGTAGACCTCCCAAGCGACCTCATCCTGGATGGAGCGGACTTCGCTGCGGTTTCCGAGCGCTTCGAATGCGTCCTCCCAATCGGCGCGGACGCGGTACTTGGTCGGCGGCAGTGAAATCCCATTCGCCCAGTTGCGTTTCCTGGTATCGCTCGCATCAATGACTTGGCTGAGCTCATCCGCCTTCGGCGCCCCCATGACTTGCTGCAGCAGGCCGGGATGCCGTTGCAGAACGCGCCGGATCACGACGCCGAAGTTGCCGCCCTTTAGCGTAAAGCCGACGACGCCCCAGGTCAGAAAGGCACCGTCCCAGTTGCCGGCCGCGAACGTATAGCCGTGCCCCTCAAACGCGGCAGTGAATGCGAGGGCGCGCCGAAACATCGAGGGCGGTTCGCGCCCCAGAATGCCTCGCCATGTCGCCTCGTCGACGATGCCATTGTCCGTAACAGCGGCGCTCGACTGCCAAACCTTGATCGCCGTCTTGGTCTGCGGCCCGAATACGCCATCGACCGTCGGCGGATTGGCAACCTGCCTGGCGAGACCGATCTGCAAATCGATGATGTGGCCGCCGCGCACATTGCGAAATCCTTGTCTCCGCCGGAACAGCACGCGCATGTCGACCCCCCCTTTTCGGCCTGAGGGTAGCGGAAGCGTACAGAAATGCAAGTTTTACGTGCGCGAATAGCAGAAATCTATCGCTAGTGGACCTTATGGGGGGCAGGGTCGTGGCTTTCGGGGCGCCTCACTGCAGCCGGATCAGCGCCAACCCGGCGACGATCATCGCCGCCGCCGCGATGCGGGTTACGCGCAACGGCTCGCGCAGCACCACGACCGCGATGAGCGCGCCGAACAGCACCGAGGTCTCGCGCAGCGCGGCCACCAGCGCGATCGGCGCGACCGTCATCGCCCAGATCGCGATCCAGTAGGCGACCAGCGAGAGCGCGCCGCCGATCAGTCCTGCCTTCCAGTTGCGGCCCATGTCGACGACCACGCCGGAGCCGCGCCGGACGAGCGCGAAGATCGCCATCGACAGGCCGTCGCACACGAACAGCGCCGCCGTATAGGCATGGGCGTCGCCGGCGGTACGCGCGCCGATGCCGTCGACCAGCGAGTAGCCGCAGATCGTCACCGCCGTGAACAGCGCGAAGCCGACCGCGCGGCGGTCGAGCTGGGCGATGTCGCGCCCGCCGCGCAGCGACATCAGCACCACGCCGGCGGCGAGCACCACGATGCCGATCCAGCCGCCAAGCCCGAGCGTTTCGCCGAGCAGGAGCGTGCTCGCGCTCGCGGTCATCAGCGGCGCCGAGCCGCGCGCGATCGGGTAGACCTGCCCCATGTCGCCCGAGCGATAGGCTTCGGTCAGCCCGACGTAGTAGCCGAGGTGCAGGATCACCGAGGCGATCACCCACGGCCAGGCGGCGGCGGACGGCAGGCCGAATACCGGCACCAGCGGGGCTGCCACGACGCCGGACATGATCGCGATCAGCGCCGTGGTGGTGAACGGGTCGAGCCCGAACTTGATCACTGCATTCCAGCTCGCGTGACACGCGGCGGCGATCAGGACGGCGACGAAGACGTAGGTTTCCATGCCGCGGGTGCAACAGCTCGGGACTATGGCGCCGGTGAAGGGACGCGGCACCCCGCAGGCGGGCCAGCCTCAGCCACGCAACCGCGCCCCGCTCGGATCATAGGGCGCGCGCAGGCTGGCGCGAACCGGCACGCGCTCGCCGGCGATGTCGAGCTCGAAACCGGTCCGTGCGAGCGCAGCCTCGTCGAGCGGCGCCCCATTGGTCGCGACGTGGCCGAGCGCGACCACGGCGCCGAGCGTGTGGCCGTACGCCGCCGAGGTGACCTCGCCGACCGGCTCGCCGTCGCGCAGGATCAACTCGCCGCCATGCGCGAGCGGCGTGTCCGATGAGTGCGCGACGAAGCTCATGAGGCGGCGCGCCGGAGGGCGGCCGCGGGCGGCCGCGAGCGCGTCGCGGCCGATGAAGTCGCCCTTGTCGAGCCGCGCCGCGAACGCGAGGCCTGCTTCGTAAGGGTTGATGTCGGGAGTGAGCTCGCGCCCCCAGGCGCGATACCCCTTCTCCAGCCGCAGCGACTCGAGCGCGTAGTAGCCGGCATCGCGCGCGCCGTGCCGCGCCCCCGCTTCCATCAGCCGGTCGTAGACGCCGCCGGCGGCCTCCCGCGGCACATAGAGCTCCCAGCCGAGCTCGCCGGCATACGAGCGGCGCGCCGCCCACAGGGTGGCGTCGCCGATCGCGATCTCGCGGATCGCACCGAACGGGAATGCCGGATCGTGGAGCGCGGCCGAGCTGACGGCCGCCAGCAGGTCGCGGGCCCGCGGCCCGCTCACGGCGATCACCGCATAGTCGGCAGTGACATCGGTCAACACGGCGCGGGCAGGCTCCAAGCTGTCATCCCGGCCAAGTAACAGATCGAGGTTCGGCTCAGCCGCACTCGCCGCAAGATGCCGCCGGATCCAGTCAGCGTCGCGCCTCGCCTGCGCGGTGCCGGTGACGAGGAGGAAGGCGTCGGCCGCAAGCCGCGCGACCGTGAGGTCGCTCTCATAGGTGCCGCGGGCATTGAGCATGGGGGTGTAGACGGTCCGCCCGACCGGCACGGCCACGTCGTTGGCGCACAGGCGCTGCAGCACGGCCTCGGCATCGGGGCCCTGCAGCAGATATTTTGCAAACGAAGTGAGGTCGAACAGCGCCACCGCCTCGCGCGCCGCGCGGTGCTCGTCGGCGGCGTAACGGAACCAGTTCTGCCGGCCGAACGAATAGTCGAGCCGCGCCTCGGCCGCGCTCGGCGCGAAGAAGTTCGGCCGCTCCCAACCCATCTTCGAGCCGAACAGCGCGTGCCGCGCGTGCAGCCGGTGGTAGAGCGGAGAGCGATGCAGCGGCCGCGCGGAAACGAGCTCGCGGTTGGGCCACGGCATCGCATAGTGCAGGCCGAGGACCTCGGTCACGCGCGCCTTGAGCCAGCCGTCGTCGCCGTGGAAAGCGGCGAAGCGGCGGATGTCGACCGGCCACAGATCGAGCGAAGGCTCACCGCCGACGATCCATTCGGCGAGCGCGCGGCCGGCGCCGCCGCCAGACGCGATGCCGATCGAGTTGAAGCCGGCGCCGACGAAGAAATTCCTGAGCTCCGGCGCCTCGCCCAGAATGAAATTGTTGTCGGGCGTGAAGCTCTCGGGCCCGTTCATGAAAGTTTTGACCTCGGCATGCTCCAGCGCCGGAACGCGGATGAGCGCGTTCTCCATCAAGATCTGGAACTGATCCCAGTCGTCCGGAAGGATGCCGAACTCGAACTCGTCCGGGATGCCGTCCATGCCCCAGGGCTTGGCCACCGGCTCGAAGCCGCCCATCAGCAGGCCGCCGACTTCCTCCTTGAAATAGACGTAGCCGTCGGGATCGCGCAGCACCGGCAGGTCGGGATGCACCCCGGCGATGCGTCCGGTGACGATGTACATGTGCTCGGCCGAATGTAGCGGCACCGTCACGCCGCCCAGGCGCCCGACCTGCTTGGCCCACTGGCCGGCGCAGTTGACCACGACCTCGCAGCCGATGTCGCCGCGCGGCGTGGAGACGCCTGCCACCGCGCCGTTGCGGGCGTGAATGGCACTGACACGCGTCTGCTCGAAGATGCGCGCGCCGGCCATGCGCGCGCCCTTGGCGAGCGCCTGCGTGACGTCGGCGGGATTGGCCTTGCCGTCGCTCGGCAGCCAGAGCGCACCTTCGAGGTCGTCGGTGCGCATGATCGGATATTTTTCCGCCGCCTCGCGCGCCGAGATGATGTGGCACGGCACCCCTTGCGCGGTCGCGGCCGAGGCGGTGCGCCGAAGGTGCGTCATGCGCTCGCACCTGCGCGCCACCACCACCGAGCCGCACTGCTTCCAGCCGGTCGCCAGGCCGGTCTCGGCCTCCAGCCGTCCGTAAAGGTCGACCGAGTATTGCACCAGCCGGGTCATGTTCTGGTGCGCCCGCAGCTGCCCCACGAGCCCGGCGGCATGCCAGGTGGTGCCTCCGGTCAGGCGGCCCTGTTCCAGCAGCACGACGTCGGTCTCACCAGCCTTGGCCAGGTGGTAGGCGACCGAGCAGCCCATGATGCCGCCGCCGACGATGACGATGCGGGCCTGCGAAGGGATCGTGGCTGGATCAGGCATTTCGGGCGCCACTTAGCCACAAAATGCCACAAAATGCCAAGTCGATTATTGTCAGGCTCGAATGACCTCGAGTTTGCGCCCGGCCCAGCACGCGGCGAGCGGGTCGCCCGGAGTTTCGTCGACGATGACGCCGGCGCAGCGGTCGAAATGCGGGATGCGAAACGCCGTACGACGGTCGAACTTGGTCTTGTCGGCGACGAAGTACGAGCGCCCGGTGCACAGCATTGCGCCGCGCATCTCGGCGGCCGAGCGCGAATAATCGGTCGGGCCGCCGTCCTCAGCGAATCCGCCGACGCCGACGAAGGCAATGTCGACCCGGAAATTGGCGACCGAGGTGACCGCGTCGATGCCGAGCACCGCCTCGTCGTTGCCGTCGATCTCACCGCCCAGCATGAACACGCGATTGCCCGGCACGCGACAGAGTATGGCGGCGTTGATCAACGAGTTGGTGCAGATGGTGAGGCCCCGGCGCGCGGTCAGTTCGAGTGCGATTGCGTGGGTCGTGGAGCCAGAATCGAGCAGGACAGTTCCTGTCTCCGGCACCATCTTGGCGGCCGTGCTGCCGATCGCCGCCTTGCCGGCGGCATTCTCGCCCTCGCGCTGCGAAAGCGCAGGCTCCATCACGCCGCGGCGCGCGGCACCGCCATGGACGACGTCGAGATGGCCCTGGTCGGCCAACAGCTTGAGATCGCGACGGATGGTTTCGTGCGAAACCCCGAACGCCTCCGCCAATTCGCCGACGCTCACCGAGCCGGCGGCGCGCAGGCGGCGGACGATCTCGTCATGGCGGCGGACGGCCAGCGGGCGAGGCATGCAGAATCGGTCCGGGTCCAGGACGGGACACTTTGACCCGCTTGCAGGCGCGGCACAAGCCACCCCGGCGGCGTCTTGGCGGCGTCTGGCGCCGTCGTGCCGGTCGCGGGAACGAACGAGCGCGGCCGGGGGGCGCCTGCATCTCGTCGAGCGGATAGATCGGGGGGCGGACGCTCTGGAACTTGTGCAGGCTGTCGTCACCCCACCCCGTCGAGCGTGATGGTCGACTTGGCGGACGTCAACGCACAGGCGTCGCAGGTGCGCATCCCGCGGCGGAAATTGCAAAGCTTGCAACATTGCTCTCGTTCGAGAGCGAAGCGCGGACGCAGCTTAACGCGCCGCGCTGGCCAGGATCCCGAGTAAACGCGACGCTTCCTCCGAGCCCAACTTCTTTGCCTCTTCGTACCAGGCGCGCGCCATCGCAATGTCAGCCGCAACTCCATAGACTTTGAGCTCCCGCAGAACCACAGGGTCGTAGGTCGCTCCAAGCATCAGCGCTGCCTCGGCGTTCCTCAACTCGGCGGCACGCCGCAACATGACCCGAGCGCCAGCGGGATCTCCATTATCAATGAAACCCTTCCCCCGCTTGACCAGAAGCGCGATCTCTTCCGAGGCGGATTGATGCTCTGGCGGCATCCGAGGGGCCGGCGGCGTGAAAGCCAGCCGCTCCGCCTCAACGGCGGGAGTTGGAACGGCGAGGGGCGGAGTTGCGGCCGCCCAATCGGCATAGACCGGCCATCGACGCGCAATCGTTCTGTCGGCAAGCTGCAGCTCGGCGAGAAGGTCTACGCCGATGAAGTTCGTGGGAGGGGTGATCACAGTGTTGCTGAGCACTACATCCGATGCAGGGACCTGCCACCCGCCGGCGCCGACGTCGCTGCCCGTTGATAACGTTCTTCCGGGGGCCAAGCCGGTGAGCAGAGCCATAGCACCATGGCCCCGTCCCTGCAGGGTGACGCCAGACGGCGCCGGTTCCGCGCTCATCCCACGCGATCCCGGCGGCGGGACTTCTGTTTCGATGCCCCTCATCGATCCCGCTGCCAGCCGCCCTGAAGATGAAGTGAGATCGACCGTGCGATCGCTCGCGGGCGGGCGCGATGCTGTCGGGATCGGGAGCAACCGATCGATGGCCATGAATGCGATTAGCGCGAGGGCCACTACGGCCGCGACGAGGCTGACCGCGAGCCCCGATCTGGAGCGCAGGGGGAATGAGCGCACTGGACGTAAGCGCTGGCCCTGGAAGGCCATCTCCCCAATCGAGAGGTGTGAAGTGGCACTTTCGTCACCACGCTCCGTACGCTCAGCCGCGACCGCGGACGCGGCTTCCGATAACCGCGCGAGCCGAACGGTTCGCCCATGGGCCGGCGCGTCGAGGGAAATGGTGTTCGGATACTGTTCAATCGAGACAGTCATAGCGGAGCTCCCGCCTCGCAAAACTGGGCGTAATGGCTCGTATCAAGGTCACAACCTGCTGACAAGTATGACCCAGCCGTTCGGAAAGGCAGCGCGCCGCTGCGACCATCGCGCGTGAGTTGCTCCGGATAAGCACGGTTGCGATCCCACGAGCATCGAAGATGCTGCAAAAGCCCGCACGGACAACCAGCCGTTGCTGCGCGTCGAGCCCCCCTCGCCGCTTCTTACAGGCGCACCTCTGGCCTGCAGCGCCGTGCGCCAAGAATGCGTCGGCAGTCAGGCCTGCACCCTCGGGTGTGCCTTGAAGAAGCTCCACACGTACGCGGCGTCGAAGTAGCGATTCGAGCCGGGGCTGATGAAGTTGCCGTGCTCCATGGTCGGGTCGCGGTAAACGATGACCTCCGGATTCGCGGGATTGCCGGTGCGGCGGAACACGAACTTCACCGACGACGCGGCCCCGGCGACGTCCTCTGCGGATGTCGTACTCCCGTCGGTGCCGAGCGGATTGAAATAGGCCGTCGGCTCGCAGTCGTTGTGCACTTTGAAGATCTCGATCGCCGCCGCGAGGTGGCGGAACGATGTCTTGCGCACGGGGATCTCGGCGGCAGGCATCCCGGTCACGGCATAGAGATCGGGAACGAACGTGCTCTGCACCCGGCCGGACGTGTCCTGCCGCGGACCCGGCGGCACGACGACGTCCAACTCGCCGTGGTGCGCGAAGAGGGACACGGCCGATCGGCCGGTCGGGTCGTTCGTGATCGTCCCGGTCAGGCCCTCGTGCGAACGCCCGCCGATCGCGCCGGCCATCACCCACAGCGCGGCGAAGTGATTCGCCGATCTCGTGTGCGAGCTTGTATGCCATCATCCCGCCCATCGAGTAGCCGAAGACGAATCGTCGATCGGCGTCGATCGGCGGCCGCGTGACGCCGAGCTCGCCGAGCTTCCGCCGCAGCATCTCCTCGACGGCGTCGACAGCCGCGCGGATGAACGAGACGTCGCTCTGCACCGGCAGGAAGTCGTCGGCGAAACCGATGTTCCAGCCGCGGAGCGGTTCTCCGGCAAGGTGGTAGTAGGCGTGCCCGTAGGGATAGAGAACGAAGAACCGATCTTCCCAGTTGGTCTGGTCCGCCGGATTGCTCACCAGCGGGAACGGCCAGTCGAGAGCAAAACCCGATGGCGACTGCGCGCCGCCATGCAGCGCGATGACGAGCGGCAGCCCGTTCCGGCCATCTTCGGTAAACACCCGCTCGTGCCAGTAGTGCCAGCCAACCGGCGGATAGAACTCGAACTCCCGCACGACTCCGTTGTGGACGAGTTGATAAGGCATTGCGCCCTCCTCAGTGACATCGGTGGCGCCGAGCAGTCAGGCTTGTTCCGTCGACTAACGTTCGCCGGCTAGTTCCGTTGAACTCGCACTGACCACCGCGGCCTTGAGATTATTGCACATCTCGTCCGCCTGCTCGGCCGTTGCGAACAGACCAATCATGGCACGGGCGCGTGATGCTTGACGCAAAGCCCGCGGCGGCCGGATCGCCGGTCCCGAACGACATCACGATCGGAACCGAGTTCGATCCGGCCTTCAGCGCTCCGATCGAAATATCCGAGACGCCGATAATGGCGTCGGGGTTGCCACCGACATCGCCCGCGCCAAGTCGGGCATCCGCGCCCCGAGGTTCCGAACCGCCCATCGACGATAAGATTCTGCCCTTCGATGGATCCGGCCTTGGCAAGTTCGGGGAGCGTCACACTCCGAATGCTGTCGCATGCCGCCGCGCCGACGAGAGCGGTGATGAAGTCGCGCCGCCTCATGTCCCAACTCAAACCACGGGGAAGGCATCTTTTGCAGCGATGAATATCACTCTGAAATGGGAGGGGCCAAGGTGGATGCCGGCATTTGTGTTTGGTTCAGGACGTCCGAGTCAGGATCACACAACCGAACACCTCTCTTGGGTCCTCCGTCCGCATCCTCCAGAAGCGGACATGATCCGGGGGGTGGGCCGCTGGTCAACCTCTGCCACTGTGCTTGGCCTCCGACGTTTCTCGGTCGGGCCCCCCAGCTCGGACCCACTGCTCTCGGCTAAAGCCCCCACCACGGCGCTCCGTAGCTGCCCCGCTGCTGCCCCACGCTGCTCCCTTGCTGCTGCATCCCTTGCTGCTGCATCCCTTGCTGCTGCATCCCTTGCTGCTGCATCCCTTGCTGCTGCATCCCTTGCTGCTGCATCCCTTGCTGCTGTCCGCTCCTTCCTGCTACGGCGCGTCGCTTGGTTGCGGCGGCACCCCGCTCCGTTGCTGCGGCACGCCCGCTTGCTTGCTGCGGCACCCCGCCCCGTTGCTGCGGCACGGCGCTCCGTTGCTGCGACACGCTCTTCCGTTGCTGCTGCACGCTCTTCCGTTGCTGCTGCACGCCGCTCCGTTGCTGCTGTGCGCTGCTCCGTTGTTCTCGCCACTTGAGAAATTGATCGAACAGTGCCTCGTGCTCCTCCTGGGTAAGATCCCTAAGCGGCGACCCAAACTCGGCGACCTTCGGATCCTTTTGCTGAATACGGCTCAGCGCCTCCTCGGCGACGCTCCAGCGGGTCCAGCCGGGAACCGTCGCCGCAAGATTGACGTCGCGCCATTTTGGATGGCGGTGAGGTTCGTGAAACTTGTCCCACTTGGTGAAAAGAGCCTCGGTAAATCTTTGCACCCGCCGGTAGCGATCAGTATCTTTCGGCCAGTTGAAGACCGCGAGCACCGCCGGCACCGCGATGGTGTCGATCCTCCCCCCCTGCGGAACTAGCGTCGGATATTCCTCACTGGTGAACTCACCGAGCGCGTAGTGGTCGGCAAAGGTCCTAGAAAAGGGAATGGGTACCAAGTGAAGGCCCGAATTCGGTGGAATCCGCGCGAAGAAGCCGACCGGCTTGCCGATCACGCGCACCAGCGCTGCAAGTTCGCCCGACTTGAGCCTTTCCAGCGCGGTCGGATTGTCCAACAGTACCTGCTCGACCTTGACGCCCAACCGCTGAAAAACAATCGTCCCGGTCAGGCTTGAAGCACTTCCTGCTGGCCCGAAGCTGACTTTTTTGCCGCGCAGATCCTCGATGCTCTTGATGTCGGTGCGCGCAAGGAGGTGCATCTCGGAAACGGGCAAGCGGATGATGTAATGAATTCTTTTCTCGAGATTATGGGTTTTTCTCTGAGTGCGGAAATACTCGAAGATGTCCGCCTGCGTCATCACGACGTCGACATTCCGCAGATAGAGCAGGTCGTCGAGATTGGAGGCAGCACCATAGGTGACGAGGGGAAGGACTCGCAGATTGTCGCCATCGTCAAGCACCTGCGCAAGCTCATCGGCGAACGTCATATAGGTGCCCGACAGCTGACCGCCGGCGACGCCCACAGTCCAAGTATTTATGCGCTTTTTCAGAGCCGCGTCGGTACCGCCTTGCTCAAGTGACTTTGGCACCGTTTGCGCGTGAGCCGTTGAAACAAGGTCGGCCCCAAGCGGCACGGTGACAAGCACATGGGCCAAGATTCCAGCAGCTAGCAAGGCCGTTCCATAGGCACGCAATTGCGCGCGTTCGGGCGTTCTTTTGAACGGGTACCGCCGACGGCTTGCACCATCGCGCTCGACGGAATGCCACCCAGCGGCACGCGCGCTTTTTGGCAGGTAAGCAGAAAGATCGAAGGGATCGTTTGATGGGTCGCTCATGAACAGCTCCTCTTGAGCCCGTTCGCGGCTTTCCCCCGTCCCCCTTATCCTGTTCTTTCAATCCCATGGTGAACGTGGCTGACGTTGGAAATGTTCCATCAGCACAAATGTAGAACAAATGATCCGAGTGCACCGTCCAGCTCCGGGCTTTGGCCCGAAGAGTTGCGAGAGAGCAAGGCCGAGAGCACTAACGCCGCGGCCAGGGCGATCATTGAAAGTGATCCCTGGCGCATGCGCTCCGAGACCAAACGCCTCCGCGCGCTCCGACTAGCGTAGCGAAGGAAGCCGCCGAACCGACGAAGCTCATCGACACGAGGAAAGGGTGAATGAAGGGGATCGGCAACAGCGGAACAGCAAGAGCGCCTCATGCGCCTTTCTTTGCTGCTTCGGTCTGAGCGGCCAGTTTCACAATAAGCGCGTGCACGTGCGAGACTGCGAGCAGCGTAGCTAGCGCGGCCGGGGGGCGCGCTGCATCTCGTCGAGCGGGTAGATTGGGCGGCGGACGTTCTGGAACTTGAGCAGGCTGTTGTCCGACGTCGTCACCCCCACCCCGTCGAGTGTGATGGTCGACTTGGCGAGTGGGGCGAAGCCGGCGCGGTAGTGGATGCGGGATTTCAGCAGCAGATAGCGGCAATGGTGGGGATCGAGCCCGATCGCCGTGAAGATGCCGAGATCCCACGGCTCGTGATGCAGCGTCGTCACCACGATCGAGAGCCCGCCGGTCTCGAACAGCGCGGTCGGGCCGGTGGTGACGCGCGAGCCGGTATACATCGGCCCGCGCACGACCCACTCGCCGTCCGACAGCCGCCGCACCTTGCCGGTGAGGCGCAGCGGCTTTCCCCTGGCGTCGATCGACGGCATGTCGGTCTTGCCGCCGAGGTCGAGCGTCACCTCGGCCCCGACCCCCGCGGCCATCATGACCTTCACGGCGGCCGGATCCCACACCGCCGCGACCGCGACGTCCTGCAGTCCCTGCCGCAGCAATTCCTCGATCACCGCCATCGAATCCGAGGTGCCGCCGGAGCCGACATTGTCGGCATGGTCGAGCAGGACGACCGGGCCTTCGGTCAAGCCCTTGGCACGCGCCACCGCCTGCGCGAGCGGCTCATGCCGATAGACGAAATCGTCCTTGCGCGCCCACGCGGCATCGAGCAGCCGTCCGCAGACGGCATCGGCCTTGGCGCGCTCCCTGTCGGCGACCACGATGGCGGAGAGCCCGGCGTCCGGGATATCGGCCATCGGAAAGCCGCCGAACACGCTTGCCGCCAGGATCGCCGGGTCGCGCTCCTCGGCCCGGCACAGTTCCTGCATCGTCTTCATCGGCTCGTCGGCGGTGCCCATGCGCAAGGTCTGCGCCAGGATCGGGACCTGCCCCCAGGCGATCACCGGCGCGACTTCGCCGCGCAGCGCGCGCACCAGGGCGCGCCCCGCCTGCATGCCGGAGACGTACATGTCGGTGTGCGGATAGCTCTTGTAGCCGTTGATGACGGTGGCGTTGTCGATGATGCGCTGCGTCATGTTGCCGTGCATGTCGAAGGTCACGGCGATCGGCAGTTCGGGCGCGATCGCGCGGATGCGCTCCAACAGACCGCCCTCCCCGTCCGGCTCGTGCTCGGCGACCATCGCGCCGTGCAAGTCGAGCAATGCCGCATCGAGGCCGCCCTCGGCGACGACATCGACGATGCGGTCGCTCAAATAATCGTAGGCTTCGCGCTGCACGTAGCCGGACGGCATGGCCTCGGCCGCAACCGGCGTGACCACCTCGGCGCCGATATCGGCCGCGATGTCGAGAAAGGCGCCGGTCGGGTGGTTGGTGCCCTTGTAGGCGCGCACGACCGCCTCGCCCTCGTGCAATCCCCAGTCGCGGAAACGCTTCAGATCGGTCGGCACCGGCGAGAACGTGTTGGTCTCATGCTTCATCATCGCGATCAGGAACTTCACGGGGCTTGGTCCTCTCCGGCCGATCAACCAATAGAACTGCCGAACAACTCCATCTGTCTAGTGCCCCGAACCCGAGTTCGCACGCCGGTGCCGCCAGTTGGATTGCGAACTTCGGGTTCAATGGGGGCGCTAGCATCGCGCGCTTAGTGGGGTCACGCCGGCGCGCGTGGGCGCGTGAGCGACTCGAGAGCGTGCGCTCATCCTGAGGTGAGGGATTCATCAATCATGACGCCTCGGTTGACGATCGTCGCCGGCGGGTCCATGCTGTCTTCGCTCATCTTCCTGCGCCGCGAACGCGTTGCTTTCGCCAAATGGAAACGCGGCTCGCCATTCCATAGTCCGCCGCGACCCAGTTCGCGCGCGGCGGTCGGCATTGAGGAAAAGCGCCATGGCTGATGACGATGTGCACCACCTGAAGCTTCGAGCGCGCAGCCTCGAGGAGCTGCGCGCGTTCCTCGATGGCACCGCAGTGGATCTCGGCTGCCGGCCGGTCGTGCGGCGGGAGGGCGACGAGTTCGTCGTCGATGTATACGCGCCCATGCGCCAGATCGAACAGGTTCGCAGCGCGCACAGCGCCTCGGCGGTGACCATGACGGTGGTTGAGAACGCCTCGGAAGCCGGGCGCGCCCGGCAAGCCGAGGTCGGTTCCGGCAACCGCTTCGCGCAGCGGCAAGCGCCGCGCGGCCTTGGAATCAAGGAGTGACCGCGTGGCCTATCTGAACGTCGGCGAGATCGAGGCGGCGCTCGAGAGCCTCGCGGCCGCGCACGCGACCGTGACCGAGTTGGTGCGACTGCCCAACCTGACCGCGGAAGGTCGGCAGTCCCATGCGCTGCGGATCGGCCCGGCCGACGCGCCGGACACCAGCGCCATCGTCATGCTGGGCGGGGTGCATGCGCGCGAATGGGTCCCTCCAGATGCTCTCGTCAACCTAGCGGCCGACCTGCTGGAGGCCCATGCCGGAGGAACCGGGCTGCGGTACGGCTCGCAGCGCTTCTCGGCCGAGGACATCGCCGGGGTCATCGAGGGGCTGCAGGTTGTTGTATTCCCTTGCGTCAACCCGGATGGGCGCCATCACACCCACACGACCACCGAGGTGATGTGGCGGAAGAATTGGCGCAAGGTGAACCCGGGTCTCGACCCCGGCTGCATCGGCGTCGATATCAACCGCAACTTCGATGTCTTGTGGGATTTCCGCCGCCATTTCGCCGCGGGTTCGCGCGTCAGTGCCTCGGACGATCCATGCGACCTTCAGGTTTACGTCGGACCCTCCGCCGCCTCGGAGGCGGAAACGCGCAACGTGGTGTCGTTGCTCGACCGCTATCCGGGCACGCGATGGTTCGTCGATGTCCACAGCCACGTCCCCGCGATCTTCTACAATTGGGGCTTCGATGAGAACCAGACGTCGACTCCGTCCATGAACTTCCGCAACGCCGCGTTCGATGGAAAGCGGGGACGAGTTGACAGCGCCTACCGCGAGTTCATCCCGGATGCGGACCTGAGAGAGCTCAAGGATCTCGGCGCCACGATGAACAGTGCGATCGCGGCCGCGAGTGGGCAAGGCTACGATCTCGCGCAATCATTCAGCCTCTATCCGACCTCCGGCGTAAGTGACGATTACGCTTACAGCCGGCACTTCGTCGATGGCGCACGAGGCAAGATCCTCGGTTTCACCATCGAGTGCGGACGAGCTTTTCAACCGGCGTGGGCAGAAGCGGAGAACGTCATCCGCGAGGTCTGTGCCGGGCTGATTGCGCTGTGCGTTGCGGCGCGCACGCAGTCGGCGCCCGGCCCGACGGCCTGAACGGGCAGGGCCTCCGTCAAATTCGCAGGATTGCGCGCCGCGACAGGCGGCCAAACCGCTTGGCGAAGCCGAGGGGCCCGGTTAGCATCCGGCCATGTGGGCGGCGCAAACGCCGTTTTCTAAGGAGCTGTCAGATGCATAGGGCGTGGAAGACGTTGGCGGCGGGCGCAATGGTCGTGGGCTCGCTCGCGGCTGCCGAGGCGCAGAGTACGTTGAAGGCGGTGATGCACTCCGATCTCAAGATCGTCGACCCGATCTGGACGACGGCCTACATCACCCGCAATCACGGCTACATGGTCTACGACACGCTGTTCGCGATGGACGACGAGGGCGTGATCAAGCCGCAGATGATCGACAAGTACGACGAGAGCGCCGACAAGCTCACCTTCACGTTCACGCTGCGCGACGGCCTCACTTGGCACGACGGCGCGCCGGTGACCGCCGAGGACTGCGTCGCCTCGATCAAGCGCTGGGCGGCCAAGGATTCGCTCGGCCAGAAGGTGATGTCGTTTGTGGACCAGATGACCGCCAACGACCCGAAGACCTTCACCATCAAGCTGAAGGAGCCGACCGGCCTGTTGACCTTCGCGCTCGGCAAGCCGTCTTCCAACGTGCCGTTCATGATGCCGAAGCGGGTGGCCGAGACCGACCCGAACACGCAGATCTCGGATTTCACCGGCTCCGGCCCGTTCGTGTTCAAGCGCGACGAATGGAAGCCCGGCGACAAAGCCGTCTACGTGAAGTTCGACAAGTACAAGCCGCGCTCCGAGCCCGCCTCCGGCCTCGCCGGCGGCAAGATCGCCAAGGTCGACCGCGTCGAGTGGCTGGCGATCTCCGACCACCAGCAGGCGGTCAATGCCTTGTTGGCCGGCGAGATCGACTACATCGAAAATCCTCCGTTCGACCTGTTGCCACTGGTAAAGGGCGACGCCAACGTCAAGCTGGTCGACTACAATCCGCTCGGATTGCAGTACACGTTCCGCCCCAATCACCTCCACAAGCCCTTCGACGACCCGAAGATCAGGCGGGCGCTCTGGTACGCCTTCAATCAAAAGGATTTCCTGCAGGCGGTGGTCGGGGATCCGGCTTACTACAAGGTCTGCAAGGCGATGTTCGTCTGCGGCACGGCGCTGGCGTCCGAAAAGGGCATGGAGGGCCTGCTCGAGTCGAACTTCCAGAAGGCGCGCGACCTGCTGAAGGAGGCGAACTACGACGGCACGCCGGTCGTCCTGATGCAGTCGACCGACCTGGTGGTGCTGACCAACCTCGCGCCGGTCGCCAAATCGCTGATGGAGCGCGCGGGCTTCAAGGTCGACATGCAGGCGATGGATTGGCAGACCCTGGTCGCCCGCCGCGCCAAGAAGGACCCGCCGAACGCCGGTGGCTGGAACGCGTTCCTCACGGCGTGGGTCGCCGCCGACATCCTCAACCCGGTGATGGCGGGCTTCGCCAATGCCGGGTGCGACAAGGCCATGTTCGGCTGGCCGTGCGATCAGGAGACGGAAAAGCTGCGCGACCAGTTCGCGCGCGAAACCGATCCGAAGAAGCAAAAGGAGATCGCGGAAGCGGTGCAGGTGCGCAACACGCAGGCGACCACGCACCTCTTCCTCGGCCAGTGGTATGCGCCGATCGCCGCCCGCAAGAACGTCAACGGCATCATGACGGCGCCGGTGCCAGTGTTCTGGAACGTCAGCAAGTAGCAACGGGAGCGCCAGTCGCACCAGTATGAAGCGAATCCGCTTACCTCTCCCCGCTTGCGGGAGAGGTCGGGGAGGACCGCAGGTCCGAGCCGGGTGAGGGGGCGTTTCCGATGGGACGCCTGCCGGCACGCGCCCCCTCACCCGGTCCTCGCATTCGCTCGGACCGACCTCTCCCCGCAAGCGGTCCGCAAGCGGGGAGAGGTGAGGCGGCGGCCCGTGCGATGACCGTCGCGCGTTGCCATTTCGGGAGGACGTCATGATTTTCCCACATCGCAAGATCGTTCTGGCGCTGGTTGCCGTCGTCGCCCTCGGTTCCGCCGCGACCGCGCAGACGCTGCGCGTCGCCCCGCACTCCGACCTGAAGGTCGTTGACCCGATCTGGACTACGGCGCTCATCTCCGTGAACCACGGCTACATGATCTACGACACGCTGTTTGCGCTCGACGAGAAGCTCGCGGTGCGGCCGCAGATGGTCGATCGCCACGAGGTGAGCGCCGACAAGCTCACCTGGACGTTCACGCTGCGCGACGGCCTGGAATGGCACGACGGCCAGCCGGTGACGGCCGAGGACTGCGTCGCGTCGATCCGGCGCTGGGGCGCGCGCGACACCATGGGCCAGAAGCTCCTGTCCTATGTGGCCGAGCTGGCGGCGCCGGACCCCAAGACCATCCGCATGACGCTGAAGGAGCCCTACGGGCTGGTGCTGCAGACGCTGGCCAAGCCCGGCGCCAATGTGCCGTTCATGATGCCGAAGCGGACGGCCGACACCGATCCCAACAAGCAGATCGCCGAGTTCGTCGGCTCCGGACCGTTCATCTTCAAGCGTGACGAGTGGCGTCCGGGCGAGAAGGTCGTCTACCTCGAAATTCGACAAGTACAAGCCGCGCAGCGAGCCGGCTTCCGGGCTCGCCGGCGGCAAAGTCCCGAAATGGAGCGGGTCGAGTGGATCTGGATCGCCGATCCGCAGACGCAGGTCAATGCGCTGACCCAAGGCGAGGTCCACATCCTTGAAACGCCGCCGCACGACCTGTTGCCGCTGCTCGGCAGGGACAAGAGCATCGAGCTGTTCATCTGGAACCCGCCCGGCCGGCAGTATGCGTTCCGCTTCAACGTGCTGCACAAGCCGTTCGATAACCCGAAGGTCCGCCAGGCGCTCGCTTACGCATTCAATCAGAAGGATTTCCTCGAGACCACCATCGGCGACCCGGAGTGGTATCGCGAGTGCAAGTCGCTGTTCCCCTGCGGCTCGCCGCTGGAGTCGAGCAAGGGCTGGGACGACAAGTTCGGGTCGAACTTCGCCAAGGCCCGGCAACTGCTGCAGGAGGCCGGCTACGACGGCACGCCGGTCGTGCTGATGCAGTCGAGCGACATCGCTTCGCTGAGCAACCTCGCCCCGGTCGCCAAGTCGCTGATGGAGAAGGCCGGCTTCAAGGTCGACCTGCAGGTGATGGACTGGCAGACGCTGGTCTCGCGCCGCGCCAAGAAGGATCCGCCGGCGGCGGGCGGCTGGCACGCGTTCCTCACCTCATGGCCCTCGGTCGACATCCTCGACCCGGTCGCGGCGAGCTTCCTCAATGCGAGCTGCGACAAGGCGACCTTCGGCTGGCCGTGCGATGCCGAGATGGAGCGGCTGCGCGACGCCTACGCCAGGGAAACCGATGCGGCCAAGCAGAAGGCGATTGCCGAGGCGGTGCAGCTGCGCGCGATCGAGTATCCGACGCACCTGCATCTCGGGCAGTACGTGCAGCCGGTCGCCTACCGCAAGGGCGTGACCGGCATCCTGCGCAGCCCCTCGATCGCGTTCTGGAACATCGAGGTCAAATGACGCCGTAGCCCGCATGAGCGATAGCGAAATGCGGGGACACCCGCGAGGCCTGCCCCGGATTTCGCTTCACTCATCCCGGCTACCCGGATAGCCGCCATGCTCGGCTACGTCCTGCGCCGCCTGGCCGCCACCGTTCCGGTGATGCTGATCGTCGCCGTGCTCGTGTTCCTGATGCTGCGGCTGACCCCGGGCGATCCGGCCGCGATCATCGCCGGCGACAATGCCAATGCCGAACAGGTCGCGGCCATCCGCGAGCGACTGGGGCTCGACCAGCCGATCTTCACGCAATTCTTCATCTGGTTCGGCAATATCCTGCGCGGGGATTTCGGCGAGTCGTTCTTCTTCAAGAAGACCGTAACTGAACTGATCGCTAGCCGCCTCGAGCCGACGCTCGCGCTTTCGCTCTCGACCATCATCCTCGCCGTCGTCATCGCGGTGCCGCTCGGCGTGCTCGCCGCCTACAAGCAGGGAACGCTGATCGACAAGCTGGTCATGGGCTTCTCGGTGCTCGGCTTCTCGGTGCCGGTCTTCGTCATCGGGTATTCGCTGATCTACCTGTTCGCCGTCAAGCTCAACTGGCTCCCGGTGCAAGGCTACCAGCGCATCGGCGACGGCGTCGGCGGCTTCCTGCAGCGCCTGATCCTGCCGTCCGTGACTCTGTCGGTGATCTACATCGCGCTGATTGCGCGGATGACGCGCACCAGCGTGCTCGACGTCATGGGCGAGGACTACATCCGCACCGCCCGCGCCAAGGGCCAGGTCGAGCGCGTCGTGCTGTTCAAGCACGCGCTGCGCAACGCCGCGGTGCCGATCGTGACCGTCATCGGCCTCGGCATCGCGCTGCTGATCGGCGGGGTGGTCGTCACCGAGAGCGTGTTCACGATCCCCGGGATCGGACGGCTGACGGTCGATGCCGTGCTGGCGCGCGACTACCCGACGATTCAGGCGGTGATTCTGCTGTTCTCGTTCGTCTACGTGCTGATCAACCTGATGGTCGATCTGCTCTACCGGGCATTCGACCCGAGGATCCGCTATTGAGCACCGAGCCGGTCCTGATCGCCGCCGAGCAGGCGGCGCGTGCGCGCCCAAGGACCGGGTTGCTGGCGCGGCTCGCGCGCGACGGCAGCATCATCTTCGGCGCCGCGATCATCCTGCTGATGGCGATCGTCGGGCTCGCCGCGCCATTCTTGGGCACCAAGAGCCCGTCCGAGATCAATCCGGCGTTCCGCAATCGCCTGCCGGGGTACGAGCAGACGATCCGCAACGACGACGGCTCGACCTCGGTGTTCAAGCACCGCATGGGCACCGACAGCCTCGGCCGCGACGTCTACAGCCGGGTGATCTATGGCGCACGCATCTCACTGATCGTCGGCATCACGGTGGCGCTGATCAGCGTCGCGATCGGCCTGGTGGTCGGCCTGATCGCCGGCTACATCCGCTGGCTCGATATGGTGGTGATGCGGCTGATGGACGGCCTGATGGCGATCCCAGCCATCCTGCTGGCGATCGCGGTCGTATCCTTGTTCCGTGCCGGCTTGTTGAGCGTGATCGTCGCGATCACGGTGCCGGAAATCCCGCGCGTGGTGCGGCTGGTGCGCTCGATCGTGCTCTCGGTGCGCGAGGAGCCCTATGTCGAGGCGGCGGTGATGGCCGGCACGCCGACGCCGCTCTTGCTGATCCGCCACGTGCTGCCCAACACCATCCCGCCGCTGATCGTGCAAGGCACGTTCATCTGTGCCTCCGCCATCCTGGTGGAAGCGATCCTGTCGTTCCTGGGCATCGGCATTCCGCCCGAGACCCCGACCTGGGGCAACATCATGGCCGAGGGCCGCAGCCTGTTCCGCATCTATCCGCACAACATCTTCTTCCCCGGCATTGCGCTCGCCGTCACCGTGCTCGCCATCAACATGCTGGGCGACGGGCTGCGCGACCGGCTCGACCCCAAGCTGGCGCGGCGGGTGTGATGATGAGTGCAGCCACACCTACGCTGTCATCCCGGCCAAGCGACCCCGGCCTCAAGCCGGGGGAGCGCGAGCCGGGATCCATCGCACACCAGCTGTCATCCCGGCCAAGCGAGCGGAGCGAGCGCGAGCCGGGATCCACTTTGCACGGCATGCAAGCCCGGAAGAGATGGGTCCCGGCTCTCCCCCGGCTCGAGGCCGGGGTCGGCCGGGACGACAGTCGCGATATGCGGGTCCGCCGATGACCGGCCCCGTCCTCGACATCCAGGGGCTCACCGTCCGCCTGCCGCCGGGCGCCGACCGCCGCAACGCGGTCGAGAACATCTCGTTCACGGTCGGCGCCAACGAGATCGTCTGCGTGGTCGGCGAGTCCGGTTCCGGCAAGTCGGTGACCGCGCACACCGTCATGGGATTGCTGCCGCAGGGACAGCTGACGCCGACCGCCGGCCATATCCTGCTCGAAGGCGAGGACCTGATGAAGAAATCGCCGGCGCAGCTGCGCCGCATGCGCGGCGACCGCATGGCGATGATCTTCCAGGAGCCGATGACCGCCCTCAACCCGGTGATGCGCGTCGGCGAGCAGATCGAGGAGGTTCTGGAGATCCACACCGAGCTCGACGCGCGCGGCCGGCGCAAGCGCGTGCTCGACACGCTGGCGGCCGTGCACCTGCCCGACATCGAGCGCTTGATCGACGTCTATCCGCATCAGCTCTCCGGCGGACAGCGCCAGCGCATCATGATCGCGGCGGCGCTCGTGCTCGATCCGGCGCTGTTGATCGCCGACGAGCCGACGACCGCGCTCGACGTCACCACCCAGGCGCAGATCCTGCGATTGATCAAGGAGCTGCAGGTGCGGCGCAATACCGGGGTGATGTTCATCACCCACGATTTCGGCGTGGTCGCCGAGATCGCGCACCGGGTGGTGGTGATGCAGCACGGCCGCATCGTCGAGCAGGGCACCGCCGCCGAGGTGCTGCGACGCCCACGCGACGAATACACCCGCATGCTGATCCGCTCGGTGCCGAGCCTGACCCCGCCCGAGCGCGCCGAGGCCGCCGATTTGCCGATCGCGCTCGAGACCAAGGGCTTGAGCAAGACCTATGTCATCGGCGGATTCTTCGGCCGGCGCGAGGTGCCGGCCGCCAAGGACGTGAGCCTCAACGTGCGGCGCGGCGAGACGCTGGGCGTGGTCGGCGAATTGGGTTCCGGAAAATCGACGGTGGCGCGTTGCATCGCGCGGTTGATCGAGCCGACCGAGGGGGCAATCCTGATCGAAGGCACCGACGTAGCGGGGCTTGGGACCCGCGCGTTGCGCCCGCACCGCAAGCGGGTGCAGGTGGTGTTCCAGGACCCGTACCGCTCGCTCAATCCCCGTCGCAGCGTCGGCGCCGCCATCATCGAGGGGCCGATGAATTTCGGCACCCCGCGCGAGGCCGCGATCGAGCGCGCCCGCGCGCTCATGAAGCTGGTCGAGCTCGATCCCGATTTGCTTTCGCGGTTCCCGCACCAGTTCTCCGGCGGCCAGCGCCAGCGCCTGTGCATCGCGCGGGCGCTGGCGATGGAGCCGGAGATCCTGATCGCCGACGAGGCGGTTTCGGCGCTCGACGTCTCGGTGCAGGCGCAGGTGCTCAAGCTGATCGACGACGTGCGCCGCCGCTTCAACCTCGCGGTGCTGTTCATCACCCACGACCTGCGGGTCGCCGCCCAGGTCTGCGACCGCATCGCGGTGATGCAGAAGGGCGAGGTGGTCGAGGAAGGGTCGACCGGCGAGATCTTCCGCGCGCCCAAGCACCCGTATACGCGCGCCCTGTTCGACGCCGCACCGGGCCGGGCGTTCGAGTTCGGCAAGTTCGAGCTGACCTAACCTGCCGGCCTTTTCGATCATGGATCACACGACCAAGGAGCTCTTGCCGCTCGCCGAACAGGTGGCCGCACGGCTGCAGGCGAAGGATCAGACCATCGCGATCGCCGAGTCCTCGACCGGCGGATTGATCTCGGCGGCGCTCTTGGCGGTGCCCGGCGCGTCGGCTTATTTCCTCGGCGGCGCGGTCGTCTATACGGGTCAGGCCCGCACCGTGCTGCTCGAGCTTCCGGCGACGGCACTCGCCGGCATGCGGCCGGCGACCGAAGCCTACGCGCGCCTGGTCGCGACACACACCCGGCAGCGGTTCTCATCCGACTGGGCGCTGGCCGAGACCGGCGCCACCGGACCGACCGGCAACCGCTATGGCGATCCTGCCGGCCACAGCTGCATGGCAGTTGCCGGCGCGGTCGAGGCCTCCCTGACGCTCGAGACCGGCAGCGCCGACCGGCTTGCCAACATGCACGCGTTCACGGAGGCGGCGCTGAAGTTCTTGCTGCGGAACCTGTCGCCGTAGTCGCGCGGTCGTGCGCCGTCACTGCGAGCCGAAAGCGATCACTCTGCCATCAGCAGGTCGAGCGAGACGCCGAGCGCGCGTGCGAGCTGGCGCCATTGGTCGGCGGTGCCGTGCCGCCGTCCGCTCTCGAGCGCCGCCACTGTGCTCTGCCCGATCGTGGTCTTTTCGTCGCCGAGCTCGGCCTGCGTGAGCCCGCGCCATTTGCGGATGGCGCGGAGCGGCCTCTCGCCGTCGAAGATCGCCTTGGCGACGGCTGACGGGAGCATGACCTCGCCGGCGCGTTGCCGCCCCCGGCCGCGGTCGACGACGCGCGCGGTGCCGGCGTCCTCGCCGTCGGCCGCGCGCGCGCGCCGGCGCATCGCGTCGTATTGGGCGCGCGGCAACACCACCAGGTCGCCGGCATCGGTCTTGATGATCTGCGGCTTCATGTCCGTCACCTCTTCTCAGTCGTATATGTTCCGCCGGTGCCCGGCCTCGAAGACCTCGATGACGTGTGCGGTCTCGGCGAAGATGATCCGGTAGTCGCCGACCCCGGAGGCGGGCGCCTCTTGCCTCTTGAGCCTCTTCACGTCGCCGCTGCCGGTCGACGCGTACGCTCCAGCTTGACGACCAGTCGCCGCCGCACGTCTGCCGGCAGCTTGAGCATCTGCTTCATGGCAGTCTCGGCATAGACGATGGTCTTCATGACACTATAGCAAAACGCCCTACTGAGCGCCAATAGAGAAAGCGCGAATCGCTATTAAAGTCGCGCGTCATTGCTCGCAATGACGGCGCACGCGCTCAACAATGAAGCGGCGCCCGATTTCGCTGCGCTCATCCGGATCTACGCAGCTCACGCCCGGGACAGAAGCTCGCCAAAAGAATCCCTCGGCGGTTGAACCTCCCTGGCTGTGGCCGCGACGCATGAGTGAGGCGCCGGCAACGACTGGCGCGGAATTGGAGGAAGGGATGCCGATCTACGTGAAATTGAACGGAGTCGAGGGCGTTGTGGCCGACCCTGAGGCGAGCGGCGCGCCGTTCGTCAGTGAGATGGTGGTGACCAAATCGAGCGACGTTAGTGCGGACCCCCGCGGCGGCGAAAAACCGGTCGCCTCAGGTCCGGGCGATGAGAGCCCGGTCGGCTCGGGCCCGGGCGACGAGAAGCCGATCGGCTCGGGGCCGGGTGACGAAATTGGAGACGACGGTTTCGCGATCGACAGCTTCGCGGTTCCGGTCGACCCGTCCGACCCCTCGGATGGCCTCCGGCCCATGGAGAGCCTCCTCCCGATGGAGAGCTTCCATCCGGTCGATCCGTGGGATCCTTCCGCGGAGCTCAGCGTCGCCGAGACCACCTACCCGGGCGGCTACGTCCCCATGGAGATGATCACGCTCCACCACGAGGGCTTCTACATAACCTGACCATCGTGTCTCGCACGCGGTGCAGCGCGTAGCGCAGCGTTGCACCGCAGATGAGCGCCGCCGATGTGGTGATCGCCGGATTTCGCTGCGCTCATCCGGGCTACGGTCTGGGCTCGGCCGCTTCGACCGACAGGCAGCCTTCGATCGCCTCGCGCAGGTTCTGCAAGAGCTCGTCGAGCGTTTCGCCCTGAGTTCGCGCGTCCCGGAATAGCCGGCACCTCGGCCCACAGCCCTCCGTCTGCCGCCTCGTGCACGACCACCTTGATCTTCATCGCAAACCTCTTGGCGTAAAGGGAATACAGCAAGCAGCAGAAGGCTACACATCCTCCTCCGCCACCGCCTCGGCCCACGGCTGGTACGGCTCGGCGGCGCCTTCGTTGACGCCGCCGGTGCGGCGCACCGCGCCCGCGATGGTGAAGTGGCCGGGATAGACGTTGCGCTCGGCTTCGAGCGTCCTGAATGCACCCGCAAGCGCGGCGCGCACGTCCGCCGGCAGGTCGCGGTCGACCACCACGGTCTCGCCGCCCGAGAGATCGATGCGCGGCGCATGGAACGCATCGTCGAGCGACATCCCGTTGGCGATCATCACCAACAGCTGGAACACCGCCGGCAGGATCTTGCGGCCGCCGCAGCCGCCGGTCGCGACCGCGTCGCCATCACCCAGCATAATGGCCGGGCAGTAATTCGACAGCGTGCGCTTGGCCGGGCCGATGCCGTTCGGCGTGCCGGGACGCGGATCGAACCAGTTGATGCCGTTGTTCATCAGGATGCCGGTCGACGGCGACAGGAACCGCGACCCGAACAGCGACAGCAGCGTCTGCGTCAGCGCCACCATGTTGCCGTCGCGATCGACGACCGAGATATGGGTGGTGGAGCCTGCGGCGGCAGCTGCGGCGGCATCGCCCATGGTGGCGAAACGCTTCGCCCAGGCATCCTGCAGGCTGGCCGCAACGGCGGTGAAAGCGGACGCATCGAGCGGCCTGCCGTCGCCCGTGCCGGTCCAGCGCCGCGCCAAGCCTTCGAATGCATCGATGATCGTCGGCCCGCCGGTGAGACCCGGCAGGACGTGGATCATGCGCCCGTGGTACGCAACGGTGCGGGGCGTCACCGCGCGCGCCGCCACCGCGTCGAAATCGCCTGGCGCCAGCACGCCGCCGGCGGCGCGCACGTCGTCGACGAGCGCGCGCGCAATCGGCCCGCGGTAGAACGAGTCGGCGCCGTCGGCCGCGATCGCCTCAAGGGTGCGCGCGAGCGCCGCGTTCGGCAGCCGCACCACCGGGTTGGCGGCGACCGCGGGCGGCGGCACCGGCGGCGCGCCGCCCGGCAGGAACACCGACGCCGCGCCGGGGTCGCGTGCGAGGTCGGCGAACGCGGCGGCGACGATCAGCGTCGTGTGCCAGTCGACCACGAGGCCTTCGGCCGCCTGCCGGGCGGCGGGCTCGACCAGCGCGCGCCATGGCTTGCGCCCGAACGCCTTGTGCGCGGCTGCCATGCCGGCGACCAGGGTCGGGGCGACCAGCGCCTTGGGGCCGACGAGGTTGCGGTCGTCCTTGACGCGCGGCCAGCCGAACAGGTCGGTGACCGTTCCCTCCACGACCGGATAGTCGGCCGGATCGAGCGCGGCCGGCGAGCGCGCGCCGAAATCGAGCGCGGTGACGCGATCGTCCGCGGCATGCCGCACCAGCATCGCACCGACGCCGCCGATGCCGTTCATCCACGGCTCCAGCACGCCGACCGCGAACGAGGTCGCGACCGCGGCGTCGACCGCATGCCCGCCATCCGCGAGCACGCGCGCGCCGACCTCTGAGACAAGCCGGTGCTGGCTCACCACGATGCCGCCTGAGGAGCGGACCGCGGGCTTGCGCACCGTCTGGCGCAGCGACAGGTTGGGCGAGAGGCCGGCGCGCGAATGGATCATGATTGCCTGCGGGTTCACTGGGAGGGCATATCTCGGATCTACTGAGTCGTCATCCTGAGGTGCGAGCCCGACGAAGGCGGGCGATCGCGGTAGGGACGCTCATTGCTGAGCGCCCCCCGCACAGAACCGTACGGGCCCAATTAAGGCATGCGGCTCCCACCTCGGGTGTCTGACGGCAAAGCGTACTGGCCGCTTTCCGTATGCGCTCCAGCCCTTGGGTCACGGTTCCCCGGCGTTGCATCCGGCCCGTGTCGTGCTGGCCCGCATTCCCCTCGGCCTCCGCCCTTGGCTCCACCGGCTCCGCCGCAGATCGCTCCGCTGCGTTCGTCGGCTTCGCAGCTACTATGGCGAGGTCTGACTCCTCACGTCCGTGCATCATCGGCTTCGGCTCCTCGCCTTCCCGATGCGGGCCGCCAGCCTACTCGGCCGACGGTCAGTCGTGAGGTCTCCCGGTTCCCGCGCAAGGAGCGTGCGCACATGCCAGGGTCTGCGACCACGCCGGGTCGCCCGGGCGCTCGCGTTGGCGCACCCGTGCGTGTTGCCTTCCGCAGAAGCTACGGCGTCGGCACCCGGGACGATCCTTCTATCGCGGCTCAATGGCTGGCCTATGCGTTCCCCTGCCGACGCTTCGACCGTGTCCTCGCGGGCACGTCCGCACGGCTCGGGGCCAGTGTGGTTCGCTACGCCTTCACTGCAGAGGACTTCCACCTCATACTCCTTGCCGGTCTCCCGGCGCACAGCCTCGAAGGACGCACAACATAGCAGCTGCGCGGCAGAGCATCATCCTTCGAGGCCCTCGCTTCGCTCGGGCACCTCAGGATGACGGGTCATGAGAAGCGGTTGGCATCTGCCGTGCCGTGGCGCTCGGCCAGGCGGCGATCGTATTCCAGCACGGCCTGCAGCAGCACCTGCGCGCCGGCGGCGCACTGCTCCTTCGACGAGAACTCGGCCTCGTTGTGGCTGATGCCGCCGCGGCAGGGCACGAAGATCATCGCGGTCGGCGCGACGCGGGCGACGTAGGCGGCGTCGTGGCCGGCGCCCGACACCATATCGCGGGTCGAAAAACCGCTCGCCTCGGCGCCGTGCCGCACCGCCGCGATGCACTCGGGATCGAAGCGGACCGGGGCTGAGTTGGCGATGCAATTCATCGTCACGGCGAGGCCGAGCGGATCGCAGATCTCCGACAGCGAGGCGACCAGCATCTGCTGCATCGACTCGATGACCGGGGTTTCGGGATGGCGGAGATCGACGCAGAGGAAGACCTCGCCCGGCACCACGTTGCGCGAGTTGGGCTTGACCTCGACCATGCCGACGCTGCCGACGGCGAGCGGCGCGTGCGCACGCGCGATGTCGCCGACCCGCTCGATCAGGCGCGCGGCGCCGACCAGCGCATCCTTGCGCAGGTGCATCGGGGTGGCGCCGGTATGGGCGTCCTGCCCGGTCACCGTCAGCTCGTACCAGCGCAGGCCCTGCACGCCGGTGACGACTCCGATCTCCTTGCCCTCGGCCTCAAGCAGCGGTCCTTGCTCGATGTGCAGCTCGAAGAACGCCGAGAGCGGATGCTGTCCGCACGGCTCGGCGCCGAGATAACCGATCGCATCGAGCGCGGCCCCGAAGGTCGCGCCGTCGCGGTCGGTGCGCGCGAGCGCGAAATCGCGGGTGAAGGCGCCGCCGAACACGCCCGACGCCGTCATCGACGGCGCGAAGCGGGCGCCCTCCTCGTTGGTCCAGTTCACCACTTCGATCGGCGCGAAGGTCTCGTAGCCGGCTTCGACCAGGATGCGCACCGCCTCCAATGCGCCCAGCACGCCGAGCACGCCGTCGAACTTGCCGCCGGTCGGTTGGGTATCGAGGTGACTGCCGAGCCCGATCGGCGCCACGTCGTCGCGCTGACCGGCGCGGCGCGCGAACATCACACCCATGTCGTCGACCGTGACCGCGAGGCCGAGGCCTTCGGCGCGCGCGCGAAACCAGTCGCGCACCTGCCGGTCGAGATCCGTGAGGGTGAGCCGGCAGATGCCGCCCTTGGCGGTGCCGCCGATCGCGGCCGTCTCCATCAGCTCGCCCCACAGCCGCTCCGGGTTGATCGCGAGATTTGTCAAAGCCATCGTGGCACCGAGGCTCGCCGCCTTGGAGAAGGCGGCTGACTTCCACTGACGAAAGCGCACCGCGACATTACATTATCCACGAAGTCGCGTAATTGGTGACCACAATGATCATCTCGGTTGGGATTCGCGCATTCAAGTCGAAGCTTTCCCACTATCTCGCCAAGGCGCGGGGGGGGACAAACGATCGAGATCACGTCGCATGGAAAAGTCATTGCACGCGTCATCGGCGTGCCAGAAGAGCCGGTGTGGGCGAAGCGACATCCCGGCATGTGGCGGATGGTGCAGTCGGGTCAGGCAACATGGAGCGGGGAGAAACCGAAGTTCGCGCGGATAGAGCTGCCGGGCGGGGGCAAGACCATTTCTGAAATGATTCTTGAGGACCGCGATTGACCATGCTCTGCGACACAACGGCATTGCTCAAGCTCTACCTGGACGAGCCTGAAAGTGATGCGCTTTACCAGCTGATATGTTGGCATCGCGCCGCCCGAGTGCTCTGAATGCGCGCGCCGTTTTAGTCTATCGCCCTGCGGGCGCCGGCGGTTGCCACAGCTTCGGACCGACGCGCAGGTACTGCGAGGGCCGCTCGACCTCGGCGTCGAACCGGCGCGCCGCCGCCCACGCCCAGCGCGGGTTGTCGAGGAACGCGCGCGCCAGCGCCACCATGTCGGCTTGCCCCTCCGCCACGATCGCCTCGGCCTGCTCGGGGGTGGTGATCAGGCCGACGGTGCGGGTCGCGATGCCGCTCTCGCGCTTCACGCGCGCCGCGATCGGCACGTTGTAACCCGGGGTCACCGGGTTGCGGGTCTCCACCGCGACGCCGCCCGACGAGATGTCGACGAAGTCGAGGCCGCGCCCCTTGAGGTCGCGCGCCAAGCGCAGGGCGTCATCCGGCGTCAGTCCGCCCTCCATCCAGTCGCTGCCGGTGATGCGGGCGCCGAGCGGGATTTGTTCGGGCAGCGCCGCGCGCACCGCTTCCGCGCTTTCCAATGCGAAACGCGCGCGCCCCTCGTAGTCGCCGCCGTAACGGTCGCTGCGCCGGTTGGAGATCGGCGACAGGAAGCTGTGCGCCAGATAGCCGTGCGCCATGTGCAGCTCGATCGCGTCGAAGCCGATGCGCACGGCGCGCTTCGCCGCCAGCACGAAGGCCTCGCGCACCTGCGCGATGTCGTTGTCATCCATCTCGCGCGGCGGCGGCCACGCCGGGCCGAACGCGATCGGGGATGGCCCAATCGTCTCCCACGGCCCGTCGCCGCCGTTGTGCTTGAGCCCGAGACCGCCCTCCCACGGGCGCTGCGAGGAGCCCTTGCGGCCGGAATGGGCGAGCTGGATGCCGAGCTTTGCCTTGCCGATGCGGCGGCAATGCGCGACCACGCGCGCGAGCGCCGCCTCGTTGGCGTCCGAGTAGAGCCCGAGGCAGCCGTGCGTGATGCGGCCGCGGCGCTCGACATGGGTCGCCTCGACCACCAACAGCCCCGCGCCGGCATTGGCCAGCATGCCGAGATGCGTGAGGTGCCAGTCGTTGGCGCAGCCGTCGTCGGCGCTGTACTGGCACATCGGCGAGATGACGATGCGGTTGGGAAGCTCGAGGTCGGCGAGCTTGATCGGCGAGAACAGGGTGCTGGTCATGATTTTCAGAGCGGTAGCGATAGCAACGACGCGGGAGCCGGATATAAGGACGTGCGCCTAGGCCGCAAGCGCCCATACGGTTGCGGTGTGATCACAGCCGCATGATCGCGAGCGCGAGCGTCTGCGCGCGCGGCACCATGGTGTCGACCTCGAGGTACTCCTCGGGGCTGTGGGCCTTGCCGCCAACCGGCCCAACCGCGCAGATGGTGGTGGCACCGACCTCGGCGGCGAAGCCGGAATCGGCGCAGCCGCCGGTGAACTCGCCGCGGATCGGGGCGCCGAGCTCGGCCGCGCAGGCGGAGTAGTGATCGAACAGCGATTTCGCCTGCGGCGTCTCCACCAGCGGCAGGAACTCGCCGGCGACCTGCAGGACGGCGCTGGTGCCGGGGACGAAGCTTTGCGCGACGATGGTGCGGATCTCATCCATCGCGCGGGCGCGGTCGGCCGGCGTGACGAAGCGCAGGTCGATCTCGCATTTCGCCCACGGCGCGACGGTATTGACGGTCTGGCCGCCGGAGACGAGCCCGACGTTCACGGTGGTGCCCTTGTCGAGGTCGGTGAGCGCATGCAGTGCCGAGATCTTGCGCGCCAGCTCCTCGATCGCGCTCACCCCGTCCTTGAAGTTGGCGCCGGCGTGCGCCGCCTTGCCGGTCACCTCCATCTTCATGAACACGCCGCCTTTGCGGCCGGTGACGACGCCGTTGCCGGGCCGTCCCGGCTCGGAGTTGAACACCGCCCGCGCGCGGCGCGCCTCGTTCTCGATCACGGTGCGCGAGAACGGCGAGGCGATCTCCTCATCGCTGGTGAACAGCCCGACCAGCGGCGCCGGCGCGCCGCCGAGCGCCTTGAAGGCCGCCAGCACGAACGCGTTCATCACCAGCCCGGCCTTCATGTCGGCTACGCCGGGCCCGTAGGCACGGCCGTTCTCGATCCGGAACGGCCGCCGCTCCGGCTCGCCTTTCGGGAACACGGTGTCGCGGTGGCCCATCAGCAGGATGGTGCTGTTGGCACCCGTTCCGGCCGCGCCGTTGCCGGTGACGGTTGCCCGCAGCGCGTCGCCGAAACGGCTGTCGGGGATGCTCTCGCAGCCGATGCCGTGGCCTTCCAGGAACGCGCGCAAGTGCGCGCCGACCTTGTCGACGCCTTCCTTGTCGTAGCTGCCGCCGTCGGTGTTCACCAGCGTCTCGAGCAGCGACAGCATCGCGCCCCGCCGATCGGCGAGCCACGCGAGCACCGCCTGCTCACCGCCGTTGCGCTGCGCCATTCCTTGAGCTCCCGTCGGGCATTCAAATTCTACCGGTGGGGTTTTGAGCATGAACGCGCGTCCCGCTCAACCCAGGACTCGTGTCGTCCCGGCCGAGCGAACCGCGATCCGGAATCCATGGACAGCGGTGATTTCTGATCCAGATCAACATTGGGCCGCACTCGACCCCGTAGCTTGCAGAACCGGCATGAATCCCTTGCTCAAAGAAATATTGCACAACCGGCTGCTCTGGCTGCTCGCGCTCGTGCCCGCCGTGCTTGCTGCTCAGGCTCTTAAGCCCGATGCGCACGCGTTGCTGTTCATCCTCTCCATCCTGGCCATCGTCCCATTGGCCGCATTGCTGAGCCGCGCGACCGAATCGGTCGCAGCCAAGACCGGCGATATGATCGGTGGCCTGCTCAACGCCACTCTGGGAAATCTGACTGAGCTCATTATTGCGCTGACCGCGTTGCGCGCTGGGCAATACGTGCTCGTGAAAGCTTCGATTGCGGGCGTCATCGTCACAAACACGCTTTTCATGCTGGGCGCGTCGCTGCTGCTTGGGGGCCTCAAGCATCACATCCAGGAATACAATCGCACGAGCGCGCGCCTGCAGGCCGGCCTGCTGTTTCTGGCCAGCGTCGCATTGTTGATCCCATCGGTTCTGGCCGAAAGGGATTCCACCGTGGCTGCGGCAGTCACTCAGCACTTGAGCCTAGGATTGGCGGTGCTGCTCATCGGCGCCTATGGCCTGGGTATGTTGTTCTCGCTCAAGACGCATCGCGAGCTCTTCGTCGGCGCTGCACACGGGGAGAACGACGAGGTCGAGTGGCCATGGAGCCTGGCGCTGGCAACGCTGGCAGGCGTTACGGTCCTGGTGGCGCTCGTCAGCGAGGTGTTCGTCGAATCCATGCAGCACGCCGCAGCGATTTTCGGGATGACGCCGGCGTTCGTGGGTTTCATCGTGGTGGCGCTCGTGGGCGGAGCGGCCGAAATGGTTTCGGCCTTCTCAGGCGCCCGCAAGAACAGGTTGGACCTGAGTATCGGTATCGCGCTCGGCAGCGCGTCCCAAATCGCCCTGTTCGTGGCGCCGATGCTGGTACTTCTCAGTTATGTCATCGGCCCGACGCCCATGGACTTGCAATTCTGGCCGGGTGCCGTGGCAATGATTCTGATCGCAACGATCACCGCTTTCCTGGTCACCAGCAGCGGTCGCTCGGCCTGGTTCCTCGGCGCGCTTGTCGTGATGGTGTACCTGATCTTCGCGATGACGCTTTATCTCCTGCCACCGCAGGTCCAGTGAACGATTTGAGGTGCTCAAACCCGCCTCAGCGCGAGCGCGGATCGAGCGCGTCGCGCAACCCGTCGCCGACCAGGTTGAACGACAGCACGGTCAAGAAGATCGCGAGCCCCGGCCATATCGCCATCCACGGCGCGTTGGTCAGGAAGCGTTGCGCCGAATTGAGCATCCTGCCCCAGGAGGGCGCCGGCGGCTGCTGCCCGAGGCCGAGGAACGAGAGGCGCGCCTCCGCGATGATGGCGGCCGCGATCGAGAACGTCGCCTGCACCAGCAGCGCGGGCAGGATGTTCGGCAGGATGTGAACGAGCGCGATGCGCCAGCGCGGATTGCCGATCGCGCGCGCCGCCTCGACATAGTCCTCGACCTTCACCGCCATCACCTGCCCGCGCGTCAGGCGCACGAAGATCGGCGTCGTGGTGATGCCGATCGCGATCATCGCGTTGCCGAGGCTCGGGCCCAGGAACGCCGCGAGCGCGATCGCCAGGATCAGGAACGGGCACGCCAGCATCGCGTCGGTGATGCGCGAGAGCAGCGCGTCGAGCCGGCCGCCGACATAGCCGGCGATCAGCCCGAGCGGCACGCCGACCGAGAGCGCGATGCCGACCGAGATCACGCCGGCGAGCAGCGAGGCGCGCGCGCCGTAGATGACGCGCGCAAGCACGTCGCGGCCGACCTCGTCGGTGCCGAACCAGTGCAGCGCCGAGGGCGCCTTGCGCACCGAGGTCCAGCTCTGCGCGGTCGGGTCGTACGGCGAGATCAACGGCGCGAAGATCGCAAGCGCGACGAACAGCACGATGACGACGAGGCCGAGCACCGCGCCCTTGCGCTTGAACAGCCGCCGCAGCGCGCGCCGGCTCGGGCTCTCGACCGTTTCGTCGGCAACAGCGACGGATCGAGCGCGACGTCGGTCATGGCGCGGAGTCCGCCGAACAAACTCCGTCATGCCCGGCCTTGTGCCGGGCATCCACGTCTTCCTTCCTCCGCGGACAAAAGCAAGACGTGGATGGCCGGGACAACCCTCGCAATCGCTGTGACGATTGCTCGCCCGGCCATGAGGGGCGGGGAAATGTCGAGAGAGACCAAACCATGTCACCCCCTCAGCCGCGGATTGACCAGCACATAGGCACGTCGGCCAAGAGATTGAGCGCGATGTAGGTCGTCGCCGTCACCAGCACGACGCCCTGCACGACCGCGTAGTCGCGGTTGAACACCGCGTCGATGATCAGCTTGCCGAAACCCGGAATGGTGAAGATCTGCTCGGTCAGCACCGCGCCCGACAGCAGCGTGCCGAGCTCGAGCGCGCCGAGCGTGATCACCGGGGTGAGCGCATTGCGCATCGCGTGCTTGAGGATCACGCTGCGTTCCAGCAGCCCCTTGGCGCGCGCGGTGCGCACGTAGTCGCTGTCCAGCACCTGCAGCATGGCGCTGCGGGTATGGCGCATCAGGATCGCCGCGATGGCGTTGCCGAGCACGAAGGCCGGCATGATGGTGGTGGCAAGGCTCTGCGCGCCAATCCTCCGTCAGGCGCACATAGCCCGACGGCGGCAGCCAGCCGAGCTGCACCGAGAACAGGAAGATCAGCATGATGCCGAGCCAGAAATTCGGCGTCGAGATGCCCCACAGCGCGAACACGTTGGCGCCGTAGTCCCAGACGGTGTCCTTCTTCACCGCCGAGATGATGCCGGCGCTGATGCCGATCAGGAGCGCGATGACGATCGCCATCGAGGCGAGCTGCATCGTGACCGGAAGCTTCTCCAGCACGAGGTCGAGCACCGGCACCTTGATGCGCATCGATTCGCCGAGATCGCCGGTGAGCACGCCCTTGATCCAGTAGACGTACTGCACCGGGATCGGCTGATCGAGCCGGTACTGCTTGCGGATCTGCTCGATCACTTCCGGGTCGCGCTCCTCGCCCGCCATGATCAGCGCCGGGTCGCCGGGCAGCAGCTGCTGCAGCGAGAAGATCAGCACCGACACGAAGAACAGCGTCGGGATCAGCTGCAGGATGCGCTTGCCGAGGAAGGTGAGCATGCTTTTCTCCCTCTCCCCGCGTGCGGGGAGAGGGTCGGGGTGAGGGGCAATCTTCGCCTGCAGGAAACTGCGGAAGCCCCCCTCACCCGACCTCGCTTCGCTCGGTCGACCCCGGGTCGAGCCCGGGGCAGGCTCTCTCCCGCACGCGGGGAGAGGTCAGCGCGCTGCGCGTCACTTCAGCCTCAGCCCCACCACGCGCACCAGCCCGTCCGGCATCTGGCGATAGCCCTCGAGCCGCGCCGTGTGCGCGATCAGCACCTTGCGGTGATAGAGGTAGAGGATCGAGCCTTCCTCGCTGCAGGATCTTGGCCACCTTCTCGTAGATCGCCTTGCGCTTGGCCGGCTCGGAATAGGTGCGCGCCTCGTCCAGCAGCTTGTCGACCTCCGGGTTGCAGTAGCCGCCGTTGTTCTGCGGCGCCTTGGTGCCGTAGAAAATGTACAGGTTGCCGTCCGGATCGGTGCGCCCGCTCCAGCCGATCAGGAAGGCCTGGTATTCGCCGGCTTCCGCCTGCTTGAGCGAGGTCGCGAACTCGGTGACGCGGATCTTCATGTCGAAGCCGACCTCCGCCGCCATCGCCTGGATGACCTCGGCGACCGCCGTGTTCTCGGCACCCTTGCGGCACCATGAAGTCGATCGCGATCGGCGTCGGTGACGCCGGCCTCCTTGATCAGCGCCTTGGCCTTGGCGACGTCGCGCTTCGGCACCGGGAAGGCTCTTCTGATAGTACGGATGCTCCGGGCTGACCCACTGATTGCCGGGCACGAACTCGCCGTTGAACACCACCTGGTTGATCGCCTCGCGATCGATCGCGAGTTCGAGCGCCTGACGCACCTTGGCGTTCTGCCCGAGCGGCTTCTTCGAGCTGCTCGCCGTTGCCGACGTTGATGGTGATGCCCTGGTAGCCGAGCTCGAGCGCGGTCGAGAGCTTGAGCTTGGGATCGGCGCGGCATCTCCTTGATGTCGGTCGCGAGCACGCGCTCGAGCAGATCGAGCCCGCCGGACTTCAGGTTGGCGAGCCGCACCGTGGAGTCGACGATCGGCAGATAGATGATGCGGTCGATGTGGACGTTGTCCTTGTTCCAGTAGTCGGCGAACTTCTCGACCACGATGCGGTCCTGCTGCACGCGCTCGACGAACTTGTAGGGGCCGGCGCACACCGGCTTGAGGCCGAACTTGTCGCCGGCCTCCTTGGCGGCCTTCGGCGATACCATCATGCCGGCGCGGTCGGTGAGCTGCGCGATCAGCGGCGAGAACGGCGCCTTGAGCTTGAGCCTGATGGTGAGCGGATCGACCACCTCGATCTTGTCGAGCGCAGCGAGCTCCGGCTTGCGGAACGAGCCCTGCATGGTGAGGTGGCGCTCGAGCGAGTATTTCGCCGCCTCGGCGTCGAACTTCTCGCCGTCGTGGAATTTCACGTTCGGCCGCAGCTTGATGATGACGGCCTTGCCGTCCTCGGAGGTCTCGTGCGAGAGCGCGAGCTGCGGCACGACGTTGAGCTTCTCGTCGATGTCGAACAGCTTGTCGCAGATCGACGCGAACACGATGCGGCCCACATAGGTGCGGGCGAGCGTCGGATCGAGCACGTCCGGGTCCTCGGCAAGGCCGATGCGCAGCGTCGGTTTGCGCCGCCGGCGACCCCGCCGGAAAGCGCGAGCAGCGCGGCGGCCGCCGATCGAGACGCAAGCTTCCATCGATCCTCTCCCGTCGTTCGTTCTAACGGCGGCGGCGCGGCCGGACGCCCTTGCCGCCGACTGTATCAACACCCGGCGGCCCCTGCACGTCCGTCCGGCGGGCAAATGCCGCAATCAGCCGCTCCAGCGCCGGCGAGCGTCCTCGTCGGCCGGCACTGCCGGCGTCGGCGGAGGCAGCTCCGGCCAGCGATGGCAGGCGGTCGCATGGCCGCCGTCGTCGGCGAGCGCGCGGCCGCTCGCGCCGGCAGCGCTCGACCGCGTGCGGGCAGCGCAGGTGCAGGTGGCAGCCCGGCGGCGGACGCGATCGGGCTCGGCACGTCGCCCTGCAGGATGGTGCGGCTCGCGCCGGGCGCGCGGGCGCGGCACCGGGATCGCCGACAGCAGCGCCGCGTATAGGGATGCCGCGGGCGTCGCGAACAGCTCGTCGGTCGGCGCGGTCTCGACGATGCGGCCGAGATACATCACGGCGACGCGGTCGGCGATGTGCTTCACCACCGCGAGATCGTGCGAGATGAAGATGTAGGCGAGCCCCAAGCGCGCGCTGCAGATCGCGCAGCAGGTTGAGCACCTGCGAGCGGATCGACACGTCGAGCGCCGAGACCGGCTCGTCGCAGACGATCAGCTTCGGCTCGACCGCGAGCGCGCGCGCGATCACGATGCGCTGGCGCTGGCCGCCGGAGAACTCGTGCGGATAGCGCGGCGCGAAGCGCGGCTCGAGCCCGACCATGCTCCAGCAGCTGGCGACGCGCTCGCGCGCGCTGCGCGGCCGGCACGATGTCGTGCAGCGCGAGCGGCTCGCCCAGGATGTCGGCGACCGTCATGCGCGGATTGAGCGACGCGTACGGGTCCTGGAACACGAGCTGCGCCTGGCGGCGGATATGCGCGCGTGCCGGCCGCGCCGAGCGCGAACACGTCCTGGCCCGCGAACGCGCACGCTGCCCGGCGGTCGGCTCGATCAGCCGCAGCACCAGCGCGGCCGACCGTCGACTTGCCCGACCCGGACTCGCCGACCAGCGCCAGCGTCTTGCCGGCCTCGACCGTGAAGCTGACGCCGTCGACCGCCTTCACGAACGCGGTCGGCCGCCCGAAGATCGAGCGGCGCGCGACGAAGTGCTTCACCAGCCCTTCGGCCTCGACCAGCGGCGCGGTCATCGGGAATGCCTCGATCGAGCCGCTCGCCGCAGCTAGAGCCTCGACGCCTGCGCCAGATGTCTTCATCACGCCACCACCTGCTCCAGCGGCGCCCGCAGGCAGCGCGACCAGTGCCCGCGGCGAGCGCGACGACCGGCGGCGGCGCGGCGCGGCACTCCTCCAGCACGAACGGACAGCGGTCGCGAAGCGGCAGCCATCCGGCGGCGCGGTCATGTCGGGCAGCACGCCGTCGATCGCGGCGAGCCGGTCGGCGCGCCGGTCGAGCCGCGGGATCGAGGCGAGCAGGCCGACCGTGTAGGGATGCCCCGGCGCCTCGAACAGCGCGTCGGCCGGCGCGCGCTCGACGATCTCGCCCGCATACATCACCGCGACCTCGTCGCAGACCTCGGCCACCACGCCGAGATCGTGCGTGATCAGGATGATCGCGGCGCCGCTCGCGTGCGCTTGAGCTCGCGCATCAGATCGAGGATCTGCGCCTGGATGGTGACGTCGAGCGCGGTGGTCGGCTCGTCGGCGATCAGCAGCTCGCGGATCGCAGGCGAGCGCGATCGCGATCATGGCGCGCTGGCGCATGCCGCCGGAGAGCTTGTGCGGATAGTCGTCGATGCGCTCCGCGGGCGAGGGAATGCCGGCGCGGTCGAGCAGCGCGATCGCCCTCTCGCGCGCCTGCGCCTGCGACAGCCCGCGGTGGCGCACCAGCACTTCGATGATCTGCTCGCCGATCGTGTAGCTCGGATTGAGCGAGGTCATCGGCTCCTGGAAGATCATCGCGAGGCGGTCGCCGCGCAGGTCGCGCAGCTCGCGGTCGGGCAGATCGAGCAGCTCGATGCCGTCGAAGTGACCCGGCCGGACACCTCGGCGCGTGCGCTTCGGCAGCAGGCCCATCACGGCGAGCGAGGTCACGCTCTTGCCGCAGCCGGACTCGCCGACCAGGCCGAGCGTCGCGCCGCGCGCGACGCGACAGAGTCGACGCCGTCGACCGCGACGGTGCGCCGCCCGTCGATCGCCGTGGAACGACACGCGCAGGTTTTCGATCGCGAGCAGCGGCTGCGTCGGCCGCATGAGCGAAGGCGATGCGGGTCCCTGCGAGGCCGGCCCGGATTTCGCTTCGCTCATCCGGGCTACGCTCGGTGCGCTTGCATCGCCATTCAGCTCGCCTCCGCAGCCAGCGCCTTGGCGATCCCCGCCTCGATGACGGCGCGGTCGGTGACGCCGGACGGGATTGCGCGGCTCGGCATGAACTTGGCGGAAATGCACCCAGCGCTCGCGGCTCACCGCTTCGAGCCGCTCGAGCTCGGCGAGCGGATCGGCATGGTCGTCGACGCGCAGGTCGAGATCGGGCCATTCGTCCTCGCCATAGATCACGAGCGCGGCCGACTGCTTGCCGCGCTTGTCGCCGCCGGCCGCCTCGCCGGCCTTCAGCGCGGCGATCAGGCGGCGCGGAAACGGCAGCCGGCGTTCGCCGCGATAGGCTTCCGCGGTCTCGTCGATCACGCGCGGCCCGGCCAGCATGTTGCCGGCGACCGAGAACCCCTCGCTCGCAGTGTGCCCGCACCAGTCGATGCAGTCCGCGCCGGTATGCGCCGCGATGCGGCCGGCCGCGTCCATCACGTGCAGCTGGCGATGCTCGCGGCCGGCGTCGGCCGCCGTCAGCGTCTTCACCACCTCGGCCGGCGGCATCTTCTGGGCCAGCAGCTTGAAGCCCGTTGACGCCGTAGAACGGATTGGCCAGCGCCTGCGTGGCGACCGCGCCGATGCCGGCCGCGATATGCGGCACGCGGCAGCCGACCGCGAAGATTTTCGTCGCGACCGCGATGCCGAAATCGCCGGTCGCGGATCGCGCGCGATGATCGACCAGGTCATCAGTTGTACTCGCGGGCGCCGCTCTTTACTTCTCCCCGCTCGCGGGGAGAGAGCCTGCCCCGGGCTCGACCCGGGGTCGACGCGCGAAGCGCGGGCGGGTGAGGGGCTATCTCGACGCGACCAGGCATTCCTGCAATCCCACTCACCCGGCTCGGACCTTCGGTCCTCGCTGACCTCGCCTCGCGGGCGGGGAGAGGGTTATCACCGCCCCGCCGCATAGCCCTGCATGCCGCGCGGATTGGCGGCGGCCTTGCGGCGCCTGCCGTCGCGCGAGGCGGCGGTCAGGCGGCCCTCGGACCAGCCTCGGGCCGACCTCGACTTGTGGCCGCGCCGCTTCAGCTCGTCCTGCGTCGCCTTCGGCACGCGGCCTTCGACCACCACCACGCCCGGGCGCGCGGTGCGCGGCCAGAACGACGAGAGGAAATGCTCGGTGTGCCAGGCCGGGCGCGTCGATCGCCTCCTGCAGGTTCATGCCGGCATGCACGTGGCGCAGGAAGAACTGCGTGATCCACTGATCCTGCTGGTCGCCGCCGGGCGAGCCCCAGGCGAGATACGGCTCGCCGTCGCGCAGCGCCATGGTCGGCGTCAGCGTCGAGCGCGGACGCTTGCCGGGCGCGAGCGAGGCCGGATGGCCCTCCTCGAGCCAGAACATCTGCGCGCGGGTGCCGAGGCAGAAGCCGAGCTCCGGGATCACCGGCGAGGAATGCAGCCAGCCGCCGGACGGCGTCGACGACACCATGTTGCCGTCGCGGTCGACGATGTCGAAATGCACGGTGTCGCCCGGCACCGCGCCCATCTTCTCGCGCCTCTTCGCCTGCGCGGCGACCGCGTCGGGCAGTCGTCCTCGTCGTGCGTCCACGGATATGTGCGCCGACGGTCGGCTCGCCTGCGCCGCTCGAGCCGACTGCCGCGCGCGCCCGTCGGCGAGGCGCACGCTCCATGGTCTTGCCGAAGCCCTCGATCGTTGCCCGGCCGGATCTCGTGCGAGGCCTGCTCGGTGATCAGCTTGCGCCGCCGCTCGTTGTAGGCGTCCGACAGCAGCGTCGTCGATCGGCACGTCGACGAATTTCGGATCGCCGTAGAACGTGTCGCGGTCCGCGAACGCGAGCTTCGCGCACTCGACCTGCAAGTGGATGAAGTCCGGCCCGCGCCGGATCGAGCCCGTCGAAGTCCGAAGCCCTTGCGCAGCGCGAGCTGCTGCAGCGTCGACCAGCCCCTGGCGTCCACGGCCCGGCCTTCAGCACCGTGTAGCGGCCGTAGTCGTAGGAGATCGGCGCCTCGACGGTCGCCTGCCACTTCGCCATGTCGTCGCCGGTGAGCACGCCGCGATGGCGGCGGCCCGACGTATCCATGACCTCCTGGGTGCGGCAGAACTTGTCGATCGCCTCGGCGACGAAGCCCTTGCGCCAGGTCTTGCGCGCGCGCTCGATCTCGGCCTTCGCGGTCTGCCGTTGCCGCTCTTCGCCTCGGCCAGGATGCGCTCGTAGGTGCCGGCCATCGTCGTATTGGTGAACAGCGTGCCGGGCTTCGGCACCTTGCCGCCCGGCAGATAGATCGCCGCCGACGTCGGCCAATGCTCCCGGAACAGCTCCTTCACGGTGTCGATCGTGGCGCTGATGCGCTCGACCAGCGGATAGCCGTTGCGCGCGTAGCCGATCGCCGGCGCCAGCACGTCGGCGACGCGCATCGTGCCGTAGTCGCGCAGCAGCGTCATCCAGGTATCGAACGTGCCCGGAATGCAGGCCGCGAGCAGCCCGGTGCCGGGCACCAGGTCGAGGCCGAGCTTGTCGCGGTAATGCGCGATGGTGGCGCCGGCCGGCGCCGGCCCCTGCCCGCAGATCACCTCGGGCTTGCCGCGCCGCACGTCGTAGAGGATCACCGGCACGTCGCCGCCCGGCCCGTTGAGATGCGGCTCGACCACCTGCAGCGTGAACGCGGTCGCGCAGGCCGCGTCGAACGCATTGCCGCCGCGCTCCAGGATGCCCATGCCGACCGCGGTCGCGATCCAATGGGTCGAGGTCACCACCCCGAAGGTGCCCTCGATCTCGGGCCGGGTGGTGAACGGGTTGGGATTGACGAAATTCATGCCCGATTCCTTAAGTTTGCGGGCGCCACTTGATCACAGCTTCTGCGGCGGGCCAACAGCGCGGTGCCGGCCGTCGATCACAAACACGGGGCCGGCGGCAAGCCGCATTTCCACGATTGCGGTTGGCGCCAAAGCCCGCGGGTCGGAACGCGCCCAGCGGCATTCCGTTGCCACCGCGACCGCGGCCGCTCGCGACCGCCGCGGCAGCCCCGGACACAACTCCGCTGCTTGCTCGTTGCGGTATTGTTCTTCACGTGCTCAACTCAAGGGGCAAGCGCCCTAGGGCCGGCAACCACCCGCGCGATGCCCGTGCCCGCCTCGTGCGGCCGGCGTCTCGTCATCGCGATTTCTACGACCGGCCGGTGCGCCTCGGATAAGCGAGGGAGGGATCGATGGCTGAATTGCGCTGGCGCGCCCTGCCCGCGGCCGGGAACGCGCGACGTTTCGACGATGTCTTTTTCATCGATCCGCAGACCGGCTGGTCGGTCAACAGCAACGGCTTTATCGCCAAGACCACCAATGGAGGTGCCTCCTGGACGATACAGCACAGGGCGGGCGCGTGGATGCGCTGCATCGGATTTGCAGATGCAGACCACGGTTGGGTCGGCTGCGTGACGGCGGCGCAGCGGATGTTTTCGACGCGTGATGGGGGACAAATCTGGGCACAGGTCACCAACCTGCCCGCCAACGCTCCGGTCAAGATCTGCGGGCTTTCGGTGGTCGACCGCATGACCGTCTACGCGTCGGGAACCAATGAACCCGTGGACCAACCGCGCATGATGAAGACCACCGACGGCGGCGAGACCTGGACGGCATGGGAGATGCGGGAGTGGGCCTCCATCCTCATCGACACCTACTTCATCGATGCCGAGTGCGGATGGGTGGTGGGAGGCAAGACCGACGACCCGGAGCCCGAGGACCGCAGCGAGATCAAGCCGGTGGTCCTGTTCACCGAGGATGGCGGCCGCACCTGGGTCAACCGCCTGGCCGGCCAGGAGGATGAGTTCCCGTTCGGCGAGTGGGGTTGGAAGATTCAGTTCCTCAACGAGCGGCTGGGTTTCGTCTCGCTGGAGAACTTCACCGACGCCGCCATTCTCAAGACCACCGACGGCGGGCTGACGTGGAGGCGCATCAAGGTCGAGGACCCGCAGAACAACGCCAACCTGGAAGGCGTCGGTTTCATCGACGAGAACCGCGGATGGGTCGGCGGCTGGGGCGATCCGGACTTCAACTCGGGCCACAGCAGCGGAACCGACGATGGCGGCAAGACGTGGCATGACGCCGACAAGATCGGCCTATTCATCAATCGGTTCCGGTTTCTCGGAAACCCCGTGACCGTCGGCTATGCCTCCGGCTCCACCGTGTTCAAATACTCGGACGAGCCGGTGGCCCCCGCGCCGGCCGCCGCCATGGCGGCCGCACCCGCGCTGCTGCCGGAGGCCGAGTTGCGGATGCAGGAATGGCCGATCCGCATACCGGCCTCTATTCCCGCCGGCACGGCCCGGATCACCCTCGACATCTGGGATCGATTCGGCAAGCACATCGGCACCGTCCTGGACGAGCGCCGTCCACGTACCGGCGAAAGAACGCTGGAGTGGGACGGTTACGACTTCGAGCGGCCGCCGCGTGCCGCCGGGGTTCTTCATTGCGAGGCTCACGGCCGACGACGACGCCGCGAGCACCCTGTTGGTGCCCGCCACGGCGCGGGATAGGTCGCGATGAGAGAAATCCGCTGGATCCGCCGCCAACTGCGCGTACCGAGTTCGAGCCCGCTCGTCGCCCTCGCGGTGCCGGCGGCGGTGCGCGCGCCGGCTCCGCCGGCGCTCTTGACGATCGACGTCGACCTGCCGGATCTGAGCGCATTTCCAAAACCAATCGACAAGGCAGGCTTCCTGCTGCACGCCGCTGCCGAGATCGAACATGCGCTGCTGGTGCAATATCTCTACGCCGCCTACTCGCTGAAAAAACCCACGGCAGTGCCCGAGCCTGAGCGGAGAACCGCGCTCAGAAGCTGGAAACCCCGTCTCGCCGATATTGCCAAGGAGGAGATGGGCCATCTCCTCACGGTTCAGAATCTCCGGTTGCTGATCCGCCAGTCGGTCGACCTGCAGCGTGAGGACTTTCCTCAGCCTCCGAATGTGTACCCGTTCACGCTGCAGCTGCAGCCGCTGACGCAGAAATCGCTCGCCAAGTACGTGGTCGCGGAGTTGCCAACCAGCGCGGCCGGCATCGAGGATATCATCCAACTGGCGACCGAAGAGGCGGGCGCGATGCCGAACCGCGTCGGCGTGCTCTATGCCTTGCTGGGCATGGTGTTCACCAAGCAGGGCGAGCTCGCCACCAATGCCCAGGGTGGCGATGCCTGGGCCGAGCTGGTGCGCGACATCGGCCAGGTGGCGTTCCAGGACGATCCGGACCCGTCGCACTGGCACCTGCCCGACGAGGCGTTCGATGTCGCGTCGCTTCTGCGCCAGGCAACGCCCGAGGACTGGGCGCCCGGCGAACGCGTTCGGGTTCTCACCGCGGCGGACCGCAACGGCGCCCTCGCGGCGCTGGCAGACGTGGCGCTGCAGGGCGAGGGACCGGTCCAGCGCCCGGACGAAAAGGGCGGATCGCACTTCGAGCGGTTTCTTTCGATCTATCGCGGAAGCTCGGAAGCCGTGCTGTTTCCGCCCGCCGGCGATTGGCAGCCAAGCCTCGACGTGCCGGTCAATCCCAAGCTGAGCGGGCCTGCCGGCGATGCGAGCGTCATCAGCGACGCCAAGGCCAGCGATTTCGCCCGCTTGGCCGATTTGCGCTATCAGTTGCTGCTGGGTTTCGTGGAGCAATACTTCCTCACGCCGCCTGCACGGCGCGGCTTTCTGGTGCAGTGGTCGTACGAGGAAATGAGAAGCCTTCAGGCGCTCTCGGGAATCCTGACGACGCTTGCGCGCGGGGCGGGGCCGGCGAGCGCGGTTGCTGCGCTACCGTTCACCTTGCCGGCAAAATTGCAGCTTCCTTCCGAACCGCAAGAGCAGTGGAAGATTCACTTGGAACGTCTCGCGGAGTTGGTCGCGCTCGCGCAGCAGATGTTGCAATCGCACAGCGCCGGCCTGACCGAGCTCACCCGATTGGTGGCGCAGGACAAGGCCCGCATCGCGATCGCCACCGCCGCTCAGCAAGGACAACTTCCCGAGGAGCCGGGAAGCGAGTGGCGGATGGTTCGCCGCATCCTCAATGCTGCCGCCGGGTTCGGCTCCCCGCGGCACCAGCGATTCTGGCAGATGCCACTGGCGACATTCATTACTAAGGATGTCGATGGCTTGGAGCTGATCGCCCCGCCCGGACCCAACAGGGGACGGAACTCGAACCTGGTGAAGGCGCTCAAGGGTGAGAATATCGACCGCATGCCGCGCAGGCGCGACCCGGTCGCGCCTGAGCTCATCGCGTTGATCGAGGACTGGATCGATCGCGGCTGTCCCGAAGGGTAGCGCCGCAGCCGACTATCCACCTAGATGGCGGGGCAGCCGAGTTGTCATCCCGGACGGCGAGCGCAGCGGGCCGATCCGGGATCCACATATCCCGTCGCGTCAGCTTTGCTCCTGACGCTGGGCTACGTGGATCCCGGCTCTCGCGCGTTCCGCGCTCGGCCGGGATGACAGACTCAATCGACCAAGCTCTGCACTGCCCGAACCACCTTCTCCGGCGTCACCCGCACCTCCGCCTCCAGCGGTGGCGCGAACGGGACCGGAATGCGCGGCGCCGCGAGGCGCTTCGCGGCCTTGAGGGCCGCACGGGCCGAGCCGCTCGACCACGCGCGCCACCACCTCGGCGCCGAAGCCCGCGACCTCCACGGCCTCATGCACGACCAGCAGCCGTCCGGTCTTGCTGCACCGACGCGACCACCGCGTCCTCGTCCCACGGCCAGATCGTGCGCAGGTCGAGAGATCGACCTCGATCCCCTCCCCGGCCAGCTGCTCGCGCCGCTTCGGTCGCGACCGGCACCGCCGCCGACCAGGTCACCACCGTGGCGGCATCGCCGTCGCGCGACCTTGCGCGCGACGCCGAACGGGATCGGCTCGATCGGCTCGCCGATCTCGCCGGTTGCTGTCCGAACAGATCCTTCGGATCGAAGAACAGCACCGGATCGTCGCGAGCGGATCGCCTGCACCAGCAGGCCGGCGGTATCGGCGGCGGTCGCGGGCGTCACCACGACGACGCCCGGCAGGTGCGCGAACCACGCCTCCAGCATCTGCGAATGCTGCGCCGCCGAGTTGCGCCACATGCCGTGCGGCATGCGCACCACGACGGCGGGCTTGGCCTGGCCGCCGAACATGTAGCGGACCTTGGCGATCTGGTTCACCAGCTCGTCCATCGCGCACATCACGAAGTCGAAGATGCGCATCTCGATGATCGGGCGCGTGCCGACCAGCGCCGCGCCGAGCCCCGCGCCCATGATGGTCGCCTCCGAGATCGGCGTGGAGACCGACGCGCTCTCGCCCGAACTCGTCGAGGAAGCCCCGGTACTGGCCCCACAGGCCGCCGCGCGCGACGTCCTCGCCGAGCACCCAGACGCGCGGGTCGCGCCGCATCTCCTGCAGGACGGCGAGGCGCGGTCGCCTCGATCAGCGTCACCGTCGCCATGCCACCGCTCCCGAGATCCTGCACGTCCTCGAAGGCGACGCGCCGGCTCCGGCCACGGCGCCGCGCGCGCGGCCTCGCGCGCCGCCGCGATCTCGTCGTCGGCCTGCGTCGACCGATCGCCGCAGGCTCGTCGGCCGCGACGCCGCGCTCGGCCAGCACGCGCGCCGAGCCGCGCGATCGGCTCGCGCGCAGCGCGCCGCCTCGACCTCGCTCGGCCGGCCGCCACGCGGCCGCGTCGGTCGAGGTGTGGCCCGTGAGCCGATAGGTGCGCGCGTGCAGCAGGTGCGGGCCCTCGCCCGCGCCGCACCGCCGCGACCGCGCGCCTGCGCCGCCTCGTCGACCGCGATCACGTCGTTGCCGTCGACGCTCGATCGCCGGCACGCCGAGCGCCTTGCGCCCGCGTCGATGCGCGCCCGGGCCGGCGGTGACGCTGTCGGCGCGGGTGAAGGCCGCGACGCCGTTGTCCTCGCACACGAACAGCACCGGCAACCGGTAGAGCGCGGCCCAGTTGAGACCCTTCGAGGAACGGCCCGCGATTGACCGCGCCGTCGCCGAACATGCAGGTCGACGATCGCGTCGGATTTCTGCATCTTCAGCCCCTGCGCGGCGCCGACCGCGATCGGGATGCCGCCGGCCACCACGCCGTTGGCGCCGAGCATGCCGACGGAAAAATCGGCGATGTGCATGGAGCCGCCCTTGCCGCCGCAGTAGCCGGTCGCGCGGCCGTAGAGCTCCGCCATCATGCGCGTCGGATCGGCGCCCTTGGCGATCGCGTGGCCGTGCCCGCGATGGTTCGACGTGATGCGGTCGTCCCTGCGCAGGTTGATGCAGATCCCGGCGGCGACCGCCTCCTGGCCGATCGAGACGTGCAGCGGCCCGGGGATCTCGCCCGCCTTGTGCGCCTCGAGCGCGGTCTCCTCGAAGGCGCGGATGCGCGCCATCGTGCGATAGAGATCGGTCAGGCGCGCAGGTTGTCGCCAGGCATCGCTCATCTGAAGTCGCTCGGAGGATTGGCGCGGCTTGCGCCGGCGGGGGCAGGCATGTGTCAAGTCTGCCCGCACTTTCACGACGCCACGCAAACCCTCCGCAAGCCGCTGACGCGTGCCGCTCGCCAGAATCGCTCATCCTGACAGCGTCACCACTCTCGGCCCGGATGCGCGCGGACGCGCCGTGCTTGCGGCCTCGCATGGCGGCATCTACGCCGCCTATCTGCGCCGCGAAGGCCGGCGTGAAGGCCGTGATCCTGTGCGACGCCGGCGTCGGGCGCGAGCGCGCCGGCATCGGCGGGCTCGACTATCTCGACGAGCTCGGCGTGCCCGCCGCGGCGATCGGCCATCGCTCGGCGCGCATCGGCGACGGCGCCGATTGCGCAGCGCGCGGCGTGATCAGTTACGTCAACGCTCGCGCGCTGGGCCTGGGAGTTCTCGCCGGGCATGACCGTGCGTCGAGGCGCTCGATCGGCTCGACCGCCGCCGATTCTGCCCCCTGCCGCGAGCCGCCGCCGTTGCAGGAAACGCGCAGCGCGATCGAGAGCCGACGGCGCCCCGGCGTGCGCCATTTGCGCGATCGATTCCGCCGCGCTGGTGCGCGCCGACGATGCCGGCGCAATCGTGCTCACCGGCTCGCATGGCGCGCTGCTCGGCGGCACGCCCGGAGACCGCGATCAAGATCCCGTGTTCGCCGCGGTCTACAACGACGCCGATTTCGGCATCGACGACGCCGGCATCTCGCGCCTGCCGGCGCTCGATGCGCGCGGCATCGCGGGCGCGACGGTGAGCGCCTGGAGCGCCCGCATCGGCGACGGGCAGTCGACCTATCGCGACGGCTTCGTCAGCGCGCTCAACGCCACGCGCGGCGCGTTGCGGCGCCGAGATCGGCATCTCGGCGATGGAGCTGGTCGGCGCGCCTCGCCGCCGCGCGCGTGCAGGAACTGCAGCCATGAACACGCCCGCCTCCAATTCGGCGCGGCGCGCTCAATGGCGGGCAGGCGCTCGCCGAGATGCTCAAGCTCTCCGGCGTCGGCCCGATGTTCGGCATGGGCGGCTTCCAGCTGCTGCCGTTCTACGAGGCGATGCGCGCGCTCGGGCTGCGCCACTCACCTGATCAACGACGAGCGCTGCGGCGCGTTCGCGGCCGACGCCTATGCGCGCGTCACCAACCGGCCCGGCGTCTGCGACGCCACGCTCGGCCCCGGCGCCACCAACCTGGTCACCGGCGCTGGTCGAATCGCTCAACGCCGGCATTCCGCAGGTCGCGATCGATCGGCGACGCCAACCGCGACCATGCCTGGAAGAACATGACGCAGGAGGCGCGCCAGACCGAGATCCTGCGCCCGGCCGTGAAGGAGCTGATCCGCGTCGAGGCGACCAAGCGCATCCCGGAGCTGCGTCCGCCGCGCCTTCGCGGTCGCGACCTCCGGACGGCCGCGGCCCGGTCGTGCTCGACGTGCCGGAGGACGTCTGCCACGGCGAGCACGATTTCGACGCGGCGCGACTTCTGGGTCGACGCCGGCACGCTCAAGGCGCAGGCGCGCCGCACCCGCCCCGATCCGGCCGAGCTCGAGCGCGCGGCGGCGATCGTCGCCAAGGCCGAGCGGCCGCTGCTGCTGGTCGGCGGCGGCATCCACATCTCGGAAGCCTACGAGGCGCTGCTCGCGCTCGCGGAAGGCCTCGGCATTCCGGTCGCGCACACGATGTCCGGCAAGGGCGCGATCGCCTGCACGCATCCGCTCTCGGCCGGACTGTTCGGCCGCTACTCGCGCATCGCCAACGATCTGGTCGCCGCCTCCGACGCGCTGATCGTGGTCGGCTGCAAGCTCGGCGAGATCGCGACCCGGCGTTTCCAGCTGATCCCGCCCGGCAAGCCGCTGATCCACGTCGATATCCTCGCCGAGGAGATCGGCCGCACCACGCGCACCGACGTGGCGCTGGTCGCCGACGCGCGGCTCGCGCTGCAGGACCTCGCCGCCGCGCTCGGCGACGGCGGCAAGGCGCGCAGCGCGAGCGCCAGGCCTATTGCGCCGAGGTGCCGGCGCGCATGGCCAACTGGCGCGAGGGCGCGGCCGACCGGCTGCAAGTCGAACGAGAACGCCGATCAATGTCGGCCGCCTGATGGGCGAACTGAACGGCCTGATGCCGGACGACGCGATCCTGGTCGCGGACGGCGGCTTCGCCGGCCACTGGGGCGGGCTGCTGCTTCGACACCAAGCGGGCCGGGCGGCATTTCATCGCCGACCGCGGCTTCGCCTCGATCGGCTACGGGCTGCCCGGCAGCCATGGGCGCGCAGCTTGCGGCGCCGAGCGCGCCGCGTGGTCGGGCTCACCGGCGACGGCGGCTTCAACATGACGCTCGGCGAACTGGAGACCGCGCGCCGCGCCGGCGCCGCCGTTCGTGCTGTGCGTGTTCAACAACGCGGCCTCCGGCTACGTGAAGGCGCTGCAGCACTCGATGTTCGGCGGCGGCAACTATCAGTCGTCCGACCTGGTCGAGATGGACTACGCGGCGATCGCGCGCGCCATGGGCTGCAACGGCATCCGCGTCGAGGACCCGGACGCAGCTCGCGCCGCGCGCTGCGCGAGGGGCTCGACAACACCGTCGACGCCGACCGTGCTCGACATCGTGGTGACGCGCGATCCGGCGCAAGATGCTGCCCGGCGTCGACAACCGCACGCTGACGGTGCACGAAGGGCGACCGGCCGGTGTGAGCCCTGACCTGTCGCCGCAAATGCTGTCGGGGAGACCGCGTATCGTAGTGATCCGGCGAGCGATGGGTATGAGGCAATGCGAGTTGGAGCGGCTGTGATACCCCCACCGTCCATGGCCGGGCTTGTCCCGGCCATCCACGTCTTGCTTGCAGCAGCGTTGAAGGAAGAAAGTCGTGGATGCCCGGCACAAGGCAGCACAAGGCCGGGCATGACCAGTCACAATCCAGTGTCGTATGAGCTATAGAATTCCTGGCTATAGCTCATCTTCTTGGCCCGTTGTGAGCTATAGCGAGGTCTTCTGTAGGGCCACGCGCCCTACAATTTGATGCGGAAGTAGTGCGCGATCTCGCCGACGATGCCGCGACGGAAGGCGAGCACGCAGGCGACGAAAATCGTGCCCTGGATCACCGTCACCCACTGGCCGTAGTGGGCGAGATTGTCCTGCATCGCGATCACGATGAAGGCGCCGACGACCGGCCCGAAGATGGTGCCGAGCCCGCCGACCAGGGTCATCAACACCACTTCGCCCGACATCGGCCAATCGACGTCGGTCAGGGAGGCGAGCTGGAACACGATCGCCTTGGTGGCGCCGGCGGTGCCGGCGAGCGTCGCCGACATCACGAACGCCACCAGCTTGTAGCGCTCGGTCTTGTAGCCGAGCGAGACCGCGCGCGCCTCGTTCTCGCGGATCGCCTTCAAGACCTCGCCGAACGGCGAGTTGATGATGCGATAGATCAGCAGGAACCCCAACAGGAAGATGACCAGCACGGTGATGTACATCGCGGTCTGGTCGGAAAGGCTCAGCACTCCGAACAGACGGCCGCGCGGCACCGCCTGGATGCCGTCCTCGCCGTGAGTGAACGGCGCCTGCACGGCGAAGAAGTACATCATCTGCGCGAGCGCAAGCGTGATCATCGCGAAATAGATGCCCTGCCGGCGGATCGCGATCGCGCCGGCGATCAGCCCCAGCACGCCGGCCGCAAGCGTGCCGCCGAGGATGGCAAGCTCCGGCGACAATGGCGGCAGCGGGATCACCAGCCATTGCCAGGCACCGGCCGCGCGCCAATACGGCAGGCTGATGGTGCCGACCTTGGCGAGATGCGCCGCGATATAGGCGGCCCAGCCGAAGAACAGCGCGTGGCCGAACGACAGCAGGCCGACATAGCCGATCAGCAGGTTGAAGGCGCAGGCAAACAGCGCGAAGCACAGCGCCTTCATCAGCGACACCGGATAGATGAACGTGGGCGCGATCACCAGGATCGCCACCATGACGATGAACCCGATGGTCTCGCTGGTGAGCCACGCCGGGCGGGCGGAAGCCGAGATCGGTTCGGCTAGCTGCGCCATGCTACGCCTCGCGGACGCGTGTCATCCCCGCCAAGCGACCCCGGCCTTGAGCCGGACGCGCGCGAGCCGGGATCGACGCACCCCAGCCTGGAAGAGCGGGAGACATGGATCCCGGCTCTCGCGCGTTCCGTGCGCGGCCGGGATGACAGCGGAGCTGTGTGGGCTCGCGTCACGCGGTTCTCCCGAACAGACCGGCCGGGCGGATGATCAGCACGATCGCCATGATGATGAAGATTACCGTGTTGGACGCTTCCGGGAAAAACACCTTGGTCAGGCCTTCGATCAGCCCGAGCGCAAAGCCGGTGACGATCGCGCCCATGATCGAGCCCATGCCGCCGATCACCACCACCGCGAATACGATGATGATCAGGTTCGCGCCCATCTGCGGGCTGACATTGTAGATCGGCGCCGCCATCACGCCTGCCAGCGCCGCCAGCCCGACGCCGAAGCCGTAGGTGAGCGTGATCATGCGCGGCACGTTGATGCCGAAGGCGCGCACCAAGGTCGGGTTCTCGGTCGCCGCCCGCAGGTAGGCGCCGAGCCGCGTGCGCTCGATCACGAACCAGGTGGTGAGACAGACCGCGAGCGAGAATACGACCACCCAGGCGCGGTAGTTCGGCAGGAACATGAAGCCGAGATTCTGGCCGCCGGTGAGCTGCGGAGGCACCCGGTAGGGAAGTCCAGACGAGCCGAAGTAGTTGCGGAACGCGCCCTCGAGGATCAGCGCGATGCCGAACGTGAGCAGCAGGCCGTAGAGGTGGTCGAGCTTGTAGAGCCACTGCAGGAACAGCCGCTCGATCACGATCCCGGTGATGCCCACCAGGATCGGGGCGATCAACAGCGCCCACCAGTAGTTCAGCCCGGCATACTGCAACAGGAAGAATGCCGTGAACGCGCCCAACATGTATTGGGCGCCGTGCGTGAAGTTGATGATGTTGAGCATGCCGAAGATCACGGCGAGCCCCAGGCTCAACAGCGCGTAGAACGAGCCGTTGATCAGCCCGAGCAGCAGTTGCCCGAACAACGCCTGCGAGGGGATGCCGAAAATCTCGAACATGCGTACTGGACTTGTGAATCACGTTGCAACAAGCGCAGCCGGCTCCCTCTCCCCGCTTGCGGGGAGAGGGTCGGAGTGAGGGGCATTCCCCTTCGAGCTCATCGCGTAAGCCCCCTCACCCGACCGCGCGTTCCGCGCGGTCGACCACTCCCCGCAAGCGGGGAGAGGTAAAGCAGCGGCTCAGCCGCTGACCAGCGGGCAGCCGCCTTCCTTGAGCGGACGGAACGCTTCTGCGGCCGGAATGGTGGCGCGGACCTTGTAGTAGTCGCCGGCGTGCTTCGACTCCGACGGCTTCTTGACCTCGAACAGGTACATGTCGTGGATCTTGCGGCCATCGGCGCGGATCGAGCCCTTGCCGAACAGCTTGTCGTCGGTCGGCGTCGCCTTCATCTGGGCGACCACCGCCTTGCCGTCGGCATCGTTCTTGAGCGCCTCGATCGCCTTGAGATAGTGCGTCACCGCCGAGTAGACGCCGGCATGCACCATGGTCGGATACTTGCCGCGGAACTGCGCCTGGAACTTCTTGGTGAACTCCCGATTGGCCTCGTTGGCGTCCCAATACCAGGACTTGGTGAGCACCAGGCCTTGCGCGCTCTGCATCCCGATCGCGTGCACGTCGCTGATGAATACCAACAGCCCGGCGAGGTTCTGCCCGCCTTGCGTGATGCCGAACTCGGCCGCCTGCTTGATCGAATTGATGGTGTCGCCGCCGGCGTTGGCGAGTCCGATCACCTTCGCCTTTGAAGACTGCGCCTGCAGCAGGAACGAGGAGAAGTCGGTGCCCGGGAACGGATGGCGCACCTTGCCCAGAACCTTGCCGCCGTTCGCCTCCACCACCGCCGCGGTATCGCGCTCGAGCGCGTGCCCGAACGCATAGTCGGCGGTCAGGAAGAACCAGGTGTCGCCGCCGGTCTTGACCATGGCCTTGCCGGTGCCGTTGCCGAGCGCCCAGGTGTCATAGGTCCAGTGGATGGTGTTGGGCGAGCACTTGGCGCCGGTGAGGTCGGAGGCGGCCGCGCCCGAGACCAGGAACACCTTGTTCTTCTCCTTGACGATTTCCGAGACTGCGAGCGCGACCGACGAGGTCGGCACGTCGACGATCACGTCGACCTTGTCGACGTCGATCCAGGCGCGGACGATGTTGGAGCCGATGTCCGGCTTGTTCTGGTGATCGGCGCCGACGATCTCCACCTTGAGGCCCTTGGCGGCGGCGCCGAAGTCCTCGACCGCCTGCTGGGCTGCGAATACCGAGCCGCGGCCGGTGATGTCGGCGTAGAGGCCCGACATGTCGTTCATGACGCCGATCTTGATGACGTTGTCGCTGATCTGCGCGTGCGCGGCTCCGCATGTCAGAGCGAGCGCGAGCGCGCCTAGTCCGATCTTGGCTTTCATTATCACTCTCTCCTTTGTGGCCGGTGAGGCCGGTTTTCTTCTAGCGGTCATGCCCCCCGCGGGGCGGCGATGACACCGCCGTAGACCCGTCTAAATCACACCCCGAGGTATTCGTGAAGCTTCTCCATATTGGCTTCGAGCTCGGAATTGGCGAAGCGCTCGACCACACGGCCGTGCTCCATGACGTAGTAGCGGTCGGCGACGGTCGAAGCGAAGCGGAAGTTCTGCTCCACCAACAGGATGGTGAAGCCTTGCGCCTTCAGGGCGCGGATCGTCTCGCCGATCTGCTTGATGATCACCGGTGCCAGCCCTTCGGTCGGCTCGTCGAGCAGCAGCAGCCGCGCACCGGTCCGCAAGATGCGGCCGATCGCCAACATCTGCTGCTCGCCGCCCGAGAGCTTGGTGCCCTGGCTGCGCAACCGTTCCTTCACGTTGGGGAACAATTCGAAGATGCGATCGAGGCCGAGGCCGCCGGGCCGCACCTGCGGTGGCAACAGCAGAATTCTCCTCGACGTCGAGGCTGGCGAAGATGCCGCGTTCTTCCGGGCAGAATGCGATGCCGGCGCGGGCGATCCGGTCGGAGCTGCGGTTGATCAGCTCCTGGCTTTCCAGGCGCACCGAGCCGGTACGACGCGGCACGATCCCCATGATCGATTTCAACGTGGTGGTCTTGCCGGCGCCGTTGCGGCCGAGCAGCGTCACCACCTCGCCTTCGATCACCTCGAAATCGACGCCGTGCAGGATGTGCAACTCGCCGTACCAAGCTTCCAGCCGCTCGACCGCGAGCAACGGCCTCGCGGCCGGCGTCGCGCTCTTCTCCGGCGCTCTATCCGCGTACTGTGCTTCAGGCATGGCCGACGCCCATGTAGGCCTCGCGCACATCGGGGTTGTCGGACACGGTCGCGTAGTCGCCCTCGGTGAGCACGCGGCCGCGCGTGAGCACGGTGATGCGGTCGGACAGGCTCGCCACCACGCTGAGATTGTGCTCGACCATCAGGATGGTGCGCTCGGCCGCGACCGACTTGATCAGGGCGACGATGCGGTCGATGTCTTCGTGCCCCATCCCGGCGGTCGGCTCGTCGAGCAGCATCATCTCGGGGTCGAGCGCGATCGTGGTCGCGATCTCGAGCGCGCGCTTGCGCCCGTAGGGCAGCTCGACCGCGGTCGCCTGCGCAAAGTCGCTCAAGCCGACGCTGCCGATCAGCGCCAACGCGCGCTCGTTGAGCGCGTCGAGGACGCTCTTGGAGCGCCAGAAATCGAACGAGCTGCCGCGCCTGCGCTGCAGGGCGATGCGCACGTTCTCCAGCACGGTCAGGTGCGGAAACACCGCCGAGATCTGGAACGAGCGCACCAGCCCGAGCCGCGCGATGTCGGAGGCGGCGAGCGCGGTGATGTCCTGGCCCTTGTAGACGATGCGCCCGCGCGTCGGGGCAAGAAACTTGGTGAGCAGGTTGAAGCAGGTGGTCTTGCCGGCGCCGTTGGGGCCGATCAGCGCATGGATCGACCCGCGCCGCACGCGCAAGGCGACGCCATTGACGGCGACGAAACCGGCGAACTCCTTGGTGAGGTCCTCGGTCTCGAGGATGATGTCGTCAGTCATGCAACCAAAACGGCTCCCCGCCGGGTCTTTTAGCGCGTTCGGCGCACGCGTCCAACGCCAATCATCGACCGCAAGCGAACGGCAAGCGGACAGTGGCCGAGGAGCGGCTGCATTCAGGTGGCGCGCACCTGATGGACCTCGATGATGTTGCCGTCAGGGTCGTAGAAGAAGATCTGCTCCCAGCCGCTCATCGCCCAGGCGCCGTAGTCCGAATAGGGGATTTTCTTTTCCTCCAGCCGCCGTTTGAAGGCCGCGATGTCGTCGGTGCGGAACGCGATATGGCCGCGCTCTACCGGATTGACCGCCTGGCCGGTACGAAAGCCGACCCCCAGATCCTTCTCGGCAAGATGCACCTGCGTGGTGCCGTCGGTGACGAATGCGACATCGCCGGAATAGCCCTGTTGCGTCACCCTCTGCGCATGCAAGCTGGGCTCCGGCTGCAAATCGAGGACGGTGCGATAGAACTCGTCCATGGCCGCCACGTTGGTCGAGCAGAGATTGAGATGGTGCAGCTTGAGATTCATCGACTGGCGCTCCGTCTGTTGTCGCCCGGAAGCATAGCTCGGATCGAGCGCCGGGGACATCGGCGGAAGGTTGCGCGAGCTATTGCGCTTGGGGCGTGCGGGCTCCGGCCGCCGGATGACGACGCGTCCGGCAGCGCCTCACTGCGTCGGCGCGCCGGCGAGCGGAACGGCCTCCCCGGCCTTGGGGTCGACGGTGAGCAGCGCGTTATAGGCGTCGGTGAGGCCGGCACCATATTCGTCGCGCGCGCCGAGGCCGCGTGCGCTTCCCGTCAGGACCTTGCGCACGCCGTCCGGATCGAGCGCCGGGTTGCGCGCCATCAACAGCGCCGCAACGCCGCTCACATGCGCGGCCGCGATCGAGGTGCCGGTCGACATTTCATAGGCCTCCTGCGGCCCCGGAACCAGGATGTCGACGCCGGGTGCTGCAACCGCGATGTGCTTGCCGCGATTGGCGCCCCGATAGACTTTGTCGCTGGCGTCCGTCGCCGTCACCGCGATGACGTTGGGATCGGCCGCAGGATGCAGCGGCGCCGCGCGCGGGCCGGCGTTGCCGGCTGCCGCGATCAGCACCACGCCGCGCTCGCGCGCCGCCTTGAGGGCGTGCGACAGCAGCGGGTCGGGGGGCCCGGCGAAGCTGAGATTGACGATGCGAGCGCCTTCGGCGACGGCGCGGTCGAGGCCGTGCGTCAAGGCGAAGCTGGTGCCTGATGCCGTTCCCCCCGAGGTGACCGAGAACGCCCGCACGGCAATCAGGCGCGCGTCCGGCGCCACACCCATGAGCCGTGCCTTGGCCACGATCGCGCCGGCCATCGCGGTGCCATGCGAATGCGGCTTGCCGTCCCGGTCGTCGAGGACGTCGATCTCGCGCACCACCGCGCCGGCAAGCTCCGGATGCGCGGTATCGACGCGGGAATCGATCACCGCCACCAGGACCTCGCCGCCACGCACGACCCGGTGCGCCTGCGCGAGGTTGAGCTTGCCTACCGCATACTGCAGGCGTTCGATCGTCGGATCGCGCTTGGGCGGCTGTTCGGTCGATGCCGCGCTCGCGGGATTTGCGCTGCCGGCAACGGCTTCCTGCACCTGCGCGAAGCGGTAGAGGTATTCGGGTTGCATGGAGACGACGAAGGGATGCCGTTCGAGCGCGGCAATAGCCGTTCGCACCGGTCGTCCGTCGGTGATGCGGAACCTGAACACCCGGGCACCGATCAGCGCGATCTCCTGTTCGCCGCCGGCCGTGCGCGCGAGCCGGTTCTGCCGCAGGAACGTATCGATCTGCTGATCGGTCAGGCCGGCGCGCATGACCCCGACGACCTGGTCGGGCACGAACCGACGTTCTCCGGCGGGCGGCACGCCGCTGATGGCGCGGCCGCTGCCGGACGAGGGCGGCGTTGCGCTTCCGCCGGTCGGAGGGACCCTGCCAGGGCCACCGGAGCCGCCCGCCCGTGGCGGGGGCCCACCGTCCTGGACTACCCCGACGGGGCCGGTCGGACCGACATCGGGCGGCACCACCAGGGGCGGAACGCCCACAATCACCCCGGGTCCTCCCGGACGATAGCAGCCGGGCCCTCGGCAGCGGGGCGGCACCCGGCCGCCGTCTCGACTCCCGGTTGCCTGCAGGCCGGGACGACGCACGGCCGCGCTGCCGTGAACGCGCGCGCCTTGCATGCCGGCACCGCGCATGGCGCGGCCCTGAGCGCCCGCGCCTTGCTGAGCCGCGCCGCGAGCGCCAACTGCTTGGGCGCCAGGGACTTGCCCGGCGGTCCCCCGCAAAACGGTCCCCTTGGGGACCTGACCTTGCGGGCCGACACCCCGGAGGCCCACGCCTTTTGGCATCGGCCCGCGCATGGGCGCGCCCATCAACCCCGGATCGCGCATGCCACCGCCCGGCATGCGGCCGAAGCCACCCCCCGGCATGCGGCCGAAGCCGCCGCCAAAGCCGCCGATGCCGAATTGGGCAGAGGCGTCCTGCATGGACGGTATCGTGAGAGCCGCGGCGGCAATCGCCACGAGAGCGGCCCGCAGCCGCTTGCCGAGGCGGGAATTGGCCGGCAAGGCAGGCAAGCGCGGTCGATCATGCGGGCGCACGGCAGCCTCCTCTAACGACCGCGGCGCTAACTGATCCTTCGTCGGCGTGGTGGGTCCGCGGGCATGCCGGTCGGACCGATTATAGATCACTGCTCGGCCGCGATGAAGCGGACGATGCCTCCCTCCCGGGCCAAGCGGGCAGTGATCTGGCCCAATTCGTCCTTGGCGACCGGAACCGGAGCGACGCGGACGCGATAGAGACCGTCTTTGCGCGGGCCGTCGACCACGGCGAGCTGGTTCATCTCAAGGAACCTGGTGACGTCGGCGGCGGTCGCCTGCGGATTGAAGGCCACCAGGGCGAAGCTGCCGGTCAGGTCGGGCTTGCTTGCGGTCTCGTAGGATCGCGTTGTGCCGGACCCGCCGACGCCACGAAAACCATCGTCGCGATCCGCCATGTACAGGCCGCCGAGCAGGCCGGCCTGAATGGCGAGGAGCGCCACCGCCGCCGTGGCCGCATAGGCGAGCTTGCGCGGCGCGAACACCGACAGCTTCTCGTCAAGCCAGGCGCCGAAGGAGAACGACGAGCGGGCTTCGCGTGCAGGGCCGCTCTCGGCTTCGATCCCGGTCATCAGGCGCTCCATCGCGCGCGCAGACGGCGCGCCGAGCGTCTCATTGAGGTGGATCGTCTCCGAGAACTCCTCGCGCACCAGCGCATACTGCGCTGCCAGGTCGGCATCGCTCTGCAATGCCTGCTCGACCCGCTGGGCGTCGCGGCGGCTCAGCGTGCCTGCCGCATGCCACGGCAGCAGCTGTTCGATTTCTTCGCGTTCGAGCGCATTCAGCGTCGTCATGGCCAACCTCGATCAACTCCCGCAGCTTTCAGCAGTTCCGCCAACCGCTTCCGTGCGTAGAACATCCTGGTCTTCACGGTGTTCTCCGGAATACCGACGATCGCAGCCACCTCCTCGACCGACTTCTCGTGGTAGTACACGAGGTCGATGATCTCCCGGTGTTCCGGCGAAAGCGACGTCAGGCATTTCCGCAGAATCTCACTCTTGTCCTTCTTCTGGACGGCCTCCTCGGGCGTGTCGGCGCTGTCCGGTATTGCTTCCGCGGTCTCTTCGTCCAATTCCTCGTTGGTCCGCTTTCTCATAGCGGACAACGCCTTGTAGCGTGCGATCGCCAGCAGCCAGGTGGACACCGCCGACCGCGCCTCGAACCGGCTGGCTTGCCGCCAGACGTCGAGGAACACCTCACTGATCAGGTCCTCCGCCGAGGTCGGGTCCCCAATCAGCCGCAACACGAAACGGTAGACCCGTACGTGATGCCGGGCGAACAGAACCTGCATCGCGAGCCGATCGCCGCTGGCGATCCGTCCGATCAGAACTTCGTCTGATGTCGTCTGCATCGGGCGGCCGGACCGGCTCGTAGGGTTAGTCGTCGGGGGAGCGGGTAAGGTTCAAATTCGACGAGCCGTGCAAGCGGGGAGACTCGCCGACGATCAAAACACAATAACCCCAGCGATTTGGCAGGCAAAGCACCCCCCACCCGAGGTGCCTGTGGGGAACCGCACTGAAAGTTGAACAAAAGGATGAAGGAACTGCGCCAGGTATAGTCACACCACTGACGCAACACTTTTTAGCTAACCCATTGATTTGCCTAGAACCGATAGGCGATTCTGCGCAAGTTGGGCTCATTGGCTCCCTGGGTGTCATCCCGGCCAAGCGACACCGGCCCCTCGAGCCGGGGGGCGCGAGCAGGGACCGAAGACCCACAATCTGGCAGGCAGGGATACATGGTTTCCGGCTCTCGCGGAGCCTGTCCTCGGACGGCGCGAAGCGGCGATCCGAGGGCTCGGCCCGGATGACGGAGATGGGTTGCGTTACCGCCTAAGGGCTCAAGGCCGGGATCGGCCGGGACGACGGTCCCGGAGAGAGAGGTGAGGCAGTGCGAGCGGAAGAGTCCGCTAGCGCGGGCCCCGAACGTGACCGGACGGACCCGACCGCTTGACCGCGGGCGTCCTCCTGCGCGGCTGCGCATGAGTCGCCATCGGTCTGCCGGTTCGCTCGTCGACCACAAAGCACGCGTAATAGCGATCGGACGAACCGCGCCGGCTGACGGCGCAACGATGGAAGCTTTGCAGGTCGCGCACGGCGACGTACTGCATGTACGGCGATATCGCATAACGCATCTGACGGTCGAACGAGCTGCCGAACCGATCAATGCGCCCGGCGAGCCGCGGCTCGATCTCCAGAATCGCGCTGCGTAGCGTCTCGCCTTCGATGAAGTTGTCGGGAAGCTGGTCGAAGGGGCCGTCGAAATAGTTGTTGACGCGAACATTGCCCTCGAACACACCGATCAGGATCTTCCGCTCGCGTTTGTGATCGCGATAGAAGGCAAAGCCCGTGCGTTTGCCGATCAGAATGCGGTCGTTGAGCGATGCAACCAGCTCATCCGCAACCGGCACGGTCTCGTCCAGAACATAGTGAAAGACCCTGAGCTTGGGATTGTAGACGAGGAAGAAGCGGACGGCGGATTCATCGAACACCGGACCGATGTAGCGCTCGCCCGGCGCTATCGCGGTCGGCGGTGGCACCACCTTGGAAAGGTCGTTGAGCTCGAAGGTGACCGATTTTCCCCGGTAGGTCAGGCGATAGACCAAAGGATCGAGCTTCTCGACCGCCAGTCCGTGGGAACCGTCGAGCAGGACGTGAAAGAACTCTTTCCGGGCGGTTCCACGCGGCCGCTTCCACCTCGTAGGCGAAGTGAACCTTGCCCTGGTCGCGCGTCTCGTTCTCCAGCCGGATGTTGCCGACGTAACGCACGCCGCGATGATGAAATGCGAAGTAGTAGTAGTTCTCGGTCGGATAGACCTTGACGCGTTCGGGCAGCGCGTTGAGCACGAAGGCGAAGGTCGCCGTCGGATCGGCAATGTCGAAGTCGCCGACGCGACCCACATCCTCCACATAGCTCTGGTTGGTGGTGAGCCGAGGCGGCTGCGGCGCGCCCGTCACGATGCCGGCCGGGAGTGCCGACACCAGCACGGTCAGGAGGGCGGCTGTCGCCCAGCGGGGGTTCCTGGTCATCGGCTCGACCGATCCAAATCGACCAGCGGCGGCCTCGCCCAAGCCTCCACACCGCCGCAATGCTAGCATGCAGACTGCGGTTTTGGTACGGCAGTACGAGTCGCCATCGGGCCGGTCGCCCTCGCGCCCACGATCTGTCTCGAGAGTACGCCTGACCCATGGCCGTCGCCGACGCTCCCGCGCCCTCGTTCGCCGCCGTCGCCTCAATTCCTGAGCTGACGGTCGTAGTGCCCACGTTCAACGAACGCGCGAACGTACCGATCGTGGTCGAGCGGGTGGCCCGCACGCTCGCCGGCTTCGCGTGGGAGATCATCTTCGTCGACGACGATTCTCCTGACGGCACCGCGGCGGTGGCGAAGACGCTGGGCGAGCATGACGCGCGGGTGCGCTGCATCCGCCGCGTCGGCCGGCGCGGCCTCGCCGGAGCCTGCGTCGAGGGAATGCTCGCGAGCAGTGCGCCATTCGTGGCGGTGATCGACGCCGACCTGCAGCACGACGAAGCTCTGCTCGGCGAGATGCTGCGCCATTTGCGCATGGGGCAGTGCGACCTCGTGCTCGGCAGTCGTTACCTCGCCGATGCGAACGCCGACGGGCTGTCGGGCCGACGCCTGTGGTCAAGCCGAGCCGCCGGGATGCTCTGGCGCCGCATTCTCGGCGTCGAGGTCAGCGATCCGATGAGCGGCTTCTTCATGCTGCGGCGAGAGCTGGCGGAGACCATCGCCCCCAGCCTGTCGACGCAGGGCTTCAAGAATTCTGGCCGACATTCTCGCGTCGATGCCGGGGGAGGTGCGGGTAAGAGAGCTGCCGTACGGCTTTCGTGCCCGGCTGCATGGGACCAGCAAGCTCGACAGCCAGGTGGCACTGGATTTTTTTGGACTGCTGGCGAACAAGGTGACCCGCAACGCCATACCGGTGCGTTTCGTCAGCTTCCTCTTGGTCGGCGCGTCCGGCGTCGTCGTGCATCTCCTTGCCTTGAAGGCGTCGCTGAGCCTGCTCGGACTTTCGTTCGCGGTCGGGCAGACGCTGGCGACGCTCGTCGCCATGACCAGCAACTTCTTCCTCAACAATGCCGTCACCTACCGCGCTCAGCGGCTCACGGGCGCGGATGCCCTCAAGGGCCTGATCATTTTCTACGCGATCTGCGCGATCGGCGCGGTCAGCAATATCGGCGTCGCCACCTGGCTGTACAGCAACCGGCCGTCATGGTGGGTCGCCGGCCTGCTCGGCTCCATGGTCGGCGCGGTGTGGAACTACGCGGTGTCAAGCACGCTGGTCTGGCGGCGGTAACGGGCGCGCCTGAGCGCGCGACGTGCGCCGCGAAGAGCGCTAGCGATCGTCGGTTGCCGGGCGCTTCTCCAGGAACGCGGTGACCCCCTCGCGTCCCTCCGCGCCGCGCAAGGCGTGCTTGGCACGACCGGGGCCTGCCGCTGAACCCGCGCCGCAAAGGAACGCAGCGTGCAGCGCCGTTCAACAAGCATTCCCGGCGCGCCGCTTCCTCGCCGTCACCTCGATCTCGACCTTCGCCTCGGCCACGGCAAGCGGCGAGCAGATCGTCGTGTTGGCGGCACGCGCGGAGCCGAGACGGCGCGCCACGACCTCCGAAACGGCCGGCACATCGGCGCGGTCCGGTATGAAGACGCGCACGCGCACGATGTCCAGCACCTCCGCGTGAGCCTCTTTCAGCGCCCACGCGATGATGTCGATCGCCTTCTCGGCCTGCGCGGCTGCGCCTTCAGGGAACCGGCCGGTGGCGTGGTCGAACCCCACGGTGCCAGAGACGAACACCTCGTTCCCGTCGACGACCGCGCGGCTGTAGCCGGCGAGACGCTCCCATTCCGATCCCGTCGATATGAACTGCCGTGTCACGACGCGGCGCCCCCGTCTCCTCAACTCGCAGCGCGGATGTTAAAGCGTGATGATTTCAAATCGGAGCATTTTCCCGTCATTGCCGGGCTTGACCCGGCAATCCATCAACTTCGTAAGAGTGTTGCAAAGCAGATGGATGCGCGGGTCAAGCCCGCGCATGACGACTCAACATGAAACCATCACGCCTTAGCCGCATGTCCCGGCGAAAGCTTGCCCCGGACTTGATCCAGGACTTGATCCGGGGTGGACACCGGTTCGCCGATGAACGACATGCGCGTCCAGGAAGCTACAGCCATTTCCGACCCGGCGATCTGCGCAGACGCAATTCAATTCCGTCGAAAATGGCTGTAGCGTTCGCGAGCAATCCGAAACAATCCCGGTCGAGGATGCCGCAAATGCCAGACGACAGCTTCGAACTCTACGACCTCAAGGTCGAGGTGGTCGCCCCGCCCGGAGCACGGCTCTATTGTGGCGCGAGACCCGGCGACCACTTCGAGCTCAGAGGCGAAATGCTGCATCTTCCGGCCGGCCAGGGCTTCTCCATCTACTCCCTGGCCGCGGTCCTGCCGCTGCTTGCAGCAAAACAACGCGAGACAGCCCCGAACGACTGGATGTCCACCGACGCCGAGGTCGCATGCCCTGATCCGAACTGTCCGTCGCGCTTCCGCATCACCCGGACCGGCAAGCGCCGTTTCTCGCGCGCCGACGTGACGGCCGTGCCTTTGCACACCTCCGGACACACTTCCGGTCGCTCCGGATGAGCGTTGACCACACGGATCTCGCTCCCGACTATGCCATTTCGCGCATGATCCGTGGCGGCTGGCAGCTCTCCGGCGGGCATGGCCCCGTCGACCGCGAGCGCGCCATCGAGGACATGTTCGCCTTCATGGATCGTGGCGTGACGACCTTCGACTGCGCCGACATCTACACCGGCGTCGAGGACATGTATGGCGTTTTTCGCCGGCGTCTCGCCGACCGGCGTGGCGAGGAGGCCGCGCGAGGCTTCAAGGTGCATACCAAGTTCGTGCCCGACTGGGACATGCTTCCCAGGATGGACAAGCAATACGTGACCGGAATCATCGACCGCTCGCTCCAGCGGCTCGGAACCGAGCGGCTGGATCTGCTTCAGTTCCATTGGTGGAACTATGCGGTGCCGGGTGCGATCGAGACCGGCCAGATGCTGGTGGAGCTGCAGCGCGCGGGCAAGATTGCGCTCGTTGCGGGGACGAACTTCGACACCGAGCACAGCCGCGCCCTGCTCGACGCCGGGGTCCCGATTGTGTCGATGCAGGTTCAGTATTCGCTGCTCGACGCCCGTGCGGAAAACGGCTTAGTGGACCTTTGCGTCAAGCGTGGGATGCGGCTTCTGTGCTATGGCACGCTCGCTGGCGGATTCCTGTCGGAGGCATGGCTCGGCAAGGTGGAGCCGACGGACCTCACGAACCGTTCGCTCATCAAGTACAAGCTCATCATCGACGATTTCGGCGGCTGGGCGCTGTTCCAGGAGCTGCTTGGGACCGTACATACAATCGCGCGTAAGCATGATGTATCCATTGCGGCGATTGCGACGCGGTGGATTCTCGACCGAACCGGCGTCGCAGCCGTGATCGTCGGATCACGCTATGCGCGTCACCTCGATTCCGCTCTCGGGATGTTCAGGGTCACGTTGGATGACGACGACCGCGCCGCGATCGATGCCGTACTGGCGCGCCGGCAGGGCCCTCGCGGCGACACCTACGAGCTCGAGCGCGACCGCGAAGGCTCGCACGGGCGCATCATGAAGTACAATCTCAACAAGGTTTGACGCATGGCGACTGACGATCGTCGCGCCCGTCTCGCGCCGGGATTCGAGATCTGCCGGGTCGTGACTGGCCTGTGGCAGGTGGCCGACATGGAGCGTCACGGGCGCATGCTCGATCCCGACCGTTCGGCACAGGAGCTCGCCGCCTATGCGGCGGCAGGTTTCGACAACTTCGACATGGCCGATCACTATGGCAGTGCCGAGATCATTGCGGGCCGCTATCTCGAGGGGGCGCGCAACGGCGCGCTTGCCTGCGGGCCCGCCGGCGCGCCGCGGGCCTTCACCAAATGGTGCCCGCCGCCTGGGCCGATGACCCCGGAAGTCGTGCGCGACGGGATCGGGCGATCGCTCACGAGAATGGGTCTTGAGCGGATCGACCTGATGCAGTTCCACTGGTGGATGTTCCAGCATCCGGCCTACATTGACGCGCTCGAACAGCTGGTCCGGTTGCGCCGAGAGGGCGTCATCGGCGAGGTCGGCGTCACCAACTTCGATACGGATCACCTGCGCCTGATCGTGAAGCACGGGATACCGATCGTCTCCAACCAGGTCTCGTTCTCGCTGCTCGACCGGCGCGCCGCGGGTGTGATGAGCGCGTTCTGCCTCCAGAACGGCGTCTGGCTGCTCGCCTATGGCACGCTTGCAGGCGGCTTCCTTGCCGATAAATGGCACGGCCGACCCGAGCCATCCGAGATCGCGGACTGGAGCAAGTCGAAGTACAAGCGCTTCATCGATGTCATTGGTGGCTGGACGGTCCTGCAAACCCTGCTTCAGGCATTGGGCGTGATTGCCCGAAAGCACGGGGTCTCGATCTCGAACGTCGCCACGCGCTGGGTGATGCAGCAGCCGGCGGTCGCCGCCGTGATCGTCGGCGCGAGGCTCGGCGAGAGCGAGCATCGCGCCGACAATCAACGCCTGTTCGAATTCAAGCTCGATACTGCCGACATGGCCCGCATCGAGGAGGCGCTCGCAGCAGCACAGCCCGTGCCGGGCGATTGCGGCGATGAGTACCGCAAACCGCCTTTTCTCACGGCATCCGGCGATCTGAGCCATCACCTCGCGAGCTTGCCCAAGGTGTACGAGGCCAAGCCCGTGCCCGGCCGCCCCGGCCGCATGACGATCGACAGCGGGAGCGTGTGGGAGCCGATCGCGGGCTACAGCCGGGCCGTGCGCGTGGGGGACCGCATCCTGGTCAGCGGCACGACGGCAACGCACGGCTCCGGCACGGTGATCTGTCCAGGCGATATTGGCGCGCAGACCACGTACATCCTCGACAAGATCGTTGCCAGCGTTGAGGCACTCGGCGGCAAGGCCGACGACATCGTGCGCACGCGGGTCTACCTCAAGGACGCGGCCGAATGGGAGCCGGCAGCCCGGGCTCACGGCCGCTACTTCGGCGCCATTCGCCCGGCCAATACCATGCTGGCCATCCGCGAGCTGATCGGCGATTACAAGGTCGAGATCGACGCGGAAGCGGTGGTCGGCTAGTGCCCCGCTTCCGAAGTTCGTGATACATCGTGGCGAATTCTTACACGAACTTCGGAAGCAAAGGGGCACTAGCAAGCCTATGATTCTAGTGCCCGCTTATCGATTTGAAGTTCCTAAACGAGTTGGCCGCCAGTAGTGTAGGAACTTCAAATCGGCGGCACTAGAACGGTTTGCCCATCGTTCAGCGCGTGATGTTTTTAGGTCGAGCGGCCTCCTCGTCATTGCCGGGCTTGACCCGGCAATCCATCATCTTCGTAAGAGCTCTTGCAAAGCAGATGGATGCGCGGGTCAAGCCCGCGCATGACGACCCAACTTGAAATCATCGTGCTCCTAGCGTTCGCCTGCGGCTTCGAGCTGGGCCTTGATCAGCCAGATCTCGGCGGCGTGGCTGGCACAGAGACGCTGCCATCTCGACTCGTCCATGGACCGGCAGCGCCATGCCAGCAGAGAGACGTAGCACTCGGACGGCGAGAGGCCGCACACGGGCCCCGGCACCACACGCGCGGAGATGCGCGGCAAGCGCTCATCCATGGTACCGACATGATAGTCGATCACGAGCCGCTTCGGATCGCCGTCGATCGACAACCATCCTTCGCTGCCGTCGAACAGCGACCGGCCGCGGTAGATGCCGCTGCCGACATACACGAGGTCCATGCAGCCGAGCGACCAGCGGCCGAGCGCCGCCGGGTCCACGAGGAACGCGTAGGCCCGGCTGGCTGGAACACCGACCAGGGCCGTCGCGCAGTGCGCGTGATCGGACTGGTTGCTCATGGCTGGAGCCGGGATGGCATCGCCTGGCTGCAGCGATGCCTGCCGGCACGAGCTCTGGGTCGCTTCAGTTCCCGACTTGCTTGAAGAGGGCCTGCATGTCGTCGATCGAGATGGTGCGATCGGTCCTGATCTCGCCGTTCTCAATCTTCCAGACGAGCGCCGGTCCGGTCACGTCGCCGTTGGCATCGAACTCGAATGGGCCGGTGGCGCCGGAATAACGGATCGGCTTGCCGGCCTTGATCAGCTCCAGCGCCTTCTTGAACTCCTCAGGACCCGTGCCGACGATGGTGCCGCCGGCTGTGTGGATCTTGCGCACGGCATCCTTGATCGCCGGGCCGGTCAGCTCCGCGGCGATGTTCATCGCGAGCCCGAGCGCCATCACGGCGTCGTACTGGGTATGCACGCCGGGACCCTTGCTGTCGTACTTGTACTTCGCCTCGAAGGCCTTGTTGAAGACGTCGACATGCGGGCCTTCGACCTGGGCGTTGTCCATGCCGAACGACTCGTTCAGGAAGCGCGCGCCGACGCCGTCGACGAAATCCTTCACGCGCATCGAGTTGTTCAGCGCGATCTTCTGCGAGCCGCCGAGCGACAGCCACTCGCGCACGATCGTCACGGCGTCCTTGGGGAAGCCGATCAGCAGCAGCGACTCCGGCTTCGCGGCGAGCGCTTTCGTCACCTCGGCGCGGTAGTTCGGCTGGTTGTCGTTGTACGGCACCTCGACCACGATCTCGCCGCCGAGCTTCGGCAGCGCGGCACGCGCGAAGCGGGTCATGTCGAGGCCGAAGTCGGTGTTCACGTAGATGATCGCCGTTTTCTTGAGACCGCGGCGCGCGATCTCCGAGGCCGTCGCATAGGCCTGGGTCTTGCTGGTCGGGATGGTGCGGAAGAAATAGCCCTGGCTGCGCCCGTCGAGCGTGAACGGGCTCGCGGTCGAGCAGCAGGTGATCTGCACCACCTTCGACGGCGCCGTGACCGACGCGATGATCGGTCCGGTCACGCCCGACGACACCGTGCCGGTGATCGCCTGCACTCGCTCGATCTCGACCAGGTACTTGGCGGCATCGACCCCGACCGTCGGCTGGCCCTGATCGTCGCGCAGGATGAATTGCACCGGGCAGCCCTTGATCCCGCCGCCGGAATTGATGTGCTCGAAGGCGAGCACGGCGGCCTCCGAGATCTTCTTGGTGATCGGCGCCATCGAGCCGGTCAACGGCAGGATGCCTCCGATCTTGACCGGGCAAGGTACCGGTTGCGCCGAGGCCGTGCCCGTCAGCAGCACCGTGGTCACGAGCGCCGTGAGCGCCCCAGTGAGGCGTCCAAACATCGTCACACTCCTTCTCCTCGGCTGTTTGCCTGCATGTCACGGACTTCGGCAGCATGGTGTGACACCATGGGCTCCTCGCCGATCAAGCCGCGCGGCCGCAGCAACAGCGCAGACACCAGCAGTAGCCCGATCAGGATCACCTGCAGCGCGCCGCCCTGGGCTGCGAGATGGGGCGGCAGGCTCTTTGCAATCGCAATGCCGGACAGCGACCAGATCGCCCAGACGAACAGCGCGCCGAGCAACGCGCCACGATTGTTGCCGCTGCCGCCGACGATGACCATGGCCCAGGCCTGGAAGGTCACGATTGGGAGGAAGTCGAACGGACTGACGAAGCCGATGAATCCCACATAGAGCGCACCCGCGAGACCCATGAGCACGGAGCCGATCACAAAGGCCTCGAGCCGGAACCGCACGGCGCTCTTGCCGAGCGCGATGGCGGCGATCTCGTCCTCCCTGATCGCCTTCAGGACACGGCCCCACGGGGAGCGAAGGATGCGTTCGAGCGCAACATAGACGAGCAGGACGACGGCGGCGAGGAGCGCAAGGTAGAACAGATTGAAGGCAAGTGGGGTTTGGAACGCCTCGGCCATCGGACGCGGCACCGCAGCAAGGCCGTTCGGTCCGCCGGTCAGGGATTCCCAGTTGAGCGCGACGAGTTGGATCGTGGTGGCGATCCCGAAGGTTGCGATCGCGAGATAGTCGTCGCGCAGCCGAACCGTGGCAAGTCCAACGACCCAGGCGGCGAGCGCGCTTGCGACCATCGCGGCCAGAATTCCGAAGGTCCAATGCCAGCCGAGGTGGCCGATCATGTCAGGCTTCGGAGCCGCGGTCATGATCGCATACGCATAGCCGCCGATCGCATAAAAGCCGGCGACGCCCGCATTGAACAGTCCCGTGTATCCCCATTGCAGGTTGAGGCCAAGCACCAGCACGGCGAGGATCAACACGATGCTCGCAAAGAAGACCGCGTAGGAAAGGACGCCGATCATCACCTCTGGCCGAAAATTCCCTGGGGACGGAAGAACAGCACAAGCAGCAGCAGCAGGAAAGGCATCGCGGTCTTGTAACCTGCACCGACGGCGAGGACCGACAGGTTCTCGGCAAGGCCGACCAGGAGTCCCCCTACAACGGCGCCGATCAACGAGCCGATACCGCCCAGTATCGCCGCCGCGAACAACGCGAGCAGGACGGAGAATCCCATCTCCGGGTGCAACTGCGGCAGGAGCCCGAGAAGACTCCCGCAAGCGCGGCGAGCGCGCCGGACAGAACCCACGTCCAGCGGATGACCCGCTCAACTTCGATGCCACAGACCCGGGCAAGCGCCGGGCTCTCCGCCATCGCCCGCATCGCCATGCCGGTCCGGCTCCGCGTCAGAAAGAGGTGCAGCGCCAACACCACGGCGATCGCGAGACAGAGGATGAAAATCTGGTCGGGCAGCATCCGAACGCCCGGCAGCACCTCGACGGCGATCTGGAGCTCGCGGGAATAGTAGTGCGTCCCATGTCCCCAGATGAGCACCACGACGTGACGCATGATCAGCGCTGCGCCGAAGCTCGCGAACACCAAGGAGAGACTGTGCGCACCGCGAGCACGCAGGCGCCGGAAGATCAGAACATCGACCAGCCAGGCCAATACGCCCGTCAGCGCGGCCGAGAGCACGAGCGCCGCGATGAGCTGCCAGCCGAACGACAGTGGCCCGATCGAGGCCCCAGCACCAGCGAACGAGACGAACACGAGAGCGAGGTAGGCGCCCCAAGTAATGAGCTCGGAGTGAGCAAAATTGGCGAATCGCAGAATCTGGAGACCGAGCGAAACGCCGATTGCCCCGAGGGCGATGATGGCGCCGGTGAGAATGCCGTCCGCAATGGATTGGGCGAGCATCATCGTGCTCCGGCCTGGAGCATTTCCCGGCGAAGTGGACGCCGGTTCGCCGCAGGAAATGCGACCAACGCAACGAATCTGGAGCATGATCCGATTCGTAAGAAGCGGCTCATGCTCTAGCTCGCGGGCCGCTGGCCGAGAAACGCGGCGCCGAGCGCAGGGTCCGCCAGCAGCGAAGCGGCCTGGCCTGCGTGCCGATTGCGGCCCTCGGCGAGAACATAGCCGCGGTTGGAGACACGCAGCGCAGCCCTGGCGTTCTGCTCGACCATGAGCACGGCAACGTCCCGTTCCGCGAGCCGCCTAAGATCGGAAAAAACCTCAGTGACGACCTTCGGCGCGAGCCCTGCCGTCGGCTCATCAAGCAGGATGACCCTGGGATCAGTCATCAGTGCGCGGGCGATCGCCAGCATCTGCCGCTGACCTCCCGAGAGCACGTTCGCCTTCTGGCGGCGTTTGGACGCGAGGTCTGGAAAGGCATCGAAGGCACGCGCGAGGCGGCTGGCGAGGCCCGTCGCGACGGTGTGGCCGCCGACAATCAGGTTCTCCTGGACGGTCAGCGTCGAGAAGATATTGCCAGTCTGTGGAACGAAGGCGAGTCCCCGCTTGACCAGCGCGTGGGACGGCAAGCCGCTGACGTCGGCGCCGAGCAGAGTGACCCGGCCGGCGGCGAGCGGGACCATGCCAATCAGGGCTTTCAGGAGCGTCGACTTGCCGGCGCCATTCGGTCCGATGATGCTCACCACTTCGCGCGCGGACACCTTGAGCGACACGCCATGCACGATCGGCAGGCCGGGAACATAACCTGCGACGACATCATGCACCTCGAGCAGCGCGTTGCTCATAGGGTCACCTCCCCGAGATAGGCATCGAGCACGCGCGGATCATTGCGCACCTCGTCGGGCGACCCGCGGGCAATGACCCGTCCCTGCGTCATCACGATCAGCGGGCGGCAGATGCGCATCACCAGATCCATGTTGTGCTCGATGATCAGGAACGTCACACCGCGGGCTTTCAACTCGAGGATCTTGTCGATCAGGATCTCGATCAGCGCCGGATTGACGCCAGCCGCGGGCTCATCAAGCAGGATCAGCTTCGGGTCGATCATCATCACGCGGGCAAGCTCGAGCAGCTTCTGTTGGCCACCGGACAGATTGCCCGCCAGCTCATCGAGCTTCTGACCGAGGCCGCAGAAGGAGAGCGCCTCGGCAGCGCGCTCGCGGATCGCACGTTCCTCTCGAGCAACGCGTCGGCCGGCCAGCCAGTTCGACCAGAAGCGCTCGCCGGACTGGTGCAATGGCACCAGCATGGCGTTCTCCAGCACCGTCATGCGCGGAAAGGGCCGCGGGATCTGGAAGGTGCGCGCGAGACCGAGGGTGAAGATCCGGTTCGGCGGCAAGCCCGTGATGTCGCCTCCCTCGAATCGGATTGCACCCGCCGTCGGCGGCAGCGCCCCTGCGATCAGATTGAACAGCGTGGATTTGCCGGCACCGTTCGGGCCGATCAGGCCCGTGATGGTGCCAGGCGTGACCTCGAGATCCACACCGTCGACCGCGTTGAACCGGCCGAACGAGCGCACCAGCCCTTTCGCTTCCAGCAAGATCGCTCCCCGTACGTCCCGCGCGACGCCGGACTCTAGAGGCAGACCAGTGCTTGGCAAATGGCGAGACCGAACGCCGACCGGCGCAAAGCCCCGACGATGCGGCGGGGGCGCCTTGCGCTCGGCCACGCCTATTCACGCCCCGCGCGCTCGCTACGCACGCGAGCCTCCGACCTCAGAACGTGCGCACGCGCCGCTTCGCGGCGCTTTGCGATCCGATTTGAGGCGACGGGCGCCCCACGTGAGGATGGTCAGCAGGGGCAACCCCTATCCACTCATGATCAGCGTGTGCAGCGTTGCTCTCTGTCAAACCGCGGCCGCGGGGGCGGAATGTCTGCGCCGCGAGCGCGTCTCCCAGATTGCCACTACGACAAGAACCACGACGGCTCCCGCGCCCAGGCCGACAGGTGGCAGTACCAAAGACGCGGGCGCGAGAACGACCAGGAGCCCGAGCCCCACCAGATGAGACAATGGGGGGCGGTTCGCAAAGCAGCCCTTGAACAGGAGGTTGCCGATCAGGAACAAGGCAGGTCCTCCAAGTAGCGAGAGCGCGACAGCCAATTCGGTGTGGCCGGTCGCGTGGGCCAGGACCAGCTCGTCGGCGACCGCCGACACAACGATGCCGGCGACGATCGGCAGGTGGAAGTAGGTATAGGCCAGGCGCCCAAGGCGGCCCGGATCGTCGGAGCGCGCGATCGCCTGGCTGCCGCGCACGGCTCCGGTGTCGAAGTAGACCCACCACATCGCGACCGTTGCGATGAAGGCGAGCACGAAGGCAAGGATGGTGGCCGGGTTCCAGGCGAGCTCCGCGAAGGTCGCCCCGGTCACGAGCAGCGACTCGCCGAGCGCGATAATGATGAAGAGCAAGCAGCGTTCGGCGAGGTGATTGCCCTCGATATCCCACTCCCCCGTCCTCGAGCGTCCGAGGCCCGGCACGAAATAACCGAGGCTCGGCGCAACGAACTCGACCGCGAAGGCGATCGCCCACAACGCGAACCGGGCGTTGTCGTAGACAAGGCCACCGGCCAGCCAGAAGACCCCGCTGGCGGCAAACCAGACCGTGATGCGCTGATAGCTTCGGCGGTTCGAGGGGCTGGCCGCACCCAGCGCCCAGAGCGTGAACAATGATCGGCCGACCTGCATGGCAACATAGGCAGCGGCGAACTGCAGTCCGCGTGCGCCGAAAGCTTGTGGGATCGAGGTCGCCAGCACCAGCCCCGCGAGCATGAGGCCGAACAGCAGCAACCGAACCGGCGTGCGTTCCGGATCGAGCCAGTTGGTGACCCAGGAGGTGTAGATCCACACCCACCAAACCGCGACAAAGAGCAGGCAGGTGTGAAGCGTTCCCATGGGCGTGAGGTTCTTGAGCAGATGATGGGAGAGCTGAGTGACCGCAAAGACGAAGGCCAGATCAAAGAACAGCTCGACGTTGGTCACGCGCGCATGGCCGTGTGCTTCGCGCGGGCGAAGCAAGCGTGAAGGGCGACCGGCTTTGGACATGGCAAAGCTCACATCAGGATCAGGAGTTTTCCAAACAGTTCCTTGACATCAGATGCCATAGAATATAGCATCAAACATCATGCGCACGACGCTGGATATTGATGATCCCATTCTGAAAGAGGTCAAGGCTCTTCACGAGCGGGAAGGCCGATCGATGGGGGCGGTTGTCTCCGAGCTGCTTGCCGAGGCGCTTGCCCGACGCCGTTCGTCGCGCGCCCGGCCATCGTTCCGCTGGACCTCTCGCGAGATGAAGTCTCTGGTCAATCTCTCCGACAAGGAGGCCGTTTACGCGGCCCTGGATGCCGACCGGCGGTGAGCTATTCCCTCGACGTGAACGTGCTCCTCTACGCCTCGGACCGAGCGAGCGACCGTCACGAGCGCGCCCGCCGCTTCGTCGAGTTCTTGCGCCGCCGGCCCGGAGATACTCTGCCTGACTTGGCCCACGCTGATGTCATATCTGCGCATTGCCACACATCCACGCATCTTCTCTCAACCGCTGTCACCAGACGAAGCGCTCGGCAACGTCTCCGCGCTCATCGGGCTGCCTCACGTGCGCGCCGTGTCTGAGCTCGACGGCTTTCTAGACGCGTACAAGCACGTGACTGGCGAGATACCTGTTCGCGGGAACCTCGTCCCTGACGCCCACGTAGCGGCGATCCTTTTGCAACACGGCATCCGGACCCTGTACACGAGCGACCGCGATTTCCGGAAATTCGAATTGCTCGACGTCCGAGATCCGTTCTCCTAGCGCCGCTGCAGGGCGCGGGATAGCTTCGGCGAATTGTCGCTCAGGGTGCGTGTTCGCACCTATGATCGAGCAGCTTGCGCTGGTCTGCACACCAGTGCGTCAATGACCAGCTCCGCGGAAAGCGGAAAAATGGCGCGCCCGAGTTGATGAAGATGGGCACTACTCGTTCGCCGTGGCGCTATGATGCGCCGGCCCGCCACGCACTCCAATCGGCGACTCTCAACTTTTCCGCGAGCACTTCGTGGGCATCGTCTGCGAGCGCCATCCGCCTCGCCATCAAAGCCGGTCAGGGCCGCCTGACGCTGAAGGATTACCTCGCCTATCCGCACGTCGTTGTCACGTTCAACGATCCACGTCTGAGCCCAATCGACCAGACTCTGCAGGCGCGAGGTCGCATAAGACGGGTCGGGCTCGTCTCGCCACAATTCTCGGCAAACATCGCCGCGCTTACCGGCACCGATCCCATCATGTCACTTCCGTCGCGGTTGGCCTCGGCTGCGAGCGCCAACGGGGCTGGTCGTCTTCAAGCTGCCGTTGGCGGTCCCCGACTATCCGTATTCGCTGGTATGGCATCGGCGGACTGAGACCGATCCTGGCCTGATGTGGCTTCGACGGTTGTTGACCAATGGCTTGGCCCGGTGACCGGGCGACGGATTCGCCCTAAGGCGCTTCGACCCAACTCGGTGGCCGTTTCTCAAGGAACGCGGTGACGCCTTCGCGTCCCTCCGCGCCGCGCAGCGCGCGCGCGAACGCGTCGGCGGCATCGTCCAGCAACCGGTCGCGCGGCGTCGAGGTGTTTGCGAGCAAGAGCCGCTTGGTGGCGGCGCTCGCATTGGGGGCGCACCGGTTGATATCGGCGAGGAGCTTGATCAGCACGGCTTCAAGCGCGGCCCGGTCGTCGCACACGATGTCGATGAGGCCGATGCGCATCGCCTCGGCGCCGTCGAAGCGCATCGCCGTCAACGCCAGGCGCCGCGCTCGCGCCACGCCGATGCGCCCGGCGACGAACGGTGCGATCTGTGCCGGCGGGATGCCGAGCGTCGTCTCGGTCAGCGCGAAGCGGGCGTCGGCGGTCGCGATCACGACGTCGCCGACACACATCAGTCCGAGCCCGCCGCCGAATGCGGCGCCTTCGACTACCGTCACGACCGTCTGCGGCAGCGCCTCGAAGCGGGTCAGCAACGTTCCATAGTCGCGATTGCCGCGCGCGATCGAGTCCTGCTCGCCCGCAGCCGGCGGCGACGAATTGAACGACGCCATGAATCCCTTGATGTCGCCGCCGGCGCAGAACGTTCCGTCCGCGCCGCGCAGCACCACGGCGCTGATCGATTGGCCGCTCTCCAGCCAATCCGCGACCGCAAGCAGCTCGCGGACCATGTCGCGGCTGAGCGCGTTGCGCGCATCCGGACGGTTGAGCGTCACGGTGAGCTGCGCGCCGCGGTGCTCGACCAGCAGGTTCTCGAACGCAGGCAACTCCGTCGCCATGGGCTTGCTCCACTCTTGTGTTTGGTTCCCCTCAGCCGCTCCCGCTCGCTTGCGCTCGGAAGCCGACACTTCCCAGTGGGAAGACCTCGGACCTTAACGAAGCGAGGCCGGGCGAGGGGAAGATTCGGGCCCAGGCAACAGGTTCACTCCTCTCCCCGTTGACCAACCATATTGCGCTGAGACACACTTACAAAGCATTTGCTTGGCGAATGTCCGGAACGACCGATTGAGCGCGCCAACATGACCTCGCCGTTCAAGTCGGTCTTTCGCGCCGATCTGTTCGCCGGTCAGGCCGGCATTGTGACCGGGGCCGGCAGCGGCATCGGCCGCTGCACCGCGCATGAGCTCGCCGCCCTCGGCGCGAGCGTGGCGCTGGTCGGCCGCAAGCCGGAAAAGCTCGACGCGGTGGCGCGCGAGATCGGGGATGCCGGCGGCATGGCGCGCTGCTTCGCCTGCGACATCCGCGAGGAAGAGCGCGTGAAGGCGGTGGTGGCGGCCGCCCTCGCCGAGCTCGGACGGCTGGATTTCCTGGTCAACAATGCCGGCGGACAGTTCTCCTCGCCGCTCGAGAATATCTCTGCGCGCGGCTGGGACGCGGTGGTGCGCACCAACCTCGGCGGCGGATTCCTGATGGCACGCGAGTGCTACACCCAGTGGATGAAGGCAAACGGCGGCGCGGTCGTCAACATGATCGCCGACATGTGGAACGGCATGCCCGGCATGGGTCACTCCGGCGCGGCGCGCGTCGGCATGCTCAACTTCACCGAGACGGCGGCGCTCGAATGGGCGCCGGTGCGCGTCAACGCCATCGCGCCCGGATGGATCGCCTCGTCGGGGCTCGACCACTATCCGCCGGAAATGGCCGACCACATCCGCGGCCTGCCCAAGAAGGTGCCGCTCGGCCGGCTCGGAACCGAATCGGAAATCTCCGCGGCAATCGTGTTCCTGCTGTCGCCGGCGGCCGCCTTCATCTCCGGCGCCTGCCTGCGGGTCGACGGCGCGGTGCCGAACGCCAAGCGCGTCTGGGACCGGCCCCGGCACGGACAGACCGTGCCTTTCGACGGGTTTCACCTGGCGCGCAAGCCGAAGGTTTTGGGCTGACCGTGCCGGCCATCGAAAGCACGATCGACACCGCGAGCGAAGAGTTCAAGCGCAATCGCGCCCACATGCTGGCGCTGGTCGATAGGCTGCGCGCCTTGGAGGCGCGGGCGCGCGCCGAATCCGAAAAGGCGAAGCCGCTTTTCGACAAGCGCGGGCAGCTGCTGCCGCGCGAGCGCGTCGCCCGCCTGCTCGACCCCGGCGCGCCGTGGCTCGAGCTCTCCTCGATCGCCGGCTACGGGCTCGACACGCCGGAGCTCGAGAAATCGGTGCCGGGCGGCGGCATGATCGCTGGCATCGGCCACGTCTCGGGCGTCCGCTGTCTCGTGGTTGCGAGCGATTCCGGCATCGACGCCGGCGCGATCCAGCACATGGGGCGCGAGAAGCTCCTGCGCGCGCACGCCCTCGCGCTCGCCAACAAGCTGCCGTTCGTGCACCTGGTGGAGTCCGCCGGCGCCAATCTGTTGCGCTATCGGGTCGAGGGCTTCATCCACGGCGGCGCGATCTTCCACAATCTGGCGCGCCTTTCCGCCGCCGGGATCCCGGTGGTTACGGTCGTGCACGGTTCATCGACGGCGGGCGGCGCCTATATGCCGGGGCTTTCCGACTATGTGATCATGGTGCGCGGTCGCGCCAAGGCGTTCCTGGCCGGCCCGCCGCTGCTCAAGGCCGCGACCGGCGAGATCGCCACCGACGAGGAGCTCGGCGGCGCCGTGATGCACACGCACGTGTCCGGTCTCGGCGAATACCTGGCCGAGGACGACGCCGACGGCGTGCGGCTTGCCCGCGAGGTGATCGCGCGGCTCGGCTGGGGTGCAACGCCGCCGCCGCCGGCGGCGCCGCCGCCCCGCTACCCGGCCGACGAGTTGCTCGGCATCATGCCCGAGGATTCCAAGAAACCGGTCGACATGCGCCAAGCGATCGCGCGTTTCGCCGACGGTTCCGATTTCCTCGACTTCAAGCCGGACTACGGCCCGGCGACCGTGTGCGGGCACGCCGCCGTGCAGGGCGTTCCGATCGGCATCGTCACCAACAACGGCCCGCTCGATCCGGCCGGCGCCAACAAGGCGACGCACTTCATCCAGGCCTGCTGCCAGGCCGGGCTGCCGATCCTCTACATGCAGAACACGACCGGCTATATCGTCGGCAAGGTCTCGGAAGAGACCGGCATGATCAAGCACGGCTCGAAGATGATCCAGGCGGTGTCCAACGCCAACGTGCCGCAGATCACCTTGATGTGCGGCGCCTCGTTCGGCGCCGGCAACTACGGCATGTGCGGCCGCGCCTACAATCCGCGCTTTCTGTTCTCCTGGCCGAACGCCAAGACCGCGGTCATGGGCGCCGAGCAGGCGGCGCTCACCATGGCCAATGTGATGGAGGCGGGCGCGCGGCGGCGAGGGCCGCGAGCCCGATGCCAAAGCGATCGACGACATGAAGGCGCGGATCGTCGACAATTTCGAGCGCCAGGCAAGCGCGTTCGTCACCAGCGCGCTGCATGCTCGACGACGGCATCATCGATCCGCGCGACACCCGCAACGTCGTCGGCTATGCGCTCTCGATCTGCCGGGAGGCCGATGCGCGGCCCGTGCGACCGGTGCAATTCGCGGTGGCGCGACCATGATTGATGCTGCTTTCGTCATTGCGAGTTGCGAAGCGACGAAGCAATCCAGAAGCGGCGCAGCAGCTTGGATTGCTTCGCCTTCGGCTCGCAATGACGGTTCTGATGCCCGTCATTGCGAGGAGCGAAGCGACGAAGCAATCCAGAAACGGCACTGCAGACTGGATTGCTTCGCTTCGCTCGCAATGACGACTCACCGCTCATTTCGCCGCCTAGGGAGACCACCCCATGAAGTTCACGCAGGAGCACGAGGAGCTGCGGCGGAACCTCAAGCGCTTCATCGACCAGGAGATCAACCCGCATGTCGATGAATGGGAGGAGGCGGAGATCTTCCCCGCCCATGACGTGTTCAAGAAGCTCGGCGACCTTGGTTTCCTCGGCCTGACCAAGCCGGTCGAGTATGGCGGCAGCGGCCTCGACTGGTCGTACTCGATGGTGATGGCGGAGACGCTCGGCTACGTGCGCTGCGGCGGCGTGCCGATGGCGATCGGCGTGCAGACCGACATGGCGACGCCGGCGCTCGCGCGCTTCGGCTCCGACGAGCTCAAGCGCGAGTTTCTCGTGCCCTCGATCGCCGGCGACTGCGTGGCCTGTCTCGGCGTATCCGAGCCGGGCGCGGGCTCCGACGTCGCCTCGATCAAGACCACCGCGCGCAAGGACGGCGACGACTACGTCATCAATGGCAGGCAAGCTGTGGACCACGAACGGCACGCAGGCCGACTGGATGTGCCTGCTCGCCAACACCTCCGACGGGCAGGCGCACCGCAACAAGACGCTGATCTGCCTGCCGATGAAAACCAACGGTGTCGCGGTCGCCAAGAAGCTTCGCAAGATCGGCATGATGTCGTCCGATACCGCGCAGATCCATTTCGACGAGGTGCGGGTGCCGCGGCGCAACCGCATCGGCGAGGAGGGCAAGGGCTTCATCTACCAGATGCTGCAGTTCCAGGAGGAGCGGCTGTGGGCGGCGTCGAAGCTGTTGCAGGGCCTGCAGAACTGCATCGACGACACGATCGCCTATACGCGCGAGCGCAAGCTGTTCGGATCGACCGTGCTCGACCAGCAATGGGTGCACTACTCGCTCGCCGAGTGCCAGACCGAGCTCGAGAGCCTGCGCGCGCTGGTCTACCGCGCGGTCGCGCTCTACATCGAGGGCGCGGACGTGACCACGCTCGCCTCGATGGCGAAGCTCAAGGGCGGCCGGCTCGCTCGCATGATCCCCGACACTTGCCTGCAGTTCTGGGGCGGCATGGGCTACACCTGGGACAATCCGGTGTCGCGGCTCTATCGCGACGGCCGCCTGACCTCGATCGGCGGCGGCGCCGACGAGGTCATGCTCAGCATCATCAGCCAAGCACATGGGCACGTTTCCGCGGAACTGATGGTGCGCGCGCTGCTGATAGCCAACCGCGGTGAGGTCGCGCTTCGCATCGGGCGGACCGCGCGCCGCATGGGCTTGCGCACGGTCGCGATCTATTCGGAAGCCGACGCGAGCGCGCGCCACGCGCGCGAGGCCGATGCGGCGGTGCTGATCGGCGGCGCAACGCCGCCGCAGTCCTACCTCAATATTGCGGCGGTGATCGCGGCGGCGAAGCGCGCGGACGCAGACGCCGTGCATTCCGGCTACGGCTTCCTGGCCGAAAACCCCGATTTCGCCCAGGCGGTGCTCGATGCCGGCCTCGCGTGGATCGGGCCATCGCCGGCCGCCATCCACGCCATGGGTGACAAGGCGCAAGCCAAGCGAATCGCGCGCTCAGCCGGCGTGCCGATCTTGCCCGGCAGCGAGCAAGCCGATGAGCAGGAGGCCGTGCTGACGGACGTCGCGGACCGGACCGGATTCCCGTTGATGATCAAGGCGACGGCGGGCGGCGGCGGGCGCGGCATGCGCCTGGTACGGCACGCGGGCGAGTTCGCAGCCGCGCTGCGGCAGGCGCAGTCGGAAGCGCAGCATGCGTTCGGCGACCGCCGGATGCTGCTCGAGCGCGCGCTCGAAGGCGCGCGCCACATCGAGGTCCAGGTGTTCGGGGATTCGCACGGCAACGTCGTGCATCTCGGCGAGCGCGACTGCTCGCTGCAGCGGCGGCACCAGAAGCTGATCGAGGAGACCCCCTCGCCGGCCGTGGACGAGCTCTTGCGGGCGCATCTCGGCGCGGCGGCGATCGCGCTCGCGCGCGCCGTCGATTACGCCGGCGCCGGCACGGTCGAGTTCCTGCTCGACGTCGAGGGCAAGTTCTATTTCATGGAGATGAATACCCGCCTGCAGGTCGAGCATCCGGTGACCGAGATGATCACCGGGCTCGACCTCGTCGAGTGGCAGCTGCGCGTCGCCGCCGGCGAGCCGTTGCCGTCGCGGCAGGACGACATCCGCTTCGAGGGTCATGCGATCGAGGCGCGGCTGTGCGCCGAGGATCCGTCGCACGACTTCCTGCCGCAGGCCGGACGCCTGGCCGTATGGCTGCCGGACGCGAGCATCCGCGTCGACCACGCGCTCGAGTCGGGCATGGAGATTTCGCCGTATTACGATTCCCTGATCGCCAAATTCGTCGCCCACGCGCCGACGCGCGCGTCCGCCTGCGAGCGGCTTGCCGGCGCACTCGATCGCACCGTGGCGCTCGGCGTGCCGACCAACAAAACCTTCCTGGCGACGGTCCTGCGCAACGAGGAATTCTCAGCGCGCGGTGCGACCACGGATTTTCTGGCGCGGCACGGCGCGCAGTCAGAGCCGATCGCCGCCGATGCCGAGACGCTGGCCATCGCCGCGGCGCTCGCCGCCGCGAGCGCCGGGTTCGGCGAGTGGACGTCGTGGAGCAACAACCCGGCGCGCGCCATGGCGATGAAGCTCGGCGACGAGGAGATTGCACTCAAGTTTGCGGCCGGTCGCTACTGCGCCCACGCGGCCGGCGCCGAGATCGGCCTGCGCCTCGTCGACCTCGACTTGCCGCGCGCCCGCGTGGCGCTCGACGGCAAGCCCGACGAAACGGTGACGTTCCTGCTGGAGCCTGATGCCGTGCACCTGGCGCGCGGCGGCAACAGCTGGCGCTTCGCCCGGACGCTGCACCTGCCGGCGGCGAAACGCGCCGCCGGTGCGGGCGACGGCCGCCTGATCGCTCCGATGAACGGCCGGGTGGTGGCGGTCAACGCCACGCCCGGCGAGACCGTCGAGGCCGGCCACGCCCTGGTCGTGCTCGAGGCGATGAAGATGGAGCACGGCATGCGCGCGCCGGCGCGCAGCCGCGTCAAGGCGGTGCATGTCGCGGCCGGCGCGCAGGTCGCGCCCGGGCACCTCCTGGTCGAGCTGGAGGCCGCTTGACACCGCGTTCAAGCGTCGATGCCCGTTCTGCACGCTTCGAGACGCGCGCTGCGCGCGCTCCTCAGCGTGAGGAGGCATGTGTACGCCGCGCCGTCCTCATCCCGGGGAGCGGTCCGAAGGACCGCGTCTCGAGGTAAGGTGAACCGTGCTTAGGACAGTCGTGCACCCCGCCCTCACCGCCGAGCATGAGGCCTTCCGCGACACCGTGCGCCGGTTCGTCGCGCGCGAGATCGCGCCGCATGCCGCCGACTGGGACGAGGCGGAGGAGTTTCCGCGCGAGCTCTACGGCAAGGCCGCGCGCGCGGGACTGCTGGGCGTCGGGTTTCCGGAAGCGTACGGCGGCACGCCGGCCGACCTGTTCTATCACGTCATCCTGTCGGAGGAGATCGCGCTCGCCGGCGCCGGCGGCATCCATGCCGGGCTGTTCTCGCACCAGATCGGCGCGCCGCCGATCGCCGCTGCCGGCAGCGAAGAGCTCAAGCGCCGGGTGCTGCCGGCGATCCTTGCCGGCGAGAAGATCAGCGCGCTCGCGATCACCGAGCCGGGCGGCGGATCGGACGTGGCGCACCTGCGCGACCAGCGCGCGGCTCGACGGCGGCGACTACGTGGTCAACGGCGAGAAGGCCTTCATCACCTCCGGCATGCGCGCCGACTATTACTCGGTGGCGGTGCGCACCGGCGGGCCTGGCGCCGCCGGCGTGTCGCTGCTCTTGATCGAGCGCGACCGGCCGGGCTTTTCGCGCGCGCCGCTCAAGAAGATGGGCTGGTGGTGCTCCGACACGGCGATGCTGCGCTTCGACGACGTGCGGGTGCCGGTCGCAAACCTGATCGGCGAGGAGAACGCCGGCTTTCGCGCCATCATGCACAACTTCAATGCCGAGCGGCTCGCGATGGCGGCGGCGGCGGTCGGCTTCGCGCAGGCCTGCCTCGACGATGCGGTCGAGTGGGCGCGCGAGCGCAAGACCTTCGGGCAGCGGCTGGTCGAGCACCAGGCGGTGCGCCACAAGCTCGTCGACATGCAGACCCGCGTGCATGCGGCGCGCGCCATGCTCTACGATACCGCCTGGAAGCTCACCCAGGCGCCGCGCGAGCGGCAGTGGATCGCGCAGCTTGCGATGGCCAAGAACTTTTGCGCGCGCACGATGCAATTCTGCGCCGACGAAGCGGTGCAGACGCTCGGCGGCGCCGGCTTCGTCCGCGGCACGCGCGCCGAGCGCGTCTACCGCGAGGCGAAGGTGTTCGCGATCGGCGGCGGCGCCGAGGAGATCATGAAGGACCTGGCGGCGAAACAACTCGGGTGGCGGGGATGACGCAGGCGATCGATGCCAAGACGATGGAAGCGCGGATGCGTCAGGTGTTCGAGGAGATCGTGCCGTTCAACCGCGTGCTCGGACTGAAGATCGAGTCGGTCGACCCCGAGGCGCCGAAGATCCGCTTCGACATGCGCCCGGACCTGGTCGGCAATCCGCTCCGCCAGATCCTGCACGGCGGCGTGATCTCGGCGGTGCTCGACGTGACCGCGGGGCTGGCGATCCAGCTCGCGCTGCTCAAGCAGGGCAGCGACCGCTCCGGCGGCGGCGTCAAGTTCCCCAACATCGGCACCATCGACCTGCACGTCGACTACCTGCGCCCCGGCCGCGGCCAATATTTCATCGCTACCGGCCGCGTGGTCAGGCTCGGCAACCGCATCGCGGTCGCGCATATGGAGCTCGCCAACGACACGGCGACCTGATCGCCACCGGCGGCGCCGCCTACGTGGTGGGGTGAAGATGGCGCTCACGGGCAGGGCGTTCCTGGCGATCTGGCACGACATCGTCGAAGCCGGCGACGCCGAGTACAACGCCTGGCACACACGCCAGCACATGCCGGAGCGCCTCGGCGTGCCGGGCATCCGCGTCGGCCGCCGCTATGTCGACCGCAACCGCGACCACCAGCGCTACTTCACGCTCTACGAGGGCGCGACGCTGGAGACGTTCAGCTCCGAGGCGTATCGGGCGCGGCTCAACAATCCGACCGCGTGGAGCATGCGCACGCAGCCGAATTTCCTCAACTTCGCGCGCTCGGCCTGCGTCACCGCGGCTAGCCTCGGATGCGGCGTCGGCGGCGCGATCGCGACCATCCGGCTCAATCTCGCCGCCAGCGGCGCGGCCGATTTCGAGGCTGCGGCCGAGAAGCTCGCCGCCCGCATGCTGGCGCTCGACGGCGTGACGGGTGCGCAGCTCGGCGTCGCGGCGCCCGCGACCACGCGGATCAGGACCCGGGAGTCGGAGCTGCGTCACCAGACCGGCGAGGAGGTGTTCGACGCCGTCGTAATGGTGGAGGGCGTCGGCCGGCGCGAGCTCGAAGCCACGATCGACGCCGCGCACGCCATGGTGCGCGAAACCGTCGAGATCGCCTCGCAGCAGTCCGCGGTCTACGATCTCGCCTACCTGCTGAGAGCGGAGGATCTCACGTGAAGACCCGCATCGTCGACGGCTCGACGCAGCTACTCGGGATCTTCGGCGATCCGATCCGGCAGGTGCGCGCGCCCGAGCTCTGGAGCGCGCTGTTCCGGCTCAACGGCATCAACGCGGTCTGCATCCCGCTGCACGTCAAGCCGCGCGATCTCGCCGACGCCTTCGCCGGCATCCGCCGCGCGCTCAACCTCATCGGCCTGATCGTCACCATTCCGCACAAGCCGGCCGCCGCGCAGCTCGTCGACGCGCTCACCCCGCGGGCGCGGCTTGTCGGCAGCGTCAACGTCATGCGGCCGGAAGCGGACGGGCACTGGACCGGCGACATCGTCGACGGCATCGGCTTCGTCAACGGACTTTTGCGCAGCGGCCAGCGCATCGCCGGACGGCGGGCGCTCGTGGTTGGATCGGGCGGCGTCGGCGCCGCGATCGCTTTCGCGCTCGCCGAGGCGGGAGCCGCGTCGGTGCGTGTCTCCGATATCGCGCGCGAGCGCGCCGCCGACCTCGCCCGCCGCCTCGAGGCCGCCGGAACGCCGTCGGGTACGTCGGCTGCGGCGGCCGAAGGTTTCGACCTGATCGTGAACGCAAGCCCCGCCGGCATGCAGCCGGACGATCCCGTCCCGATCGACTGCGTGGAGCTTGCAGCCGGCGCGATCGTCGGCGACGTGGTCGTGCACCCGCAGATCACGCCGCTGCTCGCCGCCGCGCAGGCGCGCGGCTGCCACGTGCAGCCGGGCACCGTGATGATGGACCACCAGCTCGAGGCGACGCGGGCGTTCCTGCGCCTGCCTGCGGGCGACTATGGGCCGGAGGCGGTGGCCAAGGTCACCGCGGTCTGATGCGCGCCCTATCGCTCGCCCACTTGACCGTGCTGGACGCGGCCCCGCTCGCCCTGATCGAGGCAGGCGCGGCCGGCGGCTTCGACGCGGTCGGATTGCGGATCGTGCCGCCGCTCCCCGGGGACGAGATCGTGCCGGTTGTCGGCGACACGGCGCTGCAACGGCGCATCAAGGCCCGCCTGGCGGAGACCGGCGTGACCATCCTCGACATCGAGGCGATCTGGCTAATGCCGCAGACGCGCATCGAGGCGCTTGCCCCGGCGCTTGACGTCGCCGCGGATCTCGGCGCCCGCCATGTGCTCACCGTCGGCAACGATCCGGACCGCGGCCGGATGAGCGACAATCTCGCCGGCCTGTGCTCCGCCGCCAGGGCTCGCGGCTTGCGCGTGATGCTGGAATTCATCCCGTACTCGCAGGTACGCAACCTGGCGGCGGCTGCCGACCTGCTCGCGACGGCGGCGCCGGCGGATGCGGGCCTGCTGGTGGACGCGCTGCACCTGAGCCGTTCGGGCGGCAGCCCGGCCGACATCACCCGCTATGACCCGGCGCTGTTTTCCTACCTGCATCTTTGCGACGCCCCGCGTATACCGCCGCCCGCCGAAGGCCTCCGTGCAGAAGCAAGAGGCGGGCGGATCTATCCCGGGGAGGGCGAGCTGTGGCTTTGCGAGTTCCTGGCTGCCTTTCCGCCCACGATCCCGGTCGCCGTGGAGGCGCCGTCGGCAGCGTATGCGGGCCTATCGCCGATCGAGCGCGCCCGCCGCGCCGGCGAGGCGACGCGCGCATTGGTCAGACGTCACGAGGCGACGCGCAGGGCTGCCGCAGCGCGTTCGCGGACTAAGTAACAGCGCGGCCCCCCAAGCGAGCTGGTTGCCCCGGCGCGTAAGGAATTGGAGAATCGCTCCTCGATGCCCAAGCTGCGCGTCCACGCCTTCACGATTTCGCTCGACGGCTATGCGGCCGGCCCCGACCAGGACCTCGCCAATCCGCTCGGGGTCGGCGGGGGGGGGGGGGGGGGTGGGCGGCCGTGGGGAGCATGGCCCGACGAGCGCTGGAAGGGCTGGTGGGGCGACACCCCGCCCTATCACACCCCGGTGTTCGTGCTCACCCACCACCCGCGCGCCTCGATCGTCATGGACGGCGGCACGACCTTCCACTTCATCACCGATGGCATCTACCCCGCCCTGGAGCGCGCGGTCGAAGCGGCCAATGGGCAGGACGTCCGGCTCGGCGGCGGGATCGCGACCATCAGGCATATTTGCGCGCAGGTCTCATCGACGAGCTGCACCTCGCGGTTTCGCCCGTCCTGCTCGGCTCCGGCGAACACCTATTCGCCGATATCGACGTAGCGAAGCTCGGCTATTCCTGCACCGAGCACGTTCCGACCGCGAACGCGACACACCTCGTGCCTACCCGGCGCACATAGCTGCCGCGGCCTGCCCGGTCAGCCACTGGCGCGTGGTCCGGATCGGCGCGATAGTCGGTGCGTAGCTCTGGGTGCGAGTTGGCGAGCCGGGCACTGCGGCGAGGGGGTCAAGACCATGCGACCATCCATTGGCGTCTGGTGCGCCTTCCTGCTCGTGCTCGCGCTCTCCGCGCTCGAAATTCCCGGCGCGCTGGCGCAGGCGCGCGATGTGCCGGGAGCGCGGGACTATCCCGGCATCGGCCGCTTCGCGGGCAGCGTCATCACCGGCCACCAGGCCAAGGACTTCGACACGACGCGGCTGCAGGTCTCGCCGTTTCGCGACGGGCGGCCGTCCGGCGAGCGCAAGGTCGAGGGCCGCGTCACCCGCCTCGCCTATCGCAGCAATCCAGGCCCATCGATCCTCGAAGTGGCGCGCAATTTCGAAACCCAGCTCACCAAAGCCGGCTTCGAGACGCTCCTCGCCTGCGAGACCGACGCGTGCGGAGGCATTCCCTTCGTCGAAGCGGTCGACACGCTGCCGATGCCGCAGATGTGGATCGACGGTTTCAACTACCGCTACTACGCCGGGCGCAAGGCAGAGGGCGGACGCGAAACCTATGCGACCGTGTTGGTGAGCAAGAGCAACGAGGACGTCTACGCGCAGCTGGTGGTGGCCGTGGTCGGGGCGATCGAGAACAAGATGATCGACGCCGGCGCAATGGCGCAAGGGTTGCGCGAGAAAGGCCACATCGCGCTCTACGGCATCTACTTCGATACCGACAAGGCGGTGATCAAGCCGGAGAGCCGGGCGACGCTCGACGAGATCGCCAAGCTCCTGCGCGCGCAGCCGCAGCTCAACGTCGTCATCGTCGGCCACACCGACAGCCAAGGCAACTACGAGCACAACATGGACCTGTCGCGCCGGCGCGCCGAAGCGGTTTCGGCCGAGCTGGTGCGATCATACCGGATCGCCAGTACGCGGCTGCGCACCGCCGGCGTCGGATTTCTGGCGCCGGTCGGCCCCAACGGAACCGAAGACGGCCGCGCGCTCAACCGGCGCGTGGAGCTCGTTGCCCCATAGGTGCGAATGCGAGCGGCGGCCTGCTCGCGGCTCGCACTAGGCGCACGCGATTGGGCGCTCGCCGCCAGCGCTTCGCGCAGATTGCTCACCCTCGGTCTTCGTGATTCGCACGATGCGCCTTGGCCAGCTGCACTTTCTTCCTCCAAGTCCCAAGCTTGCAACACGCGTGAGAGGCGACCACGTCCGCGCGCGGCTCATCGTCTCGGAAAAATGCCGGCCCTGAAGCAATTGTGTGGGAAAAGCCATGGCGGAGCACGCACCAGCATACCGCTGAATCGGTGGCTAAACGGAGTTTGTGCCGCCAGCTTCAAGGACCCAGCGGGCGCGCCTGCCGCGCCGCCGAAAACTTTGCACCCCGTCCGGGCGGATCGGTACTGCAAAACATCCGGGCTTGCGCCACGTTTGCGCCATCCAAACGACTAGAATCAATGATGGGGTTTGCTGTCGATCTTCCAGCGTAACGAGTACGACATCCGGGCCCTGCCGCAGGGATTGCAGATCGCGTCGGCAGGGCGAACGAGCGATACTGCAGCCAACCTGAAGGGAGACACCAGATGCTTCCATGGGGCAAAGCCACGCTGCCACGATCGTTTCTTCGCCCACGAATGGTTCATTTACATGGACTTGCTACTGCAGGAGCGATGCTGACCTGCATTGCCGTCGTTCTCAATCTCGGTCCCTTCGCCAAACTGCCAAAGATCGACAGCTTGCCTGATCAGGCTGCCCGGGAGTCAGGTTGGTCGATCACGCAACAATCGGTCGCAACGACAGCGGTTCCCAGTGTTGAAATCCAACCGACCGCTCAACCCGACCGCGTCGAGACGGTTATGGTGGCGTCGGACGTCTCCGAACCGATCAAGCCGTCAATGGAATCGCCATCCGTCGTCGAGGTCGCGTACTCGGAAACTCAACCCGCTGCGCCGCAGCAAGCAGTTGAAACGGTCCAGGCCGCGCCGCGCAGCAGGAGCTCGCGGCAGCCACTCCAGTCCCGCAATCCTTCTGCAGATCACGCCGACCCTGAGTCCGTGAAGAAAGCTGCGATCGTGGGCGTCTGGACCCCCGATGAAGGTACCTGCTCGGCGCGAACGCTCAGAGCGGGCGTTCTGCCGGCGGTCATAAGTGCCGAGGGGGCGTGGGCCGGCGAGACGTTCTGTGCTTTCAAGGACAAGAAGGAGACGGAAACAGGATTGCGGGTGGTCGCAAAGTGTTCGAACCCGCGTGAACGCTGGACGGCCAACGTCCACCTCACCGTCAACGACAATCGGCTGACGTGGACGAGCAAACGCGGCACTCAAACCTATACGCGATGCGCGCCGGACGTTCTGATGGCCGCCGCCAGATAGCATGGCGGTATCCTGGGCACGGGATAAACGACGGTTGGTCCCTGCCGGGGAGAAAGACGAGCAGGTGAACCACCTGAAACGATGATGGGCGGTCTCGAAGCAGATAGTCCGCCCCTCGTAGTCGACGACGCGCAGCACCTCTGCACAACCGACGGCGGAGGCAGTTATCGCGTCATCGAGGCTGCCGACGCGCAAACCAAGTTCCCCGGCCTGCAAGCGGCGCCTGCCCAGGCCGCAACCTCAAATCCGAAGGCTGAGAGCGCGCTCGATTCGCTCAGCAATCGAGCGCGCTTCGGCGAGCCTCAGTTGATGTACTCGCTGACCGACTTCCACTTGCCATTGACGATCTGGCACAGCATCGAGCGGTCGGAGCCGAGGTGCTTGGTCGGCCCGAACTTCTGCTCGTCGCCGCCGAACTTGTCGCCGGGCACGGTCAAGGTCTCGAGCGCGGCCGCCAGCGTGTCGGGATTGAGGTTCTGCCCGGCCTTCTCGGCCGCGGTCGCGAACATGCCCAGGAGCTGGTAGCCGTAGACCGACAACACCGTCGGGTCCTCGCCGAACTTCTGCTTATAGGTCGCGAACCAGTCGCGCACTTCCTTCGACGGATCGTCGTCGTACGGATAGTTGATGGTGCAGGTCGAGTAGAACCCGTTGACCGCCGGCCCGCCGAGCTTGTGGATGATGTCGAAGTAGCTCGCGGTCGTGCCGATGAACTGCGGGTTCCAGTCGAGCCGGCGCGCGGTCGCGATGGTTCCGATGGTCTCGCGGATGATGGTGCCCATCACCACGCCGTCGCAGCCGGCCTCCTTCATCCTCTGGACCTGCGAGGAGAAGTCGGTCGCGCCGCGCTTGTAGGTGGTGCGCTCGGCATAGGCCATGTTGAGGTCCTTAAGGCCATCCTCGCCGCCGCGCATCACCTCCAGGCCGAAATCGTCGTCCTGGTAGAGCGTGCAGATCTTCTTCAGGCCCTTGTCCTTGATCAGGCGCTTGAGCCCGGCGCGCATCTGATCGTAGTACGGCGCCGAGAACGAATATTTGAGCTTATGCAGCGGCTCGAACATTTCGCGCGCGCCGGTGAGCGGGAACAGGTGCGCGACGTTGCGGTCGAGGTAGAGCGGCATGGCGGCAACCGCGGTCGGGGTGCCGATCGAGCCGACGGCGGCGAAGATGCGGTCCTGCTGCACCATCTTCTGGGCGGCAAGCACCGCCTTCTTCGGATCGTAGCCGTGATCCTCGACCACGAGGCGGAGCTTGCGGCCGTGGATGCCGCCGGCGGCGTTGATCTCGTCGACGCGCATGCGCATGCCGTTCACCGCCGGCTTCGACAGCGAGACGATCGGGCCGGAGAGGTCCTGCGCGGTGCCGACGACGATTTCGGAACTCGAGACGCCCTGCGTCTGCGCCAGCGCCGGCGAGGCGGCAAAAAGCGCAAGCGTTGCGGCGGCAAAACATTTCATCGGGTTAATCCTCCCTCTGGTGCGTTGCGGCGATTGTGCGCCGTCTGGGCGCTCGGAAATCAAGCGGCAGGGCGGGCCGATTCCCACCTCCCTCACCCGTCATTGCGAGCCGAAGGCGGTCGCGGTAGGGACGCTCATTGCTGAGCGCCCCCCGCACAGATCCGTACGTGCGGCTTTCCCGCATACGGCTCCCACCTCGGGTGCATGACGGCGAAGCTTGCTTGTGGCGATGGATAAAGGATGCGCGGCCTTGGGAGCCAGTCGTTGGCGAGGCGCGTGAAGGTCTTCCACGTCATGCCGCCGGTCTGGCTGCGGCGCCGGAGCGCCCGCCTCCAGAGCTCGGTGACGAAGAAGCGGAAGACGCTGAGCGCCCGACTGTTGGTCGGCACCGCGTGGTAGTTGAAGTATCCGGTGACGACCTGCTTCAGCCATTTGCCCTGTTGGGCTACCGGCTGGTGCATGCGCCGTCGCAGGTCCTGCTTCACGGCTTGCAGCTTCGCCCGCATACGATCGCCGCGAGACTTGCGCCTGATCAGGAACTTGCCTCGTTTCGATCGGCCGCAGATGAAGGTGAAGCCGAGGAAGTCGAAGGTCTCCGGCTTGCCGAGCCCGCGCGCCTTGCGGTTCCTCGCCGCGAAGCGGCCGAACTCGATCAGTCGGGTCTTCTCGGGATGCAGCGACAGCGCGAACTCCTTGAGCCGTTCGCGCAGAGCGTCGAGGAAGCGCCGGGCGTCGTGGTCGTGCTCGAACCCGACGATGAAGTCGTCGGCATAGCGCACGATGATCATGTCGCCGGTGGCCTCGCGCCGTCGGAAGCGCGCGGCCCACAGATCGAGCGCGTAGTGCAGGTAGATGTTGGCGAGCAGCGGCGAGATCACCGCCCCTTGCGCCGTCCCGCTGTCGCTGACGCGCACGATCCCGTCTTTCAGCACCCCCGCTCTGAGCCATTTGCGGATCAGGCGGATGATGCGCTGGTCGCCGATCCGATGTTCGACGAAGCGGATCAGCCATTGCTGGCTTACCGTATCGAAGAACGAGCGGATGTCGGCGTCGACGATGAAGTTCACCCTGCGGCGCGCGATCCCGACCATCAGCGCATTCATCGCATCGTGCGCGCTGCGCCTGGGTCGGAACCCGTACGAGAACCCGAGGAAGTCTTCCTCGTAGATCGCGTTGAGCACCGCCGCCGTCGCCCGCTGGACGATCTTGTCCTCCAGCGCGGCGACCGCCAGCGGGCGCTGCCCGCCGTCCGACTTCGGGATATAGACCCGCCGGGCCGGCAGCGGCCGATACGCTCCCCGATGGACCCGAGCATGCAGGTCTGCGAGGTTGCCCTCGAGGTGTTGCTCGTAGTCCTGCCAGCTCAACCCGTCCAGGCCCGCGGCAGCGTGCTCTTTGAGCGCATAGAACGCCGCCTCAAGCAGCTCGGGGCTGATGTGGTGGAGCAGCGCGGTGAACCTCTCCTTCTTCCTTTCCCTTGCAGTTCGCCGTATGCGGTCCAGCGCTTGGGTCACGCCTGTCCGGCACAGCGTCCGGCACGTGCTTTGCTGCTCCGCATTCCCCTTGGTCGCGGCCCTTCGCTCCACCTGCTCCTCCGCGGCTTGCACCGCTTCGTTCGCAGGCTTCCCAGCTACTATGGCCGCGTCCGACGTCCCGTCTCCGTGCATCATCGGCTTTCGGCTCCTCGCCTTCCCGATGCGGGCCTTCGGGCATATCGCCACCGGCCAGAGGCGGGACCTCCCAGGTTCCAACGCGATCCCTTCCTGCGTGATGGGGTCTTCGACCACGGCAGAGCGTCAGCGCCTCGCATAGCGGCGCCGCACATGTTGCCTTCGACGTTGCTTACCGGCTCGGCCTCTGCGACTTTCTGTCTTTCGCGGCTCAATAGCCCACCCCACAGGATCGTTGTGTACGCTTCGCAGCCGCCGTCGCCGACGGCCACGCAACACTCACTACCAGGCGGGCGCTACACCTTACCTGGGCCGGACTTGCACCGGCAGGACCGCGCCAGCTTTCCTGGCGCTCAAGCAATCCAGAACGGCGATGTCGATCTGGATTGCTGCGTCGCCAACGCTCTTAGTCCTACTGCGTCACAATATTCTCCGGTTGCGGTTGGCATGGCGTGCCCCACAGCATGGACATCGTGGCAAGCTCTTGGCGATCGCATCGATCAAGCGTATTCGCATCGTTGCGATTGAGTTTGGGATGTGCCGCTCAGGCCGCAATGGCGGATCCTCTGGGTCTGTAACCGTTGGGTAGAGCAAGTTGCGCGAATCGCGCGGTGGAACGAGGTCCTGAGGGGGGAATTGTCTCCCTTTCGGAGACCAGGAAGCCATAGGCCGCAATGCACAGTGTGGCGTGGTGATGGAAGCCACGCCATCCACGCCCTTCAAAATGCCCGAGCCCGACCTCCTGCTTGAGCTCCTGATAATCGCGCTCGATGCGCCAGCGCAGTTTGGCGCGCTCGACGAGATCGCGGAAGCGGGTCTTTTTTGGCAAGGTGGAGAGCCAGTATTTGGTTGGCTCCTTCTCACCCTCGGGCCACTCGATCAGCAGCCATTCTTTGCTCGACTTCTCGCCATCCCGCGACGCAACGCAAATTCGCAACCGGGCAAAGCGTGACGATAGCCATTCGTTCGTGCCTTCGCGCCACGTGATCGTGCGCCACGCTTTCCTGCTCAGCCCAACGGCAACCTCCTTGACCGAGAGCGCATCTGGTTCGCGGCGGCGGCCCTTGCGCGGTGCGGGGCCAGGCCGCGGGCCTGGTGCCGAGACCAGCGTCGGCGACTGAATGCCGGCCACATAGGCCAATTTAAGCTCGGTGATGCCCGTGCGCAGCTTCGCATCGTGGCCGTAGCGAGTGTCCATAAGCACGGTCCCGCGCGGAAGCCCGGCCTCACACGCCCAGCCGATCTGCTCCAGCGCGATCTCCGGCTTGGTCTTAAAGCTAATCTGCTGCGGTATCTCCGCTTTGCGCCGCCGCTCACCATCCTGCGCCCAGTCCTTCGGCAAATACAGCCGATAGGCCACCGGCAGGCTCGCGTGCCGGTTGACAATAGACAGCGATACCGCCACCTGGCAGTTCGCCTGCTTGCCAAGCTGGCCGCAATATTGACGTGCTACCCCAACTGAATGCCGTCCCTGCTTGGGGAAGCTCGTGTCGTCGATGATCCAGGCCTCGATCGGCGCGGCACGCTCGATCCGAGGCATCACCAGCTCACGAACCTTCGCCAAGACCTTCTCGTCCGACCACGGCCCTTGGCCGACAAAATGCAGCAACGACTGATGCTGTGCCGCCGTCCGCTCAGGCGCCGTGAGCGCCGCCATCGGCTCCACGCTCTTGCGGGCACCCGGCATCACCAAGCCCACGCAATAGTCGCGTAACGGCCCGGCCCGATCCCGGTGCCCGATCACGCTCACAAGACCCTCGATATAACCGCAAAACGTCGTTCAATATCGGCCGCCCGGTGAACACCCATCCCAACCTCCCCTGCCGCGTGGGAAGCGCCTCCAATAATTGATTCTTCACACCAGCGGGTGCGGCGTTCTGACTCAGTAGGATTAGGAAGAAACGGAGGGACTTGCAATGACGGAGGCGGTTGAGTTTCGTGGCCCCCCACGCCGTCATCTGAGGTGCCCGAGCGAAGCGAGGGCCTCGAAGGATGCTGCTCTGCCGTGCAGCTGTTATGTTGTGCGTCCTTCGAGGCTCGCCCGACTTCGTCGGGCGAGCGCCTCAGGATGACGAGTCAGAACAAGCGTTGCCCCACAACACGGTCATCCTGATCAGGATGAGGCATTGCCCAAGTTTCATCCAGGTGGATCGGCCGCAACCGGTGTGCAACTCGCAATGACGCTGCCCCATTTTAACTCAACCCAAAACAAACAATCCATCTAAATGCAAATCTCTATCTCCTTTATACATCTACATCTGCAAGAACTCTTTGCACTTGGTTGGCCTTGACTTGCGCTGCGCTATCGCGTTGCGCCAGAAATGGTCGCGCTGGCAGATGGCATCGCTACTTGCAAGCATGGCGCCGTGCCTGATCTGCATGGAGGCCTGCGTTGGTGCGCACCATCTGAGCCGGAAGCTCAAGGCCTCGGGCACGATGCCCGGCTGATGCCGGCGAAGTACGTGCGCCCCTACTCGAAGGGACAGAAGAACGACTTCCGCGACGCGGAGGCGATCGCCGAGGCGGTACAGCGGCCAACCATGAAGTTCGTTGCGACCAAGACGGCCGAGCAGCTGGATTTGCAAGCGTTGCATCGCGTGCGCGAGCGGCTCGTCTCGCAGCGGACCGGGATCATCAATCAGATTCTGCGCCTTCATGCTGGAACGTGGCATTGCGGTGCGCCAGGGCCTGCGCTTCTTGCGTGCCGAGTTGCCCGGCATTCTCGCCTCGCGCGGCGACGTGCTCTCTGCGCGCATGGTGCGCGTGATCGAGGAACTGACCGCCACTGGCGCCCTCGACGAGCGCATCGAGGGGCTGTCAACTGAGATTGAGGCTCTGGCCCGCAAGGACACCGGCTGTGAGCGTCTGATGAGCGTGCCTAGCATCGACCCGATCATCTCGAGTGCGACAGTCGCTGCGATCGGCACCAGCGACGTGTTCTCGAAAGAGCGCGACTTCACCGCTTGGCTCTAGCTTGTGCCGCGCAGATCTCCACGAGATCGCACATCCTCGCAAGATCTCGAAGCGCGGCAATCGCTATCTGCGAGTCCTGTTCGTGCAGACCGCTTGGTTGTGCTGATCAAACCTCAGAGCTGGGAGCGACACACCTCAAATCCTATATCGACACCACCAAGAAGCGCCTGCATCGCAATGTGCTAGCGATCGCGCTAGCTAACAAGCTCACCCACATCACCTAGCGGTGCTAACCAAGAGTCGCGACTTCGAGATCAAAAGACCGATGATGCGCTATCCACCCACTTAATCTTCACACCATGCTTAGCAGCACAGAGCGACACAGAGATCAGCGCGACAACCAACCTTAACAACCCCTGCGCGCGACACGTCAACAATATGCAAACCGAACAAGGAACAACCTCAACACAACAAAGAAACTACACGAAATAAGAAGCACACAATAACATAGCTACATCCACTTACCCACCGAGATCTATGAGGCAACAAGAAATAAAGAATCAATCTTCCCACACATACAACACTAATCACCCAAATAACCCAATCGAGACCTATCCATGAATGAATCACACACACGCTATATCCATATAACCAGAGCGCAATCCACTCCAATCAAGACCAATACATTCATACAAACCACACATCCCCAATCCCACCTCTCACCACCCCTATCACGCCGCCTCGCGGCCATACATCGCCTCGATCAGGTCGCGATACTTCTCGTTCACCAGCTTGCGCTTGAGCTTCATGGTCGGGGTCAGTTCCTCGTCCTCGGCGGTGAGCTTCTGCTCGATCAGGCGGAACTTGCGCACCTGCTCGACGCGCGCGAAGCCGGCATTGACCTTGGCGATCTCGCCCTCGATCAGCTCCTGGATCTCCGGCCGCCGGCACAGGCTCGCGTAGTTCGAGAACGGGATCGACCGTTCCTGCGCGTACTGCTCGACGTTCTCGTGATCGATCATGATCAGCGCGGTGAGGAACGGGCGGCGGTCGCCGATCACGACCGCATCGGTGACGTAGGGCGAGAACTTGAGCTGGTTCTCGATTTCCGACGGCGTCACGTTCTTGCCGCCGGCCGTGATGATGATGTCCTTCATGCGGTCGGTGATGTAGAAATAGCCTTCCGCGTCGACCCGGCCGACGTCGCCGGTGTGCAGCCAGCCGTCGCGCAGCGTCTCGGCGGTCTTTTCCGGCTGGTTGAGATAGCCCATGAACACCGATGGGCTGCGCACCAGCAGCTCGCCGTCGCCGCGACAGCTTGACCTCGGTCTCGGGCAGCGGCAGGCCGATCGATCCGGGCTTGGCGCCGCCGGCCGGGATCGCGGTCGAGATGCCGCCGGACTCGGTCTGTCCCCAGACCTCGACCATCTCCAGCCCGAGCGCCATGTACCAGCGCAAGAGATCGGGCGAGATCGGCGCCGCGCCGGTGATCAGCAGCCGCGCCCGGTGCACGCCGATCACCTTGCGGATGTTGTTGAGGACCAGTACGCGCGCGAACCAGAATGCCGCGGCCAGCGGGGCCGGCACCGGTTTGCGCTGCTCGCGCCGCTTCGCCACCCGCTGGCCGATGCCGATGGCGACGCCGTACGCCAGCTGCTGCAGCCGGCTCGCCTCCTTGAGCCTGATCAGCACGGCCGAGTAGAACTTCTCCCAGATCCGCGGCACCGCGCCGAAGACGGTCGGGGCGATCTCGCGCACGTTCTCCGGCACGGTCTCGGGATTCTCCACGAAGTTGAGCCGGGTGCCGGCGAGCAGGGCGGTGTAGCACCCGACCACGCGCTCGGCCACGTGGCAGAGCGGCAGGAAGCAGATCCGTTCGTCGTCCGGGCGCTGCTCGAAGATTCGACAGATAGAGGTTGCAGGCGAACACGATGTTGGCGTGCGAGAGCATCGCGCCCTTCGGTTTGCCGGTCGTTCCCGAGGTGTAGATCAGAATCGCAAGGTCGTGCGGCTTGCGGGTGATGAGGCGCACCTCCCAGAGCTCCGGATGCGCGGCCTGGTGGTCGCGCCCGAGCGCGCGCAGAGCCTCGAAGCTCATGACCTGCGGATCGTCGAAGTCGCGCAGGCCCTCCATATCGAACACGATGATCTTGCGCAGCCGCGGCAGCCGCTCACGCACTTCGAGCGCCTTGTCGAGCTGCTCGTCGTCCTCGACGAACAGGTGCACGACGCTTGAATCGGCGCACAGATACTCGACCTGCGCCGGGGCGTCGGTCGGATAGATGCCGTTCGAGACCCCGCCGGCGCCGAGGATTCCCATGTCGGCGTACAGCCACTCGCGGTTGGTGTTGGAGAGCACGGCGGCGCATTCCCCCGGCTCGAAGCCGAGCGCGATCAGCCCCATGCCGACCTCGCGCGCGATGGCGCCGAACTCGGCCCAGGTGACGCTCTGCCAGATGCCGAACTCCTTCTGGCGCAGGATCACCTCGGGACCGCGCGCGCGCACCGAGTGCCAGAACATTTTCGGCACGGTGTCGGCCGCGCCGTTCACCGCCACAGCTTCTTCTTTTTCCACCGCCGCTCTCCCCGCACCCCGCTTGCCTTCATGCCGAGGTAGAATTCCTGGATATCCGGCTTCTCCGCAAGCCGCGCGCCGGTATCTTCCATCACGATGCGGCCGACTTCCAGCACGTAGCCGTAGTCGGCGATGCTGAGCGCCATGTGGGCGTTCTGCTCGACCAACAGGATGGTCGCGCCGCGTTCGCGATTGATGCGCTGAACGATGGCGAAGATCTCCGCCGTGAGCTTCGGCGACAGCCCGAGGCTGGGCTCGTCCATCAGGATCACCTGCGGCCGCGCCAGCAAGGCGCGCGCGATCGCCAGCATCTGCTGCTGGCCGCCCGAGAGCTGCCCCGCCTCCTGTTTGGCGCGCTCGCGCAGGATCGGAAAATAGCCGAACACCGCCTCCAGGTCCTGCGCGATGCCGTCGCTGTCGCGCCGCGTATATGCGCCCATCCGCAGATTGTCCTCGACCGAGAGCAGCGGAAAGACCTCGCGGCCTTCCGGGACGTGCACGATGCCGGCGCGCACGATGCGGTCGGGAGAGCGCCCCTGGATCTCCCCCCCGCGGAACTTCACCTGCCCCTTGAGCGGATCGATGATGCCGGAGATCGTCTTGAGCGTCGTCGACTTGCCGGCGCCGTTGGCGCCGAGCACGGTGACGATCTTGCCCTCCGGCACCGACAGGCTCACGCCGCGCAACGCCTGCACCGGGCCGTAGCTCGATTCGACGTTGAGCAGCTCGAGGATCGGGGCCGTCATGGCGCCATCACGCTCCGCCGAGATAGGCTTCGATCACCGCCGGGTGCGACTGCACCTCGGCCGGCGTGCCCTCGGCGATCATGCGGCCCTCGTTGAGCGCCAGCACGCGGCTGGAGACGCGCGACACCAGGTTCATGTCGTGCTCGACCATCAGGATGGTGATGCCGAGCTCGCGCTGGATGTCGGCGATCCAGAACGCCATGTCGTTGGTTTCCTCCGGGTTGAGGCCGGACGAGGGCTCGTCGAGCAGCATCAGCTTCGGCTCGGTCGCGAGCGCGCGGCCGAGCTCGACCACCTTGCGCACGCCGTAGGGCAGCCCGGCGACCAGGCTGTCGCGGTAGTGCGCGAGATCGAGCAGGTCGATCACGCGCTCGACCGCGGCGCGGTGGGCGAGCTCGGCGGCGCGCACGGCGGGCAGGAACAGCAGCTCCTGCCACAGCGCGGTCGAGCAGTGGCGGTGGCGGCCGATCAACAGGTTCTGCAGCACGGTCGCGTGCTCGAACAGCTCGATGTTCTGGAACGTGCGCGCGATGCCGAGCTCGGCGACGTGATGCGGCGCGCCTTTCACCTCCCGATCTTGGAACAGGATGCGGCCGGACGTCGGCGGGTAGATCAGCCCGATCAGGTTGAAGATCGTGGTCTTGCCGGCGCCGTTCGGCCCGATGATGGTGTAGACCTCGCCTTGCCTGACCTCGAAGCTCACGCCGGCGACCGCGATCACGCCGCCGAAGCGCACCCAGATTCTCCACCCGGAAGAAGCTCATCGCGGACCCACCGTCGCTCGTGTCCCGGGCGCAGCGCAGCACAAGCAAAGCGCAGTGGTGCGCTGCAGAACCGGGACCGTCACAAATGCTGGAGTTTGGCAAGGTCCCGGATCAGCGGTTGCACCGCGTCCGGGACACAAGACTGCGCGCGATCGGATTAAAGCTCACCGCAGTCGCTCCGATCGCATGTAGCTCTTCTGGCGCCGGAACGTGCCGGCGCGGTAGAACGGGAACAGCTGGAAATAGCTGCGGATCTTCAGCCAGCGGCCATAGAGGCCGAGCGGCTCGAAGATGATGAAGGCGATCAGCACCAGCCCGAACACGATCGACTGCAGGCCGGACTGCGACGCGATCGCCGCGGGCAGCCAATCCTTGCCGATCGAGATCAGCTGCGGCAGCACGATGATGAAGGCGGCGCCGAGCACCGCGCCGTGCAGCGAGCCGATCGCCGCCGATGATCACGATGGTGACGAGCTCGATCGAGGTCGAGCAGCGTGAACTGCTCGGGGGTGATGAAGGCGACCTTGTGGGCGTAGAGCGCGCCGCCGATGCCGGTGAGCGCCGCCGACAGCGCAAACGACATGGTCTTGTACTTGGCGAGGTTGATGCCCATGCAGCTCGCCGAGATCTCCGAATCGCGAATGGCGACGAAGGCGCGGCCGGTCGGCGAGCGCAGCAGGTTGACGAGGGCGAGGCAGGACAGCGCGGTCAGCGCCAGGCACAGGTAGTAGAAGCTGGCGTCGCCGACCAGCCGGAAGCCGGCGAGCTCGATCGCCTTGAGGTGCTTGCCCTGGTTGCCGCCGGTGACCGATTCCCAGCGGGTGACGATCTCCTCCACGATCACGTTGAAGGCGAGCGTGGCGATGGCGAGGTAGATGCCCTTGAGCCGCAGCGCCGGGAGCCCGACGATGACGCCGACCGCCGCCGACAGCAGCGCGGCGCTGGTGATCGAGACGATGAACGGCATGCCCTTCGACTGCAGCAGCGCCTCGGTGTAGGCGCCGACCGCCAGGAAGGCCGCATGGCCGAGCGAGATCTGCCCGGTATAGCCGACCAGCAGCATCAGCCCGAGGCCGACGATCGAATAGATGCACACGAAGTGCAGCTGCGAGAGCACGTACTCGCTGACCAGGAACGGCGCGGCGATCAGCAATGCGACCAGCAGACCGTACCAGAAGACCTGCCCGCCGTGCTGGAACAGCCGGATGTCCTGGTCGTAGTCGGTCTTGAAGATGAACCGCACCGCTTCAGACCTTCTTGTGGAACGTTTCGCCGAAGATGCCGGACGGCATGAACAGAAGCACGATCAGCACCACGACGTAGGCGGCGGTGTCCTTGAAGCCTTCCGGCAGGTAGAAACCGGCAAGCGCCTCGACAACGCCGATGATCAGCCCGCCGACGATCGCGCCCGGCACGCTGCCGAAGCCGCCCAACACCGCCGCGGGGAATGCCTTCAGGCCGATGAAGCCCATGTTCGAATGCACGAATGCGACCGGGGCGAGCAGGATGCCGCCGAACGCCGCCACCGCCGCGGAGAGGCCCCAGATCAGCATGTTCACGCGCCGCACCGGGATGCCCATGTAGTAGGCGGCGAGCTGGTTCTGCGAAGTGGCCTGCATCGCGACGCCGAGCTTGGCGTAACGGAAGAAGACGTAAAGCAGCGCGCACAGCGCCGCCGTCATGGCAATGACCGCGAGCTGCTCGACCGCGAGCACCGCGCCGCCGATCCGCACGACGGCATTCCCGAACGGGGTCGGCAGCGCATGGGTCTCGGTGCCCCAGCCGGGCACCATGGTGACGATCCCGCGTATCACGTAACCGATGCCGATGGTGATCATCACCACCGTAAAGGTCGGATAGCCGAGCACCGGGCGGATGACGATGCGCTCGATCATCATGCCGACCACTGCCATGACGGTGATCGCGAACAGGATGGTCGCCCAGTACGGCCAGCCCAGCACCGCGCTGGCGGTGAGGCCGAAGAACGCGCCGAGCATCATCAGGTCGCCCTGCGCGAAATTGACCGTTTCGGTGGCCTTGTAGATCAGCACGAAACCGAGAGCGACCAGCGCGTAGACGCAGCCCTGCGCGACCCCGGCAAGGAACAGTTGCAGCACCTGGCTGAGCAATCAGTTTCCCCCTTGGGCGGCACGGTTGGCACCCGCGTCTTGGTTAGCGCCGGATTGTACCGAGCATTTGCTTTTTTGAAAGCCTGCCCCTAGCTTTTCGCTCCCATGAAATCGGTCCGCATCGGAGCCGGATTGGGCTTCTACGGCGATTCCTGGCGTCCGGTTCGCGCCTCGATCGAAAGCGGCAACGTCCAGTACATCGCGTCCGACCATCTCGCCGAGCTGACGCTCGCGATCCTGCAGAAGGACCGCCAGAAGGACCCGGCGGCCGGCTACGCGCGCGACGTCGTGCCGATGCTCGCGGAGCTATGGCCGCTGGCGGCCCAGCACGGCGTGAAGTTCGTGATGAATGCCGGCGGGCTCAACCCGCAGGGCGCGCGCGACGCGGTCGCGCGCGCATTTCGCGACAAGGGCTGGAAGGCGAGGATCGCGACGGTCACGGGCGACTCGATCGCCGATCGTCTCGACGAGCTTAGGACATCCGGCGAGACGCTGGCGCACATGGACACCGGCGCCGACATCGCAACGGTGCGCGACCGCCTGTTGTTCGCCAGCGCCTATCTCGGCGCGCAGCCGATCGCGGACGCGCTCGGGCGCGGCGCCGACATCGTCATCACCGGCCGCGTCGCCGATGCGGCGCTCTCGCTCGGCCCGATCATGCATGAGCTCGCGTGGCGCTGGGACGACTGGGACCGGCTGGCGCAGGGACTGACCGTCGGGCATCTGCTGGAATGCTCCGGACAGGCGAGCGGCGGCAACTTCGGCTCCGCCGACGAATGGGCGAAGACCCAGGATTTCCTGCATCTCGGCTATCCGATCGCCGAAGTCGGCGCCGACGGCGCCGCGCTGTTCATGAAGGCGCCGGGGACCGGCGGGCGCATCTCGTTCGACACGCTGCGCCAGCAGCTGCTCTACGAGGTGCACAACCCGCACGCCTACTATTCGCCCGACGTGGTGCTCGACATGGGGACGCTCAGGTTCGACGACCTCGGCCGCGATCAGGTGCGCGTCACCGGGGCGAGCGGCGCGCCCCGTCCCGAAACGCTGAAGGTGGTCGCCGGCTATCACGACGGCTGGATGGGCACCGGCATCATCGGGTTCTCCTGGCCCGATGCCTACAAGAAGTGCGAGACCTCGGCCGAGATCATCAAGGGCCTGGTCGCCGAGCGCGGCTGGCCGGTCGAGGACATGCACGTGAGCTATATCGGCTACGACGCGCTGCTCGGCGCCCACGCCGACGCCACCTATCGCGACCAGCTCAACGAATGCTTCCTGCGCATGACCATTCGCACCCGCGACCGCCGGGTGGCGGACGGCTTCGGCCGGCTGTTTCCCTGGCTCGGCCTGTCCGGTCCGCCCTATGCCGGCGGCTTCAAGGGCATCCAGGGCGCCAAGGAGCTGCTCGGCATCTGGCCGACGCTGGTGCGTCGCGACCTGATCGAGCCCCATGTCACGGTCGACGTCGAGGACGTCTGATGCAGGTCGCGTTGTGGCGGATCGCGCATGCGCGCAGCGGCGACAAGGCCGACCGCGCCGACATCGGCCTGTTCGCCTATGACGCCCCCACCTACGAGGTGCTCAAGCGCGAGGTGACGGCGCCGCGCATCGCGACGCATTTCGCGTCGCTCGCCACGGGCCCGGTCGAGGTCTACCCGCTCGACAACCTGCTGGCGCTCAAGATCGTGCTCAACGGCGCGTTGCAAGGGGGCGCGGCGCGCTCGCTGCGCATGGACAATCTCGGCAAGAACGTCGCGGCGGCGCTGCTGCGCATGGAGATCGAGGCGCCCGCGCATCTGCCGCGGCTGGCGCGGCCATGACGGCGGGCAAGCGGGAACGCTTCTGGATTGCTTCGGTCGCTGTCGCTCCTCGCAATGACGAAGCACGCGTCTCGCATGCGACCCCGGATGTCGCTTCGCTCCATCCGGGCTACGGGCACAAACGCCGCCAGCTTACATCCGACGATTCGGCGTGGGTGGTGGGTTGGAGTACTGATCCAGGATCGCCTTGGCCATTGCCATCGCGCTTTCCTGAGGGAAGGCCAGGTTGATCGGCGCACGATCGGTGAATTGCAGCTGCAGGAGCGTGCCATTGGGAACGGGTGCGCTGTGTATGTAGCCAAGCGTCCACTTGCGAACCACGATCGCTTCCACTTGGGCCATGGCCAACCTCTTGATCACTCGATCCGATATCAAGCGGTTTGAGTGCCGCCGATATTATTACACGCATAGCCAATGCGGCGAAGTGGTCTTCGTTCCAACCGCCGACCTTGGCCGCCTACGGACCTTCCAGGTTCTCCTGCAACCGCCGCCCCAGCGCCGCGACGTCGATCTGGTGCACGCTGCCGCTGCCGGCGAGATCGAGCGCGTGGGCCGCGGCCGCCCCCATTGCGATGCACGGCCCCATCACCCGCACGCTGGAGAGCGCCGCCGCATCGCCGTCGATGCAGCGCCCGGCCGCCACCACGTTGTCGACCTCCGCCGGCACCAGGCTGCCGAACGGCACGTAGTGCATGTGATCCTCACCGAACACTTCCCAGGAAATGCCGTCCGGCCGATTGTGCAGCTCGACCGGCCAGGCGGTGCGCGCAACCGCGTCCGCAAAGCGCGTGCCGGCGCGCACGTCGGCAAGCGTGAGCTGCGAGCGGCCGACGATCCATCGGGTCTGGCGGATGCCGGGAAAGCCGTAGGTGCGGACGCGCGCATGGCCGAACGCCTCGGGGAATTCCTCTTTCAGGAACCGAACCACGTGGTCGGCCTGCGCCTTGCCTTCGAGCGCGTTCCGCGACGCCGCGATCGGTTCGAGCGGCGTCTCGACATGGGTCATGTTGACGAGCGCGAGGCCGCGGCCTGGAAACGCGAAGGCGAAGCCGTCCCTTCGCACCAGGCCGTAGCTCGGCGCGCGTTCCCGCAAGCGCGACACCACCTCCTCGCGTGTCGGCTGACGCGTCTCGTCGATCTCCTCGAGCACGAACATCTGCGTCCCGTAGATCGGGCCTTCGGCCGGCTCGCGACATTGAAGTCCCGCGCCCCAGGCGAGCGCGGCATCGCCGCTGGCATCGACGAACCCGGTCGCCGCGAGCGTGACATCGCCGTAGCGGGTTGCGAGATCGATCGACTTGATCCGGCGGTCCGCGCGCTGGACGCCGCGCTGCACGGCGCCGAGCAGCGCCGTGATGCCGACCTTGTGCACCGCCTCTTCGATCCAGCGCGCGAGCCGGATCTCGTCATAGAGCACGATCTTGGTGTTGGGTCCGAGCCGGGTGTGGAGCGCCCCCTCGGCACCGAGATCGCGCAGGATTTCGTCGGCGATCCCGTGGGTGAGCTGATAGCCGTCAGGGCCGTTGGCGTAGAGGCCGCAGAACGTCCCGATCAGCGAATTCACCGCCTGGCCGCCGAGCGCCGGCAGGGCGTCCACCAGCACGACCTTGAGGCCGAGGCGTGCCGCCTCCAGCGCCGCCGAGACGCCGGCAATGCCGCTGCCCAGCACGCAGATGTCGGCGGTGATCTGCGTAGCCGGACTTCCGGGATCGCGTCTCACGATCCGGGTCGCGGTCGAGAGGTTATTGGCCTGCGGCACGTCTGCTCCATCGCCGCTCAAGTGCTCACGCCCGCACTGATGCGGCCGCCCGCGCGGATCAAGTCAAAGCGCTTCCACCCGCGTTGACTCACCTCTCCCATTGGGAGAGGTCAGCGCTGAGCAAGAGCGAAGCGCGGGCGGGTGAGGGGTTAGAGCGTTGCGGGCCAAGCGCAGTGTCCCCTCACCCGGATTGGCTCGCTACGCTCGCCAATCCGACCTCTCCCCAACGGGGAGAGGTAAAGCAGCGGCGCCGCCTGCGCCAAAGCGCTTTGAAGGCGCCCTAGTGGTCGCCGGCATAGCGATGCACCGCGTCCGGCAGCGGACGACCGGCGGCGCGCCGTTCCGAGATGAAGTCGCGCAGCATCTGCACCAGCTCGGGATTGCGCCGCTCGTCGAGCCCGACGATGCGCTCGATCGGGCATTCGACGAACACGCATTTGACCACCATCTGGTTCCAGGCGGCGGTGTCGAAATACTCGAACGGGTACGGGTTGTCGGTCGCGATCGCCTCGAAGATCAGTCGCGTCGAAGAACGTACGCCCTCGCGGGCACGATCGTGCAGCTCGCGCGCGGCCGGGAAGACCGCGAAGCCCTTGAGATAGGCGACGTGTTCGGTCAGTTCGGCGGTCGTGCACAGGCGATCGATGCGCCCCGCAAACGCCGCGTCGTCGGCGTGATAAGCGGCGAGCAGGATCGCGATCCGCGCCGCCTCGTCGGCGCCCCAGGTATCCGGCCGCCAGCGCGGGTGCAGCCGCTTGGCCGTCGCGATGTCGTCGTCGCCGAGCGCAAGGTCGCTGCGGCCGATTCTTGCGGCCGACGAGGCCGAGCGAGATCCCGAGGCGGCGGTCGTCGACCGCGTCGCGCTGCCGGTCGATCTCGCCTTGCAGCCAAGCGATGGCCTCGGGCGCGAGGTTGCGGGCGAGCGCCGCGCGCAGCAAATCGAGCACGGCCGCCGGATCGGGACGGGGCAATGCATGCGCCGTGGTCGTTGCCTCGATCATGGTCAGGTCCCGGCAATGGAGCGCTGGAGCAGCAGCGTCGCGCCGAAACCGGCGGTCGCGATCAGCGCGGCCGCGATCGCGCCGGCGCCGGCCATCAGCGCGGCATCGACCAGCGAGATGCCGGCGATGAAGAAGGCGACCGCGCGCGACACCGCGCCGGCGAACGGGCGCTTGGCGAGCAGATAGACGCCATAGGCCGTCCATCCGACCAGCACGAGATAGATCGCGAGCGCGGTCGGCCCTTGAGAAACGGCCGGCAGCGCGAGCACGAGCGGCGCGGCCATGAGGACGAGCGGCCACAGGTTGCCGACCTGGTCGAGGTTTTCCTGCCGCGCCGCATAGGTCAGTCCGGCGACGTAGGCGAGCAGCGCGAGCGCCGCCAGCAGCACGGTATCGTTGACGCTGCCGACCGCGGCCGCCGCGGCGCCGGCATAGACCAGTGCGCGGCACAGACCCATGACCAGGGGCGCCAGCGGGTTGCCCTTGTGGAACGCGTCGTAGCCGACGATCGCGAGTGCCAGCAGCACGCCCGCAAGGGCGGCGCCGGTGCCCAGCAGGAGCAGCACCACAATCCCGGCGAGCAGCAAGCCGAACCCGCCGGCAGCGACCGCCTCGGCGGCGATCTCGCCGGCGGGGATCGGGCGTTCGGGCCGCTCGCGCGCGTCCACGCTGCGATCGAAATAGTCGTTGAGATACATTCCGCCGACATAGAACAGGCTCATCGCGATGAGCACGGCGCCGGTCTTCCAGCTGCGCCACTCCGCTCCGGCAAGCACGGTACCGGCCAGCACGTTGGTCCACACCGTCGGCAGGTTGGAGACGCGCCCGAGCCGCAACAAGGTCGCGAGCGAGAGCGACTGGCGCGCCGCGACCCCCATCACCGGAGCTCCCGCACCACCCATTCGAGCTCGCGCGCGATTGCCGCGGCCCGGCTTCCCTGCCGCAGCGCCGCCGGCAGCACGTCCCAGGTGTAGGTCTCGACCTCGAGATGCGGCGCGACGAAGCCCGCCTTGGTGCAGGCGAGCGAGGCCTTGAGCGTCGGCTGCGTGGAATGAAAACTCCCGGCCACCTCCAGGAAAATCGGCACGTGGCAGTGGATGCGCCACTCGCCGCCGGCGTCGCCGGCGCGCAGCGCCGCGAACGCCGGCGCCAGATCGACGAAGCGCGTCAGCGTCCCGTTGTGCTGCTGCACCACCTGGTGCAGGTAGACGCCGTCGTCGAATTGCGCGAGCGCGGGCTCGGTGGCCGCGCCGAGCGCGGGCACGCGCAGCGCCGAGCTCAGCTGCAGCTTGGCGACGCGAATTCCGGCCGCGGCAAAGGCCTTGAACGCCGCCGCCGGCTCCCGAACTCCACCGCGCCGTGGCAGATGTCGTAGCAGACGCCGACGTGGCGCACCAAGGCTTCGCGGGCAGCGGCGAGGTCGAGGCCGGCGCGCTCGGCCACCACGGCTGCGCTCGCCTCGCCGTGCAGGTGATCGCGGAAGAACGCGACCGTCTCCTCCACGGTCTCGAGCATGCAGCAGGGTTCCGGCTCGAGCGCCAGCACGACCTCGCGTCCCGTGCGCCGGGCGATGTCGACCAGCGTCGCCGCATGCCGCGCGATGTTTTGGGCAATCTCCTGCGGCGCACCCGGGCGTTGCGCCGAGCGGCTTGAAGGTGCCGGGCACGGTCGACACCGAGCCCACCATGCCGGACGGCAACAGGGCCGCCAGGATCTCGGCCGCGCGGTCGGTGTAGGCGAGGCGCTCGGGCGTGCGCCAGTCCGGCTGATAGACGTCTTCCTTGACCCGACGGCCGTGGAATGGGCCGTACGGAAACGCGTTGATGGTGAAGACGTAGAGATCGTTGTGGTCGAGGAAGCGTCGGAACTCGTCGAACGCGGCCGCCGCGCTCAACGCCTCGGCGGCAATCGCGGAGAGCCGCAGGCCGACCCCGAGCGGCGCCCGCGGCGAGACCTGCGCCTTGATCTGCGGCACATGGGACTTCAAGGCTTGAGCGCACCTCGTCCCACGTCTCACCGGCGTGGATGTTGGTGCAGTAGGTGAGATGAACGTCGCCCGGAACGCTGTCGAGACGCATTGTCTGCTGCCGTATTCGTTGAACGTTAGTGGCAGTCCCTTGTAACTTCGCCGCGCCCCGGTCGCGTGTCAAATCTCTCGATGCCGGCATGCTCTCCTTGTCATCCCGGCCGAGCGAAGCGAGAGCCGGGACCCACCTACCAGGCGTCCGAGCTTCATGGATCCCGGATAGCCGCCTTCGGCGGCTTCCGGGATGACAGCAGTAACATTTGCACGGCGGTGTTGACCACGTCGGCACGATAACGAGAATTGCGCCGATCTTCCGTTTACCGCAGCGTTGAGGACGCATGCATCCGACGCTCGTGCTGCTGGTCGTCGGCCTCACCCCGCGCCATCTCGGACCGCATACGCCGCGCCTGAGCGCCTTGGCGCGGGCCGGCGCGATGCGGCCGCTCGCCGCCGTCACGCCCGCCGTGACCTGCACCGTGCAGGCGACGTTCATGACCGGCACCTTGCCGCGCGATCACGGCATCGTCGCCAATGGCTGGCTGTTTCGCGACCTGATGGAGGTGTGGCTGTGGCGGCAGTCCAACCGGCTGGTCGCTGGCGAGAAGATCTGGGAGGCCGGCAAGCGGCGCGACCCGTCGTTCACCACGCGCCAACCTGTTCTGGTGGTACAACATGGCGGCGAGCCACGACATCGGCGTCACGCCGCGTCCGATCTACAAATCCGACGGCCGCAAGCTGCCGGATTGCTATGCGGCAACCGTCGGAGCTGCGCGACGAGCTGACGCACGAGCTCGGCCCCTTTCCGCTGTTCCAGTTCTGGGGACCGGCGACGATCGATCGCGTCGTCGCGCTGGATCGCCGACGCCGCGCTGCACGTTCGGCGCACGCGCTCGCCGACGCTCGACGCTCGTTTACCTGCCGCACCTCGACTACGACCTGCAGCGCTTCGGCCCGGACGATCCCCGCATCGCGCGAGAGCCTGCGCGAGATCGATGCCGTGGCGGGCGACCTGATCGCCGACGCGCGAACGCGACGGGGCGCGCGTGATCGTGCTTTCCGAGTACGGCATCGTCGCCGGTCTCGACGCCGATCCATGTCAATCGCGCGCTGCGCGCAGGCCGGCCTGCTGCGCGTGCGGGTCGAAGACGGCGGCGAATTGCTCGACATTCCGCAATCGCGCGCGTTCGCGGTCGCCGACCATCAGATCGCGCACATCTACGTTGCGGAGCCGAGACTGCTCGAGGAGGTCCGCGCGCATCGTCGCCGCGCTGCCGGGCGTCGAGCGGCGTGCTCGATCGCGCCGAGCAGCGCGCGCTCGGCCTCGACCACCCGCGCTCGGGCGAGCTTGTCGCGCATCGCCCGGCCGGACGCGTGGTTCACCTATTACTACTGGCTCGACGACCGCCACGCGCCCGACTTTGCGCGCCTGGTCGAGATCCATCGCAAGCCGGGCTACGACCCGGTCGAGCTGTTCCTCGATCCGGCGATCCGCTCTGCCCAAGCTGGCGCTCGGCTGGCGGCTCGCCAAGCGCGCGCTCGGCTTCCGCACGCTGATGGACGTGATCCCGCTCGATGCCAGCCTGGTCAAGGGCTCGCACGGCCGCCCCACGGATGATGACGGCGGAGGGCCCGCTGTTCATCTCGAGCGAGCCGCAGCTCGCTGCCGGAGGGGCCCATCGCTGCGACCGCGGTCAAGGACGCTATCCTGTCTCATCTGTTTCGATTATAGCTTGGCTGCGGAGGGCCGACTTTCGTCATGACAAGGGCTTCCGGTTTGAACTCCTACCATGCCACTCGTTCCGCAACTCCCGCGGTGCTGCACTGAGCACTGCGCAGCTTTCACGACCAGGGAGAGTGGACCTCTGGAGGAAACGTCATGAGAGGACGCAACGCTGCTGCTTGCAGCAGCGGAGCTGCCCGCTGGCTATCGTGCCGGCATCGGCGCAAACGATCCCGCAAACCCCCGCAGAAGTTGCCAGGCCGGGCGGCAAGCTGCCGGGCAATCCGAAGCTCTCGCTTGTCAAGGTCGCCGACGGCTTCAACGATCCAGTCGGCGTAGTCGGTGGCGAACGACGGCTCCGGCCGCATCTTCGTGGTCGAGCGCGTCGGCCGCGTCAAGATGGTCGCGCCTGACGGCAAGGTGCAGTCAGAGCCGTTCCTTGACCTGACCAAGACCAATCCGCTCGGCAGCGAGGTGCAGACCGGCTTCGTCGAGCAGGGCCTCTGGTCGATCGCGTTCCATCCCGAACTTCAAGACAATGGCTACGTGTTCGTGCACTTCGCGTCACTGCCGTTCAACGGCGCATCGATCGTTGCACGCTACACGGTCGACAAGGCCAGCCCGAACCAGATCACCAACGACCAGGCCAACAAGTCGGTCAAGGTGATCATGAATATCCCGCAACCCTACTACAATCACTACGGCGGGCGCATCGCGTTCGGGCCGGACGGCATGCTGTACATCGGCAAAGGCGACGCCGGCTGGGAAGGCGATCCGCTCGACGCCGGCCAGCGCATGGACACGCTCTGGGGCAAGATGCTTGCGCATCAACGTCGACACGCCGGACGATGTCGCCTACCAGGTGCCGAAGGACAATCCGTTCGCGCGCGCCGACTACCCGCAGATGATGAGCCTGTTCGGCATCACCGAGCAGGGGTTCTCCAAGATCAAGATCGGCTCGCGGCCCGAAATCTGGGCTTATGGGCTGCGCAATCCCGTACATGTTCCACTTCGATGCCAAGTCGGGTGACCTGTTCATCGCCGATGTCGGCCAGAACCACTGGGAGGAGATCAACTGGCAGCCGCGCGCCTCCAAGGGCGGCGAGAACTACGGCTGGAAGCACAACATGGCCTCGCACTGCCATCCGACACTCGGACCGAACGACAAGTGCCCGATCGTCGGCGTGCTGCCGGTGGCGGAATATCCCCATCAGGAGCCCTACCCAGGCGCGCCAAGCTGACCGACGGCTGGGGCTGCTCGGCGCAGGGCCTCGGCGTCGCCAACTACGGCGGCATGGACAAGGCCTACATCGTCGGCGACTGGTGCTCCGGCCGCGTGTGGGGCATCGCGCTGGGACAAGGGCGCCAACAAGTGGCAGATGCAGGAGCTGATGCAGGCCCCGTTCCAGTTCACGGCCGGGCGCAACCGACGAGAAGGGCTACGTGCTGGCGACCAACTGCTACTGCTTCTATCTTGAGGACAAAGGCCCGCCGCGAATCCGCCGGGCGCGTTGTGGCGGCTGATGCCGGCACGACGAAGTCAAGACCGGCATGGAAGTCGCTCGGGTCAAGATGCCGAACTGACGGGGCGGACGCCCTTCACCTCTTCTTGGCCTCTCCCTAAAGGGAGAGGCTATGCGCACTATGGCGAGCGGGGGCGTCCGCGACCTCCCAAAGTTGTGCGAGATTTCACCGCTCACCCTGGCCCTCTGACTGCGAAGCCAGTCCGGGAGGGGTCGCAAGCGGCTTGCACACTCCGCCCCATCGCCTTCCGCATGCGGCCCTAAGGGAACCTTGACGGCCGAGACACGCCGATGCAGCATGAGACAAGGCCGTATTGACGAGCATCGATAGGCGTCGCTGCCGCAAGCTGGCGGTCGCAGTCGGATTGGTGACGTGCCGGCACTGGCGCGCGGCGTTGCCGCAGGAGATCACGTTCCGCCACGCGATCGACAATCGCCGCTCGACGTTACGCCGCAGCAGCCCGGCGAAAAGCTCACCGCCGCAGGTGCAGGAGTTTCGCAAGACGGGCAGAACCCGTACAATGGGAACGACGACGCGCTCAAAGAAGGCAAGATGATCTATGAGACCTTCTGCCAAAGTCTGCCATATGCCGGACGGATCCGGCCGCATGGGCGCGAGCCTGATCGGCGACAAGCACGTGCACGAACGGATCAAGAACGATGTCGGCCTGTTCGAGGTGATCTTCGGCGGCGCGTTCGGCGCGATGCAGCCTTTTTCCAAGCGCATGACCCAGGACGAGATCCTGAAGGTCATGGCCTACTCCGCGCACGCTGATGAAGGGCAATAGGTCGGAAAGGATGCTGCGATGGCGGACAAATCACCCGGATCGGCAACAGAGCCACATTAGTCGATCCAGTGGCGAACCGTCGAGCGCCTGGTCTGCCCGCGTTGCGGCCCGGCTCTCGCTGCACGGAGCAAGGCAGCGCGCACGCCTCGAGCTCGAGAGAAGCCGGGCCAGACTGCTGCCGACGGCGGCCGGAACGATGTTCATCGATCCGCATGCGCACATGATCTCGCGCACGACCGACGACTATGAGGCGATGGCGCGCGCCGGGGTGGTGGCGCGTGATCGAGCCGCCTTCTGGATCGGCCAGCCGCGCACCAATCTCGGCAGCCTATGTCGACTACCTGTCCACCATCGTCGGCTTCGAGCAGTTCCGCGCCGGCCAGTTCGGCATCCGGCACTACTGCACGATCGGCCTCAATCCGAAAGAGGCCAACAACCAGGCGTTGGCCGAGGCGGTGATGGAGGTGCTGCCACACTTCGCCGTCAAGGACAGCGTGGTCGCGATCGGCGAGATCGGCTACGACGAGCAGACCGCGCTCGAGGACAAATATCTGCGGGCGCAGATCGAGCTCGCGAAGGAGCTCGAGCTGCCGATCATGATCCACACCCCGCATCGCGACAAGAAGCGCGGCACGACTGCGCACCATGGACGTGCTCTACCGAGCACGGCTTCGATCCACGCGCTGCGTCGATCGACCACAACAACGAGGAGACCGTGCGCGAGGTCCTCGACCGCGGTTATTTCACCGGCTTCTCGATCTATCCGCACACCAAGATGGGCAATGAGCGGATGACCGAGATCGTGCGCCACTACGGGCCCGAGCGGATCATCATCGATTCCGCCTGCGACTGGGGTATCTCGGACGCGCTGGCGGTGCCGAAGACCGCGGCTCTCATGGCCGAGCGCGGGCATCGCCTGCGGAGGTCATCCGCAAGTGACCTACGAGAATGCGCTGGCGGTCTATGGCCTGTCCGGCGCCATGCGGGAATCGGACTGGCTCGATCCTGCCGCCGCTCGACCAGCGCACTTTGTTCGAGGGCAACAGCGTGCTGCGCGGCGGCCAGACCCCGCGCATCGAGCCCGCCCGCCGCTCGGTGAGCGATCTGCGGATCGCTTGAGGTGTGGGGTGCGCAACGCGCGCCGTGCGATGCCGTCATTGCGAGCCGAAGGCGAAGATTCCATGGGGAGTGGATAGCAGCCGAGTCCAGGTCCAGACTGAGGTTGCTTCAACCCACTCAACCTGGAGGACGACCGATGCTGCTCGCTGATCGTATCGCTGACACTGAACCGACCGCTATCCGAACGCATCTTGGCGCAATTCTTGTTTCGTTGGAACTGAGCCGTTCGACTTGGTTGATCACTTCGCTGTCGCCGGGCAACGGCGAAAAGATGTGAAGCAGGCGTTGCGGCGGGAGATCTCGTGGCGCTGCTGGCGAAGTTTGCGGAGCTGCGGCGCAAGGCGTTGGCGCGCACCGGCAAGAGCTATCCGATCATTACGATCCAGGAGGCGGGGCTGGACGGGTTCTCGCTGCACCGCGTGCTGCAGCGAGAGGGATCGAGAGCCATGTGGTGGATGCCGCCTCGGTTGCGGTGCCGCGCCGGCGGCGGCGGGCGAAGACTGACAAGATCGACGGTGAGGCGCTGTTGCGGGTGCTGCTGGCCTACAAGCGGGGCGAACCGCGGGTGTGCTCGACGGTGGTAGCCCCTTGCGCCGAGGAAGAGGACCGCCGCCGGATCGGCCGTGAGCGCGAGGTCTTGCTCGACGAGCGGATCCGGCATGTCAACCGGATCAAGGGACTTTTGCTGGCGCAAGGGATCTCTGGCTATGCCCCGTTGCGGCGCGATCGACGGGCGCGGCTGGAGGCGCTGCGCACGGCGGACGGGCGTGAGCTGCCCCAGCAGCGAGGGCGCAGATCGGCCGCGAGCTCGACCGGCTCGAGCTGCTGCTTGTGCAGATCAAGGCGGTCGAGGCGGAGCGGGACGCGATGCTGGCGAGGTTGAGCCAGAGCGTGGACGAGAACACGCGGGAGCATCCGCTGGCGATGCTGCTGGGGGTGAAGGGGATCGGGGAGGAATTTGCGGCTGCGCTTTGGTTCGAGTGCTTTCACCGCAGCTTTGCCAACCGCCGGCAGATCGCCGCCTATGCGGGCTTGGTGGCGACGCCGTGGCAGAGCGGGTCGGTCGCGCATGAGCAAGGCGTGTCCAAGGCCGGCAATGCGCGCCTGCGCAAGAAGCTGGTGCAGCTCGCCTGGCTATGGCTGCGCCATCAACCGGGGTCGGCACTGGCGCGCTGGTTCCATGCGCAGCCCATCGCAAGATCGCCATCGTCGCACTGGCGCGCAAGCTGCTGTTCGCCTTGTGGAAGTATGTCACCGCCGGCGTCGTGATCGAAGGTGCGGCGCTCAAGGGCGCTGCCTAGGCGGCAAGCCAGGCGTCTCGTCAGGCGAGCCACCTCACCCACAGTTGAGCAGCAACAGCACCATGACCAATCCGCCGAGACCCCATCAGTCTCGGCCGATCCGGGGGACGAACCGATGGATCGCATGGCTTCAAAAGCCGTAGCGAAGAATGGCTTCGTCCTCTCGAGCCGCCCGCTGAAAGCGGTATCCTGGTACGGCATGCTCGTGCGGCCGACCGAATGTGAGTGCTTTTTCCGGAGCTTTGCCAACCGCCGGCAGATCGCCGCCGATGCGGGCCTGGCGGCGACGCCGTGGCAGAGCGGGTCGGTCGCGCATGAGCAAGGCGTGTCCAAGGCCGGCAATGCGCGACTGCGCAAGAAGCTGGTGCAGCTCGCCTGGCTATGGCTGCGCCATCAACCGGGGTCGGCACTGGCGCGCTGGTTCCATGCGCAAGCCCATCGCGAGATCGCCATCGTCGCACTGGCGCGCAAGCTGCTGGTCGCCTTGTGGAAGTATGTCACCGCCGGCGTCGTGATCGAAGGTGCGGCGCTCGAGGGCGCTGCCTAGGCGGCAAGCCAGGCGTCTCGTCAGGCGAGCCACCTCACCCACAGTTGAGCAGCAACAGCACCATGACCAATCCGCCGAGACCCGATCAAGTCTCGGCCGATCCGGGCGGACGAACCGATGGATTGCATGGCTTCAAAAGCCGTAGCGAAGAATGGCTTCGTCCTCTCGAGCCGCCCGCCGCAAGCGAAATTCTGGTACGGCACGCTCGTGCGGCCGACCGAATGTGAGTTTGATCTGGCGTCAAACCTGATCGCGAAACCGGCTCGACCTCGATCGTAGAAAAACTGCAAATGGTCCTCCTTGCATCATGAACCGCTCTTCGTCCCGACCGCTGGAGCCAGACGGCGTGCTCGATCGCGTCAAGGCCAAGCCGCTGCGCGGCGGCCCTGCGGGCCGACCTTGACCCGATCTGCGCGCGCCATCTTCAAAACTCCACGCTCGGGACGAAGAGGTGCTCCTCGCTCGAACAAAGAGGTGACCCCAAAGTGTGAGACCTTGACTCGGCACATCCCCATGTGAGCAATCCAGGCTGCGGTACCGCTTCTAGATTGCTTCGTCGCTTCGCTCCTGCAATGACGCCTCGCCTCACTGGCGCTCGCCGCGCCCCAGCATCTGCCGCACCTCTGCCACCAGGTCCGCGCGCTTGACTGCGACCTGGGCGGCGGTGCCTTTGCGCCACTCCTCGCGGCTCTCGATCTTGCCGGCGATCGCCTCGCCGAGCGCGAGATCCTTGAGCGTCACCTCGCCGCGCGCGCGCTCGTTGCTGCCCTCGATTACGGCGACGGGCGCGCCGCGCTTGTCGGCGTAGCGCAGCTGTGCCCGCATGCCGGCCTCGCCGAGATAGAGCTCAGCGCGGATGCCGGCTGCGCGCAGCTCGCTCACCATCGCCTGATAGCCCGGCAGCTGGTCGCGGTCGAGGACGAGCACGACCACCGGTCCGGTATCGGCAGCGCCGGCGAGCAGGCCTTTGGCTTCGAGCGCGGCGGCGAGCCGCGACACGCCGATCGACACGCCGGTCGCCGGTACCTTGCGCCCGAGAAAGCGCTCGACCAGGTCGTCGTAACGCCCGCCGCCGCCGACCGAGCCGAAGCGGATCGGGCGCCCGTCCTCGCCGGCGACCCGAACGTAGCTCCGCCTCGAACACCGGCCCGGTGTAATACGCAAGCCCGCGCACCACCGCTGGATCGATGCGCACGCGGTCGGGGCCGAACCCGGCCGCGGTCAGCACCGCGTCGATCTGCATGAGCTCGGCGACCCCTTCCTCGCCGACCGCACTTCCTTCGACCAGCTTGCCGAGCGCCGCGCACACCGCCGTGCGATCGGCGCCGGTGCCGCCACCGCCGGCGCGCAAGAAGCCGAGCACGCGCTCGATCTCGCCACCCGCCAAGCCGGCGCCGCGGGTGAAATCGCCGGACTTGTCCTTGCGCCCGGGGCCGAGAAGCTCCGCCACCCCGTCGAGACCGAGCCGATCGAGCTTGTCCATCGCGCGCAGCACGCCGAGGCGGCGCACATCGCCCTCCGCGCCGGCCGGCACCCCGATCAATTCCAGCACGCCGTTGAGGATCTTGCGGTTGTTGACCTTGACCAGGTAGTCGCCGCGCTTCTAGGCCCAGCGCCGCCATGGCGTCGGCGACCAGCATGCAGAACTCCGCATCCGCCGCCATCGCGGCGGTGCCGACGGTATCGGCGTCGAACTGCACGAACTCGCGGTACCGCCCCGGCCCCGGCTTCTCGTCCCGAAACACCAGGCCGGCCTGGAACCGCCGGTACGGGAACGCGAGCTTCTCGTAGTTCTCCGCCACGTAGCGCGCGAGCGGTGCGGTCAGGTCGTAGCGCAGCACCAGCCACTGCTCGTCGTCGTCGCGGGAACCAGAACACGCCCCCGCTTCCCCGGTCCTGGTCGGGCAGGAACTTGCCGAGCGCATCGGCATACTCGATGCAAGGGGTCGCCAGCTGCTCGAAGCCGTACGACGCATAGACCTCGGACAGCTTGCGGATCAGCTGCTCATGCGCCGCGACGGCCCTGCCGGTCGCATCCTGAAACCCGCGCGGAAGGCGCGCCGCAGGGCGGTCATCGGAACGGCGGGATTGGCTCGTCATCGCAGGGGGTACATTCTGGTCGCTGGAATTCTCAGCAGCCGGCGCTGCGCGCCAGTCAGCCGCAAGGACGGGCGATCAATAGAGATACCTTGCCGGCAAGCGCAAGCCTACGGCCGGAACCGACGCGCGTTTTGCAAGCCACTAGCTGTCATCCCGGCATCGGGGTGAGGCGAATGCGCCGGGATGCATGGGTCCCGGCTCGCGCGGAGCCTGCCCTCGGACGGCGCGAAGCGCCGATCCGAGGGCTCGGCCGGGACGACAAGA
>CAWBFP010000041.1:0-114099 GCA_963788095.1 uncultured Alphaproteobacteria bacterium | reverse complement strand
GATCCTGGTGAATGGCCGGTCACGCCGTTCACCGCCATAAAAAGAACCACTGGGCAAGCCCTGCCGAGCGGCAACCATGCCGAACGGTCGGTGCAAAGTTCACGGCGGCAAGAGTACAGGGCCGCGGACGCCGGAGGGCCTAGAGCGCAGCAGGCGAGCAAACTGGAAACACGGGCGCTTTTCGCGGGCACCCAAGGCGGAACGGTCGCGCGTGCGGGCGGCAATACTTGCGCTCCGCTATCTGTGCATCATGGAATGGCAGCGCTAACTCTCTGAATGGTTTTAGACGGGAATTGGCGACGGCTCTCCCTTGCCACGAAGATTGCCCCCGATCTGCTTCGCCACGAACCGGTGGGGCCAGCCGTAACCGGATGCCGCCGCCTGGGCCGGCACTGCTCTGCCGACGGCGGCGATGGTGACTTCGCCTTTCTGGTGCGTGTGCTCATAAATCGACCAGCCGTGTCCGCTTCGGGCGAACCGGACATTGAGCTGACGCTGCCGAACTGCCTGCCAAGCGCAACCGCTGGCGCTCTGACCTGACGAGCTGCCAGGGCAAAAGTGAAAGGGCGCGCGGAAGTGAGAGGACGCGCGCTGATCGTGCTCAGCCGAACTCTCGGCAAGCGGCCACGAGAGGATGCCTAAGGACAAGATCTTGACCTCGTCGAAGGCGGGCGGCCGACTTCACGCCGCGCGCCTTTGGTCGCGGGCGACAAGGTAATGGGCGGGATCAGGGGAAATCACCTTTCAACGGAGTTCCGGTTCGCAAGACCAGCGATCGTGAGCGTGCGGCGCTCACCCTGAAGGCCTCAACGCTCGCGGCTCTGAGGTTTGTCGGGCGGCGCGGCCCCCGCCAGCATCATTTCCAGAGCTACGGTTACGGGGCCAGATACAGGCGTGCCGGCTTCCCAGGCGAGGACGGTGGCCCCAGGGTCGCGCCCGCGCAAGCGCAATACACGGCCCAATTCTGAAGCATGCAGGGGGCGGCCAAACCCCCACAGGTGGCCGAGCGTGGCGCGGGCGGCGCGGACTTGTTTCGGGGTCATTGACCGTCCCTTGGTGGTCTATATTTACAAGCCGGGCTTGTAAACCCCCAATCGCGAATTGTTACAAGGCGAACACGTATATTTTGGCCCCGGAGCCGTTAGATTCCCGTTAGATGACGGCCCTTGGGTCCTGTCCGATGCGGAGATCACAACGTTCTGGAAGGCGACTGCGGCCCTGAGCGCGCCTTATGCTGCAATCGCCGAGCGCCCCCGCCAAGTCAGCGGCTCGGCTTCTCAGCAAGCAGTCCTGTATTAGCCCTCGATCACGATGATTGGTCGGCTTGCGGTGTAAGTCGGTTCAGATCGTCGCGTGCTGCGCTGCAACCTGCGTCCGGCTTTGAGTTAATGTGTGCTCTGCGGTGCCCGGTCGCCCTTCCGAAAAACCCTTTTTACGGACCGGAACCTGCTTCGGCGTTTGGTGGTACTTCGATCCGAAGGGCAGGATAATAATCTGAACCAGAAGCAAGCTTCCGAGTTATCTATTAACGGAAGCCCCTCGAGCCGCCGACGCCAACTCGCCGGCCCCGCGCGATATAGCCAACAGCGGTAGTCCCGCTGGTTTCGACCGGGATAGCCAAAGGCCGGGCTTCCGTTTCTCTGAACGATCGAGCGTCAGCTCGTGGTTTCAGCAGCTTCAGCAAAACGCCGAGCGCCAGCGCTTCCGGATCAGCATGCAGCGGGAGCCTGAGACCGCGGAGGGTCACTCCGGCCAGAATGGAACAGAGTAGTCCTATGAGAGCGGCTGGCTTTTTCTTGTTCGCTGCGGCTCTAGTGGCGCCTGCCCAACTAATCGTCGCTCATCCACAAGCGATGGGCGCCGACGGTCAGCTCTCGTTCAACAATGCCTGCCGGACGTGCCACAGTTAAGGGAGGGGGACAACCGCCTGGGGCCTAACCTTAACCAAATCGTAGGCCGCAAGGCGGGCGCCCTCCCGGATTACGGTTACTCGAGCGCCATGAAGGGCGGGGACCTGATTTGGGACAGATCGACGCTCGACCGCTTCATCGCCAATCCGGATCAGGTGGTGCCGGGCCACACGATGCGGCCCTATGGCGGGGTCGCGTCGCCCGAGGAACGCGCAAGCATCATCGACTATCTTGAAGAAAGCGCTAGGAACTGATCGCAGTAGTGGCTCGCGTATTGATCCAAAAAGATTATTCTGGATCAGGCTCACGCATTGTGTAGCCGTTTGTGTAGCGTTCTTAGGCTGCCCGACGCCGTCAGGTCGAGGAGCTGGCGGCCTCGCGGTGCTGCCGCAAGTCGAGACGCGCTATTTCGTTGAGTTGGAGCGGGCCTCCTCGAAGTTCTGCCGCGCCATAGCATCGCGGATGGTGAGCCACAGCTCCCAATTCTCCATGATCTTGTTGGCCACGTTCTCATTGCGGTCCAATACGCGCGCGGAAGGCTCCGATGGCCTTGTCGTTGAAGGCGAGCTGGAACGTGTTGAGGTCGTTCACGGCGCGTGCCTGATCGGCAAGGTCCTCGTCCTTCGCAAGGTCGCGGCGCACCTGCTCAATGAAAAGCGCGTCCTCGTCGGTTGGTTCGCGCCGTAACGCTGGTTCACAATCCTGATCAACTCGGAGAGCGCGGTGACCGGCGGGTCTGTCGTGCTGGTGCCAACCTCCGAAGGGCCGGTAATGAAGCTGTCTCGCGCGCATCAGCACGCTGGGTTGCGACAGCCAATGAGCCAAGGCTTCGGGTGAGATCTGTAAGAAAAAGCCCTCGCCAAACTTGCTCCACTGCGGGAAGCCAGTCCGGCATCTGAGGAAGTTTGGAGCGCCGCTGACGGCAAGGCCGACGTCCTCCAGTTCGTCGGTCGCCAGCGGAGCCGGCTCGAACCTCGTAAAGCCATACAGGCAGGCGACTTCGCGAAGCCTGTGGACCTCGACGAGGGATAGGATCCCGCGTGCGATCGGGTCTGCATCGGATCCCAGATCTTCCGATCGAGTGTTTCGGCATGTAGGTGAGCGTCGGGACGATTTGCGCCAATCAGGCGGCGCCGCTGGCGAGCAACCGAAATTCCTCGATCCTTGGATCCTGAAGTGCATCATCTGCACACCGCTGTTGCGGATTGACTGGAGACAACTCCAAACGGTGTCATCAGAGTAGTCTTCCAGGCTCGCCCTCAATGCCGGATTAAACCGACGCGCCTGGCGGATGCCGTCGAGGGAAGTGCAGCCCTCCAGTACTGACCAAAGCCTTGCGTCGCAGGATGCGCAGCTTCACACCGCCGGTTGCGCCAAGGTTTATGCGGAGAAGATCAGCGGTGCCAAAAGCACCGCCCGGCGCTTCGCTTGCACGACCACGCCTCCAGGGGGTCCACGCCCACGCATCTGGACAGCATCTTCGTCAAGACCCAGTTCTCCCGGCGATCGAGCTGATCCGCCTTGCCGCGCAGATCACTCTCGCCGCTGCAGGACCTTCTCTGGAACCTTGACCGGATTTTTGGGAGCGGGTTCTTTCGGAGCGGGTTCTTGCTTTGGCACTACAGCAGGATTCGGAATCACTTCCGGGATGTCGATAGGCTGCGATCCGGGTTGGTGAGCGCTGATCATGTGCGACCTCCATTGTCGTGCGGGCAGGATTGCCTGACTACTTCAGTGCGATACTTTTTGAGCAACGACTGCATTTCATGCAGGATGCCTCCGGATGATCTGGCCGGTATTTCGTGCCATCTCGAAAAAAGAATTCCCGATGTCTTTTTGACGCGTACAGACTCTTCGAAAACATACGCGACCAGCTCTTGGAGGGCGCTAAAGAACGTCATGTCGTTGACATTTTCAGAGTCGCCAGTCCCAACCCACGGAGCGTTGACCAAACCGGCAAGCAAATGCCGATCGAGCAAAGACTGCATGTCCTCCTCAAACTGCTCGCCGAGCTTTCTCCAATAGCCTTGGTGCTCGGCATGGATAAGCAGGGTCGCAAGGAGATTGATGTTCTCGATGTCCAACCTACTCCCGTTACCCGTGAGCAGATCGCTACGACCGTTTTCGAATGGCAGTTGGAGCCGGATAAGACGATCCTGGCCGTTGCTGGACCTCTCCCACCACTCGAAGCCGCGCTCGAAATCTCCTCCAGCGTCGTAGATCACGAGCCGTTGTCCTCGTTGGTAGCGTGCATGTCGACTGACCGTTGTTTCAAGGTCTCCCCAGTTGTAGCGCCGGAGCGTGTCCGACCCGAGGTAAAACCCTATTGCGAGGAGCGCCGAGCGACGCGCGTCGAGCCTTCCCGGGGAACACACCTGGATTTGGATGTTCCGATTGCCAAAAAGCGCAGCCCCGGTGAAGCGTTCGATGCACTCCAAGAGAAGTATCGCCGCGCGAGCATTGCCGACAGGCGGCAGCACCAGACACAGCGACGCTCGCGAGTGCTTGTACGTGTTGATCTCGAGGACTCTTGCCGCTCCCCCGAGATGCTCCACTAGCGAGAAGAATTGACGCCCGTTACCGAGGTCGTGGATCTTAAGGCCCACTGACAAAAGGCCATGCTCGACACGCCAACGCTGCAGTGCAACCGCGTCTGCCTTTGCGGGAGCGCAGTCGTGCAGGATCGTCAGCAGGTCTTCAAGTTTATATTTACAGGGCACGGTTACACCTCCAGTTTTCGACCACCGCCCCGCAATTCATTGCGGGCGGCGTGTGCAAATCGAGGCGTCTGAATGAGCGGTCTCAGCGGTGCGCTGAGCGGTCGCGCTTGTAGCCGTGTCCGCCGCGCGGCCGGCAGCAACCTACGTTGCCAGCCACTCGCTTGGTTGTATGATGTAACCCGCGCGTGCAACATATGTTCTGTGACATCCCCGCTGGAGGTTGTCGCCGCCGCCGCGTGCCCCAGCCACTCTACATTTGCACGTAGATGCCGCCAAGTGAGTGCCCGACTAAAATGTAAGGCGGGCGGATGTTGGCAGCGGCCAGCAACGCACGGAGATTGGTCGCCATCTCGTCGGCCGCAATTGCAGAATCCTTCTGCATCTTCGGCAGGCTGTGCCCATGCGCCGAAATGACCGTGCTGTCGGCGGCGGAGTGGTGCGCTAGGCGCTAGGCGCTAGGCGCTTCGCAATCCATCATCGCGCAGCCGGATCACATCGTGCTCGTCGGTTTTGGCTACGTCGATGATGTGCACCGCGAGCGCGCCTTAAGGACCGCTAGACCGCGAGCGCGAGCGCCTCCGCATTACCGTGCAGCACAAAGCTTTGAACATCCTTTGCCTCATGCCTGCGCGTAAGCCTGGCGCTCCTGCGGGGCGGCGCCTTCGTACGTCCATCACTAAGCCTCACCCTGTGGCCAAGCGCCGGTCGGACGCAGGATGCCACCCTCAGCCGGCCGGCGCGCCAGACGGTAGGCATCAAATGGCTGCCTGAAGACACACGCTCAATGCACCCTGATGTCGGCGGGCGTCCCAGACACCGACCGCGCGCTACGAGGCGATGGTCGATCGCTCGTCCGTCAATATCGCAGATCGCGGCGCCGCCTACCGCAAGGGCGGCTGGCGGCAGTTCGATCCGAAGGCGAAGCCGTTGACGGCCGACGAAGTGCGCCGCGAGCGAGAAATGTATCGATGTTTGGGGCCTAGCTCGGGTCCAGCGCTACGGCGTGGATGCACTGAAGTGGCAGAGCCTCGGCGTTCAAGGCGCCGAGGCTCTTTGCTGCGATCCCGCACAAGCTTTCGCTTCCTCTAAGATGCTCGCGAAGCGCCCTAGGCGGCTTGCTTCTCCGCCTGCTGCGTCTGTTCTGCGACTTCGGTGATTCTTTCGGCGGTGCGATCCACCACTTCCTTGGATATCTCGGCAAGACGGCGGTTGAGGGTCAGAGCGAGTGCTATGTTCTCTCCCAGCGACTGATTGTAGGAAGCGAGAAGCTGGTCCGGCGTGCGGCACTGCATCAATCTGACGAGCGAACTCACGTTTGTCTGCATCTGGTTTCGCGCCCAGTTCATGTATTCGTTCGACATATCTCGATACCCGCTGCCCAAAAGCCCGGTCCAAGCTTGCATTATCTCCATGCTTCGCTGTGATTGCTGCATCACGTTATCGGTATTCTGCCCCAAGCCCAGCATCCTCGAAAACCCATTGACCGATTGCTCGGCGGCCCGCGCAGACAGCGCCAAAATGTTTGCTCCCATCTCTTCGGCAGCCTTGACGCCTTCGTCAGCTGCTTCGCGGACTTCGTGTTGTCGGTTTCGTGCCATGACATGCGCTCCTTTTTGTTCTCAGCGGCCAGCGAAACGGCTGACAGCCAGCTCGTGGATAGATTATCTCTCCCCAAGTGATGGTCCCTATGAGCCAACGCTTAAACTGCGGGGATGTTCTCCGGGACCTGACTGGTTGATTCACGAGGTAGCGTGGTTCCCACGTCGCTCACTAGTCCCAACTTAGGTCGCGGCTCGCCTAGGCACCCGAGTATGATTCTGACCCCCAATGATCAGATGCCGATGGTCCAGATCACGATGGTGCCGATCATGTTACCTCTTGCAGGGAAGCACTGGAACTGTCGGCATCCACCTGAGCGCCGCAAGGACAAGCCAGATCATCGAGGGCAGAGCCGACTATCAGCCGATGATGCCAAGGCCAAGCTCCCGATGGCGGCAACGATAGTGGACCGTACGGCTGCGCTGAGGTTGCATGATACCCAAGTCGTTAGATCGGCATGTCGAGATCATATTCACGACCAGAGTAAATGAAGCGCTGCGCGACAAGCTCGTTAGGCTCATCATCACAATGGGAACAGCGGGTGAGCGCGATCCCGGCCAAGCTCCATGGCGATGCCATCACGTACCTGCCGCTTGGCGGCGGATAGGGGTAATCGGCAACGACCTGTGCGGGGTGATCTACCCGGACCCGCTGCGGTCATCGTGGGTCAATTGGCTCAATCGATACGCATAGAAACCGCTCGGCGACGGATGGACGCGCACCATCCGATGCCCTGACAAGGCAATCCCGGCCGAACCGGGATGCCCGCGCCAAGTCGCAACGGCTATGCGCTTTCTGCCGTAATGCGCCTCGGCCGCTACTATTGTATGGCGATTGCGCTCAGCGTGAAGCACGCGAACATGATTGCCGCGAGCGCCAAGCCGATCCACCGTGTGGTTTGCGCGTCTTCCATGTTTCCACCAAACGGGGCGAACCCCGGGTGACTGGGCCGGGGCTCGCTGCTTCCCTGAAGCGGCCCTTTTGGGGGCGGCAAGGGCCACAACACTTTCAGGAACGCTCCCGTCTTCACTTGCAGGAACGCTCCCGTCTTCACTTTCAGGAACGCTCCGTCTTCGCTGTGTTCCTGAGTGATCCCGCTTTGCCTTATTAAATTTGGATATGCCCCCCGGTGGACCCAGAGGTGCCCGCGACAGCGATGCCCCCTTACGAGCGGCAGAACGCAAATAGCTGCTCAATCACCCCGTTTCACAGTGCCTTTTGGGGTTTCAGAAAAAAGCCGCGCGCGGCGGCTGTAGTGATCGGTCAGGGCGTTAGGGGTCCCCGCCGGACGGCGATGCGGAAGCGCTCCCGTTCGGGCGCGTCGTATTCCTTGCTCGCGCGCGCGAACCAAAGCGTTGCCTTCCGCGTTGTTTGGCCGACACAACAGAAGGGAACTTCAGCGCGTGCACCACAATGTATCTGCGGCTGGGGTCACATGGTGTCCGCATGGGGCGCAACGTGAAGGAGTTGCTATGCGCCATGCGCTGACAGGACTCGCCTTTGCTGCGTCGCTCGTTGCGGCGGCGGGAGGGACGGAGGCGTTAGCAGTGGAGCGCTCCGGCTGGAGCCGCTTTCACGATCCCGAGCGCCATATGAGCTTCGAGTTTCCGGCGCACATCTTCCAGCAGGAGGCGAACCACGGTGAGCACGGGCGCGGTATTTTCGACCGCGGATGGACGGGCGCGGCTTCGTCTGTTCGGCTTCGTCAATAGCCGCAATCGACGCCGCAGGTCATCTCGCCGGCATCCCGGAATACCGGACCGAGAGGTTTCACTATGTACGGACGACATCGCGCTTCTATGCTACCTCGGGAGTGCGAGATGGCATGATTATCTACCGCCGCTGCAATTTCTCGTCCGAGGCCGATCGTCGCGTCGGCTGTGTGCAGCTAGAGTATCCGCAAGCGGAGAAGCGCGCTTGGGACAAGGTCGACATCAGCGCCGCTTCCCCGGGGCACCCCGACACGCCCTTTGCACTTATGAGCAGAGCGCCCGCAAATCTTCCGGTCAAATCGTGGGAGCCGGCGTTTGAGGGCAAATCGCCGCCATCAGGTCATGGACCTGTGCGGCGGCTACTATCCGGAACGACAGACAACTCTCCAAGCAGGGCAGTACTATTTAGGGCTCGTCGTGTCGGCACCTCGCGGATCTCACGCCAGCGGCGACTTGTTCAGGCTCGTGCGCGGCGCTGGGTCCCCCCATCCGGCGAGAGGCAAAAGCACCAATGCGGTGCTGCCACGCTCCCGGCTTCGTGGCACCCTGCTTGCCCACCAAGGCCGCCGTACCGCCGTCCGGGCCGCTCTGGCTGCACGAAATCAAACACGATGGGTTCCGGGTGATCGCCCGTAAGGACGGCAGCGGGTGAGGCTCTCAGCCGCCCGGCAACGACCTGACCTGGCGCTTCCCCCTGATCGTCGGGGCGCTTGCGCGGCTGCGTTCACGCTCCATCATCCTCGACGGCGAGGCAGTCGCCTGCGATGACAAAGGCTTCCCGGACTTCGACCGATTGCGGCACCACCACCACGACGGCGCGTTCCTCTATGCCTTTGACCTGCTCGAGTTGGACGGGAGGACCTCCGCCGGGAGCCGCTGGTGACGCGCAAGGCCACGCTCGCGTCGCTCGTGGCCAAGGCGTCGCCGGGCATCCTGCTCAACGATCACTTCGAGCACGATGGCCAATCGTGTTCGCGCACGCCTGCAGGCTGCTGCGGTACGTGCAATTCTACAGGCGCGCTCCGCGTAGTTCCTGCGTCGAGTAGGCCCGAGGAACTTCACCCCGAGCCTCTCATAACGGCGATGACCCACCTCCTTCGCTCTACGGCCATTACAGCCGCTTCATCACCAGCCGCGCACCGCCGTCGAGCAGGTCTATTTTCCCTCGGTGGCATGGTCTCAACGCTCGTCGTAATGCTGACCGGCGAAGCAATCGAGACCGCGATTATTGGCCTGCAAACGTCCTTGTGAATAGGTTATGGAATGGATTGCGCAGCCACCACCGAACGGCAATCCACAAAGTCGCCTGTTCCTTGGCGACCTCTGGCCACCAGACCCGAGCACCCTCCCCGAATATCCCGTCGTGTCGTTGCCCATGACGGCCCATAGAGGCCAATTCCACCATCGCCAAGCCTGGAACGGAATAATCCGGTAGAGCCAATGGTCGGCTATCGTGCGACCGGGATACATTCCAAGGGATCACCTCATAAGTGAAGACGAACCGCCCCGGCCTGCAACGCCGTGCGCTGTCGCGCCTGCGCCGGGATCGCCAAAGGCAAGGCCGACAAACTCAGCGTTCGCAGCCACCGGCGCCGCGGGTTGCTACCCTTTGGCCCCGACAGGTCTGCCGTGGCGTTGCCGAGCAAAAAGTCCCCGCACGAACGGTGAGTGCGCTCGGGCAACCGCGGGTGCCGCCAGCGGGTGGGCGCACATCCTTTCGCCACCGTCACAGCCATCGCTCGCTTGCGAGTGCCCGATACAGCTGGGCGGTTACGTGGGTGATGTCCTGTGGCGCGCGCGAGCCCGCAGCCGTGAGCAAAAGCTCTGCCGCGCGCTGCCACGCTGGCTGCTGCCGCCGACGCTCCGGCAGGGACTGGATAAGGGCGCGGGCGTCGGATAGCGTCTTCAGCTCACCCGGCCGGCCATGCTCGACGACGATGCGCCGGGCGAGCTTGCGCGACCAGGACCGCTGCATGGCGCCATGAAATACAATCAAGCGGTCGGCGCGCAACGCCTTACGCGCACGCTGTGATCCGTAGCACCGTACCGCCCCCGATGCCAAGCTGGCGCGCTATGCGGCCGATGCCTGTGCCCTTGCGGCGCATGGCGCGGATCGTAGCGACCTTGGCCGCATCGGTATCCTCAAGGGGCTTGCGGCCCAGCTTGGTGCCCCCGTGGGCCTCCAGTTCGCCGCTCCCGGAGTCAGTAGCGTCGGGTCGAGGCGATTGGTGACGAGTCCGGTCTACCTCCTCCCACTCCGGACGTGTTACGGCGTCGCAGCGAACCGGCGCTTTGTGCCAGACTCGGTCCTTCCGTGACGCCCCGCCCAATGTCCGGATTGCCGTCTCTAAGCGGACCTGCGCGCGCCAGACCGGCATGTCGCAGACGTGCCAATGGCTGCCGTTCGCGAGGGCGCGCCTCTGGATCACTTTTCGCCGGACCACTGTTCGATTTTGCATGTTGATGCACTTCGTTGACCGTGTAGGTGCCGAAGCTGCGTTCGGATTGCTCCCCCACACCGGGTTGCCATCGGGGAGCTTGCACCCATTAAGTTTTCGCGCCCGGCAGAAGGCACTTTTTCTGTTTCGTGGAAGGGCCGGCGGTCGTCGCCAAGCCACACGCGCAAATACGAAAGCCATCTGAGGCTCGCCGCGCAGGATGCGATGGCTGGCCGGCCGCTGCTTGAGGGGCGGCTCGAGATGACGATCCGGGTGTTCCTTCCGATCGCTGAGTGCGAACCTGCGACGCCTTCCCCCGGCGGGAAGAGGTCACGCTGCCGCTGTTCGCTGGCGAGGCGCGGGCGTGACCGACGCGATCATGTCGGCATCCGGCGGAACCGGACGTGCAGCCCGCAAAGAGGTGTTCGGGTTTTGTGGCCGAGGGATGCAGCGGCAGGCCTCGTCAGCTGCGGACATGCCGTCATATACGCCTTGGGCAGCTATGTGCCAAAAGTGCACATCGGGAGTTTTACTCGGCACTTCGTGGGCGGATGTCAACCAACGTTTCGATTAACTTTTGCCACCCCCCGCTTGCGAAATCGCCTCTTTGCATGCATCGCTCAGATCCGCGAAACGGTCTTTGATGCAGGTTTCGATACGGCCACCCCCAGGCTTAATACCTGCGCAATTCTTTTTGACGTCCGCTCGACAAGCCTTGCCGACAGCCTTCGCCTTTACCACCGCAAGTTGGCAGGGCAAAGAAAAGTCCTTGAAACGCGTCTTGATGTACGCCCTGAGGCCCGCACCTACAGCCGCAATAGTAGTGGTGGATAGAAAGCTAGACCGTGCAGTCATGTCGAGAACTCCTTTGGGCGGGTGGGGGAGTGACTCCGTCAGAGTCTACAGAGGCCATGGTACTTTATTATGGTAGAATGCGTTCGCCGCTCGCCGACGAACTCGAGGCGCGCTCGCGCTAGGCGGCCGCCGAGACTGACCGGCGTTTGGGCGGGCATTCAACGGTCGCCGTGATAGGCCGTCAGAATGAACTACAATGAAAAGTCCCAGCGCGGCCGTGAAAGGGGAAGCGGCCGCACCGGGACTTCTCGGCCGTTGTGCCGTTGTCACGGACGGCCGGTTCAGTAGCTCCCGACCACCGGGGCGCCTCCCCAGTTGAAGCGATAGTTGATACCGCCGCGGACGATCACGCCGGTATGGCGGGTGTCAATGCCCACGGGCTCGACGAGTGCACCAATTATGGTGCCAGCCGTATTGAGGCGATCGACTTCTAGATCAAAATACAGCGCTTCCGCCTTGAACGACCACCCCGGCGCGAAGCCCCATTCGATGCCACCGCCCGCGGTCCAGCCGACAGCAAATTCCGATCTTTCCACACTCAGGCCGGTGACGTCGTCGAACACCCCCGCAAAATGATCACCGAATGCCAGACCGCCGGTGCCGTAGATCAGCACCGGACCCCAGGCGCCGCCAACCCGGAGGCGAGCCGTGCCAAACGTATCAAGTCCAGACCTGCAGGTGACGAGCAGAACGCCGAAACAATTGTCGGTACGGCGGCTGATGTCAGCCCAAGCATAGTCGGCTTCGAAACCGAACACCCAGGCGCCAGCCTGCCAATTGAAGCCGACCGTACCGCCAATCAGGCCGCCGCTTGTATCGCGCGTATCGGTCACCCCAGTTGTGACCAGGGTGCGTTCCAACTCGCCGGCAGCGAACCCGCCCTGAATACCGATGTAGAAACCGCTCCAGTTGTAGATCGGCATGGGCGCAACGACTGGAGCCGGCGGCGGCGGTCGACGGAGATCGGCTGCGAGCGCTGGCGCCGAGATCAGCGCGGTCGCTGTGGTGAGAACGTAAATCAGCTTCTTCATCGGAACTCCCTTCCAGTGGCGATACCACCAGTGAATAAGGCCGTGACGACCCAAAAAGGTAATCCAAACGAGCGAGGCCAAGATATTGTTAAAATGCCACAGTCAGAGAATTTTGGGATGGCCACAAATTTGGCTCGATTGCGGCTTTGCTTGTATACTTCATCGGAGAGCCTAGTGGCTCGCTTGGCGCGCTTCCGTCTGGCGAGCCACTTTTTTTGAATGCTCGGAATGGGCGGGCTCGCGGCTGAGCGATGACGCAGCGCTTCGCGTCGGTGATGAACAAGTCCAAAAGCACGAGCATACGTCCCTGCTCGGCCGGTGGCGACGTCGGAAACACTAGTCTTGCTGGCGGTTCACGGTGGACGGCTGTTCAAGAGCCGTCTCGGGGTTGACACAGAGATTGAGGCGGCGCTCGTCGTCCGGAAGCTGCCCCGCAGCGGGCGCCGCTAAAAATCCAAACTCCAATTCCCCAGCAGACGCGCCTATCTTGGCGACATGAAGAAGCCGAGGGATAGTCATCCAACCCCGTTGGGGCGTATACCACTCGCAACTCTCCCGTCGGTGCGCTGCCCTTGCGCTTCGTCAGCATTGCTCGTTAGGGAGCCACGAGACCTATCGCTTTCGTTTCGGCTGGTCTTCACGCATCCCACCGATTGCTTGGCGAAAGGGGGGTGTGAACTCAGTCGAGCGGCTGCACCGGCGGCAAGGCGGGCGGCGCCGGCGGCTCGTGCCGCGCGCGGGCGGCTGGGTTGGCAACGCCACCCCACGGGACTCCCCGGCGCTCTCCGGCCGCGCGGCAGGTGCGCCCGGAAGCACCATGCGCGGCACCGGCGCGACCGCGGTCACCGGCGGAGGCTCGGCCGCCTTCGGCGCTTCAATGGCGGGCTCGTCGGGTTTCGACATCGGCTGTTCGGAGACATCGGGTTTCGGCACGACCGCGCCCGGTGCCGCGAGGGCCGGCCGTGGTCGCGGCAGCGGCGTCACCGCCGCGGTGCGCGGCTGGGCGGGAATCGCCGCCGGCGCCAGTGTCGCCACGTCGTCGTCGTCAAGCGGCCGCGGCGCGTTCGGTGGCATCGCGACCGCTGGGGGTACAGGCGGCGATCCTAGCTTCTGTTCGATGTTTGCCTGTAGGGTGGCTATGCTCTGGGCCATCTCCTGTTGCTTGGTAGCGAGTTGCTCTGTGCTGCCCCGGATCATAGCGAGATCGCGCGCCATGGCCTCAAGCTGCTGCGCCAGCGCCGCAGAGGTCTTGGCGACCTCAGCATCGGTAATGTCGCCAAACGGCGTGGAGCGAGTTTGTTTTGGTGCAGCATCGACCTGAGGTGCCGTCCAACGGGGCAACAGCGTATCTCTCGCCCAGGGGCCAACGATTTGCTTCGCTTCCTCTCCATAGCTTTGCCAAGCCAAGGTGAGGCCGACACCGATCAACACCGCGAGCAAAAAGCGAGTCATGACAACTCCAAGGGCGGTCACCGCGAAGACACCATCAGGACCGGGTGAAATCAAGGCTGCCTGTGCACGCAACCGGAGCTACTGAGGGCATCCAGTAGGGCCGCGAGAGGTTGCGATTGGCGCCGCTGCGGAGTTGGGAGACCCATTTCGCAGAACTGATCGCTACACAACGCCGGGCTCCGTTGAGGATTTCCGATGTAAATTTAAGGATTTACTCGCACTACATTCGAGTCCTCTCTATCAAATCTGGCAGCAGCAGCCGACACCGTTGGCGCCGAGATTTTCGAGTCGTTGATGGGCCTGGTCCATGCGCGCAGAAAGGCGGTCTTCGTCGGTCGGTTCGGTTTCCATCTTCGACACGGTCGATGGAACAGTAAATCTATCCGACGATATACGGAGGTCTGCGCCCCATATCGAAATTCCTTTGATGAAAGCCAATCAACAGCCAACCGTGCCGTAGATCGTCGAGGCACAGCAGCTCGGGCTGACCGAGGTCGATCGTCCGAAGCCACAGCGGCATGAAACTCATTCGCCGGAACCGTCAATGCGCTTCATCTTTCGGCGCCATGGCGCTCTTTAGGATGCTGTCGAGCATGTTGCGCAGATCGGTAGCAAGAGCGAGGCTCATGCGCAGTCGAGAGCAAACGCGAAGCTCCGGGACTCCCGGACTGTTCCCGGTCGCGTAGAGCGTGGCAAACCCGAGCGCGACAATCCCACTCGCTTCGCGGGCCTCGACGATCAAATCCGCGCTTACAGCGGTGACCTGCAGGGGATCGTGAACATCTATCTCGCGGGCTCCAGCGCTGATGCGTGGTTGGCGGGCGGGGATCGGATCGGGCTTGTCGGTCATGGCGCGGCTCGCTGTTACTGGGACTGGGGTGTGCGATCCTCCTTCCGGCTTCAGCCGCCTGCAAGATGCTCTTGGACGGAGGCGCCTAACTAGAGGGTTCCACACATTGCGAGGCCGCTTTTGCAAATACTTACATCCGAAAGAAAAGGCTGCCCTCGCTGTTTCGAGGGCGGCCAGTTCAGCCGCCCGCGGGGACCCAGGAAATTGGGGTTATGCGGCGTCCGACCAGGAGAACGGCCGGGCTTGGAGGTCCCCCGGGCCGTTCCAGGCTCGCCGCGCCGCCGAAGAGAATGAGCGACCGCGAGCGCTCGGCCGTTGTTTCGCAGCGGCGATACCTGCCGAGTGGTCGCCGTCCCCGCCGGACTTGGCAACGGCGGGGAACGCGCTGCCTGCTGGGGCCTGAGTGGGGCCAGGCCCAGGCCTAATATATTCACACGACAACCCGGAACGAAGGGCGGCCCCACGCAACTGAATGGGGCCGCCCTGCCGCAGGCCGCGGTGCAACACACGGCCCGCGGGTCGGCGTGCCCGGGGAGGTTGGTGACATGAAAAAGGCGCAACTTCAGCAGATGAAGAAGGCACCGCCACTGGCGAGAAAGCCACCGTCGGAGGTGAAGACGAGACCACGCGGAGGATAGGCGATGCCGAGACAGTTTCCGCCGTGGCGCTCCTCGCGGGTCGAAGATGTGAAGGAGGCGGAGCCGCCCCTGGAGTTCATAAACGCCAGCAATGCACTGCTGGGGTTGCTTCAGCGGCATCATGGCGAGGAAGGGCGCTTCGACATCCCGCCCGCACTGTTGCAGCGATGGGAGCCGAAACGCACGTCGTAAACCATCGGCATCGCTGTAGCCACCGTGCCGGCAACTGCCGTTCCGGCTCCTGCTGGAGTTCCACGATGAGCGCCGATCCGATCTTCCGCCTCGAAGTTTGCCGCCGCGAGATCGACCGCTGCTTCGGCGATGGCCACGCCGCCGCAGGGCGGCCGAGCGCCGCCCTTTTTTTCGTCCTGTGCGTATGCGGCTTCTTAGCTCCTGTGCGCTTGCCACCTTTTCACTATCGACGCGCAGGCAGTTCCAGCGTTCACGCAAGCCAACCTGCGCTCCCTGGAGAACTCCGCTCGCTCGAATGGGGTTGCCAACCACCAACGGTTGAGCGCCCGGACCAGATAGCGCCTCGGGCCCAACGTCCTGTCTTTGTCGCTCATGGCTTATTCACCTTCTCGGGATAATGGCCGTTAGTCCGGATCGCAGTGGGCGCTGTAGCAGATCGAGGCTGGCAGGGTCTTGCTCTCTCAAGCCGAAAACTTGCTTTTGCGTGCCAACGGTCACCCATCCTGAGCTGGTGATCGCCGCGGTGAACGTGGCGTCGAGCGACTGGGCGGGGTCGCGTCTCGCCCTCGCCATCGAGCGAGGCTCTGCTGGTCGAGGAGGAGACTTCGGAGGTCATCGTGCCGCCGCGCGAGCTGGTGTTGCCGCGGCCTTTCACCTCGCCTGGCTTAAATCCGAAGCGGCGGCGAACGAGGAGGATAAGCCGCTGCAGATCGCTGAATGCGAGAACGCGATCTCGCAATCGAATGCGATCCTCGCCCGCCTCGGCGAAAGCCCGTCCCCAACTCCGACCGAACCGCCCGACCTGCACGACCCGGCGGTGATCGCCGGCCTCGCCGAAACCTTCTACCTGAGCGAATTCGTCAATACCCCGACCGCCCAGCGGATCGCCGCGGCGATCCAGACCCGCTACCAGCACAACGCAGACGAGGAATGGCCGGACGCTTACTACGACGACCTGACCGCGGCCTACGACCGTCTGCTTCGCTGCGCTCTGGAACTGAACGAGCCGGTCAAGGCCGCGGCCTAATGAAGCGGGACTATCGCCACAGCAAGACCGGCCGCCCACCGGCTAAGGTGATCGCGAGCACCCACCGGCCTTTTCTGCCGAGCGGGGCCGGAATGGTGTGGGGCCACTACGCCGCGGGCCGCCAAGAAAGCCCCGCTCAAGCCGCGGCCGAACGCCTCGCTGGAGCGATGGGCAAAGCGCAAGAGCAAAGCGGCGCCGCCGAGCCTGCCAAAGCTGCCGTGGGAAAGCTCCGGCGAGCCTTAACCCGGGTTTAGGGTTTTGACCCTTATGGAAGCCCGGCCAAGGTCGCTCCAAGGTAGGCGCGACCGGGGTCCCGGCCCCAGCGGTTCTGCCTCCCCGGCCGTCCCTGGGGCCCAGGGCCTCCCCCGGTCGGGGATCGGCCGCTAGTGTTCCGCTCGCATCAGAGGATTCCCAAATCGTCGTAAGGATGCGAGTCTGCCTGTATGGGCAAGATCGAACGCATCCAGGTTCCTCCTGAAGATCAGGAGCGGCTTGAGAGACTGGTAAACGACCGCAACACGCCGCAGAAGATCGTGTGGCGATCGCGATTGTGCTTTTGGCCGGCGAGGGCATTGGGGCGGTCGAGGTGGCGAGGAGAGTGGGCAAGAGCGTGCTCACCGTGCGCCGCTGGCGGCGGCGCTACGCGGCCAAGGGTGTGGACGGGCTTGTTGAAGGACGCCACCCGCCCGCCCGGGCGCAAGCCGCTGACGGCGAGGAAAATCAAGCAAGTCGTGAACCTGACGCTCAACGAGAAGCCGCCGGACGCCACCCACTGGAGCGAACGCACGATGGCGGCGCGGGCCGGCATCGCGCCGTCGTCGGTGCACAAGATCTGGGTGCGCACGGGCTCAAGCCGCATCTGACGAAAACCTTCAAGCTCTCGCGCGACCCGAACTTCGTCGCCAAGGTCGATTAATATCTGTCTGGAACATTGGATGCAGGGGATGTGACGCCCATAATTTGCACGAGCAGTTCACGCGCCGTTTTTCTTAATGCGTCTCGGGCAGTTATGAATGCTTCGTAGCGCGGTCGCCACTCCGCTCTGAAGTCGTCTAATATCTTCTGATGGGCAATCGCGTTTGTACCCGCCACTAGCATTTTCTCACCCATCTCTGACCCGAGTACGCCTAGCGAATGGTGTGCGGCAGAGAAGGCGGACACTTCATTCTGTAATTCCGGCAGATAAAGAGCGGCAATTGTATCCAAATCGCTTTGAGGATTGCGCTCAGCGAGCGCTTTGCCCGAAAACGCATTACTACGTAGCCGGCGTAGGTAATCGTCGCAGTCGTGCATAGCCGTCAAAAGCGCCTCCATCTTTACTCGCCGCAGGCCCGTCCATTCGCGCCGAGCCCAATCCTTCTGACCAACCTCTGCCTTGATCGTCTCGACCAATTCCGTGTTGGCTTGGAGTCGGCGTTGCAGGCTTTCAAAGTCGGCCTTGGTGGCGAGGTTCTCTGCCTTGATCGTCTCGACCAATTCCGTATGGGCCCGAAGTTGGGCGCTCAGGCTGTCAAAATCTGCCTTGGTGGCGAGGTTCCTTCCTCTTGTCTTGAGGTATTTGCTCAGGAACGCGCCGACCCCAGCTGCTATCAGCAGGAGGACGGTTTGGATGAGCAACAGCACCCAGGCATTGCTCAACTGCCTTGCGATTTCGGCGGTGATCTTCTGAATCTGATCCATGTCTTCCAGTTTAATTTGCCGGCAGCGATCTTCGGACAGCGGCGGCCAGCGTTAGACGCAAGTCGACCATGTTCGGTAGCGCTCGATCAGCATCGGCCTTATGATACTGCCCGTTCCGATCGCACTTCGCGGATGCGAGCCGAACTATGTCGCCCGGGTGCTCGGCGAGGGCGATGTAAGAGCGGGGCAATGGCGGCTCAATCCAGGCGGCAGTAAGTCTGAACTGCCGCGAGGCGCGCCTCATCGAGCGCCCGCTCGATCAGGTAGCCGGTGTCGCCATCGCCCAGCTGCCGATGCAGTCCCGATTGAGCGTGATCAGCATGCACGACAGATGCGGCGAATCTCGCGGTCGAGCGTGCGGTCCTTTTCCACTGCTTCCGCCTGCTCATTGACCCAGTCCGGTGAATTTTGGTCAGGCGTGCGCTTGTGATTGGCCGGCACCGGTTTCCACGCCTCAATCTGGGTTGCGAGTGGGGAGTCTCACCCGCTCGCCGTCCTTACGGGCGATCACCCGGAACCCATCGTGTTTGATTTCGTGCAGCCAGAGCGGCCCAGACGGTGGTACGGCGGCCTTGGTGGGCAAGCAGGGTGCCACGAAGCCGGGAGGGTGGCAGCGGGGCTGGTCGGTACGCCAGAGCATGGGAGCGCCAATAGCGCGGCTTGTGGCCGAAGCGGAGTCCTTTTTTGCTTTTCGTGGGCTCGTTGACCGGCGGCTACGGTGCTACCCTGTTCGGACGAGTATGGTGGGGGGCTTCAGGTGCGACGTGTTGAATTGGCGGCTGCGCTCGCAGCGCTCGTACTAGTCGCGGTAGTCGTGATGTTTGGCGTCGGGCGATAAACGCAGTCAGGAACCCCTGGGGGCCCCGTAGGTTTCCCGACCTGGCCGACTCGCCGCGCACGCCGCTCCCCACCGACTGGTGCTTCGAGGTCGTTTTCGACTACGGCGAGCACGATGCGGCCGACCCGCACCCGCTGCACGAGTCACAGCCCTGGACGCGCCGCAACGACCCGTTCTCGAGCTACCGCGCGGGCTTCGAGGTCCGCACCTATCGTCTCTGCCAGCGCGTCCTGATGTTCCATCACTTCGCCGCCGAGCCCGAGGTCGGCGAGAACTGCCTGGTCCGCGCCACCGAGCTCGAGTACTCGTTCGAGGCCGACCCGGCTGACGCGCGCAACCCCGTCTATTCCTTCCTCATCGCGGCCACCCACGCCGGCTTCCGGCGTCGCACCGAAGGCGGCGTGCGGCGCAGCGCGATGCCGGCGGTCGAGTTCGAGTACAGCCAGCCCGTCATCGACGATCGCATCCGCGACGTCGATCCCGAGTTGCTTCGCAACCTGCCGCAGGGGGTCGACGACGTCGGCTACCGCTGGATCGACCTCGACGGCGACGGCGTTCCCGGCATCCTCGCCGACCACTCGGCATCGCCGGCGGGCGCGACGGTGACCTTGCCGCTCACCTCGCGCGCCAGGAACAATCCCTTCTGAGCCCCGATCAGCACCCCGCCGCCCGGAAGGTTGTGCATGGCGAACACGTATCGGGTGTCGGCATCGCCGGCGGGCGCGACGGTGACCTTGCCGCTCACCTCGCGCGCCAGGAACAATCCCTTATCAGCCCCAATCAGCACCCCGCCGCCCGGGAAGTCGCGCATGGCGGACACGACTCCGGTGTCGGCAGCCGCAACAATACAAGCGAAGCGTGGCACCTCTTGCGCGAGGGCCGCTTGCTGCAGAGCCACCATCGGGCCGAAGCCTGCTGCCCAGCACCACCCTAATCGGAGAAGTCTTTGCGCTGCAGCTGCTGCGATACCCAAGCGCATCACGTTCACCACTGTGGGGATTGGCGAAGTCCCTGGGTCTCTTTTTCAAACCACCTATGGCCTTGCTAAATCGACGTGCATTCAGCGTATTCTAGCGCTTGACTTGCAAAAGGATAGGGGCTGCGAGAATGTTCATCTTGGCACGAGCGCGCGATGACTGTGCAAAACCGAGCTTTCCAGCTCCTCGGAGTTCCCTTCAAACTCCAGCCCTAGCCAGTAATCAAACAGCCCAACCTGCCAATCTGCGAGTTAGATCAGCTACTTCTGTCTCCTCAATAGGGGTAACTTCCGACTAGTGGGTCTCATCCAGTCGACTGATCAAGCCAACCACAATGGAGACTACACATATCTGGGCTGCGAGTGCCGAGCTACTGCGGCAACCGTTCAGTCACCAACAGTTCGAGGTCCGAGCCTGCGTCGGCGCGCAGCATATTGAAAGCTAGTCCAGCCGAGCGCAGCGCCTGCTGAAGTACCACCGCCTCGGGTGGCGGCCGAGTTGGATCTGCCACTCGGATTTCCCAATCCCGAGCGCGGGTGCACTTCGACGTGAGTTAAGCGCTGGCTGCTCACCGTCCAGTTGTCGGAGAGGCGCAAGGCGGCTGCGATCTCAGCCGCGAATGCCGGACAATCGCTGCAATTCTCCTGGACCATGACAGTGAGGCTGCGCGATTGAGCGCCGGGCGGTAAGCGTGAACGGTCCGCTATGGATTCTCGCTGCGCGGCTGTGAGCCGGCGTGGCGCCAAACGGATGTGCAGAGTTTTTAACTCAAGTTCCATGGCTTCGATCCGTCGCCGGGCCTGCTCGGGGGAGGCGCCATTCAATGTTTCACGATAGTCAGCGACCCGTCTTTCGAGCGAAGCGATATATGAGTTTTTGTTGGATAGAACGCTGCGATAGGACCAGTGCACAACAAACCAGATGAGCACGATGAGGACCATGGTGAGTGCGCCTACAAAAATTGGCGCGGAGCTGACCGCCTTGGCCTCCCGTTTGAGTTCTTCCAGTGCTTCTGCCATGCGACACCTCCGATGCCAGGCCGCGTGCGGGCATGACGGCTCGACCTGAGTGCCAACACACGTCCCGGTGCCGTCCGGACCTCGTCCTCTATCTCAACGGCATCGCCACCGCGGTGATCGAACTGAAACGCAGCTCGGTCGAGGTGGCCGATGGCATCCGCCAGCTTATCACCAACCTGGAACCCATCTTCAACCTGCCATTCTTTCCGACCGTGCAGTTGCTGCTTGCCGGCAATGACGCGCAGGGTCTGCGATACGGAACGGTGACCACGCGGGAGGAGTTCTTCATCCAGTGGAAAGCGGCGCCGCTGCCCGATGAGCGCACTCGCCAGCGCGAGGGCGGCGTCATCTGGCATACCCAGGGCAGCGGCAAGAGCATCCTGATGGTGCTGCTCGCCAAGTGGCTGCTGGAGCACGACCCCGAGGCGCGCATCCTCATCGTCACCGACCGCGACGAACTCGACGAGCAAATCGAGGGCGTGATGAAAAACGCCGGTGTGGTGGCCGACGACGCGCCGAGCCCGCGCATTGCCACGCGGGTGGAGTTCGTCGCCAAGCTGGGCGCGACCGTGCGACGACTCTTGTGCGCTCTCATCCACAAGTTCGATCCGGCCGACCTGAACGGCCCGCCCCCGCCGATCCACGGGCGCTTCTACGTGTTCGTTGACGAATGCCACCGCACCCAGGGCGGCGACATGAACCGGCAGAAGAAGCGCTGGCTGGAAAGCGCGATCTTCATTGGCTTGACCGGAACGCCCCTGCTGCGGAGGGACAAGCAGACCACGCGCGACGTGTGTGCGTCGGGAGAGAATGCGATCCGGTTGCAGAGGGCGCGCTTCATCCAGCACCACCCGTCTCCGCTTCGCGCGAGACTTGGCGTTTGTCGCGGCTGACGGTGCGGCTTGAAGGGGCGCTGTCAAATTCCTTGGGCCTCTTGCGGGATCAGCCAGATTGCAACTTTAAGCACTTTAAGGGAATTTTCGCGAGCTGCAAAGGCTAGTCGCCAAGTATCCACGGCGGAGTCATGCACAATAGGCCGTGTATATTCATCACCGCTGGCATCGCCGGGGTAAATAGATTGTCGTGAGCGGCACTGCACGCCCACGTCGCCTAGAACAACACCAAGCGCCGCTCCGCTGATGCCTGACGGAAAGGTGTGCAGTCCGTGTGTGATTGTGTCGCCGTCGCCAGAAGGAGCAACCGTTCGGCATGGCTGCCGCTCGGCAGGGCTTGCCAGTTGGCACACGCGGCATGTGCAAGTCGTCAAGCACCGACCACGACGCGCCGGCATCGACGGAGCGAAGAGGCTGTTGCCCGCAACGCTTGGATTTCCGCTCATCGTGCATGCGCTGTTACGGCATCCGCTGGCGCGCCGCGAGAGGTCCGTGGTGTGACGGACACGCTGCAGCGATCTGCCAGCAGGGAAGGCCCGGCAGCCATGTCCGCTTCTGCTCCTATGCCGCCGTTCCGCACCCGGATCGCACCAACGCTCTGCCAAGACTACGGTTGAAGACGTGGCAATACGCCATTGCCCGCGCGCCATTTGAGATCGAGCAGCAGGCCGGCCGGGAGCGTCGCCAGGAGGCGCACCGTCGGAATGCCGGCGGCGTCGAGCAGGTCGGCGATCCAGTGATTGCAGACATTGAAGATGTGAAACGCGCCGACGGCACGAAAGAACAGGCTCGCCCCGTAGAGCCCCGGGCCCAACGCGTCCGGCCCTTTGCCTCCGGCCGGTTGGAAGAAGGTTGCATCGACCTTGGCTGCCAACCGGACGAACCCGGCCTCCGTCAGGTCGAGCCGGACGATGTCGGAATGGCGAAACACCGCTGGCGGCTCGCCCTGCACGCCGACCACCTGCACGACGGACGGATTGCCTGGTCGAAACAACGCCCGAAGCGCCAAACCGACATTGAGCGACGCGACCGTCGGCACGTCGCGATAGAAACCTTCGTCGCCCCAGCCGACCTCGAGCCACGGATAGGCGGCAAAGCGCGCTCCGTCACCGCGTCGAGCGCTGACAATCCGTGCACGCGGGCGACTTCTCTCGCGACCACGCGCGGTAGCGCAATTCCCGCATGGTAGCCGTGGCTGACGACGAACACCGTGATGGTCTTGCTCTCCGGCGCGGCCGGCCACAGCACGGGGTCTCCCGGTCGCAGAGTCACCAGCGCGCCTAAAGCGAGCACGACCGCGACACCGACGACGCCTCCGAACAGCCATTTCGCAAGCGATCTCATTGCACCCGGCGCCGCGGTGCGCAGGGCCAGTTACGGCCGCGCGCTCGATCGTTGCTGCCGCTCACCCATAAGCGACGATGAACTCGCAACCTGCAGCGGTGGAAAAGCTGCGTGTGACACGGCCTGTCGCAGCTCGAATTCATGAATAGCGTTTCCAGGCGATGCTTTGTGCGAGGTGATGTTACGGACCTGTTGCTCCCAAAGAGCCTTCTCCTCAAAGACGACGGCCGTTTCCTCTGCGTTAAGCCCGGCATTTCCTGGCGCAGCCTGTCGAGCGCACCGGCAATCGCATCGCAAAGGATGAGCCCCGCCGCATCAAGCTTCCTGCTGTGAGCGTCGTCGTTGAAATGCTTCTGTTTGCTGAGATCATGCTGTTACTGTCGCTCATCGGAGGCCTCATTGGCCTCGTGGCGATCCGGATTCGTGGTCCCCGCCCCACGGGGCAATCGCCGCACGCGTGATGCATAAGTATTGCGAGCGCACTCGGGTATCCCGGCCTTCACCAGGTTGTTGCTCAACCCTTACTCCTCGACCAGCAGCAGCCCGCGCTTCGCGTTGCCGTCGAGCGTGTTCACAGCATCATACGCGCGCCTGAACGTCCGGATGCGGCACAAATACGAAGTGCCGGTACATCACCGCTACGTCACCTCTCAGGTGAACTGCAGACGAGATTTGCTCATCGTGAGTTCTTCTCATCATGGACCCGGAGCGGTCGCGACTGCTCGAAAGCTTCTGTGGGCGTCCAACGATCGAGCCACATCGCGGCTAACGCCGCTCCAGTGTATCCGAAGGACTCTCTCCGAAGCGTCTCCGATACTCGACGGAGAAGCGTCCCAAATGGCTGAACCCCCAACTCATCGCGATGGTCGTAACGCTCTCTCCTGGCTGCGCCCGCGCCAGTGCCTCACGCACCTTTTCGAAGCGCGCATTGCAAACGTAACGCATCGGGGAAACGCCCTTGGTGTCTCTGAAATGCTTCAACAGAGTCCGGCCTGCGACCCCTGACGCCTCAACGATCGCTTCGAGGGTTACGGCCGAGTCAAGGTGCGCCTCTATATAGTCGATCGCGCGCTTCACGTCGCGCGGAGCAATCCTCCGCGCGCGGCGTCGAAGCGCTTCGAGGTAGTTGTGCGGGTGCGACAGCAGCAGCCCGGTCATGATGAACTGCTGGAACATGCTCATCGTGATCGGATTCAGCAGCGCTGAATTGGGCTGCTCAAGATCAGCGACGGCCGCGAGCACGTAGCGCGCGAGGCTCCGCCCGTAGCCTGCCTCCAGGTCCATTGCCGGTGCGAAATCCAACGGGGCATCAGGCGGCTCGCCGAGCAACGCTGCAAGCTGCCCGGCCAACGCATCGCCGGTTATGCAGAGCTGGATTCGAGCGCTGTCCGCGCTCGATAGGAATTGGCACTTTTCACGGCTAGGCGACGCAATCGCAGCACGTTGCGGACCGCAAGCAATGCTGTGGCCCTCAATGCGTGTTTCCAGGTGCCCGCGGAGGGGCAGTTGAATCAGATGATCTTTGCGGGCCCGCCCGGCCGTGAGCGCAACGGATACGGTGCCGTAGTGAATGTAAGCGATGTACAGGCTCGGCATGTAGACGGCATTGAGCCGCGCGTCGAGCTGTCGGTCCCGACGCCATGCCGGATCGAAGCGGTAGTCCTTGCGGCCCAGGAACGCACGCGTCTCTTCCGCATCTCGGCTATGAAAGACGCGGTGACGCTCCAGGAGCGGACCTACGCCAAAGCCCATTTTTTCTGCCTCGGCCCTTCCAGAGCAAGCATAACACAGTCGGCGCGCCTACAGGAGGCGGCGAACACACCTTTTTGCGATTTTTGGATAGTGACGCTTGCGGAGCGTCAATGCCAAGCCGTTGTCGCGAAGGCCCGGGCCAAATTTGGATATCGACATGGCCTCTGGATGACTAGGCTCTCGCTGGATAGGAGGATTTGCCGTCCGTGGGAGCCGTGGCCGCTCTACAAAGTCCTCGATGCCGACGGCAACTACAATCGGCAAGTTACGACACGGCCGACGCCACGTGCGTCGATCGGCGAGAATTTCTTTGCGCACATTGCAGCCGTGGGTCGCGTTAATCCGGACCCGATTTTCGTAGGCAGGAAAGCGGAAGAAGGACCAACCTCGATGATGACGGCGCTCGTGCTGATCTGCTCGCTTGCCAAAACGCCCCTTGCGATGGACTGTGGCACCAAGAACGCCGTCGACGTGCTCAGGGTGCCGGGGGAGTACAGCTCGCTGGTCACCTGCTTCACCCGCGCGCAGGCGTTCGTTGGGGAGTCGCGATATGAGCTCACTGCTGACCACTACCTGAAGGTGGTTTGTGGGAAGCCACGCCTGCCGGCGAATGTTGGATGAATTAGGGACGGAGAGCGTTACGCTTTACGACCGATTTTGCGCTGAGGGTTGCTCAACGGCATGCGCCGGCTCATCTTTGCCCACCTTCGGGACACTCGCTTGCCCTCGATCCACCAGTGGCCAGAGTCGGCAGATGACGGCTGCCTGATTGGATATGGGGCACCGATTGCGTCACTTTATCGTCGCGTCGCAGTGCTGGTCGACAGAATCTTACGCGGCGCCCGTCCTGCCGATCTTCCAATCGAGCAGCCGACCTCGTTCGAGTTGGTCGTCAACCTGCATACTGCGAGGGCTGTCGGCCTCAGCATCCCGCCGTCGCTGTTATCGCGCGCCGACAGGGTGATCGAATAGGTGCGGGGGCACGTTCAGCGGCTCGCCGAGCCTCGCACCGGCGTTGAAAAACGTAACTGATCTGTAACGGTTTTTGACGGTTGGCCGCATTGGCGTCGGGCATGGGCGGCGCGAAACTTCCTGACGTCGGGAAGTTCTCACCATGGTGGGAACAATGCCCACGGTGGACGACAGCATCGACTGGCTGGCTGCAGCGGCGCGGCTCGAGGCCTCGCTTGCGGCGTTGGCGTGGCGCGGCTTCGAGATCGACCGCGCTCTGGCCGACGCGGCGCTGGCGCAATGCCGGCGCCACGCCGCCTCCGGCGAGCCGGACGACGACCTGTTTCGGCGGCGCTTGCGGGCGATGCCATCGCGGAAATCACCCGACTGCGCCGCCAGATCGACGCGCTGCAGGCCCCCGCCCTCGACGCATAAGCCGCGCACGCTCCTACGTCACCCTCGCCGAATACCCGTCCGACTTGGTCCGGCTCGCCTGCACCAAATGCGAGCGACGCGGGCAGTACAGGAAGGCGACGCTGATTGAGCACTATGGGCCGGACAAGAACATGGTGGACCTTCGGCTGGAATTGGCCGCCGGATGCCCGAAGATCGCCGCCAACCAGATTATGGACCCTGTGCGGCGTGACTATCCCAACCGGATCGGAGGGTGAAAAAACGCGGCCGGGTTTCAATGCGAAGGCGGTGCCGCCATTCGCGCCGTCGTAAGGGCGATGATTGAGAGTTAGGGTTCGCGCACGCGCGTACCGCGACGCGAACCCGTGAAGGCTGGAAACGCCATTCAAACACCAGCCAGAGCATGGCTGTGGGTTAGACGACGAGGCGCTTCACCGGGCCGCAATGCTCCCAGAGGCATGAAGATACCATATCGGCAGCGACCGAGGCACGGTGCCCTCAAGCACCGAACCAGGAATGCGCGGCGGCTCAAGACCGGCATCAAATCGCAACCAGGTATCCGACACGCGATCCTCTTCCGTAACCGCAATTTTGCTGGCGGCCTCAAAGTCCATGGGGTTGTCAGATACTCCGCTCCGTGAGGAGCGCGTCCTCCGTGAGGAAATCGTTGGGCGGTAGCGCCGCGCCGGCAAAGGCTGCAGCCACAAACAACACGGCAGCTACGGCGTAAGCGAACCGGACTTCGCGCATGTGATCGCTCCCCGTCTTAGGGCGCCCTTGGAATACAACTTGTCAAGGTTTTGGACGGTTATCCTGACGTCGGCCACAACAGACCGATTGTTTAGGTTCAGGTCACGACCGCAGTGCGGGCATGCCAATTTTTGACTTTGAGCAATTGACCGGAGGGTGAAATAAAAATCTCCATCGCAACTCAAGCAATGAAGTGGCCGTTTGAAGACGCTACTTGTGTCAACACTCATGGCGTCGCCTACAGTTCTCCTGAGCTAAATAAACAGAAATCGCCCGGTTCTGGCCAGCTTAACCCGCGCCGGCAAGGAAAATTGTCGACGATAGTTGCAGAAGGGTCACTACCGCAGCGTTCTCGGGCGAGCCCTGCGGCTCCACGGACCGATGGAAACCAACGTTCCATTTGCAGCTGAACTTTGATGAGCCGCGCAAGTGACCCCGCGATTTTTCCTCGACCGCTTTGGTGTGATCATACCTTGGTTTTGTTGCTTTGTTGCTTTGTTGTGGTTCTTGGTCTTTGTGTTTGAGATAGCGAAGTGAAAACACTATCAGATCGGCACCATCACACCTTCGCGGATCAGCGCGTTGCTGGCGTTGGGGCGCGGCACGTCTGTGGACTTCACGGCTATTGGCAGCGGCAACGTGGTAGGGTGGCCTAGCCCAAAACGGAATTCGGCCGGACCGCCATCCGAGCCGACTGAATTTCGTTGCGGGCGCGCCGAGCACTCGCGTGAAGCAATTTGCGCGAAGCAGAGGCGCTTGTCATCGTGCGCAACACGAAAATTGCCGTATGGTTTGGGCATACTGGAAACACGTTAGCGGCCTCGCCGCGCGGGAAGCAGCGAAATTTTTGCATCTCGATTCCCCGGTGCGGCTTGCGATGGCTGCGCTGGCCCTTTTGATCGCGGTTGCGGTGCTGGTATTCTGGCAACCGACTGACGACCTGCAAGCCGCTGCCCGCTTCTTGGCCGCTCTACTTTTAATCGCCTACCCGTTCGTTTTCTTTTGGAAGCTAATCCGCATTCCGCCGCACCTAATGACCGAAGCGGCCCTAGCTGCCAACACCCGCCTTAACGAGACGGCTTCGGCTCTCAAATCGCGTTTAGCGGCTGCTGACCTTCGGTCTCGCAACTTGGAGCGTGCGCGCGGCCTCCGCAGTCGCGCGTGAGGAATCGAAAAGAAACATGTTCAAAGGCCGCAAATCGAAGGGAAGCATGTTCCACGGCCGCGGACTGTCCAATCGGACCGTCGATACTCTCGCCAACTTTGGAATCGACGCACCAGAACGCCTTTTGTTCATGACCGAGGGGGATCAAAAAAATCCCCGGCGTAGGGAAAGCCTCTCTTGTGGAAATCATGGGATATCGCGCGCAGTTCATCAGATTGAGCAGCCATTAGGCGTTCCTATACCCAGCACTTGCGCGGGGCGCTGCGCGCCGAGATCGACAAGGATTTCGTCAAACTTCCGGTGCATGAAATCGAGAAGCATCTGGGCGCGTGAGGCGGCCAACGTCGTGCTGCCAGAGCGGTGCTCCGACAGGCGTCATGCTTCCCGGCTGCCCTCTTCAACGAGAACCACTTCGTACAGATGGGGATCGATATCGTCCGTCACTTGATCGAAGCGACCCCACTCCTTGCGGAATTCGGACGACTTGTGGGCCGCCTGCAGGAGATCGCGGCTTTGCCATTGGATGTAGTTGACGATGCGCTTGCGATCGAGGCTGCTATGCAGGCTGATGGAGACGAAGCCCGGCTGGCGCGCCATGAAACGCGCCCGCTCAGTCATCACGGCCAACGCCTCGTCCGCCTTGCCGGGCTCGGGCTCAACGACGGTGATCTGGGTGACCGGCTGATGATCAACTCGAATATGTGGCATGGATGACCCCGCTCATACGTGCAACGGCCGGCGCCGCCGTTTCGCGGCGGCTTCAAGCAGACAAACCTTGACCAGCCCGACAAGGTTCCGTGCCGGCGCGCGCATGCCGGGCGCCGGCCTTGGTGAATAGATCTTCCACAGGCCGGGCGTGGCGAGTTCGAGCAGATGCCCATCGGGATCGCGGAAATAGACGCTGCGCCCACCACGCGGCCAGCTGGTGCGGCCCTCGATCGCAACCTTGCACCGCTCGAGCTGCGCCTCCCACTCGGCCAGTTGCGGCGCCATGATGGCGAATGCCACGTGCAACGGGCCGCTGCCGTCGTGCGGCGGAATGGTGCCGCCGCTCATGCGGATCGTTTCGCGCGATGCGCCGCGCTGGAAGATCAGCAACACGCTGCGATCGCCGACCGCAAACGCGCACATTCGGTCGTCGCGGACCAGCACGGAGAGGCCAAGAATCTCCGCGTAGAAGCCGTGCGCGCGGTCGAGGTCGTCGACATAGAGCGCCGTTTCAAGAACGCCGTCGAGAGTTGGCATGAAACCGCCTGCCTCGTCAGTGACGCTTGAAGTACTGCACGGCGCGCTCGTGCTTTTCGGCCGCCGCGCGCGTCCTGAAGGTGCCAAGATTGCGGCGCTTGCCGGTTTTCGGATTGGCCTTGCGCGAATAGAGGCGATAGCCGCCGGACCTCAGCTTGCAAATCACTGAAAACCTCCATCACGTTCATTCTTGGATCCTGCCCTTGGGACCCTCGTTTTGTAAAAGCTCGCGGAGCATGTCCTCGACCGACCGCGGCGAGAATCCAAGTTCACCGAACCCGGACATGTCAGGCGATGACACGGTATCGACCCGCATCAGTTCCACTTGGTTGCGGGTGACTGCCCGTTTCGCCGCGCGAGGCAAGGCCCAATAAACGCGCCGGTCCGCGATGCTTTGGGGGAGCACCGCGCGGACCGGCGGCTCAGGATGCCCTTAGGTGGTCACGAAGCACATCGTGATCGTCGCACGTTTCGGTTGGGTTGAACATGCTTATCGCGCATCCGATCGACAACTCCAGCGGACCGTGGCGAAAGCGCAATGGTTGTTACGGCGACGATGCGAAGTCCGTACCCTGACCGTACCCAAGGCAGGCAAAATCGCGTGTTTCCCAAGGAAAAATGCGCGTTCTTACGTGATCGCAAGACAGCTCGACGGTGCGACGCCGCGTTCCGCCACCAGGTGGGCCAGGCGGTGGGTCAGTGTGCGGGTCTTGCCGGAACCCGGTCCGGCAACGATCAGCACCGGGCCGTCGACCGTGGCGGCGGCCACGCGCTGGTCTTGGTCGAGCCTGGCGAGCACGCTGTCCAATCTCGTAATGTTGGTGCGCGCCCCCTCACCCGGCTCGCACCTTCGGTGCTCGCCGACCTCTTCCCAGCCGAAGTCGGATGTTTCCGACTTCGGCCACTCAACACCTTGTCGAACTCGGGTAGACCCGAGTTCGACTGGAGCGGTGAAAAGCGGCGCCGCCTCGTCACCTCTCCCCGTTGGGGAGAGGTCGACTTCCGAGCGAAGCGAGGAAGTCGGGTGAGGGGGCTGAGCGCCTAACCGACGAAGCTCTAACCCCTCACCCGCCCGCGCCTCGCTCCGCTCGGCGCGGGCGACCTCTCCCTTCGGGAGAGGTGAATCAGTGCAAGCGGAGCTGGTTAGCGCCGGCGTATCGAACAGCAGGCCGCCGGCGGTGCGGGCGCGCAGCTCGTCCGGATCGAACAGGCGGATGACGCCGTACTCGCCGTCATAGCCGGCCTCGCGGATCACCCTGCCGGCGCGCAGGCGCGCGATCGCCTCGCCCAGCAATGACGAGCCGGCGCGCGCGATGTCCTCGATCGGGACCGCGCCGAGGATCGAGAGCTCGGGCCCGAGCGCGGCGGTGAGCCGGTCGTAGCCGCGCTCGACCGTCTTGCTCGCCGGTCCGCTCGCCGCGATCTCGCCGAGGATCTCCGGCAGCGCCACCAGGTTCGACACCGCGCCGGCGGTTTCGGGCGGGATGAGCTCCGCCTCGTCGCGGTCGGCGAGCGTCTCGACCCGATGCGCGACGCCGACCGTCACCGGCTCGCCGCAGGCCGGGCAGCGCCCGTCGTTGGCAAGGGTTTCCTGCGGCGTGAGCCGCACGCCGCACTTGCGGTGGCCGTCGAGGTGATACTTGCCCTCCTCGGGGAAGAACTCGACCGTGCCGCCGTAGCCGTCGCCGGTCTCGAGCGCGCGGCGGATCGCGAAGTAGTCGAGCGCGCAGGTCGAAGCGCGTCGCCTCGCGCCCGAGCTTGCCGGGCGAATGCGCGTCGGAATTGGAGATGAGGCGGTAGCGGTCGAGGAACGATACCCGCCAGTTCATCGCCGGATCTGACGAGAGCCCGGTCTCGACCGCGAAGATGTGACCGGCGAGGTCGCCGTAGCATTCGGCGATCGAATCGAAGCCCGACTGCGAGCCGAGCGCGGCGAACCACGGCGTCCAGATATGCGCCGGCACCAGGTAGGCGTCCGGGCTCGCCTCGAGCGTGATCTCGAGCAGGTCGCGCGAAGTCGAGGCCGAGGATCGGCCGGCCGTCGGAGGCGATGTTGCCGATGCGCGCCAGCCGCGCCGCGATGCGGTCGACGGTTGCGAAATCCGGCACGTAGATCAGGTGATGGATTTTGCGGGTGCGCTCGCCCTTCTTGTAGATGGTCGAGATCTCCACCTCGAGCATGAAGCGCACCGGCGCGCGGCAGGAGGCCGGCAGCGTGCGCGCGACCCCCGCTTCGATTTCATCGTTGAGGCGGAACAGGCCGGGCTCCGCTGGCTCGAGCTTGCCCTTGAGCTCGGCGAGCCAGCCCGGATGCACGAAGTCGCCGGTGCCGACGACGGCGATGCCCTTGCGCGCGCGCCCAATGCGCGAGATGCTCGAGATCGAGGTCGCGGCTGGTCGCGCGCGAATATTTCGAGTGCACGTGCAGGTCGGCGTGAAAAGCCATCCGGCCCTCCGCACGTCGGCCGCCGCCGCTCGCGCGCGGCGCCAAACCGGCGCCGCCACCATAGGCGGCGGCACCGATTCGCGGAACGCACGCCTGTGGATAGCGATGCGCACAGCCGCGCCGCCGCCTAACCTCTCCCCGCTTGCGGGGAGAGGTCGGCGAGGACCGAAGGTCCGTGCCGGGTGAGGGGGCCTTTCCGGCAGTGCTGACGTGCGGCCGCGCCCCCTCACCCGCCCGCGCTTCGCTACGGCTCAGCGCAGTCGACCTCTCCCCGCAAGCGCGGAGAGGTGAGAAGCGGCGCCGTCCCGTCTATCCAACGCCGCTTACCTGTCGACGCGACCGATCCACGCGGCCAGCCGCGCCGGCGTGAACGGCTGCTCCTCGGCCGCGATGCCGAGCGGGCTGAGCGCGTCGGAGATCGCGTTCGACACCGCGCCGATCGCGCCCATGACGCCGCCCTCGGACATGCCCTTGAGGCCGGCGGGCGTCAGCCGGTTGGGGCGATTGCACGGGATGATCTCGATCGCCGGCAGGTCGGCGGCGCGCGCGAGCGCGTAGTCCATGAACGAGCCGGCGCGGGTCCTGGCCGTCGGCGTCGTAGGCGGCGTGCTCCTTGAGCGCGCCGGAAAGCCCCATGGCGACCGCGCCGTGCATCTGGCCGGCGACGATCACGGGGTTGATCTCGGTGCCGCAGTCGTGCGCGACCAGGTAGCGCCGCACGTTGAGCGCGCCGGTTGCGCGGTCGATCTCGACCTCGCAGGCGTGGGTGGCGTTGGCGTAGGTCATCGGCGGCGGGTCGAAGGCGTAGGTGACGTGCAACCCCGGCTCCATCCCGTCGGGCAGCCGCAACGGATCGAGGTGCGCGGTGCGCGCGATCTGCCGCCAGCGTCAGCCCGGCCGCCTCCCAGGCGCCGCCGACGAAGCGCATCACCTCGCCGTCGGCGAGCTCGAGCCCGTCGGGCGAGTTGAGCCCAAGCAGGCGCGCCGCGATCGCCAAGACCTTGGCCTTGAGCCGGCGCGCCGCCAGCAGGACCACCCCGCCGCCGGCGGTGCCGCCGCGCGCGCCGCGGCTGCCCATGCCGTAGGGGGCGACGTCGGTGTGGCCGAGCTCGACGCGCGATGTCGTCGAGCCGCGCGCCCAGCCCCTCGGCCGCGCACTGCGCCAGCGTGGTCTCGTAGCCCTGGCCGGAGCCCATCAGCCCGCACGAGACCTTGACGGCGCCGGTGGGCTCGACCCGCACGGTCGCGGTCTCGTGGCCGGAGCCGGGGATGCCGGCCTTGCGGTAGAACGCCGAGCCGTAGGTCGTCGAACTCGATCACGGTGCAGAGCCCGAGCCCGACCAGGCGGCCGTCGGCGCGCTCGCGGGCGTGGCGGGCGCGCACGGCGTCATAGTCGATTGCCGCGACCGCCGCCTCCAGGGTCTCGCGCGGCGTGACGTCGACATAGGTCTCAGCCGTGATGGTGACGAACGGCAGGTCGGCGGCTGAAATCGAGTTCGTGCGCCGCACCGCGACCGGGTCGAGCTCTAGCGTCGCGCGCGATCGCGTCGATCGTTCCCTCCATGATCCACGACGCCGATCGCCATCGGGGCGCGCATCGGCCCGGCCGGGCACTTGGTCGTGAGGTACACCTTCACGTCGTAGCCGTAGGCCGGGATCCGGTACGGCCCGGGCAGGATCATCGCGATCACGCGCGCCATGTAGTTCGCGGGGAAGAAGCAGTAGGCGCCGAAGTCGGCGGCGATGCTGCGCCTCGAGCGCGAGGATGCGGCCCGTCGCGCGTCACCGCGGCGCGCGTCGCGATCGCCTCCTCGCGCGCATGCAGCGCGGCGATCAGGTTCTCGCCGCGCTCTTCGGTCCAGCGCACCGGCCGCTCGAGCGCGATCGCCAATGCCGCGATCGCCAGCTCCTCGCGCAAGCAGCGCGATCTTCAGGCCGAAGCCGCCGCCCATCTCGGGCGAGATCACGGTGACCTGCGTCTCCTTCAGCCGCAGCCTTGCGGCGAGCGCGCGTGCGCAACGGATGCGGCGCCTGGTTGCCGGACCGGAAGGTCAAGTGGCGCGCGGCCGGCGTCCCACTCGGCGATGCAGCCGCGCGGCTCGAGCGGCGCGTGGGTCTGGCGGTGCTTGCGCGAAGCGCGCCTCGACGATGCGCTCAGCCGCGGCGAACGCCGCCTCGAGGTCGCCGGCCGCGAAGGTCTGGTGCGAGATCAGGTTCGAGGCGTGCTCCGGATCGACCGCGGCGGCATCGTCGCGGCCCGCGGTCGCGATGTCGGGCACCGGCGGCAAGCGCCGTGTAGTCGACCGCGACCGCCTCGGCGGCATCGAGCGCGGCGGCGAGCGTTTTCCGCCACCACGCAGGCGACGAGGTCGCCGGCAAAGCGCACCTTGTCGACCGGGAACGGCGGCAGGTCGACGCCTTTGAGCCCCTCGATCGGCGGCGCGACGCGCAGCGTGGTCGCGGCCTGCGCGAAGTCTGCGCCGGTCCACACCGCGACCACCGCCGGCCGCGCCTGCGCGGCCGCGGTGTCGACCCTGTCGATGCGCGCATGGGCGTGCGGGCTGCGCACGAACACGGCGGTGAGCGCGCCCGGCGTGACGATGTCGCCGACGAAGCGGCCGCGCCCGGTGATCAGCCGGACGTCCTCGCGCCGCGCCGCCGCCTCGCCGATCCCGCCGGCGCTGCGCGGCGGGGCGATACGGTGGGCTTCTCGCGTGCCAGACATCTCTTACGCCGTCATCCTGAGGCGCCCGAGCGAAGCGAGGGCCTCGAAGGATGCTGCTCGGCGCTGCAGCTGATCTGCTGTGCGTCCTTCGAGGCTCGCCCGACTTCGTCGGGCGAGCGCCCTCAGGATGACGGAGTTCAGGTGAGGCATGCTCATGCGTCCCTCGTCAGGCTCTCGTCGGTTGCGGCGTCGAACAGGTGCAGGCGGCGCGGGTCGAGGGCAAGCTCGACGCGGTCGCCGACCGCAATGCGCGCCTCCTTCGGGACGCGCACGATCAGCTCGACGTCGCCGACAGCCACGTTGACGTGCTGCTCGGAGCCGAGCGGCGAGACCAGCGCGGCGACGCCGCTCAGGCCCGGTCGGCCGCCGCCGGCGGCCCCGGCTCGATGTCCTCGGCGCGCAGCCCGAGCACCACCTTGCGCCCGGCCTGCCCGTGCGTGCGCGCCGGGTCGAGCGCAATGCGCAAGTTCGCCGCGCGCGAAGCCTGCGCCGTCGGCGCCGTCGCAGAACAGCTCGCCGTCGACGAAGTTCATCTGCGGGCTGCCGAGGAAGCCGGCGACGAAGCGGTTGCGCGGCCGGTTGTAGATCCCGTCGGGGGTGTCGACCTGCTGCACCACGCCGTTCGCATCACGGTGATGCGGTCGGCGAGCGTGAGCGCCTCGGCCTGGTCGTGGGTGACGTAGACGAAGGTCGTGCCCATCGAGCGGTGCAGCTTCTTGATCAGCATGCGCATGGAGACGCGCAGGGCGGCGTCGAGGTTCGACAGCGGCTCGTCCATCAGGAACGCGGTCGGCTGGCGCACCAGCGCGCGGCCGAGCGCGACACGCTGGCGCTGGCCACCCGAGAGCTGGTGCGGGCGGCGCTCCAGCAGGTGGGCGATCTCGAGCTCGTCGGCGGCGCGCCTTGACCTTGCGCTCGATCTCCGCGCGCGCGGCGCCGCGCAGGCGCAGCCCGAAGGCGATGTTCTCGAACACCGTCTTCTGCGGATAGAGCGCGTAGGACTGGAACACCATCGCGACTTCGCGCTTGTGCGGCGGGATGAGCGTCACGCGCTCGCTCGTCGAACCAGATCTCGCCCTCCGAGATCTGCTCGAGGCCGGCGATGATGTTGAGCGTCGTGGTCTTGCCGCAGCCGGAGGGACCGAGGAACACCATGAACTCGCGGTCGCGGATCTCGAGCGTGAGCCGCCCAGCGCGGTCACCGCGCCGTAGCTCTTGGTCACGCCGTCGAGCCGGATGCGGGCCATGACTACCACCGCCGCTGCGCCACCTCTCCCCAGCGGGGAGAGGTCGGATTGCGCGCATCAGCGCGCAATCCGGGTGAGGGGGCATGCGCATTGCCGGTGAGGCGGTTCCCCCTCACCCGACCGCGCTTCGCTGCGCTCAGCGCGGTCGACCTCTCCCCGCTGGGGAGAGGTGGGGCGGGGCGAGCGGCACCGACTCGAGTACCCGCCATCCTCACCCCTTGACGGCGCCGGCGGTGAGGCCGGAGACGATGTAGCGCTCGAACATGATGGCGAGCACCACCGGCGGCACGATCGCGATCACGCCGGCGGCGTTGATGAACGAGAACGAGGTGGTGAAGTCCATCACGAAGCCGGAGATCACGATCGGCAAGGTCTGCGAGGCGATGTTCTGGGTCAGGATCAGGGCGAAGATGAACTCGTTCCAGCTGGTCAGGAACGCGAACATCAGCGAGGCGACGAGCGCCGGCAGCGACAGCGGCAGGTAGACGTGGGCGAGCGCCTGCCAGTGCGAGGCGCCGTCGGCGCGCGCCGCACGGTAGAGGTCGCGCGGGATCTGCTCGAAATACGAGATCAGGATGAAGATGGTGAACGGCAGCGTCACCGCCAGGTAGGTGATGACGAGCGCTGAGCGGGTGTTGATCAGGTCGAGGTTGCGGATCACCAGGAACAACGGGACGATCAGCGCGATGTCGGGGATCACGCGGGTGACCAGGATCGAGTAGAGCGCGCTCTGCCGGCCGCGGAAGTGGATCACCGCGATCGCGTAGGCGGCGGTGATCGAGGTGATGAGGTTGAGGATCGCGACCGCGGCGCCGACCGTGAAGCTGTTCCACAACGACGGCAGCAGGTTCTCGGCGCCGGACGGCAGGAAGCGCCCGGTCGCCGGATCGCCCTGGTAGCGGGTCTCGTAGGTGATCTCGCGCTTGCCGGCGGTGAAGATGGCGTCGAAATTGTCGAGCGTAGGTTTCGGCGGCAGCCAGTTCGGCGGCACCGCGGTGATGTCGGCCTCGCGCTGCAGCGAGGACGAGACGAGCCACGCCACCGGCCCGGCCACGTACACGACCAGCAGAGCCGAGCAGAACGCCAGCACCGCGGCGCGCCCGAGCGCGCGGCCGAGCTTTGTCCGCCAGGCGGAGGGCGACTTCGAGCGCGCGGCGCCCACCTCTCCCCAATGGGGAGAGGTCGGATCGTCGAGCGTAGCGAGACGATCCGGGTGAGGGGGCGTTGACGCAGGTGCGGCGTTCGAACAGTTCCCCTCACCCGGCTCGCAGCTGACGCTGCTTGCCGACCTCTCCCCGCTGGGGAGAGGTGGGGCCGTGCCAGCCGGAATTTGGTGCGAGGGAGCCATGCTACTCAGGGCCTCTGCACGCGCGTACACTGACGCGGGCTGGGTTGACGATGGAGCGTTTCAAACAAAGGGCGCGCGACCTGCGCGCACGCCAAACTAGCGCCGAAGCGCGGCTATGGCGCGCGCTTCGGAATCGACGGCTCGAACGCTGGAAATTTCGTCGCCAGCATTCGATCGACCGATACGTCGTCGATTTCGTCACGCTCGACGGCGGGCTGATCGTAGAGATCGACGGCGCGACGCACGGTGAAGCAAGCGAGATCGCGCGAGACGCGCAGCGTACGCGCGTACTCGAAATCGCTCGGCTTCCACGTTGTGCAAGTCACCAACGCGGACGTGTACGAGAACCTCGACGGCGTGTTGGAGACGATCTGGCGCACGCTGCGACCCAACGATTGAGGCGCCACCCACCTCTCCCCAGCGGGGAGAGGTCGCCTTCCGAGCGCAGCGAGGAAGGCGGGTGAGGGGGCCTTAGCGCCTTGTCGTCGAGGCTCTAACCCCTCACCCGCCCGCGCTTCGCTGCGCTCAGTGCGGTCGACCTCTCCCTTCGGGAGAGGTGGGGCAGTGCCGGCGGCGCGGGATTTACACGTCATCACAGCCTCCGCCCCAACGCGCGGATGAAGGCGTAGGAGAGCCCGAAGGTCGCGAGCGCCAGGATGTAGGAGAGCGCGGCGCCGATGCCGAACTTCAGGTTCCGGAAGGTCTCGACGTAGATCTGCCAGGAGAGCGTGTAGGACGCATCCCCCGGCCCGCCCTGCGTCATGATCAGGAACAGGTCGAAGTGGCGGATCGAGATCATGGTCTCGTAGACGAGCACCAGCATCAGCCCGGGTTTGAGCGCCGGCAGGGTGACGTGCCAGAAGCGCTGCAACACGCCGGCGCCGTCGACCTTGGCGGCCTTGTAGAGGTCGTCGGGGATCGCCTTCATGGTCACCAGGATCAGGATCGCGGCGAGCGGCATCTGCTTCCAGATCGCGGCGTTGGCGATCATGAAGATGGTCTTGTCGGGATCGCCGAGCCAGACCGTGTAGCGGGCAAGCAGGCCGAGCTGGGTGAGGATGCCGTTCAAGAGCCCGTAGCCGGGATCGTAGATCCACTTCCACATCAGGCCGTTGACGATCGAGGGCGTCGCCCACGGCAACAGCACCAGCGCGGCGAGCAGCCGGCGGCCCGGAAAAGCCTCGTTGAGCAAGAGCGCCACCGCGACCGCGAGCACCGTCGTCACCGTCACGGTCACGACCGTGTAGACGGTGGTGCGGTTGACGGCGATCCAGAAATTCTCGTCGGCGAACACGCGCGCGTAGTTGCCGAGCCCGACGAACGGCCGCCGCCACGGCCGCGTCAGGTTGATGTCGTAGAGGCTGGTGTAGAACGAGTAGAGGATCGGGTAGACCGCGACCGCGAGCAGCACCGCGAACACGGGGAGCACCAAGAGCGCTGCGCTGCGCTCGTCATAGCCGAAGCGGCGGCCGATGCGCTCGAGCACGCTCACGGCGCGGCGCTCACGCGCGCTCTCCCGTCATTGCGCGTTGCACACCGGCCTGACGGCCGATCCACCTGGATGAAACTTGGGCAATCCCTCATCCTGATCAGGATGACGGTGTTGTGGGAGCAACGCTTGTTCTAACTCGTTATCCTGAGGCAGGCGCTTGCCCGACGAAGTCGGGCGAGCCTCGAAGGACGCACAACATAGCAGCTGCACGGCAAAGCAGCATCCTTCGAGGCCCTCGCTTCGCTCGGGCACCTCAGGATGACGGCGTGGGGGCGCCCGAAACCCATCCGCCTTCGTCATTGCGAGTCGTTTCCCCTCCGTTTCTTCCTAGCCTATGCCTGGGAGCGTCCGCGACGAAGCAATCCAGCGGCACCGTAGGGTGCGCAAAGGCACGCACAAGCGTGCCGTGCGCACGTGCTTCGGCGAGGTCCTACGGTGCGCACGCGTCGCTATCGCGGCGCTTTGCGCACCCTACAAGCCACCCCATCACCCGCGGCGGAGCTCGTTCCACTTCGCCGCCATCGCCTTGGTGGCCGCCTCCGGGGTCGCGCGGTTGAGGAACACCGACTGCCAGGCGGCGTTGGCGGTCTCGTTCCACTCGCCGAACCAGGGCGCGATCACGTCCTTCTTGAGCGCGGAGGCGGCCTGCTGCGCGATCACGTCGCCGCCGCCCGCCCACTTGTCCCAGAACGCCTTGACCTCCGGGTCGGCGGCGAGCGGCATGGTGCAGAACGGCAGCCCGAGGTCGGTGAGCAGGAGCTTCTGGAACCGGTAGCTGCCGGTCGCATCCTTGCCGCCGAAGAACTCGATGAACTTCGCCGACGCCGCGCGCCGCGCCGCGTTGCCCTTGGCGCCGGCGGTCATGCCGTAGAAGCGGATCCAGCCGCAGGTCGCGCTCGCCGTCGCCTTCGGTCCGCGCGGCATCAGCGCGGGGCGCACCTTGCCGGCGGCCGCCGCCTGCGCCGGATCGTTGAGCGCGCGTAAGCGATAGGTCGGCAGCAGGTAGAACGAATGCGCGCCCGAGCCGAATGCCTTGAGCGCGTTGATGTCGGGGGTCTCGATCGCGCCCGGCGAGATGATACGGTGGGTGTGGATGGCGTCGCGGATCCACGCCGCGGCCTCGATCGCGCCCTTGCCCGGCTCCGCCATCACCGGCGCCCCTTTCTCGTCGACGAAGCGGCCGCCGTGCGCGAACACCACTGCGCTCACGAACTCGATCAGCCAGGTGTCGATCGCGAGCGCGAGCAGCAGCGGGTATTCGGCGACGCCCGCCTGCTTGATCTTGAGCGATTGCGAGACGAGCTCGTCGAAGGTCGCCGGCGGCTTGTCGATGCCGGCCTTCGCCAGGTGCTCGGTGTTGTAGACGAACGAGACGTGGTCGCCGTAGTAGGTGAGCCCGTACTGCTTGCCCTTGTAGCTCATCGATTGTGTGCAGTAGGGCGCCGGCCTCGGCGTTGTATTGCATCAGCTCCGGGATGTCGTCGATTGGCGCGAGCCACTGCGCCTCGGCGAACTCGGGCAGCCAGCCGTCGGAGACCCACAGCACGTCCATCGGCGCGTTGTTGACGAGCCGCGTGACCACCGAGGTGCGGTACTGCGCCCACGGGAAGTTCTCGTAGTTGACCTTGATCTTGCTCGCGCTCTCGAACGCCGTGATGTGCGCCTTGACCTGATCGATCGCCGCCGACCAGGCGGTGAAGTTGACGGCGCCTTGCGCCTGCGCGCGCGGGGCCCCGATCGCGGACGCGGCGCCGGCCGCGAGCGCGGTGCCGAGGAGCGCGCGGCGGCTCAAGCTGTTGGATGCGGTCATGTGTCTGTTTCCTCCCGGATTTTTTCTGAAGCGGCGGTATCGCGCCGGCGCGCCACCTTGCGGCGCGCCAATGACGGGCCTGGATAGTAGGGGAGTTTGAAGGGGGCGCAAAGCTTGCCCCCGCGCAGGCAGGGGCGAAGGCGCCCGCAGCCTGAAGCTGCAGCGCTCCGTCGTTGCGAGCGCAGCCCTTTACCTCTCCCCGCTTGCGGGGAGAGGTCGGATCGTCGAGCGCAAGCGAGACGATCCGGGTGAGGGGGCGTCATCGCAGGCATCGCATTCGGGGCTGCCCCCTCACCCGACTTCCTCGCTGCGCTCGGAAGTCGACCTCTCCCCGCAAGCGGGGAGAGGTAAGGCGCCCCGCAAAGCAAAAACCCCGGGCCGCAAGGCCCGGGGTCAAAGAGTTGGTCGCAGCGCAGGTGGGTGCAGAAATCTCGAGCGTCAGAACGGCAGCAGCGGCGGGCCGTCGAACTTGATCGAGAACTTCGCCTTGATCACGTTCGCGGTCACGTCGACGTTGCGCACGAAGCCGGGAGCCGGGCCGCAGCCGAACTGGCAGTGCACGATGTCGCCGAGATCGACGTAGTTGTATTCGATCCCGATGATGCCGGAGGTGCCGGCGGTCTTGTACACCGCCCAGTCGATGGCGCCGCCGACGTACCAGCCGGAGTGCCACCGGCTGGTGTTGTCGAACAGGATGCCGCCGGGGTTGGTGAAGGTGCGGGTTTGCACCAGCCCGGCCGCCCAGCCGCCGCGCACCGAGAACAGCACCCGATCCCAGGCCAGGCCGAGCAGGGCGCCGGTGGTGAACAGCGACTGGATCCGGACGCCGCAGCTCAACAGCGCGCTCGGGCAGGCCACCGTGTCGAGGTCGTTGTCGAGCGGCAAGTTGCCGCTCTGGTCGATGCCGATCACCAGGTTGCCCCAGCCGAAACCGGCGAGCTGATGGGTGTGGGTGCCGTGGAAGGCGACGATCGCCTGATTGATCTCGGGCGCGATCGAGCCGCCGAGCAGGCCGCCGGGTCCACCGATGAGCCCGCCCGGGAACACGACGGTGCTCTCGCCCCCGAAGAAGCCGCCGAAGCCGACGCCGAGCCAGTATCCGGTCCAGTTGTAGGGCGGCGGCGGCGGCGGCGCGATCGGCATGTCGGCCGCGGAGGCGGCGGAGACGGAACCGGTCAAGAGCGCGGCCGCGGCCGCCAAAGCGAATCTTGTGCGCATGGGATGCCCCCCATTGGTTGCGACGTTGGCATTGTCGCCCCGGGGGCTGCAGGAGTCGATTAACAATAGGAACTCGGCCGCAGTTTGCGGACAAGCGTGCCAAACTTGCAACACATCGGCGGCGGCAGGGTGGCGGCGGGGAGACGCACCTGTCGCTCTCGCGGAGGCGTCGCTCCAGCGTCGCTGCGCTAGGAAGAAACGGAGGGGAAACGACTCGCAGTGACGGAGGCGGACGGGCCCCCCACGCCGTCATCCTGAGGTGCCCGAGCGAAGCGAGGGCCTCGAAGGATGCTGCTCTGCCGTGCAGCTGCCATGTTGTGCGTCCTTCGAGGCTCGCCCGACTTCGTCGGGCGAGCGCCTCAGGATGACGAGTCAGAACAAGCGTTGCCCCCACAACACCGTCATTCTGATCAGGGTGAGGATTGCCCAAATTTCATCCAGGTGGATCGGCCGTCAGGCCGGTGTGCAACTGGCAATGAGGGCCCGCGCGCGTCACCCCCAAGTTCGTTTTGTGGTCCTCAATCACCGATATGTCCGGCGCCGCAACCGATACAACCAGAGCGCAAGCGAGGCCCTGCCTCAGCTCGAACCCCTTCGCCTTCTTGCCGTAGGCGCGGGCCTCGTAACGGTCGAGCTTGCGCATGGCCTCGAGTCGCGCGGCACCGTCGAGGCGCGCGGCGAGCACGGCGCGCGCCTCCGCGATGCGACCAAGCTCGAGCGTGCCCTCGGCGAACAGGCGCGCGTAGTGGCGCGCGGCCGGGCTCTCGCCGAGGAGCTTCCGCTCGAGCGCGATCACCGCGGCGCGCCAGCGCGGATCGGCGCGGATCGGGATGGTGAGCCCGTGCTTCCAGGCGTTCTGCGCGGCGCGCGCCTTGCCTTCCGGCGTGCGCGGGCCGGTGCTGCGGCCGGGGCGGGCGGGTGCGGGCGCGGCATGGTCGCGGGTCATTGCAGGCGTGTCGGCTTGCTCGGCGCCCACCTCTCCCCGGTGGGGAGAGGTCGACCGAGCGAAGCGAGGTCGGGTGAGGGGGCGTTGCAAAGGCCGGCGATGTCGTACCCCCTCACCCGACTGCGCTTCGCGTTCGCTCAGCGCAGTCGACCTCTCCCCGCTGGGGAGAGGTGAAGCAAGCCGTGCTCGATGGTGTCGCATAAAGGTTTCCTTTCACTACCCGCCTGCCACCACCGCCTCCGCCTCCGCCACCGCCTCCGGCAGCGGCGGCGCCAGCGCCGGCGATGCGGCCACGTCGTGCGCGAGCGCCTCGGCGTCGACGACGCGGTTGGCGGCCGTGCGCAGCGCGGCGCCGAACGCGGCGCGCCGCGCCTCGATCTGCGCGAGCGCGCGCTCGCGCCGGTATTCGAGCCGCATCAAGAGGTCCTCGGCCTGGCTGAGCTGGCGCAGGCTCCAGAAAAAGCCGCGCGCCTGGCCGATGTCCGCCGGCAGGGCGTACTTCGCCATCAGCGCCGTGCACACGCTGCTGCCCTCGCCGACATGATCGTGCGCGAGCTGGGCCGCGACCTCCGCGGAACGCTCGGTGCGGCCGGCGACGAACGGCTGGATGGCCGAGGCCAGCCCGGCGCGCTCGTCGTGCACCGCGTAGGCGCTGATCCAGCGCCGCGTGCGCGCGATCTGCCAGGTGAGGTCGGCGACGTCCTTGACCGGCAGCCAATCGACGACGCTCGCCGCGCCGCTCTCGGCGCCGAACTGCGCCACCATCGCCTGATAGGCGGCCTTATCCTCGCCGCGCACCAGCGGCGGATCGGCGAAGATGTGCGCAACGGCTGGCGGAATCAGGTGGTCCATGGGTGCTCCGGAGCTCAAACGTGCAGGCATGAAGCTTCAGAACGAAACGGGAACATGCAACTCACAGACACATTAAATTTTGCCGTGGCAAATCGATGCGATGCAGCGCCGCCCGTCATTGCCGGGCTTGACCCGGCAATCCATCCCTTCAACAAAACTCTTGCGAAGAACGATGGATGCCCGGGTCAAGCCCGGGCATGACGAGTGAGAGTCGAGAGCCGTCGATCCGCGAGACAGCGACGCGGCAGCCTAGCGACGATCGTCATGGCCGGGCTCGTCCCGGCCATCCACGACTTCTTCCCCTGCATTCTCAAGAAAGACGTGGATGCCCGGCACAAGGCCGGGCATGACGAAGTCACCGCAATGACGACCCGCGCTCAGCCGGGGAGCTTCAGGAAGCGGCGCATTCGCGAAACCTCGGCGTCGAAGGCGACGCGGAAGGCCTTCTCCCTCGGCGCCTTGCCGGCAAATCCGACGTCGATCCGCAAGGCTCCGCCGACGTTGGCGACGTTGGCCCAGCCGATGACGCGGTCGCGCCAGGCGAGCGGCATGGCGTAGTAGCCGCGCAGCCGCTTGGCGACCGGCGTGTAGGCTTCGAGCCGATACGCCCAGCCCCACAGGTGCTCGAACCGGCGCCGGTCCCACACGATCGGATCGAACGGCGAGAGCAGGCGCACCATGTCCGCAGCCTCGGGCCGGTCGAGCGGGCCGAGCGCGGCCGGCCACAGGTAGGTTTCGCCGTCGACCTCGGCGCACTCCAGCTCGCCCTCGCGCAGGAGCTCGCGCAGGCTCGCCTGCACGCCCAATCCCGGATTTCGGCGCGCGAGCAGCGCCAGCGTGGCGCGCAGCGACTTTTCCGAGACCGGGCTCAGGATCCGCGCCACCAGCAGCACCAGCCGGCGCGCCCTCATCCGCGGCGGCAGGGCGTCAGGGTGCGGCGGCGCGGCGTCGTAGATCCGGATGCCGCCCTGGCGGGCGGACACGCGCAAGTAGCCGTAGTGGTGCAGGCGCTGCAGCGCGCGCGTCGTCGTCTTCGACAAAGAGCCCCAGGCGTTGACGGCGCGCTCGCGGCCGAACCGATCGGCGAGCGCGCTCGGATGGATCGGCCCCTGCTCGTGGATGTGCGCGAGCAGTTCGGCGGCGAGCCCGGTCGGCACGAAGCGCCCGTCGGCGCTTTCGGGATCGTGGCGCGGGTGGAGCAGCCGCGCGATGCGCCGCGGCACGAAGCCGTAGGCATAGAGGAAGTCCTCTTCCAGCCGCAGCCGCGGAAAGGCGCGTTCCAGGTCCCCGACCGAATAGTCGGCCACGCGGTGGCGCAGGATGAGATCCTGCGCGCGTGCGGGGAAGCGGATCGGGTCGGCCTGGACGAAACCGAGGGCGCCGACGGCGCGGGCAAGCGTGGTGGGTGGCGGCAAGGACAGCGCGAGGGCGCAGGCGCGCAGGTGGTGAATGGTCAGTGGTGCCGCGCTCTTGCGCGCGCTACGGCTAGGACTCATTGTGCTCTCTCAGGCGATCGCCTCGGCTTCCCTTTACACGGGTGCATTCATTGCAGTTGCGGCGCGCTCGGCAGTGAGGTTCAGGTTCATGCGCAGCGCGATTGGATGCGAAGCCTGCGCGACCGTACGCTCCTCGACCCAGTCGCTGCGTGTAAGCAAGGAGGCGGCATTCGAGGCCACGCGAGCGCTCCAGATACGCGCCGTGACATCGTCAGATGAATTGGTCGAACGGCTCAATTGCCTTGACGGTTGCCAGGAGTCCTTGGGCTCGAAGCGTATCGAGATAGTCATCGACTGATTTCGGCGGGTTCTTCAGCCGCAGGCGCACCGTCTTCACGGCCTGCAAGAAGGTGGGCCGAGACAAATGAAACTGATGGGTCAAGAACTCATCGGGATGCAGCGCTTCAATTCCCCATCGATCGAGCTTCTCGGCGGGGAAGTCCTTGAGATTGTTCGTCACAATCAGGTCAGCACGGCCCTTGATCGCCGCAGCGAGCACGTGGCGATCGTTGGGATCTGGCAAGTCCAGAATGGCAATCAGCTTCTCGAAGTCCGTTACCAGTGCATCGCGCGCATGCGCATTCATTAAATCGCGTGTTCGCTCAAGCTGCGCACGGGCCAAGTCAGGGCGCGTTCGAAGGACTGCCGTGATCCACTCCTCGTGCACCGCGTCGGACCACTTGGCGCGATAGAGGTCAGCTACCGCGAGCTCTAAAAGGAGATCGCGCAACGGCGCAGGATAAAGAACGGAGGCATCGAGGAAGGCGGTGAAGTCTCCCAAGTCTCAGTATCCCATATTGAGCTCCTGAGCCTCGGCCGCGAGCTGGTCGAGCACCTTGCGGCGCTCCGCGTCGATGTTCTCCTTGTAGCGCAAGACATCTTCGAAGCGGACGCGTCGGTGGGTTCCGACCAAGCGGAAGGGAAGCTTCTTCTGTTCGAGAAGCTGGACAAGGAACGGTCGCGACACGTTCAGAAAGTCGGCCGCCTGCTGGGTGGTAAGTTCGGCGTTCTGCGGGACAACCGTGACAGCACGACCCGACGCCATATCCTCGAGAATAGCCTGAAGCAGCTTTACTGCGCCGGCCGGCAGTTCAATTGTCTCTTCCCGTCCAGCATCGCGGACCCGCAACGTCAGTGGCTGCCCGCGACGCGCGAGCGGCGCGAGCCGTTGTCCGGACATGCGCGCAAGCTCCACATCTTCCCTTGAAGGGGGGGCACTCGTGAGTGCTGGGGCAGCGGCCATGGCTCCTCTCCATCATTCCAATCCATGCCCAACATAGCCCGCTCTCACGTCATTCGCAATATCCGAAACATACGAAGCAATTGAATCAAAGCCCGCTGAAAGACGCGATGTCAGCAAGGCCTTCCAAGGCTCGGCCCGGTCGAGCGGCCCGAGCGCGGCCGGCCACAGGTAGGTTTCGCCGTAGACCTCGGCGCCCTCCCGCATGAGCTCGCAGAGAGCCTGGCTGGAAAAGAATCGACTGTTTTCAGGGCTCTCCAACATCGTCATGCTGAGGTGCTTTTCCGGACGAAAGTCCGGAAAAGCCTCGAAGCACGCAGCGCCGCGCCGTTGGAGACTTCTGGATCGCCGGCGCGCCCTCATCTGCGGCGGCAGGGCGCCAGGGTGCGGCGGCGCGGCATCGCGCTCTTTCATCGCGGTATGGATGGAAGCGCAAGACGGTGGCAGTGGCTCGCCCCGGACACGCGCCGCGCGCGTTTTGCGATTTGTGACATTCGCGCCACAGACGTGTAGGGTGCGCAAAGCCGCCGCCGGCGGCGTGCGCACCTTTGGGCGATGCGGAGAGAGGTGTGCACGCGTCGCTTCGCGACGCTTTGCGCACCCTACGGCACTGCTGCAGCCGTCATTGCGGGCGAAGCGGGGCAATCCAGGAACGGCGGCGGGTTTCGCCGGGCTGCTTTTGCGATTTGTCGCATTCGCGCCACAGCGAAACGTGTCGCGGAGGTCGAGCACCAGGCGGTGCGCCGCCAACATTCGCATTGCCTTGTCCTGCTTGGCGTAGGCGAGGCTCTCGTAGCGGTGGAGCCGGCGCAGCGCGTCGAGATGTTCGTCGTCGGGGCTACTGACCAGCGCCGCACGCGCCTGCGCGATCCGGCGCAGTTCCACCACCCCCTCGGCCGCCAGGTGGGCGAAGGCGCGCGCCGCCGGCGCCTCGCGCACAAGCGCTTCGACCGCGCCGCGCCAGCGCGGGTCGAGGCGGATCGGCACGTTGAGCCCGTGGCGGCGCGCATTCTGCGCCGCGCGCGCCTTGCCGGCAGCCGTTCGCGGGCCGATGCTATCCCCCCGGCGATCACGTGCGGCTGTGGCTGCCTCGCGCGTCATTGCGGCTCGCTCAAGCCCCTGTCACCCGGACTGGCATGCTCCCGCTCGCCAATCGCGCCCTGCAAGGGCTGAGTCCGCATGCGCTGCCGGCAGCGGCGGCGCGGCTGCGTTCTCCCCGCGCACGAGCGGCAGGCCGGCGAAGATGTCGGCAACGGCGGGTGGGATGTGCGCTTCGCGGATGAGTGTCCATGGCGAGTCTCCTTGTCCGGCGCGCGCAAACACGCGGCCCCAGGATTGCTGTGGTCGAAAAACCGTTGCGGAACGGGCTGTTCGGCGCCTGCTGCGCCGCACCACCGCTCGCGCCGCTGCGCCTCCCGGAGGCGGCGTCGCAAGCAGGCCGTTTGTTCATGGTTTGTACCACGCGGAAGGCGAGGGCGCAACTCACAGGCGCAATAAATTTTCGCCCGCCGGCGCGAACAAGTTGTCGCGTCAAGGAGGCGGCTCTAGCGCGCGATGACTTGAGGTTGACGCACTTTGTGGTCATTGCCGGGCTTGACCCGGCAATCCATCTCTTCGCAAGAGTTCTTGCAAAGCAGATGGATGCGCGGGTCAAGCCCGCGCATGACGACTCAACGTGAACCGGGACGCTGCTTGGCAATTTTCCAGCTCGGTTGCAACGCCGGGCCGGGGGACTGGCGTCGGCGTCAAATGACTATCTTGCCGAGTTGTGAGGCGATCTGGCTCTTCCTACGGCGACCGCACAGGACGATGCGGCTGAACACGCCGATGACGCGGCATGGCAAGCAAGGTCAAGGGTAGTAGGGGAAGAGCCACAGTGATGAGACAGGAGTGGCGCGTCGGCATTGACCTCCGCGACCGCCGAACCTCGCGGCGAGCGCGCTCGGATGGGTCGGTCCCTGCTCGCGGATCAGCGCGAGCAATTCGGCGGCGAGGCCGCTCGGCACGAAGCGCCCATCGGCGCTTTCGGGATCGTGGCGCGGGTGGAGCAGCCGCGCGATGCGCCGCGGCATGAAGCCGTAGGCATAAAGGAAATCCTCTTCCAGCCGCAGCCGCGGAAAGGCGCGTTCCAGGTCCCCGAATAGTCGGCCACGCGGCGCCGCAGGATCAGATCCTGCGCGCGCGCCGGGAAGCGGATCGGATCGGCCTGGACGAAACCGAGGGTTCCGACGGCGCGGGCAAGGGTGGTTGGGGGCGGCAATGACTGAGCGAGGGCCTGGCGGCGCAGGTGTTGAATGGTCATTGGTGCCGCTCTTCTGCGCGCGCTAAGGCAGGACTTCATAGCTCTCTCAGGCGAGGGACCAGGGTAGAACAAGACAAAGAGAATGGATGAGCTCGGGACCTGAATGGCAAGGGGCTCATTTGGCGGTGGACTTCCGCCAACATTCGTGATCCGTCTACTGAAGGGCCGCGACAGCATCCAGCGCACCAGGTTGAAATTTTACCTGGCAAGTGTCCATTCCCGACAGTCAAGGGCTAACGGTTTTGACCGGAGAGACCATCCGCGAGGGCCAAATCCTCAACGGCCCCCTGTTCAACGAGCCGATGCGCGTCGAAACTGTGCAGTCCAACGGCCCCGCGAGCTGGATCTTGGGCCTTGTCGGTACGAGCTCGGAGCGGTTCCGCAGGGTTACCGTAACAACCGAGGATCTTGAGCGCCTCACGGTGCTCGATCCGCGGCACTCGTTCAACGGCGACGGCCGACTGCTCCGCCTCGGCCTCCAGGCCTATGCCCTGGGCATCGCCTACGAGTTCGATCCGTATTTCGGCCTTTCGATCTCAAGGGTCGATCCGCTGCGCATCAGCTCGAGGCCATCTACGACTATTTGCTCAAGCTGGCGCGGGTGCGGTTCCTGTTGGCCGACGACGCCGGCGCAGGCAAGACGATCATGTCGGGCTTGCTCATTCGCGAGCTGGAGCTTCGGGGTCTTGCCGAACGCATCCTGGTCGTCTGTCCGGCGAATCTTGCTTTCCAGTGGCAGCGCGAGCTTAAGGAAAAGTTCGACGCGAAGTTCCTCGTGATGAAAGGCCAGGACATCCGCGACCAGTTCGGCGTCAATCAATGGCTCGAGCGCAGTCGGGTGATCACATCGCTCGATCTGGCAAAACGATCCGACATCCTTCCCGGGCTGCGACAAGTGCACTGGGACCTCATCATCGTGGACGAGGCACACCGCATGTCGGCTGCCGACGAGTCGCACAAGAGCCTGCGCTATCGGCTCGGCGAATTGCTTCGGGACAGCTCCGATCACATCTTGCTGCTCACCGCGACGCCCCACAAGGGCGATCCTGTGAACTTCAGTCTGTTTCTCCAACTTCTCGATTCAGATGCTTACGCCGACGTGAAATCCATCCGGGAAGCGATGGACCGCCGGCGCGCGCCCTTTTACCTCCGTCGTACCAAGGAAGCGATGGTGTACTTTCCCGAGCGGCGGGCGGACGGCACTTGGGCGGCCGAGCCTATCTTCACCAAGCGCATTCCGCACACTGTTGATTTTCAGATCGATGGGGCTGAGTTCGACCTCTACCGCGACGTGACGCGGTTCGTGAAGCGCGAGAGCGCCCGCGCCGCGGCTCAGGACGAGGATCCCCGCGCCCGCGCGATCGGATTTCTGATGTCTCTTTATCAGCGCCGGCTCGCGTCCAGTACCTACGCCATGCGCCGTTCGCTTGAGAACCGTGCGCGGCGGCTGGAAGATGGGCTGAAGCGCGCCCAGGACCTCGCCCGCCAAGCACCTCCGGATCTTCCCGATCCGGAGGAACTGGAAGAAATGGAGGAAAGCGAGCGCGAGCGGCTGGAGTCTATGCTGGAGGCGATTACGCTCGCAGGCAACGCCGATCAGGTGCGGCAGGAGATTCAGGAATTGCGTCGCCTGGCCACCGAGGCCCAGGCCGTTGAGGTAACCGGCGCGGAGGCGAAACTCTCGGAACTCAAAGGCTTGCTCCAGAAGGAAGGATTTTTCGATCGCCCTAATCAGCGCCTTTTACTTTTCACCGAATTCAAGGACACCCTGGACTACCTCGTCGACCGCCTAAAGTCTTGGGGTTTCCACGTAGGCTGCATCCATGGCGGCATGAAATCGGGCTCACGCGACGAGCCGGGCACGCGACTTCATGCCGAGCAGCAGTTTCGCGAAGGCGAGATCCAGATCCTGGTCGCCACTGAGGCCGCCGGTGAGGGCATCAACCTTCAAGTCTGCCATATCCTCTTCAACTACGACATCCCTTGGAACCCGAACCGGCTGGAGCAGCGGATGGGCCGCATCCACCGCTACGGGCAACGCAAAGACTGCCTGATCTTCAATTTTGTTGCGACCAACACCATCGAGGGCCGCGTTCTGCAGCGCCTCCTTGAGAAGCTTCAAGAGATTCGTGATGCACTGGAGGACGATGCTGTCTTTAACGTGGTTGGTGAGGTGCTGCCGGCCGCTCACGTCGAGCGGGTGCTGCGGGACTACTACGCCGGGCGCCTCGGTGACGCCGATCTCGAAGAGCGTCTGCTTCGAAATGTTGACGAAGGCCAGTTCCGCGCCATCTGCCAGAACGCGCTGGAGGGCCTGGCGAGCAAGAAGCTCAATCTGGAGATGTTGATTGAGCGGCGCGCTCGCGCTCAGGAGAAGCGAGTGGTACCCGAAACCATCGCGCGATTCCTACACGAGGCGGCCGAGCTTGTACCGTTCACGCTGAAACCAGTGCCGAGTCTAGCGCACGCTTTCGAGCCGGTGCGGACACCCATCGTGCTGCGACGATACGAGAAAGATTCAGACTGGAGACTTCCTGCGCTCGCGGACAGGTATCCGCGTTGCTCCACCGATCGCGATACGGCTGAGACAGAAAAGCTGGAATGGGTGACGCCCGGGCACCCGTTGTTCGAGGCGATCCGACGGCACACGCTCGCCCAGGCGCTCGACGTCCTGAGCAAAGGCGCGACATTCTACTCACTCCAACACGAGCGTCCCGCTCGTATCGATTTCTATCGAGCGCGAATTGTGGATGGGCTCGGGCAGGTCATACACGAGCGACTGTTTGCGGTGGAAATCATTGAGGACAGCGTTCCTCGGCTTCAAGAGCCTGGTCTCCTCGGCAATTTCACTCCCGCGGAGCCGCCCGCCGAGGTGCCAGCGGTCGCGATCGCTCCTGAGGCGTCGAGTTGGCTGCACGAGCACGCGTTGGCGCCGTTCCTGGCGGAAACGCGCAAGGATCGCCTTTCCGAGGTCGAACGGGTCAGCGAGCACGTCGAACTCTCGCTCACCGAACTGCTCCAGCGAGCAGACGAGGAGATCGGCCGTGCCGCCGGCGACGTCGAGCGGAAGCTTCCCGGCGCCGAGGGCCGCCTCGCTCAGGCCGAAACACGCCACGCGGAGCTTCTCGCCCGCCGCGATCGTCGCAGAACGGACTTGCAGCGCCAGCGCGCTCTCACCCTTCAGTCCGTTGAGCGTCTCGCAAGCGTCCTCGTACTGCCGCATCCGGAACGCGAAGCGCCCGAAGTGCGACGCCTCAGACCGGATTTCGAGACCGAAGCCGCCGCGATGCGGATCGTTATCGAGCATGAACGGTCACAGGGTCGCGAGGTCTATGACGTATCCGCCAAGAACTTGGGCTACGACATCACCAGCCTCGACCTTGCGTCCGGCGACCTGCGTCTGATTGAGGTGAAGGGGATTGGAGCCTCGACGGGCACCATTTTGCTCACACCCAACGAGCGCCGCGTCGCTGAAGATCGGCGCGACTGCTATTGGCTCTATGTCGTCACCCACTGTGATATTGCGCCGCGCCTGCAGGATCCGGTCCGCGACCCTGCGCGCCTCGACTGGAACGAGGTGACGAAGGTCGCGCACTATTACTTGTCGGTGAACGCAATGACGAAGCCGATGGAGTTGCGCGAGGATCCGACACCTTACAGAGAAGGTTCATGATTCCCAAGGAGTGCAAGCGCCGCGGAGGTGGATTTCCCGATCGCCGAGGTATCGCGGCACGCGGCGAGAGAGAAAAGATCCGGCATGGACACCCTAGCACGCTCCATTTGTGGTGGGCGCGGCGACCGCTAGCGTCGAGCCGAGCGATACTGCTTGCGCTGCTATGGCCGGACCCATGCGATCCCTTGTGTCCCAAAGAGTTCAAGGATCAAGGGCGAAAGCTTCTGCGGCAGGTCGCTGGTTGCAACCCGGGCACGACCGACGAAGAATTGCGCAAAGCGTTGCTCAAGTTCATCGCAGATTTCGCAAACTGGGACCTCGCATCGAATCGCACCTATCTTGACGTCAGCCGGGCGTTGACGAAGGCGACACACGGACAAGACCCGCCGCTGGTCGTCGACCCGTTCGCGGGCGGCGGCTCGATCCCGTTGGAGGCGTTGCGGCTCGGCTGTGAGGCATTCGCAAGTGATCTGAACCCCGTCGCGTCCCTAATCCTCAAAGTGCTCTTGGAAGATATTCCACGCCAGGGCCCAAAGCTCGCTGAGGAACTGCGTCGCGTTGGAGCGGAGATCAAGAACCAGGCCGAGCGCGAACTGGCGACCCTTTATCCGCAGGATTCGGACGGGGCGGCTCCGATCGCCTACCTTTGGGCGCGGACAGTGCGCTGCGAGTCGCCAAACTGCGGGGCAGAAATCCCTCTCGTCCGCTCTTTTTGGCTTGGCAAGAAGGCAAGCCGCCGACGCGCACTTCGGTACCACGTCGTGCGGGCGAAGGGCGATTTGCCGCGAATCCAGCTGGAGGTGTTCGAACCAAAGACAGATCGGGAGGTGCCCAGTGGCACGGTAATGAGTGCCAAAGCGACTTGCATCGCCTGCGCGACCGTGCTGCCGCCCGAACGCGTCCGAGCGCAACTTAGTGGCCAGCGCGGTGGAGCAGACGTTGTATTCGACTTCAAGCGGGCGCCGCACCGGTGGAGCGCGTCTGCTCGCAGTGGTGACGCTTAGGCCCGGCGATACCGGTCGGCAATACCGGCTTCCGACCGATCGCGACTACGAAGCCGTGCATAGGGCCCAGGTGACCCTGGTGGAATTGCTTGGGGACTGGGCGCGCAATAGGCAAACCAACCTATCCCCAGCGCCCGATGAGCCGTTGCCGCCAATCGGCACTCTGGGCTTCCGCGTGCAGAGATACGGAATGCTCCAATGGGGTGACCTTTTCACATCGCGGCAAAAGGTAGCTCTTGCGAATATTAGTTTGGCGATCAGGCGATGCGGTTCGCCTCAACTGCAGGAATTGCTAGGGCTTGTCTTGGATGGAGTTGTGGACCGCAACGCCGTCTTGGCGACGTGGCGGCCGCAGGCAGACCAAGAAAAGGTAGAGCACGTCTTCGCACGGCAGGCTCTGCCAATGTCCTGGGATTTCGCGGAAGCGGTTCCAACGTCGGAATCGACGGGAAGCCTCGCCGATCGAATTGCAGCTACAAGCGCGACAACTGAGGCGTTCGCAAATTGGATCGGGAGCGGAGGTGGTTTGCGCGTTGGCCAAGTCCAACTCGCTGACGCCGCGAAGCACCCCTTTCCGGATGAGAGTGCGGCGGTATGGTTCTCGGATCCGCCGTACTATGACGCCGTGCCGTACGCTGACCTGTCCGACTTTTTCTTCGTTTGGTTGAAGCGCGGCTTACCGGCCCACCGGCTCCTGACGGATCCATTCGATCCCATGAACCAGCTCACGCCGAAGCGGCAGGAAGCGGTACAGGACACGACCAAAGTCGACAATGGCCAGCAGAAAGACCGAGCCTGGTTTGAGGAAAAGATGGCCGAAGCTTTCGCTGAGGCCGTCGCATATTGCGAGAGGATGGAATTGGTTGCGTGGTTTTTGCTCATAAGACCACCGAAGGCTGGGAAGCGCTCTTATCGGGCATGATCCGCGGCGGTTGGACCATCACCGGCTCTTGGCCCCTTGCAACGGAAATGAGTTCCCGTTTACGCGCCCGCGAATCGGCAGCTCTTGCCACCAGCGTCCACCTTGTTTGTCGCCCGCGGCGAGACGACGCTCCGGTCGGTGATTGGGCCAGCGTGTTGCGGGAACTACCAAACCACGTGACCGACTGGATGGAGCGCCTGCAGAGCGAGGGCGTGCGCGGCGCCGACCTCGTCTTCGCCTGTATCGGGCCGGCGCTCGAAATCTTCAGCCGTTATGGCAAGGTCGAGACCGCTGACGGGCGCGAAGTACGCCTGCCGAGTATCTAGAGAAGGTCTGGGAGGTCGTAGGCCGCAGCGCGCTCGCGCAAGTCCTCGGCACCGCCGAGGCGAGCGCGCGCAACGGCGCGGCCGGCGCCGTCGAGGAGGACGCGCGGCTCACGGCGCTATTCCTTTGGACGCTGCAGAGCACGAATGGCGAGACGCGACCGAGGCCACGGGCGACGAAGGCGAGGACGACGAAGCGGCTGAAGACGAGGACGAGATACGAGCTCCCGAGGCAAGACCAAAGGCTTTACGCTGGTCTTCGATGTGGTGCGCCGCTTCGCGCAACCCCTTGGCATCGAGCTGCCCAAGTGGGAACGCCGCGTCATCGAGACCAAGAAGGGCGTTGTGCGCCTGCTACCCATCGCCGAACGCGCGAAGCAGCTTTTCGGCGAGGATGGAGCCCAAGCCGTGGCAGCGCGGCTTGAGAGGAGGCGGTGCTCGGGTACCAACCCCCTTCAGGGGATGCTTTTTCCCGAGATGGAGGCAATCCCGAAGATTCGCGGGCGAACGGCCCGGAGGCAAGCGCGCAGGGCGTCAGTTTCGGATGAGAGCCTGGCGCGCCTGCGGGCCACCACCCTCGACCGTGTCCATGCCGCCATGCTGCTTCAGGCCGGCGGCCGCACCAATGCGTTGCGCGCGCTTCTAAAGGCCGAGCAGGAACGCGGTCCCGATTTCCTGCGCCTCGCCAATGCCCTTTCGGCACTCTACCCGAAGGGAAGCGAGGAGAAGCGGCTGCTCGACGCGATGCTGCTCGCGGTGCCCAGATGAGTGTATTGGTCACGGATGTTTCGGCTCGATCTGTTTGGCAGGTCTCGGCCGGGCCGGCGTCCGGTCCTATGCTGACGTGTTGTTCAACCATGGGGTCGGGCTGATCGGACCGGGGGATGCCGGGCCATGGACGCCCGAGCGAGATGATAATGAGTTCGACGGTGGCTTCGTGCGGCGCTTCGCGAGCGAAGTCGCGGCCGGGGACGCGGTCCTATTGCGTACCGGCTCTAACTACGATCGCGGCGATAGGGATCAGTGGCTGGCGATTATTTGTATGTGAACGCCTTTGACGACGTGAACGGCTGGGACCTTCAGCACGCCCGGCGGGTGCGCTGGTGCCGTCTGCCCGCGCAGCACTCGTTCACGGGTTCGGCCTTCGGCGCCAACGCGCCGCGCTGTTCCCGTGTGTGGACCCAGAGGTTGTCGACTTCGCATGAGGTTCCTCAACTCGCCGCCGACATACTGGCAGACGGCGCCGCTGCCCGAGCTTCCCGGAGAGGAGCCACACTGGACGACGTGCCTGTCGCGCTGCAGGATATCGTTGCCAAGGCCGCCGACCTCGTTCCTCTTTCTATGCACGCTACAATCTTTTGGCGAGCCTCCAAGCGAGGACGAGCTTGTCGCGCATTTCATTGTTCCATTCCTGCGCGCGCTTGGCTGGCCGCCGGAACGGATCGCTATCAAGTGGCGGCATATCGACGTGGCGGTGTTCCATGCGCTGCCGCGTACGCCTGAAAACTGCCATCTCGTGATCGAAGCGAAGCGCCTGGGTGCAGGTGTCGAAGGCGCGCTCGATGCAGGCGAAAGGATACGTGGAGGCTCTCGGCATTCCGCGCGACGTGATCGTCACTGACGGCATCCGCTACCGGATGTACGGGCCGATCTCGGCTACGAGCCCGTAGCGTATGCCAACCTGACACGACTGAAGAAACGGGCATCAGACTTGTTCGCGCGGATCAGAGACCATAGGGAGGATGGGAATGGAACCCTGGTACAAGGTCGCGACGCCGCGCAAGGAAGTCCGCGAAGGCAGTCGTTCAATCCGACGAGTTCGCGATTGCGCTCGAACAGGTCGTGGCCGGGACGGCACCGGAAGATTATCGGAAAGCCGACCAGTTCTTTGCTCGCACCTGCTTCACGCGAGCGCTGCGCGAACACGTCGGAATGGTGTTGCGTAGACTCTCGGGCCGGACTGAGAACACGGCGCCGGTGCTCACCCTTATAACCCAGTTCGGCGGTGGCAAGACGCACACGCTCACGACGCTCTACCATCTCGCAAGCAACGGCGATGTGGCGATAAGCTACCCGGGCGTCGCTGATCTGGTTCGGCAAGCTGGCGTCGCATCCGTGCCGAAAGCAAAGATTGCTGTATTCGTGGGTAACGCGTGGGACCCGCGTGAAGGCCGCGAGACGCCGTGGATCGATATTGCCCGTCAGCTTGCCGGTGACAAGGGCGTCAAAGCGCTCGGCGCGGCAGCGAATACCACCCCGCCCGGCACCGAGGCTATTGAACGGGTCTTTCAGGCGGCCGAAGCACCGTTCTTGCTCTTCGACGAGGTGCTGAATTTCCTCAATCGCCACCGCGGAATGGCGGATTTGTTCCATGCGTTCATCCAGAACTTGACCGTCGCCACGACTGGCACCACACACGGCGCTTGTGTGATTAGCCTGCCGCGAAGTCAAGTGGAGATGACGGAGTGGGATCAGGAGTGGCAGGACAAAATCTCGAAAGTCGTGCGTCGAGTCGCCAAAGACCTGATTGCCAACGACGAAGCCGAGATCAGTGAAGTCGTGCGTCGGCGGCTGTTCCAGGATCTGGGCAGCGAAAAGATCCGCAAGAACGTTGCCAGGGCCTTTGGCGACTGGTGCTTCGAGCGACGCGCGCAGCTCCCGCCAGAATGGACCGCAGTGGACTCCGCGGCGACCGAGACGAAGGCACGTGAGTTCCTCCAGCGTCGGTTCGAGGCATGTTACCCGTTCCATCCGGCAACGCTTTCAGTCTTCCAGCGCAAATGGCAATCGCTACCTCAGTACCAGCAGACGCGAGGAACCCTGGCGATGCTGGCGCAATGGATATCGCTGGCCGCGCAGGATGCCTTCAAGAAGGCGCGCACCGAACCCTTGATTACGCTCGGTTCAGCGCCGTTAGACGAGCCGGGTTTCCGGAGCGTGGTGCTGGGACAGCTGGGCGAATCGCGGCTGGTCGCTGCAATCGACACCGACATCGCCGGAGAGCAGGCTCATAGCAGGGCACTCGACGCCGACACTAAGGGCCGCTGCGCGACATCCATAGGCGCGTCGGCACCGCGATCCTATTCGAATCGTCCGGCGGACAGACCGACAAAGTCGCGCATCTTCCGGAGCTTCGTTTCGCCCTTGGCGAGCCAGAGATGGATACGACATCCATCGACAACGCCGCATTCGCGCTCGAAGACCGCTCCTACTTCGTGCGCAAGGCGGGATCGGATGGATTTCGGATCGGCTATCAGCCGACGATGAAGAAGGTCGTGAGCGACCGGCGCGCATCGCTCGACGAGGAGACGGAGATCAAACCGGCGATGCGCAAGCTCGTGGAAGACGAGTTTCGGCGAGGCGCCAGCATCCCAGTTGTGCCGTTCCCGCGCGATGGGGCGGAGATTCCAGACACACCCAGGCTGACGCTCGTTGTGGCCGATCCAGAGGCGGAGTGGTCCGGTGCAGGCTCGCTGCGCACACAGCTTGCCGATTGGACTCGGACCCGGGGGAAATCGCCGCGACTTTATCCGGGTGCACTCGTGTGGTGCCTCAAGAAGCCGGGGCGGGATCTGCGCGACAAAGTGGAGCTAGGGCTGGCCTGGAAGCGGGTCGCGCGCGAGGTTGCCGAGGCACCCTCGGCGGAGAGTTCGACCGCAATGATCGGGCCGATCTTCAGTCGAAGGTCAAGGACGCGGAAGAGGCCGCCAAGGACGAAGTCTGGGGTGACTATCGCTTCGCGGTTCTCGCAGACGGCGCAGGAAGCGGACGGGCTCAAGGTCATCGACCTCGGCGCGGGGCACTCATCGAGCGGAGAGACCCTCTGCGGGCGCGTCATCGCGGCGCTCAAGTCCGAGGCGCTCCTTAATGAGTCTGTCGGCGCAGGCTATATCGAGCGCAATTGGCCGCCGGCACTAAAGGACTCCGGCGCGTGGCCGCTCGCAAGCCTTCGACAGAGCTTCCTCAATGGATCGCTGACGCGGCTCGTCGACCCCGACGCCACCTTGAAAGCCAAGATTGCCGAGTTCGTCATGCGTGGCGATTTCGGCCTGGCATCGGGCAAAAAGGACGATGGAACCTACGAGCGGATGTGGTTCCAAGAGATGGTTGCTCCTGATGAGGTGGTATTCGACCCTGACGTATTCCTGTTGAGAAAAGCCACGGCAGAAACCCGTAGAGCCGGAAAGCCTCCAGAGCCGCCGACAACTCAGACGCCTGAGCCACCCTCGGTGGCTACGCCGGCACGCGAACCTGAATCCCCACCGTACCCTGAGCCAGGTCCCTCCGATACGACGCGGACGTTGCGGATCGTCGGCACCGTCCCTCCGGAGGTGTGGAATCGCCTCGGCACCAAAGTGCTTCCAAAGCTCCGTTCGGGCTCCGATCTGAAGATCGGTATCGATTTCTCTGTCGCAGTACCGGGTGACGCAGCGGCCAACCTAGGGGCCGAACTTCGACAAAGCCTGCAGGAGCTCGGGCTGGCTGAAACCGTCAAGGTCGAGTAGGCGACCGACGCCGGTCGCTGGCGTGTTTTCTTGGATAACATCCGGTGCAGTCCGACCGTGGAGTGAGCGTGCGCCGTCAGATGCAGCGGTCGATAACAGATCCGAAACCGTGAGTAATCCGAAAAGCATGGAGCGTCGAAAGCTCCCCATTTGCGAATACGGCAAGAGGCGTGAAGGAATAGCCATGCGTCGCCTGCACAGATTCAACGGCAGGAACGGCGCGCGGAAGCGCTCGAATATCGAAGGCAAGGTGGAGCGGTTACTTGAAACGTGGGGGAGAGGTCCATGAGCATATTTTGGCAGCACATCGGAGACGCAAATGCTACGCGTGATTTACCCCGCACAATCGGAACCCCCCGAAGCGGCCTGCGCGAGTTTCATCTTGACGATATCAGACCGCATTTATCAGATCTGGGCCCTATCCAAGATGCCGATCTGCGGCGAAATTTCGCCCGAATAGGGACCGCTTCGTTTCAGATTTGGGGACTGCCTTCTGGCGCAACACGGACACTCTCAAAAATGGCAACCGGTGACTATCTAATGCTTTTGGACACCAACGCAGAATGGGGCGCATTTCGCTATATCGGGCGAGTTCTGTACTACCTTCCTGGCCACCACTGGGATCTCTCCCTTCATTTGTGGAAGGAGCGAGTTTTCCGCTCATCGTTCTAATGCGAGGTCACCTGATCACCTATTATTGGCCACGCTTCCTGCAAGACTTCAAGTTTGGACCAGGCATGAAGCCCATGGGTCGCACCTATCGTATTTCGGCCAAAGCATTTGCTCAGGCCCCGGTAACGGGAGAAGACCAATACTTTACGTACGTGACACAGGAACACCCGCCGCGGAGCGAAATTCTTGTTGCCAGTCGATAGAGCCTAACTCGTCGTCGGCCGGATGCTTCGTTTTTTGGTTGGCCCCCTCCTGAATTCTCCCCTCCATCCAAAGGCGGAATCCCCCGGCGAGGCTGTTCCCCGGGTTCGCTGCGCTCACCCGGGCTACGGCTACTATCCCGTTCGCGCTGCGCGGCCTAAACTCTGCCGCAACGATGCTGCCGGCGGGCGCGCCTGTTCCTCGGCCCGTTCGCGCTCGCGCAGGCGCGCAAAGGAGCTCGACCTTGGCCGGCGACGGCTTCCCCGGAGTCGAATGGATCCCGGCGCACGCCAAGCGCTTCGCGGTGCGCAGCGCCCGCACGATCGACGCCATCGTGCTCCACTGCACCGACGGCAAGGCGGTCGACGCGCGGCAGACCGCGCGCAACGTGTTCGCGCAGCCGCCGGAGGTCGCCGGCGACGGAACGCTGCGCGCGCAGTCGTCGCACTACATCGTCGGGCGCGACGGCACCGTGGTGCAGTGCGTGCGCCACAAGGACGTCGCCTACCACGCCAACACCGAGAACGCCTCCACGATCGGGATCGAGCACAACGCCCGCGACCCCGAGGACGTAACGCTCACCGACATCCAGTACTGGCGCTCGGCCGAGCTCGTGGTCTGGCTCGGCCAGCAGCTCGGGATCCCGATGGACCGCTGGTACCTATGGGGCCACTCGGAGATCGATCCGAGCACCACGCACCGCTCGTGCCCGCAGCGCGCGCTCAACTGGGATACCTACATGGCGGCGATCGCCGACGTGCAGGCGCTTGCGGCTGGGCGCCCGTCGATGCGGCTGTGGATGTGAGGGCGGAGGCGGCGGGGCGGTGCGCTATGACGCGCGAAGCTGTGCCACCGTTTCCGCCGGCAGGTCGCCTTTGTGAAGTTCATCGGCACGCACGCCGAGTACGACCGGATCGATGCTTCGACGGTCGCGCAATTCTGAAAGGATATCCGATGGAGATCCGCCCGATCCGCACCGACAAGGACCACCGAGCGGCGCTCGCCGAGATCGACGCATGTTGGGGGGCGCCGGAGGGCACCGAGCGAGGGGACAAACTCGAGGTGCTCCTCGCCCTGGTCGAAACATATGAAGCAAAGCGATGGCCGATCGACGCCCACGTGCGCTTTGATCCGATCGACGTGCTCAACCATGCGATCGAGGAACTCGGACACAGCCAAGCAGAGCTAGCAGAGCTCCTCGGCTCGCGCTCGCGCGCATCGGAAATCCTCGCGCGCCGGCGCGCGCTCACGGTCGAGATGATCCACAAGATCAGTGAGGCATGGAAAATCCCGGCGGAGCTGTTGGTGCGACCCTACAGAATTGAACGGGCCGCTTGAGAGCGCGCACCGACCGGCGCGCAACTCGCAATGACGGGCGCGTCGGTTCCGTCATTGCGAGGCGCGTCAGCGACGAAGCAATCCAGAAACCGCACTGCTGCCTGGAATCTTCGCTTCGCTCGCAATGACGGCGAGACGCCAGCGCGCGCCCCTCTCAATCGATCTTCAGCCCGAGGCTCGCGACCACCGGCGCCCACAGCGCGACGTCGGCGGCGAGCGAGGCGCGGAATTTCTCCGGGTCGGAATTGACGATGGGCTCGAAGGCGCCCGCGACCAGGAGCGCCCGGTAGGCGGGCTCGGCGAGCGCCGTGCGCGAGGCGGCCGCGAGCTGCGCGACGATCGGCGGCGGCGTGCCGGCCGGCGCCAACAGGCCGAGCGACATCGCGGCGACGAGGCCGCCGAAGCCGGCCTCGGCCGTGGTCGGCAGCTCGGGCGCGGCGGCGAGCCGCGCCGCGCTCGTCACCGCCAGCACGCGCAGCTTGCCGGTGCGATGCAGCTCGACCACCTGGGCGGTCAGCGCCGCCACGATCATCGGCACCTGACCGCCGAGGAGATCGTTGAGCGAGACCCCGGCGCCGCGATAGGGCACCGCCAGCAGCTCGGGCATGCCGGCGAGCAGCTTGAAGCGCTCGCCGATCAAATGGTTGAGCGAGCCGATGCCGCTGTGGCCGTACGACACCTTGCCGCGGTTTTGGTTGGCATAGGCGACGAACTCGGCGAGCGTCGCCGCCGGCACCGCCGGGTGCACGGGGATGCAGAAGGAGCTCGCGGCGAGCGCGAGGATCGGTTCGAGGTCCTTGACCGGATCGTAGAGCGGTTGGCGCTTGAGCAGCGCCTCGTTGACGTGCGGCAGCGTGCCGCCGAGCAGCAAGGTGTAGCCGTCGGGGTGCGCGCGCGCGACCGCGGCGGCGCCGAGCGAGGCGCCGCCGCCGCCGATGTTCTCGACGATGACGGTGCCGATGAGCGGCTTCATCTTCTCCACCCACGGCCGCGCCAGCGCATCGAAGGCGCCGCCGGGCGGGAACGGGACGACGAGCTTGATCGGGCGGGTGGGGTAATTTTGCGCACGCGCGTGGGGCGGCGCGGCCGCGGCCAGCGCGGCGGCGGTTGATGCCAGGCGCAGGAACCGGCGGCGCGGAAGTCGCATGGCTGTTGCTCCGTGTGCGGCCCTGCCCGCGCTTTGCATTCAAGCGCGGGTGGACGTGCGGCGGACACTACCTCAGTTCGGCGGGCGCCGCCGCAGCCCGTCATTGCGAGCGAAGCGGGGAATCCAGGCGGCCGTGCGGTTTCTGGATTGCTTCGTCGCTTACGCTCCTCGCAATGACGGAGGCGGTTGGGTTTCGTGGCCCCCCACGCCGTCATCCTGAGGTGCCCGAGCGAAGCGAGGGCCTCGAAGGATGCTGCTCTGCCGTGCAGTTGCTATGTTGTGCGTCCTTCGAGGCTCGCCCGACTTCGTCGGGCGAGCGCCTCAGGATGACGAGTCAAACGTCTTCGAGCCGCACGCCGCGTCCGGCGCGCAGGCTGTTGCGTGCCTGTTCGACACGACGGAGAAATCGCGGGTCGTTCTCGAGACGGTAGTCGAACCAATCCTCTTCGGTTGCGAAGCCGATCAACACGCCGCCGGTTTGCCGTGGCGCGTGATGACGATCTCGCGCGCCGCGGCCTCCCGCAGGAAGCGGGAGAGGTCGTCCTTGACCTCGGACAGCGGGACTTCCCTCATTCCCGACTTGCGCGCCGTGCGAGCCATGCCTCCACCTCCGATTTGACCACGATCGCCAAAACCTCGACGGTCGCGCCGGATACATCGTAGTATCACGTCTTCGAGCGTGTAACGTGTAGCCCGGATGAGCGTCAGCGAAATCCGGGATCCCCCGGCGAGGCTGGCCCCGGGTTTCGCTGCGCTCACCCGGGCTACGGACTTCGCTTCGCTCGCAATGACGGCTCGTATTGTGCGGCGCTGCGCGCGCAACGACGGCGGGCGCCATAATTAGGCTTCATTGTCGACGACGATTGCGGGCGTGGCCGCGCTTCGCAAGCGCGATCGCGTCGGCGGGCGGGGCCCGGCCTGCCGAAACCCTTGAAGCGACGCTCGCGGCGCTAGTGATGCCGGCGGGCAGGGCTGCGTAAACCAACCGCGGGGTTGCCGGACGCCGTTTGCGCGCCCGGGTTTCGGGCGCGCCGCACGGCCCAATCGGGATGCGGCCGCGCGTCAAGCAAAATATCGTCGGGCGGCGTGGGGCGCGCCGGTTGCGGCAGAGTCCACGTCAGAAGGGGAGCCCCATGAGAACAATCTTGACCGCTGCGGCAGTGCTTGCCGCGCTCACCGTTGCGCCGGCCGGCGCCGCCGCGCAGGAGCGCGCCACCGGTGCCGCGGTCGGCGCCTTGTCGGGGGCGCTCGTGCTGGGGCCGGTGGGCGCGGTCGCCGGCGCGGCGGTCGGCTATGCGGTCGGCCCCTCGGTCGCCAACACCTGGCGCGGGTCGCAATCGAAGCCGCCGGCGCCGTTATCGACGCGACCGGCGCCCGACCCCAACGGCAAAGTGGCGGCGCGGCCGGGCGCGAAGCCGCTGCCGCCACCGGCGCCACGGGCGCGGGCCGCCGCCGCGCAGGCTTCGGAGCCCATCGCGCCGCCCGCCCGCGCCGCCGCCGCGCCGGCGGCCGAACCGGCCGCGGCCGCGCCCGCCACGCCCGCCGCGCCATCGCTCGGCAGCGGCGCCGCCGTGCCGGCCGCGCAGGGCTTCGACTGACCCGTCATAGCGAGCGCAGCTGCAGACGGTAGCCCGGATTGAGCGCAGCGAAATCCGGGGATCGGGTGGCGGCGAGGGCCCCGGATGTCGCTTCGCTCCATCCGGGCTACGTCTGACCCGTCATAGCGAGCGCAGCTGCAGACGGTAGCCCGGATTGAGCGCAGCGAAATCCGGGGATCGGGTGGCGGCGAGGGCCCCGGATGTCGCTTCGCTCAATCCGGGCATCACCATTGATATCGCAACGCAATTTCACCTGTCGGTGATCCTTCCCCCGATCTATCCCCCACGAAATGCGCCGGTGAACGGGGCCGCCGAGGCGGCCGGTGTAGGACATCGAGCCGACGCGGGAAACACACAATGGGCCGTCGCAGAGCGTGGCGCGGCATTGGGCGTCTTCGCGTGGCGCTACTTCTTCATGTGATGATCGGAAATGAGTTGGTACGAATCCGCGGCAATGCCATTTGCTCCGGCGAACGGACGGTCCAGAGCAATGATCACGAAAAGCACCATGGCGAGGAATCCTGCCAAACCGAGAAGAAGGACGGCCTGGAAGTGCGCGCTCGGCACGTGGAAGAACAAGCACAGAATGATCGATTTGGCGCGCGAGGCGCTGGCTCATTGCCGGCGGGTGGCGGCCGGCGACTCGGAAGACGATCTCGCGCCCCTGCTCGCCTTCGCCTCGGGCTACGGCCTTCGCCTCGAGTGGATTTTGACCGGCAATCTCCGCGGCACGACGCCTAGCCTTCATTCGCGCCGCGCATGATCCTGCGGTAGACCCCTCACAAGGTTCCTGCTCGCGGACGCGGGCCCGCGGATCCGGCCGGCCGAGCGCTTTGCGGCAGTTCTCGCGCGCGCGTATTGGTGCGAAAATAGCAGGTGGTCGACACCGGCTTCGTACTGGTGGAGGGCGTGACCACCTGACGCGCACGCGACTGGGATGAACCGCAAGGGTCCTTTGCAGTAAACAAGCGCCTCGTTCGCGCCGAGGCAATGAGGAGTACATGCGACTCGGAGTTATTGCCGACGATATGACCGGAGCGACAGACGTCGCACTGATGATAACCAAGGCGGGCATGGACACGATCCAGACGATCGGCGTTCCGGACATGGCGCGCGGCTTGCCCGAGGCCGACGCCATCGTCGTTGCGCTGAAGTCGCGCACCATCGCGCCGCACGACGCCGTCGCGCAGTCGCTCGTCGCGTGCCGCGCCCTCCGTGCTGGCGGCGCACGGCAGATTCTCTTCAAGTACTGCTCGACGTTTGATTCGACGCCGCAGGGCAACATCGGGCCCGTCGCCGATGCGCTCGCCGACGAGCTTGGCGCCGATATCGCGATTGTCTGCCCAGCCTTCCCGGCAAACGGCCGCGCGATCTTCCAGGGACATCTGTTCGTTGGCGCGCAGCCGCTCGACGAAAGCCCGATGAAGGATCATCCGCTCACCCCGATGCACGATTCCAACCTCGTGCGACTGATGGCGGCGCAGACGCGGCGCAAGGTCCGGCTCGTTCCCTTCGCCATCGTCGCAGCGGGTGCCGACGCCGTCCGTTCCGAACTGCGGCGCCTCGCTCAGGATGGCGTGCGATACGCCGTGACCGACGCGATCTCGGACGCCGATCTCGTTGCGCTCGGGCACGCGGTCGCTGGCGCGCCATTGGTCACCGGCGGATCGGGGATCGCGCTGGGATTGCCGGCGAACCTCCCCGCCGCGACGCGCCGCGAGCCGGCACCGTTCGCCGCGCCGGCCGGTCGCATGGCGATCGTCGCAGGAAGCTGCTCGGCGGCGACGCGCGAGCAGGTCGCGGCGGCGAAGGAGGCGGGCGCTCCGCACCGGGCGATCGACCCGGCGGCGCTGGCGCGCGGCGACGCGACGCCCGAGAGCCTTGCGGCCTGGGCCCTGACCCAGGACGCGGCGAAGCCGGCGTTGATCTACTCCACCGCCGACCCGTCATCCGTCGCCGCGACGCAGGAAAAATTCGGCCGCACCGCAGCCGGCGAGATGATCGAGCGCGCCATCGCCGAGACGGCGGCGCGGCTGGTGCGTGGCGGCGTCACGCGCCTCGTCGTCGCCGGCGGCGAAACCTCCGGCGCCGTCATCCAGGCACTCGGCATTCGCGCGCTTGCGATCGGGCCGGAAGTCGCGCCGGGCGTGCCCTGGACGCGCGTTACGGATGGTCCGGACATTGCCGTCGCGCTTAAGTCAGGGAACTTCGGCGCGCGCGACTTCTTCATGCGCGCCATGGACATGCTAACAACACAGGAGCCGCAGGCATGAGCGAGGACGCGCAGGCGCGGGAGGGGATCGCGCGCTGGTCGAAATCCCTATTCGATCGCGGACTCACCTTCGGCTCGTCCGGGAACATCTCGGTCGCCGTCGCCGACGGCGTCCTGATCACGCCGACCAATGCGTGCCTCGGCTTCCTCGATCCGGCGCGCATCGCCAAGCTCGACCGCGAGGGGCGCCACGTCTCGGGCGACCCGCCGTCAAAGGAATTCTTCCTGCATCGCGCCTTCTACGACACGCAGCAGAAGACCGGCGCTGTCGTGCATCTGCATTCCACCTATGCGACCGCGCTGTCATGCCTCGCCGAGCTTGACCCCGAAGATTGCCTGCCGTCGCTCACCCCCTACGCGACGATGCGCGTCGGCAAGGTCAGGCTGATCGACTATTTGCGGCCCGGCGACCCGGCCCTCGGCGATCTCATACGCGCGCTGGAGGGGCGTCATTCCGCCGTGCTTCTCGCCAATCACGGGCCGGTGGTCGCCGGCAGGGATCTCGACGGCGCGGTCTACGCCATGGAGGAATTCGAAGAGACGGCAAAGCTCGCGCTCCTGCTGCGCCATGAGCGGACGCGCCATCTGACGGTGGCGCAGATCGCGGAACTGCAGCGCGCCTTCCCGGGGATGAGATGATGCCGACATTCGCGGCCAACCTGTCGATGATGTTCACCGAATGGGGCTTCCTCGACCGCTTTGCGGCGGCGGCCGACGCCGGCTTTAAGGCGGTCGAGTTCCTATTCCCTTATGAACACTCGCCCGACGACATCCACGACCGGCTCACTCGCGCGCGTCTGACCCAGGCGCTGTTTAACCTGCCCCCCGGCGACTGGGCCAATGGCGAACGCGGCATCGCGGCGTTCCCGCATCGCGCCGAGGAGTTCGCGCGCAATCTGTCCATCGCGCTTCCCTACGCGCAGGCGACCAACGTCCAACGCCTACACATGATGGCGGGCCTTGCGCCGAGCGCCGATCCAGTCGCGCAGGCGGCGTATCGATCAGCCGCGCTCAAAGCGGCGGCATTCTTTGCGCCGCATGGCGTCGACATCCTGCTCGAACCCATCAATTCGACAAGACATGCCGGGCTATTTTCTTAACAGCTTCGACGCCGCCGTCGCGCTGATCGAAGAAGCGAAGGCGCCGAACCTCAGGCTGCAGTTCGACATCTATCATCGGCAGATTATGCATGGCGACGTGACCATGGCGCTGCGCAAGCTCCTGCCGATCACCGGCCATATCCAGATCGCCGGCGTGCCAGCGCGCCACGAGCCGGATGACAACGAGCTCAACTATTCCTTCCTGATTTCGCGAGCTCGACGCGCTGGGCTACGTCGGATACGTCGGCTGCGAATATCGGCCGAAAGGAGCGACCCTCGACGGGCTCGGCTGGTTTAGAGCTTATTCCAACACGTAGAATTGTAACCAGTCTTCCTGCGGCTCTGCGGAGGCATCCGGTGGCGGAAGATCGCGAGAAAATGGCAAACACCCAAACAAGACGTTTTGAGCCTTCAAGCCTTACTGCCTAACAAGCGCTCTGCGCCTTTTCGAGACCCTCAACGGGAAGCCAACACCATGCGAGGCTTGCAAGGCGATCTGCCAACGTTCGTGGTCATTATCGCCGCGGCCGCATTCGTACCCCGGTAATGGACGCAACGATACGCGCCGGCAACCTCATTCCAAGGGTTTAACCAGCTGGCTACCCTTGCAAACTATTGTGCGCGTGCAAATCGTGGCGAGTGTCAACATCAGTTAGCATTCGGAATATTGTATGCGCGCCGTGCTCGGTATCGACGCGGCATGGACCGTGTCTCGGCCCAGCGGAGTGGCGGCGGCCGTTGAGACCGCGAACGGCTGGCGGCTCGGGCCGTCGAAGGCTCATACGAGAGTTTCCATGCGCGTGCTCGTCCAAACGAGCAGCCTGGGCACGCATCCGGCAGGTCGTCGCCTGACGCGTCGGCCCTTCTCGCGTCGGCCGAGCTGGTCTGCGGCCAGCCGATCGATCTGGTCGCAATCGACATGCCGCTGGCCCGCTTCCCGATCACAGCCCGCAGAGTTTCCGACAATACAGTCTCGGTAGCGTACGGGGCGAGGCATTGCGGCACTCACACACCGAGCGCGTTGCGGCCGGGTCGCATCAGCGACGATCTCAGAGTTGGCTTCGAGCGTGCGGTATATCCGCTGAGAACGACCGCCGTCGCGACGCCGGGGCTGATCGAGGTCTACCCGCATCCTGCGCCCGTGGAGCTTTCACGCGCGCCGAGGCGCTTGCCCTACAAGATCGGGCGAATTCGAAGCTATTGGCCGCTGCTAACCTCCCTTGAGCGACGGGCGCAGCTGTATTGCACATGGCGCGATATCGTGTCTCTGCTCGATCAGCAGATCGATGGAGTAGCCGTCCATCTCCCGGAATTGAACGAGGGCGCGAGCACCGCAGTCATGAAGTCTTTCGAAGATAAGCTCGATGCGATCGTCTGTGCGTGGGTGGCGATCTGCTGTCTTGAAGGCAAGGCCGTACCCTTCGGGGACGAAGACTCATCGATCTGGATACCTACGCGGACGTTGTGAAACCCCGTGCGATCCGTTCGGGGCACTGGCGCGGCAGCATATGGCCGGTCGACGTCGGCTAACCCCCCGCTCGAGCTTCTCGAGGAGGCGCTGATCGAGCAACGCACCTTACGGCGTTCCCGCGTCGGCGAGCCGGTCGCCGCCCCGACGGCTTCTGAATAGACCCTCACCTCCGCAATGTAAGGGGCCGACGCCGCCGCGAACTCGCGGTCGGTTTTGAAATCCACCACCGTCCAGCCGGCAAAATCGGGCGTATCGTCGCGGAAGGCGAGGTCGACCACCCCTTCGACCAGGCTGCCATCGTCCAATGTAAGCAGGACCGGCGTCTCGCGACGAAGTTCCCCTTTTCCAGCGCTGGCTGCCGCCCTTCGTAGGATCGGATGGCCGAGCGCCGTACCGACCGTCACGATGGCGGCTTGGACCTCCTCCTCGGTTGCACTGACGATCCGTCCGTTGATGGCAGCCGACGCCTGAACTGCATCGGCACTGGCGTCGAGGTCGATGGATCCCAGGAGGGCGTGGACAAGTGCGCCGAAGCGCCGCCCCCCTGGCCGCTCGAAGTCGCCGCGCTGCACCGTCTCTACATGAACGTGCGGGTGAGTCCGTATGACATAGTCTTCGGCCTGACCCTCGACCTCGCCCTCGCTCTCGGAAGCCTTGGCTGCTCCGCACGAGCGAGCGAAGTGACGGTCTGCACCCGCATCGACGGCTGCGAGGCCCGGGCGCGCAGGCCTCCACGTTCCATCCTCCACGCGGCATAGCTTTGTTGCTCGCCACGGTGCTGACCCCGTCATCCACCTCCAGGATCCGCTGGTGCCGCAGCGCCACCTGTTCTGACTCGACAAACGCTGCCGGGTCCCACCACACAACAGGCGGCCCATCGGCCGTGGGCCGATGCAGGCCAGGACGGACAGAACCTATGGCAGGGGGATGGCCGTCCGGGCCGCGGTCAACCACACTCTCCTCGCCGAAGCCAGGGCAGCCAGGGGCCGGAGCGGCGTTCCGGCGCTTATCGTCCGGTGGGTACAGCATCGGGTTAGCTGACCTAGCCGAGCCGCGCAGCATCGTCCGGATCGTGCCAGATATCGTGCCTACGGCTTGCGTCTTCGGCAGCGGCTTTGCGACCTCACCCGCGCTGCCGATGAAGAGCTGGGCGATGGGGCTGCGATCATCAAGGTTGCAGGCGGCAGAGCGGAGTGAATCCATCCCCGCGGGCCATGGCACTCCGCATGTCTCAGTTCAGTCAGGGACGGTCGTCCAAATGGCCTTCGCGTAAGTCCGCCCGGGCGGCAGAGAAGAACGGTAGACTGTTCGGGCGCGTCAAACTGTGCGTGTTCGAATGCAAGGTGCCCATTACCCAGGCCGGTGGTGTGGCCGAGCTGGTCCAGTGCAAGGAGGAGAGAAGAGACCCGGTTCATTGAAGAAAGCAAATCCGCCAGACGCTGATAGTTGTCGACGAACCAGTTTAGTGCGCCCTGCACGATGACAAAGGCCGCCGCTGCCTGAATGACTTCACCGAGGGTCATTGCGCCGCCGAGATATTTCGGAGTGCAAATGACTAAGGCAAAAACCGGCGCCACCACAAAGTTTAAATGAGTGACGAAAGTGGTGCGCATGAGCTGGTGACACAACTCTCGCCAGCGCGACACGACCTTGTCCAATGCCGAGTTGACAAAAGAGTGCTCGTCAATCACGCGGGTCGAAATCGCGGCGCCTTCGCCGCAATGACGCAAATGGGCTGCCCTCGACTTCAACTCAGCTTCCGCCTGGTTTTTTTCTTCGATCACGTGCGCTAGGCGACGGCCGACGAGCATCATCGCCAGCGCGAGAGCCGCCGAATAAAGGACTGCTGCGATAACCAGATAGCCCGGAATCGTCATGTTCAAGCCGAACGCTGTGATCGAGAGATTTCCTCCGACGTTCCACAGGACACCGACAAAGGTGACCGCGCTCAGCAGAGCGCTGAACAACCCCAAACTGAGGTCAATGGGCGCATCGGTCGCGAGCCTCGCGTCTTCGGCGATGCGGTACTCAGGACATCGATGTGGTCCGTTTACCAGCCTCAGGCGCCGGTAAGCTTCATCACTGACCCAGCGCTCGATCAAATGTCTGCTCAGCCACTCACGCCATTGGCGTTGAACGGTCATGCGGCCCCAGACAGACACGATTGCGAGCATTACACTCACGGCCGTAAGCAGTACAAATAGCTTCGCCTGGTACCAAAGCCCTGCAGAGTCCCTTAATTCGAGTGCATTGAAGAAATCGCAATTCCAAAAATTTATCCAGTATTGGACCAGCAGCTGTAGTATTATTGTGGAGACTAACAGCGCAACCAATAGCCATACTATCTTACCATCCCAGTATCCCGAAGCACTACGCCAGAAGCGAGTGATGAGCAATTTCCTATTTCTGGCTTGAGGGCTGCGTTCAAACATTCTCGACACGCGCCGCGCTTGTTTTTACCTTTTTTTCATTGTGGAACGTTATCCTTAACGATTAGTGAAGCACGGTCAGGCAAGTTCATCACCGCAATTCACTATTCGTCCCCACTTTGCTCGCCAATCGGCCTCAAAGCGCTGCCGATCGATCTGCCGTTCGGCAAATCGCGTCGGTAGGGCCTACGCAAGCAAGCGCAAGAGTTTGCGCTGTCAAAAGGTCACATCTCGCGCCTTTGGCGACAAAGGGCTATTTCGGAAAGTGTCAAAAACAGAAACGGGGGCGGCTCAACGGTAGTTGCTGGTACCGGCAGCGCGCGAGCGGTCCGGCGGCCCGCCGATAGCGCAGCTGCAAGCTCGGTCTCGCACCACTTCTCCGGCTTCAACTGCCACACGATCGCGCACGCCAACCGATGCCGACACGATCAACCATCCGCCGACAAGCATACCGCAGCTAACCGGGCAATGACAAAAAGGCAGCCTGTGTGAAGCACCTTACACTGGGGCGGCGCATTGGCGCCGCCGCGTAACGCGACCCTTACACCGCGTCTTTTGCGGCTTTGACCGGCCGTGCCCGCACGATCTTCCGGGCCGGCTTGGCCTTGAATGTCATGGGCTCTTTAGTGAACGGGTTGGTGCCCTGGCGCGCTTTCGTCGCGGGCTTTTTGATAACGACAAATTTCGCGAAGCCTGGAACGAGGAAGACGCCAGTCCTCTTGAGTTCTTTGTAGCCGATGGTCGCCAGGGTCTCGAAGACCTCCTTAACACCTTTCTTTGGCAGTTCGGTCTCGGCAGCGATTTTCTCAATCAATTGCGACTTCGTCATCTGCGTAGCCATTGGCGTTCTCTCCCGTGATTCGTGTTCAACCACAATAGGCGGAGCCGCAGCGCGTACCAAGCGCACTCCGGGATGATGAGCGCGCTCACAGAACCCGGCCAGCGCTTAGTCAGTCGAACTGCTGGCGAGTCTCACCTCAGCGGAGCCTGTCAACCAGATGGGCTCACCCTTTTGCTCTTTGAGCGTTCGCCCTCCTGTGCAACTGGGTGCAAAAATCCGTCCCCCTTGCGGCAGAGCCTCGGTCACCGCGGTTGCGGAGGATCTGATTTTCAGTACAGACAGGAATGTGCCCCCAGCAGGAATCAGACGGAGTGCTGCTCTCAGCGTCGCCCATCATCCTCACCGCCCGGGACGCCGGCGGCGCGCAGTCCGCCGACGAAGCGGTCGGGAAACTCCTGGCCGTTGCAGAAGAACAACTCGTCTCGCGCGGTGCCCGTCGTGTAGTCCGGCTTGCGCTCGGTCAGCGCCACGGTGGCGAGGCGGGCCTGCGCTTTGTCGCCGAACTTGCCGAGCGAGGCAGCGAGCGTCGCGAACGCCCGATAGGTCGCGTTCGGCTGCCGGCTCGAGCGTCGCGCGAACTCGGCGGCCACGTCGTACTCGGCCAGCGCAAAGTGCACCCACGAGCGCACATGATGGAAGCTCCAGAGGTGGCTGTCGCGGGGGCTGAGCATGGTGGCGCGCTCGAGCAGCGCCTCCGCCTCGAGAGCGCGGTTCGCCCACAGCAGATTGAACCCCTGTGCAAAGAAAGCTTGCGCGAAGCTCGGATTGAGCTCGATCGCCAGTTCAAGCTCGGTTGACGCCTCGTCGTTGCGGTGCACGAGGCCGAGCGCGCGGCCAAGCACGCAACGGCAGAAGCTATCGCGGTCGTCGAGCGCGACCGAAGTACGCGCCTGCTGCAGGGCCGCATCGAGATGCGCTTGCCGGTCACCGGGCGCATCGTAGAGCGCCCGCTGCACATTGACGTAGCCGAGCGCGCCATGCGCGCGGGCGAACCCGGGATCGATCTCTATCGCGCGGCGGTAGAGCGCCTCGGCCTGATCGAAGCCGGGGGTGGTGAACGCCCAGAAGTTCCATAGCCCGCGCTGGTAGCAATCCCAGGCATCGAGGTTGCCGGGCGGCTTGCGGGCTGCGAGCTGCTGCTCGACCCGCGACAACTCCGGCTCGATCGTCGCAGCGATCTGGCGGGCCATCTCCTCCTGGATGCCGAAAATATCCTCGAGCGGCAGATCGTAGGTCTCGGTCCACAGCTGGGTGCCGTCCCCCGCCCGCACCAGCTCGGCGGTGATTCGCACCGCATCTTTGTTTTTGCGCACGCTGCCGACCAGCACGTAGCGCACCGCGAGCGCTCGGCCGACCTCGCGCACGTCGACCGTGCGGCCCTTGAACGCGCTGGTGGAATGGCGCGAGATCACGGTCAGCCAGCGGTTCCGCGCCAGCAGCCGGATGATGTCCTCGGTGATCCCGTAGCTGAAATAGTCGCCCTCCGCATTGCCGCCGAAATTGTCGAACGGCAGAACCGCGATCGAGGGCCCCGATGCCCCGGGCGTAGCATCGACCGGCTCGGCCGCGTCGCGCCTCGGCCCGCTCTCCGCCTCGGCCTCCGACGGTCCGAAGATCGAAGGCGCGCCGTCGGTTATTACCGCACCGACGAAGCGGAAGCCGCGCTTGTGCAGCGTTCGGATGAACAGCTGGTCGTTGCCGTTGTCGCCGATCGCCTTGCGGACGGCGTTGATGCGGCTCGACAACGCTGCCTCCGACACGATGCGCCCGTTCCAGATCGTCTCGATCAGCTCGTCCTTGCTGACGATGCGTTCACGGTTGCGCACCAGGTGCAGCAGCAGGTCGAACACCTGCGGCTCCATGTGCACGATCTCGCTCCCGCGGCGCAGCTCCTGCTGGGCGACATCGATCTCGAAATCGGCAAAGCGAAACACGCGATTCCCGTGTGGTTCCCGAAAATTCGGGCCGGCCGGATTCGCGCGGTAAGGCAAAATCAGGGTATCGTCCGTTTCGATGCTCACGATCCTACATCTCCTTGGAACGTATGTCGCCACTCTGTTCAAGTCGCGGCGCCGGCTTTGAAGCCGAGAACCTGTTTCTCCGTCATCAGCCCAACATCGCCTTGAGGCGACGGCCGCCACGTCTTTGGCTGCGTCTCCTGCTCCGGGCTGAGCGCAAGAATGGTCTCGGTTATGCAAGAGGATCCAGCGCTCGGAGAGTGGCGCCGGCCATCCCACGCAATTCCGTTCATCTCGCGCTCCGGGCGGCGTCTTCGTTCGCTTCGATCTGGTCGGCGATTCGAAGCCACAGCCTTTCCTGGGTTTCGTGAGCCCGGCGCCTGTGCGGCTCGCTGGCGTCTTTCGCCAGCCGCGCACACTCGTCAGCCTTCTGCCGATACCACAAGGAGTCGTGCATCCGCGGATATTGCCTCGGTCGGCCCTCGACGGTCTGTGCAAAATCGCTCAACAGGGCCGGCAAATTCCAACCGACACAAGCAGGTTAAGTCTTCAAATTTGGCGCTGGATTCGCTATGATCGGCCATCGTCGCAAACGGAAGCCCCGTGAAGAAGCGCGGCAAGGCCTCGTTCGATCCGCAAGCTTTTCTCGCAAAAGTAGGCGAGGGAAAAACGATTGCCACATATCGCAAGGATGAGATCGTCTTCTCGCAGGGCGAGATCGCGGACGCCGTCTTCTACATCCAAAAAGGCAAAATCAAGCTCTCCGTCGTTTCGGAGCAGGGCAAGGAAGCCGTAGTCGCAATCTTGGCGCCTGGTCAGTTCTTTGGCGAAGGGTGTCTGAACGGCCACCCGCTGCGCATCGCAACCACGACAGCGATCGAAGACTGCGTCATCACCCGCTTGGATAAGGCCGTGATGGTCAGCACCATTCACAATGAGCCGGACTTTTCCGAACTGTTCATGGCGTATCTGCTGGACCGAAACAGCCGGATTGAAGAGGATTTGATCGACCAATTGTTCAACTCGAGCGAAAAGCGGCTGGCCCGGCTTCTGCTCCTGCTGGCAAATTTCGGCAGGGAAGGCAGGCCGCAGCCCATCGCCGGAAAGATCAGTCAGGAAACACTGGCGGAGATGATCGGCACGACGCGCTCGCGTGTGAGCTTTTTCATGAACAAGTTCCGCAAGCTGGGTTTCATCGAGTACAACGGAGAAATCGAGGTGCACAATTCCTTGCTGAACGTCGTCCTGTACGACAAGCCCGAGGCGAAGGATGCGAGGAATTAGAATGGGTAACCCAGCGTGAAAGACAAGGCTTCCGATCGCTCTAGCAATGGTTGGCACGGCTATGCGGGCCGGTGCCGAAAACGACCCAAATACTGTCGGGACGGCTGGTGGCGTAGAGCAGCGTCAGAGCCTAACCTGTGCTGACCCGCTCACGAACTGCCGCCGTCCACGCTGTAGGTTTGGCTGTGGCCGCACTCGGCGCACGCGCAGGTGCGAAGCTCCATCGCGACGTGGCCCGGGTCGGCAGCTACGAGCTTGATGACCATCGCACCCGAGCACATGGCGCAACGGGAAGCCGCCATGGCCGCCAGCCGCTGTTTCGTCGCCATCGGACGTCCTTCCGCCTCTCAAGCTACTGATCCTTGCGATACGCACCGGTGAGAGCGCTCGTCGGCTGCTGCCGATCCTTTTTACGAACGTGCAGAAAACGCACGAGCTGTCCCTTCATCGGAGCCGTTTTCCGCAAATCCCCGATCGACGTGGCTTGCATTCGAAGAGTTCGCGTTGGATCTTGGTCGGGAGAGTGTCCCACCGCATCATGACCGCTGCGCCAAGGCAGCCGAGCATCTGATCTTCCTCCTCGGCCAGCGCGGTGCCCTCATTCAAGTCGTGGACCATTGCCGGCATCGTCTTCTCGAAACTGCTCGCCATCCATTCGGCGTTTTCCGCCAGGCTACCCGTGCGTGCCGGCGCGGGCCGTGAGCAATTTTGCACAGACGGAGCCGGTCCTCTGGGCTTACATCGCACCCGAATACCCCGGCGCCGGGAGCCGAATGAGCACCATATGCCGAAGATTGCCCTCGCCAAAGTCGCAATGGACGACAGGAGCGAGTTGCTGCCGATGACGATCTGCGCGGTTCTCGTGCTCGCAGGCGGAATTGGCGCCTCGATTCTGTCAGCGATAAATATCACGCCGCCGTATGGTGACATCCTCTTGATCGCTGCCCTATTTGTGGCGGTGATCCCGATCTTTCCGATCGCCGTGTGGCTTGGCGCAATGTGGCCGGCTTGAATAAATGGGGCTTCGCCGTTCCCGGGAATGGCGACATGCCGGACAAAGAGACCTAAACGCCTGAGCGACGAAAGGGCGCTTGCCAGGTGGAACAACGAAGGCGGCGCGCCGAGGTCTGGTGATCTCGCCGCGCCAGTTCAGATGCCGCCCCAGCTAATGGTTGGCGTCCTCTTGTCCAGGTGCCGAACATCCTACTCTTGACCGAGGGAAGCCGAGCCCGATCATTGGGCCTGCGGATTTATGAACCAGAGCCGCCAGATAGTCACAGCTCGCGCGATGACGTGCGCGGGAGTCCCGGTCCTTACCGGCTACCGCGAGCCCAGTTTGGCGCGCAGCATGCTCGAGCTTCTCATCACGGCCGTGCCGTTTGCCTTTCTCTGGATGCTGATGTGGGCCGCCCTCGACGCCGGTTATTGGCCTTGCCTCGTGCTCGGCCTTCCGGCCGCCGGGTTCCTCGTACGCCTCTTCATGATCCAGCACGATTGCGGCCACGGGTCGTTTTTTCGCCATCGTGTGGCGAATGATTGGGTCGGGCGGGCCATCGGCGTACTGACCCTGACGCCTTACGACTTCTGGCGACGCGCCCACGCGCTTCACCATGCCAACTCGGGCAATCTGGGCCGCCGTGGCATCGGCGACATCGATACATTAACGGTGCACGAATATTTGTCGCAGTCCCGCTGGGGGCGGCTTCGATATCGCCTGTACCGGCACCCAATCGTGATGTTCGGATTGGGCCCGGCCTATCTGTTCTTGTTCAAGCATCGTCTGCCGATCGGGTTGATGCGGGCTGGCTGGCAACCCTGGCTCAGCACGATGGCGACTAACATTGTGATCGCGATTCTGATCGCGACGATGATCCGGCTGATCGGCGCTGGCCCCTTCCTGCTCGTGCACGTGCCGATCGCCCTGCTCGCGGCATCGATCGGAGTGTGGCTGTTCTACGTCCAGCACCAGTTCGAGGACACCTTCTGGGTCGAAGACGAATGCTGGAATTTTCACCAGGCGGCGCTGCAGGGCAGCTCACACTATGATTTGCCGGGCGTGTTGCGCTGGTTCACCGCCAATATCGGCGTGCACCACGTCCACCACCTGTGTAGCCGAATCCCCTACTACCGCCTGCCGCTCGTGCTGCGGGATCACCCGCAGCTTGCCGACGTCGGGCGGCTTACGCTGCGCCAGAGTCTCCGGTGTGTGCACATGGTTCTTTGGGACGAGAGAAGGCGACGGCTCATCTCCTTTCGCGAGCTGCATGCCGTGATGTCGAGCGATGGAGCCTCGCCCGCAGCAGAATCCCTAGTATAGTTGGGCCGGTGACGCGTTCCCGGCGTTCGACTGCACCGCGCTGTGGCGGCGTATTGATGCCGACAGCCTTTGCAAGAGGGAGGAATTCGATGAGCACTGTGGCTGTGTCAACGCTTACAGCCCCTGTAGAGCCGGCATCGGACCGAGGCCCGTAAAGGGCACGCGCTCGGCCTTCCGCTTCAGGATGAACACGCCCCCAGCACGGTTGCATGACTTCCCTCGGCTTTCTCATGGCCGGCAAGATAGGCGCGATCGGCCAGGAATCCGAGTGCTGATCCCTTGACGCGATCAGGACGCGATTGAGCGCGTATCGAGGAATAGGACGTGCCCGAGCGCGAGCGCTTTCGGATCAGCGTGCAGCGGGAGGTGTAGACTCAAGCATGCCCCCGCGCTTGCCTTAGCACACCCGTCTCGGCCGCGGTCAGGTCTCGTCTCAAAGTATTGATTGCGGACTGGCCAACCTGAAACGCCACGGGCCCGATGTCCGTCTGTAGCTCTATTGCAGTGCTGCCATCGGGTCGGGCCAAAGCGCGAGAGCCGGTCACGACAAGCGTCGTTACTCTGCCCTCAAGATCGGGCGGCAGGGCGGCAATGATCTGTTTGACGACGCCCTGTGCCTGATCAGCGGGAAACGCAAAGTGATGCTCCCTATCATCAGGATGAAGTGTGTAAGTGACCAGTATCCATCTCCAGTCCTCGCTGGTTGTCGCTCGAAACGACTTGATCGACGGCGCCCTGATCCTTTGCATTTGCGCTGCCCTTTTTCGCGGTCGGGTGCGGCGACAGTAGCACGGCCGCGTGGTAGCGTCGTCGGCATGTCCCGTTCCTACATCACCCTGGCCGACCACCCCGCCCACATGGTCCGACTCGCTTGCACGAAATGCGAGCGCCGCGGCCGATTTCGCAAAGCCACGCTGATCGAGCGATACGGCGCGGACAAGAACATGGTCGACCTTCGGCTAGAATTGGCCGCCGGATGCCCGAAGATCGCCGCCAATCAGATCATGGACATGTGCGGCGTCTTCTACCCCGACCGGATCGGCAGATAGCGCGCCGCGCGCGGGATGGTGCCGCTAATCGCGCACAGCGCCCAGCCCATGCGCCGGATCGAGCGCCGCGGCCTGTGAGGGATAGCGGGCCAGGGGAAGCGCATCAGCGACCGTCCTATAGGACTCGGATTCCCCGCCAGCCGCGCCTATCTTGGGGCCATGAAAAAGCCGCGAGACTTGTCACCACAAGCGGGCTGGATCGTTTTATGCGCAACCCTAACGCCCATTTCCGCATCAGGCACGGTCGAATGACTCTGCGCCTCCGGCTACACGAACCGGGACCGTAAGAACGCGCAGGACTGGTCGATCATGGATGTCGAAGATCTGCGGGATTTCGCTAAGGCCATGACGATTGATGATCTCACCATCATCATGGCGCGGAGCCGCCACGAGATTCAAAAGAAACTGATTGAACTTGGCCTGTCCGCGGTGAAGAGCCCTGCCAACGACACAGAGGAAAGCTAATTGCGGGCGAATGCGTTGTAGAGGCCGACAGTTGACTTCACACCATGCGCGCTATGCTGGGACCTCCCCGACGGGAACGCTAGGTCCCGGCATGCCCGCTCCTATGTCACCCTCGCTGAACACCCGTCCGACATGGTTCGACTCGCCTGCACCAAATGCGAGCGGCGCGGGCAGTACAGGAAGTCGACCCTGATCGAGCGCTATGGCGCCGATGCGAACCCAGTCGACTTGCGCCTGACGCTGTCACTGGCGTCACCCTAAGGATCGTATCCGCCGACGATGAGAAACAACAATGTCAGCGCATAGGCCACCATCGCAATGTTCAGCAGCCAGAAGAAGAGTTCGGCGAGCATATCCGAATCCAAAGTCAGCCCGCGACATTTGCACGGCGACGGTGCCGGCCCCTTGGTTGGACTCTGCGCAAGTAGCGCATTCAAACCAAAGCAGAAGGCTACGTCTGCTCGGTTCCCGACATAGTCGGTCGACCTGCGGCTGATGCTCGCCGCCGATTGCCCGAAGGTCATCACTAATCGGTCCACCGATCACTGCGGTGTCGTGTACCCGGATCTTAGGCCGAAATAAAAACGGCCAGCAACGAGCACGCCGCCCTGCAGGTTACCGACGTTGGCCTGTGCTGCGCCTAAAGCGGCCCCACCCGCCAGTAAAAGAGAGGCCCCCTCATGAGCGACCAACCCGATCCGACCCCGGTCCTACAACCGTGTTTCAGCATTGGCGGCCGGGACATGCCGGTTCTCGATCCGCTGCAGGTGATCGCCGTAAGCGCGGATTTGATTGTCGAGGCCCGCGAGGCCAGTGGGATCGTCGCGCTCGGGTTCGCGACGTTCTACGCGACTGGCAATAGTCCGGCAGTGCCGGAGCTGCGCGTCTGCTCCCGGCTGCGCATGAGCATCGGTGCCGCTACGGATCTGCGCACCATGCTCGACAGCATCCTCAAGGGCGCAATGGCGCCGAAGGGTGAAGCGCATTGACAGGGCCGGCTGCCTGCCGCCCCATGCCGAGCACGACGGCTGCGACCAGCACCATGGCCGCGGCGAACGCGAGGAGCGTCAGGCGGTGTGTCATCGGGCATCGGGAGTAGGTGGTTTGCCGTCGAGTCGCGCAATGAAGCGGGGGCCTTCCCAAAGCTCTACCGCGCGCCCGTTCGCAAGTTGCTTGGCGTGCTTGAGTGCCGCTTCATCGATGGAGGATTCAAAATCCGTACGGCCAGTATAATGACCGTCTGCCCCCACGGTGTAGACGCTAAACCAGGTCACGAGCGCCGCCCCTGCGCTGCCGCGAGACCGGTAAAAAATTACTACGGCTGTTTCGGTTTAGTCCACAGGTAGCTGCGGGCTGTTCGGGTCTGATGCTCAATTGACTGTTTATGACGCTTATTGTGTGAATTTGATCGTCGTGTGACTCATCGAATCCTCTAAACGGGAACGCCGCTGCCCTGCGGGTATTGGTCAGGTGAGGGGACCAAAGCGGCGGGTGCCCACATGGCTCAGTTCGAGAACCCCGACCGAGATTTTTCAGCCAGTCCTGACGAAATCAGAAAACTGATCTCGGACGCTTGGGCGCAACCTGTGCCCGGCATATTCGATGATCGGATTGTTAGGGACCGCATGGTTCAGCTCATCGTCAAGGTCATGCGCGGGCAGAGCGGGCGGAGTCAGCCTTCGTATTGGCAGCGATACGGCACCAGCAGTCGTAACAATAGCCAGTTGCCTTCATCGTTGTAGTCGCCGATGAGCGGCGGCGATGGCGCAAAGGGTGCGCACGCCGGTCGTGGTCGGCCCGCCCCCACCGCCCGTCCCTAACAACCGTTGCGCTTTCGCCACGGTACGCCGGATTTCGCCAAGCAGATGCGAAACAGGAGTATTCAACCCGACTGAAACAAGGCACACAATTGCGATACGCTTTGCGAGGACCTCCCCCAAAGCGTACACCTGCCACGCCGGTCTGCCTCACTGCTCCCCATAGCAAGGCGGACCGGCGACCAACCCCCAAAATGAGGAACCTCGCCTGAGCAGAGGGTCCTCGAATCTTCCCGGTCGAATCGTGGGAGCCGGCGTTCTAGGGCGTAATTTCGCCCAGTTGCCGGGGATTAAACTGGTATCGGGCCCCACATCAGCAAGAGGACGTCACCGATGCGCAGTCGGATGTTGCTAGCAGCTGCCTTCTTAGTCGTTTTGTCCCAAGCACCAGCAAGCGGCCGTGTCGTCACCGAAGAAGAGAGGGCGAAGTTGGCGACGGCCCTTGCGGTCGAAGGCTGCTCTGGCGGCGTGATGGTATTCGACCATGGGAAATACGAGGTTGAGGAAACCGTGTGCAGGGACGGCAACGAATACGATCTCGTTTTTGACGCCAGCTTCAAGCTCATCAAGGAACTTGATGATTAGGAGTTCAGGGAGAACTCTCGGTCCGGGATGAGACACGCTTGCCGTTTACGTGGTCGGCTACGACGCGCCGGTCTCAGACTGGGGCGGAACGGCGATGCACTTGACGAACCAGGCGAGGAACATTCTCGCCAAACTCGTGGTCGCGCCGGCGCTCGCACGAGGATCGTTGATGTTCATCGGTGGATCCGTATCATCACCGCCGGTATGTCGCCCTTGCTTGGCGATATGGTCACGCAAGTTCTCGCCGGGCGGTGGCACATCAACTCTATCACTCGCCTGGAGACTTGCAGGGATTTGACCAAATACCTGGCAGGCATGCTCGTTGATCTGATCATCGTCGGCAGAGATGGCGGCGGGTCAGAAACAGTCACGTTCGGCCTGCTGACAACCTACCCCGATGTCAGCGTGCTCGAACTCAGCGCCGACGGGCGGATGGCATGGCTCCATCGCGCTGGAGCGCTGCCTTTGGCTCTGGATCTTCCGTTGCGGGCGGTCACGCCGGAGGAGCCAAGATGCGTCTATTATCGGTGATCGGACTGCTTGCGATTGTTATCGGGATTGCTGCGCTGGTGTTCTTCTTCGGCGGCTTTTTCAATGTCGCCGCGACGGACCCGGAGCCCGCACCGGTCAAATGGGCGCTGATCAAGGTGCGGATGGCCGCGGTCGATCGCCACGCGACCGACCGGCCACCCTCTGGCTATGACACGCCAGCACAGGTACAAGCGGGCGCGAAGGCCTACATGGCGCGGGGCTGCACCAACTGTCACGGCGGTCCGGGCGTCGAGTGGCAGAAATTCTCCGAGGGGTTGCGGCCTGACGCGCCCGATCTCACCAAGATCGTCAAGGAACGCGAGCCGAGCCATCTGTTCTGGGTGGTGAAGAACGGCATCAACATGACTGGCATGCCGAGCTTCGGGGCGACCGGCGTACCCAACTCGGAAATCTGGTCGATGGTCGCCTTTCTGAAGAAGCTGCCCGACGTAAGCGAAGAAGACTTCAAGAAGTGGGTGCAATAACGCTTGGCCAGCTCCTGCTGGCTTTGCTCTCGCTCAATTGGTTGTCCCAGTCGCGGATCCGCTGTTCGAGATTGTCTGTAACCAGATCGGGCGTCGCGCCGGATTTCCGAAGGTCGTCCACGATTCTCTTTCGCATCGCCACTAGGTCCGGATGGTTGATTTTGAGCGATTGAGATAGCGAGGGGCTGCTGAGGTTCACGACGAACACCACGCGGGGTCCCGAAGGATTACATTGTGCGCTACGATGCTTAGGTAAATGCTCGGCCAGTGATTTCGATGTGCGACAATTGATGCCGAGGCGCCCAATGAGGATCTAGGTCATCCTGCATGAGCGATCCGAAAGAATTGCGTCGCAATGCACAAGACTGCCTCACGCACGCGCGGGCCGCCACAGATGCGCACGACAAGTTTCTTCTGCTGAACATGGCGGAGGCTTGGCTCAAGCTCAGCCAACAGGTGGAGCAGCTCCAAGCGAAGCGAGGAAATGGTGGCGGAGGAACTCGGAGACGGCGACGACCGAGATCCTCACGACGATCCTCACAACGCGGGCTGAGCCTCAGGCTCAGTGTCCGGTACCCAACGAGCATAATGCGCGTTCCGCGCCGTGGGCGCAAATTCCAGCCATTACGCTGTGCATCGGCGAGCGTGACGAGACTTGGTCCCGTCTTTGAGGTCGCGAACGAGTGGGCTTGGCGAACAGTCGGCGCTTGGTTTTTTGCGTTTAGTGGCGCCGGGCACGGCATACCTGCCCCGCCGCATCGTCGGAAATCCATCCATCGGCTGCGTCGAGCCGGGCCATGCCTGTTCTTCGCGCTCTCCGGGCTGCGCAAATCAGACCTTGTTGAGCTAGATGCCTTGCGTGGGCTCGCGGAGCGGTCACTCTGCTGCAAGGGGTGTCTCCGTGAGGATCCAGCCCGCTGTGAGAAGGAGCAGCACCCCAGGAATAAGAAATGAGAAAAGCTCATAGACCCCGACAGAGCGGGCGCTTATGGACTGGGCCGTTCGCTGACGATTGCTAGGGACCAGGTTTGGTCAAACACTAGGGCGTCGGGCGTGGCTCGGTTCGCTCGCCCGATGCACTGGGCGGCTAATATTCTGTGAATGTCGGGGGTCACTACGGGACAAACCTAACTCGGCAAAGGGCAATCGCGGGCGTTGGCTCGCCGTGCCCCGCCTCAACTGACCGTGACGTTGTACGTGATGGTTGAGCACCGCTCCCGGACGGAGCGGTACCGCAGACCTTCACCGAATAGCGGTCGGTCTTAGAGCCGGGCTTGGGCGTGTTATGCTTGACCGGAAAACAGGAGGACCTATGTCGGACAGGCGAGAGCTCTATCATAGCCCAAATGGGAACTCGTGGTTCCTCGGCCGCGAGCCGACGAGCGGTCATGCATTCATCATTCACCAGCCCAACGCTCCTTCTGGTGGTCAGCTGTCCCACATCGAGTTGGGCGAGTTTCTGCGCAGCGGAAATGGGCCGGAACAACAAGCATTGTTGCGCTTGATCGGAACCTTGGTGGAGGTGCCGCCCTATGCCTAGAGGGTACCGACGTAAGCGCCTAGTACACCTTTCGGTGCGCCAGTACGATTTTGACTTGATTGGTCACGGCCTCCCGACCAGCAAAGCTGCCCGTCTTGGCCGCGGATAATAGAAGCCCGAGGGCGTGGCCCACGGCGAGATCGTCCATTTCAGTCGGAAGCTGCTTGCGCAGCACGGCGCGGGCATCGGCCAGCGTGACCAGCTTGGTTGCGTCTTTCAGTGTGAGCGAGCGGGTGAGTTTAGCGGAGCGATCAATCCAATCGGGATCGTGCTCAGACGCCGGGCGTTGTTTTGACGGCTATGGGGAAGACTGCTGCCGCGTTCAGGGTGATCGCGGTGGCCGAAACGAAGAGGAGAATTTGATGGGATTCTGGCCTCCTCAAGGGCAGCTCCCAAAACTTGTGCTAGGCTCGACCCGATTCCGCAAGAGTCTGCGGCGAAACTAAGCCCCTTCGGGAGAGGCATTTTGGAGTACAGAGGCGTCCGATACACGATCCGCACTCGGATAGAGCGCAATCAGTGGGCCGTGGCCATTCATCCCGAAGGCGTTGAGCCAATACAAAAAGTCTGTGCCGGAGTACGTCCACGGGCGGAAAAGTTGGCCCGGGCGATGGTGGACGCATGGCTAAAAGCAACGCCCCGCCACCGGATTCAAACTGGCCGCGGCTTGGAGAAACACGAAATGGCGTGGCGAGTGGTGACGCGCCTAGCCGTTTTTGTGCGATGAACTATCCTCGCTCGCCACCGCCAGAGCCGCGTAGCTGACACAAATAAGCTGCCATGAGTTCGGGCACGCGCATCGTGATCTGCGGTGGTGGCGCGATCGGTGCCGCGATCGCGTACTTCACAAGCGGCCGTGGCCAGTCATAGAGCGTAATGTCCTAGCCGGTGCGGCCTCCGGGAAATCCATGGGGATCGGGTCCTTCCCCACGTCGATTGCGCCCCCCAGTTCGATTTGGACTACGCCTAACATTAAACGCCCAACGCCCTCTGTCGGTTCCCCGACTTTGTCGGGTCCCCAACTTTTGTCGGTTCTCGGGGCCGTGGTCCGGGACCATCATTGAACCTCCGCCTCCCAGTGCTGGACAAATGCAGTGAGTGGGAAAGGAAATGAAAGCAATCACAGCAGCGGCGGCGGTCTAGATCAATGAAGGTTCGGACGATTATGCACTCTATGGCGTGAACGGCGTGAACATCCCGGTCACTTGCGTGCGATCATGAAACTGGCTCGCCTGATGATACGGGAGAATATCGTCTAGCCCCTCAATGGTAAGAGGACCACCACAAACGGTGCCGCGTCCAGTCGACCGAGGGGCGGACGCCGCAGAGCACGATGCACTGCGAGGGACATATGACCAGGATCGCGCTCGCTGGACTCCTGTTGATCCTTGCTCTACCCGCTACTGCTGGACCCGAGGCGCTCGGATGCTTCACGCGTACCTATGACCGCGCTCACTTGGCACGACACCCCGACCAACTCGTCACTGCGGTCAAGTTGCGAGTTTATAGGCCGCCTCGGGGGATAACGAGCAAGTACTGGTTCCTCGCGCAGTTCAGGTTGCGCGGGAGGGACGAGACCCTGCGCACGGAGCGGGATATGCAACGAGACAGCAACAGGCCTGCACTGCTTTGTAGAGTGCGACGGCGGGGGCGTGGACGTCGTCCCTCGTGCTCGTGACGCCATGATGTACCTTGATCGCATCAGTGTGGCCGACGTGCGGTCAGGACTACGTCGACGGGGCTGGGCAGGAGTTGACCGGCGGCAAGGACGACCGCGTGTTCCGGCTGGACCGGGTCGGCAGCGCCGCGTGCGCGGGAATGAAGCCGTAGGCCGCCAAGAACGGATGAAGGGTGAAACAGGACTTCGATCCCGCATCAGGAGCAAAGCAAAATGCTGAACATGAAAAAATGATGTACGCCTGCACGGCGATCATCGCGCTCTGCAACATCGCGATGGCAGACTTCACGCTGCCCGCAGTGCCGAAAAAATTCCCGGGGCTTGGGTTTGCGTTGATGGCTCCCCCTGACCATCGGTGCCAACACGGTCAGTCATGGTGGTCCTAAGGACAGCCTCAAACTGATCAGCATCGAACCCGGCGATGAAGAACTCAACACGAGTGATCGTGAAATGGTCAACTAATCCCGGCGTCAATGTAATCGCGAAGGTCTGGAAGCTGGTCAAACTAAACGGGGCGGCAATGGGCATGAACTATGAAAGTCCTACGTCAGCCACGCTTTGCTTGAAACGGTGATCATGCAGCGCGGCCTTTCGGGCCGCGTCACGTCTTGACCATGATCGGGTTTGCCGTGTCACCGAGCCTGTGGGTCTTCTTGGTATCTGCCCATTAAATTAGATAACGTCAGAAGCGTGCGCCTTCCCACCTTCGAACGCACCCCGCAGGAGCCGTACGCATGGCCGCGAGGGCGGTAGTGGGCCGTTCCGCTGCCTACAAGCTGGTGGCGCGACCGGATCGAGCAAGCAGGTTGAGCCTCACCACGGCCGCCAGGCGAGTCGCCGCGGGAGGGCCAGCAGCAGCGACAACCGTCCGCCGACGTGGCCGCTTATCGCAATAAATTGGCACGCGCTAACAACTACGGGGCGGTAGCGCTTCCCATATAAACCATGAAAAGCCCAAGCTGGTGAAGGCAAAGACGAAGCGCCGCGCCTAATCAACGCGCCTAACCGATCAATGGAGAAAAGACCAATGACACGTCTGATTGCTGTCACTACCGCCGCGCTGCTGGCCGCGACAACCGCCGCATCGCTCGCGGTCGCGCCTGCCCACTCGCAAACTGCCGACTACAACATTCAGTTCACGTCTCCGGTCATCGGCTGCGGTGCGCTTGATAACGCGCAAGAGGCGCTGCGGATACACACGCTTCATAGCTGGCCCGCTGCCAAAGAATTTGCGTATCGGACCCTCCAAGCCCTCAACCTCTGACCAGGAGCTGTCAGATCTTCGGCGATCCTACCATCGAGAGATATCGGGAGAGATATCGGTTCGTGCGAAAGCATCCGACCGATGATGCATGGCTCTGCATCGAGCCAAAGTACACCAGTGACATACTAAAACCAGGCGACACTTTGGATTCAATCACAGCACGAGACGCGGAAAGAAAGAACCCAACAAATCCCAACCGTCATTGCTGGTGGGTCCCCACTGAGGCCACGTACAGCAGCAGATAGAGAGGGCCTGCCCTACTACGGCGACAATGGCCAACTCAGTTAATGGAGCACCTTAAATGGCCAGCCACTATTGGGCCGTTGGCCCTCAAGCCGTGCCCTCATCAATGGAGAAAAGACCAATGACACGTCTAATTGCTGTCACTACCGCCGCGCTGCTGGCCGCGACAACCGCCGCATCTGCTTGCAATGAAGTCAAAGTACTGACCGACGCATGGCACTTCGCTAACCTCCTATGCCGAGGAAGCAGCGATAAGTCGATTATCGATGAAGCCTGTCCGAGACGCACAACTGTTGGCAAACAACTCGATGCGTTGGGTTGGTGCTACGGGAAACGAGGACAAAGCGGTGCCGAGATGGCATGGGACCGTTGTACCACACGGTCGTACAGAAGCTAAAAGTTAAAGCGCCGTCGGCACCTTCAACTCACTAGCCAATGGGCCGGTTCCGAGAACTGGCCTTTTTCACATCCACTCAAAGAGGAAATAACTTATCATGCTGAAACATCTAACCACTGTGCTTGCTGCGCTCGCCTTGAGTGCCGCAGCCGTACCAGCCTCAGCAGACCCAACTTCAACTTCAGTTTCGAAAGTGGGTTATGAGGGAGACGGCCTCGTTAAAATTCAGATGTCGATGAGAAATCCCACACCTTTAAGTCGTTCGCCAGGGTGGGGTGGACCTGCGACTTATTGGACAAAGACAACCGTCTCGTCGGCCGCTCGCCGATCACCTTCCACGTTGTGCCTTGGGGTGGAGTTACGGTTGATATGTTTTACGTCTCTTCCAATGGAATGTTTCAAGATGGCAACTGCCAACTCGTAGGCACCGAGGACGTGACATACGAGAACGAGAAACTCTATCGACCAGGACCGAACCAGCACTACTTCGGAGAACTCCGATCTGACAGCGCGGCAGTTTTTCAATCTCGACAGCCGCATCCAAGGTCGAGCCGAAGTCATCTCTGAAGAAGGACCAAGCGATTATGAACCCGCCCCCTGGCTACGGCCCAAGCGGGCTGTATACCGCTAAATAACATTCAGTTAAGCATTCAGCAGACGAAGCGCTGCTCAAATGCTGTTCGCTACCGCACGCGCGGCACCGCAAAGCGATGGCGGCAACAACGCGCGCGTAGTACTCCTCCAGCACGCTACACCAATCGGCAATGGGATTTGCAAATATCACAACGGCGAACCGACCGCCGCTACCGCCGCCCGGAAGAAGAATGATTGCTCAAAGGAAAATCACGATGAAAAAAGCTCTGCTCCTTGCGGCTGCCGGCTATTGCGTATGTATCGCACAAACCGCAATGCCGCGACAGGTGAGTGCCTACTCGAAGTCAACAGCCGGTCTTACATGAACGGTTTCTGCAACATTATTCTGGAACGTGACGGCAGTTTCAACATCGGAGCCGATAGCAACCTACGATCCAAATATTTCGCTTACGTCTTGATTGATACAGAGGACGGCGTTGCCCGGGGTTATTGGAACGGCCAGAAAGGTGCCGTCACGCACACGAAGAACTGGGTTCTCTTGTTCGTCAGGGAGCTTGCTGGATCAACAGCCAAGCGAAGGTTTGTGCTTGGCGGCTTTTGGCACGCGCAAATGACAGCCTTAACTGCCCGCTTGCTGCTGTGAGAGTTCGTTGAACAAGCGCCTAAGGGGAATGCCCGTAGGAGCCGCTACGAGATCGCTGGTGCGATATTTCCCGGCTGGGGTGGGCGAAGAGCGAAGCCGGCCGGCTCCCGGATCGCTCTACGGGGCTGAAATCACGCTCCGAATGGCCACGACATTGCCGACCGGCGGATTGATGCGATATCGTCTGCTTGATGGTGCGGGGGGCTCGTCGCCATTTTGTTACCTCGTCAAACCAAACACGCTATGGAGGTCGGCGCACTTATGCCCGACCTCTTTTTCTGCAATGGCTGTTCGCGCATGCGGCCCGAGATCCACTCCCTGCACGGCGATCGGCTTGCCCTCCCGCCGCTAGCCCCTGCACGGTAACAGCTCTTCGACTGCGTGAGCCGCATCTTTAGTTTACAGGCCGGGATCAGTGTATATATCGCCGCCGCGCGCGGCCAGTGACGCCGCCGCCGACACCGACTGCGCCGCTAGTCGCACGGAGCCTGGACCTTGTTGCAATAAGTTCCGTGGCAGCACGAACTCCAGTGTTCGCCTGCCGTTTGTAGAACCGGAGCAGACTGCCGGTGGTCCTATGATGCACAGATAGCGGAGCGCAAGTATTGCCGCCCGCACGCGCGACCGTTCCGCCTTGGCTTCCCGCGAAAAGCGCCCGTGTTTCCAGCTTGCTCGCCTGCTCCGCTCTAAGCCCTCCGGCGTTCGCGGCCCTGTACTCTTGCCGCCGTGAACTTTGCACCGATCGTTCGGCATGGCTGCCGCCCGGCAGGGCTTGCCAGTCCGCTTGCATCGAGCCCCGCAGCGGGGAGCGGCGTTCGCCTTAACCAGTGCCTCAAAGCGAGCCCGCACCCGCTCAATCGGTTCGCACTCGCGCGCTAGGGGTTCATTGCTCATTTTCGACCATCCCCCCGCCATCGCTTTCCCGCCTTATCCCCCTGCTCACGGCAACGCCGCAGCACGAGCTTGACGAAGCCGGCAGGGCTGGCGTCTCGGAACATTCGAAGAGCTGCCCCTCCTTCATGGCGCTCAACTTGAGTGGTGGAATGGCAAATTGAGTGTGCCGATCCACCCCAAGCGGCGAATGTCGATAGTATACAATCACGGCGCATTAGGGCCGACGAAACGCGCGTTGATCCACCCCTTCCAATTGCTGGCTTTCACTTGCACCCATTCATCGCCGCTGTGGTTCAGGACTTCGAAACGCGTTCCCCTCGGAGCCGCTCCAACGACAGCGCCAGTTAGCGACGGTGTTGACCTGAGGTTTACGCCCGGCCGCTGCAAGAACACAAACTGTGGGCTTTGAGTCCCAACGGCAGGCTGGCGGATAGCCGCATTATCAGGCGTTGGGCGAGAGAAGCGACTCGATCTCGAGATCCAACCGGCGACGGCCTGGATGAGTCTTGAACAATTTGAGACGGAGGGCGTGGCCAAGAAGCCAGCGGTGTAGACGATCCACACGCCCAGCCCGGTCGCGAACTACAGGTCGGTCGTCACGAGGCGTTGGACACTAGAAGGCGGACAGCCTGATCAAGGCCCAACTCGCCGGCCCAGGTTTTGAGCGTTCCGTAGCGGGAAATCTCGTAGTGCTCGACCGACTGGGCGAGCGAACTGTCTCGCGCTCGCGGAACCCGTGAGTTCCCCTTAGCACGGCAATTTAGTACCTCCATTCACCGTCAGACACCGTCAGATGACGGTGTATTACGGCTGTCCCTTTGTCCCTCGCCGGGTCGTTGAGACCGGAGTTTGTTTCCGGGCCATTAGGTCGGGTGATGGCATTCAGATGAACACACGCCCCAGCGCGGTGTGATGACTTCCCTCGGCTTCTTCATGGCCGGCAAGATAGGCGCTACTGGGGGAATCCGAATCCGGACACAGCCTTCATCGCCCAACCAGGTCCGGGTAGATCACGCCGCAGTGCTCGTGGATGCTCGGCGCCGGTATCCTCGGGCAACCCTCCGCAAGGTCGATTCTCATGCTGACCAAGCTGTAGTTAGGTCCGAAGCGCGCCAGTAGCGTCCATTTGCGGTATTGGCCGCGCCGCCCGCATCGGGTGCAGGCGAGGCGGACCATTTCAAACGGATAGTCGCGCAGGAGCACGCTGGTCGGCAGGTCGTCTCGGTCGTCCAATCGGCGGCGGTGCATGTCACGGGTCCTATCGCTGCCAATCTTCTTCGGCCTCGCGCTTGACCGCCGGCGAGGCCGGGTTCTTGCACTTGACCCAATACTCCGTTCGTCCTGAGAGATACGGAGAGCCCTTCCGCTTGGAAACGATGCCCTCGACGCCAAGGGCGCAAGCGTGGCGAAAGACAATCGGCCCATCGGCCCGCGCGCATCTGCTGGATCACGCCACCAGCCTTTCAGCTTCTAGCGCGAACGGAGCCGCAGTGACTGGCCTCGCCCTGGCCTCGCACATTTTCTTGATCCATTGAGCCTTCTCGGCCGGCATGAAGATCAATCGTCTCTCACCGGGCGCGCCCTCGCCGAGCCGTCCACCCATTAAAAGGAGATGCTCGCAATACGCGTCGATAGTGCCGTGAGCAGTGATGACTGCGTCGATAGTATCGGCATTTAACAGACCAAGCTTGTCGACTACTTTCGGGAATACCCGCACGAAATGTGCGAGGTCGGTCACCATGATCTCTTCGTCCGGAGAAGGTGCCTTCGTGGCGAGGTCGTTCGCTAGTGCCTGGAGCGCGTCGCGTATACCTGCCAGCTCAGCATGGAGAGCCGTCGCAAGTGACCGCCTTTCGGTGTCTCGAAGTTTGTCGTCGCGTCTTCGGTTCAGGTGAGCGTTAAACAGCGCGCCGAGCAGAAGTGCTACGAGCCCGAGAAAGGAGCCGGTCAGAGTACCGATGAAGCTGGCCTGTGGCTGGGGGAGCCCGCCAAGCCAAGTCCAAAAGGCGGCCAATTACGCCTCCCGCTGCACGCTGATCCGGAACCGCGAGCGCTTCGGCAACTCGATCTCTTTCAACGCGCGCTCAATCGCGGCCTTCTCGTCCCTGGCCTCAACAGTTCCTTAGACGTTCGGCTTTCTTGCGCAGGGCGTAGACACCCCAACGCGGCTGGATCACGTCGCGCGGCTTCTTCATGGCCGGGCATGTTAGGCGCGGCTTTCGCGGAATCCGAGTCCAACCCTGCCCCACGCAAGGGCGGGGCGCCCAGTGCCGCTCGCGGCTTGCCCGCTTGCAAGGCCGCGCCGGTCGCCGACGTTCGCCGCTGGTGCGTTTCCCCGGAGCGGGGGCTTCAGCATGGGGCCGGCCGCCAGACGCACGGGCATTCCGCAAATTTAGCTCGCGCTCCGGCGACCCCCCGATCCCGGGATGATTTCCCCGGACTCAAAGCCTTGCTCCAGGACAAAGCGATGCGCGGCCGAGTGGTTCATGCCCAGCATCTCGGCCACCGCGGCAATCTTTTTGATCGTTTTGGCGCGCGAGGTTACGCCTCCCGCCGCAGACTGATCCGGAAGCTGCTTCCCGGCCGTAGCGATGGCCCTGGGCCTCAATAGACCGCCCGCGCCCTGAGCACGATTGCCAGTTGATCGGTGGCCGCCTTCCGATCTTCGAACGTCCTCAACTCCGCAGCGGCAAGCAGTAGCTCGATCGCAAGCGCCACAGCTCGACTGCTCGTCACGGATTCAAAGTATCGGAGCAGCGCCGCGCGTGCGTCCCCCAGAGTGACAAGCTTGGTTCCGTCCTTGAGGGTAAGCGACCGGGTCAATTTGGCCGACCAATCCGGCCGCTTCTTTCGTGACTTCATTTCCAAATCCGGCCCGGATAGATCACTCCGCAGTGCTTCGTTGATGCCAACTAAGGCGTGGCCTCGTCTTCGATATCCATGATCGACCAGTCTTGCCCGCTTTTGTAGCTGGAGTCGCAACTCATTGTCGCCCGAACCGGTCCGGGTAGATCACGCCGCACAGGTCCCATGAGCTTGCTGGCGGCGATCTTCAGGCAGCCGGCGGCTCATTCCAGCCGCAGGTCGACAAGGTTCGCGTCGGGGCCGACGCGCTAGATCAGCGTCCGTTTCCTGTATTGCCCGCGGCGCTCGCACTAGTTCTTATTACCTCTTCGTTGTTCTTGTCGTCGTTGTCATCAGGCACGAAACCACTGCCGCCGCACGTTGGGCACTGCTTCTCGTCGTCGGTGCCTTTTTCAATGACGCCATCGCCGTTGCAATCAGGGCAGGTCTTCATGTCTACCTCCCGCGTGTCGATGGTCGAGTGGCTAGGAGCCGCTGTGAGAGCCCTCGCGGGGAAGTCACACAGGCGCAGGTTACTCCAGATTTACCCGGGCGATGATAAAATGGCCGCCATGGTCACACGCAACGGCACGCATCCCCCATGCCCTCTGTTCCTAAAAGAGCACCGCGAGGCCAAAGGCGTTTCGGCGCCGGCTATGGCGAAAAGGCTCGGGATCACTCGGGAAAGCGTTTACCGCCTAGAGCGCGAGCCGAAGCGCGTAAATCCGGTAAAGCAGGTCCAAATGGGCCGCAGCGTTGGATATGAAGCCGGAGGACCTCTGGCGATCGCCTGATCGCCCATCCGCGACGCCATGATTTGCGCAGATCGGTAGCAAGAGCGAGGCTCATGCATAGCCGAGAGCAGAAGACGCCTATCGCACCGCGCGCGCCTTGGGCGTGGCGGCCTGCGCCGGCGGCCGTGGTCCGGCGCGCGGCAAAGCGGCGCGCGCTGCCGTTGGGGGGACCGGGCGAGGAGGTTGAGCGGTCGCGATCGGTTCGTCCGGCTCGATCTGGTCCTCGACCGCGCCATCGGTGCGCGGCCAGGCAAAATTGTCAGCTCGGCCCGTAGGCGCCTCGACCGGCTCGCCCTTCACCAGGACGCGCACCGCAACCGAATCGGCCGTGAAGTTGCCTTGCCCGGCACTCCCGAGCAGCTTTTCCGCGGCGGGGGTGTGCCCGGTCAATGGGACGACCGGACCGGCCACCGGCCGCGGCGCAGGGCCGCTCGGTTGCGGCACAGCCGCGGGTTTCTGCGGCTCGTCGGGAACCGGCAACGCAACCGGCGTGGCGCGGCTGAGCAGTCGGCGAATTTCGCGCTCGACATAGTGCGCGAGCTTGCGCGCGCCGGCCTTGGTGAAGTGCACGCCGTCGCCGGCGCGCAGGCGGCGGTTCTGCCCGAGGATGTCCGGCCCGGAGTTCGAGAACTCGCCGGATTCATCCATGAAGCCGTCCCAGGCATCGACGAAAACGATGCCGGCTTTCTCCGCGCGCGCCTTGTACATCTCGTTGAGGAACGACAGCTCGGCGCGCGGTCGCGTCCCGCGAATGGGCGGCAGGCCGACCCAAATGACTGGTACCCGCTTGGCCTTGAGCGCAGCGATGGTCTCGTCGATGCGCCTGGAATAGAACTCGACCCATTTGTCGGACCGGAACTCATACGACACCAGGGTGCCGGGTCGCCCGGACTCCGGGGGCGCGGTCGCGGGCTGCTCGGGGGCGGGCACCTCGGCTTCCTGAGGTTCGCCCGCTTTTGCCGATTCGGCCGGCTTTGCGGCTTCAGCAGGCTTGGCCGGATCAGTGGCCTTGGGGGCCTCCGACGGTTTGGCAGGCTCACTTGGTTTCTGCCCGGCCGGCTGGTTCGCACGCGCCGGCTGGCGTTCGCGGATCGGGTGACGATCGCCGAGTCCGATCATCATCACGACAAAGTCCGCCTTGTCGCGTGCAAGCACGTCCTTCGCGCCCTGTACCCAGTCGTAGGCATCGCGGCCTTCGCCGCGCAGCAGGCCAGACCCGGTGCGATGCCGACGTGTGACACCAAGCTCGGGCGTGTCAGAGAACGCGTCTTCCAAACCGTAGGCAAGCCAATCGGCCATCGAGTCCCCCAGCACCAAGACGCTGATGGCGGGCTCAGCTTCTTTGCGCGACGGCGGGGGCGCCTTGCTGAAATCCTCCGGCGGCCGCTCGACCGGGGGCGGCCGCTCGACCCGCGGCGGCCGCTGGACCCGCCGCGGCGGCGCCGGCGCCCAAGGATCGTTCTGTTGGTAATTCCAATTGCCGCCGCCGAAAAACCCGAAACCGAACCCGCGCTGCTGCTGCGGACGATAGCGCTGCTGATACGAGTCGGGCGGACGTGAGAAGAAATCGAAGTATTGCGCCTGCGCCGGGACCGGCGCGAAGCTCACACCGACCAGGGCGGCGGCAGCCTCGACCGCGAGCCAAGCCGCCGCAAGCAATGCTCGCCGGCAACCCTGTGCGGCGCATCAGATCGAAGTTGGCTTTGCGACCCATGTTTGCAGCCTTTCGGAATACGCCGGATGTTCCCCCGGAAGCTGCGGACCAATCCGAAAGTGTCAACCCGAAGTTATGGCCTTCAGGCGTTCTTTGATCTCGATCAGCTTGGCTTCGATCCAGTACCGCCGCAAGATGGCGCTGCGCGCCAAAGGGCGGAAACGGTATTCAGATGAGCAGCCTCATTGACACAAGAACGTGAGCGCGCCGGCGACGATGCTGGCGAGGAGTTCGACAAAACGCGGGGTCGCCTTCTCATGGCCGAGGAAGACCAGCCCACCTCGCAGCGTTGGTTTAGCGGCGCGGGGCTCCCACTTCACCGCGTGGCCACGCGCCGGCAAGGGTCCCCCTCCGCAGCCGGCGCACTCTGACAACTGGCTCGACTACCAGCCGCCAATGCTAAGCAGCAATGCCGCCGCCAGCGCCACCATGAGGATGTTCAGGAGCCAAGGGAACAGGTTGGCGAGCATATGCGCACCCCGGTCAGCCCTCCAATTATTGCCCCGGCACCGCAATGTGCGGAACCAAAACCCGAGTGCCGTGCCATTGGTTGGACCCCGCGCAAGTAGTGCATTTCAAACGCAAAGTAGAGAGCTTTAGTCAGAAAACCCATTGAGTGTCGGGTTCACGGTGAACGCTTGGTAAATCCCTAAGGATGAATCTGGATTTCGCCCGCATTCCGGCGGGCGTGAGAACCGCTGATTCGCCAATCCAAATTTGACTCAGAAACCGGGGAAACGGGGCCGTGGGCGTGCGCCCCAACTGCCGGCGCTGCCGGGCTAGATCGCGCCATTGCCGGACCTGGTACTCAAACTGTCCCGAACGCGGGCGTCTTTCGCTACCCCGGCGGCGCGGGCGCACTCTTCCGCGCGCGAGACGTAGTAATCAGCCTTACGATGCCATACTAACGCGGTTACGCTCAGCCAACCGCGCGCTTGGGGGAGTTCCCTACCGCGCGACAGCGCCCTCACGCCACGGAAGCGGTCGAGTGCGCCGTGAAGGAATACGACATCCCAGAGCGCGCGCTCCCGGATGAGCGCCAGCGGGCGCAGTGACCGTGAAGGGCATGCGCTCGGCACGCGCGCGAAGCCTCAAGACCGCCCAGCGGGTTTGATGTTTCCCTAAGGGGGGTCTCCCCCTGTCCCCCTATTTCAATCGCTTAGTCTTTTCGCCGGTATTTCAGTGCAGTCGCCCGAGCCCGGCAGGCATCCGGGCTGCGCGCCAAGGTTCGGATGGATCGGCTGGGATTCGTCACAGCTTGGTAGGAGTCCGATCGCTATGAGTTCGATCGCGGCTAGTGTGGAGCAACTGATAGCACTGTTCCTGGCCACCAAGAACTTCTCACCGTTGCTGCACTGCGCGACTATCCGTCCGTCCGCAAGTCGCATGGCATTCTGGATTGACGGGCACGCCGTCATGTCAAAGTTGTCCTGAATAATTTCGAGGGCGACGACGGCCGGTAGCCCGGCCGGGGCGCGACGGACATATCCAAAGCGTTCTGAGCTTTCGGCTCGGCCGCGGAGATCGCGAGCGCCAATGGTGCCATTGCAAGACATGTCATCGTGCGTGGAAGCCAATACGTGGCCATCGGCCGTCGGAGCGCTCCTCTGTTGCGATGCGGGGTTTGTATTTCGCTGCCATCCGAAAAATCAGCTGGATTCCGGGTGCGCGCGCGGGGTCTATCCACGCATTTCAAGAGCACACCGCATACAATCAAGCGCCGGGAGCCCTTAAAAGTTGCATGGAAAACTATTTATCGGTGAGTCCGCGCGACGAACAGGCGGCCAGGTGAACTCGTGGACGATCGAGGCCGCCAAGAAGCGGCGCATCATAACGTGCCGGCCATCGTGCTGGCCAACAAGCTCGCGCATCGGTGCCGCCCAAGTCCCTGATCTTGGTGCTGGGGGATTCGATGGCCGATTGGCTCGCCTACGGTCTCGAAGACGCGTTCTCCGACACGCCCGAGCTATTAGCGAGATCGAGCATCGCGTCTTCCATCGCCTGATAGCCCAATTCCGTCGCGCGGCGTACTGCGTGGCAAACCTGTCTCGAAAAAGCCCGCCGGGTCAGCCGGCGGGGAGCGTCGTGACGTATTTTCGTTCGGCGGCAACGCGGCGGCAGCTGGGGGTACAGGCGGCGATACTAGCTTCTGTTCGATGTTTGCCTGCAGGGCGGTTATGCTCTGGGCCACCTCCTGTTGCTTGGTGGCGAGTTGCTCTGTGTTGCCCCGGATCATAGCGAGATCGCGCGCCATGGCCTCAAGATGCTGCATCAGCGCCGGCTGCATCAGCGCCTCAGAACTTTTGGCGGCCTCAGCATCCGTGATGTCGCCAACAGGCGTGGAGTGAGGTTGTTTTGGTGCAGCATCGACCTGAGGTGCCGTCCGGGGCAATAGCGTGTCTCTCGCCCAAGGGCCGACGATCTGCTTCGCTTGGTCGCCATAGCTTTGCCAAGCTAAGGTGAGGCCGACACCGATCAACACTGCGAGCAAAAAACGAGTCATGACAACTCCTCCAAGGCGGTCACCGCGAAGACACCATGAGGACCGGATGAAATCAAGGCAGCAACCGGAGCTTCTGAGGGGCATCCAGTCGGCGCCGCGAGAGGTTGCCGCGCGGCGACGTTAGCTCTGATTGAACAGCCGTTCATGGACCCAAGGAGGCAATGAGCGCGTTTATAGGTAACAGATCAAGGGAGGAGCATGTAATATGCGCACCGCTTTCTTTGGCATTGCAGCCGCTATGTTGACCGCCTCGCCTGTCTTTGCGACCGACTTTCCGGTACCTAGGTACAGTGAAAACTTCGACTTATCAGCGTGAACTTCACACTTACGAGCGCGTGTACCGAGAGCCGGCCCCGCGCGTGGTGGTCGCTCCTCCTGCCCCGGTGGTGACCGAAGTGGTCCCCGCTCCCGTTATTGTCCCAAGGCCGGTCATCGTGGTCCGACCACCTCTAGTGATCGAAGAGCCGGTCTATGCTGCTCCGAGGATATATGCATACGGCTATCCTGTGCGGCGGTTTGGGCCATGGGGGTATCATCGACCGCGTTATGGTTGGTAGAGGGGACGCCCTTCGGGTCGCGCCAGCGGGGGCCACGGTCAGCCAATTGGGGAACCCAGGGACTTCGGGAGTTTGACCAAGCGGCACAGGAGGTGCGTCATGCGGCGGCTTCTTGATGCATTGGCTGCGCTGGCCGCGTTAACCTTGGGGTTCGCCTTGGTTGGATTATCTTGGTGGTCGCCTTCCCTCTAGTGTCCTTGGCCTCGGGTGGCTGGACGACATTAACGCGCCTGTTTCCACACAGCCTGACGATCACCAATAGGCACCGATAATGTGCCTGAAGGAATAGAGCGAAACATTTCCTGGCTCATCTAGTCTCGGGATCGGCTTTGGCCTCTTCCGCTTTTTGATCTAAGACGGAAATGAAGCACACGTCGCTAATACGACAGCACGTCCGGCACCCACAAGAGAGGCTAGGGCGCCAAGTGGTTTCCGAAGACCCGCCGGCTTGCCCGGCGCGTTTATTCATACGGCATTCATGCGAATTGGTGTTGAGATACTGGTCGGACGGGGTCCGGCTCACAACGGCGCCGGTCTCGATCCCCTACACGCGCCTAGCTAGGGGGGCGCAAACTGAAAGGTGTTATCATGAAAATCAGTCGTATTGCTTTGCTCGCGGGCCTCGGGATGGTTGCGATGACCCTTCCGGCCGCGGCAGTTCCGGCGTCTGCCGGTCCTGAGATCACGAAGTCGCAGCCGGCGCTGATACAGCTCGCGCAGCTCAGTCCTCGTGCAATCAACGAGGCGCGTGGGGGCGACTTCAAGGCCAAGAAGTCGAAGAAGAAGGGCAAGAAGAAGTAAGCCGCTTTGCCCCGAGGGCCGCTCGGTTACCGCCGAGCGGCTCTTACTTTTGAGGTGACCGACGCGGCGGCGCGGCTGGGTTTTCATCTCCCAAGCCGGGATCTCGATCGATGACGCCGCACAGGTCCATGACCTCCCGCCGCGATCTCCGGGCAACCGGCTGCGAGCTCTTAGCCGGGAAGGTCGACCATGTTCTTGTCCGGGCCGCAGCGCTCGAAGCAGCGTCGCACTTGGTGCGGGCGAGCCGGCACGACGTACCAACGACGGTCGCGCGGTGGACCCTTCATCATAGTCATCCTGGCGGCTTTGCCCCGTCGTCGCCCCTGACAAGGTTCTCAGAAGCGCAGCGACAGTACTCCACCGAGAGCAACGAGCACCAGCAAGATCAGGACCAGGACGGTCTGCGCGTTATCGCTCATGTTCCTTCGTCATAGCCCTTTCATAGCTTCCCCACCCTCCGGGGGAATGAGGTGCGTCGAATCTTAATCCAGTTGACGTTGCGATGACACCCATCGTGACGGCCACTGTCGCAGTTGCCGGGCTCGATCGTTCAAAATCAAATGACATCTTTGATCGGGCTACGCCTCCCGTTGGACGCGGATCCGGAAGCGCTCACGCTCGCTCGCTGGTCTATGGGATTTCCCATGCCTTCTTGATCTTCATGATCGTGCTCGCGTTGAACTTCGGTGCCGGGATGGACTTGCTGCCATCAAGCGGAAAGTACCTTTCCGCCCTCGCTTGCACCGACCGAAATCACCAGGATGGCGATGAAGACATCATCCTTGCTGTGTGCGCAATTCGTAAGGCCGATGCAATGGACGAGCTCATGCACCATGATGTGGAGACGCACGGGCTGGCCGGCATCAACCTGGCCGATTTTGGGAGTTGCGGGTACCCGCAGCTTTATCGAGCCGAGCCGTTCGCGGTCGCCCGACCCTGTGGTGGTCAGCTCGCTGTTGCCATGGAGGCCGGAACCCAAAAAGCTCTCGGCAACGATCTCGCTGCCCGCGGACCAGCCGTCAATGGTCCCAAAGCATCTCGACAGAATTTGACTCGGCAAACGGCTATTGGGTCGCGTTGCGGGAGCGCGTTTCAGGCTCCCGTCTAGCGGCTGCGATAGTCGCCGGTCCGCGGGCTGGACTCGAAGGTCCGCGGGCTGGACTCGAAAGCGATCCGGGGGCTGGACGCGATAGCAGTCCGGTGACTGGACTCGATACCGCTCCGGTGGCTGGACGCGATAGCGGTGCGGTGGCTGGTCGCGCTGGCGATCCGGGGGCTGGTCTCGATTTCGCGCGCCTTCTTCCAAGCTCCAATCGCCTTGGTGAGGGTTGGGGCGCGGGCGGCGACCTTCACGCGGGGCTCGATGCGCGCCTGGGCAAGCGTCCGGCCCGCGCCGTAGTCGCGCTCGATCTCAACGAATTCCTCGGCCAGTTCGTAGCAGACGTGCAGCCGGCGGGTCGGGATCGTCCACCTGGCATTGGCTTCGTCGCAGCTTCGCATCTCGACCACAATCGAGGCGGGCCAGGCGAAACGATCGGCGATCTGCTCGATGACCGTCTCCAGAAACCGCGAGGCCTTGAAGATGCGGGCGTACGTTGCGAGCTTGCCCTTGGCCTCCCCGTAGATCACCTCGATCTGCGGCTTGGACTGATCGGCCGTGCGCATGTGCGGCGAGAGAGCCCGATCCCACGACCGCGATGCGGTGTCGTAGTCCCAGCCGCAGCTTCGGCGGCGGTCCTGCGGCAGCTCGGTCTCATCGGCCAGATCCTTGAACCGCGACGGGTCGGATCCGTACATCAGGCAGACGATCTGATATGCGCGCTGCTCGTCGAGGCCATGGCGCTCGTAATACTGCGGCGCATCGCCGGCCTTGCGATCGCGCTGGGCGCTCAGGAACAGACCCTTGGCGGCTTCGACCAGCACGCGGCGGGCGAAGTCGGCGCCGCACTTGAGCACGCCGATGGTGGCGTAGGCGTCCGCCACGTCCTCTTCACGCGCCAGAACCATCAGATCCATCTCGGACACGAGCGCATGGCCGAGCTCGTGCGCGGTGACGAACAGCATGTTGGCGAATACGAACTCGGCGCGTGCCCGCCGCTGCTCGGAGGTCAGGCGTCGCGAACGGTCGGGGGCGATTTCGTCGATACCGGCCTGGAACATTTCCGCAATGCTCGGCGAACCTTCAGGCTGCGCGGCGCCGCATTCGAACGGTGCGGGCACAGGTGCCTTCGGCTGCACGGGGGCGGCTGACGCTGATGCGGCGAAGCCCATCCATCCCATCATCACCAGCGGCAGCACATTCTTATGCCAGCCGGCTCGGCGTGTGGAGGAGAAGTTGACTGTAGCCATTGTCGCGCCCCGTGCTTTCAACGAGGCCAACATGGCGGCTTAAGCGCACACGCTCTGTGATGCGGATTACAAACTGCTGCGAAGTTTTTTGCAAACGGCTGCACTAAATTGCCGGATACGCGATGCAAAGCCGCGCAGGTGTGAAATACGTCACAGCAATTCCCGATCTCGCGGTGAAACCGCGACCTCCTACCGCTGTCTGCGTGCGGCGAGTTCGCAGAGTCGCAATCCACGGTGCGGGTTACGAACTGCGTCAAGCGTCTTGCAAACGGCAGCGTCAGATTGCCGGAACACGCGATGCAAAGCCGCGCAGGTGTGAAAAACGTCACAGCAATCCGCGACGCAAGGCCAACGATCGTTCGGGACAACGCGCACCGTGTCAGCACCAGCTACCCGCAGGTGTTTGGATTGAGCGTTTCGACGACCGGGAAGGTGGTCGCGCGCACGAGTTCCCCATTGACCCGGGTGCGTCAGCCTTCGCATTCCGCCGCACGAGCGGCATGCGTCGCGCTGCCCTGGCGCAGATCCTCAAGTCACCTGTGAACTGGTTCACACCCAGATCGATAGGGCGCCGCTATTGTTGCCCTAAGCTTCATTTCTTTCAGCGAGGGGCAACACCATGGTCAGCAAACACGAGCATCGCAGCTACCAAGACGACGATGAGCGGCGCTGGGCGAGTCGTAACCTAGTTCTGGGGTCCGCAGCGGCTGTTTTCATGATGGCAGTGGCCGCTTTCACGATGACGCCGAAGCCGTCTGTCGCCAACAGCGGGGTCGACATCGGCGCTTCCCGGAAGCACTTCGACACCCCCTTTGCGCTTATGTACAGAGCGCCCAGGAATCTTCCGGTCGAATCGTGGGAGCCGGCGGTTTAGGGCCAGGCGTTAGTCGCTGAAGCCGCGCCACAAGCCGACGCCTTCCAGGCCAGCTTGCTCCAGCGCACTCCGTGGAACGTGACTCCAAGCGGGTAGAGCTGTGCATGCGTGCGATGGATAAACCTACGGAGTACCGCCGAAACGCAGAATATTGCCGGCAGATGGCGGACGCCGCGCATAACCAAGACGAAAAAGCCCAAGGCTTCGCCCGCCCAATCATGGCTACGGATGATCCACCCTCATAAGCACAGTCCAACGGGTGACGAAGACGCCAAGCTCTAGCTTGGGGTTCGCGCTGCAGGCGGCGAACCGGCGCCTGCGAGGACATCAGCGACCTTTTCCTGTCCGTATTCCTATGCCCCGGGTATCCGGGCGGTGCTCGCGCTCGTGAGGCGTACCTCCGCTCGTCACCAAAACTCACAGCTTTGTGACCTAGGTCACACGCATCTCATCGCCGGCCGCCTATTTTTAAGTCTGTCTCGGCAGCCCTTCATAGAATCACCGCCGGCCGCTGCCGGCATTCGATGAAGCGATGTGTTGCCTGACAAGCAGGAGACGCCCATGACGCTGCTCGCACGCGGACCGCAACTCTGGCAACATTCGGATGGTTCGGCCTGTTCGCCATCCTCGCCACCATTGGCGCGGCGCGCGCATTCGATGTAGTTCCGGAATGTCGCACAACTGCTGCGCGGCTCGCTTTCATCCCCGTGACGGAGGTGAAAGCGACGACGTCTGCTGGCACTCCTTGTCTCGTCTCGCTTGGGCTGGGATCGGCGCGCGTGGACAAGCTAACGATCACGGTCGACCCACAACATGGCGCGGTCGCTCCGCGGGGGCGCACCGGCGTGATCTACAGTCCACAATCGGATTTCCGCGGCGAGGATGCGTTTTGGTTGTCGCTTGACGGCCCGTCGAACCAAAACCCCGGCGCGGCCGTCGTGCGCGTGGGGATTACTGTCGAATGACGGAGGACTACTACACGTAGCGTCGCAGCACACGTGGGTAAGACGACTTTTCACCAAGCAAGTGCCAGGCGCACCCTCGTGAAACGCAACGGGCGCCGTTTCGTTCTAACGGCGGGCCATGTCGGCGCGACCGATGACGACACTCGACAAGCCCATTGCCAACCGCCTCATTGGAAGTGGGGCCATCCTAGGCGATGCGGAGCCTAGGCGAGGGCCGCCAAGAGCGCCACGCCCCACCCGACGAGGCCGAGCCCTGAGAGCGACGCCAGCCGGTGCCCTGGCGGAATGGTCTTCTCTAGCAGCACGAACAGCGCCAGCTCTCACCTGTCGCAGAGTTCGAAGAACGATCGCGACACCGGTGCGCACCAATGGTGTGATGCCGATCTCGATGTAGTCCCCTCACCGGCGGGCAACCCTTCGACGCCGCGCTCGGCCGCAGTCTCGAAAGCGATTAGGCGAAAATCGCTCCCCGTTGCTTGAACAGCGCCTGCGCTTCGGCGAAAAAGACTCAGCGGCCGACGTTGCGCAATAGCGAACCGGCATGGCGTCGCACCAGCGCCCGATGTCCATTGACGCGCCGACTCTGCGAAGGCAGTCGTTTGACGCTCCGAACCAGTCACACTACGATTAACGGCGGCCGTGTGGTCGCCCTTCGTTCATTCCCCGATACGAGTTGGTGAGGGAGGCTGAGGACCGGCGTCGTCCCTACCGTCCTCGGTGCAGTACCCCTGAGGCGCGAGGGTACAAGGATGGATATCCGATTTTGGGGTACCCGCGGATCCTTGGCCAAGCCTGGTCGAATCATGCTGCGCCACGGCGGCAACACGTCGTGTGTTGAGGTGCGGGGCGACGACGGCACGCTGATCGTCCTCGATTGCGGCACCGGCGCCCACGAATTAGGCCAAGCGCTGTTGTCCGCCGGGCCGCGCTGCGACGGACACCTCATGATCACCCACACGCACTGGGATCACATCCAGGGGTTCCCCTTTTTCGCACCATTGTTCGTGCCCGGCAACACGTGGGACATCTATGCTCCGGGCGCGCTCGGACGCCATCTCGAACGCACGTTGGCGGGTCAGATGGAGTATAACTACTTCCCCGTCACGCTGGCTCAGCTGCCAGCGACGATTCGCTTTCACGATATCGGCGAAGGAGAATTCGCGATTGGTGAAACGCGCGTCACCACGCAATATCTCAATCACCCGGCTCTCACGCTGGGCTATCGCCTGCAGTCCGGCGGCAATGCGGTTGTGTACTCGGTGGATCACGAACCGCATGCCCCGAACCCGGCGGCAAGAGCCGAGGGTGAGCCACCGAGACACAGGGAGGACCAGCGTCATATCGATTTCCTTGCGGACGCGTAGGGCTCGCCGGTGCCGCTGCGCATCCTTCTCGCCGAGGATAACGCGATCAACCAAAAGGTCGCGCTTCGCCTGCTCGAAAGGCTCGGATACGGGGCCGACGTCGTTGGCGATGGACGCCAGGCGCTCGCGCGGCTCGACCACGCCGCCTACGACGTCATACTCATGGACGTCCAGATGCCGGAGATGGATGGCCTCGAGGCAAGCCGCGCCATCTGCGCGCGCTGGGCTGTAAACGAGCGTCCGCGCATCATCGCGATGACCGCCGAGGCGATGCAAGGAGACCGCGACAAGTGCCTGGCCGCCGGCATGGACGACTACATTGCGAAGCCGGTGGCGCTGGACCGACTCGCAGCGGCGCTCGCCAAATGCCGGCCTTTGGCGGCTGCCACCGCACCCGAAGCTGCGGCCGCGCCGCCGGTCGAGAAACAGAAAATCGCGGCCGGCACCGCACTCGACCGCGACGTGCTCGATCAGCTTCGCGAAGATCTCGGAGGGACGGCGGCACTGCAGGACGTGATTAGGAGCTTCCTCGATCAGACCCCATCCGTTCTCTCGGCGCTGCGCGACGCAGCGGCACGGGCCGATGTCCCGAGCATCCGGCGGGCCGCGCATATGATCAAGGGTACAAGCTCAATCCTGGGCGCTCGCGAACTCTCGGAGCAATGTGCCGAGATCGAGCGCGCCGGCCAGACTGGCTGTATCGCCAATGCCTGGTCGCGCGTGATCGCCGTTGAGGCGTCGTACCGGACGATCGAAGCCGCGCTCAAGGCGGAGATCGAGAGGCTTCGGCCATAGCAACATTGGCGGTGGATAGGCCGCCCCGATTGCGAACGCGCCGTAGCCTGCGATTGCCACCGCATTTTTTTGACCAGTCCTGCAGCCGACTAAGTTCGAGTGTCATCAATGCGACGGCAACGATGCCGGCCTCACGGTTGCAGCAACCCTGCTCGCGCGAGCCGACAAGGTGATTGAATGAGGTGTAGGAACTTCGCGAAGATGAGCGATGAACCGATCGGCCGCCAAGGGCGTCTCATACGACGTCCGTTGCGTGGCTGGAGGCGATCGTTTGATGCGGGCGCCCTGAATCGGCCCCCGTCAGCGCTGCGATACGTGACGCACACATGTCGTAAAGATGTTAGATTCAGCTCCAGCCTGTGGTCCTCAGCACCTCAGCTTGCGCAGAGCGGCGGAAGTTTTGCCCCCCGCGCACCCCCGGAGGGAAGTAAAGGCCGTATGTTTTCTTATAAATCGTACAATTGTCCAATAGTTTCACGCTATGATTATGTCGGCGATTGACATTAGTCCATCGGTTATGGCCGCATGAGAGATATCGAAAGATCATTACTCACGAGGCGCACTCCCCGTCTTTGGCACCCCCGCTAGTCAGGCGCCGCGGCTTGCCCAGACAAGTAGGCCGCGGAATCCCGAAACAGACAATATCAAGTTGATCGCAAGCGAAATCGGCTCGAAACGGAAGCGAATCGGTACGAAACGGAAGGGAGTTACTCTTGACGGCGGGCGAATCTCGACCGCAAGCACCGTCGTCGCTACGGAGGCGCCGGTCTCTATCCTCGAACTCACACTGCAACGTCAGAGCTTCCCGCGCAAGAGGTCGAGGGCTTCTGGTTCCTCTACACCAAGTGAGAAAGGCACCTTTCCGCACGAGCTTTATCACACCTTTGTTGCTAGGACGTTTGTGCCTATTCAGTTGTAAAGACAAACGATGTAGCGCTTTGCATTTCAATACCTTTTCGCGTGGACGCACATTTGCGCGGCAAAACCCTTAAGGTAACACCGCGATCCTATGGCTTCGCCCATGGGTGCTACCCCGACGGCTGTTAAAATGCTTGTATCTTTAGCTCAGCCATTGGGATAGCGTGCAACTATGCTAGCCCCGCAAGTACCTTAGTCCTAGGACTTCAAGATCTCTCGATATCTCTACCTACGAGATCACTCGCGGTATCATACTATCGACAATTGTGTCCTTGACTTGTACGCAGCTGCCTTCCGAGACGAGTCTGGCCGACGTCACCGTCCGCGAAATCCGGCAGCAATCGCGCCTTCGGCGGGCATTTGCAACCCTAATCCGGCGTCGTCAGGCAGCGCTGGCGGATCAGCTGTGGAGGCAGGACGAACAAGTCACCGACATGGTCCACTGGCGATCCGGCGCAATCGCAGTTACTTCGCGACGGCGGCGCATTGCAACACCTGCCGCCGAACGAGACGGCAACGGCACGCAGCGAACCATCGGCGCCAGCCCCCTTGGCGCCGATTGATTTTCTTCGCGGCCATCCGGCGTTTCGGAAGCTGCCGGCGCATACCCTCGAGCAGATCAGGTCCCACGGCATCCGCAAGCGGGTCCAGCGCGGCGCACTGATTTTCGCCAAAGGCGATCCGGGAAGCAGCCTGATGGCGGTGCTCGACGGCTTGGTCAGGATCGGCGCGCCGACCATCGACGGACATGAAGTCGTGTTAGCCCAGGTCTCGCGCGGCGAAATCTTCGGCGAGCTGGCGGTGATCGACGGCCAGCCGAGGTCTGCCGATGCGACCGCGGCCGAGAGCTGCGAGTTGATAGTGATTGAACGGCGCAACTTCCTGCCGTTCATCCTCAGCTACCCGGAGGTGGCGATCAAGCTGCTCGAACTCGTGTGCGCGCGCCTGCGTCAAAGCAACGAGCACATCGAGGCCGTGATGTTCACCGGCTTGCCGGTCCGGTTGGCGCGGGCGATCCTCAAGCTCCTCAAGATGACCGAATGCGATGTGGGGCCGCTGCGGTTGGTGATCACGCAACGCGAGCTCAGTGAGATGATCGGCGCGTCCCGCGAGGCCACGAACAAGCGACTGCGCATCTGGGAAAAGCGCGGATGGATCCGGCTCGACCATGGGGCGCTCACGGTGCTGAACGGCCGCGCACTGTCGCGGATCAACGACGAGCACTCGCGCCCGTTTGCTCCATAGGGATGAAGAGCTGAAGCGGGAGCGAGAAAACGGCTTCTGTGGCCTGCTATATCAGCCGGCTCGCTTTCCCCTCTTTGCGATGCTCTCGGTCAACTGGACAAACGCCGCGCGCATCTCTCTGGCTGGGAGCCGGTCATACGCCTTGACATATCGTAGCGCACCGTAGGCGGCCAAGAACTCGCGGGATTTGTTGCTGGATGCCACGTTGGGGCTCGGATAGATAGGTCCATTCTGATGAAATCGTATGTCCGCTTCTGGGCCCTTTTTGCGACATCACGAGGCAAACTGTAAGAGTCCGGTTTCGGAGGCAAACCGGAAGAGATTTGCTCATACTAAGTCTCTTCGTATTTTGGACCCGAACCGGTCTTCATTGAAATGTTGTTCTGTCGGGCCCAAAGTTGAATATCGCTTGTTGCTCGCGGATCGCGGCGCTAGTCTTCAGTAGCGTGCGGCGCCTCCCTTTCCTGAGATCTTCGTCATGAAGTGCGCGAAGTGCGGGCACGACAATCGCGCTGGGGCGAAGTTCTGCGAGGAATGCGCCGCTCCGCTGGCCCGCGCTTGCGCCAACTGCGGCGCCCAGCTTTCCCCGACCGCCAAGTTCTGTTCGGAGTGCGCTCACCCTGCCGGGCAGGCAGGCGTGGCGACCGCCTCGCCCGGCGGCGCGCTTCGATGCCCCGAACGCCTACACTCCTCGGCACCTCGCCGAGAAGATCCTGACCTCGAAGGCCGCGCTCGAGGGCGAGCGCAAGCAGGTCACGGCGCTGTTTGCCGACCTCAAGGGTTCGATGGAGCTGTTCGCCGACCGCGACCCCGAGGAGGCGCGCAAGCTCCTCGATCCGGTCATCGAGCACATGATGGAGGCCGTGCACCGCTATGAGGGCACCGTCAACCATGTGCTGGGCGACGGCATCGTCGCCCTGTTCGGCGCGCCGCTGGCGCATGAGGACCACGCGGTGCGCGCCTGCTACGCCGCGCTGCGCATGCAGGAGACCGTCAAGCGCTACGCGGAGGGAGTGCTGCGCAGCGAGGGGATCCCGATCCAGATCCGGGTCGGCCTCAATTCGGGCGAGGTCGTCGTGCGCACGATCGGCAGCGATCTCAGGATGGACTACACGGTCGTCGGCCAGACCACGAACGTCGCCGCCCGCATGGAGCAGATGGCGGCTGCCGGGATCGATCCTGATCTCCGCCGACACCCTGGCGCTGGCCGAGGGCTATGTTCAGGTCAAGCCGCTCGGCCCGCTGAAGGTCAAAGGGCTCGAGGCTCCCGCTCGAGGTCTACGAGGTGACGGGAGCGAGCTCGGTGCGTTCGCGGCTGCATGCGGCCGTTGCGCGTGGACTCACCCGCTTCGTCGGACGCGACAGCGAACTGGACCTGCTTCGTCGGGCGCTCGAGCGCGCCGGCAGCGGCCACGGCCAGGTGGTCGCGGTGGTCGGCGAGGCCGGCGTCGGCAAGTCGCGGCTCTATTGGGAGTTCACCCACTCGCATCGCACCGCAGGCTGGCTGGTGCTCGAAAGCAGCTCGGTCTCCTACGGCAAGGCAACATCGTTCCTGCCGATCATCGATTTGCTCAGGGTGTACTTCCAGATCGAGGCCGGCGACGAGCCGCGCCAGATGCGCGAGAAGCTGACGGGCAGGCTGCTGTCGCTCGATCGGGCGCTCGAGCCCTGGCTGCCGGCGCTGCTCTGGCTCCTCGATCTGCCCGTCGAGGATCCGCAGTGGCAGCGGCTCGATCCCCCGCAACGTCATCAGCGCGCGCTCGATGGCATCAAGCGTCTGTTGCTGCGGGAAAGCCAGGTGCAGCCGCTGCTGGTCCTGTTCGAAGACTTGCACTGGATCGACGCCGAGACCCAGGCGCTCCTAGATGGCCTGGTCGAGAGCCTGCCGACGGCCCGGCTGCTGCTGCTTGTCAATTACCGGCCCGAGTATCAGCACGCATGGAGTGGCAAGACCTACTACCGGCAGCTCAGCATCGACCCGCTGCCGGCGGAGAGCGCCGACGAGTTGCTGGCCGACCTGCTCGGGACCGACCCCGGCCTTGCGCCGCTCAAGGAGCTGCTGATCGCACGCACCGAGGGCAACCCCTTCTTTCTCGAGGAGAGTGTCCGCAGCCTTGATCGAGGCCAAAGCACTCGCCGGCGAGCGTGGCGCCCATCGGCTGGCGACAGCACCGCAAACGCTGCAAATCCCGGCGACGGCGCAGGCGATTTTGGCTGCGCGCATCGACCGGCTTGCGCCTGAGGACAAGCGGTTGCTGCAGGCGGCCGCAGTCATCGGCAAGGACGTGCCGTTCGCGCTGCTGCAGCCAATCGCGGAGCTGCCCGAGGAGGACCTCCGCCGTGGCCTTGCGCGTCTCCAATCGGCAGAGTTCGTCTACGAGACACATCTGTTCCCCGACCTCGAGTACACGTTCAAGCACGCCCTCACCCACGACGTGGCCTACGGCAGCCTGCTCCAGGACCGGCGGCGCGCCCTCCATGTGCGAATCGTGGACACCATCGAGCGGACCTATCCGGACCGGTTGGCCGAGCACGTCGACCGGCTGGCCCACCATGCGTTCCTCGGCGAGGGCTGGGCAAAGGCGGTCACCTACCTTCAGCAAGCCGGTGCTAAGGCCCTCGCCCGCTCGGTCCACCGGGAAGCCATCAGGTACTTCGAGGAAGCGCTGACGGCCTTGACCCACCTACCCGAGACTCGCGAGACCCTGGAGCAGGCGATCGATCTTCGCTTTGATCTTCGAAACGCTCTGCTCCCGCTGGTGGAATGGGGAAGGATCGAAGAGTATCTCCGGCAAGCCGAAGGCCTCGCCAGGAAGCTCAACGATCAACGCCGACTGGCATCGGTGTCGGGCTACATGAGCGGCCTTCACCTGAACACGGGTGGTCGCGCGAGCGACGTGCGCGCGTTCGCCGACGAAGTCCAGGCTATCGGCGCGTCTCTTCGCGATGTCCCGCTCCAGGTTGCCGGCTTGTACTACCACGTCTGGCTGGGCGCTCTCTCGGGCGACTATCGCGGAACCGAGCGCCTCTGCCGGACCTTAATTGATGCACTGCCGGGCGATCTGTCTCGCAATCGTTTTGGCCTCGTTGCGTATCCGGCAGTGGTGGCACGCGCCTTCCTGGCGCGCGCCCTCGCCGAGCTTGGAGTGTTCGAGGAGGGACGCGACCATGGACAGGAGGCTGTCCGGCTCGCTGAATCGCTCGATCACCCCTTCAGCCTCATTTGGGCCCACTTGAACCTTGGACGCCTCGAAGGCCTCCGCGGAGAGTACATCCGCGCGGTCATGCCGCTCGAGCGTGCGGTCGCTCTCTCCAAGGAGTGGAACATCGCGTACTTGACACCGATCGCGCTGGCGGCTCTGGGGCACGTCTACGCGCGGTCCGGACGCGTCGAGGAAGGCGTCTCCCGGCTGCAGCAAGCGTTGGCTGGCTATGCATCCGCCGGGATCGGATATCTGCGCTCGATGAGCCTGGTGCAGCTCGGGGAGGCGCACCTCCTCGCAGGTCGAGTGGAGGAGGCGCGTGACTTTGGCACCCGTGCCGTGGTGCTCGCCCGCGAGCGCGGGGAACGCGGTCACGAGGCCTGGGCCCACCGCCTCCTCGGCGAGACGGCGTCACATCGCGACTGCCCGGACGTGGCAGTGGCCGAAGCCCACTACGCTAGCTGCGCGGCTTTGGCCGTGGAGCTCGGGATGCGCCCCCTTGTCGCTCACTGCCGCTTCGGACTGGGCAAGCTCCACGGGCGAGCAGACGATCGACGGGCGACGGAAGATCTCACGACGGCGAGGAGCCTGTTCCACGAGATGGGCATGCGGTTCTGGTTCGAGAAGGCCGAGGCCGAGGTGAGGAGCTGGAGCTCGCCGGGGTACCATGCTGGCAAAGAGGATGTTCGGGCTTGAGATTGCGATACCACCGGCCCCACAGTGGATGGCTGCTTTTGGCTGCACTTCGCTGCTGTATCGCCCGAACCGAACCCACGTCGGCAATCGGGCGAAAAGCGGACGACATGTGCTATCTACCGTGCGCACACTGGCTGGCGGCAACGATCAGGGTAATGCAGTCAATGTTTGTCGTGATGGTTGCCTATCTCTGCACCTGCACAACGCCGCCTAACATCATCACTATCAGTAAGGGTCCAAACGACCCATGTTGTGAGGCTCCGCAACTCGGCCGTGCTCATCGCCTCGATGGCAGCGCAAATGCCATGCGCATAGAGCCGCAGCCGCTCGACCGGCGTGGGCTTGAGGTCAGCGGAATCCCAACTGCTGCAAGCGGCTATGATGGCCGCGCCCATATTATGGGCGCGATTGATGATCGCGGCAGTGCGCGCGTTTACGCCCAAGCGTCGTCGCATCTCGAAGGTGATGTCGGTTGCTGCGACACGCATCTGCATGCAGGTGGGGCACATCGCCGCGTTGGGCGGCTGCTCGCCCGGCTTTAGTTCATCGTGCATCATGTCACCTGCTCCACGAACCGCCCGAAATCTAGTACACGAGTGTCCTGCTCGCCGTGCTGTCTTCGCGAGTTGACTCGAACCGGCGACCACTCATCGGGAGAGTGCCTGTCGTGCACCTCATGTGTCAGGTGGGCACATGCGTCCTAGGCGCAATAGTGATTGCAGCTAAATGGCGGGCGCGAGCAAATCATTGGCAGATGCTGACAACGGCGACCAAGCACCTGCGGCGCCAATCGCTGACTTCCGCACGCCCAATGGGGAGCGGATGGGCGCCTGAATTGGAGCACGCCAGGTGGAAAGCCGACATGATCGACCGGTTTTCCAGCTTCGTCCCTCGGCAGGATTAAAAAAATTTGCGGATTATGATCCTGATCAGATTATTGATTGTCGGGCAGGGTAGAATTTTCGGTTGAGGATGGCCGTAGGTGGGTGCTCGCGGCGGGGGCTGCGATGCTTGGCCAAAGCCCTAGAGTGACTGAGTGCCTGAGCAGGGCGACTGAGGCGCGCCGGCAATACGACGCCGAGGCGGACACCGACAAGAGACTGACTTACCTGCACATTGAGCAGTGCTGGTGGCGATTGGCCTGTGGCTATGCGCTAATGGATCATCTGGAAGCACTGATGAAGTAGCGCCCGTCCAATAGCGGCAGCGCCCGCTCGCACACGCGGTTAGCAGCTCAAGTGGCAATTCGCTGCCGACCCTTCCCGATGATTTTTGTTCGAAGCAGCGGCGACGAGCTGTGCACACGCGCTGGGACGTGCGCGAAGCCGCGGTTTTCTATGATCTTTGAAGCTCTATGGGTGAAGCAGAGGTTTGTGCGCCCAGTAATTATTCACTGCTCCATACGGCAATTTTACGAGGTCACATGTGCTTCGCGAGAAGGTACGAATGTCAAAGCCGCTAGTCTTTAGGGAGGACACGGGCGTGGGCCGATGAGCAAGTCACTCCGATCAGCAGACCGCAACACTCATCTAAGGATCGTCGCCGTGGGGCTTATCGCCGCGATTGTCATTGTGACTATCGGAATTTATGCCCGCGACATCAACCCAGGAACGGTAACGGCAGGCGCCAAGGCCGACCGTCCCGTGGTCAGGGCGGGACAGCCCGCGGCCTACGTCGATAGCGTCAATTCCAACGTTCGTTGAGGCGTCCGTCGCCACGATCCAATTCCGTAAATTATCAAAAGAAGCGGCGGACTACCGCAGGCGACCACTTCGCCACCCCGTCACAGCCAGCTCGTAGGCAATCTGCTCGTTGAGCTTGCCGTGAACAACAAGGGCGAAGACTTCACTCTCCCGGGGTGTGAGCTTGTCCACGAGAGCCCGGCGCTGAGCCGATGATGCTGTCCGCGCGCCTGGTCGCAGTGCCGTCGCTGAGCTGAATGCGGTCCGCCATCTCTACTTGGAGCGTGAATTTTGTGTGTTACGTCCGCGTGCGCCTCAGACGAGGGTCGTCTCGGGCCGCAGCATGCCCGCAGCCACTGCCGTGGCTCTCGCGGAATTCCGTCGTCACGTGACCTCCCCCTGGCGAAAATGTAGACGGGCGACGCGCAAGCCGGACCTGACAAGCGCGATCAGACACAGGTGCGATTTTCGTCGACTGGACCGCTGGACCTGAGACGGTCCCACGTATTAGCGCGAATGGCCGGACGACGCCCTATCGCTTCGCCGCAGTGTCAAGATCAGCAGGAATGCCGAACTCGGCACGCAGCGCGGCCTCGTGGTAGCGCGCTGCCAGGTGGCTGAGCCGACCTGCCAATGATCCATCCGTCCATAGCTGCAACAATCGCAGACAGAACTCCGCCCTGCACCTCAGCTCGATCGTGTCCATGCCCAGACCTTTCGAGGAGCTTTTGAGAACCGTACTTGACTCGCAATGCAATTTGACCTCGTAAAATTGCGAGAGGGCGCAGTGAATATTTACTGGCTCGCAATTTCCGCTCCACACAGCCGCTCGCATTGTCGACAGACGAAGGAGGTTGAGTTGGGTGGGCATCCGGCCGCGATACTGTTCCAGCGCACGCACGAAAGACGGCACTGGCCCTTGATCAGCGTACTGGGCTTGATCAGTATGTTATGATTTTGGAATGGTCACTGGGTATCGAA
>CAWBFP010000040.1:0-81664 GCA_963788095.1 uncultured Alphaproteobacteria bacterium | reverse complement strand
GGCGCTCTATCGCTGGTTCATGCCGCTGCTGCACCTCGATGCCCGCGCCGACCTCGTGCAGTGCATCAAGCTGTGCGAGAAGGTCATGGGCCGCGGGTCGGACGTCACCCGCCCGCCGCGTCTGCCGCTGCAGGGCGCCGACCGCACGCATGTCGAGCAGGTGATGGAAGAGGCGCTGCGCACGCGGCCAACGCTGAAGACGGCGGCGGAGTAGAGCCCGGACACTCAGCGCCGACGCCGCAGCGTCGTCGACGGCGTTTCGCCGTAACGCCGGCGATACTCGACGCCGAAGCGGCCAGGTGGTCGAATTCCCAGTGCATGGCGATCTCGGTGACGGTGCCCGTGCCATCGCAACGCAGCATCTCCTCGTGAGCCTTCTGCAGCCGGACGCCCCGCAGATAGGCCATTGGCGACATGCCTTTGGACATGCGGAAATGCTTGAAGAGCGTGCGCCCGGCAATACCGGATACAGCCACCAGGTCGGCCAGGGTCAGCGGCACGGCCGCGTGGGCCTCTATGTAGTCGACGGCACGCTTCACGCTGCGCACGCAGATGTCGCCCCTTCGTGGCGCTTCCAGCCGCTGCCGGTAGTTGCTGTCCTGCGCCAGGAGCAGGGTGGTGACAAAGAACTGCTCTCAATTGCGTCGCAGCCAGCCGGTTGCGCAGCAGCGAGGGATTGCGTTCCAGTCTCTCGCTACTGCCCAACGCGCCAGGCTCACGACGTTGGCCACATACGGATCGTCGAGCGACATTGCGTGGCGAAGATCAAGGAGTTGTTCACCGCATCGCCGATCAACGCCGACAGCTGCTTGATCACCGCATCACGACCGATCGAGATGGTTAAGCGCGCACAATCGGGGCGCCGACAGGATGGTCTGCTCACGGCCGGGCGAGCCGACCGCCACGTGCCGGCGTCCGATCGCATGAGAAACATTGCCCGTGCGCGCCTCAAACGCGCCGACGAGCGGTATCTGCACGGCGTAGTCGCCGCGGTCCGGTTGAATCCCGCTTTACATCCTGCTCGGCGAGATCCTCGTGCGCGGCGGCGCCACCGATAAGATGTATCGCTCGTTGTCGGATTGGCTAAGCCGCTTGCCGGGCGGCCTGCTGCACACCAACGTCGGCGCCTCGGCGCTGTTTTCCGCGGTCTCCGGCTCGTCCGTCGCTACTGCGGCGATCATTTCCACGGTGGCGCTGCCTTCTTTCCGGAACCGCAAATACGATCAGCGTCTGGTGCTCGGCTCCATCGCCGCCGGCGCCAGCCTCGGCAAATCTAATCCCTCCGGGGATCGCCTTTATCATCTACGGTTCGATGACCAACACCTCGGCGTCGCGCCTTTACATGGCGGAAGTGGTGCCGGGAATCATCATGACGCTGCTTTTCCTGTTGACCATTCTGCTCATCTGTATCTGGCGGCCCGCCGCGGCGGGCGCCAAGGAACCATCCAGTCCGCTGCTCGACAAGCTGCGCCGCTCGGTTCACCTCGCCGGTCCGCTGGTGCATTCTTCCCGTCGTGGTGATGGGCAGCATCTACACTGGCTGGGCGACCGTTACCGAGAGTGCAGCGCTCGGCGTTATTGTCGCTTTGCCAATCGCGGCGCTGTACGGGAAGCTTTCGATATCACTGCTGCACGACTGTTTCCGTGCCACCATGCGCCTCACGGCCATGACGGCATTCATCCTGGTGTCAGCGTTGTACCTGGGTTTCGTGCTCGCCTTGCTTGGGGTCCCGCAATCGCTCGCCGGGCTGGTGAAGTCGTTGGAGATCTCGCCGACAATGCTGCTGTGGGTGCTGGCGATCATGTACGTGGTGCTCGGCATCGCCTTGGAGACTTTGCCGATGCTGGTCGGCACGGTCCCTGTCGTTTTCCCCCTCATCGCCGCGGCTGGCATCGATCCGGTCTTCTTCGGGGTCTTCATCGTTCTGATGTGTGAGCTGTCGCTGCTCACGCCACCGATCGGAATGAACGTTGTACGTCATCCAGGGCGTGCGTGGAGAGGGCAACATCAACGAGGTGTTTCAGGGCACGTACCCGTTCGTCGCCGCCATGGTCGTCATGACCGCGATCCTGATCCATTTCCCGAAACTGGCAACTTACCTGCCCGATCAAATCTACGGACAGTAATCCAGGAGGAGTGAACATGCTTCGACATAGCCTTGCTTGCCTTGCCGTCGGCGTCATCGCCATCGCCATCGCCATTGCCGCCCCGGCATCGGCACAGCAGCCGATCAAGCTGCGCGTCGCCGGGAATCTTCTCGCCACCGGTCTGATCCAGCAGAAAAAGGAACAACCGTTCTTCGAGAACATGGCGAAGATCACCGGATTGCCGGTCGAGGTGGACTACAAGCCGCAGGACGTTCTCGGCGTGAAGGACGCCGATGGCCTGCGAGTGCTCAAATCGGGGCTGTTCGACATCATCTCGTTGCGGATCACTCAAGTGTCCCGTGACGAGCCGTTCCTGCTCGGCGCCGATCTCGTCGGCCTCAACTCGGACTATGAGACGGCACGGAAGGTTGTCGATGCCTATCGCGATGCGTTCGACAAGCGCCTGCAGGAAAGGCACGGGGCCAAGCTGCTCGGCATCTGGCCCTTCGGCCCGCAGGTCGTGTTCTGCAGGGTAGCGATATCGGGCCTCGGCGATCTCAAAGGCAGGAAGGTCCGTGTCTACGATGCGTCGCTCGCCAAGTTCATCGAGAAGCTCGGCGGCATCCCGGTCACCATACCCTTCGCCGAAACGCAGCAGGCGTTGGAGCGCGGCGTGACCGACTGCGCGATCACCGGCCCAAGCTCGGCGAACAGCGCCGGGTGGCCGGAGGTCACGACGCACTTCATGCCGATCGGCTTCCAAATCGCGCTCAACGCCTACGGCATGAACCTCAACAAGTGGAAGAGCCTCAGTCCTGATCTGCAGGCGAAGTTCACCGAAAGCTTCAGTACCCTGGAAGCGGACATCTGGCAGTATTCGAAGGAGATCTTCGACGATGCGGTCCGCTGCAATGTCGGCAAGGATCCATGCGTCACCGTCAAGAAGTACAAGATGACGGAAGTAGCGGTGAAGCCCGACGATCAGAAGCTCATTCAGGAGGCGCTTACGACCATCTCGCTCCCGACTTGGGCGGAGGTGTGCGACAAGTCCTATCCCGAATGCTCGGCGATATGGAAAAAGGTCGTCGGGCCGATCGTCGGACTGAAGTAGGCCATGAAGCGCCCCCGGGCTGATCGGCGTGGTCGGCCCGGCCCCGTGGTCGCCCTTGAAATCCTGCGTCTCGAGACTCCGGCCGGGGGTGAGCACCATGGCCGCCGCTGATCATACCGTGGCGCAGGCGCCGTGGTCGATGAGCGCGACCGAACTTGGGCGAGCCTACGAGGCGCGTGAGCTCTCGCCCGTCGAGGTGCTGGACGCAGTCCTCGCCCGCTGCGAGCGCGTCAATCCACGGCTCAACGCCATCGTCACCTTCGATATTGACGGCGCGGGGCGAGCGGCGCGCGCGAGCGAGGCGCGCTGGCGCAAGGGCGCGGCGCTTGGTCCGCTCGACGGCGTGCCGCTGACCGTCAAGGACAACATCCGGGTCGGTGGGATGCGGACTACCTGGGGAAGCCGGCTGTTCGCCGATCACCTGCCGGCGGAGGACGAGCTTCCGGTCGCACGGCTGCGCGAGCACGGCGCGGTGATCGTCGGCAAGACCAACGTTCCCGAGTTCACGCTGCACGGCTATGCGCACAACGCCTTGTTCGGGACGACGCGCAATCCGTGGGACCCGCAGCTGACCCCAGGCGGATCGAGTGGGGGCGCCGCCGCGGCGGTCGGCGCCGGCCTTTGTCCACTCGCCATCGGCACCGACGGCGGCGGCTCGATCCGCCGTCCGTCCGGCCACGTCGGACTCGTCGGTCTCAAGCCTTCGACCGGGCGCGTCGCGCGCGCCAACGGCTTCCCGGCGGTGCTTTACGATTTCGAGGTCGTCGGTCCGATCGCCCGGACGACGCCCGATGCGGCGCTGCTGTTTGCGGCAATCGCCGGACTTGATCCACGCGATCGTTCGTCGCTGGCATATCTCCCTGCAGCGGGCGAGATCGAAATGGAGCTGCGGCCGCAGCGCGTGCTCTACGTTCCTCGGTTTGGCAGCTCCCCGGTCGATCCCGAGATTGCAGCGCATGTGGCCGAGGCGGCGCGCAATCTCGAAGCTTTGGGCCATACCGTCGCGGAGGGCGAAGCGCCGTTCGATCTCGCGGCACTTGACCGGATCTGGTCGGTGGTCGGGCCCGCGGGGCTTGCCGCGTTGCTTCGCAACCACCCCGCCTGGCAGAGCCTCGTCCAGGAGCCGCTGCGCCGGATCGCCGAACAGGGTGCAGCTCTGCAGGCGGCCGACTACGTCGACGCGCTCGAGAAGGTGACGCTGATCCAAGCGGAGCTCGCCGCCGCCTTCACGCGCCATGACCTCATCCTGACGCCCTGTTTTGCGGCGCTGCCTTGGCACGCCGAGGCGACCCACCCGGAGACGATCGACGGCGAACCGGTGGGGCCGCGCGGCCATGCGGTGTTCACGGCCTTCGCCAATGTGGCCGGGTTGCCCGGCATCAGCATTCCGTGCCGGCCTGCCCGCAACGGTCTTCCGATCGCCATGCAGCTGGTCGGCCGCTACGGCGCCGAAGAGCTGCTGTTGAGCCTTGCCTTGCAGTATGAGCGCGTCCATCCATGGGCCGACCGGTGGCCGACACTCGACTGAAACGGGTGCAGCCGTCGAGGGGTCACGCCATAGCTCCGGCGAACCGCTCGAACTCGAAACCGGCCGCTGTCATCCCAGCCGACCCCGGCCTTGAGCCGGCCTTGAGCCGGGGGTGAGGCGGGATCCATATCGGCGTATCTGCGCCAGAGCTCGAACTTGCCTTGCCCCACCATATCGGGAACAGTTTCGAAGAACTCGCTTGCAAGGCATGGATGTCGATGCGTCAGTCGCATCCAAATGGGGCTGGCGCGGGGGCATGGGCGCAATCCGAGACGCAGAGTTCGCCGGCTGGCGTAAAGCGGCCCCGGCCTATGAGGCGTACTTCGCGGCCGCCACGCGGCCCTATACCGGGGCGCTGCTCGATGCCGCAGAGACGCGGCGCGGCATGCGCGTTCTCGATATCGCCTGCGGAACCGGGACTGCGGCGGCGGAAGCCGCCCGGCGCGGCGCCCACGCTACCGGTCTCGACTTCTCGCCCGAAATGCTCGCGCAGGCGAGGCGCCTCCATGGCGTCGTCGACTTTCACCAAGGCGACGCGGAGCACCTGCCGTTCAAGGACAACGCGTTCGACGTCGCGGTCTCGAACTTCGGCATCCACCACTGCGAGCGGCTGCAGCAGGCGATTGCCGAGGCGCACCGGATCCTGCGCCCCGGTGGGCGCTTCGCCTTCACGCTCTGGGTCAAGCCGACGGACAATGCCGCCTGGCGGCTGGTGCACGAGGCGGTAGCCGCGCACGGGCGGCTCGACGTGGGGATGCCGGCCGGGAGCGACGCGCAGCATAGCTTGGAACAGTTCGTTGCGCTCGTCGCGCAAGGCGGATTTGGCGCCGACGACGTCACCGGAAAGACCGTCGACCGCACCTGGACGCTACCCGCCGACACCGACCTCGTCGCGGTATTCGAGCAGGCAACCGTGCGCATGGCGCTGTTGCTGCGTGGTCAAACTCAACGGGCGCTGCGCGCGATCCGGCAGCAGGTCATGGAAGCCGTCCAGGAGTTCGCCAACCCGAACGCAATCGAGGTGCCGACCAGGGCGTTCCTGATCTGCGCGCGCAAGCAGCCGGCCGCCTGACGCAATTTCTTATGGCGCGGTCTGTAGGTAATCGATGCTGTCATCCCGGAAGCCGCCGAAAGTGGCTGTCCGGGATCCGATAGATCCGAGGGCTCGGCCGGGACGACGGGGGCTTGGGCAGTGGTCCTAATTTGAGTTCGGTCTGTTTTTGGAACGGAGGCTGCAGCCGCAGACGTTATCCCCACCATCGACAGAGGTGCCACCATGGCTCGTCTCTGCACATGCATTTTCGAACGTATCGACTAAATTCTCGCTCGCTGGCCGGGGTCATTCGCTTCCCAGTGGCGACTGTTCCATTGCGCAGAACTATAGGCGGAAGGGGCTCATACTCGACGCGAACCGCTTTACCGCCTCCCCACGGCAAGCCCATTCCTGTTCACTTATATGGGCGTCAGCGGCCTCGATGAGCGTAAGAACGGTCGCCAGGGCGATGATCGGGCACCTTGATTTCCACATTCCCTTCTCGCATGTCACAGGAATGTTTCCCACTAGTTGCTTTCTTGTCTCTGCGACGGATAGCTGGCGGTCAAATTAGGACACTACCGGGCAGTGGCCTAAGCCTTCATCTCCCGCGCGATCTTCACGATCGCGTCGCGATCGAAACGGTTGACGTCGTCGATGATCGCGGTCGAAAACACCGGCTTCACGTCCTTGATCTTGTCCTCGAGCCCGACGAACTCGACCTGCGCCTTCCACTGCGCTTCGCTCTGCGCGCCCATGCGCTTGTCGGGATCCCACGGGCCCGGAAACCACTTGTCCTTGCGGTTGTTGAGGATGTGCAGCGCCTCGGCCATCGCCTCGGCGTCGGTTTTGCCTTTCGGCTTCGACTCCGGATAGACCTGCCAATGCAGGTGGACGCCGAGCTCCACGTTGGCGTGCGCCAGGATGGTGTTTTTGGCCATGGCGCGGAAGAAACGGGTGAACAGGTCCTTCTTCTCCTCGAAGGTCGACCGGCGTACCGCATAGCCGTTGCCGAACAGCTGCTTGGTGCCCTCGGTGTTCGGCAGGTGCCGCACCTTGAAGCCGGCGTTCTCGATGCGCGAGATGCCGCCGTCCCAGAACGCCATGGCGGCGACCCGGCCGGCATGGATCGCTTGGCCGGCCGGCCCGCCCTCGCCGATCGGCACCCATTCGACGTCCTTGTCGGGATCCATGCCGAGCTCCTTCACCATCGCGCGCGCGCCGATGTAGCCGGTGTCGCCCTGGTTGCGGATGCCGATGATCTTGCCCTTGAGCTCCTTGATCTCCTGGATGGGGCTGTCAGGCTTGACGATGATCGACCAGTGCACCTGGCGCAGCCAGATGTAGGGGAACAGCATGTCGATGTCGGGATTCTTGGCATAGAGATTGAGGAACGCCGGCGGCGACACCGCGGTGGTATCGACGTGTCCGGCGACCAGCGCCTGAATGCTTTGCGCCGCACCACCGAGATTGACGATGTCCATCGCGCACCCTTCGTCCTTGTAAAAGGGCGTTTTGGGATTTTGGCCGACGGTCAGAAACGTGATCTGCGCGTCGATCAGGCCGGACGCATTGCCCAACCGGACGACGCTGTTCTGAGCGCGCGCCACATGCGGCGCCGCCATGAGCCCGAGACCGGCCGCCGCGGTCAGATGGTTGAATCGCCGTCGCGTGATCATCGGTTTCCTCCCATTATCGGGCGGCGCCCACCGGGAAGAATTCCATCGCGGTCTTCTGCAGCGAGCGCGCGCCGTTTGGCTCACAGACTACGAGATTGCCCACTTGCACGCCACGCCTTCCCTCCGGGTCGACCACGTGCGGCTGGATCACCAGCAGCATGCCGGGCTCGACCGTGAACGGGGTGAGCTCGCGCTTGATCATCGCCACCGCAAGGTCCGTGCGCGGCGGCTCGATTGTAATGCCCCAGCCGTGCAGGAGTGCGTCGAGCGTCTTAAATCCGGCATCCTCGATCCCGCGCGCGGCCGCGAGCACGTCGCGGTCGGTTGCGCCCGGCTTGAGCGCCGCAAGGATGCGATGATAGGCCTCGGCTGCGAGTTCATAGAGCCGCTGATATTCCGCGGTCGGCCTGGCGCCGACCGTGAAGGCGCGCTGGATCTGCCCACAGTAGCCCCAGTAGCCGGCGCTGATCTCGGTCATCAGCAGGTCCCCGCGCTCGACCACGCGGGTCGAGGGATACTGCCAGGGAAAGATCATCTCCGGCGCGTCCATCGGCGTCGTGCCGAGGAAATGGAACATCAGCGCGCCGCCGTCCTTCAGGAACGCGGCCTGGATGTGGGCCGACAGCTCGTACTCGGGCATGCCGGGAGCGCAGATGCTTCCGGATGGCGTCGATGGCGCGGTCGGTGAATTCGGCGCCCTTCTCGAACCAGGCGATCTCCTCGGCGCTCTTGATCAGCCGCGCCGCCTGCATCACCTCGTTGGCATTCTCGAACATCGCGTCGGGCATCGCCGCCGCGAGCTCGCGCTGGTGCTCGTATGGCATCGAGGCGCGCGCCACGTGGCGCACTCCGACAAGCCCGATGCGGCCGCGCGCAAGCCCGAGATCGTGGAGGCGCTCGCCGATGGTGGTGCCCGGCGTGTAGACGCCGATGACGTCGGCGATCACCGCGGCGCGCCTGGCATGGTGCAGGTAGAGCGGGTTGCTGATGACGAGGAAGGGCGGGGCCGCGAGCGGGACCACCACATAGGCCGCGTAAGGGTCGAGCCAGTTGGTGAGCCAATAGACGTTGGCGTGGTTGCTGTTGCGGAACACCGAATTGCCCGCCGCTACGATCGCGTCGAGGCCGCGCTTCGCCATCTCGGCGCGCACGGCCGTGTAGCGGCGCGCATACTCGGCGTCGGAAAAGCGTGGAAAGATGGAGTCGGGGGAAGGCATTCGCGCTCTCGCGTTGTTCATCCCAGACGGCTACCACCAGCGCAAGGCCGGGCTCGCCGATCCAGGATCCATTTCCGGGTGGCAGCGGCAGGCCGAATGCCGAGATACTCGGATCCCGGCTCTTGCGCTACGCTGGCAGCTCCAGACGACGAGCGCGTCGCGCATACGTGACTGGACCATCGACCGAATTTCACGCGAGGGTACTGGCGCGGCCGAAATATCCGGCCGGCGAGCACGGGCCTTGTAATCTGCGCGGCAATGATGCGGATCAAATTGACGAGGGCAGCCACACTGAGCGGCGCGCTCATCGGCCTTCTCATGGCACCTGCGGCGGCTGAAGGCTCGCGGAGCACCGGGCCGCCAGCTCCCTGGGGCTTCTACCCCAACGAAAGAGGCCGTCCGCCGCCCTCCGGATTGGCGCAACAGGAGATCCGTCCGCCCGCCACGTCCCCGGCCGGACGCGCCGGTCTCAGGACGCAGCCGTCGCCCGGCAGTGCGTCGCGTTGGTAGCGCGCAAACGGCCGAAAACGCTTCGCTGTCGCTGCCCTCGATGATGCGACGAAGACCCAAAGCCAGCGGCCGAACGCACGATCGCTGGAGTGGACGAACTCATCAGCTTCCAATCATGCGGACACCGTCGCCGGACCAGAACAGGAGCCGCCGTTCGACCAGCCGCAGGCCCTTGTGCAGCACCACGCCGACGAGCGCGAGGATGATGAACACCGAGAACGTGCCGGCGGTGTCCATCTGCGAGTTCATCGACAGGATGAGCGTGCCGAGGCCACGTTGGGCGCCAACAAATTCCCCGACTACGGCGCCGACCACTGCGAACACCGCCGCCATGTCGAGGCCGGCGAAGATGTAGGGCAGCGCGCTCGGCAGCCGCACCTTCCAGAAGATCTGCCAGGAATTAGCACCGAGCGAGCGCATCAGCTCGAGCCGCTCGACGTCGACCGCCTTGAAACCGGCCATGCTGGTCACCAGCAGCGGGAAGAAGGTCAAGAGGCAGATGATCACCACCTTTGAAGTCAGCCCGAACCCGAACCACAGCACGATGATCGGAGCGAGCGCGATCTTCGGCAGGCTCTGGATGGCGACGATGTAGACCCGCAGCGTCGCTTCCAGGATGCGGAACTGCGAGATGATGGTGCCGAGCAACAGCCCGACGCCAGAGCCGATGAAGAATCCGAGCAGCACTTCCCACAGCGTGACGCCGGCATGCAGCCAGTAGCCGCCGCGCGAGAACAGTCCCTCGTTGAGCCCGCGCCAGAGCGCGACCAAGATGCTGCTCGGCGGCGGCAGGATGTAGCTCGGCACCGCCAGCCAGCGAACGCCGTACTCCCAGCTTCCCAGGATGACCACTAGCAGCGCCGGCGCCAGGACCACCTCGGGGCGCGTGCGCATGAGGATCCTCAGGCGGCCCGGCTGTTGTTCGCCCGCCGCTGGCGCCGTCTGGTCGGCGATGACGCTCATGTGATGCCTCCAGCGGAGAGATGCAGGTCGTGGGCGTTCCGGCCATAGAGCAGGCGGCGGATCTCGCCGGTGAGCCGGCCGAACAGGGGCTCGCTCATCAGGTCGATCGAGCGCGGACGCGGGATCGCCACCTCGACTAGGCGGAGCACGCGGCCGGGCCGCGGCGTCATCACCACGACACGGTCGCCGAGGAATACCGCTTCGGGGATGCTGTGGGTGATGAGGATCACGGTCTTGCCGGCCTCCAGCCAGATGCGCTGCAGGTCGAGGTTCATCTGCTCGCGCGTCATTGCGTCGAGCGCGCCGAACGGCTCGTCCATCAGCAGAATGTTCGGGTCGTGCACCAGCGCGCGGCTGATGGCGGCACGCTGCTGCATGCCGCCGGACAGCTCCATCGGATACTTGTCCTCGAACTCCTCGAGCCCGACCATCTTCAGGAGCTCGCGCGAGCGCGCCAGCATGGCGGCGCGCGGCAGGAACTGCACCTCCGCCGGCAGCATCACGTTGTCGAGCACGGTGCGCCATGGCAGCAGCACCGGGTTCTGGAACACGATGCCGATGTCCTTGCGCGGGCGCTCGACCTTGGTGCCGGCGAGCCTGACGGAACCTGCGGTCGCGGGCAGCAGGCCGGCGAGGATCTTCAGAAGCGTGCTTTTGCCGCAGCCGCTCGGCCCCACGATGGTGACGAATTCGCGCTCGCGCACCGACAGCGAGATATCGTGCAGGGCGTGGATGCGCTCGCCCCGCACGGTGGCGAAGGTCTTCTCGAGATGCGAGATCTGGATGATGTCGTCGCAAGCGCGCTCGGCGCCCGCCGGCGCCGATGGGTGGTCAAGGGTTGGACGTCCGCCAACCGCCACGTCCATACGCGTTCCCCGCTCGCTCTGCAGCGCGCGTGCGTTGCCGCTTCTCTAGCCCTGCGGTGGCCAGTCTTGCACGTTGCCACCCGAACGCAACGCCCGTTTTCTTGATGATGGTCATCATCGAGAGCCGGGCCGCGCAGGTATCTGGCGCAATCGGCCCCGTTAGGCTGCGACGGAAGATTTTCTCCATGACGCAACGATAGGCGCTATCAGCGCTTCTTCGCGGGCAAGGCGGTCCTGCAAGCCGGCATGCTCGCGTGCCCTGCGGCCAGGAGCCGGCCGATGCGTTCGCTGCACGGCGCCGCGTTGCGCATTCTTCCGATGGCGTCCTGGGTGCCGGCCCGACAAGGTGTGCGGGTCCGCTTGTTGAGGTAACGTAGGTTCAGGTCAGGTGAAGGGCAGACCCGGCGCAAGCGGCGGCAATCGCGGCCGGTGTCGGGTCATTGCCGGTCGACCCAACCTGCATCAAGCCAGCGCCATGGAGGTCTCAGATGTCAAGCAACGCAGCGTCCCGCAACGCCAAAATCGATGCAGCCCTGAAGCGCGCCAGCGATGCCGGCGACGTACCGGGCGTGGTCGCGATGGCAACGGACCGCGACGGACCAATCTACGAAGGCGCCTTCGGCAAGCGGGTGCAGGGTCAGCCGCAGGCCATGACGGTTGACACGGTGGCGTGGATCGCCTCGATGACCAAGGCAGTCACGGGAGCGGCGGCCATGCAGCTGGTCGAGCAACGCAAGCTCGACCTTGACGCGCCGGCGGCGGGGGTCGTGCCCGATCTCGACGCCGTGCAGGTGCTCGACGGTTTCGATGCGTCGGGGCAGCCGCGCACGCGTGCGCCGAGGCGGCCAATCACCCTGCGGCATCTGCTCACCCACACGGCCGGCTTCGGCTACGAGATCTGGAGCGAGGATATCGCTAAGTTTCAGACGGCCAAGAACGTCCCCGGCATTATCACCTGCCAGAATGCGGCGCTCACGACGCCGCTGCTGTTCGAGCCGGGTGAGAAGTGGTGCTATGGCATCGGCATCGACTGGGCAGGCAAGATGGTGGAGGCGGCGAGCGGCCATCGTCTCAGCCAGTACATGAGCCAGAACCTGTTCGCGCCGCTCGGCATGAACAGCACCGCCTTCCAGATGACGCCCGACATGCGCGGCCGTCTCGCCAAGATCCACCAGCGCGGCGACGACGACAAGTTCACGCCGCAGATGGATCTCGAGATCCCGCAGGAGCCCGAGTTCGACATGGGCGGTGGTGGGCTTTACTCGACGGCCGGCGACTACCTGAGATTCGTGCGCATGATCCTGAACCGCGGCCAGGCCAATGGCGCACAGGTGTTGAAGCCGGAGACGGTGGACCTCATGTCGCGCAATGCCATGGGCGGCAGCCGCGTAACCCTCCTGAAGACGGCGATGCCGCCACTGTCGAACGATGCGGAGTTCTTCCCGGGCGCGGAGAAGTCCTGGGGGCTCACGTTTCAGATCAATGTCGGGAAGGCGCCGACAGGCCGGCCGGCCGGCGGGCTGATGTGGGCGGGGCTCGCCAACAGCTACTATTGGATCGATCCGGCGACCGGCATCGCCGGCGTCTACATCACGCAGATATTGCCGTTCGCGGACAAGAAATCGCTCCCGCTCTACTACGAGTTCGAGTCGGCGTTCTACCAATAGGTCATATCGGCGGGCGAGCGGGCGACTGGCGCCGGCTGCGAAACCGATCAGCCTCGGAAATTCAACAGGAAGCGGGTGCCGGACTTGGCGCTGGCGGCCTCAGTTGAGGCGAAAGCTCACCGGGACCGTGAAGCTGACCGGCCGGCCGTGCGGCGGCGGCGGGAAGGGCGACGCGCGGCGCACCATCGCGGTCGCCTCGGCATCGAGGCTCGCGACCCCAGTGCCGCGCGCGAGCCCGACCGCGGTCACGCCGCCTCCGCCACTGAGCGAGAACGTGACGGTTGCGCGCCCCTGGTCGCCGCGGCCGCGGGCGTCGGGGGGAAACTGCTTGAAGCGCGCGAGATGCGCCGCCACGAGCCCGGCATAGTTGCTGTCGGCGTCGGAGCGGCCGCGCCCGGCGCCGGCCGCGGACGTCGCCGGCGGCGCGGTCGAGCGCGCATCGTTGGGCGCGCCCGCAAGGCTCGCCCGGCGCGCATCCGCCTTCGGCTTCTCCGGTTTCTTGGACGGTGGCTTCGCCACTTGCTTCGGCGGCGCCGGGGTTGGCGTCGGAGCGGCCGCGGCCTTCGCTTCCGGCGGCGCAACCTGCTCGACCGGCACCACCGGCTCGACCGAAGGCTGTTCGACCGGCTCCGGCAGCGCCGCGACGGGCGTCGGCGCCGTCGGCGCGCGCTGCGTATCGGGCGGCGCCTCGGAAGGAGCCGTCTCCGGCTTCGGGGGCTCCGATTGGGTCAGAGCCGTCTCCGGCTTCGGAGGCTCCGACTGGGTGAGCGCGGGATCCGCAGGATCGAGCACCGGCTCGGGCGTCTTCGTAGGCTCTGGCGCTGACGCCTGCGCTTGCCCCTGCTCGTCGGCGGGTCCCGCCGGCGCGTTGGTGCCGATCACGATCTCGGCCGCGATCACCACCTCGCCGAGGCTTGCCATCGGCTCGGGCTCGCGCGCGAACGGCAGATAGAGCGCGGCGTGGGCGGCGGCCGAGCAGACGATCAGCGCGACCAATCGTGCGCGCTGGCGCGCGAACAGCTCGATCGGCCGGTCCGCCGGCGCGACGAGAACTTCCGGCGCGCCACGCGCCGAGGCTTCGCCGCGGCGCGCGAACGGCACCACGTTGGTGCGATCAAGCTCCGCGGCCGGCAGGCCGGTGCGGCCGGCTCGAATTGCGCGACCCGAACTCATGACTGCACTCGATGTGCCGCACGCGCGCCGTCGGGTGCGCAAAGCGATGCGCGGCGACGCGCGCGCACCCCGCGCGCTTCGCGCCGGTCATGGCGCCCGCTACGCCGCACAGTGCTTCACCAGTCGCGCGAGAAATGCGTCGCACTTCTCGATCTCGGCGACTGCGATGAACTCGTCGGCCTTGTGGGCCTGATCGATCGAACCGGGTCCGATTACGACGGTCGGGATGCCGATGCCGTCGAACAGGCCGGCCTCGGTGCCGAAGGCGACCTTGCCGTGGCTGTTGCGGCCGGCAAGCTTCTTAGCGAGCGCGACAACCTCCGCCTCCGGCGGCGTATCGAGGCCGGGAAAGCCGGCGCTGGCAACGATCGAGATCCCCGCCTCGGGCGCGACTTGGCGCATTTCGGGCTCCAGGACGTCGCGGGCAAAGCCGGTGACCTCCTCGGTCAGCGCGTCGAGATTGTCGGCCGCAATGCTCCGGAACTCGAAATCGATGGTGGCGACGTCTGGCACGATGTTGAGCGCCGTCCCGCCGTGCAGCGTCCCGACGTGGGCGGTCGTGAACGGCACGTCGTAGAGCTCGTCGCGCGCGCCCACGCGCGCGTGCCGGTCGGAAATCTCCCGGATCCTGGCGACGAGGCGGGCGGCGTACTCGACCGCATTGACGCCGTGCGGCGCGAGCGAGGAATGGCACGTCCTGCCGCGCACCGTCACCTTGAACGAGCGCTTGCTCTTGTGGCCGACGACCACCTCCATGCCGGTCGGCTCGCCGACGAAGCAGGCGATCGGCTTCACCGGTGCCTGCGCAAGCTGCGCGACCATGCCGCGGGCGCCGGTGCAGCCGACCTCCTCGTCATAGGAGAAAGCGAGATGGATCGGCTGCTTGAGCGGGTGCGCCAGCATCGCCGGCACCGCCGCCAGACAGCACGCCACGTAACCCTTCATGTCGGTCGCGCCGCGGCCGTAAAGTCGGCCGCCGCGTTCGTTGAGCTTGAACGGATCGCTCGACCAGTCCTGCCCGTCGACCGGCACCACGTCGGTGTGGCCGGACAGGATGTAGCCCGGCACCTCCGGTGGGCCGATCGTGGCCCAGAGGTTCGACTTGGGCAGGCTCGGGTCGGGAATACGTCGGTGCGCGACCCCGAGGTCGTCGAGATAGCCCTCGACCCACTCGATCAAGGCCAGGTTGGAATTGCGGCTGGTGGTGTCGAAGCCGACCAGCGCCTCCAGCACCTCCATCGATTTTTGCGCGCTCATGTCATGCCGCACTCAGGGTCGGGATTCGTTCGAGAGCGCTCCCGAATTTCTGCTCCGCTAGGCGGAGATCATAGTCGCGCTGCATATTCAACCAGGACTCCGGGCTCGTCCCGAGCAGCTTGCCGATACGCAGCGCCATCATGGGCGTAACCGGTTGCTTCTCGTCAAGGATGTCATAAAGCGTCTGCCGCGAGATGCCGAGCAAACGGGCGATCTCGGCCTTCGGCCGCCCAAGCGCCGGAATGACATCCTCCCGTAGAATTTCGCCCGGATGGGTCGGCGGGAGGCCACGAAGCGAATGCTGTTTTCGGCTCATCAGTGGTAGTCCTCCAGATCGACATCTATTGCATCCTCGCCATCCCAGCCGAATGTGATTCGCCAGTTGCCGCTTGCGTCGACGGTGTAGCGGCCCTTCGCTCCGCCTTTCAGGGCGTGAAAGCGGTATCCTGGTAAATTCATGTCTTGCGGCCGCAGTGCGGCATTGAGGCGAGCCAGAATGCGCCGGACGCGATCAATGTTTGGAACGCTGAGCTTCGAAGGATCACCGCGCGCAGCGAAGTTTCGGAGCGCCTTGCTTCGAAACGTCCCGATCATTGCCTCGATGTAAGGCACGGATAGGCACTGTGTCAACTTATGCCTTACATCAGCAAGCAAAAAAAGAGCAGCCGAGGCAAGGCTTGCGCCTTGGGACCCCCCCGGCTGCTCCCGGCAGTAACGCCGGAACTACTCGGTAACCCTCGCGCCGATCCGAGCGCGGGTAACTGTTGTCTCCGCTAGCGCAGCACCACCACCTGGGTGCCGACCTTCACGCGGTTGTAGAGGTCGACCACGTCGTCGTTGTGCATGCGGATGCAGCCCGACGACACGGCGCGGCCGATGGTCTCCGGCTCGTTGGAGCCGTGAATGCGGTAGATCGAGGCGCCGAGATAGAGGGCGCGGGCGCCGAGCGGGTTGCCCGGGCCGCCGGCCATATAGCGCGGCAGGTCAGGGCGACGGCGCAGCATATCCTCTGGCGGACGCCAGTCCGGCCATTCCTGCTTGTTGGAGATCTTCTCGACGCCGGACCACTGGAAGCCCTCGCGGCCGACGCCGACCGCATAGCGCAGCGCCTTGCCGCCGGCGAGCACGTAGTAGAGCCTCCGCTCGGAGGTGGAGATCACCACGGTCCCGGGCGCGTGGCTGCCCGTATAGATCACGGTCTCGCGGCTGGTGTGACCGAAAAGCTCCTGCCGCGAGGGATCGGCCGCGTAAGCATAGCGTTGCGGCGCGGTTTGCGGCTGTACCTGCTGCTGCGGCTGCGAAAAGAGCGAGAACAGGAAGAACGGCGCGCGATTGTCGGCGTTCATGGCGCTGGCGGGCGTGCTGAAGGCGGTCAGCGCGGCGGCGGCGAGCGCGGCTTGAGTGAGACGACGCATTATGATTCTCCAAGAGCTTTCTGAGCTGGATGATCCGGTTTCAGCGGCTGGCGACCATGGTCGCCTCGACACGCATGAGCTGCGAGGCGTTCTCGGCGATGCGGCGCTCGATCGTGATCGTGCGCGCAGGCCGGCGCACTGTGGCGCCATCGGTCCCGGAGAGGCATTCATCGGCCATGTAGGGCCAATGCTCGCGGGTGCAGCCGCTCGCCGGCATCCGATCGCTCTTGGCGAGCGGGACGATCATCTCGTGGGCGTGCGGGAAACGGGCGGCGACCTGAGCTGCCGCCGACATGTCGGCGCGGCTCTGGGTCAGGTCAACGGCAACTATGCCGAGGGCAATCAACGCTGAGATGCCGATCAGGGGTCTGCTGATGGCGATCATAGTGACATTCTCCGATTTGGCCCCCTCGTGCGTGGGGGAGGCTCGTTCCGATGACGTCACTTTTAGGGGCCTGCAGTTTCGCCCCGTTTTCGCCCTGCCCGGAAAAAGGTTTCTAGCCGGCGGGCTTTTATTTCGTCACGAACCTCGCGACGAAACAATTCCGGTCCCCTATGTCGGGTTCCCGACGCTTGTAAGTAGCTGCAGCTGCTTGAGTATTGGACGGATTCCGCCGCTCGGCCGGGCCGGCGGGCGCGCTACCGCGGGCCCCGGGGATGAGGTCGGACAGATAGGCGACGCTGATCGCGCGGCCGCGGTGATCACGCCCTGAAACAGGCCAATGCCGTCAATCAGGACGCACCGGGCGGTGGCGAGCGCCCGTCCCAGCACGACCAATCCGACGAAGGGGGCGTAACCACCGGGATATACGCGCAGAAACCGGTTGCGCGGGCCAGCCTGGGGAAAAATCCCTACAAAGCCCCTCCGGGGGAGACTACGCCCCCTTGCCGTCGGGCGAGAACACGTAGCCGGCGCCACGGACGGTGCGGATCACGCTCGGGTGCGCGGGATCCGGCTCGATCTTGCGCCGAATGCGGGTGATGCGGATGTCGATCGCGCGGTCGAAGGCGTCCGGGTCGCGCGCATTGGCAAGGTCGAGCAGGCGCTCGCGGGTGAGCACGCGCTTGGGGTGTTCCGCGAACGCTTTGAGCAGGTTGAACTCGGATGCCGTGAGCGGGTGCTCCACGCCGTCGTCGTCGCGCAGCACCCGGGCGTCGAGGTCGAGCCACTTGGTGCCGAACTTGACCACTTTGTTCTTCGCCTGCGCGTCCTCGGCCGTGGCCGCCGGCGGGCCTTGCACCCGGCGCAGCACCGAACGGATGCGCGCGACCAGCTCGCGCAGCTCGCACGGCTTGGCGATGTAGTCGTCGGCGCCGAGCTCAAGCCCGACTACGCGGTCGATCGCGCTCGCGGTCGCGGTCAGCATGATCACCGGCACCGTCGAGCGCGCCTTGAGGTCGCGCACGATCGAGAGCCCGTCCTCCTCCGGCATGTTGAGGTCGAGCACGATCAGGTCCGGCTCTTCCTTGGCGAAGGCTTCGCGTAGGCTCGCCCCACCATCGCACAGCGTTGGCCGGAAGCCATGCATCCGCAGGTAGTCGCCCACCATGTCGCGGGTCGAGGCCTCGTCGTCCACCACCATGATGTGCGGCGTCTGGTTCATCACTTCCGGCCGCTCCCCGGCAACGGCAGCGAGATGGTGAAGGCCGAACCCTTGTTCGGGCCGGCGCTATCCGCCGCCACCGCGCCGCCGTGCAGATCGACGATGTGCTTGACGATCGAAAGCCCGAGGCCGGTCGAGCTCTCGCCGCCGGTCGGTTTTGCCGAAAGCCGCTGGAAGCGCCCGAACACCCGGGACAAATCCTCCGGCGACAGGCCGCGCCCGTTGTCGCGCACCGTGATGGTGGCCTGCGCGCCCTCGCGCCCGACCGAAAGCTCGATGCGCCCGCCGGGCGGAGTGTACTTGACGGCATTGTTCACGAGGTTGTCGATCGCCTCCCACAGCCGGTCGTGGTCGGCAATGACGGTTAACGGGGCAGGTGCCGAGAGTGCGAGGGTTTGCTGCTTGTTCGCGGCAAGTTGCCGGCTGGTCTCGACCACCTGATTGACGAGGCCGGAAAGGTCGACCGGCTCCAGCCGCAGGTTGATGTCGAGGGCGTCGGTCATGGCGTCGGCGAGCAGGGAATCGACCATCCCGGTCAGGCGCTTGCTGGAATCCTGGATGTGCTTGATCTGCTCGCTCAGCACGTCGGTGCGAATCGGCGAGCTGGCAACGATGTCCTTGAGCATCTCGGCCCGGCCCATGATCACGCCGAGCGGATTCTTCAGATCGTGGGCGACGGTACCGATCATCTCGCGCTTGAAGGTGTTGGCGCGGCGCAGCCGTTCCCACTGCGCGGCCAGCCGCTCGTTGGCGAGGGTCAATTCGCGCGTGCGCTCGGTCACCCGCTCTTCCAACCGGGCATTCGCCTCCTGCAGCTCTTCGTACAGGATGACGTTGTCGAACGCGACCGAAAGCTTGCTGCAAAACACCTCCACCAGCGCTCGGTCGGTGTCGGACAGGAATCTCGCGGCCTCGAGCAGGACCACAACCTCGCGCCCGATCGCGGTCTTGATGTACAGCACCGAGCGCTTGGCATGGAACTCATGCCGCCGGCGGGCGAACGCCGCCTCGATCAACCGGCGCAGCTCTTTGTCGAGCGGGTGCGGGCCGGTGTACTGCTGGTAGCAGCCGGAACCGGCCAGCACCGAAAAATTCTCGTCGCTATCGCCGCCGTCGCGCAAGACCAAGATACCGGCGCAGTCGACCTTGAGCAGGGAGGCGATCTGCGTGAGCACGCCTTCCGCCAGCCGCTGCATCGATCGGAAGTCGAACAGCTTGGCGGCGGCGTCGATGATGATCTCGAGCCCGCGCCGCGTCTCCTCCATGCGCTGCAGCTGCTGGTAGCTGCGCAGCGCCGACGTCAGGGTCGTGAACAGCTTGTCGGCGGTGAGCTCGGTCTTGGCCTTGTAGTCGTTGATGTCGTAATCGATGATGACGCGGCGCTCCGGCGCCTGTCCGGGCTGGCCGGTGCGCAGGATGATGCGGACGGTTTCGTTTTTGAGCTCGTTGCGGATATGGTCGACGAGGTCGAGGCCCGCGACTTCGCTTTCCATGACCACGTCAAGCAGCACCACCGCCGTGTCGGGGTGAATGCGCAGCATCTCGCGGCCCTCGGCGGCCGAATAGGCGGAGATGATCTCCAGGCCGTGGCCGTTGAGCACGTAGTCGTAGAGCGCGAACCGGGTGCCGTCGTGGACGGCGCCGTCGTCATCGATCACGACCACCTTCCAGCGGCGCTCCGGATCGCCGTCCGTGCCCGGCGGATGGTCTTCGATAAACGTTACAAGGTCGTCGGCCATCTTATCGGTCCGTGGCAGTCAGGGCTTCTTCCGGTAGCGCCGCTTCGGCGCGCGGCGCCACCACCGGCAAGGTGATTCGGAACGTCGTACCGCGACTAGGCGCAGAAGCAAACGTGATCCGGCCCCCGAGTCGGCGTGTTACCAGGTTATACACGATGTGAAGCCCGAGTCCGGTGCCGCCTTGGGTCCGGCGGGTGGTGAAGAACGGATCGAACGCCCGGCGCTGGACCTCTTCCGACATGCCCAAGCCGTCGTCGGCGACCACCAGCTCGATCTGGGCGGCATTCATGCGCCGCGCCTCGATCTTGATCGTGCCGAGCAGGCCGTCGGCGAACCCATGCGTGACCGCATTGAGCACCAGGTTGGTGACGACCTGCCCATAGGCGCCGGGATAGCTGTCGAGCATGATTCCCTCGGGAATTTCCGGCACCAGTTCCACCTTGGTCTTTTTCAGTCCCGGCCGCAGGCTGGAGATGATCTGCTCGGTCGATTGCCGCAGATCGAACTGCCGGCGCTGCTCGTGGCTGCGGTCGACCGCCACCTGCTTGAACGACTGGATGAGCTCGCCGGCGCGCTGCAGGTTGCCGACCAGCTGATTGGCGGCTTCGCGGTTGCCTTCGACGAACTCCACCAGCCGCGACCGCCGCAGCTGGCCGTCCTCCAGTTCGGTCGCGAAATTCTCGCAGCGGCGGGCAAGGCTCGACGCCACCGTCAGGCTGATGCCGACCGGATTATTGACCTCGTGCGCGACGCCCGCCACCAGGCTGCCGAGCGCGGCAAGCTTCTCGGCCTCGATCAGGCTCTTCTGGGTCTCGCGCAGGTCGGCAAGCGCACTCTCGGCGCGATCCTTGGAGGCGCGCAGCTCGTTCTCGGCGCGGCGCTTGGCGATGGCGTTCTCGCGGAACACCTCGACCGCGCGCGCCATCTCGCCGATCTCGTCGCGCGCCTCGATGCCCTCCACCCGCTTGTCGTAGTCGCCGCCGACGATGGCGTGCATGGCGGTGCGCAACTCGCGCAGCGGCGCGCTGATGCTGCTCGCGATCGCAACCCCGATGGCGACGATCAGCACCAGGAACGCGATTGCGACCAGCGTCACCTGCAGGAAGACGTCGTCGAGCGCCTCGTTGAAGTGCTCCTGGGCCGCCTGCTCGCGCGCGCGGACCTGGTCCGACAGCCGGTCGATGGCGGCGACGATCGCAGCCTGGTTGCCGTCGATCGCATCCCGCAGCAGCCGGGACTGCGCGGCGAAGTTGTCGGCGAGGTTGTTGAGGCCGTTGCGCATCGCCACCACGCGGCCGGCAAGCGCGCCGAGCGCGTTGCGTTGCAGCTCGCTGTCGGCAAGGTCGGTCATCACCGGAATCGTGCGCTCGATGGTGGCGATGTTGCGGTAGGCATCCTCCGCCGCATCGGAGGCGAGCGAGAGGTAGTACGCATTGGCGGCAACCAGGGTGGCCGAGAAGGCTTCGCGCGACTGGTTGAGCGAAGGCCAGATCAAGGTCTCGCGCGGCCGGGTCGCGCCCTCGATGATGGCGTAGAGACCGGTGATTTCGCGCGCGGGCTTGAGCACCTCGTTCTCGTAGGTGCGCGAAATGGTGTTGCGGATCGCGCGCAGCTCGTCGAAGCCGGCGAGGAAGCGCTCGATATCGGCGGTGAGGCCCGCCACCATGCCCATCAGCGCGGGGTCGGCGGCGGCGCGGGTCTTGAGGAGGTCGAGCACGGTCTCGCGCCGGCGCTCGATCTCCTGCAGCAGATTCGGCTGCGGCTGGTTGAAGTAGCGATGGATCAGGCTCTGCAGCCGCACCGCCTCGCTCTCGAGCGACACCAGCAGCCGATCCGATTGCCGCGCCTGCCGCAGATCGTTCCACGCGGTGGTGAGGCCGCGGGCGCCGTCCCAGATCAGCGCGGTGAGCAGCAGCACCACGGCGGTGTTGAGGCCCGCGATCGCCACGATGCGCCAGCGGATCGGCAGCGCGCGAATGCGCTGCTCGAGCCGGCGCCGGCGGTTGGGCAGGGCGTTCGGCTGCGCCGACAGGGCTTGCGTTTGTTCGAGCGCGACCACTGGCGACTCATTGCGTCTGACGAATGCGCTCGACCAGCTCGCGCAGCTTGGGCTTGCCGGCGAGCGCCCTGTCGTAGACCGCAGTCATCGCGGCCCGGAACGGCTGCCTGTCGAAATCACTGACCACGACGTTGCCGGCCTTTTCGGCCTGCACGCGCGAGCGCTCTTCCCACCCCTTCCATTGCTCGCGCATGAACCGGCTCGATTGGCGGGCGGCCTCGCGGAAGATCGCCTGGTCCTCGGCCGAAAGGCTCTCCCATGCCCGCTGCGACATCACCAGCACCTCGGGGCCCATCGTATGCTCGGTCAAGGTGTAGTAGCGCGCCGCTGTGTAGTGATCGGTCGAAACGTAGGACGGCCAGTTGTTCTCGGCACCGTCGATCAGCTTGGTCGAAAGGCCGGTCAGCACCTGCCCGTAGGGCAGCTCGATGGGCTCGGCGCCGAGCGCCCGGATCATCTCGACCATCACCTCCGACTGCTGGACCCTTATCCGCAGCCCCTTGAGATCCGCGATGGTCCGGATCGGCCGCACCGCGTTATAGAGCGAGCGCGCGCCGGAATCGTAGAACGCCAGGCCGACGAAGCCGTGCGGCTCGAAGCTCTTGATGATTTCGTCGCCGACCGGCCCATCAAGGACCTTGTGCAGGTGGTCGATCGAGCGGAACAGGAACGGCAGCGCCAGCACGGTCGTCTCCGGGATGAAGCTGCCGAGCGGCGCAACGTTGGTGCGGTTCAGGTCGATGACGCCGACCCGGGTCTGCTCGATCGTCTCCTTCTCCTCGCCGAGCTGGCGCGAGTGGAAGATGCGGATGCGGTGGCGCCCGCCGGTGCCCTCGGTGACCAGCTGGTCCATGTAGTTGAGCGCCTGCACGGTCGGGTAGTTCTCCGGCTGGGTGTCGGCAACACGGAAATCGCGGGCGAGGACGGGCACGGCCGCAATCAGGGCCGTGATCGCGGCCCAGGCGAGAAGCGCCGCTGTTGCAACAAAGCGATTCATGCCGAAGCATGGCGTTTGCATTCAGATGTTCCTCGTGCCGACGGGCAACCGCAGCCCCGTATAGCCCGTGCGGCCCGCGCTTGTCGCGGATATCGATGCGTGTTCCTTGGGCCAATGTCGGCGGCGGGACGGCGGGGCCGGCACGTGCCTGCCGCGACCCGAGTCAGATGCTTGATATCATTAGGTTTATCGCGCGCTGCCGGCATCGTGCACGCAACGCCGTCGAGCGCCTGACCGTGTGCGCGTCGATGGCCGCCAGGTCGATGGCGGATTTCCGCTGGCTGCAGGCCCGCGGTGGTTTCGGTCGGCGCGACACCGGATCATTTGCGGGCGTCACGAGGGTCGGCTCGCGCCACCGCGCCGGCCAGGTCGATCACCAGGTAGTCAGCCTCGACCTCGACTGAGAACGATTCCGCGACGTATGGCCCTTTGACGAGCTCGGCGCCCGGCTCGACCGCCACCTGGAAGTGACGCGCGACGACCGACTTCGGATCGCACCACGACTGACCGGTGCGGATGTCGTACTCCCATCCGTGCCACGGGCAGCGGATGAATTCGCCCGGGCGTGAAACGCGGTAGCGGTTGGGGCCGTCGGACGCGACCAATCCGACGATCCTGCCTCTGCACAGCTCCGCACCGGCATGCGGACACCGATTGGCGAGCGCGAAATACTCGCCGTTGAGGTTGAAGATGCCGATCTCGCGGCCGCCGGCGGTCACGATCTTGCAGGTGCCGGGCGCGATCTCATCGGCGCGCGCGACGACTTGGCGACTCGATGCCGCTAACGATTGACCAAGGTCGCGTCCGCGCATACCGGTGAATGGTCGCGGGCCTCGGCATCACCCAAGGCCGTACAATGCCTTGGCGTTGTCTCGGAAGATCATGCGTCGTTTGTCGTCGTCGACCGTGAACTTGAACGCGTAGCGGGGATCGTCGAAATCCCAATGCGGATAGTCGGTCGAGAACAACAGCCGGTCCCAGCCGATCCAATCGATGATGTCTCCAAGGTGACGGGGGGTCTCAGGCTCCTCGATCGGCTGGGTGGTGAACCAGACGTTCCGGCGGACGTATTCGGACGGCGGGCGCTTGACCTGCGGCGTCTCCTTGCGCATCCGCTCCCAGTGCTTGTCCATGCGCCAGCAGAACGCCGGCGCCCAGGCAAAGCCGCCTTCGATCAGCACGACTTTCAACGCCGGGAACCGCTCGAACACGCCCTCGAATACCAGGCTCATCAGCGTCGTCTGCATTCCGCTGGTCATCGCGTAATGCTCTTGCATGTAGTAGGTCGGCCATCCGGCCGGGGTCGACGGATGGCCGCCGCTGTAGCCCTGCACGTGCAGGCCGATCGGGCGGTTGGCGCGGTCCGCCGCCGCGAAGATCGGCCAGTAACGGCGGTGGCCGAGCGGGTCGCTGGTGCGCGGCGACAGCAGGATCTGAACGAACGCCGGATCTGGTGCCCGCCGCTCGATCTCCGAGACTGCGAACGCCGCGTCCTCCTGCGGCACGACGATGCCGCCCCGCAGCCGCGGCTCCTTGCTGATCCAGGCCTCGAGCTGCCATTCGTTGACCGCGCTCGCAAGCGCGGCCGCGTATTCCAGGTTCCGCTCCTCCATGCCGGCCTTGCTGAGCGGCATCAGCATGCCGCGTTCGACACCGTTCGGGTCGAGGTGCTGGCGCTGCATCAGCGCGAGATCGGATCCCGGCGGCCCTTCCTCCGGAAAAGCATCGACCCGCATGCCGGCCGCCATCATGCGCGGGTAAGGCAGCTGTCCGGACAGCCCGTGCCGCAGGTGCTCGCCGAAGGTCGCCATGTGCTCCCGCCAGCGGGCGGAGAGGAACGGGAACAGCTCGGTCGGAGTGCGATAGGCCGGATGAATGTCGCAGTCGACGATGGCGGGTTGCGAAGCGGGGCCCTTGTCGCGCGGGCGAGACGGAGCAGACTTTGTGGCCGCTTCACGAACCGTGACGTTCATCGCACCGTCTCCTCGTTTGACGCCGTCTGTGCGCCGATCGCCGGGGCTTCGCGCAAGCGCGGATAGGCCTCGAGCGGATTGTCGATCATGATCCGGCGCACGGCCTCGTCGGAAAGCCCCTCCGGGAGCACGTCCTCGCCATCGAAATGCCAGTGCGGGTAGTCGGTCGAGAACATGAGCATTCGGTCCGAGCCGATGTGCTCGAGCGTGCGGGCAAGCGCGCGCGGGTCGGAAGCCGGCGCATCGACCGGCTGCAGCGTGAGGCGGACATGGTCGCGGATGATTTCCGCCGGCGGCCGGTCGATCCATGGTACCTCGGGCCGCACCCCGCGCCAGGTCTTGGTGGTGCGCCACATCAGCTGCGGCAGCCAGGTGAAGCCCGACTCGATCAGCACTATCTTGAGCGTCGGGGAATTTCTGGAACACGCCCTCGGCCAGGAAGCTCAAGAGCTGCCCCTCGAAGGCGGTGGATTGCGCCACGTAGTCCTCGACCCGGTGCGCGGGCCAGCCCGAGGCCGTCGGCGCAAACCGATACGTGCTGCCGGCATGCACCCCGATCGTCAGGCCGAGCCTCTCGGCGGCGGCGTAGATCGGCCAGTACAGCCTGCGCCCGAGCAGCATGTCGCCCATTGCGAACAGCAGCACCTGCACGAAGCGCCGGTCTTTTGCCACGCGCTCGATCTCGTTGAGCGGCGAGCTCCGGGCTGTGCGGCGGCACCAGGATCGACGCGCGCAGGCGCGGCTCGCGGTCGAGCAGCTCGCTTGCCACCCAGTCGTTCATGGCGGCGCACAGCGCCGCGGCCATGTCCTCGTTGAACAGCGCGACGGCGCCGTGCAGCGGGTTGCAGATCGCAAGCCGCGTGCCGAACGGTTCGAGCGCCTGGCGCCGGATCATGTCGAGATCGCCGCCGGGAAGCCCCGAGGGCGCGCGCCAATCCGGCCGCGCGGAGAGCGGCGAGTTCGGCGGATAGCTGGTCAGGACGAAGCTGTATTTGTCGATGTGCCGGCTGACGAACTGATCGCGCCAATACTCGTCCAGATAGGGCAGCAGATCCGGCGCGCGCGGCATGGCGGGATGGAGATCGCAGTCGATCGCCCCTGGAAATGGCACCTTCATGCTGCGCGTCTAGCACGGATGGTGCTGCTACGTCTTGCGCTCGCAATGACGCCTGGAACCTAAACCTGCATGTCGCGGTCCGTCGGCCGCCAGGCATTGTATCGGCGGTCGATCGCGACCAGGACGGCGTTGATGACCAGCACCAGAGCCGTCGCCACCACGATGCCCGCGAACACGCCCGTGGTATCGAAATTCTGGCGCGCATGCTCGATGAGATAGCCGAGCCCCTCATTGCCGACCAGGAACTCGCCGATGATGGCGGCGCTCACCGCGCGCGGCAGCGCTATCTTCAGGGCGGCGAAGAAGAACGGCATCAGCGAGTTCCAGATCACCTCGCGCGAGATCGTCGCCTCGCTCGCGCCGACGACGCGCGCCATGTTGATGAGCCGCCGGTCGACGTTGCGGATGCCGGCGAACACCGCGATGAACACCGGATAGAAGACGAGCAGCCCGACGAGCCAGAGCTTGGGCGCATCGTCGATGCCGAACCACAGAATGAACAGCGGAACCAGCGCATATTTCGGGATGCCGACCGACGCCATGATGTAGGGCTCGATGGCAGCGGTGAGCCGCGGCATGCCGCGCAGCAGGAACGGCAGCGCCACGCCGCAGCGCAGCCGAGCGCGAACCCGATCGCCGCCAGCCGCAGCGTCACGTAGGTGTGGCGGAGCAGGCCCCCGACGCGTGTCGGCGACGATGCGCTGGCAGCACCTTGACCGGATCGGCGAGGTAGAGTGGCCCCGCCACCTCGGCGCCGATCTTCCAGGCGAGCACGAGCAAGGCGGCGAAGCCGACACGGCCGAGCACGTGGCAGGGCGCCGCCAATTGATGCCGGCACGGCGCGGCGGATCGAGCGCGCTTGTCGCGAGCCGTCATTGCACTTGCGCCCTGATGCGCTCATAAGGCCGGTCGAATTCCGGATGCGACATGATGCCGCGGATGTCGCGCGGGCGCGGGATGTCGATCATGTGCTCGCCGGCGATGCGGGACGGCGACGGCGACAGCACGAGCGTGCGGTCGCCGAGCGCGATCGCTTCGGCGATGTCATGGGTCACGAACACGATGGTCTTGCGGCCGAGGATCCAGAGCCTGATGCAGGTCCTCCTGCAGCTGCATGCGGGTCTGCGCATCGAGCGCGCCGAACGGCTCGTCCATCAGGATCACCGGCGGGTCGTAGACGAGCGTGCGGATCAGCGAGGCGCGCTTGCGCATGCCGCCGGAGAGCTCATGCGGATAATGGTGCTCGAAGCCGGCGAGTCCGACGGTGCGGATCAGCAGTCTCCGCGCGCGCGCGCGTCTCGGCGTTGAGCCGCCCTGGACGTCGAGCGGAAACAGGACGTTCTGCAGCGTCGTGCGCCACGGCAGCAGATTGTCCTCCTGCGTGACGTAGCCGATGCGGCAGGACAGCCCCGGATTGAGCGCCTTGGGGTCGTCGAGCGCGATCGACCTCCGACTGGAAGCGCACCTCGCCGCCGCTCGCGGTATCGATCTGCGCGATCATGTTGAGCAGTGTGGTCTTGCCGGCGCCCGAGGGCCCATGATGGTGAGGAACTCGCCCTCGGCGACCGAGAAGCTCAGGTCCTGGATCACCCAGGGCGGATGCTCGCGGCCGCGCGCGCGCGGCGAACCGCTTGCTGAGGCCGCGGACCTCCAGCAGCGGTTCGCCGTCGCCATGGTCACGTCCCCGCCTGCAGGCGCAGGTCCGCCGGCGGGCGCCAGCGCAGCAGCCGGCGCTCGGCCGCGTTGACGCTCCAGTTGCCGAGAAAGACGATCAAGGTCGCGGCCGTGAGCGCGACGAATACGCCGGTGGTGTCGAAATTCATGGCGCCGAGCTGCACGAGGTAGCCGAGCCCGCGGTTGGAGGAGATCAGCTCGGCGATGACCGCGCCGCCGATCGAATACGGCATGGCGATGCGAAGGCCCGTGAAGATGTAGGGCACCGCGCCCGGAAACACGATGTGGCGCGCAACCTGCGCGCTCGTTCGCGCCTGACGACCTGCGCCATCTGCACCAGCTTGGCGTCGAGCGCGCGCACGCCGGCGAGCGCGCTGAAATAGACGATGAAGAACACCGTGATCGCGACCAGCGCGATCTTCGATTCGATCCCGATCCCGAACCATAGGATGAAGAGCGGCGCCAGCGCCAGCTTCGGCGCGCCATAGCCGCCGACCATGAACGGATCGAGGATCGCCGTCGCCATCGGAAAGCGGCGCAGCGCGAACGGCAGCGCCGCCGCCGGCAGCGCGCCGAGGCGAAGCCGAGCGCCGCCTCCGCCGCCGTGTAGGCCGCGTTGCCGCAACAGCTCGCCGTCGAAGGCGCCCGCGACGAAGCGGTCAGCACGCCCCACGGCGAGCCGACCCAATACGCGCCGAGCGTCATGCTGCGCGCCTGCCAGATCGCGATCAGGACCAGCAGCACGATCGATCTGGTCGCCGCGCGCCCTCAGCCGCTGCTCGCGGCTCCACCACATGTCGGTGCGGATCCGGACTTCCGCTCACCTCCCAGAATGGCCATTCATCTCCGCGGCGCGTTGGTCGCCACATCGTCTCGCGGTCCGGCGCGCTCATGCATTTGGCCGGCGCAATTGTGACGCCATGCGCTTCCTGTTACAAACATTTTAAGCAGGAACGATAAGGCGGGAGGACGCCATGTTCAAATGGCACAAGCGGCACTGGCCCGTGCTCGGTAGGCCAATGCGGCTCGCGGCGATGTCCGTCGGGATATCGGCTTGGGCTCGGCCCGCACCGCGGGCAGCGCCAGGACATGGAGATCGTGATGGCGCTGCCGGCGCCGACGCTGACTTTCAGGGCGGCCTTCATCGCCGAGGATGCCGGCTTCTACAAGAAGGAAGGCCTCAAGGTCACCCATCGCAACATCGTGGGCGTGGGCTCGGTCCAACGCCGTGATCGCCGGCAGCGCCGATTTCACCATGGGCACCGGCCCGGTCTTCCTGCGCGCGGCCGCGCAGGGACAGCGGCTCCTGGCATTCGCCAACCTCGTCGACCGCCCGCTGGTCGAGCTGGTGTTGCGCAAGGACGTGGCCGACGCCGCCGGGATCACCGAGAGCATGCCGATCGCCGAGCGCGCCAAGGCGATGAAAGGCAAGACCATCGGCATCCAGGGCGTGGGCAGCATCGTCCATGCCTGGCAACGGCTGGTCACCAACCGCGGCGGCCTCGACGTCGAGAAGGACGTCCGCATCGCGCCGATGGATCCGCCCGCCATGCTGCCCGCGCTCCAGAACAAGGCGATCGACGGCTACGCCACCTCGCTGCCCTTCACCACGCAGGCGGTGTGAACGGCAGCGCCATCATGCTGGCGAGCGGCGTCAGCGACGCGCCCGATCTGCTTCCGTTCAACTACTGCCTCGTCTATACGCGTCCCGAGACCTGCAAGGACAACCGCGAAAAATGCGCGCGCATGGCGCGCGCGCTGGCGGGCGCCGCCAGGCTTCATTCTCAGACAAGCCCGACGCGGTGTCTCGAGCTCCTGCGAAGCGCTTCGACAAGATGGATCCGGCGCTGCTGGCGCCGCCTGGAAGGTGGTGGCCAAGGCGCATGCCAAGGACATCCGGGTGAGCGTGGCCGGGCCTGGAAAACTCACAGAAGGTCAGCCTCGAGTCGAAGCTGCTCGATCCCAAGGACGCGCTCACGAGCTTCGAGGGCCTTTATACGGACGAATTCCTGCCGTAGCGCCGCCGGGTGCCGGCAGCGCACGATCCGAGCGCCGTGCGCACGATCCGCGACGAGGCTGCGTGTGCGCACACCGCCCGCGCGGCCCTGCCTTCGCGAAGGCAAGCTTTGCGCCGCCGCACGGAAAAAATTCCCGCTTGCTCGGGCACCCTAAGCCCGTAACCATCGGCTTGACGCTGATTCTGTCGCTGAACGAAGCGGCGGGGGCTAAGAAGCAATGCCGGTGATGTTTGCGCTCGCGAGCGTGGCTGGGCTGCTCGCAACCGCCGCCGCAGCTGTCGCGCTCGGACGCAGCGCAAATGCCCACCGCATCGTCTACGGGGCGAGCCTCGCCGCCTCGCTGATCGTCCTCGTTGCCGCGTTGGCGCAGCTCGTTGGCGCGCAGGCGTCTGCTGCCGTCACGCTGCCGCTCGGGCTGCCCTGGCTCGGCGCGCATTTCCGTCTCGATGCGCTCGCGGCGTTCTTCCTTGCCGTCGCCAACCTTGGTGCCGCCGGCGCGAGCCTGTTCGCGCTCGGCTACGGCCGCCACGAGACTGCGCCTACGCGGGTGCTGCCGTTCTACCCGGCGTTCCTTGCCGGCATGAGCCTGGTAGTGCTTGCCGCCGACGCCTTCACGTTCCTCACCGCGTGGGAGTTCATGTCGCTCACCTCGTGGGCGCTGGTGATGGCGCACCACCGCGAGCGCGACAACGCCCATGCCGGCTACGTCTACCTGGTGATGGCGAGCTTCGGCACGCTGGCGCTGCTGCTCGGGTTCGGCGTCCTGGCCGGTCACGACGGCGGCTACACGTTCGAGGCGATCCGCGCCGCGCCTCCGTCAGCCGGCCTCGGCGCGCTGGTGCTGGTGCTGGCGCTGATCGGCGCCGGCTCGAAGGCCGGGCTGGTGCCGCTGCACGTCTGGCTGCCGCTCGCGCATCCGGCCGCGCCGAGCCACGTCTCGGCATTGATGTCGGGCGTGATGACCAAGGTCGCGGTCTATGGTTTCGTGCGCATCGCGTTCGACCTCGCCGGCCCGGCGGCCTGGTGGTGGAGCATGCTGGTGCTCGCGCTCGCCGGCCTCACCACCGTGATGGGCGTGCTCTACGCGCTGATGCAGCACGACTTGAAGCGGCTGCTCGCCTACCACACGGTCGAGAATATCGGCATCATCTTCATCGGGCTCGGCCTCGCGCTCGCCTTCAAGGCGCAGGGCATGGCGTGGGCGGCGGCGCTGGCGATGACCGCCGCGCTGCTGCACGTGCTCAACCACTGCATCTTCAAAAGCCTGTTGTTCTTCGGCGCCGGCGCGGTGCTCACCGCCACCGGCGAACGCGACATGGAGCGCCTCGGCGGCCTCATCCACCGCATGCCGCAGACCGCGTTCGCGTTCCTCGTCGGCTGCGTCGCGATCTCGGCGCTGCCGCCACTCAACGGCTTCGTTTCCGAGTGGCTCACCTTTCAGGCGATTTTGCTCTCGCCGCAGCTGCAGTCGTGGGGCCTGAAGTTCCTCGTGCCTGCGGTCGGCGCGCTGCTCGCGCTCTCGGCGGCGCTCGCCGCCGCCTGTTTCGTCAAGGCATTCGGCGTCACCTTCCTCGGGCGTGCGCGCATGCCCGCGGCCGAGCGTGCGCACGAGACCGATCGGCTCTCGCTCGCCGCCATGTTCGGCTTCGCCGCCATCTGCCTTGGCATCGGGCTGGCGCCCGGCCTGTTCATCGATGCGCTCGCGCCCGCCGTGCAGGCGACCGTCGGCGGCCGTGTGCCGGCCCAGAGCGCGTTCACGTGGCTCACCATCGTACCGATCGTCGAGAGCCGCTCGTCCTACAACGGGCTCCTGGTGTTCGGCTTCATCGTGCTCGCCGGCGGTCTCGCCGCATTCGCGATTCATCGCCTCGCCTCCGACAAGGTACGCCGCGCACCGCCCTGGGACTGCGGCTTCCCCGACCCGAGCCCGGCGACGCAGTATTCGGCATCGAGCTTCGCGCAGCCGATCCGTCGCGTGTTCGGCACGCTGGTGTTCCGCGCGCGCGAGCACGTCGAGATCCCGCCGCCCGGCCTCACCGCGCCTGCGCGCTTTGCGGTCGAGCTGCGCGATCTTGCCTGGGACGGCCTCTACGCCCCGGTCGCCGGCCTCGTCGTCGGCGCCGCCGAGCGGCTCAATCGGCTGCAGTTCCTCACCATCCGCCAGTACCTCACGCTGGTGTTCTGTGCGCTCGTCACGCTGCTGCTGGTGCTCGCGATATGGCCGTGATCGCCGATCTCGCCCTGCAAGGCGCGCAGATGCTGCTGGTGGTCTTGCTGGCGCCGCTGTTGACCGGGTGGACCCGCAAAGTGAAGGCGCGCCTCACGCGTCGGCGCGGTCCGCCGCTGCTGCAGCCCTACCGCGACCTGCTGCGCCTGTTGCGCAAGGACGTAGTCCTCGCCGACAACGCCTCCTGGCTGTTCCGCGTGATCCCGTACGTCATTTTCGCCACCACCTTGGTCGCGGCCGTGCTGGTGCCGACCTTCGCGACCGGGCTCCCCTTCGGACGCGCTGCCGATCTCATCGTCATCATCGCGCTGCTCGCCACCGCGCGGTTCGCGCTCGCGCTCGCCGGCATGGAGGTCGGCACCGCGTTCGGCGGCATCGGCTCGAGCCGCGAGGTGATGATCGCGTCGCTGGCCGAGCCGGCGATGATCATGGTGGTGTTCACGCTGGCGCTGATCGCGGGCTCGACCCAGCTCTCGACCGTGGCGGTGTTCATGGGCTCGGGCGACGTGGGCTTGCGGGTCTCGCTCGCACTCGCGCTCATCGCGCTGATCATGGTGGCGCTCGCCGAGAACGCCCGCATCCCGGTCGACAACCCGGCGACGCACCTCGAGCTCACCATGGTGCACGAGGCCATGGTGCTGGAATATTCCGGCCGGCATCTGGCGCTGATCGATCTGGCGGCGGCGCTCAAGCTGCTGCTCTACGTCTCGCTCGTCGCCTGCGTGTTCGCGCCCTGGGGCCTGGCGTCGAAGGATGCCGGCCCCGCCGCGCTCGCGGTGAGCCTCGCCGCCTACGTGGCCAAGCTCGCCGTCGGCGGCTTCCTGCTGGCGTTGTTCGAGACCTCGATCGCCAAGATGCGGGTGTTCCGGGTGCCGGAATTCCTCGGCGCCGCCTTGATGCTCGGCCTGTTGGCGACGCTGTTGCTGTTCGTGTCGCGGAGCCTGTGATGCTGCAGTGCGCACCCCAATTCGCAGCGCCATTCCCCGCGAAAGCGGCGGACCCAGTAATCGCTGCGTTTCGGGTGACTGACTGTCGCGCCCGCACCCTGGCCATGCGGCTACTGGGTCATCCGCTTTCGCGGATGATGACGGCTGAATGACGGCGCGGGGGCGAGTACACTGATGCGCGGGTTCGCCTTCGACGTCGCGCATCTGCTCGCCGGCTCGCTGGTGCTGGTGAGCTTCCTCGAGCTCTACCAGGACCGGCTCTACGCGCTCATCAACATGTTCGCGCTGCACGCGCTGGTGCTGGCGGCCTCCGTCGCCTGGCAGGCGCACATCCAGGAGGCGCCGCACCTCTACATCACCGCGGCGATCGCGCTCGTGTTCAAGGCGATCGTCATCCCGGTGGCGCTGCATCGCATCGTGCGGGCGCTCGGTATCCACCGCGAGATCGAGACCGCGGTCGGGATCGGCCTGACCATGATCGCCGGCATGGGCCTGGTCGCGCTGTCGATGGTGATCATGCTGCGCGTCACTCCCGATGCCGACCCGATCGCGCGCGAGGACCTCGCCTTTGCGCTCGCGGTCGTGCTGCTCGGCCTGTTGCTGATGGTGACGCGGCGTAACGCGGTCGGCCAGGTGATCGGCTTCATGTCGCTCGAGAACGGGCTGGTGCTCGCCGCCGACCGGCGCCAAGGGCATGCCGCTGGTGGTCGAGATCAGCGTCGCGTTCTCGATCCTGATCGCCTTCATCGTCATCGGCATCTTCCTGTTCCGCATTCGCGAACGCTTTGACACGGTCGACGTCGCTGCCCTCGACCGCTTCCGCGGAGAGCGGCGATGACTTTCGACGCGCTCGCCGTCGTACTGCTCGTTCCGCTCGCCGCGGCGGCGGTGCTGGCGCTGTTGCCGGCCTACCGGCTCGGCGCCCGCCTCAACGTCTTGGCGGCCCTGCTGACGTTCCTGGCGGCGCTGTCGCTGTTCGTGAGCCGGCCGCCGCCCGGGCGCTACCTGCTGGTCGACGACCTCAACAACGTGTTCATCGTGCTCACCACCTTCGTCGGCTTCACCACCGCCGTGTTCTCGGCGAGCTACATCGCGCACGAGCTGGAGATCGGGCGGCTGACGCCGACCTATCTGCGCTTCTACCACGCCATGTACCAGCTGCTGATGTTCGCCATGAACCTCGCGCTCACCGCCAACAATATCGGCGTGATGTGGGTCGCGATCGAGCTGGCGACGCTCACCACCGTGTTGATGGTCGGCATCTACCGAACCCACGAGGCGCTGGAGGCGGCGTGGAAGTATTTCATCCTCGGCAGCGTCGGCATCGCGCTGGCGCTGTTCGGTACCATCCTGGTCTATATGGCGGCGCGCCCGGTGATCGGCGAGGGACTGGACGCCATGGTGTGGACCCACCTGGTGGCGCATGCGCAAAACTTCGATCCGGCGCTGCTCAACCTTGCCTTCGTGTTCCTGCTGCTCGGATACGGCACCAAGGTCGGGCTCGCCCCGCTGCACGCCTGGCTGCCCGACGCGCACGCGGAAGGCCCGACGCCGATCTCGGCGGTGCTTTCCGGGCTGCTGCTCAACGTCGCCCTCTACGCGCTGCTTCGCTTCAAGGTGTTGCTGGCGATCAACCCGGCGGCGCTCGCGCCCGGGCCGCTGATGGTGACCATGGGCCTGCTGTCGCTCGTGTTCGCGAGCTTCATGCTCTACCGGCGCCGCGACATCAAACGCATGTTCGCCTACTCGTCGATCGAGCACATGGGGATCATCACCTTTGCGTTTGGCATGGGCGGTCCGCTCGCCAATTTCGCCGGCCTGCTGCACATGACGCTGCACAGCCTGACCAAGTCGGCGATCTTCTTCGCGGTCGGCCACATCGCGCAGATCAAGGGCACGCAGAAGATCGCCGATATCGGCGGGCTGACCGAGACCAACCCGGCGCTCGGCTGGGGCTTGGTGCTCGCGGTCGTGGCGATCGCCGGCCTGCCGCCGACCGGCCTGTTCATGAGCGAATTCCTGGTCGTGTCCTCGACCTTCGTGCGCGAGCCGCTGCTCGCGGTGCCGCTCGTGCTCGGCCTGCTGGTCGGGCTAGGCGCGCTGCTGCTGCGGATCAACGGGATCTGCTTCGGCGAGCCGCGCGGCGCGGTGGCGGAGGCCAAGGCCTCCTACGTGCCGCTGTTTGTGCACCTCGCGCTGGTGTTCGCGGCCGGCGTCTACCTGCCACCGCCGCTCGTTGCCTGGTTCCAGAACGTCGCGCGGCTGCTGGGGTGAGGGTGACCGACTGAGGCCTCAGCGCTCGATCTGGCAGGCGAGGGCGCGGTCGCGCAGGCGGCAGCTGACGAGGCTGTTTCCGGCCTGGCCAATCAGTTTGCCGTTCCATGCCGTTCGCTCCGCGGCGTCGCGCTCCCAAAGCATGAATCCAAAATGCTGCAGGATCACGGAAGCCTTCCTGTCGACGGGCAGGCCCTTGATCCTGGGAACGTTTCTGGTGCCGGTCGGCGGCCTGCTCAGGTCGGTGCCGCCGGAGCCGACCACCAGTTGCGGCGGCCGGTCGTCGAAGAAGCTCAGAGCCTCGAACAGATGAATGTGTCCCGAGACGATCATCTTGATCTCCGGCTTCAGCCTGTCGCCCAGCGCCTTCTGTAGAATTGTATTTTCGACCGTGCCGCCACCTTTCTTGTCGCGCACGATGCCATTGAAAGGCACATGCGTGACCAGCCAGGCGTTGGTCGGAATGGCGGTCGCGACGGCATCATAGCCCGCGCGGAGCTTTTGCCGATCGGCGACTGGTTTGGTCCCAGTTCCGTACTCGTCTTTGGGAACGGCCGAACTATCGATCACGACGAATCCGATATCGCCGAGGTCGACGACGAAGGGGTCGCTCATGTCAGGACACTTCGCGCCCGGCCGGGGACCGTCGAGGAAACGGAACCATCCCTCGCCCGCGCGGGCGCAGATCTCGTGATTGCCCCGCGCCATGATCCAAGGTGCGGCGGCGAAGAGCGGCTTCGACGGCGTAAAGAAATCCGCTTGCCAAACGTCCCACCCGTAGCCGGTTGTCGGGCAGGCCGCTCCCGTGCACGACTTCGCGATAGAGATAGTCCCCGACATGGATGACGAGATCCGGAGCGGCGTCCGCGGCGCGCCGTGCCAGATCGGCATAAGGCCACCCCTTCGGATCGCAATCCTGCCTCTCCTTCTTCGAAAGCCGGCAACCGGTATCGCCCAGAACCACGATGCGGTTGATCACAGCGGGGGGCAGTGGGAGCGGTTGGTTGCCGTCGAGAACGGCGCGCGCGGTGCCGCGCTTCAGCGTTGCCTCGCAGACGGTCACGGGAAATCTCGCCGTCGGCGGCTTCGATCCCTTGCTATCGCCCTGGAACAGCGGCTGCGGGCCGGCGCGCACCTGCATTGCAACCTCCTCCCCGTCGGCTCGCAACGGCGGACAGGTTGCGTCCGCGGTGATCACACGGACGCTCGGAGCGCCGCCCCGGCCGACGAGTTCGACCCATGCGTGCAAGGGCTCCGCCCGGGCGATTGGCGCCAGGGCCGTGAGTACCAGCGCAAGTGCGAGGCGGGACGCGAGCGGACAGCGAACAGGGGGCACGAAGGTCGCAGTTATGCATGACATTTTCGCTCATCCTCGGGCGCGCTCCCATATTCGCGCCAAAGATGAAGCTTGTGCAACTGCCATTTCCGTTATGGTGCGGACGCGCCTTGGTGGCCAATCATCAGAAGTTCGATCCGACTGTTCGCAATGACCGCGCCGGTGGTTTAGCCTTCCGGCGATTGCGAGTTGGAGGCGCAGCAATGACCGCCGCTTCGCTCCCCGCAATCACGTAGGGTGACGACGAATGGCAGGGCTGGGCGATCTCATTCAGCGCGGCCGATTGGTGGAGCGCCACGCCCCGTGGCCGCGCGCGATCGTCGATGCCGCGACCTGGTGCGACTTGACCAAGAGCTTGGCGACGGGCGAATTGACCCTGCTCGGCCTCTGGGGTGATACCGGCGCGGTGCACATGGCGTTGCTCGACGAAGCGCGCCCGAGCATCGGCATCGCATCCTTGGACTGCCCGGACGGCTCCTTTCCCTCCGTCGGCGCCGTACATCCTCCGGCAATCCGGCTCGAGCGCACTGTCCGCGACCTGTTCGGCCTGACGCCGCGGGGCGCGGTCGACGCGCGGCCATGGCTGGACCACGGCCGCTGGGATACCGACGGCCCGCCGCTCAAGCCATCGGATCGCCGATCGGCGCCGGCTTCAGGGCCGCAGGGGTCTCACGCCTATGCATTCCTTCCGGTCGAAGGCGAGCACCTTCACCAGATTCCCGTCGGCCCGGTGCATGCCGGCATCATCGAGCCCGGGCACTTTCGCTTCACCGCCAACGGCGAAACGGTGGTGCGCCTGGAGCAGCGGCTGGGCTATGTCCACAAGGGTATCGAAGCCCTGATGGCGGGCGCGACGCTGGAGCGCGCGGCGCAACTTGCCAGCCGCACCTCCGGCGACAGCACCGTCGCCTACGCGATCGCATTCGCGCACGCGGTCGAGGCCGCGCTCGGCGTGAAAGTTCCGCGCCGCGCGCAATGGCTGCGCGCGCTGATGGCGGAGCTCGAGCGCGTCGCCAATCACCTTGGCGACATCGGCGCGATCTGCAACGACGCATCGTTCACGATTTTGCACGCCGAGTGCGGCATCCTGCGCGAGCAGGTTTTGCGCGCCGCGCATGCCTGCTTCGGCCACCGGCTGATGCGCGACCGCGTGGTGCCGGGCGGCATTGCGGCCGATCTCGACAAGCACGCGCCGGGCCGGCTCGAAGCGCTCACCGGCGCGGTGCGGCGACGGTTCGCGGCGCTGGTCGAGCTTTACGACAACACCGCCTCGCTGCAGGACCGCACAGTGGCGACGGGCGTTCTGAAGGCCGGGTACGCGCGCCAGTTCGGCGCCGGCGGCTATGTCGGCCGCGCCTCCGGCCGCGCGTTCGATGCGCGGCTCATGCCGTCCTGTCCGCCTTATCGGGAACTGAAGTTCGATGTGCCGGTGTTGCACGAGGGCGACGTCAATGCGCGGGTGTGGATCCGCATTCGCGAGTTGGAAGCGAGCCTCGGGCTGATCGAGCAGATCATGCAGGACCTTCCGGACGGTCCGGTCCTGGTCGACCCCGCCGACCGGCACGCTCGATGCGCCATGCGAGGGCCTGGGGCTCGCAGAGGCGTTTCGCGGCGACGTGCTCGCCTGGGTGCGCCTCGATCGCGACCGCCACATCGCGCGCTGCCATCTGCGCGACCCTTCGTGGTTCCAGTGGCCGCTGCTCGAGACTGCGATCGAGGGCAACATCGTTGCCGACTTCCCGCTCTGCAACAAGTCGTTCAACTGCTCGTATTCCGGCCATGACTTGTGAAGCAAATCGATCTTTCCTTGGAGGGTGCGCAAAACGGCTCGAAATGACGCACGCGCAAGTCCATCATCGTCGCATCACGCGCTTACGGCACACTTTTTGCGCCACTTGCCGGCGGAGCGAGCCCTAGCCATGCGCAAGATCCTGTTCGAGAACCTGGTGAAGTGGCCGGTAACGGAGGATGCGCCCGAGCCGGATGCCGCGGCGCTCGCCGAGCTCGCGGAGAATGTCAATCGCGCGGCGCTTGCCCGGCTCGGCCGCAGCCTCGCCATCCGCGAGGTCGATGCCGGCTCGTGCAACGGCTGCGAGCTCGAGATCCATGCGCTCAACAACGCGATCTACGACCTGGAGCGCTTCGGGCTGCGCTTCGTCGCCTCGCCGCGGCACGCCGACGTGCTCATTGTGACCGGCCCGTTGACCAAGAACATGCGCGAGGCGCTGGAGCGCACCTATGCGGCGACGCCCGATCCCAAGTGGGTGGTGGCGGTCGGCGATTGCGCCGCCGACGGTGGACTGTTCGCGGAGAGCTACGCCTGCGTCGGCGGCATCTCGGCCGCCGTGCCGGTCGATCTCACCATCCGCGGCTGCCCCCCGACGCCAACGCAGCTGCTCAAGGGCCTGCTCGCGCTGCTCACCGATGCAAAACCGCCGACGCGTGACTAGATAGTGCAGCGCACCGCTGCTTATCCCTCCCCCCGCAAGCGGGGTAGGGATAAGCCGCGCCGTCGACTGCACGAAAGGCCCCAATGCTCGATACCCTCAAGACCTTCTTCGCCGATCTCGCAGGCGGAGCGAAACCGCAGGAGCGCTTCGCGGACAACGACTACCGCTTGGCGGCGGCGGCGCTCCTCATCCATGTCGTCGGCATCGACGGCGCCATCTCGGAGGCCGAGCGGCAAAAGCTGCACGCCGTCCTGAAGCGTCGGTTCGATCTCGATGACGACACCACGGCAGAGCTGATCGATGAGGCGACCACGATCGAGGGCGAGGCGGTCGACCTCTACCGGTTCACCAGCCTGCTCAACCGGACGCTGGACGAACAAGGACGGTTGCGCCTCGTCGGAATGATGTGGGAGATCATCTATGCGGACGGGCGCGTGAGCGAGTTCGAGGACAACGTGGTCTGGCGGGTCGCCGACCTTCTCCATGTCTCGTCGCGCGATCGGCTCGAGCTGCGCCGCCAGGTGGCGGCCGGAAATGGCGCGGAGCGCCGCGAGTGATAGGTTCCCGCTCGCGATGCCTTCTCGTTTACCTCTGCCCACAAGCGGGAGCGGTAAGGCAGCGGCACACCTGCTATAAGCCGCGCACTTGAAACGAGGAAAACCCATGCCCGGCTTCCGCCCGATCGCCTTGGTCACCGGCGCCTCGTCCGGCATCGGCGCCGAGCTTGCGCGCGTGTTTGCGGCGCACGGCCATGAAGTCGTGATGGTGGCGCGCAACGAGACGCAGCTGGCGGCGCTTGCCGACAGTATCGGCGCCGCCGGGCATCCGCGACCGCACGTGCTGCCCGTCGATCTCGGCCGCCTCGACGCTGGCGCGCGCATCGGGCACGAGCTGGCGGCACGCGGTACCGAGCCGGCATTCGTCGTCAACAATGCAGGCTTCGGACTAGTGGGCTCGGCCGCCGAGCTTGACCGCGACGAGCAGCTTGCCATGGTCGATCTCAATGTCCGCAGCCTCACCGAGCTGTCGCTGCGCTGGCTCGAGAGTCTCACGCGCCACCGCGGCGGCCTGCTCAACGTCGCCTCGGTGGCGGGATTCTTTCCGGGCCCGACGATGGCGGTCTACTACGCCAGCAAGGCCTATGTGCTCTCGTTCACCGAAGCGTTGTCGCGGGAGCTCGAGCCGAAGGGCGTGCGCGTGACGGCGCTCTGTCCCGGCCCGGTCGCAACCGGGTTCCAGCAGCGGGCTGGCCTCGCTTCGAACGAGATGCCGCCGCTGCTCGGTCGATCCGCCGCCAAAGTTGCGCGCGATGGCTACAACGCGCTGATGGCCGGAAGGCGACTGGTCGTGCCCGGCACCGGGAACAAGCTGGTCGCATCGCTCCCGCGCGTGCTGCCACGCGGCTTCATGCTCAAGCTCATCCATTCGCACCAGCGACAACGGCGGCGCGCATCACGGGCCCGCAGTGGCCGAAGCGGTGACGTTTCGCATGAGGCTAGCGGCGCGGCGGACGTTCGCCGCTGCGAGTGCACATATCTGCGAGGCGCCGCGCGCCCGATAGTGCGGCAAACCAACTTACCCGCGGCGCTGCACAAAGTTTCGGCACCGATGCTCAAGCCCCTGTTTTGTGGCGAAAAACCACGGCTTCCGCCGATTGGCATGCGACTTGAAAGCTCCTGCGTCGAAAGGCGAGTCCCTGCGCAGCCGCGCGCATCCCTTGCGCGCGACCAGCCGAGGCTTGTCGAGCAACGGGAGACAACATGGCCGCGCCGACTTTCAACGAATCGCAGCGCAGAATCTCGCGACGGGGCTTTCTGCAACACACAGCCGCGGTCGGCTCCACGCTCGCCACTGCCGAAGCCGTGCGCGTTGCATTTCCTGGCGGCGTGCACATCGCCGAAGCGGCCGGACCGGAGGTAACCAAGGCGAACCTCGGGTTCATCGCGCTGACCGATGCGGCGCCGCTGTTCATCGCCAAAGAGAAGGGGCTGTTCGCCAAGCACGGAATGCCGGGGGTCGAGGTGCAGAAGCAGGCCTCGTGGGGAACGACGCGCGACAACATCGTGCTCGGCTCCGAAGGCAACGGCATCGATGGTGCCCATATCCTCTCGCCGATGCCGTATCTGATCTCGACCGGCAAGGTGACGCAGAACAACCGGCCGACGCCGATGTACCTCCTGGCCCGGCTGCAGCTCGACAGCCAATGCATCTCGGTCGCCAAGGAGTATCTCGACCTCAAGATCGGCCTCGACACGCGGCCGTTCAAAGCCGCGCTGGAGAAGAAGAAGGCTTCCGGCAAGCCGGTTAAGGCCGCGATGACGTTCCCGGGCGGCACCCACGACCTCTGGATTCGCTACTGGCTCGCGGCCGGCGGCATCGATCCCGACAAGGACATCGAGACGATCACGGTGCCGCCGCCGCAGATGGTGGCCAACATGAAGGTCGGCACCATGGACTGCTTCTGCGTGTGCGAGCCGTGGAACCTGCAGCTCATCCATCAGGGCATCGGCTACACGGCGATCAATACCGGAGAGCTGTGGAACAGGCATCCCGAGAAGGCCTTCGCGCTGCGCGCCGACTTCGTCGACAAGCATCCGAAGGCCGCCAAGGCGCTGCTGATGGCGGTCATGGAAGCGCAGATGTGGTGCGACAAGGCGGAGAACCGCGAGGAGGTGGCGGCGATCTGCGCCAAGCGCCAGTGGATCAACGTGCCGGTCGCCGACGTCACCGACCGCATGAAGGGCAAGTTCGACTACGGCACCGGACGGGTCGAGGAGAACAGCCCGCACATCATGAAGTACTGGCGCGATTTTGCGTCCTATCCGTTCAAAAGCCACGACCAGTGGTTCATCACCGAGGACATTCGCTGGGGCAAGTTCGAGCCGGGGACCGACGTCAAAGCCCTGGTCGACAAGGTCAATCGCGAGGACCTGTGGCGCGAAGCCGCCAAGGAGCTCGGCGTCCCGGCCGAGCAGATCCCGGCCTCCACGTCGCGCGGCAGGGAGATCTTCTTCGACGGCAAGGTTTTCGATCCCGAGAACCCGACCGCCTACCTCGCAAGCCTCGACATCAAACGCATCGCCTGACCATGAGGTCGATCGACTTCAGATCATGCCTCGTCATGATCCGAGCCTTGCGCCGAGTCATCCGACTGTCTTCGGACTTAGTCCGGAGCGCCTGCGGCAAGCACGACGCGCGATGGCGACTTCGGAGCATGCCTCGACGCCCTCGATTCGCTCGGGCACTGGATGAAGGTGCATGGCATGAGCATGCCCGCGCTGAAAGTCGAGCGCGGCGGACGCGCCGGCGCTGTCGGCAAAACTGTTCGAGTTGCAGGTTCCGGCCACGGTCCGCGTCGCTCGCGCGGCTGCGGCCGGCGCTGTCGCAATGCTGCCGCCCGCGCGCTGCCGCCCGCCATCGTGCTCACGCTATTTCTGGTGATCTGGGAACTGTTGTGTCGCGGCCAGGCCGCGACCTTGCCGCCGCCGTCGCGGGTGCTCGCCGATACCTGGGAACTGATCGTCGACCCGTTCTTCGACCGCGGCGGCCTCGACAAGGGCCTGTTCTGGCATCTGCTCGCCAGCCTCAAGCGCGTGGCCTTGGGCTATGCGCTCGCCGCCGCCGTCGGGGTCGCGCTCGGGACGCTGGTTGGCCAATCGGTATGGGCGATGCGCGGGCTCGATCCGATCTTCCAGGTGCTCCGCACGATCCCGCCGCTTGCGTGGCTGCCGCTGTCGCTCGCGGCCTTTCGCGACGGCCAGCCGTCGGCGATCTTCGTGATCTTCATCACCGCCATCTGGCCGATCATCATCAATACCGCGGTCGGCATCCGCAACATCCCGGAGGACTATCGCAACGTCGCGCGCGTGTTGCGGCTCAATCACCTCGAGTTCTTCTGGAAGATCATGGTGCCGTCGGCGGCGCCGTATATCTTCACCGGGTTGCGCATCGGCATCGGATTGTCGTGGCTCGCCATCGTCGCGGCCGAGATGCTGATCGGCGGCGTCGGCATCGGCTTCTTCATCTGGGATGCGTGGAATTCCTCGCACATCAGCGAGATCATCTTGGCGCTCATCTATGTCGGCTTGATCGGCTTCTGTCTCGATCGCTTGGTCGCGATCGCCGGCCGCGCGGTCACCCGCGGCACCGCGGCAGCGTGAACTATGCTTGTTTCGACCATCCTCTCTGGTCATGGCCGGGCGAGCAATCGCCACAGCGATTGCGAGGTTTGTCCCGGCCATCCACGTCTTCCTTCCAGTCTGCGAAGCAAGACGTGGATGCCCGCGCCCAGCGCGGGCATGACGGGTAGAGGATGCGCCCGCAACCTTCACGTCTCGAGCGGGACATGACCAAGGCCTATCTCTCGATCGATCGGGTCAGCAAGAGCTTCACGCGCGGCACGCAGACGACCGAGGTGCTGCACGAGATCTCGCTCAAGCTCGAGCGCGGCGGCTTCACCTCCATCATCGGCCATTCCGGCTGCGGAAAATCGACCTTGCTCAACATCGTGGCCGGCCTCATTCCAGTGACCAGCGGCGGGGTGCTGCTGGAAGACCGCGAAGTCAACGCGCCTGGGCCGGATCGCGCGGTCGTCTTTCAGAACCACTCGCTGCTGCCCTGGCTCACCGCTTACGACAACGTGCGGCTCGCGGTCGACAAGGTATTCGCCGACACCAAGACGCGGGCCGAGCGGCACGCGTGGACGATGCACAACCTCGATCTCGTGCAGATGTCGCACGCCAAGGACAAGCGGCCGGCGGAAATCTCCGGCGGGATGAAGCAGCGGGTGGGGCTCGCGCGTGCGCTGGCGATGGAGCCGAAGGTGTTGTTGCTCGACGAGCCGTTCGGCGCGCTCGATGCGCTCACGCGCGCGCACCTGCAGGACTCGGTGATGGCGATCCATGCGCGGCTCGGCAACACCGTGCTGATGATCACCCACGATGTCGACGAGGCGGTGCTGCTGTCGGACCGGATCGTGATGATGACCAACGGGCCGGCCGCGCGCATCGGCGAGGTGCTCGACGTGCCGCTGGCGCGGCCGCGTCGGCGGCTCGAGCTTGCCGCCAACGCAAGCTACCTGCGATGCCGGCAGCGCGTGCTCGAGTTTCTCTACGAGCGGCACCGTTTCGTCGAAGCGGCATGACGGGGCGCGAATGTCCAGCGACTTCACGCCGGAGCAGAAGCGCTACCTCGAGGGGTTCGTCTCGGGGCTTTCCGCCGGGCGCACGCAGCGGGCGGCTACGGGCGCAGGGCCAGCCGCGACTGCTGAGCCGATCGGCCCCGACGCCGCTCACGACAAGGCGCAGGACGCGGTACTAACGGCGGGCCGAAAACTCTCCGAGCAGGAGAAGTTCAAGCGCGAGCAGCATCCGTTCGACGCCTATTCGCGGCTGAAGGCGCAGGCGGAGAAGAACGAGTTCCCCAAGCCCGCAGACAATTTCCGCTGGCGCTACTACGGCCTATTCTATGTCGCGCCGGCGCAGAACTCGTACATGTGCCGGCTGCGGATTCCCAACGGGATCCTCAAGCACGGGCAGTTTGCCGGCGTCGCCGACCTCGCCGAGCGCTACGGCGGCGGCTACGCCCATGTCACCACGCGCGCCAACCTGCAGGTCCGCGAGGTCGAGCCGGTAAATGCCGTCGCCATGCTGGAAGGGATTCAGGACCTCGGGCTCTGCTCGCGCGGGTCGGGCGCCGACAACATCCGGAACGTGACCGGCACGCCGACCGCCGGCATCGACCCGCGCGAGCTCATCGATACGCGGCCGTACGCGCGCGAATGGCACTTCCATATCCTCAATGAGCGCGCGCTCTACGGCCTGCCGCGCAAGTTCAACGTGGCGTTCGACGGCGCCGGCACCATTGCGGTGCTGGAAGACACCAACGACATCGGCTTCCAGGCGGTCGAGGTCATGGCGAACGCCGGCGTGGAGCCCGGAGTGTGGTTTCGCCTGACGCTCGGCGGCATCACCGGGCACAAGGATTTTGCGCGCGACACCGGCGTGCTGGTGAGGCCGGCCGAGGCGACGCAAGTCGCCGACGCGATCGTGCGCGTCTTCATCGAGCACGGCGACCGTACCGATCGCAACAAGGCGCGGCTGAAGTACGTTCTCGACCGGATCGGGATCGATGCCTTCCTCGCCAAGGTCGACGAGAAGCTCGGCCGCCGTTGGTCCGCGCCCCGCCCGATGCGCTGGCGCCGCGCCCCGTGTTCGATCGAGCCGGTCATATCGGCGTGCATGCGCAGCGGCAGCAGGGCCTCAACTGGATCGGAATCGTGCTGCCGGTCGGCAGGCTTACGGCTGCGCAGATGCGCGGCTTGGCGAGGATCGCGAGCGAATTCGGCGACGGCGACCTGCGGCTGACGGTCTGGCAGAACCTGTTGATCTCCGGCGTGCCGGACGCGCGGGTCGCGCCCGCGTGCGCGCAGATCGCAGCTCTCGATCTTTCAATCGCCGCGACGCCGATCCGTGCCGGGCTGGTGGCGTGCACCGGCAACCGCGGCTGCCGCTTCTCGGCCTCGGACACCAAGCAGCATGCCGAGGACATCGCCCGCTGGTGCGAGGCACGCGTCGAGATCGACAGCCCGGTGAATATCCATCTCACTGGCTGCCATCATTCGTGCGCGCAGCACTACATCGGCGACATCGGGCTGCTCGGCGCGCGGGTCGCGGTTTCCGATGATGGCGACACGGTGGAAGGCTATCACGTGCATGTCGGCGGCGGTTTTGGTCCGCACGCCGGCCTGGCGCGCGAGCTTTACCGCGACGTGCGAGCCGAGGATGCGCCGCGAACGGTCGAGCGCCTGCTCCGGGCGTATCTGACGCATCGCGCCGGGCCGGACGAGACCTTCCTCGCGCTTCGCCCGCCGGCACGAGGTCGCGGCCCTGCGCTCGCTGTGCGAGGCGGAGGCGGCCGAATGACCAAGAACTTTCCGCCGCCGACGCTCGAGTTGATCCCGAGCAGCGCGCCGTTCACAACCGAGCAGCGCCAGTGGTTGAGCGGCTTTTTCGCCGGACTGATTTCGGCCGACGGCACAGTCGTGGACCGCGGCATCACGGCGCTGTCCTCGGAAGAAGCGGCCGCACTCATGCCGAGCTCCGCGCCGCAGACGGCCGAAGAGGATGACGGCGCGCCGTGGCACGATCAGACGCTGCAGTTGGCCGAGCGCATGCGGCTCGCCGAAGGGAAGCCTTTGCGGCGGCGCATGATGGCGGCAATGGCGCAGCAGGACTGCGGCCAGTGCGGTTACAACTGCCAGGACTATGCCGACGCACTGTTTGCGCGCACCGAAGGGCGCCTGAACCTGTGCGTGCCGGGCGGCAAGGAAACCGCCCGCATGCTCAAAGCGCTCTATCAGGATCTCGACGGGGCCGCATCCACGTCGAATCTCGCGCCGGCGCAGGCCGAGGTCGCCGGAATCCGCCCGAGCAGAACCTGGGCGGTCGCGCGACCATCCGGTCACCGCAAGGTTCCTGTCGCGCACGCGCCTGAACAAGCCGGGCTCCGAGAAGGAAACCTGGCACGTCGAGTTCGACGTCGCCGACTGCGCGCTCGACTATGCGGTCGGCGATTTGTTCGGCATCTTTGCGACCAACGATCCCGCGCTGGTCGATGCGATCCTGGTGGCGCTCGACGCGCCGGCGGACTTTCCGATCGGCGGGCGCACATTGCGCGAGGTGCTGATCGACGCCGTCTCGCTTTCGCCGGCGCCCGACATGCTGTTCCAGCTTGTCTCATACATCACGGGGGGCGAGCGCCGGCAGCGGGCCAAGGCGCTCGCCTCGGGGGAGGATCCGGACGGCGACGCCGCGACCCTCGACGTACTGGCGGCGATCGAAAAGTTCCGCGGCGTCCGGCCGGATCCGGAAGCGTTCGTCGAGTCGCTCGACCCGTTGGCGCCGCGGCTCTATTCGATTTCGTCATCACCGCGAGTGAGCCCCGGCCGCGTCTCCACGACCGTCGATGCGGTCCGCTATCACATCGGCGCGCGCCGGCGGCTCGGGGTCGCATCGACGTTCCTGGCCGACCGCATCAGCCCCGGTGATCCGGTCAAGATCTACTTGCAGAAAGCGCAGCACTTCGGCCTGCCGGCCGATCCGCGCACGCCGATCGTGATGATCGGCCCGGGCACCGGGATCGCGCCGTTTCGAGCGTTCCTGCACGAGCGGATGGCGACCAAGGCCCCTGGGCGCAATTGGCTGTTCTTCGGCCATCAACGGCGCGACCACGATTTTTTCTACGAGGACGAGCTCACCGGCATGAAGGCGCAAGGGTTGCTCACGCGCCTCACGCTCGCCTGGTCGCGCGACGGCGACCAGAAGATCTACGTGCAGGACCGCATGCGCGAGGTCGGCCGCGACCTGTGGGCGTGGCTCGCCGACGGGGCGCACATCTACGTCTGCGGCGACGCCAAGCACATGGCGAAGGACGTGGAGCGTGCGCTGGTCGAGGTGGTGGCGCAGTTCGGCGTCCGCTCGACCGACGAGGCGATCGCATTCGTCACCGAGCTCAAGAAGTGCGGCCGCTATCAGCAGGACGTCTATTGAGGTTCCGATGCAAGCGCTGAGAACCTTGTGTCGCGCACGCGGTGCAGCGCGCAGCAATGCACCGCAGACGCGGGACCCCGGTTACTTCCCGCGCACAAACAACCGGGGTCCCGGGTCTGCAGCGCATCACTGCGTGCTGCGCTGCGCCCGGGACGCGGGCGTGCCACCCTGATGAACGCGCTCACCGCCCCGTTCCGCCGTCCGCACCACGTGTCCCTATTGCGGTGTCGGATGCGGCGTGCTGGCGCGGCCGGATCGGCGGGGCGGCGCCACCATCAGCGGCGACCCGGACCATCCGGCGAATTTCGGCCGGCTATGTTCGAAAGGATTCGCGCTCGGCGAAACGCTCGGTCTCGAAGGACGGCTGCTGCATCCGATGCTGCGGCAGTCCGATGGATCCCTCGTCGCCGTCGATTGGCCTCAGGCGCTCGACCGCGTAGCGGGCGAACTGCAGCAGGTGATCGAGCGCCACGGGCCGGACGCGGTCGCGTTCTATCTCTCGGGCCAGCTCCTCACCGAGGACTATTACGTCGCCAACAAGCTGATGAAAGGGTTCATCGGCTCGGCCAACGTCGATACCAATTCGCGCCTGTGCATGGCCTCGACCGTCGCCGCACACACCCGCGCCTTCGGCGCCGACGTCGTGCCCGGCACCTACGAGGATCTCGATCAAGCCGACCTGATCGTGCTCACCGGCTCGAACGCCGCATGGTGCCATCCGGTGCTCTACCAGCGCATGATCCGGAGCCGCAATGAACGCGGAGCGAAGATCGTCGTGATCGATCCCCGCCGCACCGTGACTGCGGCGGAAGCCGATCTGTTCCTGCCGATCTCGCCGGGCATGGACACCGCGCTGTTCTGCGGGCTGCTGGTCGCCCTGGCCAAAGTCGGTGCGGTCGATCGCGACTACGTCGTCGAGCACACGACTGGAATTCGATGCCGCGCTGGCACGGGCGCGAGAAATCGCACCGGACCTGGCGCGGACAGCAGCGGCGAGCGGCCTCGGCGCGCGCGAGGTCGAAGCCTTCTTCGACCTGTTCGCCGCTACGGAGAAAGTCGTCACTTGCTTCTCGCAAGGCGTGAACCAGTCGACGCAGGGCACCGACAAGGCCAACGCGATCATCAACTGCCATCTCGCAACCGGCCGCATCGGCAAACCGGGCATGGGGCCGTTCTCGTTTACCGGCCAGCCGAACGCGATGGGCGGGCGCGAGGTCGGCGGTCTCGCCAATCAGCTCGCTGGCCATATGGCCTTTACGCCGGCGGATATCGACCGCGTGCGCCGATTCTGGAGGGCGCCGCGCATGGCCCGACGTGAAGGCCTCAAGGCGGTGCAGATGTTTGACGCCGTCGCCCGCCGGCAGATCAAGGCGCTGTGGGTGATGGGTACCAATCCGGCGGCGTCGCTGCCGCGCGCTGGTGCGGTGCGCGAGGCGCTCAATGCGCTCGAGCTTTTCGTCGTTTCTGACAACGTGCTGTCGAACGACACCATAACGGCGGGCGCGCAGGTTCTGTTGCCCGCGGCTGCCTGGGGAGAGAAGGACGGCACCGTCACCAATTCGGAGCGCTGCATCTCGCGACAACGCGCGTTCCTGCCGCTCCCGGGCGAGGCCAGGCCGGATTGGTGGATCGTCGCAGAAGTGGCGCGTCGGCTCGGTTTTGCGGAGGCTTTCGCGTATCGTTCGTTCGCCGATGTCTTTCGCGAGCATGCGGCGCTTTCGTGCCTCGAGAACGACGGCATGCGCGCCTTTGATCTCGGGGCGCTGGCCTCGATCGCTGACGAACGCTACGGCGTACTGGAGCCGACACAGTGGCCGTTGCGCGCCGGTGCTGCCCCGGCGCGGCGCCTGTTCGCGACCGGCGGGTTCTACACCGCTGACCGCAAGGCGCGCTTCATCGCACCGGAGCAGCCGGCGTTGGCGGCCCCAGTGTCGCCGATCTTTCCACTGCGCCTCAACACCGGCCGCGTGCGCGACCAATGGCACACGATGACCCGCACTGGCCGCAGCAGGACGCTCGCGCCGCATTGCCCGGCGCCGTTCGTGGAGGTCCACCCGCTCGATGCGGCCGCGCACGGGTTGAAGCACGAAGGTTACGCCCGCGTGCGCACGCGCCAGGGCGCCTGCATCCTGAAGGTCGTGGTTGCCGAGGGTCAGTGTCAAGGCTCGATCTTTGCGCCTATCCACTGGAGCGGTGAAACGTCGTCGTCGTCGTGCGTCGGCGACCTGGTCGGCGGAGAAACGGATCCGGTTTCCGGGCAACCCGAGGCCAAGGCGACGCCGGCCACGCTCGAGCGCGTCGACTTTGCCTTCGAAGGTTTCGCGCTGGCGCGGCGCGCACTCCGCCTGCCGCACGACACCTGGTGGGCCCGCATTGCGGTGGCGGAAGGCGATGGATACTTGATCGCCTCCGACCAGGGGCCGCTCGGCTGGCACGCCGCCGCACCGGAACTGTTCGGCAAGGATGCGGTGCTGACGCAGTACTTCGATCGCGGCTGTGGCATCTATCGCGCCGCGGCTTTCCTGGCAGGCGAGCTCGCTGGCTGGATCTTTTTGCAGCGCTCCGACGCCTCGACTCTCATCGACGCGCCCGGGCTCAATTTGGAACCAAGGCCACAGCTTGGAAACCTGCCTGTCGTTTGCGCTTGTTTCGGTGTCGGACTGAAGAGCATCCGCGAGGCCATGGCGTCGCAGCCGTTGCCGAGCGTCGATGAGATCGGCCGCCTGCTGCGCGCCGGGACGCGATGCGGATCGTGCTTGCCGGAACTCAGGAGCATCGCCAATGAGCGCCTCGCGCGAGCCGTCTGAACGACCGCCCGAACGCATGCAGCCCTTGGGGCGATTGCCGGTATTCTTCGCGCTCGAGGGCCGGCGCGCCGTGGTCGCCGGGGGAAGCGCCGCGGCGGCGTGGAAGGCCGAGCTGCTGTCCGCCGCGGGGGCGACCGTCGATGTTTATGCTGCCGATGTCTCGGAGGAGATGGCGGCGCTTTGCACGCAGCCTTCGCGCGGAAGCATTGTCCTTCATTCGCGGGTTTGGAAAGCCGAAGATATTGTGCGTGCTGCGATCGCAGTGGGCGCGTTCGACAGCAATGTAGAGGCTGAACGCTTCGCGGCGGCGACGCGTGCCACCGGCGTGCCGGTCAACGTCGTCGACCGGCCGGCATTCTGCGACTTTTCGTTCGGCGCGATCGTGAATTCGATCTCCGCTGGTGATCGGGATTTCGACCGATGGCGCGGCGCCCGTGTTCGCGCAGGCCGTGCGGGCGAAGCTTGAGGTATTCGTGCCGGCCGGGTTTGCGGCCTGGGCGCAAGCCGCGCAGCGCTGGCGCGCCCGCCTGAAGGAGCGCGACCTGTCGTTCGCGGCGCGCCGGCGTTTCTGGCAGGTCTTCACCGCATATGCGCTGCGCCAACCCAACTCTGAGCCGACACCGGCGCAGTTCGACGCATTCGTGCACGAGGTCTGCAGCGAGGGCTTAGCGCTCGAGGCAGGCTCGGTGACGCTGGTGGGGGCGGGTCCGGGCGACCCGGAACTTTTGACCTTGCGCGCGGTACGCGCCTTGCAATCCGCCGACGTGATCCTGTTCGACGATCTCGTGGCCGCCGAGATCCTCGACTTCGCGCGGCGGGAGGCCAGGAAAATGCTGGTCGGCAAGACCGGTTACGGGCCGTCCTGCAGCCAGGACGACATCAATCGGATGATGGTGTCGCTTGCCAGGGCGGGCAGGCGCGTGGTGCGGCTGAAGGGCGGCGACCCGATGATCTTCGGCCGCGCCGGCGAGGAGATCGCCGCCTGCCGCGCGGCCGGTATTGCGGTCGAGGCGGTGCCGGGAATTGCCGCCGCGCAGGCCGCGGCGAGCCGGCTCGGGGTTTCGCTGACGCACCGCCGCGAAGCGCAGCGCGTCCAGTATGTGACCGGCCACGCGGAGCAGGGTGACCTCCCGGCCGGCCTCGACTGGCGAAGCCTTGCCGACCCGAACGTCACGACCGCGGTATACATGCCGACCCGCACGCTGCCCGCGCTCGCTGCCCGAGCCATGGCCGAGGGGCTCGATCCCGAAACCCCGGCGATAGCCGTCGCACGCGCGACGAGGCCCGATGAGATCATCATCGCCGGAACTATCGCGGATCTCGCCGAGCAGGTCGCGGCCGTTTCGCCTGCGGGACCGCTCATCGTCCTGATGGGGCGGGTGTTGGGCGAAACCGCGAAGATGGCGAGTGCGAATCGGCAGCGAGCCGTGGCCGGCCGTCCCAACTGATGCCTCATTGCACGGCGGACGGTGGGCTGCTCGGCAGCTCAGCTATGCGCCGGCGCGCAGGCCGCAACGCTTTGAAATCGCCGCAGAACCGGGTAGGAGTGGCGCGCCCTTGATGATTTATCCGTCCGCCGGCCGATGAAGCTTCCGATTCTGACCATCCTGCACCAGGAACATTCGACCCCGGGCCGGGTCGGTCAGACGTTGCGCAATATGGGCTATGCGCTCGACATTTGCCGCCCGCGGTTCGGCGACCCGCTGCCGGAAACGATGGACGAGCACGCCGGTGCGGTCGTGTTCGGCGGACCGATGAGCGCCAACGACGAGGACGATTACGTCCGGCGCGAGATCGATTGGCTGGCGGTTCCACTGCGGGAGCAGAAGCCGCTGCTCGGCATCTGCCTGGGTGCGCAGATGCTGGTGCGCCAGCTCGGCGGCACCGTGTTCTGCCACTCCGACGGTCACGTCGAGGTCGGTTACTACCCCATCCGCCCGACCACGGCCGGCCGCGCGCTGCAGGAGTTTTGGCCCGACTACGTCTACGAATGGCATCGCGAGGGATTCGACCTGCCGCCCGGCGCCGATCTGCTGGCGGAGGGCGAGACGTTCCCGGTGCAAGCGTTCCGCTATGGTCCGGCCGGATACGGCATCCAGTTCCACCCGGAAGTCACGCACGCGATGATGTGCCGGTGGACGACGCGCGGCGCCGCGCGGCTGGAACTGCCAGGCGCCAAGCCGCGGGCGGAGCACTTCGCCGATCGCGCCGCGTACGATTACGCCATCCGGCAGTGGCTTGCCGGTTTCATCGGCCGCTGGGTGGGCGAGGGGCAATCGCCGCACCTTTCGCCGACGGTCGAGAGCGGCCCGGAAGCCGAGCGACTGGCGGTAGCGGATGCGGCTGCGCCGGCTTGAATGGCTCTGCAGCGCCCCACTGCGCTTCGCTTGAGCTGCGCTCCGCCCGCGCCGCAAGCCCTCACAGCGCAGTGATCTCGGCCAGCAGCGCGTCTTCGATCGTGATGCCCTGCTCCTGCGCCCGCCGCCGCGCGGCGAGCCGGCGTGAGCCAGGGAGCCGTGTGCCCGGCTGGCTCTCGATCGCGGCTGCAAGCGCGGCGAAGCGCGAAAGCGCACCGGTGCCCGCAAACGCCGCGGTATCGAAGGCGATCAGGATCTGGCCGGTCCCCGGCGGTCCCCCCTCGGCGTCGAGGAACGATGAGGCCTCGCCGGCGAAATTCGCGCCGGTGAGGCCGGCCGCCAGCAGCTCCACGGCGAGCGCCAAAGCGGTGCCCTTGGCGTCGCCGAGCGGCAGCATCGTGCCTGCGAGCGCGGCGCTCGGGTCGGTGGTCGGTCGGCCCGCGCTGTCGAGCGCCCAACCATCTGGAATGCGCTCGCCGCGCAGCCTCGCCGCCAAAATGTTGCCGCGCGCGACCTTGGACAGCGACAGGTCGACCACGATCGGCGGCCGCTCCGGCAGCGGGCACGCAAAGGCGATCGGATTGGTGCCGAACACGCCGCGCGACCCGCCCCAGGGCGCGATCGCCGCCGGCGTGTTGGCCAGCATCAAGGCGACGAGCCCGTCCTCGGCGAGACGCTCGACCGGATGCCCGGCGACGCCGCAATGGTGCGAGCGCCGGATCGACGCCGCCGCAATCCCGGCCGCGCGCGCTGCCTGCGGCAGCGCCGCGACTGCCGCATCGAGCGCCGGATAGGCGAAGCCGTTGGCGGCATCGATCGCGATAACGGCGGGGCGGGGGCGCGAAACGCTCGGCACAGCGAAGCCGTCCACCTTCCCGGCCTTGGCCTGCTCGGCATAGCTCGGCACGCGCGCAAGGCCGTGCCCCTTGAGGCCTTCGGCTTCGGCGGCGACCAGCGCGCGTGCGACCGCGGCGGCGTTGTCGGCGCTGGTGCGGCAGCGCATCAGGGCTTGCGCCACCTGCTTGCGCGCGTGCTCGAGCAACAGGGTCGGCATCGTGACAGCTAGCTCTAGCGCAGGACCAATAGTCCCGCGGTCGCGATGACCAGGATCACGAGCGTCGTTCCGGTCACGGTTGCGACGTGCCGCCAGCCGAGGGCGCCGATCGCGGTGAGCGAGGTGCCGAGGCCGAGTGCCACGATCGCGATCAGCAGCCCCCAGGTCGACGCCAGCACCAGGGCGTCCTTGGTCGGCGCATAGAACGGCAGCAACGACGGCAGCGACGGCATGATGCTGTTGACGATGCAGAGCGCGAGCAAGACCAGCGCGAACACCGGCACCGGCACCCGTGCGTCGCCGGTCTGCGCGCCGGCGCGGGCGAACCACCAGCCGATCGCCAAGACCATCGGCAGCAGCAGGAATACGCGGAACAGCTTCACGATTACGGCGGCGTTGCCGACCGTGTCGGAGACCGCGTAGCCGGCGCCGACCACCTGGGCGACGTCGTGGATGGTGGCGCCCAGCATCACGCCGGTCGAGTGTGCGTCGAACCCGAGCCAGCTGCAGAGCGGCGGGTAGAGCACCATGGCGACCGTGGACAGGGCATTGACCGCCACCACCACGAACACGATGTCGGCTTCCTTGCCCAAATAGTTCGGCAGCACCGTCGAGGTGGCGAGCGTCGCCGAGGCGCCGCACACTGCGGTGCCGGCGCCCGCCAGCGCACCGTAGCCGGCGTCCTGCCCGAACACGCGCGCCAGCATGAAGCCGCTGACAACCGTCGCCGCCATCGAGGCCACGACCAGCAGCGCAGTCGGGAGGCCGAGCGCCACGATGTCGCCGAGCGCGATCCGCAAACCCAGCAGTGCCACTGCCCGGCGCAACAGCTTCTTCACGCAGAAGATCAGCCCCGGCTGGAAAGCCGGCCGCATGGCCACGGAATTGAGCGCAATGCCGATGAACAGTGCGATCACCATGGCGGGGATCGGGGCCACGCGCTCGACGAGCGGTGCGCTCACCACGGCCGCGACCGCGACCGCCAGCGACAGGACGATGCCGGGGCCGAGCGTGCGCAACGTCGCGGTGGCGCGCGTGATGGGGGGCGCAGCTGCCGGAACGTTAGTCATGGGGGATCAAACGGAAAATTTTCGATCGTTGAGAGGCCGACCGCTACAGGGCGAAATCACGGCCGACGATGTCGTCCCACCCGTAGGGGCATCGTTGCGGAAATCCTGCCTTGTCCAAGCCGGTCTCCTCTGCGGCCTCAATCCGCGCTTTGCGATAGGCCCTTTCGATTGCTTCCCCAATCCTGGGCTTGAGACCCGGATTACCCTCGAGCACATCCTCGAGGTCGACACGCTTACCTTCAATGGACAAGATCCAACTGCGGCTGCGTCGCTCGGGCTGATGGTCCCACTTCACCATGTGCACCAGCAGAACGCGGATCGCGCTGCGCAGCTTGGCGAATTGCTCCTTGCCCAAGCACTCGATCTCCTCCGCGACGTTCTCGCGGTCGATTGCCGTCCACCGGCCTTCGCGGATGAGGCGGGCTTGATCCACGGTCCAGGTGTAAAAGTCGTGCTCATAGGTCGCGGCGCCGGCCTCGTCGGTCGGCACCAGATCGGTTTCGGCTGTGGGACGATTGGGCATGCGGGTCGGATCACGGCGAGAAATCACGGGCGACGATGTCTTCCCAAGCGTAGGGGCATTGCTGCGGAAAGCTATCTTCGTCGATCTCGGTTTCCTGTGCGGCTTCGATGCGCGCGAGCCGATAGCCGTGCGCGACAGCTTCCGGAATCCTAGGCTTGAGTCCTGGATTCGTGTCGAGCAGTCGATCGATGCGGACACGCTGTGCCTTGATGGATAGCTGCCAACTACGGCCACGACGTTCCGATTGGTGATCCCATTTCAGCATGTGCATGAGCAGCACGCGGAGCGCGCTTTCCAGCTTGTCGAACTGCTCCCGCCCCAAGGATTCGATCTCCTCCGCGACGTTCGGGCGATCGATCGCCGTCCACCGGCCTTCGCGAATAAGACGCGCCTGCTCAAGCGACCAGCCATAGAAGTCATGCTCATAGGTCGCGCCGCCGGCCTCGTCGGTCGGCACCAGATCGGCTTCGCCCGTGGGACGATTGGGCATGCGGCTCGCCTGCTCGGTTGCCGGCAGAATACCAGAGCCGACCGCCTTATGCACTCCGGTAGAGCTTGGTGAGCACGAACTCGCGATGCCCGAGCGCCTCGGCGGCGGTCAGCCGGCCGTTGGCGGTGCGCACGATCATCTCGATCAGCGCGTCGCCCGCCTGATCCAACGTCATCTCGCGGCGCAGGATGCCGGAGACGTCGAGATCGACGTGCTCCGACATGGTGCGCACCGTCTTCGGGTTGCCGCTGATCTTGATCACCGGCACGATCGGGTTGCCGATCACGTTGCCCTGCCCGGTCGGGAAGGTGTGCACCGCGTAGCCGGCCGCCGCCATCAGCGTCACGCATTCGGCCGCCGCCGATGAGGTGTCCATGTAGTAGAGGCCCGGCCCCTGCGCCGGCGCCTCGGCCGGCGCGAGCACGTCGATATAGCGGCACTGACGCCCGATCTTCTCCAGGTTGCCGAGCGCCTTCTCCTCGATGGTCGTCAGCCCGCCGGCGATGTTGCCCTTGGTCGGCTGCGACTCCGAGAGGTCGTCTACCTTGTGGGCCTCGATCACCTCGTCCTGGTAGGCCTTCCAGACCTGGTACCACTTTTCGCCGATCTCCGGGTTGGCGGCGCGCGCCTTGGCGATGTGCTCACCGCCGGTGATCTCGGAGGTCTCGCCGAACACGCCGTAGATGCCGTGCGGGATCAGCTTGTCGTACATGTTGCCGACGGTCGGGCAGGAGGCGAGACCGGTGGTGGTGTCGCTCTCGCCGCACTTGGTCGATACCCACAGCTCGGAGATATCGCACTCCTCGCGCCGAAGCTCGGATGCCCACTGCAAATAGTCCTTGGCGGCGCGCGCGGCCTTGGCGACGGTGCCGATGTCGCCGGTGCCTTCGATGCCAAAGCCGGTGACCGGCTTGCCGGTCGCGGCGATGCCGTCGACGACGCGCTTGGTCCAGCCGTCCTCGATGCCGATGACGACGACGGCGGCGACGTTCGGGTTCGAGCCGGTGCCGATCAGGGTGCGGAAATGCAGCTCGAGATCCTCGCCGAACTGCAGGCGGCCGTAGGCGTGCGGCAGCGCGAGCGTGCCTTTGATATTGTTGGCGACCGCCTCGCAGGCTGCGTTCGACAGGTCGTCGAGCGGCAGGATCACCACGTGGTTGCGCACGCCGACGCGATCGTTCTCGCGCCTCCAGCCCATGAAACGCAGGTTCGACTTCGCTTTCGCTTTGCTGTTGCCGTTGCCGCCCGCCATCTCACCACCGCTCTCTGATGTCATTCCGGCCGAGCGCGAAGCGCGAGAGCCGGAATCTGGGAACCGTCAAATCAAAATCATCGCAACGATCGTCTTGGTTCCCGGTTCGCGCTTTGCCGGGATGACAGCACGCTCACCACCGCTTGGTCTTCAGGTTATGGACGTGGACGTGCTCGCCTTTCCGGATATCGGCGACCGCCTTGCCGATGTCCTGTCCGTACTTCACCACCGTGTCGCCGGATTTAATGTCGACGAGCGCGATCTTGTGGCCGATCGGAACATCCATCGTTGACTTGAGCCGGAACGAGGAGTCGTCGGCCGTGACGACGCACAGCATGTCGGTGCCGGCCTTGAGACCCTCGATGGCCACCACGCCCACGGTGTCTTTCGTGTCGTGAACAAGAAGGTGCGGCGCGTCCATGCGGTCCCCTCCGGCGTTAACGGTCGAAGCGTCGGATAAAGGCTTCACTGAGCGAGATCAAGCCGCGGAGGACTCCGGCTCGACGCGCTGTGTGGGACGGGTCATTCTGCCGGGCTGGCTGTCAGTCGGAGGCCAAGCGCCCTAATGACCCGCATCACCGTGCCGAACTCGGGATTTCCGTCGACGTTAAGCGCCTTATAGAGGCATTCGCGCGACAGGCCGGTTTCCCGAGCGATTTGCGATATCCCCCGCGCGCGTGCAACATCGCCCAACACCGCGGCGACGAGTAGACTATTAGAAAAGGGCCACGCCGAATGTATTAGCGCGATATCCAGAGCCGTACCGAGGCCGCGCATGTCATTGCGATCCTTCTTGGTGCGGCTTTTCGTGCGGGCTCAGTCGTAACCGGGCGGCGGCACGAAATCGTAGTACTCCTGCTCGATCAGCTTGGCGAAGGCGATGCAGGTGCGATCGCCGAATTGCGGCCCGATGATCTGCACGCCGACCGGCAGTCCTGCGGCGTCAAGCCCGATCGGTGCGACCGTGGACGGCAGGTACGAGGCGCCCGAATAGCCGGCCCAGAACAGCTGATCGATCACGGGCGCCCGTCGGCCATTGACCGGGATCATGCGGCCAAAGGGCTCGCCTTCGTGATTGTGAGGGAACGCGGCTGATATCGCGGGCGGACACAGCAGCAGGTCGTAGTCCTGGAAGAATTCCGCCCACGCCAGCCGCATGCGGTGGCGCTCCTCGTTGAGGCCGAGCCAGTCGCGGTGGTGCAGCGTGTTGGCGCGTGCCATCTGGGCTGTGTGGCTTCGATCGTCGGGAGCGAGCAGGCGCACGGCCTTGAGGTTCTCCTCGAAAGTCGCCTGCGGCAGCCGCCCCGACATCGCCGCATAGAGCAGCGCCATGTAGACTTGGCGCGCACGATCGAGATCGATTGCCGGCCGTGCGTTGTCGCTGATCTTCACTTTCCGAGCAGCGACAAAATCGACCAGCGCCTGCAGCCGGTCGAGCACACCGCGATCGATCGCGGCGCTCGGGTGGTCGAGCATCACTGCGACTTTGAACTGACGGAGCTCGGTTTTCCTTGGCGCCTTGAGGGTCACCTGGTAACCGACGCCGTCGATATGGTCGGGCCCGGCCATGGCGGCGAGCGCGATGTCGAGGTCGTCGGCGCTGCGCGCCATCGGCCCGATCACCGAAATATCCGCCGCGGCGACGCGCCCGGCCAGGGCGTGGCCGCGCGGCGGGCACAGCCCGTAGGTCGGCTTGTGCCCGTAGATGCCGCAGTAATGCGCCGGCACCCGGATCGAACCGCCGATGTCGCTGCCGGCCTCGATCGCGCTCAAGCCCGCAGCCAAGGCGGCGGCCGATCCGCCCGACGATCCGCCCGGCACGCGCGAGAGATCCCACGGGTTGTTGGTGACGCCGTAGACCGCATTGTAGCTCTGCCAGTCGGCGAGCATCAGCGGAACGTTGGTCTTGCCGAGCAGCACGGCGCCGGTCGCCAGCAGGCGGTCGACCGCAAGGGCGTTCTTCGCCGCGATACTGTCCTTGAACTCCGGCGAGCCCCAGGTGGTCGGCAGTCCGGTGACGTCGTACGACTCCTTGAGCGTCATCGGGACGCCATGCAGCGGGCCCCAGGATTCGCCGCGGGCGAGCGCGCGATCGGCAGCTTTGGCACGCTTGCGGGCGCGCTCGAAGTCGGCGACCACGATGGCGTTGAGCGCGGGGTTATATCGCTCGACCCGGGCCAGGTAGTGCTCGAGCAGCTCCAGGCATCCGATCTTCCGCCGGCGGATATGGGCGGCGAGGCGCTTCGCGGACCAGAACGCGAGGTCGGTTTGCGCCGACGGCGCGGAAGATTTCGTCCTTTGGAGCATGATTTCTCCTGATCCGGATCGGTGATGCGGGTGAAGCTTCAGTCCAGGCGAAAGCCTTGGTGCCGCACGAATTCGCCGAAATCCGTGCGCTGCGGCTCGGCATATTGGCGGGCCTTGTCCTCCGACCAGCCGTATCGTTCGGCGGTGCCCCAGCGCGCAACATCGCGTTGGTTGCGATAGGGATGGGAGGAGGCGCGGCGACGGTCGTATCGGTCGAGGTGAGCGGCGAGGTCGCGATCGTCGAAGCGATCCTCGTGCAGCGTCACGGCAAGCGGCAGGCGGGGACTGATATAGCCGGCGTCCGCCGGCCAACCGACGCACAGACCGGCGACCGGGATGACGCGGGCGGGCAGTCCGAGGAGATCGCTGATCTTGCCCGCATGATCGCGGATCACGCTGATCGGGCAGCAGCCGAGCCCGACGGTTTCGGCGGCGATCGTGAAGGTGGCAAGCGCGAGCGCGGCATCGACCGTCGCGTTGAAGAACAGGTCGAGATGATCGTTCGGAAACGGCTTGCCGCGCTGCTCGGCGATGTACGGCAGGCGCCGGCCGTTGGCCAGGAAGATCAGGAACACCGGCGCCTCACGTATCCACGGCATGTCGGGGATCAGATCCGCGATCGTGCGCCGCTTGGACGGCTCGCGAACGACCAGGATATCGCGCTGCTGCAGATCGCTCTTCGTCGGTGCCGAAAACGCGCAGGCACAGAGCAGATCGATCAGGTCGCGATCCACCGCGCGCGACGCATAACGCCGGATGGTGCGGTGGTTCGCCAGCCGGGCGATCCCGTCGAGGCCGGACACGGTCGGATCGACGGAGAAACTCTCGCCGAAGCGCTTGGAGAGCGCGGTCTCGATCGTTTCGACGTCGGCGGCACTTGCTTTGGCAGGATGGCTCATCGGGACGGACCACGCTGACGGCTTGCGGGCGCTTGACGGATGATATCCGACAAACTTTGATGGCATCAGATCGGCGCGAAATCCAGCGCGATGACAACGAGGGGAACGCGAAGTGACGCAGCACAGGCTCGGGATAGTCGCGGTCGCGGCCGCCGCCATGGCGCTGGCCGGGATGCAGCTCGCGGTTGGATCGGCGTTCGCGCAGACCAAGACCGTCCGCCTCGCCAAGCAGTTCGGCATCTCCTATCTGCCGCTCACCATCATGGAGGAGAAGAAGCTCTTAGAGCAGCACGGCAAGCACCTCGGCCTCGATCTCGCGACCGAGTGGGTGAAGTTCACCGGCGGTCCGCCGATGAACGAGGCGATCGTTTCCGGCAATCTCGACTTCGCCTCCGGCGGCGTCGGGCCGCTGCTCACCATCTGGGGACGCACGCGCAACAATATCGCCGTCAAGGGCGTGTCGGCGATCAACTCGATGCCGCTCTACCTCAACACCATCAATCCGGACGTGAAGACGATCAGGGACTTCACCGAAAAGGATCGCATCGCGCTGCCGGCGGTGAAAGTCTCGATCCAGGCGGTCACGCTGCAGATGGCCGCCGAGAAGGAGTTCGGTCCCGGCCAGCACGGCAAGCTCGATCACCTGACGGTTTCGCTCAGCCACCCGGACGGCATGGCGCAGATGATGAGCGGCCGGTCGGAGATCACCGCGCATTTTTCCTCGGCGCCGTTCCAGTACCAGCAGCTCCAGGACAAGCGCGTGCGCAAGGTGCTGGACAGCTACCAGGTGCTGGGCGGGCCGCACACGTTCAATTCCGTCTGGACCACGACCAAGTTCTACAACGACAACCGCAAGATCGTGCAGGCATTCTTGGCCGCGCTTGATGACGCCATGAAGCAGATCTCCGCCGACCCGGCCGGCGCCGCCGCATTGTGGGTGAAGGCCGAGGGCTCGAAGCTGACGCCGGCGGAAGCGGAGGGGATCATCCGGCTGCCCGAGAACGAATGGACGACGGTGCCGAAGAAGATCATGGACTATGCCGACTATATGAGCCGCGTCGGCATGCTGCCGGTCAAGCCGTCGAGCTGGCGCGACGTGTACTTCGAGGAGTCGCATCAGCTGCCGGGGAGTTGAGCGCTGGTGACTGCGCTGCGCGTCGAGGTCTGGCGCGGCGGGCGCGACGGCCGCTTCCAATCGTTCGAGCTGCCGCGGCGCGCGAGCCAGACCGTGCTCGACGTCGTCACCGAGATCCAGCGCGAGCAGGATGCGACCCTGTCCTACCGGTTCGCCTGTCGGGTCGGGATGTGCGGCTCCTGCGCCATGCTGGTGAACGGTCGCCCACGCTGGACCTGCCGCACGCGGGTCGCGCAAGTGGTCGGCGACGGCGGCGTGCTGCGGCTCGAACCCCTGCGCAACTTCCCGGTGGTCAAGGACCTCGCCGTCGACATGGCGGAGTTCTTCGACAAATGGCGGGCCGCCAAGGGAGCCTTCGAGGCGGGGCCGCAGCCCGCGGAAGATTTTGCCGTCGTCCCGCCCGCGACGCCGGCGCGCCAGGCGGCGGAAGCCGGGATCGAATGCATCGGGTGCGGAATCTGCTATTCGGCTTGCGACGTGGTGGCCTGGGACCCGGATTACCTTGGGCCGGCGGCGCTCAACCGGGCCTGGACGCTGCACAACGACGTCCGCGATCGCGGGCAGGACGCGCGCATGGCCGCGATCTCCGGCCGCTCCGGCTGTCAGGCGTGCCACACCCATATGAGCTGCACGACGTTCTGTCCGAAGGGCATCGCGCCGACCTATTCCATCGCCGGACTCAAGCGCGCAATGGTGCGCCACGCGCTGCGGAGGTCGGCGTGACCTCCATCGCCGTCTTGCGAGCGGAGCGAAGCGCTCCAGAAATGCGATGCGCGCCTGGAACTGCTTCGTCGCTTCGCCCCTCGCAATGACGGCTGAGGACGCATTGGCATGAGCGCGATCCTGTTTCTTGCCCAACGCGCGAGCGCCGGCGTGCTGGTCTTTGCGGTCGCGGTGCATCTGGCGACGATCATCTATGCGGTGCGCGGCGGCCTGACCGCCGCGGAGGTGCTGGGGCGTACCCGCGGCAATGGCTGGTTCCTGGCGTTCTACGCCCTGTTCGTCGTCGCCGTCGCTGTGCACGCGCCGATCGGGGTGCGCAACATTCTGCGCGAGTGGACCCGCTGCGGCGACCGCACCGCCGACCTCGCCGCCTGCGCCTTCGCGCTGCTGTTGCTGGCGCTCGGGATGCGGGCCGTGGTCGCGGTCTATGTCGCATGATGCGCGCCTCGCACGGGCAGCCCGGCTTCCTGGCGGCGCTGCTGCATCGATTGTCGGGCATCGCGCTCGCGGTTTTTTTGCCGATCCATTTTCTGGCGTTGGGCACCGCGCTCAAAGGTGCGGACGCGCTCGATGGGTTCTTCGCGGCCACCAACGTGCCTATCGTCAAGGCGGCGGAGCTTGCCATCGTGGTCGCGCTCGCGCTTCACATGGCGCTCGGCTTGCGGGTGCTGGCGATCGAGTTCCTGAGCGTGCGCGAGCGCACGGCTGCGGTGGTGTCGCTCTGTCTCGGCGCGGCTGTCGCGGTCGGCCTCGCGTTCGTGCTCAACCTCGGAGGATGACGCCTCACCGGATGCGTATGAACCGCGCGGAGATCGGATCCTCGAGGCCTGAGAGCGGCATGAGGGATCGCTTGAGGCAGTACGCCTCGGTCACGTCATTGTACAGTGATGCCGATCTCTTGGATCACCTTGGACCATTTTTGCAGATCGTCCTCGACGAGCTTCTTCAGTTCCGCTGGCGAGCTGACAAGAACTTCCGCGCCCTGTCTTGCTAGCGAGTCGCGAGTATCGTGCATCGTCAGGACCGCTACAGCCTCGGCGGCGACCCGGTCAATGATCGCCCGCGGCGTGCCCGCAGGCGCCATGAGCCCTAGCCAATAACTCATTTCAAAGCCCGGAAAGCCGGACTCCGCAACAGTTGCGAGATTCGGCAAGAACGGTGACCGCCTTGCGTCCGTAACTGCCAGCGCCCGCAGCTTGCCGGTCTCGATATGCTGGAGGGCAGGGGGAAGCCCGATGGCCCCAATCAGTATGTGACCGCCGATCAAGTCGTTCAGCTGCGGAGCGCCGCCTCTGTAGGGAACATGGACGATGTCGATGGCAGCGGCCAGCTTGAAAAGCTCCATCGCCAAATGATGAGGCCCTCCGATCCCTGAAGACCCGTAACTGAGTTGTCGCGGCTTGGAGCGCGCCAACGCGACGAGGTCTTGAAGGGTCTCGACCTGTAACTGCGGATTGACGACGAATGCGATCGGTATAAGCGCGGTCAGCGTGATCGCCGCGAAGTCCTTGGCGGAGTTGTAGGGACGCGGCTTGATCAGGCTGTCATTCATGGCATGGGTGTTTATGCCACCCATCACCAATGTGTATCCGTCAGGACGGGCCTTGGCGACGGAGGCGGTCCCGATTGCGCCGTTTGCACCCGGCCTATTCTCGACGATGACCGGCTGACCCAGCCGCTCAGATAAGCCCTTTGCAAGAACCCGCGTAACGACGTCCGTTGCGCCGCCGGCCGGAAAAGGCACGACTATCGATATCGGCCTCGATGGATAGGTCTGCGCGGTTGCGTTTCGCGGCAACGTCGCCAGTGCGGCAACGCCGGCCGTCAGGTGCAGAAATTGTCTCCGGGGAAGTTTCATCGGTCCCTCCCTGTGTGCTGCACGCCCGGGCGGACAATCCGCGACTCTTACCTCCTTGCCTGTGTCAACAGACGGTAAGCCGTCCGCGCTTGATCTGTCCAATTCATTTATGGTCTCATGACCTATGATTTTTCGGAATGCTCCGGGATGAAGCTTGCTCACCTTCGCACATTCGTGGCGATCGCCGACAACGGCGGCTTCGCGCGCGCAGCCATGCAGTTGCATCTCACTCAGTCGGCGGCGTCGCGTCAGATTGGCGCGCTGGAGTCGGCGCTCGGCGTGGCGCTCTTCGACCGTAACGCGCGACATATCAAGTTGACAGCTGAAGGCGAGGATTTGCTTAAGCGCAGTCGACGCCTGTTGGCCGACGTCGTTTCGATTGAAGAGAGGGCGCGTGCGCTCAAAGGCGGTCAGGTCGGAAAGCTGCGCGTAAGCACTACTCCGCAGGTGATTGAAAACCTCGTCGCGCCATTCCTAGCGCACTATTTGCGTCGATACCCGGGCGTCGCGGTCGAGCTGCTTGAGAGCGGACTCGATCGCCGCGGTCAACTTGAGCGCGGCGACATTCACTTGGCGATCATGGCGGCCGGTGACGAACAGCGGTTCCACAGGCGACTGCTTTATCCCATCTACGTTCTCGCGGTACTCCCGCAAAAGTGCGTTTTCGCTCCCGATGCTGCTGACTCTGCCATGGTCGCGGCGCTCAGCGTGCCGAACCTCATCATTCTATGGATTGGCACATTCCTCGGAGGGCTTGCGGCCGGCGCTGCCGGTTTTGCTTTCGGCATCGTGGCGTCGGCGATCTGGCTGCACGTCATCAGCCCGGTCCATAGCGCGTTTCTGGTGGTTTCATGTGGTCTCGTGCTGCAGGTCGGCACGCTCTGGCCGGCACGCCGCAATATCGAACCGGGCAGGCTCTGGCCGTTTGTTCTCGGTGGCGCCTTCGGGATACCGGTCGGCGTTGCGCTGCTGGTCATGAGCGATGCTGGTCGCCTCAAGTTCGCACTCGGCTTGTTCCTGCTCGCCTATGGGGTCTACGCTCTCGTCGCCCCGCGCCCGCCCTATATTGGAGGCGGCGGCCGTGCCGCCGACGCGGCCATCGGCTTGGTCAGTGGCGTGCTCGGAGGCCTCGGCGGCTATTCAGGCGTCCTGCCGGCGATCTGGGCGCAATTGCGCGGTTGGCCGAAGGAGGTTGCACGCGGGGTATATCAGCCCTTCATTGTGTTGGCACATGTCGTTACGCTAGCCCTGATCGGCTTCGTGGCCATCGATGTGACCGGCGTCGTGTTGCTGCTCGCAAGTTTGCCGGCGCTCGCCGGCGGCGGTTGGCTCGGCTGGATCATCTACGGGCGGCTCGACGAGCGCCGCTTTCGCCGGTTGCTGGCTGCGCTGCTGGTCGCCTCCGGCGCCGCCCTGGTATTTTAGGAGAAACGATGCAGCTCGATCCGAAAGAAGTCGAGGAGCTCGCCAAGACGCTCTATGTGCGCGCGCTGAAGCTGCTGCCGCCCGACATCAAGGCCGGCTTCGCCCGGTTGCAGGCGGCCGAGACCGACACGACCGGCCACACCATCCTCGGCACCATGGTCGAGAACATCGCGGTCGCCGAGCGCACCGGCAACCTGCTGTGCCAGGACACCGGTATCCCGATCTACAACGTCACCATCGGTCGCAATGTCGAGTTCGATGGCGTGGCCATGAAGGAGGCGATCCGCCGCGGCTGCGAGCGCGCGACGCGCGAGCACCCGCTGCGCTCGTCGGTCGTCCACCCGATCACCCGCAAGAACGAGCAGACGTCCTGCGGCGCGGGCGTGCCGATCATCCATGTCGACTTCGACGGGCGCGAGGAGACGGTCGAGATCGAGATGATCCCGAAGGGATCGGGCTCGGAGAATGGATCGTTCCTGCAGATGCTGATCCCGGCAGACGGCACCAAGGCGGTGAAGCGCTACGTCATCGATCGCGTGATCGAATGCGGCGGGCGGGTATGTCCGCCGACCATCGTCGGCGTCGGCATCGGCGGGACGTCGGATCTGTGCATGCATCTCGCCAAGGTCGCGGCGACGCGGCCGCTCGGGACCACGTGCGCCGATCCCGAGGGCGCCAAGATCGAGGCGGAGCTGTCGGAAGCCGTGAATGCCCTCGGCATCGGGCCGCAGGGGCTCGGCGGGCGATCGACCGCGTTCCGCGTGCACGTCGAGATGGCGGCCACCCACATCACCATGAACCCGGTGGCGGTGAACATCCAGTGCCATTCGGCGCGCCGCGCCAATGCGGTCATCACGCCGGGTGGCATCGCGTTTCGGTGATGTCGATGCCCATGAGCGATCCCCCTGATCCATCCCCGAGGCGCCAGGCGCATCGGCGAGCGCGTCGGCCGTCCGTCGCTTACGCGAGGCCGCAGAGTGTCGCTGCCGACACCTCCCCCTGAGGGGAGGCATCGCGAAGCGATCGGAGGGGTCACGGATGACTCATCACACGTTCGACATGCCGATCACCGACGCGCAGGCGCGCGCGCTCCAGGTCGGCGACACCGTCACGCTCGAACGGCGGCTGTTCGGCATCCGCGACGCGACGCTGATCCATATGTTCGACCATGGACGCACCACGCGGCTCGACCTGACCGGCCATGCGGTGGTCCATACCGCGCCGAACGTGCGCAAGGTCGACGCCTCGGCCGAGAATCCGACTGGCTACGCGCCGCTCTGCATCGGCACCACCACCTCGGCGCGCATGGAGCGCTTCACCGACCAGCTGATGGAGCGCGAGGGGGTGCGGCTGATCATCGGCAAGGGCGGCATGGGGCCGGCGACGCTGCAGGCCTTTCGCCATCGCGGCGGCGCCTATCTGGCGGTGGTGGGCGGCGCCGCGGCGCTGCAGACCACCTGGATCGAAGCGATCGAGGATGTCGACCTCGACGACCTGCATCCGGAAAGCCTATGGCAGTTCCGCATCCGCGCCTTCGGGCCGCTGCTGGTGACGATGGACTCGCACGGCAACTCGCTGCATCGGCAGGTGCTCGACGATGCCGCGGCCCGGCGCGCCGCCGTGCTCGCCAGCATCGGGGCGGCGAAGTGATCATGCTCCGCGCACGCGTCTGCGGTGCACCGCGCGCGGGACGCAGGCGCACTGGATGAACCGGCTCGACACCGACATCCTGATCCTCGGCGCCGGCGGCGCCGGGCTGTTCGCGGCGCTGCACGCCAAGAAGCGCAATCCCGAGCTCGACGTCACCATCGCGGTCAAGGGGCTGCTCGGCAAATGCGGTTGCACCCGCATGGTGCAGGGCGGCTACAACGTCGCGCTGGCGCCCGGCGACTCGATCGAGCGGCACTTCATGGACACGATCGAGGGCGGGGCGTGGCTCAATGACCAGGAGCTGGCGTGGCTGCTGGTGACGCAGGCACCGATCCGCATCCGCGAGCTCGAGACCGAGCTCGGCTGCTTCTTCGATCGCAACCCGGACGGCACCATTCATCAAAAGGCATTCGCCGGCCAGACCTTCGACCGCACCGTTCACAAGGGCGACCTCACCGGGATCGAGATCGTCAACCGGCTGGCCGAGCAGGTGTGGCGCCGCAACATCCGCCGCCTCGAGGACGTGCGCGCGCTCGACCTGATGCCGGCCGCGGACGGCTCGGGCCTCGCCGGCGTCCTGATGCTCGACATGCGCACCGGCGAGCCGGTGCTGGTGCGCGCCCGCGCGACGCTGCTGGCAACCGGCGGCGGGCCGACGATGTACCGCTACCACACGCCGTCCGGCGACAAGACCTGCGACGGCATGGCGATGGCGCTGCGCGCCGGCCTGCCGTTGCGCGACATGGAGATGGTGCAGTTCCACCCGACCGGGCTGCTCGCCGGCCCCGACACCCGCATGACCGGTACGGTGCTGGAGGAAGGCTTGCGCGGCTCCGGCGGCTACCTGATCGATGCGACCGGCGAACGTTTCATGCTCGAGTATGACCCGCGCGCGGAGCGCGCCACGCGCGACATCGTCAGCCGCGCCATCATGGATCGGCTCCGGCGCGGCCATGGCAGCCCCAGCGGCGGCGTGTGGATCGAGATGAGCCATCTCGGGCCTGACCGCGTCAGGCGCGAGTTCAAGGGCATGGTGGAGCGCTGCGCCGACTGCGGCTTCGACCTCGCCGGCGGGCGCGTCGAGGTGGTGCCCACGGCCCACTACATGATGGGCGGCGTGGTGTTTGCGCCCGACTGCACCACGCCGCTGCCGCGGCTCTATGCGGCGGGCGAGGATACCGGCGGCGTGCACGGCGCCAACCGGCTGGGCGGCAACGGGGTCGCCAACTCCACCGTATTCGGCGCGCTCGCCGGCGGCGCGATGGCGGCGCAGGTCAAGCCAACCGGGGCGCTGCCGGATGTGGACCCGGCCGCACTCGACCGCGCGACCGCGCGCGCCTTTGCGCCGCTCGAAAAACCGCGCGGCGATCTCGAAGGCATCCGTCGCGCGCTCCACGACACGATGTGGAACGACGTCGGTATCCTGCGCAGCGGCGAAAGTCTCGGCCGTGGCCGCGCGGCGCTCGCGTCGTTGCAGAACGAGCTCGCCGCGATCGGCGTCGCCGACGCCGACCGGCGCTACAACCTGACCTGGATGGACCGCCTCAACCTGGAGAACCTCATCCTCGTGAGCCGCTCGATCTGCGCGGCCGCGGCCGCGCGCCTCGATAGCCGCGGGGCGCACTTCCGCGAGGATTTTCCGAGCCCATCGGATCTCGGCACGTCGCGCTATATCGCGGTGCGCCTGCGCGACGATCAGATGGCGGTGGAGAGCAAGCCGGTCGCGTTCACGCGCGTGCGGCCGGGCGAGACGCTGCTGTCGGAAGCGGCGGAATAAGGGCCCTCGCCGTCATTTTCGCGAGCCGAAGGCGCAGCAATCCGGGACAGTGAGATCCTTCTCACGACTTCAGCGCTGCGGCTCCTTTGCGATGGTGGGACGCGCGGTTCGCGAGCCATCGGAGGATACGGCCGTTCGTCGGCCGAAAAGCCGCCGCGGCCAGTATGCCACTCGCGTCAGCGCGCGCTCGATCGCCTCGTCGGTCAGCAATCCGCCGCGCCAGCGATAGATCACCCCGTGCACCAGCCAGATGGTCAGGAACGTGATCACGCCGGCGAATACCACGTCGCTGAAGAAATGGCCGCCGAACGCCATGCGCAACGTGCCGGCGAGCGCGCCGAAGGCAATCGTAGCCGCGTAGGCAAGCGGCCGCCAGGGCGGCGGCGCCAGCGCGGCGGGCGCGATGGTCCAGAACGCGCCGGAGGCCTCACCGGCGACAAACGAGCAGTTGGAGTGGCAGGTTCCACGCGCGTCCCACCACGCGACGAACCGCTCCGGCCCGCCGAACGCCGCGACGTCGCGCGGGCGCGGCCGACCCCAGTTGTCCTTGAGGATCACGTTCACGGTCAACAGCGGCGCCAGCAGGACTGTGGCCAGAAGAAACACCACGGCCCGGCCCGGGACCGCCAGCCGCGCGCGCGGCCGGATCAGGTGCGCGACCACCGCACCGACTGGGATTCCCACCATCGCGCCCACGACCACCATGATGCCGTCGCGCACCAGGTTCCAGAGCCCGTGCGATTGCAGCGCGAAGCCGTTGCCGGGCTCGACAAACAACCGGGAAATCGTGAGGTCGAGCTCGGGAAAGAAGCCGAGCGCGGCGCCCATGACGGCAGCGATCGCAAGGGCGATCAAGAGTCCGGTGCGGTCCATGCCGGACGCTTACGCGCGCCTACGACAGCGCGCAATGCTCAATGCGACGATTGCCGACGACGATCCTCGCGCTCATCTTGCCAGCGGGCGAACAGCACCACAGCCAGGCCGACTGCGACGATAAGAAAAGGTGAGAGCAGCACGTAGATCTCCAGCACACTCATTCTCGAAGTCTCCCGAGAAATGCTCTCCCAATCACATGTAGGCCGAATTCCGCCGGGCAAACAACCGATGCCCAACGCAACGACATAGTGCGAACCAACGTTCAGGCCAGCAAGGCCGTACAGCAGAGCCGCGAGCGGTGCGAAGCTGCCGGCCGCGGTCAGCGCCGCGCCAAGCGCATTGAACATAACGAGAACAGAATCAAGTCACCTCACCGGATCCGCTCCAAAATGCTGACGTAGTTGGCGACCGCCGCTCCGCCCATGTTGAACAGGCCGGCGAGCTTGGCATCCTTCACCTGCATGTCGCCGGCGGTGTCGGTGAGTTGCATGGCGGCGAGGGTGTGCATCGACACCCCGGTGGCGCCGATCGGATGGCCCTTGGCCTTGAGGCCGCCGGACGGGTTCACCGGCAGCGCGCCATCCTTCAGGGTCAGCCCCTCCTTCAGGGCACGCGCGCCCTGGCCTTCGGGCACCAGCCCCATCGCCTCGTACTCGATCAACTCGGCGACCGTGAAGCAATCGTGCGTCTCGACCAGCGACAGGTCGCGCAAGGTGACGCCCGCCTGCGCGAGCGCGCGCCGCCATGCCTCGGCGCAGCCCTCGAACTTGAGGATGTCGCGCTTCGACAAGGGGAGGAAATCCTGTACGTGCTGCGCGGCGCGGAAGATGACGGCCTTGTTGAGCCGCAGCGCAGTCTCGACGTCGGCAAGCACCAGGGCGGCGGCGCCGTCGGAGACGAGCGAGCAGTCGGTGCGTTTCAACGGGCCGGCGACGAACGGGTTCTTCTCGCTCTCGGTGCGGCAGAACTCGTAGCCGAGATCCTTGCGCATCTGCGCATAGGGATTGCCGACGCCGTTCTTGTGATTCTTGGCGGCGATCATCGCAAGCGCGTCGGACTGGTCGCCGTAACGCTGAAAGTACGCACCGGCGATCTTGCCGAACACGCCGGCGAAACCGCCCTCGATGTCGGCTTCCTCGCGGACATAGGAAGCTTTCAGCAGGTTGCGACCGATCTCGGGGCCGGGCGTGGTCGTCATCTGCTCGACGCCGACGACAAGCACGATGCGCGCGGCCTTGGCCTCGATCGCCTTGAGCCCCTGATGGACCGCGGCCGAGCCGGTCGCGCAGGCGTTTTCGACCCGGGTCGCGCGCTTGAACCGCAGATCGGGCGAGGCCTGCAGCACCAGCGCCGCGGTAAAATCCTGCGCCGAGAATCCGGCATTGAAATGCCCGAGCACGATCTCGTCCACTTGCTTCGGCTCGATGCCGGCGTCAGCCAGCGCCCCGGTCGCCGCACGCACGATCAGGCTTTCCACGGTTTCGGTATCGAGCCGGCCGAACGGGGTGTGGGCCCAGCCCACGATGCAAGCGGTCATGAACGCTTCTCCTCTGCCGAACTTTCGACGCTTTCCCCGGGGATCAATATCCTGATCGATGAGGGCGGCGCTCACCCTATCAGAAACGGCGTCTTTGCGTCTCCGGGCCGGTTCGGTCTAGATAGTGTGCCTCCCGCATTGCGTCCAATTGTAAGCTTCGCCGGACGGCGAACCAACCGCGGACCGAGCCTTTGCTTCGATTTGGTGCGCCGCTTCTCGCCCGCTTGCTCGTTATCGTGACGACGATGGCAGCCTTGGGCGCGTCGCGCGCCGGGGCCGATGCGTTGCTGCTGATCGAGGCTGACAGCGGCAGGGTTTTGCACGCGGAGAACGCCACCTATCCGTGGTATCCGGCATCGATCAGCAAGATCATGACCGCCTACGTCACGCTGCGGGCGGTGAAGGAGGGCCGACTGCGGCTCGATACCCTGCTCACGGTCTCCGAGAATGCCCTGGCGCAGCAGCCGTCCAAGATGGGCTTCCCGGTCGGGACCCAGATCACCGTCGACGATGCCCTCAAGATGCTGATGGTGAAGTCCGCAAACGACGTCGCGGTCGTGCTGGCGGAGGGCGTTTCCGGATCGGTGGAGAAGTTCGCGGATGAGATGAACCAGGCAGGCGCGCGCATCGGCATGACGCAATCGAGCTGGGTCAATCCCAACGGCCTGCCGGCGGAAAACCAGATCACGTCGGCGCGCGACATGGCGATTCTCGCCCGCGCGGTGATCCGCGAGTTTCCCGAGCACGAACTGTACTGGCGCATTCCGGCGATCAAGTTCGGCCGCCGGGTGCTGCGCAACTACAACAAGCTGATCGATCGCTACCCGGGCGCCGACGGCATGAAGACCGGTTTCATCTGCGCGTCCGGCTTCAATCTGGTTGCCACCGCGAGCCGCAACGGCCGCCGCCTGATCGCCGTGGTGCTCGGCGCGCCGTCGGCAACCGAGCGGGCGGAGAAGACCGCACGCCTGCTGGAGCGAGGGTTCGGCGCCGGTATCGGCCTGTCCTGGCTGATGCCTTCGCTCGCCAGCGTGGACGCCCTGCAGCCGATCGCGGCCGCGCCGCCCAACCTGCGCGACGAAGTGTGCGGCAAGAATCGGCGCCGCGTCCGCACCGATCACGGCGAGGAGGAGGAAAATCAGCCGGCGGGCGCTCAGCCCGAACTCCGGCTCGGCCGCCTACGCCATGACGCTCCCGAACTTGCGCACCGCCAGCGGCAACGGGTCGCTACTGACCGTGCTCCCGCCCTCGATGCCGCCGATCAAGGTCTCGGCGATCCCGCCCAAGGGTGTTTCCGCCGCCGCGCTCGAGGCGCCGGCGCGCGCGAAACTGAAACGCGGTGCGCGCAAGAGCGCGGTCATCGCCGTGGCCGAGCCCGAGAACTCGATACCGGCGCCGAACGCGGTCACAGTGTCCACCCCGAAGGCGGCCGCGCCTGCGGGGAAGCCCAAGCCTGCCGCCAAGCCGAAGTCGCCGGCGGCGAGCGCCACCGCTGCCGCGTCCGAACCGAAAGCCGCCAAGCCGAAGCCTGCTACGGCGAGCGGCACCGCTGCCGCGTCCGAACCGAAAGCCGCCAAACCGAAGCCTGCCGCGGCGAGCAGCACCACCATCATCGCGCCGGAGCCGAAACCTGCCGCGGCCAAGCCCAAGCCCGCAGCGGTGGTCGCGAAGAAGCCGGCCGCGACCGACACCGCCAAACCGGCCGCCAAGCCAAATCCTTGATCGCAAGCGGCGCAACGAAATGACGTCGCCCAGCTCGCGGCGTCTGCCGCCCGCGCCAATCCCGCTGACCGTCCTCACCGGCTTCCTCGGCGCCGGCAAGACCACGCTGCTCAACCGGCTGCTGCGCGACCCGGCGCTCGCCGGTACCGCCGTGCTGGTCAACGAGTTCGGCGACATCGGCCTCGACCATCTGCTGGTCGAGGCAGTCGCGGACGACATGGTGCTGCTCGCGGGTGGTGCCTATGCTGTACGATTCGCGGCGAGCTCGTGACCGCGCTCGAGAAGCTCCTGCGCGATCTCGACAATGGCCGCGTCTCGTTCCGTCGCGTCATGATCGAGACCACCGGGCTCGCCGACCCGGCGCCGGTGCTGCACACCATCATGGTGCATCCGTATCTCGTCCTGCGCTACCGGCTCGACGGCGTGGTCACGCTGGTCGATGCCGTGAACGGCCTCGCCACCCTCGACGCGCATCCGGAATCGGTAAAGCAGGCGGCGGTCGCGGACCGCCTGGTGTTGAGCAAGACCGATCTGCTGACGGCGCCCGGACGCGCGGAGCAAAAGCGGCGCCTCGGCGAGCGGCTGCGCGCGCTCAATCCGGCGGCGCCGATTCTCGATGCCGCGGCGGGCGAGACGACGGCGCCGGCAGCTCCTCGACTGCGGGCTTTACGATCCGGGCGGGAAGATCCCCGATGTCGGACGCTGGCTGGCCGCGGAATCCTACCAGGCGGCGCACGCGCACGGCCACGCCCACGATCATCATCACGACGTGAACCGGCACGACGATCGCATCCGCGCATTCACGCTCACGACCGAGACCGCAATACACGCTGGAACCTTCGAGATGTTCCTCGACCTGTTGCGCTCGATGCACGGCCCGAACCTGCTGCGAGTCAAGGGCATCGTGCGGCTCGCCGAGACGCCGGAGAACCCCGTGGTCATCCACGGCGTGCAGCATGTCTTCCATCCGCCCGCCAGCCTGCCGGCCTGGCCGGACCACGACCGCCGCACGCGCTTGGTGTTCATCACCCGCGATATCGCGCCGCACGTCGTCGAGAGCCTGTTCGCCGCGTTCCTCGGCGTCGCGCGCGTCGATCAGCCGGACGCCGCGGCACTCGCCGACAATCCGCTGGTCCCGTTCGGCGGCCGCGATCGATAGCGCGGCGCGTCGCCGCCACTGCGATCTCGCTTCGCTCGGTCACCTCCGGATGACGGCGTGGCGGGCCCGAAGCCCATCCGCCTCCGTCGTTGCTGGTCGTTTTCCCCGTTCGTCATTGCCGGGCTTGACCCGGCAATCTCTTCAACAAAACTCTTGCGAAGAATGATGGATGCCCGGGTCAAGCCCGGGCATGACGAGTGAGAGTCGAGAGCCGTCGATCCGCGAGACAGCGACGCGGCAGGCTAGCAGCCGTCAGCTATTGCCAAGCGCGGCTGCTCCGCCGATCCTGAAGGGCGGACCGAGGGGGGCAAGAACGCCAATGGGGCTGATCGAGCGGATCAAGGGCGACGTGACGTGCCTGAAGGGCGCGTTGCGCACGCTCAAGAAGGTCAAGCCGATCGTCGAGCATCCCGACCGTGTCCTGCCGGTCGTGATCGAGGAGCTCGCCGAGCAATTCAACGATGCGCCGGCGCTGCTCTCGGACCGTAAGCGACTGACCTATCGCGAGCTTGCCGCGCGCGCCAACCGCTACGCGCGCTGGGCGCTCGAGAACGGCGTGCGCAAGGGCGACACGGTCTGCCTGCTGATGCCGAACCGGCCGGAATACATGGCGATCTGGCTCGGCGTGACGCGAGTCGGAGGAGTAGTCGCGCTCCTCAACACCAACCTCGCCGGCCACTCGCTCGCCCACTGCATCAACATCGTCGAGCCCAGGCACATCATCGTGGCTGCCGAGTTGTGGCCGGCGCTCGCGGGCGCGCAATCCCACCTCGCCGCTAACGCCCGCATCTGGCTGCATGGTGCGGGCGCGGGCGACTTTCCGCGCATCGACGACACGGTCGGTGCCTTGCCGGGTGACGCGCTGTCGACGAGCGAGCGACGGCCGCTCAGCATCGAGGACCGCGCGCTCTATATCTACACCTCCGGTACCACCGGCCTGCCCAAGGCCGCCAACGTCAACCACTACCGGCTGATGCTCGCGAGCCATGATTTTGCCGGCGCCATGGACGCCAAGCCGACCGACCGGATGTACGATTGCCTGCCGATGTATCACACCGTCGGCGGCGTGGTTGCGACCGGCGCCATGCTGGCGAGCGGCGGCGCCACGGTGATCCGCGAAAAGTTCTCCGCGCGCGAGTTCTGGGACGACGTCGTGCGCTGGGACTGCACGCTGTTCCAGTATATCGGCGAGCTCTGCCGCTACCTGGTCAACGCTCCGGCAAGTCCCGGCGAGAGCCGGCACCGTGTCCGGCTCGCCTGCGGCAACGGGCTGCGGCCGGACGTGTGGCCGGCGTTCAGGCAGCGCTTCGGCATCCCGGAGATCCTGGAATTCTACGCCGCGACGGAAGGCAACTGCACGCTGTTCAATTTCGAGAGCCGGGAGGGCGCGGTCGGCCGCCTGCCGTGGTTCCTCGCCCGCCGCTTCCCGATCAAGGTCGTGCGCTTCGACGTCGAGACCGAGCAGCCGGTCCGCAACGCCGGCGGCTTTTGCATCGAATGCGAGGCGAACGAGAGCGGTGAGGTCATCGGCAGAATCCTGAACGATCCGGCCAAGCCCGGAAGTCGCTTCGAGGGCTACGCCGAGAAAGCGGCGACGGAGAGCAAGATCCTGCGCGATGTGTTCGAGCCGGGCGATGCCTGGTTCCGGTCGGGCGACCTGATGCGCAAGGACCGCAACGGCTATTTCTTCTTCGTCGACCGTGTCGGCGATACCTTTCGCTGGAAGGGCGAGAACGTTGCCACATCGGAAGTGTCGGAGACGATCACCGCTTTCCCCGGCATCAAGGAGGCCAACGTCTACGGCGTGACGCTGCCGGGCCATGACGGCAAGGCGGGCATGGCGGCGGTGGTGGCCGACGATGGTCTCGACCTTGCGGCGCTGCGTCGGCATCTGCAGGCGGAGCTGCCGGCGTATGCGCGGCCGATGTTCCTGCGCCTTGCCGCAGGGCTCGACGTCACCGGCACGTTCAAGCTCAAGAAGGGTGCGCTGGCGCGCGAAGGTTTTGACCCAGCGGCTTGCGGCGACCCGATCTTCTTCGACGACCCGAAGGCGCAAGGCTTCGTCCGTCTCGATCCGCCGGGCTACGATCGCCTCGTCGCCGAGGGTGTCCGGCTGTGAGTACGGTCCACTGCCGCCTGAAAGCGAGTTCGGCGAACGAGCGTAAGCGCAATACGGATCGCAAATAGACCGGCGACATGGAGTTCTACTCGGATACAGCACGTGCCCATCGTTCCCCACACACCGGCTGGAGTGTTCCCGCCTTATCGCGGCTACGTGCATGCCGCCGAAGTCGTGCAGGGCACGCGCCTTCTCTTCATCAGCGGCCTGAACGGGTTCGAGGAAGACGGCAAGGCCATGCCTGATTCCTTCGAAGAGCAGGCCGAGCTGATCTGGCAGCACCTGCGCACGATCCTGGCGGCGGCGGGTATGCGCGTGACCAACCTCGTCTCGCTACGCACCTATCTGGCCGACCCAAAGTACGACGAAGCAAACGCGCGGCTGCGTGAAAAGCAACTGGGCTCGCACCGCGTTGCGTCCACCGTTGTCTGCTGTCAGCTGTTGGATCCTCGATGGAAGCTCGAGGTCGAAGCCGTGGCGGCGGCGTAGCCGGCAGGCTGCTGCAGCCGTAAGGACAGCAACCGAGGCCGGTGACGGAGCAACTCGCGATGGCTGAATGTTTCCCCGAAAGTGTCGTTGCGACGCCGGCCGACGTGCTGACGTTCTGGCGGGCGGCGGGTTCCGACAAGTGGTTCGAAAAAGATGCCGCGTTCGACGATGAGATCGGGCGGCGTTTTCTCGCCACCTACGAGGCGGCCGCCGCCGGCCGCCTGGGGGCGTGGGAGGCAACGCCCGAGGATGCGCTTGCACTGCTGATCGTGCTCGACCAATTCCCGCGCAATATGTTCCGCCGTGATGCGCGCACCTATGCGGCCGATCCGCTCGCCCGCGCGGTTGCGGCGCGCGCGGTTGCGCGCGGCTTCGATCAAAATTTTGCGCCGGCCGAGCAGACGTTCTTCTACCTGCCGTTCGAGCATTCCGAGGACATCGCCGATCAGGAACGGGGCCTCGCCTTGTTCAGGGCGACCGGCGACGCCGAGCTGATCAAGTATGCACAGGAGCACGTCGACATCATCCGCCGATTCGGCCGCTTTCCGCATCGCAACGCGATCCTCGGCCGCGACACTACGCCGGAGGAGCAGGCCTTCCTCGAAGGCGGCGGCTTCGCCGGCTAGCGGCGCGCCCGCCATGGCGCGCAATTTCTCTTTTGTTTCACTTACTTGTCACTTTCGATCAACATCCCAACAAAACGTTAAGCGCTTCCTGACCATGATCCGGCCGTCAAGGGACGGGCGAGGAGGCTGGCGCGATGGCGCTGACGAGTTCCCTGGTGCTGTCACCAAGCGCCGTCTCGGGCTCCCCGTGTGCATCTGGCGCGGTGGCGCTGATCGGGAGAGCTGACGGCCTCTGGTCATGACCGATATCGCGACGCTATATCCTGGGGCTGGGCTCGACGATCGGGCGCGCGCCGACGCGCCATCGCCAGCACATCAGTCGGCCGGTCGCCGGCTGCGTGCGCAATGGCGGGAGCTGGCGTCGCTCGCCGATATCGCCGATGCATGGAGGGCGCTCGCGGCGCGCGCTCTCGAGCCCAACATCTTCTACGAGCCGGCGTTCGCGCTCGCGGCCGCGCCCGTGTTCGGGCGCGAGGTCGGAGCCATTCTGGTCTGGTCCGACGGCGAGCCGAACCGGCTCGAGGGACTGTTCCCGATCCGCGTCGAACGGCGACGCTATGGCATGCGGTTGCCCATTCTGATCGGATGGACGCATCCCTACGCACCGTTGGGCGTGCCGCTGGTCGATCGCGATTGCGCCGAGCACGCAATCGACGCCGCCTTGGACTTCGTTGCCGCCGACGCCGGCCTGTCCGATCTGCTGTTGTTGCCTTTCACGCCGGCCGCCGGTCCGTTCGCGAACGCGCTCGCGCTCGCCGTGTTCAAGCGCCAGGGCCGCATCGCCTGGTTCGCGCAGCATGGCCGCGCGCTGCTCGCGCCTTCGCTCGCGCGGGCGCACTATTTCGCCGGCGCGCTGACGGTACGCGAGGCGCGCTGTCTCGCCGAGCGCGGCAAGCTTTACACGGTGACCGCCTCGGAGCCTTCGCGGATCGTCGAAGCGCTCGATGCGTTTGTCGCGCTGGAGTCGAACGGCGGGAAGGGCCGCGCCCGGAGCGCGGCCGTGCTCAACCCCGACGTCGAGCGGTTCATGCGCCGGGCTCTCCGCGCCCTCGCCGCCGCCGGCCAGGCGCGCATCGACCGGCTGTTGCTCGACGACCGCGTGATCGCGGCCGCCATCCTGCTGCGCAGCGGCTGGGCCGGCTGGCTCTGGAAGATCAGTTGCGACGAGGAGCCCGGGATGCAGCTCGCGCTCGAGATCACGGAGTCGTTGCTCGCCGATCCGACCATCGGCCGCGTCGATTGCTGCGCCACACCCGATCACCCGATGATCGATCACCTCTGGCGCGACCGTCTGTTGCTGGCCGATCAGCTGATCGCGCTTCGGCCCGAGGCCGGCGGCCGCTTCAGGCTTGCATGCGGCCTGGAAGGCTTACGCCGCGCCGCCGTCGACGCCGGCAAGTGGGCGCGCAACCTGGTACGGCGATGAGCTTGTGTCCCGCACGCGGTGCAGCGCGAAAGTGATGCACCGCAGATGCGGGACATTCACAAACTCAAGCGTTTGCGAAGGTCCCGGTTCTGCAGCGCGCCACTGTGCTTCGCTTGTGGTGCGCTGCGCCCGGGACACTCATCAGTTTACCGCCCCTCGGTCGCCAGCGAGCGGCGCAGCTTCGCCATGCCGGCGATCCAGCGGTCGTAGTTCTCGGTCTTGTTGCGCATGTACTGCAGCACCTGCGGATGCGGCAGGATGCAGAATCGCTCCTCGGCCAATCCCTCCATCACGCTGTCGGCCACCTGCTCGGGCGTGAGCACGCCGTCGAGGTGCTGCGGTCCGCGCTCGCCGGCGCGCAGCAGCGCGGTGTCGACCCCTTGCGGGCACAGGATGGAGACGCGGATTCCCTGATCGCGGTGCGTGAAGGCGAGATTTTCCGCAAAGCCGACGGCGGCGTGCTTGGTGGTGCCGTAGACCGCATTGCCGATCTGGTTGAGCAGCCCGGCGGCCGAGATGGTGTTGAGAAAATAGCCGCCGCCCCGCGCGGCCATGCGCGGCACCAGTGCGCGCGCCGCGTAGACGTGCGCCATGACATTGACGGCCCAGCCGCGTTCCCATTGCTCGTTCGGCGAGGAGGCCGAGCTCTCCGGCGTGCCCTTGAAATCGCCGATCCCGGCATTGGAGCAGAACAGCGCGATCGGGCCCGCGCGCTCCTCGGTCTCCGCGACCACGCGCGAGATGTCGTCCTCCTTGGCGACGTCGCACGCGAATGCCAGGCCGGCAACCGATGCGGCAACCAGCCGCGCCCCCTCGGCGTTGCGGTCTGCCGCCACCACGGTCTTGGCGCCCTCCTTATGAAACCGCTCGCACAGCGCTTTGCCGATCCCGTCCGCCCCGCCGGTCACCACGACGACCTTGCCACGCACGTCCATGCTCGCACCTCCAATGAGGTGAACATCATAGTATCGTCCGGTATGGTCGTCATTGCGAGCCGAAGGTGAAGCAATCCAGGAGGAGCGCGTCGCATTTGGATTGCTTAGTAGCGCGCTACGTCCGCCGTCCGGCTGCCGCTTCCACCCGCGCTGCCCGAAGGCGATGGAGATCTGCCGCACGCAGGACCCGGCGCTGACCGTCGTCGTCGGCGCGCGCGGTCGCGTGCCATTTGCATGGAAAGGTGTGATAGCGCGCAAGCTTGCTCCCGCGAAGGCGGAAGGCGCATGCGCAACGCACGTTTCAACACCAATCGCAGCAGGTGCGCAGGCGCCGTCAGCGCGGCGCCCCCGCCTTCGCGAGGGCAAGCTTTGCGCAGCCTACGGAATCGCGCGGCTTAGCGACACAGTTGCCGGTAACGCCGGCAGTTGCCCTCGCCCTGCTCGCCCAGCCGGTCCTTGTTGAGGCAGGCGGCGCGCAGCTCTTGGCAGTCGACGCCGCGTCGCACGGTCGGGCCGCTCCGGCCGACCTCGATCGAGACCCCGGGAACTTGGACCGTTGGACCGCGGTCGCGGGACGATCCACAGTAGCGCAGCCCGCGCTCGTAGCAGACTTCGGGCGGCCCCGGGATGTAGCGGCCGCCGGAGTCGCACGAACGGCCGCACATCGCGGCGGGCGTAGCGCCCGGAAGTGCTTCGATCCCGGAAAGGCCGGATGCGCCCACAAAAGCCTGGGCGCCGCCCAGGCTGACAACGCTTGCCAGTACCATCGCGCCGAACAGTGCGAATTTCCTCATCAATTCCTCCCGCCAAATCGACAGGCCCCGCCCATCAACAAGGTGAGGCAGGGTAAAGTTCCTAAACCTGGGTGGCAATCTGGGTCCGAATGTGCGCTTGGCTGCAAGCCCTTAAGTCTGAGTTTCGGTCGCATCCCTCGAGATTTCGCCAGCCGTCACGCGCTAATTCTTGCACAACCCCTTTGGCACGAAGTCGGGCCTTGGCTTCGACGGGTTCTGCGCCGCGTCGTGCAGGATCAGCACCAGCGAGCGACGCTGCTCGGTTCCGGTAGCCGTCAGATGCATCGGCGGTCCGGCCGGGATGGTCAGCGGCGGTCCGCCGGCGCGCCCGATGTGCTTGCCCTCAGGCGTCTCCAGACAGGTTTCGCCCGCCTCGGTGTACCAGGCCTCCGGTTCGGCATGCTCATGCGATGGCGCCGTCATGCCGGGATTGAAATCGCCTCCATGTATTGCACGGCGTATTCTGTCCGGCCGCGATCGGCAGCGGCCCGATCTCGGCGACCCGTTCGCCGCCGGCGGGCCGCCACCCTTTGTCCTCGATCCTGAGCAGCGCGGTCTTCCCAGCGCCTCCGTCACCGTGCCGCGCCCCTTGGCGGCTTCCGCCGCGCCCCGTGTCGGATAGACGTCGAGGTGCCAATAGACCTGCGGCTGCGTCAGCTGACCGACCGATCCATGGGCGACGATCCAGCATCCGACGTCGCTCGGTCGTGCGCGTTCCGCAACCGGCTTGCAGATTCCAAACTGTGCCGAGGCGGTCTCGGTCAGGCCGAGGACGGCGGCCGCGCAGGCGAATGCCGGCAGAAGGCGATGCATGGCCAAGCCCTCCGATCCTTGCAGGTCGCTCCCGGGCGAGAGACCAAGGAGTCATATACGGCTTTGGTCCCTTTGCTTGCCCCGTAAATCGGGGCCGGTCCTTAAGTGCGATCGTCGGGCGCCGGGATTCTCAGGTCATGGAAACCGCGCTCGTGCATGGCATAGACCTCGCGCACCAGGATGTGGGTGGCGACCTCGTTCTCGGTCCGGCCGAGTTTTCCGAGCGTGGCCAGGAGGGCCAGATAGTTGAACGTTTCGATCGGCAGGGTCAGACTTAGAGCCCGCGCCTCTGAACGGTTTTCGGGTCAGCGCCCATGTCGCCGCCTCACGCGTTACAATGCCCATTATAATGCCATTAAAACTCTTGGCG